>NZ_KV887143.1 GCF_001956315.1 Sphingomonas montana | reverse complement strand
CGCCACGACGGTGCCGACGCCGGTCTTGGTGAAGAACGCCGGAATGCCGGCCCCGCCCGCGCGGATCCGTTCCGCCAGCGTCCCCTGCGGGTTCAGTTCCAGCGCCAGCTCACCGCTCAGATATTGCTGCTCGAACAGCTTGTTCTCCCCGACATAGCTGGAGATCATCTTGGCGACCTGCCGCGATTCGAGCAGCATCCACAGTCCGAACCCGTCGGCCCCGGCATTGTTGGATACCACCGTCAGGCCCGTCACACCCGACGCGCGAACTTCCGGGATCAGGCTTTCCGGGTTGCCCGACAGGCCGAACCCGCCCGACATGATCGTCATGCCGTCGAACAACACGCCTTCCAGCGCCGCTGCGGGACTGTCGTAGATCTTGCTCTTCATGCTGCCTCCAGTGGGAGCCGACATATCTGTCCGCCGACCCGCGCCGCGCGGACCGCCCGCCTGCGGATATAGCCGAGTTCGGCCGTCTGGATATGCCGGTCGAACACGCCCGTCGTCGGAAACCGGCGGGTGGCCGTCCGCACGCCGCGCATGGGAACGGCTGGCGACGCGCGTCGTTCAATAGAGCGAAGGAGAATGACGATGGCCGACGACAATCTGGAAAACCACGCCTCCGAAGCCGGTGCCGCAGCCGGTGGCCCCAACGGCAACGAAACGGGCGATGCCAATCTGACCGAGGCACAGCGTCTCGAACTCCGCCGCCGCCGCGCGATGGCGAGCGCGGTCGACGACGCCGACGCCAGCCACCAGGGTGGCATGGGCGCACAGGGTGGCGCCGCCGATTTCGGCAAGCCCAAGAACTTCGGCCTGCCGGAGTAGGCGCCCGGCGGGGTGCCGCGGCCGATGGCCGTGGCACCCCGATCTTCAGGACGCGGCATGGGTTAAATCCCCCCCCGTTTGGTTCGAGCCTGTCGAGAACCCCGCGCTGAGTTCCCGACAAATTCGGGCATGGCGTGTGTATCAGCAAAACACCGAGATAGCGCCTGACCTGTGCCCGTTCCGACCAGGATACCACCGAAACTACTGGCGCGGTTTTCACGCCGCGCTAGTCTCCGGTCAAATCCTGATCGGAGCGCCTGGATGATCCTCGACCGCCGTACATTCGTCCTGTCCACTGCCGCTGCGGCGCTGTTGTCCGCGGGTGGCCGCGCGGTCGCCGCGGTCGATCCACGGCTCGGCACCGGGCTGGACGGCATCGCGAACGGCATTCTCGACACGTCGCCCGAAACGCTCAGCTATCTCGGGCTCGACAGCGGTGCGCGCGCCGGAGCACGCGGCCAGCTGTCGGATCGGTCGCCCGCCGCCCGCGCACGGACGCAAACCGACATCGCCCGCTACCGCCGTATCCTGGCGGGCATCGACCGCGCCGCATTGTCGCCGCACGATCGGCTGCTCTACGATTCGGTCGCCTACGAACTGGCCAACGGCGCGGCGGGTGGCCGCTTCGCCTATGGCAGCGTCGGCGTCCTGGGCGGCGGCAACCCCTATGTCATCAGCCAGCAGGACGGGGCGTACCAGAGCATCCCCGAATTCCTCGACTCCGTCCACCGCGTCGAAAACCGCGCGGATGCGGAGGCGTATCTTGCCCGCCTCGCCGCCTTCCCCACCGCGCTCGATCAGGAAACCGCGCAGGCCCGCCACGATGCCGGCCTCGGCGTCGTCGCGCCCGATTTCCTGCTCGATACCGCGCTCGGCCAGCTGCGCGATCTGCGCGCCGTGCCCGCCGCGCAGGCGCGGATGGTCACCTCGCTTACCCGTCGCACGGCGGAAAAGGCGATCGCTGGCGACTGGGCCGGCCGCGCGACGAAGATCGTGTCCGGCACCGTCTATCCCGCGCTCGACCGCCAGATCGCCGCGCTTACGACGATCCGCGGCAAGGCGACCGCGGACGCCGGCGCGTGGAAACTGCCGCAGGGCGACGCATATTATGCCTGGCTGCTGCAATATGCGACCAGCACCGATCTGTCGCCCGACGCGATCCACCGGATGGGTCTTGAACAGGGCCGCGAGCTCGACGCGCGGATGGACGCCGTCCTGAAGTCGCAGGGCCTGACGCAAGGGTCCGTCGCCGAACGACTCGCCGCGCTCACCCGCGATCCCAAACAGCTGTTCCCCAACAACGATACCGGCCGTGGCCAGGCCATCGCCTATGTCGAACAGCAGCTTGCAAAGCTCCGCACCATGTTGCCGCGTGTGTCGCGCATGACGATGCGCGCCGATCTCCAGGTCAAGCGCGTGCCGCCCGATATCGAGTCCGGCGCGGCGCTCGGCTACATGAACTTCGCCTCGCTCGACGGGTCGCGGCCGGCCATCTACTATATCAACCTGAAGGACATGGGGAACTGGCCGCGCTTCACCATTCCCTCGCTGTCCGCGCATGAAGGCCTGCCGGGCCACACTTGGCAGGGCGCCTATGTCGCCGAACATCGCGACGACGTACCGCTGATCGGGTCGCTGATGGGCTTCAACGCCTATACCGAAGGCTGGGCGCTCTATTCGGAACAGCTGGTCGACGAACTCGGCTTCTACGACGACGATCCGCTCGGCCGGCTGGGCATGTACCAGGCGCTGCGCTTCCGCGCGTCGCGGCTCGTCACCGATACCGGCCTCCATGCCAAGCGCTGGTCGCGCACGCAGGCGATCGACTATCTCACGTCCAGCACCGGCCGCGCGCGTGCCGCCTGCACCAGCGAGGTCGATCGCTATTGCGCCTCCCCCGGCCAGGCCTGCGGCTACAAGGTCGGCCATACCGAAATCGTCCGGCTGCGCGACAAGGCGAAAGCGGCGCTCGGCGCGCGGTACGACGTGCGCGATTTCAACGACGCGGTGATCCGCGCCGGGGCCGTGCCGCTGACCGTCCTGTCGACCGCGATCGACGATTATGTCGCGACGACGCGCCGGGCATGACGTCGCGCCCCCGTCGCATGACGATTGCGCAAACAGCATCGTGGCATCCGATCTAAGCACTTGCGAATCAACGTGCTGCGCTGCACAAAGAGTGTGCCTTTCAGGCATCCTCTCCTAAAACTTACGGGCTGGCCTTCGGGTCGGCCCTTTTTTTATGTGCGCTTATGCGATAACGCCGCCGCTCTGCAGCTCGGCCGAACAGCATAACTCGGAGCGGAGCCGCCGGCATGACCGGCAACGGCGTGCCGCAGCTGGGGGATCGAGCGTCTCGACGCTCTCCCCCAGACGCCGGGGCGGGTCCCCATCTCAAAGGCTGATCGCTGAAATCGGACCAGACCTGTTCTGACGTCGTTGTTCAGTAACCCGAAGCAGTCGTCATCCCGGACTTGATCCGGGATCCAAGGACGCAAGCGCAGACCCCGACCCTGGATCCCGGATCAAGTCCGGGATGACCGAACCGTTTGCGCAAAGGGGCGGAGAAAACCTCAAAGCGGGCCGGCACCCACCAAACCCGTCCATCCCGAGCGCAGTCGAGGGACCCGTCGAGCGCAGCCGAGACGGCCAACAGCCCCCCCCTCGGCTCCGCTTGAGGAAGCGTGCCTCGACTTCGCTCGGCATGGACGGGTGTTCAGTGATTCGATCGGAAGTCATCGCGCTCTGAAGCGCCATGATCGCGTCTCTCATACGGTCGCACTCTAAAGGTCGACAGCGTCCAGGATGATCGCATGCTGCCCCTGCTCGGGCATCGTGGCCGCGATCCGGGTCGCCACCCGTTCGATCCGCGCGCGCACCGTGTGGGACATCGCGCCGGCGGGACCGATGCCCAGCTTGGCGTCCGCGCCCGCCGTCAGGCACACGACAAAGGCGCGCGCATCGTAACAGGCGCGGTAGCAGCTCAGCATGGGCATCTGCACCGTGCCGCCCGCCACCGTCGGGTCGCGCAGCGGGTTGATGATGAGGGTCGGGGCGCGGCGCATACCCGCATCTACACCGGACCGCCGCCCTGCTCCAGCCACCGTCCAATTCCCCGGAAACCCACGACGATTGCGCTAACAACACGCGTCACGACCAAAAACGCACTTGTCTCAACGCGTGCTGCATCGCACAAGGATCGGGCCTTTCAGGCATCCTCTCCTAAAACTTTACGGGCTGGTCTTCGGATCGGCCCTTTTTTTGCCCGACGCCGATCGGTGCGCCGAACCCTGCCGTCACCGCGCGATATAACGGTCCGGCCGGTGCCAGGCGATCAGGATAAGGCTGATCGCCGCGGCGCTCAGTGCGGACCAGCCCAGCCGGTCGATGCTGACCACCGGGATCGCCGCCGCCAGGATCAGCACGTCGATCGCGATCTGCGTCCGGCCCGCATTCCAGCCACGTCGGCGTTGCAACCACAATGTCACGACGCCGGTGCCGCCCACGCCCGCATCGTGCCGCGCCAGCGACAATATGCCCATCCCGATCACCGTGCCGCCCACCAGGGCTGCGAACATCGGATGCACCGTCGCGATCGTCAGCGACAGCTTGGCGACCGCCGATATCGCCGCGATCCCGACATTGACCAGCACCGTCTTCACCGCGAACCGCGCACCCATCACGCGGTGCGCGAACAGAAAGAACGGAATGTTGATGACCGTGAACAGCACCCCGACCGGCAACGGCACCAGATAGGACAGCAGCAGCGCGACGCCGGCGATCCCCCCGGTCACCAGCCCCGCGGCGTGCAGCAGCACCAGCCCCAGCACCAGCAGGATGCACCCGACGACCAGCGCATAGCCATCCTCGACCAGGCTGTGCGCCGTTCCGGTCACGCCCGTCTCCGGTGTCTTGCTGCCGGTCGGCATACGGGTCGGCGTGGTGGTCGTCATGCGAAGGACCCGGATCCGGTGTGGCTGTATCGTCCGGCATCCGCTCCACCGGCCTGCTCGCGGCGCGACCTGTGTCACCCTCCTACCCCGCCCGGTCGCGCCCGTCGATGGACGACGCACGACCCGGTGCCGGATCACCCGCCGCGCCGCCCGGCCAGAACCGATCGATCCGACGCCCCACGCCGTCATGCCGCGCACGCCGTATGACGACCGCATCGCGCCCGCCCGCGCCATTTCGCTTGTCGCCGGGCAAGCCGGTACGCCAGGATGCGGCATGTCCATTCCCGAACTCCCCACGATGCGCCCGCTCGATCCGCGCCAGGTCGCCGTGCTCCGCGCGCATGGTGCGGCCGCCGCGGTGCCGGTGCTGCTGGCCACCGGCGTGGCGGAACTGGCTCTGGCGGCGAACGACGGGCCGAACGGCATCGTCGCCGCGCTTGCGCTGCTCGTCGTCGGCTGGCTGGTGATGGTGGCGCCCCGCCGGCGCTGGCGGCGCTGGTCCTACGCCTTCACGTCGCACGAACTGCATGTCGCCTCCGGCTGGCTGACGCAGGTCCATACCATCGTGCCGGTCGCGCGCGTCCAGCATATCGATCTGGCGCAGGGCCCGGCCGAACGGCGCTACGGCGTCGCCACGCTCGTCCTGCATACCGCCGGCACGGACCATAGCCGCGTCACCGTGCCCGGCCTCGCCCGCGCCGATGCCGAATCGATCCGCGACACGATCCGCGCCCATATGCTGCCCACCCCGTCAGCCTCGGCCCGGCCGGTCGCCCCGTCATGACCGACGTTTCCCATCACGCCGCCACCCCGCGCCGGCTCGATCCGCGCTCGCTCGTCCTGACGGCGGTCCGCAAGCTGCCGTCGCTGCTGTTCGGCATCCCGCTGGTCGCGACGATGAACGGCACGGGCCGGATCTGGCTGATCCCGCTGGCGCTCGCGGCGCTGATCGTCGGCGCGACGTCGCTCTGGCTGCGCTGGCGGTCCTTCACCTATGCGGTCGGCGTGGACGAGGTCGTCATCGCGCAGGGCATCGTCAATACCCGTCGCCGCTCCATCCCGATCGACCGGATCCAGGACGTCGCCGTCGAACGCGGGCCGCTGGCGCGCCTGTTCGGCCTCGCCACCGTCCGGCTGGAAACCGGCGCGGGCGAAACCGACGAGGGTCTGCTCGACGGCGTATCGCTGGCCGAGGCGCAGCGCCTGCGCGGCCTGCTCCGCGGCCCCGCGCTTGGCCCGGTCGGTCGGACCATGGCCACCACCGATACCGCGACCGCGACCGCCCCCGCCGAACGGATCCTGTTCGCGATGGGCGGCCGCCGGATCGCGCTGATGGGTGCGTTCGGCTTCTCGCTGGTCTGGCTCGCCGCTCTCGGCGCCGTCTGGCAGGCGGCGGACGGGTTCATTGATCTGGACTATGACCGCGTCGTCGACCGGATCGGCACCGCGCGCACCGCCGCGACGCGGGCGCTGTCGCTGCTCACCGTGCTGGCGACGGGTGGCGCGCTGCTCGCCACCGGGGTCGTCGCGGGCTTCGTCCACACGCTGATGACGCAACACGGGTTCCGGCTGTCGCTGGCCGACGGGCGCTTCCACCGGGTGCGCGGGCTGCTGACCCGGACCGAGGTGATCGTCGGCATCGCCCGCATCCAGCTCGCGCTGGTCGAACGCGGGCCGTTGTCCGGCCGGCTCGGCTGGGCATCGCTGCGGTTCCAGACCCTCGGCGGCAGCGACGATGCCGGCGGGCGGCAGGACATGGCCCCGTTTGCCCGCGACGCGGAAATCGCCGCGATCGTCGCGGCCGCCGGCCTGCCCGCATTCGATCCGCAACCGCTGCGCACGGTCGCGGCAAACCATGTCCTGCGCAGCGCGCTGGTCCATGCCGGCGCGCCGCTGGTCGCGCTGATCGTCGCCGGCATCCTGTTCCCGCCCGCCTTCTTCGGCCTGCTCCTGCTGCCGGTCCCCATCGGCAGCGCCCTGCTCGCCCGCCGGCATCACCGCTACGCGCTGGCCGGGCGCAGCCTCCAGGTGACGCGCGGTGTCCTGACGCGCCGCGAATGGACGGTTCCGCACGATGCGGTCCAGGCGGTGTCCCTGTCGCGCAGCTGGCTGCAACGCCGGCTCGGGCTCGTCACCGTGCGGATCGACACGGCGGGTGCGCGTGGCCTGCACCGGCCCGACATCGTCGATATCGCGCCGGCCGACGCGGTCCGGCTGGCGGCCAATCTGACGATGACCGAAATGAAATGGGAAACCGTTCGCAGTTCGGGCGTTGCCACACCCGTTACGACCCCGCAACGGGGACCAGACGACGAAAGGAACGATCATGAGCATCACGACACTGAAGGGTGACGGCAACGAAATCGGCGGCAAGCTTAAGGAAGCCGCAGGCGACCTGACCGGCGATCGCTCGCTGCAGTCGAGCGGCGTGGCCGACCAGGTGACCGGCAAGGTCCAGCAGGGCGTCGGTGCCGCGCGTGATGCGATCTCCGAAAACGTCGCCCCGCTCGCCGACAAGGCGAAGGGGTTCGCCAAGCAGCGCCCGTTCGCGACCGCGGCTCTGGTCGGCGTCGTCGGCATCGCGCTGCTCAACACGCTGCGCGGCCGCTAAGCCGTTTTCTCCAGCGTCCCGGCCGGTCCGGGACGCTGGGGACATCCTATTCGAATTCCATGATTACCGCGTCGACCGCCAGGCTGTCGCCCGGCCCTGCGTCGATCCGCGCCACGATGCCCGCCTTCTCCGCGCGCAGGATGTTCTCCATCTTCATCGCCTCGACCACCGCCAGCGGCTGACCCGCCTCGACGCGGTCGCCCGCCGCCACATGCACCGCGGTGACCAGCCCCGGCATGGGGCACAGCAGGAACCGGCTCAGGTCCGGCGGCACCTTCTCGATCATATGCTGCGTCAGCGCCGCTATCTCCGGCCGCAGCACGCTCACCCGGTGGCTCGCCCCCCGCGTCGTGAACCGCCACTGCGTCCCCCGCCGCGCGACGCGGATCGCCAGCGGCTCGCCGTTGACGGTCGCCTCTACCAGCCGCTGCCCCGGCACGTACGGCGCGTCGACCACCAGCCCGGTTCCATCCACCGTCACCTGCTCGCCCTCGATCAGCACGTCATGCGCCACGCCGTCGATCGTCGCGACCCACGTCGCCACCTCGTCGGGCGCGCCGTTCAGCTGACCGCTGATCTGCCCTGCGCGCAGGGTCTCCGCCGTTGCGATCAGCCCCGCCACCGCCGCCATCCGCGCGACCAGCGCCGCGTCGGCCGGCGCGCCTGCGAACCCGTCGGGATATTCCTCCGCGATGAACCCCGTCGTGATCGCGCCGGACCGGAACCGCGGATGCTGCATCAGCGCGGACAGGAAATCGACATTGTGACCGATGCCGTCGATCTCGAACCGGTCGAGCGCCGCCACCTGGGCGTCGATGGCGTCCTTGCGGTCGGCACCGTGGGTGATGAGTTTCGCGATCATCGGGTCGTAGAACATCGAGATATCGGAACCCTCGACCACCCCGTCGTCGACGCGGACTTCCGCCGACGTCGCCGGTGGCCGATACCGCACTAGCCGGCCGGTCGACGGCAGGAACCCGCGATACGGGTCCTCGGCATAAACCCGCGTCTCCACCGCCCAGCCGTCCAGCCACACATCGTCCTGCCCGAACGACAGCCGCTCGCCCGCCGCCACGCGGATCATCTGTTCGACCAGGTCCAGGCCGGTCACATATTCGGTGACCGGATGCTCCACCTGCAACCGTGTGTTCATTTCCAGAAAATAGAAACTGCGGTCCGCTCCCGCGATGAACTCGACCGTCCCCGCGCTGTGATATCCCACGGCGCGCGCCAGCTCGACCGCCTGCGCGCCCATCGCGCGGCGCATCTTGGGCGTCACGAACGGCGACGGCGCCTCTTCCACCACCTTCTGATGGCGGCGCTGCACCGAACATTCGCGCTCGCCCAGATAGACCAGATTGCCATGCTGGTCGCCCAGCAGCTGGATCTCGATATGGCGCGGGCTCTCGACGAACTTCTCGATGAACACCCGGTCGTCGCCGAACGACGCCAGCCCCTCGCGCTTCGTCGCGTCGAACCCCTCACGCACGTCGCGCTCGCTCCACGCCAGCCGCATCCCCTTGCCGCCGCCGCCGGCCGACGCCTTCATCATCACCGGATAACCGATGCCGTCCGCAATCTCGACGGCATGATCGGTATCGCGGATCTCGCCGATGAAGCCCGGCACCACCGACACGCCCGCCGCCAGCGCCAGTTTCTTGGATTCGATCTTGTCGCCCATCGCCGCGATCGCGGCCGGCGGCGGGCCGATGAATGCGATGTCGTTGTCCGCCAGCAACCGTGCGAATGACTCCCGTTCCGACAGGAACCCGTATCCCGGGTGCACCGCCTGCGCGCCCGTCTCCTTCGCCGCCAGCAGGATCGCGTCCGCCAGCAGATAGCTGTCCGACGCCGGCGGCGGTCCCAGGCGGACACTCTGGTCGGCCATCAGGACATGCGGGCTGCGCGCATCCGCATCGGAATAGACCGCGACCGTCTTGATACCCATCGCGCGCGCCGTGCGGATCACCCGGCACGCAATCTCGCCGCGATTGGCGATCAGGATCTTGTCGAACATGCTGGTCCTCTCCAAACGCGCTTTTTCCCAAGCACTTGATCATATTCCGGTGCAGGCCGGGGCTTGGACGCAAGGGCTTCACCTAAACCCCGGCTTGGCGCCGGGGAACGATAGCGGCCACTACTTCGCCAACGCCGCCGACAGCCGCATGTCGGTCCCGCCGTCCGCCGCGTTGCGTGTCCCCGCCGAAATGCGCACCGCGCGCCCGTCCGGCCCGGCGGCGGACCAGTCGGTGACGGCCTGCCCCTTGCCGGACCGCGTACGGCCCGTCTTCAACGCCAGCGCCTCGGCCACCCGCGCCGAAAAGCCCAGCTGGTCGACGCTGCCCGTGGCACGACCCAGCACGGTGCAGCGCATCGCCCCGTCCCGCGCCTGCCCATAGGTGACGAGCGCGCGATCCGCCCGCCACGCCTGCCCCACGCCCGCATCGCGGCGCGGGATGGCCGCGAACGACAGGTCCGACGCCGCAACGGCCGCCGAAAACGCCGTCGGATCGGTCAGGTTGGGCAGGCAAAGCGTCTTGAACAGCGCGACTGCCGCCGCCGGATCGACCGCGACCCGCTGCGGCTGCCCGGCTGCCGCGCCCGGCAACGTCGTAACGACCGGCGGGCGCGCAGCCAGCATCTCGGCGGACGGCGCCACCGCCTGCGCGGTCAGCAGCAGCGCAAGCCCGATCATGCCCCCGCACTCATCGGCATCAGTCCCAGCGCCGCGAACAGCGCGCCGTCCGCATCGCCACCCGCATTCTCCGTCGTCAGCAACCGGTCGCCGGTGAAGATCGAATTCGCCCCGGCCAGGAAGCACAATGCCTGGCACGCCTGGCTCATGCTCTCCCGCCCCGCCGACAACCGCACGCTGGACGTCGGCATCAGGATGCGCGCCACAGCCACGGTCCGCACGAATTCGATATCGTCGATCCGTGCCTCGCCGCCTGCGATCATCCGATCGCCGATCGGCGTCCCCGCGATCGGCACCAGCGCGTTCAGCGGCACGCTTTCAGGGTGCTTCGGCAACGTCGCCAGCGCATGCAGGAAATCGACCCGGTCCGCGCGGCTCTCGCCCATCCCCAGGATCCCGCCGCAACACACCGCCATGCCCGATGCGCGGACATTCTCCAGCGTGTCGAGCCGGTCGCCATAGGTCCGCGTCGTCACGACCTCGCCGTAAAACTCCGGCCCGCTGTCGAGATTGTGGTTGTAGTAATCGAGCCCCGCACCGGCCAGCCGCTCCGCTTGGCTCCGGTCGAGCATGCCCAGCGTCATGCACGTCTCCAGTCCCAGCGCCTTCACCTCCGCGACCATCGCGGTCAGCGCCGGCATGTCGCGCTCCTTCGGGCTCCGCCACGCCGCCCCCATGCAGAACCGCTCGGACCCCGCCGCCTTCGCCGCGCGCGCCGACGCCACCACCGCGTCATGATCCATCAGCTTGGACGCCTTCAGCCCCGTCTCGAACGATGCCGACTGCGAACAATAGCCGCAATTCTCCGCACATCCGCCCGTCTTGATCGACAGCAAAGTCGACAGCTGCACCCGGTTCGCATCATGATGCGCACGGTGCACCTGCTGCGCCCGGTACAACAGATCCATGAACGGCAGATCGAACAGAGCGGCGATGTCGGCATGCGCCAACGCAGCGGGGGGCGCGTCCGAAACCCCTCCTTCCCGAGCCTCTCCACCCCGTCCATCCTGAGCGAAGTCGAGGGACCGCCCGAGCGCAGTCGAGGGCTCGACGTCTCGGCTGCGCTCGACGGGTGCCTCGACTGCGCTCGGCATGGACGGCTTACTGATAAGGGTATCGGTCATCATACTCACTCCACACCCGCCGGCGGCACATTATGCCCCAGCAACTGCAACACCTGCGCGGCCGCGTCCACCAGGTTGGTACCCGGCCCGAAGATCCCCTGCACCCCCGCGTCGCGCAGGATCTGGTAATCCTGCGCCGGGATCACCCCGCCCGCGATCACCTTGATGTCGCTCCGCCCCGCCTCGCGCAGGTGGCCGATCAGTTCGGGGATCAGCGTCTTGTGCCCGGCCGCCAGGCTCGATGCGCCCACCACGTCCACGTCGCGCGCGACCGCCAGTTCGGCCGCCTCGCGCGGCGTCTGGAACAGCGGGCCGGCGACGATCTCGAACCCCAGGTCGCCGAACGCGGACGACACCAGGTTCGCGCCGCGGTCATGCCCGTCCTGTCCCATCTTGGCGACCAGCATCCGCGGAGCATGCCCTTTGCGCTGCGCGATCGACGCCACGCCGTCCTTCAACCCATCCCAAGCCGCGTCGCCCTCATAGGCGCTGCCATAGATGCCCGACACCGGCGTCGGCTGCGTGCCGTACCGCCCGAACACCGTCTCCATCGCCGCCGAAATCTCGCCCAGCGTCGCGCGCGCCCGCGCGCACGCGACCGCCAGCGCGAGCAGGTTCGCGTCCCCGCGCGCGCCCTCGGTCAGCGCCGCCAAGGTCGCCGCGCACGCCGCCTCGTCACGCCCGGCCTTCACGGACGCGATCCGCGCCACCTGTGCCTCGCGCACCGCGACATTGTCGACATCCAGGATGTCGATCGGGTCCTGATCGGGCAGCGTATATTTGTTCACCCCGACGATCACCGCCTCGCCGCGGTCGACGCGCGCGGCGAAACCGGCCGCCGCCTCCTCGATCCGCCGCTTGGGCATGCCGCTCGCCACCGCCTTGGTCATGCCGCCCAGCGCCTCGACCTCCTCGATGATCGCCCAGGCCTCGTCGTGCAGCTGCTTGGTCAGCGCCTCGACATAGTAAGACCCGCCCAGCGGATCGACCACCTTCGTGATCCCGGTCTCCTCCTGCAGCACGATCTGCGTGTTGCGCGCGATCCGTGCGGAGAAATCGGTCGGCAGCGCGATCGCTTCGTCCAGCGCGTTGGTGTGAAGCGACTGCGTCCCCCCGAACGCCGCGGCCATCGCCTCCACGGTCGTGCGGATCACATTGTTGTACGGGTCCTGCTCGGTCAGCGACACGCCGCTCGTCTGACAATGCGTGCGCAGCATCTTGGACCGCTCGTCCTTCGCGCCCAGCTCGGTCATCACCCGGTACCAGAGCGTCCGCGCCGCACGCAGTTTCGACACTTCCATGAAGAAGTTCATGCCGATCGCGAAAAAGAACGACAGCCGACCCGCGAACGCATCGATGTCCTGCCCGCGCGCGATGGCGGCGCGTGCATATTCCATCCCGTCGGCGATTGTGAACGCCAGCTCCTGCACCTGCGTCGCGCCAGCTTCCTGCATGTGATAGCCGGAGATCGAGATGCTGTTGAACTTCGGCATGTACGCCGACGTATATCCGATGATGTCCGCGATGATCCGCATGCTCGGTTCCGGCGGATAGATATACGTGTTGCGGACCATGAACTCCTTCAGGATGTCGTTCTGGATCGTCCCGTCGAGCAGGTGCTGCGGCACCCCCTGCTCCTCGCCCGCCACGATGAAGAACGCCAGGATCGGGATCACCGCGCCGTTCATCGTCATGCTGACCGACATCTTGTCGAGCGGGATGCCGTCGAACAGGATCTTCATGTCGTCGATCGTGTCGATCGCCACGCCTGCCTTGCCGACGTCGCCCGTCACGCGCGGATGGTCGCTGTCGTATCCGCGGTGCGTCGCCAGGTCGAACGCGACCGACAACCCCTTCTGCCCCGCCGCCAGATTGCGCCGGTAGAATGCGTTGGACGCCTCCGCGGTCGAAAACCCGGCATATTGCCGGATCGTCCACGGCCGCCCGGCATACATCGACGCGCGCACCCCGCGCGTGAACGGCGCGAACCCCGGCAACCCCGGATCGATCCCCGCCACGTCCTCGGCGGTATAAAGCGGCTTCACCACGATCCCCTCCGGCGTCCGCCAGTCGAGATCGCGCCCCTTCACCTCCTTGGCCGCCGCCCGCTCCCAATCGGCCAGCGTCGGGTCCGACTTGGGCTCAGGCTGAACCGCTTCCTTAGGCGGAACCCCCGGATCTTCACCCGGAAGAATGGGCTCAACAATGTCGGTCATAACTCCCCCTCCCTTTCAAGGGAGGGGGTCGGGGGGTGGGTGCAACGTGCATGGGGAAACCCAACAGCGTCGCACCACCCACCCCCAGCCCCTCCCTTAAAAGGGAGGGGAGCCTGTCGCGTTTGCATCATGGTCATTTCCCGGAAAACTCCGCTTTGCGCTTCCCCACGAAAGCCATAACACCCTCCGCAAAATCCGCAGTCCGCCCCGCCGCCCGCTGATCCATCGCCTCCCGCGCCAAAACCTCCACCAAAGGCGCCGTCAAAGCCCCGGCCACAGCCCGCCGGATCATCCCCATCGCCCGCGTCGGCCCCGCCGCCAGCCGAACCGCCAGCGCCCGTGCCTCCGCCAGCAAGACCTCATCCTCGACGACCCGGTGGATCATCCCCCACTCCAGCGCCAACTCCGCCGGCACCCGCTCGCCCAGCAGCATCATCTCCAGCGCCTTCGCGCGCCCCGCCGCCTTCGCGACAAGCCAGGTCGCGCCGAAATCCGGCACCAACCCGATATTGACGAACGCCAGCAGGAAATAGGCCGACCGCCCCGCCACCACGAAATCCCCGTGCAGCGCCAGCGAACAACCCGCCCCCGCCGCCGCACCCTGCACCGCCGTCACCACCGGGATCGGCAGCTCGGCCAGCTGCACCGCCAGCGGATTATAATGCGTCTCCAGCATCTGCCCCAGATCGTCCGGCAGCCCCCCGTCGCTCCGCGCGATCAGGTCCGCCCCCGAACAGAATGCCCGCCCCTCGCCCGCGATCAGCACCACCCGCGCACCCTCGTCCACCGCGCGGGCCAACGCCGCACTCAGCTCCGCCAGCATCTCCGGCACGATAGCGTTCAATCGCTCCGCCCGCGCCAAAGTGATGGTCGCGACCGCCTCGTCCAGCGCGTACCGGATAGTGGTGTATTCGGTCATGTCAGCGTCCGTTCCCATAACCGTCACACTCCATCCCAAACCCGTTCGGTTCGAGCAGCATCGAGCTTGTCGAGATGCGCCCGTCGAGAACGCTGCGAAGAGTTCTCGACTCCGCGTCTCGGCTCCGCTCGACACTCGCTCGAACCAAACGGGTCGGGTGGACAAGCCCCGTTGAGGTGTCGGGGCTCAATGCCCCGCCCCCGGCGCTTCCATCAACTCCACCAGCACTCCGCCCATGTCCTTCGGGTGCAGAAAAACCACCAAAGTCCCATGCGCCCCGATCCGCGGCGCCCCAAGCACCCGCGCCCCCTTCGCGGTCATGTCAGCCACCGCCACCGCGATATCGTCCACCTCAAAACACACATGATGCTGCCCACCCGCGGGGTTCTTGCGCAGAAACCCGTGGATCGGCGATGCGTCCCCCAAAGGCTCGATCAACTCGATCTGCGTATTGGGCAGGTCCACGAAACACACCCGAACCCCCTGTGCCGGCAGATCGAACGGCTCCCCCACCGCAGCGCCGAGCATGTCGCGGTACACCGCCAACGAAGCCTCGATCGACGGCGTCGCCATCCCGACATGGTTCAAACGACCGATGGTCATGACGTCATTCCCACATCCCAACCCCGCAACGCGAACATCCCAACATCGTCATCCCGGACTTGATCCGGGATCCAGGGTCACAAAAACTGCGTCCGGAAACCCTGGATGCCGGGTCAAGCCCGGCATGACGGCGGCGCCGCGGAACCGCACGTCGGCCCCCGTCACAACGGAATATTGTCATGCTTCTTCCACGGATTCTCCAGCACCTTGCCGCGCAGCTTGCGCAGGCCCAGCGCCACCCGCCGCCGCGTCGCGTGCGGCATGATGACGTCGTCGATGAAACCCTTGGACGCCGCCACGAACGGGTTGGCGAACCGCGCCTCATATTCCGCGGTCCGCTCCGCGATCTTCTCCGGGTCGCCGGCCTCGCGGCGGAAGATGATCTCCACCGCGCCCTTCGCGCCCATCACCGCGATCTCCGCGGTCGGCCACGCATAGTTCAGGTCGCCGCGCAGATGCTTCGACGCCATCACGTCGTACGCGCCGCCATACGCCTTGCGCGTGATGATCGTGATCTTCGGCACCGTCGCCTCGGCATAGGCGAACAGCAGCTTCGCGCCATGCTTGATGATCCCGTTATGCTCCTGCGCCACGCCCGGCAGGAACCCCGGCACGTCAACGAACGTCAGGATCGGGATGCCGAACGCATCGCAGAACCGCACGAACCGCGCGGCCTTCTTGGATGAGTTGATGTCGAGCACGCCCGCCAGCACCATCGGCTGGTTCGCGACGATGCCCACCGTGCGCCCCTCGACCCGCCCGAACCCGGTCAGGATGTTGCCCGCATGCGTCGGCTGCGTCTCGAAGAAATCCCCCTCGTCCACCACCCGCGCGATCAGCTCGCGCATGTCGTACGGCTTGTTCGAACTGTCGGGGATCAGCGTGTCGAGCGCGGGTTCGATCCGGTCCCACGGGTCGGTCGTCGGCCGCACCGGCGGCTCCGCCCGGTTCGACGCGGGCAGGAAATCCACGAAGTCCCGCGTGGCGAGCAGCGTCTCGATATCGTTCTCGAAAGCCACATCGGCCACGCCGGACTTCGTGGAGTGCGTCACGGCACCACCCAGTTCCTCTTGGGAGACCACTTCGTTGGTGACGGTCTTCACCACCTCGGGGCCCGTGACGAACATGTAACTCGAATCCTTCACCATGAAGATGAAGTCGGTCATCGCGGGCGAATACACCGCACCCCCCGCGCACGGCCCCATGATGACCGAGATCTGCGGCACCACGCCTGATGCCAGCACGTTGCGCTGGAACACCTCGGCATAGCCGCCGAGCGACGCGACACCCTCCTGGATGCGCGCGCCGCCGCTGTCGTTCAGCCCGATCACCGGCGCGCCGACCTTCAACGCCATGTCCATGATCTTGCAGATCTTCTGCGCATGCCGTTCGGACAGCGACCCGCCGAACACCGTGAAGTCCTGGCTGAAGACGAACACCAGCCGCCCGTTGACGGTCCCCGATCCGGTAACGACCCCGTCGCCCGGAAAAACCTGATCCTGCATGCCGAAATCGACGCAATTATGCTCGACATAGGTGTCCAGCTCCTCGAACGACCCGGCGTCGAGCAGCACGTCCAGCCGCTCGCGCGCGGTCAGCCGCCCCTTGGCATGCTGCGCCGCCACCCGCGCCGGCCCACCACCCGCGCGCGCCTCCGCCCGTTTCGCTTCCAACCGTTCCAGGATCGCCAGCACGCTCGTCTCCTTGTGGGATCACCTCCTCCCACCCTGCGCCCGCCCACGCAAATGTGAACTTGCAAAGTTGCGAAGCGCGAGTTTGCATAATAGATCTTCTTGCTCCCCCTCCCCTTCAGGGGAGGGGGTCGGGGGGTGGGGAATGACGGGCAGTGCGGGCTCCACGGCCGTCACACCAAACAACCCGGTAGCACCCACCCCCAACCCCTCCCTTGAAAGGGAGGGGGGAAAGAAGAAAGCCAGGACAAGAAAATGCCCACCCCCCGCCGCTTCGCAGGCCAGACCCTCAAGACCCTCCGCCGCTCGGCAGCCCTCGGCCAGGCCGCCATGGCCCAGCGCCTCGGTGTCTCGGTCAGCTACCTCTCGCAACTCGAAAACGACGACCGCCCCGTCACGGCCACCGTCGCCGCCGCGCTGGCCCGCCACTTCCCGCTCGACTGGCAGGAGGACGACGATGCCCCCGCCCGCCGCCGTGCCGCCCTCGCCGATGCATTCGCCGACCCCGTCCTCGCCGCCCTCGGCTCCACCGAAGGCCTCGCCCGCACCGCCGAACAGACGCCCGCGCTCGCCGATCGCTTCCTGGCACTCCACGCCGCCTGGCGCGCGGCCGAGGAACGCCGCCAGATCGCCGACGAAGCCACCGCCTCCGGCCTCGCCACCACCGCCCGCCTGCCCTGGGAAGAGGTGCGCGACTGGTTCCACGCGGCCGGCAACTATGTCGACCTGCTCGACCGCGCCGCCGAACGCACCGCGGACGACCTGATCGGTCCTTCTCCCAGTCATCCTGACGAAAGTCGGGATCCATTATCACTTCGCCCGACCGTGACCCCGGACCACGCCGCACGCCCGTTCGACACGACGAGCGAGTCCGAAACCCCCACCATCTCCGCCATCATTGCCCATCTGGCCGATCTCGAAATCCAGGTCCGCCACAGCCCGCACGCCGACGCCCCCATGCGCCGCTACGATCCCGCCGCGCGCACCCTGACCCTCAACCGCGCGCTCCCACACGAAAGCCGCCGCTTCCTGCTCGCCCACCAGATCGCCGCCGCGGCACAAGCCGACACCATCGCCGCCATCGTCGCGGACGCGGACATCAGCCCCGCCGCGCGCCCGCTGCTCGCCATCGGTCTGGCCAACCATGCGGCCGGCGCGCTCCTGATGCCCTACGCCCGCTTCGCGCGCGCTGCGCGCGCCACCCGCCACGATATCGACCGGCTCTGTCAGCGGTTCGACGTCAGCTTCGAACAGGCCTGCCACCGCCTGTCCACGCTGCAACGCCCCGGCCAGCGCGGCATCCCCGTCTTCTTCTGCCGCGTCGACATGGCGGGCAACATCACCAAGCGACACAGCGCGACCCGGCTGCAATTCGCCCGCTTCGGCGGCGCCTGTCCGCTCTGGATCGTCCACGAAGCGGTCGCGATCCCCGACCGCATCCTCGTCCAGCTTGCCGAAACGCCCGACGGTGTGCGCTACGTCTCGATGGCCAAGGGCCTCGTCAAACCCAGCGGCAGCTTCGCCCGCGCGCCCCGCCGCTACGCCGTGGCACTCGGTTGCGAGGCGACCCAGGCCGCCGAATTCATCTACGCCGACGGCATCGGCGCCACCCCCACTCCGATCGGTATCAGCTGCCGCCTCTGCCCGCGCCCCGACTGCGACCAGCGCGCCTTTCCCCCCGCCGATCGCGCCATCGCCATCAACCCGGACGTCCGCGAAGTGGTCCCGTACCGGGTCCTTTGAGGGGGTTGCAGGTTCCAAACCCCGCTCATCCCGAGCGAAGTCGAGGGACCCTTCGAGCGAAGCCAAGAAGCCAGCGCCGCCTCCTGCACCACACCTGAAGCTACAACCAGCCCCCCTCCCCCTGCTCGGTTCGAGCTTGTCGAGAACTCGCCCAGTTCTCAACAGGCTCGAACCAAACGGTTTCAGCCGAAACTCACTCCGCCCGACGAACTCCTGTCGATCCCCGCACGACCAGTTCATAATCCGGCACGGCCCCCGCCCCGCCGCTGCCATCCGTATCCAGCAACATGTCCGCCGCGGCATAGGCCAGTGCATGGATCGGCTGACGGATCGTGGTCAGCGGCGGCCACACCGCACGCGCCAGGTCGATATCGTCGAACCCCGCGATCGACAGCGCGTCCGGCACCGCGATCCCGCGCGCATGGGCAGCGGCCAGCGCACCCGCCGCCATGTCGTCGTTGCTCGCGAAGATCGCGGTCGGCGGCGCTGCTGCATCCAGCAGCGCACCGGCCGCCGCCTCGCCCGTCTCGAAATCGAAACCGCCCGCGGCCATCAGCCCCGCCTCCGCTGCGATCCCCGCCTCTGCCAGCGCGGACCGGTATCCCTCCAGCCGGCGCTGCGCGGAAACATGGCCGGCCGGACCGGTCACGAACCCGATCCGGACATGGCCTAGGTCGATCAGGTGGCGCGTCATCCGCGCCGCCGCCCCCGCATCGTCCATCGTCACGCGGGCCTCCGCTACGGTCGGGTCCCCCGGCGTGATCCGGACATAGGGCACGCCGCGGCGTTCCAGTTCGGCGGTCACCGCGGCGATATCGCCCAGCGGCGGCGCCAGGATCACCCCGTCGACATGCGTCTCGTCGACCAGCCCACCGATTTCGGCCGCCAACCCCGGCGACGCCAGGTCGCATGGCTGCACGATCATCCGGATCCGGTCCTCCATGCACCGCGCCCGCACGCCCATCTGGATGGTGTGGACATAATAAGGGCTGGGATTGTCGTAGATCAGCGCGATCTGGAACGAGCGCGCCCCCGCCAGCGCCCGCGCGGCATAGCTTGGCCGGAAATTCAGCGCCTTCATCGCCGCTTCCACCCGCTCACGCGTGGCGGGGCGGACATGACGTTCCTTGTTCAGCACGCGCGACACGGTCTTGAACGACACGCCGGCCGCTTCGGATACGTCGCGGATCGTGATGCGCATCGCCCGTCATACTCCTGTTTGCCCACCGCGCTTGCGCCTGCACGACGAAGGCCCGCCCCTCCTGCGACGAACCGCTCGGCTAACGCAAGCGACCTGACGGCACGCGCCACCATCGCTCGGCTATGGCACCCGGACAGCATGCGGCCGCGATTGAACCGCAGCGCGTCGCCCACGTTGTCACGCCATTGTCATGGAAGAAGGATCGCCCGATGTCGCATACCCCGCCTGTTCCGGAAGCATCGATCGCGCCCTTCCCGTCCCATCCGGCACCCCAGCCGCCTGATGCCACCCCGACACCGAAGGCGCAGACAGAAAAAGCCCAGGCGGCCGGTGAGGACCGCTCGCGACTGATCACGGGCGCGGCGGTCGGCATCGGATCGGCGGCGATCGTGGCCGCCTTGCTCTACGTCAATCGAAAGCCCGGCAAGGCACCGAAGCCGGCAACGCCGCGCGCCTGACCCGAACGGGCGGCAGTACGGGGGTTGACCCCTGCCGCCGCCCTGCGCACCCTGTCGGACGATGAAATATCTCCTGCTCGCCGCCGCCGCCCTTCCGCTCATCGCCGCCGGCCCCGCGCCCGATCCGGTCGAACTACGAACGTCGATCGCCGCGCTGGTCGCATTCGGCACGCGCCATACGCTATCGTCCGCGACCGATCCGGCACGCGGCATCGGGGCGGCGCGGACCTGGGGCGCCGGGCGCTTCGCCGCCATTTCGCGGGCGTGCGGCAACTGCCTGATCGTCGAACGCCCGTCGCAGCGGTTCGACGGCCCCCGCGCGCCCGACGGCGTGATGGTCGAGGACGTCATCGCCATCCAGCGCGGGACGAACGACCCCAACCGCGTCATCATCATCCAGGGCCATATCGACAGCCGCGTCTCCGACGTCATGAACGCCACCGCCGACGCCCCCGGCGCGAACGACGACGCATCGGGCAGCGCGCTGGTGCTGGAGGCCGCGCGCATCCTGTCGAAAGAACGCTTTCCCGCCACCATCGTCTACGCGTTGCTGTCGGGCGAGGAACAGGGACTGTGGGGCGGCAAGCTCCTCGCCGACCTCGCCACCCAGCGCGGCTGGCAGATCGCCGGCGTCCTTAACAACGACATCGTCGGCAACACTCACGGCCAGGGCGGCGATCATGTCGCCAACCGCGTCCGGGTGTTCAGCGAAAGCCTGTCCGCCGCCGCCGACCTGCCCGCCGCGAAAACGATGCGCCAGATCGGCGCGGAGGATGACGGCCCCTCGCGCGCGCTCGCCAAACTCGTTCGCCGCGTCGGCACGCCGAACGCCGCCGCACTGGAGGTCGTCACCGTCCACCGCCCCGACCGCTTCGGCCGCGGCGGCGACCAGACCCCGTTCCTGGAAGCCGGCTACCCCGCCGTGCGGTTCAGCGAGGCGGTCGAAAATTACGACCGCCAGCATCAGGACCTGCGCACCGAAGGCGACACCCGCTTCGGCGACACGATCGACGGCGTCGACTTCCCCTATCTGGCGAAAGTGACGGCGCTCAACCTCGCGGTCGCCCGCGAACTGGCCACCGCCCCCGCAGCACCCACCGGCGTCACCATCGCCGGCGCGCTGAAAGCGGACACGACGGTTGCCTGGTCCCCCGTCCCGGCCGCCGCCGGCTACCGCATCCGCTACCGCCGCGCCGACAAGCCCGACTGGACCGACCACCGCGACGTGCCGGCAGGCTCGACCACGCTGGTCCTGAAGAACATCAACATCGACGACACATTCTTCGGCGTCTCTTCGCTGGCGGCCGGGGGCGCGGAAAGCGTCGTCACCTTCGCCGGCGCTGCACCGCGGCGGTAAGCGGAAGGCGAAAGGCGCGCACTTTCGCCTGGCCAAACCGAACCCCAACCCGTTCGGTTCGAGCCTGTCGAGAACGCTCCGCAAGGTCCGCGACAATCGCAGACCAGGGCCGCGCAACAGCACACAAACTACGCCCCCCAACCTCGTTCGTGCTGCGTAAAGACCGAGTAGCGCCCATCGGCGCATATCGAGGGCTTGCATCGAAGCATGGCGCACAGCCCCTTCGATACGAGCCCTCGACAAGCTCAGCCCCTAGTCAGGGTAAGCGGATCGCGGTGGGAAGACGGACTCAGAACGGAACGTCATCATCCAGATCGCTGTCGAACGCGCTCGACGTCCGCGATCCGCCGCTGGACGAGGACCCGCCCCGCGCACCGCCGCCGGAACCACCGTTCCCGCCGTCGTTGTAGCCGCCACCACCGGCGCCCCACTCGTCGCCGCCGCCGGAACCACCGCGCGCGCCGCCACCGCCGCCGCCTTCACCGCGGCCGTCGAGCATCACCAGCTGCCCGTCGAAGCCCTGCAGCACGATCTCGGTCGAATAGCGGTCGTTGCCCTGCGGGTCCTGCCACTTCCGCGTCGCCAGCTTGCCTTCGATATAGACCTTGCTGCCCTTGCGCAGATATTGCTCCGCCACGCGGCCCAGCGGTTCGGAGAAGATCGCCACCGAATGCCATTCGGTCTTCTCCTTGCGCTCGCCGGTATTCTTGTCCTTCCACGTGTCGGACGTGGCGATACGCAGATTGACGACCTTGCCGCCGTTCTGGAAACTCTTCGACGTCGGGTCCGCACCCAGATTGCCGACGATGATGACCTTGTTGACGCCTGCCATGGGGGCCGCTCCTATAGTCCGAGCGCCGTTGCCGCCCAGAACGTGAATCCTGCCGCCAGATAGGCCAGCCCGAACAGATAGGCCAAGCTGAAAAGCGGCCACTTCCAACCATTGGTCTCCCGCCGGATCACCGCGATCGTCGACAGGCACTGCGGCGCGAACACGAACCACATCAGGAACGCCAGCGCGGTCGGCAGCGACCAGCGACCGCGCAACCGCCCGACCAGCGACCGCTCGGTCTGCACCTCGTCCCCGCCCTCGATCGCATAGACGGTCGCCAGCGCCGACACCGCCACCTCGCGCGCCGCCATTGCCGGGATGATCGCCAGCGCGATCTCGTGGTTGAACCCGATCGGGCGAACGATCGTCTCCAGCCCGCTCGCGATCCGCCCGGCGGCGGAATAGCGCACCTGATCGCGCCCGGTCGGCGATTGCGGAAAGCTCAGCAGTGCCCAGAGTAGGACGGTCGCCAGCAGGATCAGCGTGCCCGCGCGGTGCAGGAAGATCCACGCACGCTGCATCAGCCCGATCGCCACGTCGCGGATCACCGGCATCTGGTAGCGCGGCATCTCCATCATGAAGCCCGCGCTCTCGCCCTTCGCAATCGTCCGGCGGATGACGAACGCCGCGATCATCGCCGACACGATCCCGGTCACGTACAGCCCGAACAGCACCAGCCCCTGCAACCCGACGCCCAGCCCCACGTCGCGCGCCGGAATGAACGCCCCGATGATGACGGCATAGACCGGCAGCCGCGCCGAACAGGTCATCAGCGGCGCGATCAGGATCGTCGTCAGCCGGTCCTTCGGATCGTCGATCGTCCGCGTCGCCATGATGCCCGGAATCGCGCAGGCGAACGACGACAGCAGCGGGATGAACGCCCGTCCCGACAGCCCGACGCCCGCCATCAACCGGTCCATCAGGAACGCGGCGCGCACCATGTACCCCGACGCCTCCAGCAGCAGGATGAACAGGAACAGGATCAGGATCTGCGGCAGGAACACCAGTACGGACCCCACGCCCGCGATCACCCCGTCGACCAGCAGAGACCGCAGGATACCCGTCGGCAGCACCGCGCCGACCGCATCCTGCGCCGCCACGAACCCGGCCTCGATCCAGCCGATCGGCGCCTCGGACCAGGCGAACACCGCCTGGAACATCACGAACAGGATCACCGCCAGCACGATCGGCCCGCTGACCGGATGCAGCGCCACCGCGTCCAGCCGGTGCGTCCAGGCACGCGCCAGGCTCTCCTCCCGCGTCGCCGCCACCGCAATCGCGCGGGCGCGGCGTTGCAGCGTGACGATGTCATGTTCCGGCGGCGCACCTGCGCGCACCGTCCGCGTCCCGTCGCCGACCACGGTGGCCAGCGCGGTCTTGAGTTCGTCCATCCCCAGCCGCCGCACCGCGACCGTCTCGACCACCGGCACGCCCAGCGCCTTCGACAGCGCGTCGACGTCGATCGTCAGCCCGTCGCGCCGTGCCATGTCCATCATGTTGAGCGCGATCACCACCGGCAGGCCGAGCGCGATCAGCTGCAACGCGAAGCGCAGATGATTGTCGAGGTTCGTCGCGTCTAGCACGACCACCAGCGCGGACGGCAACTTCTCGCCCTCCTGCCGCCCGACCACCACGTCGCGCGTCACCTGCTCGTCAGGGCTGGCCGGGTCCAGGCTGTACGTGCCGGGCAGGTCGACCAGTTCGATCGGGCGACCATCGGGCAACGCCATTCGCCCGGATTTTCGCTCCACGGTCACGCCGGGATAGTTGCCAACCTTCTGGCGGGCTCCGGTCAGCGCGTTGAACAGCGCGCTCTTGCCGGCATTGGGGTTTCCGACGAGGGCGACCAGCGGTGTCGAATTCACTCCGCCGCCATCGGAAACGGCTCGACCGACACGGCGGCGGCCGTCTTGCGCCGCAGTGCAATCGTCATGCGGCCGACGCGGCAGGCGATCGGGTCCATCCCCACCGGCCCGCGGTGCAGCGTTTCGACGCGCACGCCCTCGTCAAATCCCAGCTCGCGCATCCGCCGGGCCTCGCCCGCCTTCAACGCGGTCCAGTCGATCACGCGGATCAGCGCGGCTTCGTGCGGGGGCAGTTCGTTCAGGCGCATGACGTCCATTCACAATATTGCTTGCGAATGATTATCATTACTCCGGCGCGAAAGCCAGCCCCGATCGGATCACGATGCGGGGTAGCGCAACCGGCCCAGGAACCGCACCGGGCTGAACATCCGGTCCGGATCGGGCTTCAGCTGCGCCTTCAGTTTCTCGAACCGCATCACTCCCGCGATCCGCCGGTCGAGGAACGCGCGCGTGTCGACGAAATTGTCGCTCTGGTCGTCCATGAACACCAGCAGCGTCGCGGCATAGACCCCGGCCAGCGTCAGCCGCTTGGTATAAAAAGCCAGGTCGACCGCCGTATCGCCGGCCAGCCGCCACATCCGGTCCGCCGCGCGCCAGCCCAGCCGTGCGGCGCGACCCGCATTCTGCGGCATCGCCAGGATGGCCAGCGCGCGGCGCAACGCCTCGCGATGCATCTCGATCGTGTCCAGCCGGGCCGCTACCAGCCGGGTGATCCGGTCGCGGATCTTCCGTGCGCGCAACATCGGCGCCGGTGCGCGGATCGCCATCTCGTCGTCAACGCAAGCGAACCAGGCATCGATCATGTCGACCGCCCCGCCCGGAAACGCCAGCCGCGCGCGATCCGCCGGCACGTCCAGTTCGGCCGCCGCCTGGCCCAGCGCCGCCTCCCCCCATCCGTCGAACGCCGCATGCATCGGCAGGATCGGTGCCAGCGCGACGCGCAATTCGTCCAGCGTCATGTCCTGGGGCGCGACGGGGGCCGGCGCGTCGTCGGCAACCGGACCTGCGGTGGGGACGGGGAAGGCGATGCTGTCTGTCATGCCCCGAACATACGCCCGCGGCCCGCCGACACCAAGCGGTCCTATCGTCCACGTCCGCACTTCTTTTGGCCGGGAAAGCTTTTCTCGCGGATGCCGGACCTGCCGAAACCGCCGACGCCGCCCTATCTCCCGCTCCGATACGAACGATATGAAGGACCCGTCCCCATGCCCACCCTGTTCGACCCGATCCAGCTGGGCGATATTGCCGCCCCCAACCGAATCGTTATGGCCCCGCTCACCCGCGGCCGTTCCACGCGCGATCATGTCCCCGTCGACATGATGGTCGACTATTATACGCAGCGTGCGACTGCCGGTCTGATTATCACCGAAGCGACCGGCATCAGCCAGGAAGGGCTAGGCTGGCCCTACGCGCCCGGCATCTGGAACGACGAACAGGTCGCCGCATGGAAGTCCGTCACCGACTCCGTCCACGCCGCCGGCGGCCGCATCGTGATGCAGCTCTGGCACATGGGCCGCCAGGTCCACAGCTCGGTCATCAAGACGCAGCCCGTGTCGTCCTCCGCCACCGCGACCGCCGGCCAAGCGCACACCTATGAAGGCAAGCAGGATTTCGAGGTTGCGCGCCCGCTCGAACTCGACGAGATCCCCCGCCTGCTGAACGACTATGAACTGGCGACGCGCAACGCGCTGGCCGCCGGGTTCGACGGGGTCCAGATCCACGCCGCGAACGGCTATCTGATCGACCAGTTCCTGCGCGACAACGCCAACTTTCGTGACGACACGTACGGCGGCAGCGTCGAAAACCGCATCCGCCTGCTCCGCGAAGTGACCGAGCGGGTCATCTCGGTCGCCGGTGCCGGCCGCACCAGCGTCCGCCTGTCCCCCAACGGCGATTCGCAGGGCGTCGACGACAGCAACCCGACCGCGCTGTTCCTGCCGGCCGCCCAGATGCTGTCCGATCTCGGCATCGGCTTCCTCGAACTGCGCGAACCCGGCCCCGACGGCACGTTCGGCAACACCGACGTGCCGAAGCTGTCGCCGGAAATCCGCAAGGTGTTCAAGGGTCCGCTGATCGTCAATTCGGACTATGACTCGGTCGGCAAGGCGCAGGCCGAACTCGACACCGGCATTGCGGACGCGATCAGCTTCGGCCGCCCGTTCATCGGCAACCCCGATCTCGTCGCTCGCCTCCGCACCGGCGCCCCGCTGGCGAAGGACGATGCCAAAACCTGGTACAGCCAGGGTCCCGAGGGCTATATCGACTACCCGGCGCTGGAAACCGCTGACGCCTGATCGACTCGGAACTGCAGCCCTGCCTCACCGAGGAGACAGGGCTGCAGTCCGTTACCGCACCAGTATCTCGCCCCTCATGTTCGTGGCGGCATCGCGCAGGTTGGTGCTGCGGAACCGATAGACCGCATTGGGCGTGTCGGGTGCGCGGAAATGCACCGTGGCGCTCCGCCCCGCCTTCACATCTACCCGGTCGTTGCGAACCAGCACTGCGTCGCGCGGGGCCACGCGGGCGAGGCGAAAAAACTCCGGTGCCGAAAAATTATGCCGCCGGTCCGATCGGTTGCGGATGGTCAGCACATAGGACACCCCCCGCCGCAACATGATCCGCGCGGGGGTGAACCGCTCGTTGTTGACGCCGACCGTGATCGGCACCGCGCGCCGCACGGGCGCCGCCGCCGTCGCGCCGGTGGCGGCGGCGACCAGCCCTAGCATGAAGCCGATGGATTTCATGTGCGCTCTCCTTTGAATGAAGCGGGACAGAGGACCTCAGTCCGAAAAGCGCGTCCGCAACGCCAGCATCGCCAGCGCCGCCTTGGCCGCCTCGCCGCCCTTGTCCTTGTCCGCCGGCCGGGCGCGCACCCAGGCCTGCTGCTCGTCCTCGACGGTCAGGATCCCATTGCCGATCGCGACCCCCGCCAGGGTCAGGTCCATCAACCCGCGCGCGCTCTCGTTCGATACGACCTCGAAATGATAGGTCTCGCCGCGGATGATAACGCCCAGCGCGACGAACGCGTTGTAGCGGTCGCTTTCCGCCGCCAGCGCGATCGCCCCCGGCACCTCCAGCGCGCCCGGCACCGTCACCGTCTCATGCGTATGGCCCGCCGCCTCGATCGCGGCCTGTGCGCCCGCCACCAGATTGTCGTTCAGTTCGTCGTAGAACCGCGCTTCCACGATCAGGATATGGGCCATCGTCACTTGTCCTTTGAATTACCGCGCGGCCCGAACACCAGATCTCTACGCGCTATGAATTACAACCCGCCAATCCCGAGCGCAGTCGAGGGACCCCTTCGAGCGAAGCCGAGAAGCCAACAGCACGCCGGCAACTACGCCCGATACGCGTGACCCCTCACCCTGCGGCCAGGTTCCGCAACGCTTCCATCCGCCCCAGATAACGCGCCAGCACGTCGATCTCGACATGCACCTTGTCGTCCGCCTCCAGCCGGCCCAGCGTCGTGACCGATCCGGTGTGCGGGATGATGTTCAACCCGATCACCGGCCCGTCCGCGCGGTCCTCCACGCTGTTGATGGTCAGTGACACGCCATCGATCGTGACCGATCCCTTGCCCGCCACATAGGGCGCGATCGCGACCGGCAGCAGGATCTCGTAACGATGCGAATCGCCCTCCGGCACCTTTGACAGGATCGTGCCGACCCCGTCGACATGGCCCGTCACGATATGCCCGCCCAGCTCGTCGCCGACCTTCAGCGCGCGTTCTAGGTTCAGCGCCTGCCCCTCGTTCCACACCGGCGCGGTCCGCGACACGCTTTCGGCCGACAGGTCCACCGCGAACCAGTCCGCGCCCTTGTCCACGACGGTCAGGCAGACGCCCGCGCAGGCGATCGACGCACCCAGGTCGACCCCCCCCATGTCATAGCCACACGTGATGCGCAGCCGCCTGTCGCCCCGCGCCTCGACCGCGCTGATCGTGCCGATGTCCGTGATGATGCCGGTGAACATGCTTATTCCTCAATCCGTGACGCGGTCGTAGACTTCGAGCCGGTCGCTGCCAAGCATCCGGGCATCCACCAGCCGCCACCGCCCATGGGCCTCATGCAGCGCGTCCAGCCCGATATCGCCCAGCGCCGCCAGACCGGCCCCGACCAGGATCGGCGCACGGTACAGCAGCAACCGATCGACCAGCCCGGCACGCACGAACGCCGCCGCCGCCCCCGCCCCGCCCTCCACCAGCACGGTGTCGATCCCCGCCAAGCCCGCCACCGCCTCCGGCGCCGCGATCCGTTCCCACCCGGCCGGCGCCTGACCGCGGGTCAGCACGCCACGCCGCGGCGACCGGTCGGTCAGCCCGCCGATTCGCACGTCCAGCCGCGGCGCATCGATCCGCACCGTGCCCGCGCCCGCGACGATCAGGTCGCACCGCGCCCGCTCCAGATGCGCATGCCGCCTCGCCCGGTCGCCGGTGATCCAGCGGCTGCGCCCGTCCGCCATCGCGATCCGCCCGTCCAGCGACGTCGCCAGTTTCAGCGTGACATGCGGCCGCCCCGCCCGCTGCCGCAGCAGGAATCCCGCCATCGACGCCGCCGCACCCGCCGCCCCGCACCCGACATCGACGCGGATCCCGGCGTCCCGCAGCCGTGCGATCCCACGCCCGGCGGTGCGCGGGTCCGGATCGACCAGCGCCACCACCACGCGCGCCGGCCGTGCTGCGATCAGCAGGTCGGCACAAGCCGGCCCGCGGACGCTGTCATGCGCGCAGGGTTCCAGCGTGACGAACAGCGTTGCGCCCGTAACGTCGCCGGCCTGTTCCAATGCCACCGCCTCGGCATGCGGCCGCCCGCCCGGCTGCGTCCAGCCGCGCCCGATCACTTGGCCGTCACGCACGATGAGGCATCCCACCGCCGGATTGGGCGCGGTCCGGCCCCGCCCGCGCTCGCCGATCGCGACGGCCGCCGCCATCCAGCGCGCGTCATCCACCATGACGGGGCTCACATCCCCAACTGGCGTTCGACCTTCTTGAACTGGCGCTGGCGTTCCGCCACCCGCGCCACGCGCGCTGCCTCGTCCACCTTCTGCTGCGCGATGATCTCGGCATCGCTCCGGTCGGCGGACCAGCTCGGGATGAACGTCATCTCCGGCTCGGGCCGCTCCATATAACTATCGTGCAAAAACCCCGCCACGATCAGGACCGGCATCAGGATCGAGAGGATCGCGATCGGCGTCCGATGATCGCGGTCACCGGTCGTAATGAACGCTTTCAGGTCCGCAATCACGCGGCGCGGCGAACTGGGACGAGGGAAGACTGCCATGTGCTCAATATAGGCGCATCGCATCGGCCGCGCCACTATGACGAGAAGGACTCCCATTCCTCCAAAAGCAACGTCATCCCGGACTTGATCCGGGATCCAGGGACGCCAGACACAGCCTCTGTGGCTCTGGATCCCGGATCAAGTCCGGGATGACGAAACTCGACCTAAGCCCCCGCCGCCGCCGCCGCGCGCAACCGCGCCACTGCCCGCTCGCGCCCGATCAGCGGCAACAACGCCGCCATATCCGGCCCCGAATCCTGCCCCGTCAGCGCCAGCCGCAGCGGATGGAACAGCGCCCGCCCCTTGACCCCCGTCGCCGCCTTCAACGCCGCGGTCAGCGCATGCCACGGGTCCGCGCCCCAATCGATCCCTTCGGCCGTCTCAGCAGCCGTCGCCAGGAACCCACGATCCCCTTCGGCCACCACCGCGATTTCACCCGCGATCACCGTCCACCACGCCACCGCACCGGCAACCGTCGTCAGATTGCCGCGCACCGCGTCCCAGGCAACCGCCGTCATCCCCGCCGGCAACCGGTCCGCCACCGCCGCGAACGGCATCTGGTGGACGATCCGCGCGTTCATCGCGGCCAGCTCGTCGAAATCGAACCGCGCAGGCGCCCGCCCGAACTTCGCGAAATCGAGCGTCTCGGCCAGCACCGCGGCATCGGCAACCGGCTCGACCGGCAAACTGGTCCCGATCCGCGCCAGCAACGCCGCCACTGCCGCCGGCTCGATCCCCGCCTCGCGAAACGCATCGCAGCCGAGCGACCCCAGCCGCTTGGACAGCTTCCCCTCGTCCCCGGTCAGCAGGGCGACATGCGCGAACGCCGGCGCCACCGCCCCCAGCGCCGCGAAGATCTGCACCTGCATGCCGGTATTGGTGACATGGTCCTCGCCGCGCACGACATGTGTCACGCCCATCGCGATATCGTCTACCGCGGACGGCATCATGTAGAGCCAGCTGCCGTCCGCCCGTCGAATCACCGGATCGGACAGCAGCGCCGGATTCAACGCCTGCGGCCCGCGCACCATGTCGTCCCACGCGATCGGCGTGCCATGGTCCAGCCGGAACCGCCAATGCGGCCGCACACCGTCCGCCTCCAGCAGCGCCCGGTCCTCGTCGGTCAGCGCAAGCGCCGCCCGGTCATACACCGGCGGCAACCGCCGCGACGCAAGTATCTTGCGCTTCAGGTCCAGTTCCTGCGCGGTCTCATAGGCCGGGTAGACGCGGCCCGCCGCCCGCAGCCGCTCGAACGCCGCCTCGTACAGCGCGTCGCGGTCCGACTGCCGCACCATGCTCTCCGCCCGCAGGCCCAGCCAGTCCAGGTCGCGGACGATCGACTCCGCGAAGTCCGCGGTGGATCGTTCCGCATCGGTATCGTCCATCCGCAGCAGGAACCGCCCGCCATGGCGCAGCGCGAACAGCTGGTTCAGCAACGCGGTGCGGATATTGCCGACGTGCAGCGTACCCGTAGGCGACGGCGCGAACCGCGTGACGACCTGTCCGGTCACCGCGCTCATGCCGAACGAAACGCGTTGGTGATCGGATAGCGCCGGTCGCGACCGAAGTTCCGCCGGCCCAGCTTCACCCCCGGCGGGGCCTGCCGCCGTTTATATTCGGCGACGTACAACAGCCGCTCGATCCGCACGACCGTCTCGCGGTCGAACCCGCGCGCCACGACCTCGCCCACCGACAATTCCTCCTCCACCAGTCCGTGCAGGATCGGGTCGAGCACTTCGTAGGGCGGCAGCGAATCGCTGTCCTTCTGGTCCTCGCGCAGCTCGGCCGACGGCGGCTTTTCGATCACGCTGTCCGGCATCACCGGCCCGCGCGGCCCCAGGCCGAAGCGCGGGGCGTTCGCATTCCGCCAGCGCGACAGCGCGAATACCAGCGTCTTGTACGCATCCTTCAGCACCGAATAGCCGCCCGCCATGTCGCCGTAGATCGTCGCATAGCCGACCGACATCTCGCTCTTGTTGCCGGTGGTCAGCAGCATCGGCCCATACTTGTTGCTGATCGCCATCAGCGTCAGTCCGCGGATCCGCGACTGGATATTCTCCTCCGCCAGGTCCGGCACCCGCCCGTCGAACACACCCGCCAGCATCCCGTCGAAGGCCGTCATCGCCGCGGCGATCGGGATCGTATCGAGCCGACACCCCAGCATCCGCGCACATTCCGCCGCATCCGACAGGCTTTCCTCGCCCGTAAAGCGCGACGGCATCATCACGCACCACACCCGCTCCGGCCCCAGCGCATCCACCGCGACCGCCGCCGACAACGCGCTGTCGATCCCGCCCGACAGGCCGAGGACCACGCCCGGAAAACGGTTCGCCTCGACATAGTCGCGCAGCCCCACGACCATCGCATGATAGGCATCGACCGGGCTCGGGTCCTGCGCATGGATCACGCCCGGCCGGCACGTCCAGCCGGCGCGCGCGCCCTGACTCGGCACGGCGCGGTCCCACACCGTCTCGACCACCGCCGCGTCCCATTCGGGCAACTGGTGCGCCACGCGACCGTCGCCGTTCAGCACGAACGACGCACCGTCGAACACCAGTTCGTCCTGCCCGCCGACGCGGTTCAGGAACACCAGCGGCAAACCCGTCTCGCACACCCGCACCGCAGCGATCCCGTCGCGGCGCAGATCGTCCTTCTCCACCTCGAACGGGCTGCCATGCGGCGCGATCAGCATTTCCGCGCCTGCCGCCGCCAGATGCCCGCACACCGTGGGGAACCAGATGTCCTCGCACACCGGCAGGCCGATCCGCATGCCACGTATATCGACCGGCTCCGGCAACGGGCCGGGCGCGAACACGCGCTTCTCGTCGAACGTCCCGTAATTGGGCAGTTCATGCTTCTCGCGCACCGCTACCACCTGCCCGCCGTCCAGCACCGCCAGGACATTATGGAGCAACCCGTCGCGCACCCGGATCGTGCCCACCAGCATCGCCGGCCCGCCGTCCGCGGTCGCCTGCGCCATCCGTTCCAGTTCCGTGGCCGCCCGCGCCTGCACCGCGGGTTTCAGCACCAGGTCCTCCGGCGGATATCCGATCAGCTGCAGTTCGGGAAACAGGATCAGGTCGGCGTGGGGGTGGGCCGCGCGCACCGCCAGCATATGGTCGGCATTGCCGCGCAGGTCGCCCACCGTCTGCGGCAACTGGGCAAGGATGATGATGCGGGTGTCGGCCATGCCGCGTACCTAGGGTCACCGGCGGGTCGGGGCAATGCGGCCGGCGTTCCGGTTGGTCGCCGCCCGTGCAATCTGCCGCTAATGTGTAACAAGGCTCGCAGTTTCGCGCACCCGCGGTTATGGCACGCCGCATAACGACGGGGACCGGTTCGATGAAACTGCTGACGGGCAATGCCAATATCGGGCTCGCCACGGCGATCGCCGGCTATCTCGACCTCGAACTGACGCGGGCCAGCGTCCGGCGCTTCGCCGACGAGGAAGTGTTTGTCGAAATCCACGAGAATGTCCGCGGAGAGGATGTGTTCGTGATCCAGTCGACCGGTTTTCCCGCCAACGACAACCTCATGGAACTGCTGATCTGCATCGACGCGCTCAAACGCTCGTCGGCACGGCGCATCACCGCGGTCGTCCCCTATTTCGGCTATGCCCGGCAGGATCGCAAACCCGGTCCGCGCACGCCGATCTCGGCGAAGCTGGTCGCCAACCTGATCACCGTGGCGGGCGCGGACCGTGTCCTGTCGGTCGATCTGCACGCCGGGCAGATCCAGGGCTTCTTCGATATCCCGACCGACAATCTCTACGCCGCCCCCGTCATGTCCGCCGACATCAAAGCGCGCTTTTCCGGTCGCAACCTGATGGTCGTGTCGCCCGACGTCGGCGGCGTGGTGCGCGCGCGGGCACTGTCGAAACGGCTCGACAACGCGCCGCTCGCCATCGTCGACAAGCGCCGTGAACGGCCGGGCGAGAGTGAGGTCATGAACATCATCGGCGACGTCGCCGGCCGCTTCTGCATCCTGGTCGACGATATCGTCGATTCGGCCGGCACGCTGTGTAACGCCGCCGCCGCCCTGCGCGCCGCGGGTGCGGAGGATGTCGTCGCCTATGTCAGCCACGGCGTCCTGTCCGGCGGCGCTGTGGCGCGGGTCGAAGGATCGACGCTCAGCGAACTGGTCATCACCGATTCGATCATGCCGCCGGATGCGGTGGCGGGCGCGAACAAGATCCGCCTCCTCACCATCGCCCCCCTGCTGGGCGAAGCGATCAAGCGCATCGCCGACGAAAGCTCGGTCTCCTCGCTGTTCGACTGAGGCAACGACCGCTGGACCGGATACCGCGCCGTCCCGACCGAAGTCCCGCCCCGTTTCCTACGTCATCCTGACGGACGTCAGGATCCATGATCACGCCGCCCGATGCCGGGTGACGACACCCCACCGGACGACGCCCCGCCTTCATCCAGGCTACCGAGCGAACAAACGTGTCGCTCGGATATGCCCGAGCCAGGAGAGACCTCCGGGTCATCCATCCAAACCCCGTTTGGCGCAGCCCCACCCCAACGTCATCCCGCATCCACGGAACGGACCCGCCAGCCTCAATACACCGTGAAGATCCGCTCCACGATTCCCGCCGCGGTGCGCGACCCGACCAGCCCGGCCAGCGCGTTCCAGCGGGGCATCGGCATGCCGTCGGTCAGCACGCCGGTCGCCAATATCACGACGGCCAGCATCACGCCCCCCGCCGCGATGCCGACCAGCGTGCGCGTCGTGGCCGGCCGATCGCCGGCATCGGCGTCGCGCGCCGCGATCTGGGCGCGCAACGCCCGCACTTCCTGATACAACCGACCGACCTCGTCGGTCGCGGGTCCGGCACCGTCTTCGGGCCTGTCTGGTTCGCTCGGCACTCTGCTCGGCATGGCGGTCCCCCGGACATTGTCGGCCGGGTCGATATCATGCTTCCCGCTGCGGTGCGACGGGTAGCCTGTGGTTGCGCAATCGGGTCGATATCGCGATGACGGCGGCCATGACAGACGCCGACATCCGCCTCGCCCATCTGCTCGCCGATGCCGCCGGCGCCGCGATCCGCCCCTTCTTCCGCGCGCGGTTCGATATTGAGATGAAGGCCGACGCGTCGCCGGTGACGCAGGCCGATCAGGCCGCCGAACGCGCCATCCGCGCGCTCCTCGCCGTCCATGCGCCCGACGACGGGATCATCGGGGAGGAATATGGCAGGATCCGCGAGCATGCCGACCGCGTCTGGGTGCTCGATCCGATCGACGGAACCCGCGCCTTCATCGCCGGGCGGCCGATCTTCGGCACGCTGATCGCGCTCCTGGAACAGGGCCGCCCCGTCCTGGGCGTGATCGACCAGCCGATCTCGGGCGAACGCTGGGTCGGCGCAAACGGTCGCCCGACGACGCTCAACGACGTCGCCGTCACGACCCGCGGCTGCCCGGCGATCGGCCGCGCCTTGCTGGCCACCACCTCGCCCTGGTTGTTCGATGGCCCGGGCGGCGCGGCGTTCGACCGCGTCCGGACCGCCGTCCGCGATACCGCACTTGGCGGCGACTGCTATAATTACGCGCTGCTCGCTTCCGGCCACGGCGACGTGATCGTGGAACAGGGCCTGCAACTCTACGACTTCGCCGCGCTTGTGCCGGTGGTGGAGGGGGCCGGCGGCGTCATGCGCGACTGGTCTGGCAATCCGCTCGATGCCGCCAGCGACGGCCACGTCATCGCCGTGGGCGACCCCGCCCTGCTCGACCCGGTCCTGGCCCTGATCCGCGACGCCTGACCCTACCCCCGCACGGCCGAATCAAAACCAGCCCCTAAGCGTACCCCGGGGCAGGCCGTGGCGTGGACACAGCGCTTCTCTCCGACCCCGGTCTCCGCCGGGAACGCCCGTACCTCAGAAGATTCCCAGGAACTTCTTCCGCTTACCACCGTCCTCGGACTTCGCTTCGGCCTTGGTACCCTTGCCGACATCGGTCCGCGCCGCACCCTTCACCGTGCGCTGCGCCGTCGCGCGCGCACCGGCCAGCACCGGTCCGCAGGCGGTCGACTTCGCATCGCCCACGTCGACGAACGCCACCACCGCCGCCACCGGTGCCGCGACCACCGCCAGCCCGAGCGACGCGCCCGCCCGCGCCAGCAGTTCCGGACTGATGACCTTGTAACCCGGTGCCGCGAAATGACCGTTGATCCCGATCGGCGACTGACCGGCGAACATACTGAACTTCTTGCTGTCCGCGCGGAACGCCAGGTCGATCGACTCATCCTTGAAACTGAACCCGCCGCGGCCCAGCATCACGTTCTTGCGCGTATCGATCAGGATCGGGTCGGCCGTCGCGATCCCGTCGCGCACCGTGAAGCCGATCAGCCCGCAGTTGATCTGCACCGGTTCCTTCAGCGTCCCCTGGAACATCTTCTGCGCGAACGTCCCCAGGTCCAGCTCGGCCAGCTGGATGTTGCGCGCCCAGAACGTGCCCTGCGGCAGGATCACCGCGATCCGCCCGTCCGACGACGCCAGCGACGCGCGCAGCGAATCACCCTCGCCCGTCATCCGGATCCGCGCCTTCACCGTCCCCGTCGTGCCCGACTCGGCGACGCCGAACCCCGCCAGCAGCTTGCCCATCGGAGTCGGTGACAGGCGGATATCGTAACTGGTCCGCACCAGCCTGCGCCGCGCATTCAGCCGGACGTCCGACGTGACGAACCCGCCGGCCAGGTCGAACGTCAGCGGCGACATGGTCAAAAGGCTGCGGTCCAGCACCAGGTTCAACGCGACGTTGGACACCGGCAGGTTCGGCGCGCGCACGGTGGCAACCTTGTACCGCACCTTCGCATCGAACAGCCCGATCGAATCAGCGCGGAGCGGCGCATCGGGCAGCAGGCGCGGCACGCTGCCCGTCTGATGCACCGCCGCCTTCACGCCGACCGTCGCCAGCGCCTCCGGTTCATAACCGATGAACGGCCCGATATCGACGATGTCCACCTTGCGCGACGCGATGTCGGCATCGACCAGCAACCGGTCGTTCGGCAGCGAGATCGTCATCCGCCCGGCCAGGTCGCTGACCCCGAACCCGCCCTTCATCCTCGTGAAACGCCATTCCTCACCCACCTTGGTCAGGTCGGACGTCAGCTTGTAGCGCCGCGTCTCGGGCGTCACCACGCCCAGCAGTTCGAACAGCCCCGCCAGGTTCGGCCCGTCGGCACGCACCTTCAGGTCCGCCCCCTCCAGCACGGTTGCTCCGCGCAGCGTGCCGTCCACGCCCAGCTTGTCGCGCCCGGACACCGCCCGCATGGTCAGCCGGTTGCGCCCGCCCGCGATCGTCTCGTTCGGCGACAGGATCGCGCCCTGCATCGTGAACGGCCGCCGGCGCAGCGTGCCGTCGCCGGTAAAGCGCAGGTCGTCGGCGAACTGCGTGTCGGTCGCGCGCAACGTGTCGAACTTCACGTCGGTGCGCAGGAACAGCTTGGGGTCGATGTAGCGCAACGTCGTGCCGGCGACGTTCGCGCGCACGATCGTCGGCATCCTGAACGGCTCGCCCTTCTCGTTCGGGTCCCCCAGTGTCCAGGTGTTGCGCTGCCCGTCGGCATTCCATTCCATGTCGAGCGCACCATCGACCAGGTTCAGCTGCTTCACCCGCTGCGTGCCCCAGATCAGCGGGAACGACGCGACCCGCATGTCGATGCGCTTGGCCTTGAACAGCTCGTCCTTCGTCGCCCATTCCGGGTTCTGGATCGTGATCCCTTCCGCCACGAACTTGATGTCGAACGGATCGAAATACAGCTGGAAATCGCCAGCCACCGCCACGCGCCGCTCCGCGCTGCCACCGGCATAGCGTTCGAAATACGGCTTCAGGAACCGGCCCTTGGTTACGTACAGGACAGTCCAGGCCAGCACGACCAGTCCCAATATGCTCGCCACCACGGCCAGGATCGCGGCCAGCGAAAGCGTTGCCGGGTCGCGTGGGCGGGCCGCTGCGGCGGGCCGGGGGGGGGCGGGCGCGTGCGCCGATGCGGTGTCAGCCATCGTCGATCAACCTTGTAGGACTTTCCCGGTTCCGGGGCCTTGTGCCACGCGGCGGTTGCTTTTGGCGACGAATTTCCCTAACGCCCGGCGCTTCCGCGATCTGGAACGACGGTCCGGCCGAAATGGGCTGCCGTGGCCGTTTACAGCTGTCGCAAACGAAGGAGACAGAAATGCCCAAGCTCAAGACCAAGTCGGGGGTCAAGAAGCGGTTCAAGATCACCGCGAGCGGCAAGGTGAAGCACGGCGTCGCCGGCAAGCGCCACCGTCTGATCAGCCACAATTCCAAGTACATCCGCACCAACCGCGGCACCAGCGTCCTCTCCGCGGCCGATACGCCGCGCGTGAAGCTCTGGGCACCGTACGGTCTGAACTGAGGGAGTACGGATAAATGGCACGCGTCAAACGTGGTGTAACCACCAAAGCCCGCCACAAGCGGATCCTCGAACAGGCGAAGGGCTATTATGGCCGTCGCAAGAACACCATCCGCATCGCCCGCCAGGCGGTGGAGAAGGCCGGGCAGTACGCCTACCGTGATCGCAAGGTAAAGAAGCGCACGTTCCGCGCGCTCTGGATCCAGCGTATCAACGCCGCCGTGCGCCAGGAAGGCCTGACCTACGGCGTGTTCATGCACGGCCTGAAGCTGGCCGGCGTCGAACTGGACCGGAAGGTCCTGGCCGACATCGCCATGCACGAAGCAAGCGTCTTCTCGACCATCGTCGCACAGGCGAAGGCCGCCCTGCCGGAGGGTTCGCGCCACATGGCGTAACCCTTCGCGCCCCGGCGTGAAGACAGCAAAAAGGGCGCGGACCGGATCGGTTCGCGCCCTTTTTCACGTGAAGCGTGGCCCGGACGTTCGACCGCCCCGGCTACGCTACATTCACCGATACCGGCGGCGGTTGTTCTTCTGGCGATAGATCCGCCCACTCGCGCGGTCCTGCCGGTTATCGAGCCGCTGGCGTTCGCGGTAGGTCAGCCGTCCGCCACTCGCGCGCATGCGCTGCTCCGCACCGTTGATCCGGCCCTGATTGCGCTGCAGCCGGGCCGCCTCGCGCGGCGTGATGCGGCCGCTTCGGATACCCTGGTCGATGCGGCGTTCCTGCGAATATTGCCGCCGATTGACCTGCGCGTCCGCCGGCGCGGCTGCCGCCACCGTGGTCAGGCCCAGTGCGGCCAGCATGAGAAGAATTTTCATGATGTCTCTCCCTTATGAGTCGATCAGCGCCGCGTCTGGCGATCGGTCTTCTGCGTGCGGATGCGCTGACTCAGCGCGTCGAACCGGCGATCGAGGTCGCGGCGCTCGGCCACCGACAGTCCATTCGATGCACGGTAACGCTGCTCAAGGCGGTTCAGCGTCACGAACTGCCCACGGATACGGCCCGCCTCGGCACGGGTCAGCGCGCCGCTTCGGATCCCCTGGTTGATCCGCTGCTCCTGCTGGGACTGCCGCTGATTGATTGGCCGCCAGGACTGCGCGCTCGACAGGCTCGGGGTCAGAACCGCCACGGCCGTCGCCAGTACAAGATAGGTCTTCATCACATGCCCTCCTGATTTGATGCTGTGAGAAGGCACTGGTGCGGCTGAACCCATCATGACCGCGTCGTGCAGGAACACGACAGCTTTGGCCAACGCCTGCGCTCATACCTCAATGACCACCGGTCGAACTTTCGGCGGACGCACGTCAGACGCCGGGAACGCACCGCCCGTGGACGATCCCGCGATCAGTCCACCCGCCGCCCCTTGACGACGGCCAAGCCAATGGTCAATCCGGCGCCGATCAGGATCGTCGCGATCAACAGGACGACACCCACCACCGGGTGCAGCGAAAAGCCGTAGCGGGCGAGAATCAGCCCAGCGACGATCGCTCCGCAGACACTGAGGAAGAACACGACCCACCCCTTGGCGTTGACCGGCGCGGCCGAGACACGCCCCGCACTGCGTGAACAGACGAACCACGTATCGTCGCGCTCATTCTCGCGATCCAACATCCCCGACTCCGGCATGGCCTACACGTTCTCAGGCTCGCGGAGTCGCGTGAAGACGCAATCCGATCGATCGCAGGCCCCGCCTCCACGGCGGACCACGCACAAGAAAAACGAGCCGAACGCTGGTGCGCCCGACCCGTTTTCAAATCATATCCACGCCAACCGGATTACATGCCCGGAGGCATGCCGCCCATGCCGCCCATGCCGGGCTGCGGCGGCGCGATGCCGAGCATCTCGACGTCGAACACCAGCAACGAGTTCGCCGGGATCACGACCTTGCCGGTTCGCGGATCCGGCATCGCCTGTGCGCCGTAGCCGAGTTCCGGTGGGATCCAGAAGCGGTACTTGGCACCCGCGTTCATCAGTTGCAGGCCTTCGCTGAAGCCCGGGATCATTCGGCCGACCGGCATCGGCGTCGGCCCACCATGCGACTCGGACGCGTCGAACGTCGATCCGTCCGCCAGCTTGCCGTCATAGGTAACAATCGCCGTGTCCTGCGCCGTCGCGCGCGGCCCGGTGCCCGGCTTGACGATACGATATTGCAGGCCGGACGGCGTCGTCTGCACGCCCTGTTTCTTGGCGTTGCTCGCCAGGAACTCGGACGCCGGTTGTGCGAGCGCGACCTGCGCCCGCGTACCGACCCAGGCAAAACCGATTGCCGCAGCAAAGGCGATGCCGATGCCGACCCACAGCTTGGTCAGCGAGCCCTTGGCAATCGGACGCAGCGGTACGGCGGTCACTTCCGACATGAGCTCACTTTCTTCGGCAGATACTGGTGCCGGCTATTGCCGACAGTGCAAACGACAATCCCTTAACGGGCGCCGTCACGCTCCATGCGTTTGCGCTCCAGCTTACGGGCACGACGGATGGCGGCGGCACGTTCGCGCGCGCGCTTTTCCGACGGCTTCTCGTAATGCCGGCGCAGTTTCATCTCGCGATACACACCTTCGCGCTGCAGCTTCTTTTTCAGGGCGCGCAGCGCCTGGTCGACATTGTTATCGCGGACGATGATTTGCATGAGGTTAGTGTCTCCGGTCGATTATGCCGGTCCATGTCCGCCGATGCGCGAACCGAACCTGCCATTCCGTCAAATAGGATTCGGCGCGGAAAAGAGCTCCCGCGTCGATCAAGGGCACGCCCCTATCAGTCGCCACCCGCTATTTCAACCCGGACTCAACGCAGGTCCCCGAACGTCGGCGGCAACTTGGCGGCCCGCGCCTCCGCGATCGCGCGCAGGTCCGCGCTGGCCAGCGTGGCCGCGTTCCACGTCGCCACATCGCGCAGCCCGTCCGCCACCGTCCGCCCGCGGCTATGGTTCAGCGACCGCTTGGTCCCGACCACCGCCATCGGCGATTTCGCCGCGATCGTCCTCGCCAGCGCCCACCCGGCCGTCAGGCCCGAGTCGCGGTCGGGCGCAAGCTGGTTGACCAGGCCCCACCGCATGGCCTCCTCCGCTGCCATCCGCCGCCCGGTCAGTGCCAGTTCGCGCACGATTCCGCCGGGGATCAGATACGGCAGGCGTTGCAGCGTGCCGAGATCGGCGGTGATGCCCACGTCCACCTCGGCCACCTGAAACCACGCGTCCGCCGTGGCCACGCGCAGGTCGCAGGCGCAGGCCAGGTCGACGCCGCCGCCGATGACACCGCCGTGCAGCACCGCGATCACCGGTTGTCGCGCGCCCTCCACCGCGTCGATCGCGGCCTGCAGACCGGCGATGTCGCGCACCTGCTTTTCCGCGAACCGGCCCGGATCGCCGACGTCGGCAAACTGCGCCGCGGCCCAGCCGAGGTCGAGCCCGGCGGAGAAATGCCGCCCCCGTGCCGACAGCAGGATCGCGCGCACGCCCGAGTCGGCGGACAACGCACCGAACGTCGCGGTCAGTTCGGCAAAGAACGCGCCGTCCATGGCGTTCAGCCGCTCCGCCCCCGCCAGTTCGACATGCGCGACCGATCCGTCCTGCGAAACCGCGATCCTTGCTGCTTCCATCGTCATCCTCCCTGGCTTATCGCCGCCGGCATGACGCGTTTCACCGTGAACGGCCAGCCCATCCAGTATCTCCTCGATCCGGAGACGCCGCTGCTGTGGGCGCTGCGCGACGCATCGAACCTGACCGGCACCAAATATGGCTGCGGCGCGGGGCTGTGCGGCGCTTGCACCGTCCATGTCGACGGCAATGCCGTGCGGTCCTGCCAGGTTGCGATCGGCACGCTGGAAGGCAGCTTCGTCACCACGATCGAGGCGCTGTCGCGGGACCGTGGCCACCCCGTGCAGCAGGCCTGGATCGCGCGTGCCGTGCCGCAATGCGGCTATTGCCAGTCGGGCATGATCATGGCGGCCGCGGCCTTGCTGGCGCGCAACGGCAACCCGACCGATGCCGATATCGACGCGGCGATCACCAACATCTGCCGCTGCGGCACCTATCCGCGCATCCGACGGGCGATCCGCGCGGCGGCCGCCGTGGCGGCGGGACGCATCGTGCTGGAGGCCGGCCCCGCCCCCGGCATCGACCCGGCCGACGCCGCCCGCGCCGTGCCGGCCATGACGGTCGCCCGCCCGCGCGACTGATCCGCTGCTTGCGTGCCGATGCTTTCGGCCGGATGCTGTCTGATCGCTGACGGACCAGTTCAGCGTGCGTATCGGACGCATCCGCCATCCGTGTGACGACCGCGGCGCAAACGCCGGCGGTGAGGGAGACCAACCCATGCACAAGATGCTCACCGCACTGCTGCTCGGCGCGACGATGGCGGCACCTGTCTTGGCCCAGCAGGACCGCGGGCCCGCCCGCGCCCGCTCGGAAGGCGACCGCGGTCCGCGCGGCGATCGGCCGGAACGCATGGATCGCCGCGCCGCCGCGCCCGCGCCCGACATGCCGGTCCGCGCCGAACCGCCCGGCCAGTTCGACGAGGTCGAACAGGTCGGCCAGCGTCCGGATCGCGACGGTCGGCACCGGGACCGCCTTAGCAACCGGCGCGACGACCGCTTCGACGATCGCATCCAGGGGGGTCCAGGCCGGGGCAATCCTGATCGCGGCTATTTCGGGCGGGACGGCTTCGACCGGAACGGCCCGGATCGACGCGGACCGGACCGCGACGGGCGCTATGACGGCCCCCGCAATGGCCGCTTCGACGGGCGCGATCCACGCGGCCTGCAGCCGGGGCGTGGCAACGAAGCCTATGGCCGCAACGCATATCGCTGGCAGGGCGGATCCGGCACCTGGAATCGCGACTGGCGGAACGACGGACGCTATGACTGGCAATCCTACCGCCGCGGCAACGACCGCGCGTTCCGCGCACCGCGCTATTACGGACCACCGGGCCTGGGTGGCAACGGCTATCGCCGCTGGTCACCCGGTTACCGGATCCAGCCGGCTTTCTACGGCCGCAACTACTGGATTTCGCGGCCCGAACTGTACCGGTTGCCACCGGCCTATGGGGGGTATCGCTGGGTCCGCTATTATGACGATGTCGCACTGGTCGACATCCGGTCCGGCCTGATCGCGGACATCCTCTATTCCTTCTTCCTGTAAAGCCCGACCTGCCTCGCACAGCCCCCGCGACGCCCCCCGGTGTCGCGGGGGTTTTCGTGTCGGCGGGACGGCCTTCCGCAATCTTTCTGTTGGCTGACGAACATGTTCCCGCGTCGTTCAGTTCGACTCGGCGATAAGCGGGGCATCGGACGGAACGGGATCACCCGGCCCCGCCGAACCAGACAGGAAGGAACAGCATCATGCGCAAGTTTCTGATCGCCGGCCTCATGGCCCTGACGCTCGCCCCCGCCATGGCCGCTGCCCAGCCCGGCGAACTGCGCCGTGATCGGCAGGACATCCGCGAGGAGCAGCGCGAGCTGCGCCAGGCACAGCGCTACGGCAGCCGTCGCGACATTCGCGAGGAACGGCGCGACGTGCGCGACGCACGGCAGGAATATCGCGAGGACTGGCGCCAGTATCGCCAGCAGAACCGCCGCGTCTTCACGCAGGGTCGTTATGTCGGCCCGAACCGCAACTGGCGCTATCGCCCGGTCGCGGTCGGCTACCAGTTCCAGCCGTCCTTCTACGGCCAGCGCTACGTGATTGCCGATCCGTATCGCTATCGCCTGCCGCGTGCGACCGGCATCAACCGCTGGGTGCGCTACGGCAACGACGTCGTGCTGGTGAACACCCGCAACGGCCGCGTGGTCCAGGTGTATAACAGCTTCTTCTACTGAGGCTCACACCGCCGACGAGGGCGACCGAACGACGCACCGAACGACTCGGGGGCCATCAGGCGCCCGGGTCGCTTGTCGTCGGCGCGTGCAGCGCGTAGCGGCACATCGTCCCTGCCGGAGTTTGCCGCCCCATGCGCCTGTTCGCCGCCATCTCGATCGCCCTCGCCATGCCGCTGGCCGCATCTGCCCAGGTCGTGCGCCCCACCCCGCCCGCCGCCGCGCCGAATGCGGACGGGCTGGCGCTGCGCCGCCTGTTCACCGCCAGCGACGAGGCGATGCTGCGCCGCAATCCGATCCAGGCGCTGTTTCGCGGCGACCTGCGCTATGCCGACCGGTTCGGCGACTATATCACCGACCGCTATTTCGCCGATGAAAAGGCCGCGGCACAGGCCGATCTCGCCGCACTGGGGCGCATCGACCGCGCCCGCCTGTCGGCCGAGGACCAGTTGTCCTACGACGTGTTCCGCTATCAGACGCAGTCGACGCTGAACAGCTTCGCGCCTGCCTTGCTGAAGGCGCAGGTCGAACGGCCGATCGACCATTTCTCCGGTTTCCAGACGTTCGTGCCCGACATCTCGTCCGGCGACGGCGCGGCGCCGTTCAAGACGGTCAAGGACTATGACGACAATCTGAAGCGGCTGGACGGTTATATCGTCTACCTCGGCCGCGCCACCGACCGCATGAAACAGGGCATGGCGGACGGTATCGTCAACCCGAAGCTGGTGATGCGCAACGTCGTGGCGCAGCTCGATGCGCTGGTGGCGCAGGGGGTCGAAGGCTCCATCTTCTACAAACCCGTCACGCGCTTCCCCGCTGCCGTGCCCGCTGCCGACCGCGCCCGGATCACCGCGGCCTATGCCGCCTTCATCCGCGACCGGCTTAACCCCGCGCATGTCGCCCTGCGCGATTTCATCCGCGACCAGTATCTGCCGAAGGCGCGTGACAGCGTCGGGCTGGGCGAAATGCCCGGCGGCCCCGCGCTCTACCGCTTCATGGTCGCACAGACCACGACGACCGACATGACGCCGGACGCCATCCACACGCTCGGCCTGGCCGAGGTGGCGCGCATCCACACGGCGATGGCCAGGGTGCAGGCGACGGTCGGCTACAAGGGCACGTTGCCGCAATTTTTCGAACATATGCGCACCGATCCGCGCTTCGCCCCGCCGACGCGCGAGGCGATCCGCGACGCCTTCCTGGCGATCGACACGCGCGTGAAGGCGACCGTCGGCCGCGATTTCTCGACCATCCCGAAATCGCCGCTCGATATCCGCGCCGTCCCCGCCTTCAAGGAAAAGACCGACGCGGCCGGTTCCTACCAGCAGGGCACGCCCGACGGATCGCGGCCCGGCGTGTTCTACTACAACGCCTACGACCTGCCCTCGCGCTTCACCTGGGGTTTCGAAACCCTGTTCCTGCACGAAGCGATGCCGGGCCACCATTTCCAGATCAGCCTGGCGCAGGAAAATACCGCGTTGCCCAGCTTCCAGCGGTTCGGCGGCAACACCGCCTTCGTCGAAGGCTGGGCGCTCTACGCCGAAAGCCTCGGGCCGGAACTGGGTATGTTCACCAATCCCTACCAGCTTTACGGCCACCTGAACGACGAAATCCTGCGTGCCATGCGGCTGGTGGTCGATACCGGTCTCCATGCCAAGGGCTGGAGCCGCGACCGCGCGATCGCCTACATGCTCGACAACAGCGCGATGGGCCGCACCGACGCCACGGCGGAGGTCGAACGCTACATCGCGATCCCGAGCCAGGCCACCGCCTACAAGATCGGCCAGCTCACCATCCGCCGGCTCCGCACCCGCGCCGAACAGGCGCTCGGCTCCAGGTTCGACGTCCGCGCCTTCCACGCGCAGGTCGTGATGTCCGGCGCCCTCCCGATGGCTGTGCTGGAAGCCAAGATCGACCGTTGGATCGCGTCGCAGAAGTAGGGCGCATTCGCACAAGAGTCGGCTTGGATCAGGTCCGACCATCACCGCCGTCATCCCGGACTTGATCCGGGATGACGGTCGGTTAGAGTGACCGACACCGCCTCCAGGAAGATGGACTGTCCCCGACACCGTCATCCTGACGGAGGTCAGGATCCATTATCACTCGGCCGACGACGATAGGCCACGCCGCACCAAGCCCCATGCGCAGTCACACGCGCTGCGACAACGGCCTGTCTTCAAACGTGGAATAATCCTGTGTCCTGGCTCCACCGCGGAAACACAGTGCCCGCTATTGTTCGGCAGGAACACCTGACCAGAACCGTCGTGATAATGGATCCTGACGTCCATCAGGATGACGGCTTGGCGGGACGCACTTCCGATAACAGCACCGGGCCGTCCGCCGTACCTGGCGAACGACCCCAACCCTTACCCAAAGCTCAGCGTGCCACGCGCCCGAACGGTAGCAGCTGTTTCGCCAGCGCCTGCGCCGCCTTTGCATTGCCGGCGCGCACCGGGACCAGCACGGCATTCGCACTCCGCTGGATCATGCGGTCGAGCGCAGTCGGCGTTGCGCCGCGCAGTGACGCCTCGGCCAGCCCGCGCGCCTTGGGATCGGCCCCGTCCAGCGTCAGCCGCAGCAAGGCGGCCAGCCCCGGGAACATCGCACGATTGCCGCCCAGCGCCACCGACCGGTCGAGCGCGGCCAGCCCCGTCGCCTTCTTCGCGCCCAGCACCGTTCCGGCCATGAAACCGCCCACCGCCGTCACCGCATCGATGTTCCAGCCGGCGACGATGGCCTGCGCCTCCGGATCGCGCGGATTGGCGGCGGCCAGCGCGTTGAACCGGTCGCGCGCGTCCACCGCATCGGCCCGACTCTTGGTCAGCTTGGCGCGATAGCCGATCGCCATCGCCTTGGTCAGCTGCGCCTCGCGGTCACCGGGGTTGCGGGCCAGCGCGGCATTCGCGCCCGCCTCCGCCTGGGCCAGCTGGGCCAGCGCCGCCGCCTTGTCGCGCGCGCCGAACGCGGCGGTGGTCAGGATATCGCGTGGGCTGGCGGCAACCACCGGGCTCGCAACGAGTGCGATCGCGCACAGGGCGCTCATTTGCTTGAACATCGGTCTTCCTTTCAGGCTCTCCGACTCGAAAGGCCACGTCGCGCATATTTGCGACGCGGCCGATCGGGGCGTGATCCGCACGCCCGCCGGTCCGAAAGGGGATTGGACCGTTGCTGCGAACGCGCCGCCGGATCGTCGGTTGCGTCTTGGTTGACGGATACTTACGCCGCCTCCGTCGAACCGGACATGAATGGCCGGTCCAGCGCCTCCGCGATCAGCCGCCGGCTCGGCTCGACACCGTAGAGCGCGAAGAAACTGCCCATCCGCGGCCCCTGCTCGGCGCCCAGCAGCGTCTCGTACAGGACCTTGAACCAGTCGCGCAGCGCCTCCTTCCCGTAATGGCACTTGCCCACGTCATAGACGTGGTTCTGCAACCGGACGGCAGGGTCCCCGTCGGCATCGCCCGCCTCGTCCGCCGCCAGAAGCGCATCCAGGTCACGCAGGGCCACCGCCTCCGCCTCGCTCGGCGCGCGCCGATTGAGCGTCCCCGCCACGAAATGCGCGGCATAGGCGATCGCATAATCAATCAACCGGTCCAGCTCCGGATGCGTCTCCGCCGACAAGGTCGGGTCATACCGGTGCAGGAACGCCCACATCGTCTCGCGCTCGCCGACGCCCGGCAGGCTGGCCAGGTTCAGCAGCAGCCCGAACGTCACCGGCAGCGTGGCTGTCGGCACCGCGCCATTGTGGATATGATGCACCGGATTGCCCAGCTTCTGCTTCAGGTCCTGCGTGTGATAGTTGCCGCGGAACTGCCAATATTCGTCGATCGCCCGCGGGATCAGGCCCAGATGCAGCGACTTCGCCTTCTTCGGCTCGCGGTAGGAATAGAAGGCGATGCTCTCCTCCGGCCCGTAGCGCAGCCATTCGTCCAGCCCCAGGCCGTTGCCCTTGGACTTCGAAATCTTCTCGCCGCGCTCGTCGAGGAACATCTCGTAGGTCAGCCCCTCCGGTGGCCGCGCGCTCAGCACGCGCGCGATCTTCGATGCCTGCGTCACGCTGTCGGTCAGGTCCTTGCCCGACATTTCGTAATCGACGCCCAGCTCGACCCAGCGCATCGCCCAGTCGACCTTCCACTGCAATTTCGCCTGCCCGCTTAGCACCGACCGCTCGATCCGCTGCCCCGCATCCTCGAACGCCACGATCCCTGCCTCGGCATCCACGACGGTCACCGGCACCTGCAAGACGATCCCGCTCGTCGGGCTGATCGGCAGGATGGGCGAATAGGTCGCGGCCCGCTCGGCGCGCAGCGTCGGCAACATCACGCCCATGATCGCATCGTAATTGCGCAGCACGCCGCGCAACCCGTCGTCGAACCGCCCCGACCGATACTGCTGGGTCGACGACACGAACTCGTAATCGAAGCCGAACCGGTCGAGGAAGGCGCGCAGCAGCGCGTTGTTGTGATCCGCGAACGATGCATGGCACCCGAACGGATCGGGCACCTCCGTCAACGGCTTGCCCAGATGCTCCGTCAGCATCGCCTGGTTCGGCACATTGTCCGGCACCTTGCGCAGGCCGTCCATGTCGTCGCTGAACGCCACCAGCCGGGTCGGCGTGTCAGACAATGCGGCGAACGCGTTGCGCACCATCGTCGTGCGCAACACCTCGTTGAACGTGCCGATATGCGGCAGGCCGGACGGGCCGTACCCCGTTTCGAACAGCACCGCGCCGGCGGGCTTGCCGTCCGGATACCGCTTCAGCAGCTTGCGTGCCTCCTCGAACGGCCAGGCCTTGCTGTCCAGCGCGGCGGCGCGGAGCGTCGGATCGTTTGCCATATGTTCCCGTGTCTTCTAGCGTGTCGACTCCGGTCCTTAGAACAGCGTGCGGCGCTTGTCGTGCCGCGGGCGACCGGCATGTTGACGGAGACGCCGATGGCGACGGAAGGCCCCATTCCCCCCGGTCCGGAAATCCTGTCGGGCAGCGATGCGCTGCTCCCCGCGCTGCCGATGAAGCAGGCGCGGCGGATGGACCACAGCCCGGAACGCACCGTCTATGTGGCGCAACCGGGTCTTCGCGCGCTGCCGTCCGGTACGCTCGTCATCCTCGGGTTCGCCAGCCCGCAGCTGCTGTCCGTCATCTTCCTATTCTGGGCGATCTGGTGGCCGGCCCCCGCCACACCCAGCGCGCTGCGTTTCGCGCTGGCGGGTACGCTGCTGCTCGGCGGGCTGTCGCTGCTCGTCTTCTGGCTGCTGCTGCGCCACAATCTCGCGCTTGCCGCCGGTATCCTGCGTGCGCCCTTCACCCGCGTGACCGTGACCAACCGGCGCGTGCTGTGGACCGTCCCTTGGTCCCGCCATCCGGTGATGGAGATCGCCGCGCGGCGGATCGCGGGCGGCATCCTCGGCCCCACCGACCGGCGCGGCACGGGTTCCGCCGCGATGGTCCTGCGCGACGGCGATCCCTCCGCCGATTTCGACGGCAACATCCATTTCGACCGCCTGCCCGACGCCGCCGGCTTCGTCGCCGCGCTCGACAGCCTGCACTGAACCCGCCCCCGGCAATCCTCCTATCCCGGCGCAGGCCAGGATCCAGCCAAGCCGGATTACAATTCACCGACCGACATCCGTCTATCATGTCCGCGCTTCAGCGCCCGCCACAGGATAAACGTCTTGTTGAGGCGGTCTGCGCTACACCGCCCCATCATGGCCGCGACCCCGAAACTCAACGGCATACAGGCGCTGCGCGGCGTCGCTGCCGTCGCGGTGATCCTCTACCATGTCGCCCGCCATCTCGACCGCGCCCACGGCACCCCCGCACTGATGCGAATCTTTCAGGCGGGCCATGCCGGCGTCGACCTGTTCTTCGTGCTCAGCGGGTTCATCATCCTGTTCGTTCACGGCCGCGATATCGGCCGGCCCGCACGCCTGCCGCATTATGCCCGCCAGCGGCTGACCCGCGTCTGGCCGATCTACTGGGTCGCGCTGGCCGCCACCGTCGTGCTGGCGATGCTGGGGACGACCGGCCCGCCCGATCCCGCACGGCTCATCTGGTCGGTCACGCTGCTGCCCTCGGCCCAGCCACCTGTCCTGGGTCTCGCCTGGTCGCTGCGGTTCGAGATCGTCTTCTACGCCATCTTCGCGCTGCTCATCCTCAACCGCACGCTGGGTATTGCCGCGCTGATCGGATGGGCGGCCGTCCTGCTGTTCCTGCCGGCCGGCGCGGCACCCGGCGCGCTCGCGGGGCAACTGCGCGATCCCTACAACCTCCATTTCTTCCTGGGGATGGCGGTCGCCTGCGCCGCCCGCCGCGCGATCCCTGCCCCCGGGCCCGGCCTGTGCGCTGCTGATCCTGGGGCTGGTCGTGCGCGAACGAACCGCCGGACTCACCGTCCCGCGGCCGCTCGTCCGCCTCGGCGGTGCGTCCTATTCGCTCTATCTGTTCCAGTTCGTGTTCATGGGCCTCGCATGGAAGTTCTGGCTGGCGACCGGCCTAGACGCCGCGCTGCCGGTCGCGGTCACATTCGTCGCGCTCACCGCCGCGGCGATCACGGGCGGGATGGCGATGGCCACGTGTGTCGAACGCCCGCTGATGCGCCGCCTCGCCCCCCGCCGCTGACCGCCCCGCCGGGGATCACGGGCGCCGGTTTCGCCTGACAGCCGCGCCCCCGGCGGCTATCATGCCGTCATGCTGTCACCGCCGGCCCTCAGCGCGCTCCACGCGACTCACGGCGGCATCTGGATCGCCGATGCCGACGGCGGCGTCCGCACCGTCGGCCGGGGCGAGGCGATCGCCCATGCCGCCGAAACGCCGGTCGTGCTGCTGAACGCGCCGCTGGCCGCAACCCGGCTCGGCTACGGCGAACTGAGCGGGCTCGACCTGCTCGAACTCTACGCCTTCGTCCATCCGGCCCGGTTCGCGGTGCCGACACCCGCCGGGCTGGCGCGCGCGCTGAGCCTGCCCCCGCCGCAGGACGAAACCAGCGCCGCGGCGTTCCTGCTGATCGCGGCAGAGGCGTTGCTGGCGCGGATGGAACGCGCGGACTGGGCGGAACGCGAGGGCGGCTGGACGGCGGCCCAGACGCTCCACCGCCTCCGCTGGACCTGGGGGCCGGCCGTCGTCGCCCGCATCGCGCGCCCTGAAAAGGCCGAACGCTGGCTCTTCTCCCGCCTGCCCGAATGGGACGAGAGCGCCGCGCGTCCGCAACCGCGCCCCGTCGTGCTGGGCGATGTCGAAACCGTCGCCACGCTGGAACGGCTGGTCGGCGCCCAGGCCGAACCGCGGCAGGGGCAGCGCGACTATGCCGTCGCCGCGGCGCGCGCCTTCGACCCGCGCGTGCATGACGACCGCCCCCACGTCCTGCTGGCGGAGGCGGGCACCGGCATCGGCAAGACGCTCGGCTATCTCGCCCCCGCCGCCCTCTACGCCGCGCGTGCCGAAGGCCCGGTCTGGATCAGCACCTATACCAAGGCGCTTCAGCGCCAGCTCGACCGCGAAAGCGCGCGGATCTTCACCGATCCCGCCGAACGGCGCGAAAAGGTGGTCGTCCGCAAGGGTCGCGAAAATTACCTCTGCCTGCTCAACCTGGAGGATGCGTTGCAGGGCGGGTTCCAGGGCCGCGCCGCCATCCTCGCGCACCTTGTCGCCCGCTGGGCCGCATACAGCCGCGACGGCGACATGGTCGGCGGCGACCTGCCCGGCTGGCTGCCCACCCTGTTCCGCCGGGCGGGCTCCACCGCGCTGACCGACCGGCGCGGCGAATGCGTCTATGCCGGTTGTCCGCATTACCGACGCTGCTTCATCGAACGCGCCGCGCGCGCCAGCGAGGGCGCGGACATCGTCATCGCCAACCACGCGCTCGTCATGATCCTGGCGCAGCGCCGCCGGGACGAGGGCCGCCCGCTCGCCCGCATCGTGTTCGACGAAGGGCATCATCTGTTCGACGCCGCCGACTCCACCTTCGCCGCCGCGCTGACGGGGCAGGAAGCGATCGAGCTGCGCCGCTGGATCATGGGTCCGGAAAAGCACGCCCGCGGCCGCCGCCGTGGCCTGGCCGCCCGGCTGTCCGACGTCGGCTCCTATGACGAGGCCGGCGGCCTGGCGATCGAGAATGCGGTCCAGGCCGCCGGCGCGCTGCCTGCCGACAGCTGGCTTGGCCGGATGGGCGAGGGGTTGCCGCTCGGGCCGATCGAAATCCTGCTCGCCCGCGTCCGCGACACGGTGTTCGCCCGCGCCCGCGCTGCCGACGCCGGCTACGGGGTCGAAACGGAGGCCGCCGAACTGGACGGGCCGTTGATCGAGGCCGCCGCCCCCGCCGCGCAGGCGCTGGAGGCGCTCGTCGGCCCCATGCTCCGCCTGCGCCAGCGGCTGGAAGCGGTGCTGGAGGACGGCCCCGACTGGCTCGACGCCGCTGCCCGCGCGCGGATCGAGGGGGCGATCGGCGGCCTCACGCTGCGCAGCCGGATGCTCGGCGGCTGGATCGCGCTGCTCGGGCGGCTGGGCGGCCCGGTCGATCCGGATTTCGTCGACTGGCTGGCGGTCGACCGCGTGGAAGGGCGCGAATTCGATATCGGCCTCCACCGACACTGGCTCGATCCGTCGAAGCCACTGGCCGAAACCGTGTTGAAATCCGCGCACGGCGTGATCGTGACGTCGGCCACGCTGCGTGGCGGATCGGACTGGATCACCGCCGATGCCGCGATCGGCACCGCACATATCGCGGTCGTCCCGCGCCGGTTCGCGGTCGCCAGCCCGTTCGACTATGCCGCCCGGTCAGAAGTGCTGGTGGTGACCGACGTGAAGCGCGGCGACCTGGCGCAGCTTGCCGGCGCCTATGCGCAGCTGATCGAGGCGGCGGGCGGCGGCACGCTCGGCCTGTTCACCGCGGTCGCGCGGCTGAAGGTCGTGACCGCGCGCATCGCCGACCGGCTCGCCCGCGCCGGTCTGCCGCTCTATGCCCAGCATGTCGATCCGATCGACACCGGCACGCTGGTCGACATCTTTCGCGACGATCCACGCGCCTCGCTGCTCGGCACCGATGCGCTGCGGGACGGGGTCGACGTGCCCGGGGAATCGCTGCGGCTGGTGGTAATGGAAGGCGTGCCCTGGCCGCGCCCCACCGTGCTGCACGCCGCCCGGCGCGTCGCCGGCGGCGGATCGGCGCATGACGACCGCGTGGTGCGCGCGCGGCTGGCGCAGGCGTTCGGCCGGCTGATCCGGCGTGCGGACGATCGCGGGATCTTCGTGCTGCTGTCCGCCGCCATGCCGTCCCGTCTGCTCGATGCCTTCCCGCCGGGCGTCGCGGTTTCGCGCGTCACGCTGACGCAAGCCGTCGCGCGCGTCGCATCGCGACTTTCCCTCGACGCAAAAGCCGGGCATCAGGCCGCGACCATCGATGCGCCGGGGCTGCCATGAAGACCTTGATCCTGCTCCGCCATGCCAAGTCCGGATGGGATGACACCGTCTCGCGCGATTTCGATCGCCCGTTGAACCCGAAGGGCAAGCGGGCCGGCCGCACCGTGGGGCAGCATATGCGCACGCTCGGCCTCGCCTTCGACGCGGCGGTCGCGTCGCCCGCGGTGCGCGTGGTCGAAACGCTGGCACAGGTCGCGGACGGATACGGCGTCGCAATCGATCCGGCCTGGGACCGCCGCATCTACCTCGCCTCGGCCACAACCCTGCTCGACGTGGTGCGGGAAACGGACGACGCCGCCGCGACGCTGCTGCTGGTCGGTCATAATCCAGGGCTGGAGGATCTTGTCCTCGCGCTCGTCCCGGACCGCAACGGCAATCTGGAACGTAACAAGGTGGAGGAGAAATTCCCGACCGCCAGCCTGGCGGTGCTGCATTTCGAAATCGATCTCTGGGCCGACGTGAAGCCCGGCTCGGGCACCCTCATCCGCTTCATCCGCCCCCGCGACCTCGACCCCACGCTGGGGCCGGACACGTAATCCAACCGAACCCCCTCCCCCCACCGGGGGGAGGGCTAAGTAGGGCAAAGCTTCAAGCCGCCAGCGGAAACCGCAGCATCCGGTCCGCGACCGGCACCAGTGCCTGCCCCGGCGCACCCAGTGCGCGGCAGATTTCCGGGTGGCCCGCATCCAGCCCCCCCGTCAGCGCGCCGAACGCCGGCAGGATCAGCTTGGTCTCCGTCGCCACGAAGCATCGCCGCGCGATCCGCCGTCCGCGCACCGTGACGCGCAGCTTGGGATGGAAATGCCCCGACAGTTCCGGCCGCCGCTCGCGCGGATCGGCCTCGTGGCGCAGCACCAGCCCGTCGACCATGACCTCGTCCACCACCTCGCCGCCGCAATGGTCGGCGACCTGCCGGTCATGGTTGCCCGTGATCCAGACCCAACGCGTCGCCTCCGTCAGCGCGCGCAGGCTCGCCCGCGCCTGCGCCGGCAACCGCTCGCACCCCGCCACGTCGTGGAAACTGTCGCCCAGGCACCAGATCTCCACCGCGCCCGTCGCGGCGACCAGCGCAGTCAGGTCCGCCAGCGTCGCGATCGAATCATACGGCGGCAGCAATTGCCCGAACCGCGCGAACCAGCTCGCCTTCTCGAAATGCAGGTCGGCGACAAGCAGCGCGCGGCGTGCCGGCCAGAACAGCGCCCCCTGGGGCAAGGCCATCAGATCGTGGCCACAGAACGAAAAGGGAACCATATCGTCCCGGCCTATAGGTCGGCCGGGCGGCGTGTCGCAAGCGCGATCGCGGCGCCTGCGATCGGGATGGCGGTAATCAGGCGGCGCTCTTCTCGCTGCCCTGTGCGACGTCGGCCTTGGCGCTCACGTCGTTCGCGACGTCGCTGGCCGCCTTGACCAGCGCCTTGCCGCCGTAGATGAAGCCGTAGACCGGATAGGCCTTGATCCCGATCGACTTGATCGGCGCGTACCAGACCTTGACCTGGCTCCAGTCGTTGGCCGGCGACGCGTCGATCACCGTGACGTCGTTCTCGACCTGTCCGCGGTGGCCGTTGATGAGCGACCAGTTGGCGTGCGTCACCTTGATGATGCGGTCGCTGACGATCTTGCTGACCGTCGCGACATGGCCGACGCGCATCGCGCCGGTTGCCTTGAACACCAGCACCGCGCCCGCCTTCGGCGCCGTGCCGCGATCATATTTGCCGATCGCGCCATTCCACCAGGTGAAGGCATTGCCGAACAGGTTCACGCCCGAAAACATCCGTGCGAACGGCACGCACTGCCAGCCGAAGCTCTTGGCCTCCGCCGCAGCGGGCGTCATCGCGAAAAAAAGCAGCGCGATGAAACCAACTGCGTTCCGGGTAGTTTTGGTCATGCGTGGTCTCGCTCGCTGTTGGGTTTGAGCTATCCGATGATCTGGTGTTGGCAAAGCATCCCGCGGTCGTCTGATCCTGCCTTGCGGTGAGCTGAACGCCCATTTCGCGGCATTTTCTACTCGTCCCGGCAAAGCTTCGGTTGGTCGATCCAGGCTGCGAATGCCGCGAAGCGTCGAGACATTTCGACCGCCAGAGCTTACGCGAGAATTGACGGCTAGGCACCGCTGCCTTCCCCATCGTCCTGACGGAGGTCAGGATGACGCATGAGGGGGTAGTTCCTCCGGTCACTCACCATCCCATCCGCCACGACGCTTGATCCACCCCCCGCCGCCCGACTACGGGTTCCGCAACGACGCCCGGCGCGGCGGGACCGTGAAAGGGCGATGCGTGGACGATATCGAACAACAGAAGGCCGCCCTGCTGGCCGAGGTGGCGACCGCCGACGCCGCAGCGTTGGAGGCCATCCGCGTCGCGGCACTCGGCAAGAGCGGCAGCATCACCGCGCTCCTGAAGACCATGGGCAAGCTGACCCCCGAGGAACGCCTGGTACAAGGGCCGGCCATCCACGGCCTGCGCGAAGCGGTGACCACCGCGATCGCGGATCGCAAGGCGCTGCTTGATACACAGGCGCTCGATGCCCGGCTCGCTACCGAACGGCTCGACCTGACCTTGCCTGTGGCGCTTCCCCCGGCCGGCTCGGTCCACCCGGTCGCCCAGGTCATGGACGAACTGGCCGAAATCTTCGCCGACCTGGGTTTCGCGGTCGCGACCGGCCCCGAGATCGAGGACGACTGGCACAATTTCAGCGCTCTCAACATTCCCGAGACGCACCCGGCGCGGGCGATGCACGATACATTCTATGTCGAGCGGGTCGGCGGGCAGGCAGAGGCGCACGCCGGGCAAAGCCCGTCGTCGGACGGCGCGGAGTCCGCGTCGCCGGCCGGAGAAGCATCTGCGCCCGCAGGGCCGCGAATGCTCCTCCGCACCCATACCTCACCCGTCCAGATCCGCACGATGCTCGGCCAGCAGCCCCCCATCCGCATCATCGCACCCGGCCGCACCTACCGATCGGACAGCGACGCCACCCACACGCCGATGTTCCATCAGGTCGAGGGTCTCGTGATCGATCGCGGCATCACGATGGGCCATCTGAAATGGACGCTCGAAACCTTCGTGAAGGCCTATTTCGAACGGGGCGACATCGTCCTGCGCCTGCGCCCGAGCTATTTCCCCTTCACCGAACCCTCGGCCGAAGTGGACGTCGGATTCACCTGGGAAAAGGGCCGCCGCGTGATCGGCGGCGGGGGTGATGCAGCCGGCGGCGGCTGGATGGAAATCCTCGGTTCCGGCATGGTCCATCCGAAGGTGATCGCCGCCTGCGGACTTGATCCGGCCGAATGGCAGGGTTTCGCCTTCGGCTGCGGCATCGATCGGCTCGCGATGCTCAAATATGGAATGGACGATCTGCGTCCCTTCTTCGACGGCGACCTGCGCTGGTTGCGCCATTACGGATTCGCGGCGCTCGACATGCCGACGCTGTCCGGGGGGATATCGGCATGAAGTTCACATTGTCCTGGCTCAAGGACCATCTCGATACCGACGCCACCGCCGAACAGGTGGCCGAACGGCTGACCGCGATCGGGCTGGAGGTGGAAGGGATCGACGATCCCGCCGCAAAACTGGCGCCCTTCCTGATCGCCCGCATCCTCACCGCCGCCCCGCATCCGCAGGCCGACAAGCTGCAGATCCTGTCGGTCGACGCCGGCGGGCCGGAACCGCTGCAGGTCGTCTGCGGCGCGCCCAATGCGCGTGCCGGCCTGGTCGGCGTGTTCGGCGCGCCCGGCACCTATGTGCCCGGCATCGACGTCACGCTGAAGGTCGCGGCGATCCGCGGTGTCGAATCGCGCGGCATGATGTGTTCGGCGCGCGAACTGCTGCTGTCCGACGCGCATGACGGCATCCTGGAACTGGCCGACGACGCGCCGGTCGGCACCTCCTACGCCGACTATGCGCAATTGAGCGACCCGGTGATCGACGTCGCGATCACCCCCAACCGCCAGGATTGCATGGGCGTGCGCGGCATCGCGCGCGATCTCGCCGCCGCCGGGCTCGGCACGCTGAAATCGTTGATCGTCCCCACGATCAAGCCCGCCTTCCCCTGCCCGATCGCGATCCGCACCGACGATCCCGACGGCTGCCCCGCGCTCTACGGCCGCGTCGTGCGCGGCGTCGCGAACGGTGCCGCCCCCGACTGGATGGCGCGCCGGCTGACCGCGGTCGGCCAACGCCCGATCTCCGCGCTGGTCGATATCACCAACTATGTCATGCTCGATCATGGGCGTCCGCTCCACGTCTACGATCTGGCCAAGCTTCAGGGCGGGCTGGTCGCGCGCAAGGCCGCGGCCGGCGAGACGCTGACCGCGCTCAACGGCCGCGACTATGCGCTCACCCCGGCGATGACCGTCATCGCCGACGACACGACCGTCCACGACATCGGCGGCATCATGGGCGGGCTGCATTCCGGCGTCTCGGCGGACACCACCGATATCGTCGTCGAATGCGCCTGGTTCGAACCGACCACGATCGCCCGGACCGGCCAGGCTCTGGCGCTCACCAGCGACGCGCGCACCCGGTTCGAACGCGGCGTCGATCCGCAATTCCTCGACGACGGCCTCGCCATCGCGACCGACCTGATCCGTCAGATTTGCGGCGGCGAGGCGTCGGACGTGGTCAGGGCCGGCACCCCGCCAGAAGGGATCCGCGTGATCGCGCACGATCCAACGCTCTGCCTGCGCCTTGCCGGCATGGCCGTCCCGCCCGATCGCCAGCGCCGTATTCTGACCGCGCTCGGCTTCGGCGTCGACGCGGCCTGGAACGTGCGCGTACCCAGTTGGCGGCGCGATATCGACGGCCCGGCCGATCTGGTCGAGGAAGTCGTCCGGATAGAGGGGCTCGACATGCTCGAGTCCACCCCCCTGCCGCGCGTCGACGGCGTCGCGCAGCCCACCGCCACACCCGTGCAACTGCTGGAACGCCGGGTCCGCCGCACGGCCGCCGCGCGCGGCATGAACGAAGCGGTGACCTGGAGCTTCATCGCGCAGGCCGAGGCCGACGCGTTCGGCGGTGGAGCCTGGGCGCTCACCAATCCGATCAGCGAGGCGCTAAAGATCATGCGCCCCTCGATGCTCCCCGGCCTCCTGTCCGCCGCGAAGCGCAACGCCGATCGCGGTGCCGCCACGATCCGACTGTTCGAGGTCGGCCGGCGCTATCTGGGGGACGGCGAGCGCGCCACGCTCGGCTTCGTCCTGATGGGCGACCGCGCACGGCGCGACTGGCGCGACGGCAAGCCCGCTACCTTCGACGCCTACGATGCCAAGGCTGAGGCGCTGGCGCTCCTCGCCGCCGCCGGCGTGCCGGTCGACCGGCTTCAGGTGATGGCAGCCGTCTCGCCGGTCTACCACCCCGGCCGCTCCGCGACGCTCCGGCTCGGCCCGAAGACGATCCTCGCGGAATTCGGCGAACTTCACCCCGCCACCGCCCGCGCGATGGGTCTCGACGGCAGCGCGGTCGCTGGCGAAATCTACCTCGACGCCGTGCCGCAGAAACGCGGCACCGGCCCCGTCCGCCCCGGCTTCGCACCCCCCGCGCTCCAGCCCGTCCGCCGCGACTTCGCCTTCGTCGTCGCCCCCACGCTGATCGCCGACGACCTCGTCCGTGCCGTACGCGGCGCGGACAAGACCGCCATCGTCGATGCCCGCATCTTCGACCGCTTCGTCCTCCCCGACGGCGACCTCTCGGTGGCCGTCGAGGTCACGCTGCAACCTAACGACAAGAGCTTCACCGACGCGGATCTAACCATGATCGCCGACAAGGTGGTGGCGGCGGCAACCAAGGTCGGTGCGAAGTTGCGCTGAGCTTCACAAAATGAACTCCATCTAGTGAAGCGACCCCCTCTCCCAACCCTCTCCCCCAAGGGGGCGAGGGCTAAGTAGGCAGAGCAACAGGGCCCCCTCTCCCCTCCGGGGAGAGGGCTGGGGAGAGGGGCGGTGGCTTGAGACGACCAACGTCCCAAACCCAACCTACCGCCGCAACAAAAACACCGCATGCTCCGCCAGCAAATTCGCCTGCACCGCCGAACACCTGCGCGACCCGGCCAGAAACCACGCCTCCTCGACAACAATCCCCCGCGCCGCCACGAACGCCCGGAAATCGTCGATCGTCAGGTGATGGATATCCTGCGTCTCGTACCAGCTGACCGGCAGCGCCGCCGTCACCGGCATCCGCCCGCCCCACATCAGCGACCACCGCACGCGCCAGTAGGCGAAGTTCGGGAACGACACGAACGCCGTCCGCCCGATGCGCAGCAGCTCGTCCAGCACGCGGTCCGGCCGCCGCGCGGTCTGCAACGTCTGGCTCAGGATCGCATGGTCGAAACTGGCGTCGGGATAGGCCGACAGGTCGGTATCGGCATCGCCCTGCACCACGGACAGCCCGCGCGCGACCGCCGCAGACACGTTCGCCCCGTCGATCTCGATCCCGCGCGCATCGGCCCCCTGCCGGTCACGCAGCACGGCCATCAACTCACCCCCGCCGCATCCGATATCGAGCACCCGCGCGCCCCGCGCGACATTGTCCGCGATGATCGCCAGATCGGGGCGCAGCGCGGTCATGCCGCGCCCCCCGCTTCGACAGCGCGCAGGAACCCGTCGACGACGCGGTTCAGTTCCGGCACGTCGAGCAGGAACGCGTCATGCCCGAACGGCGACGACAATTCGACGAAGCTCGCCGCCGCGCCGCCTGCGTTCAGCGCATGGACGATCGCCCGGCTTTCCGCCGTCGGGTACAGCCAGTCGCTGTCGAAACTCACCAGGCAGAACCGCGTCGCCGACCCGGCGAACGCATTGGCCAGCCGCCCGCCATGCTCCTCGGCCAGGTCGAAATAATCCATCGCCCGCGTGATGTAGAGGTAGCTGTTGGCATCGAACCGGTCGGTGAAGCTGATCCCCTGATAGCGCAGATAGCTTTCGACCTGGAAATCCGCGTCGAACCCGAAACTCTTGCTTTCGCGTGCCTGCAAGCGCCGCCCAAACTTCTCCGTCAGCCCGGCCTCCGACAGATAGGTGATGTGCGCCGCCATCCGCGCCACCGCCAGCCCGGCGGTCGGGGCCACGTCGCCCGGCGCATAATAATTGCCCTCGCGCCAGTTCGGGTCCGCCATGATCGCCTGCCGCCCGACTTCATGGAACGCGATATTCTGCGCGCTATGCCGCGCCGCGGACGCGATCACCACCGCGGACCGCACCCGATCCGGATAGGTCGCTGCCCATTCCAGCACCTGCATCCCCCCCATCGACCCGCCGACCGCGGCCAGCAGCACGGGAACGCCCAGATGATCCATCAGCAACGCCTGCGCCCGCGCCATGTCGCGCAGCGTGATGACCGGAAACCGCATCGCGTAAGGCGCGCCCGTCGCCGGATCGACGCTGGCCGGCCCGGACGATCCCATGCAGGATCCCAGCACGTTGGCGCACACGATGAAATGCCGCGCCGGATCGACCGGCCGCCCCGGCCCCACCATCCGCGTCCACCAGCCGGGCTTCCCCGTCCGCGGATGGTCCGACGCGACATGATGATCGCCGGTCAGCGCATGACAGATCAGCACCGCGTTCGACCGATCGGCGTTCAGCGCCCCATAAGTCTCATAGGCGATATCGACCGCAGCCAGCACCGCACCCCCGTCCAGCGCGAACGGCCCGGGCAGCGTCACGACGCGCGAAAGGCCGAAACGGGCATCCTCGGACATGCCTGCGCGCTACGGGCGCACCCCACCCAAGTCAATCACTCCCTCCCCCCAACCGGCGGAGGACCGGGGTAGGGGCCGCGCTGGACACCACGCATGTGACAGCCGCCACACCGAACGCACGACGTCGCACCGCCCAACCAACAGACGCGCCATCTCCAAAGGACCAATTTGCCCGCCCCCTCGATCTTCGACATGACGAGCTTCCCTTGATCCGCTATCGCCGCGCGCATGACAGCACCTGCTCCCAAGCCCTGGATCGACGCGATCGCGCCCTATCTTCCGGGCCGCACCACCACCGACAGCGGCGTCCGCGCGACGAAATTGTCGTCAAACGAGAATCCGTTCGGCACCGGCGCGCCGGCCCGCGCCGCCTGGGCCGCCGAGGCAGGCACGCTCGATCGCTACCCCGATGCCGGCGCGACGCTGCTGCGCGAGGCGCTTGCCGCGAAATACGACCTTGATCCGGCGCGCGTCATCTACGGCACCGGATCGGACGAGATCCTGCATCTGGCGGCCGGCGCCTATGCCGGCGTCGGCGACGAGGTGCTCCAGGTCCGCTACGGCTTCTCGGTTTATGAAATCGCCGCCCGCCGCGTCGGTGCCACGCTGGTCGTGGCCCCGGACACGGACTACGCGACCGATATCGACGCGCTGCTCGCCGCGGTCACCCCGCGGACCCGCGTGGTGTTCGTCGCCAACCCGAACAACCCGACCGGCACCTACAACGACCGGCACGACATTGCCCGCCTGCACGCCGGCCTGCCCACCGACTGCCTGCTCGTGATCGACCAGGCCTATGCCGAATATCTGGCACCGGGCGCGGACGATGGTGCACTGGAACTCGCCCGCAGCGCGCCGAACGTGCTGGTCACGCGCACCTTTTCCAAGATCCACGGACTGGCGGCGGAACGGATCGGCTGGGGCTACGGCCCTGCCCCGGTCATCACCGCGCTGCACAAGATCCGCGCGCCGTTCAACGTCACCTCCGCAGGCCAGGCGGCGGCGGTCGCGGCGCTGGGCGACGACACGTTCGTCAACCGCAGCCGCGACCACAACGCCACCTGGCGCGCCTGGTTCGCCACCGCGATGAACGCGATCGACGGCCTGCGCACCGTGCCGAGCGAGGCGAATTTCGTGCTGATCCTGTTCGAAGGCCGGCTGACCGCGCAGGCCGCGTTCGAAGGGCTGATGGAACGCGGCTACATCGTCCGCTGGCTGCCGGGGCAGGGCCTGCCGCACGCGCTGCGCATCACCATCGGCACGGAAGACGAGACCCGCGGAGTCGCCGCCGCCATCGCGGACCTGGCCGCCGCCGTGGCCGCCTGATGCTGCCGTTCGCGCGCGTCGCCGTCATCGGCCTCGGGCTGATCGGATCGTCGGTCGCGCGCGCGATCCGCGCGAACCTGCCGACGGTGCGCGTCACCGGCCATGATGCCGACCCCGCGGTCCGCGCCCGCGCGCGCGACCTCGGCTTTGCCCACGACATCACCGATCTCGCCGGCACCGCGGTGCTCGATGCCGACCTCGTGCTGCTCTGCGTCCCCGTCGGCGCGATCGGTGCGGCGGCAACCGACGTCGCTGCGGACCTGCCCGCCGACGCGATCGTCAGCGATGTCGGCGGATCGAAGGTCAGCGTCGCCGCCGCCCTCCGCGCCGCCCTGCCCGACGCCGTGATCGTCCCCGGCCATCCGGTCGCAGGCACGGAGAACAGCGGCCCGGACGCGGGCTTCGCGACCTTGTTCGCCGGCCGCTGGTGCATCCTGACGCCGGACGCCGACACGCCCCCGGTCGCGACGGCACGCGTCCGCGCCTTCTGGGAATCGCTCGGCGCGCAGGTCGAGGAGATGACCGCGCACCACCACGACCTCGTCCTCGCGGTGACCAGCCACGTTCCACACCTCATCGCCTACAGCATCGTCGGCACCGCATCGGACCTCGAACAGGTGACCGAGAGCGAGGTCATCAAATATTCCGCCGGCGGCTTCCGCGATTTCACCCGCATCGCCGCGTCCGACCCCACCATGTGGCGCGACGTGTTTTTGAACAACCGGGAGGCGGTGCTGGAGATCCTGCAACGCCTGACCGAAGACGTCACGATGCTGCAACGCGCGATCCGCTGGGGCGATGGCGACACGCTTTTCGAGCTGTTCTCGCGCACCCGCGCCGTCCGCCGCGGCATCGTGGAACAGGGACAGGACGACCCGCGCGAGGATTTCGGCCGGGCGCACTGAAAGCTGGGAGCTCACTCCAAGACCGTCATCCTGACGGAAGTCAGGATCCATTATCACGACGGTCGTGGCTGAAGCCCACATAGTAATAATGGAATCCAGCGTCCGCCGGAATGACGGTCGAGGGGAAGCGCCTGCCGCCCTTCGCGCCTCAAGCCGCCAGCTTGTTGCCGTAACCGATTACGATCGTCGCGCCGACCAGGATTGCGATGCCCGCCCACACGGTGGCGCGCGTGCGGCCCGATGCCGTCTTCCATTCGCGGAGCGCGAAGCCCCACAGCGTCCCGAACACGATGATGCTGGCCATGTGCAGCGTCCAACTGGAAAAGCCGAACCGGCCCATCTGGCTTTCGCCCATCGTGTAGAAGAAGAACTGGAAATACCAGGCGATGCCCGCGATCGCGCAGAGCAGATAGTTGCGCGACAGAGGCATCGCCCGGTCCGCCCATTGCGCAGCCGAACGGTTGCGGACGATCAGCATCGCACACCAGACCAGGTTGGTGACGAGGCCACCCAGCAACACGATGCAGAGCACCGGCAGGCCTGTTCACAACGGCCCGGTGCCCGCCGCGGCCGACAGCGCCTTCACCGGTTCACCCGCGGCCAGGCCATAGGCGAAGCAGGACGACATGATGCCCGAGAAGATCGCCACGCGGATACCACGCGCGAAATCGAACTCCGCGATCGCCGCCTGCGCATGTTCGGGCGACATCTCCCGCTCCTTCATCCGCCCGGCCAGCGCGACGACCGCGATCCCGAGCAACGTCAACAGGATGCCGGCCAGGATGACGTTGCCGCTGGTCGTGGCGATCAGCTTCTCGTGGAAATCGCCCGCCACCAGCGGCGGCAGCAGCGTGCCGAACGCGGTGGACAGCCCCAGCACCACCGCCATGCCCAGCGACAGGCCCAGATAGCGCATCGTCAGCCCGTAGGTGAGCCCGCCAAAACCCCACAAGGCACCGAAGAAGATACACCAGCCCCACACCGACCCCGGCGTGGCGGACAACACGCCGCCCAGATCCGCGGTCTGCACGCTCACAAAGAACCACGGCGCCAGCAGCCAGGAGAATATCCCGCCGGTCAGCCAGTAAATCTCCCACGACCAGCGCCGCACGCCGCGGTACGGCACGTAGAAACTGGCCGAAGCGAGCCCGCCCATCCAGTGGAACAGCACGCCGAGCAGCGGATTGGCACCCATGGTCCGGTCTTTCCGATAACAACCTAGACGCAGGGATCGGTCACAGGCCGATGCCCAGTCGATAGATCCGGTCCGCGTTCCGCCCCCACAGCGCGCGGCGTTCGTCGTCGCCGAACGGCGCGATCACCTCGGCCAGCGCACCCAGCGTATGATCGAATGTGCCGAACAGCCGGTCGGTCGGGAAATCGCTCGCCACCATGCAGCGGTCGGTGCCGAACATGTCGATCGCCTCCAGCACATAGGGTCGTGCATCATCCGCCCCCCAGTCGCGCCGGACGAAGCCGAAACCCGACAGCTTGACAGCCACGTTCGGCAGGGCCGCCAGCGCGCGCATCCCGGCGCGCCACGTCGCCTTGCCCGCCGCGTCGACGTCGACCGGCATCCCCATATGGTTCACGATGACCATCGTCTCCGGGTGGCGCGCGATCAACGGCACCAGCCCTGCGAACTGCCCGGGATAGGCCTGCAGGTCGAACGACAGCCCGTGACGCCCAAGTGCGGCGAACCCGCGCTCCCACGCCGGGTCGCGTGTCACGTCGCGCGGCGTATAGGTGCGGCGCGGGTCGGCGTGCCAGTTGACGATGTGGCGGATGCCGCGGACATTGCGGTAGCGGGCGTGCGCGGCCAGCACATCCACGACATCCGGCCGGTCGAGTGCCGCGAAGGCGACGATGCCGCTCGGCATCCCGTCCGTGTCCGCCGTTTCCTGCAACCAGCGCGTTTCGTCGATCGCCGCCGCCGCCTCGGCGCCGGCATCGATATGCACCGCGCCGACGACGTTCCACTGCGCCGACTCCGCGCGGTAATCGGCGATGGTGTAGGTCCGGGCGATCGCCGCGACGCTGCCGTTCGGCCCATCGTCCGAAAAGGGCGGGGTCAGCCACGGATAGGCGATCCGGTCCAGGTCCCACAAATGGATATGGGCGTCGACGAAGGGAATATCGCGCATCGCTCGCCTCTCCTCACGCGGCATGCTGGATCCGCACGGCCTATGCCGGGTTCCGCCTGACACCCCGGTCGAAACCGGGGTGCTGCCGGATCAGAAGGTGGTGCGGCCGCCCGACGTGTCGAACGTGGATGCGGTGGTGAAACTGCACTCCTCGCTCGCCATGAAACACACCATCGCGGCGGTCTCGTACACTTCGCCCAGCCGCCCCATCGGGATCTTGCCGCGCATGTAGTCGACCTGGCTCTTGGGCAGCTGGTCCAGGATCGGGCTTTCGAACGTCGCCGGCGTCACAGCATTGGCGATGATGCCCTTGGTCGCCAGTTCCTTGCCCAGCGACTTGGTCAGGCCGATCACGCCCGCCTTCGACGCGGAGTAGGCGGACGCGTTGGGGTTGCCCTCCTTGCCCGCCACCGACGCGACATTGACGATCCGGCCGTAGCTGTTCGCGATCATGTACGGCACGATCGCGCGGCAGCAGTAGAAGACACCGTTCAGGTTGATGTCGATCACGCGCTGCCAGCTGTCGATCGGATATTCGTGCACCGGCCCGGTCGCCCCGGTGATCCCGGCCGATGCGACCAATATGTCGATCCGCCCGTCGAGCAACTGCGCCGACTCCTCGGCCGCCGCCTGAACCGCCGCCTGGTCCGAAACGTCCAGCGCGATCACGCCCGATGCACCGACCTCGGCTTTTGCCGCGGCCAGCTTTGCCGGATCCAGGTCCCACAAGACGACCTGTCCGCCTTCGGCAACGATCCGCTTGGCGGTCTGCAGGCCGAGACCCGACGCACCGCCGGTCACGACAGCGGTGCGGCCTTCGAACCGTCCGGACCAGACGCTCATGCGAAATGCTCAAGGTCGAAAGCGATGACCGTCTGACGCTGTTCACCGAGCTTGCTGATGCCAAGGTGCATCGTGTCACCCGGGTTCAGGAAGATCATGTCGGGCTTCTGTCCCTCCCCCACGCCCGGCGGCGTGCCGGTGATGAGCAGATCGCCGGGGTTCAGCGTGATGAACCGGCTGACATAGGCGATGCATTCCGCAACCGGGAAGATCATCGTGTGGGTATTGCCGGTCTGCCGCCGCGTGCCGTTCACGTCCAGGAACATGTCGAGCGCCTGCACGTCGCCGACCTCGTCCGGGGTCACCAGCCACGGGCCGGTCGGGCCGAACGTGTCGCAACCCTTGCCCTTGTCCCACTGCGAGCCCAGCTCCTTCTGGAAGGCACGCTCGGACACGTCGTTGACCAGCACATACCCCGCGACGTGCGACAGCGCGTCGGCCTGTTCGACATAGCGGCACGTCTTGCCGATCACGATGCCCAGTTCGACTTCCCAGTCCAGCTTGGTCGCGTCGCGCGGCTTCATCACCGGGTCGTTCGGCCCGGTCAGGCACGAAATCGCCTTGGTGAAGAAGATCGGTTCCGGCGGCACGGGCAGCCCGGCCTCCTTGGCATGGTCGGCATAGTTCAGGCCGATGGCGATGAACTTGCCGATGCCGTTCACCGGCACGCCGTAGCGCGGCTCGCCCTCGACCAGCGGCAGCGACTTGGGGTCGATACCCTGCAGCCGGGCGATGCCGTCCAGCGTCACTTCCGCCGGCGTCAGGTCGGCGATGACGCCGGACAGGTCGCGAATGCGGCCGTCATCGTCCAGCAGACCGGGCTTTTCCTGGCCGACCGGGCCGTAGCGCAAGAGCTTCATGTGGCGGTTTCCTCAGTGCGTATAGGGGCGGTGGAGTGGAATATCGCGGTTCAGTTCGACGCCGAACCCGGGCTTGTCGAGCGCGGAGGCGCGCATCCGGCCGTTCACCGGCACCGGTTCGCCCAGCAGCTGCGGCGCGAACATCGGCACCACTTCGGTCGGTCCGGGATGCATCATCAGGAATTCCGCGAACGGGCTGTTATGCCGCGTGATGACGAAATGGTAGGAATAGACCGACGATCCGTGCGGCACGACCATCTTGCCGCGCGCATCCGCCATCGCGGAAATCTTGAGCAGTTCGGTCACGCCGCCGCACCAGCCGACATCGGGCTGGATGATGTCGCAACATTCCATTTCCATCAGCATGCGGAAACCCCAGCGGGTCGCCTCATGCTCGCCCGTCGTCACCAGCATGCCCTTGGGCACGTTGCGCTTAAGGTCGGCATAGCCCCAATAATCGTCGGGGCTCAGCGCCTCCTCGATCCATTTCAGGCCATGTTCGTGCGCTGCGATCGCCAGCCGGGTCGCATAGTCCAGGTCCAGCGCCATCCAGCAATCGAGCATCAGCCAGAAGTCCGGCCCGCATTTCTCGCGCATGTCCGCGATCATCGCGATATTCTTGTGAAACCCTTCCAGCCCCTCGGCCGGGCCATGGTGCAGCGGCATCTTGCCACCGATGAAGCCCAGTTCCTTGGCGACATCGGGTCGCGCGCCGGTGGCGTAGAATTGCAGCTCGTCGCGCACCGCACCGCCCAGCAACTGATATACCGGCTCGTCGCGCAACTTGCCCAGCAGATCCCACAACGCCAGGTCGACGCCGGAAATGGCATTCACCACCAGGCCCTTGCGGCCATAATATTGGGTCGAGAAGTACATCTGGTCCCAGATCTTCTCGTAATCCGCGGGGTTGGCCCCCTCCAGGAAACGCGCCAGGTGCTTTTCCACGATGAACGCCGCCGGTTCGCCACCGGTCGTCACCGCGAAGCCGATCGTCCCGTCCTCCGCCTCGATCTCCACCACCAGCGTGCCCAGCACGTTGATGCCGAAGCTCTGTCGACTCTGTCGATATTCGGGATAGCGCGCCATCGGCGTGGCGATATGGTCGTCGATCCAGTGGCCCGCACCCTGATCGTGATAGTCCGCGCCGCCGCCGCGGACGACGAACGCGCGCACATGCTTGATCCTGGAAAGCGCCATGTGTCCGTCCCCTCCGCCCGATCCGCCGCCCGCCGCACCCATGTCTGCACTTGCGGATCGTACCATATTATGAGATCGGTTTCTACGGATTGGGAATGATGTCGTCAACAGGAACATCCTGCGCTAAGGATTGACGCGACGGGCCGACACCCCGCACGGGAGAGAATCGATGATGCTGCTCGAAGGAAAGACCGTCCTCGTCACCGGCGCGTCCGCCGGCATCGGTCGTGGTGCCGCGATCGGCGCGGCGCGGCACGGGGCGGATGTGGCGATCAACTACAGCCGCGACGTCGCCGGCGCGGAAAGCGCCGTGCGCGAGATCGAGGCGCTGGGCCGTCGCGCGGTCGCGATCCAGGGCGATGTCGCCGATCCGGAAACGGCCAAGGCATTCGTGCAGGGCGCGGTCGATGCGTTCGGCAAGGTGGACGTGTTCGTCAACAATGCCGGCATCTGCCCCTTCCACGCCTTTCTCGACATGCCCGTCGAAACCTTCGAACGCACGATGCGCGTCAACCTGCACGGTGCCTATTTCATGGTGCAGGCCGCTGCGAACCAGATGGTGAAGCAGGGCCATGGCGGCGCGATCGTCGCGGTGTCGTCCATCTCCGCGCTGGTCGGCGGCGAATATCAGACGCACTATACGCCGACCAAGGCCGGCCTCCATTCGCTGATGCAGTCCACCGCGATCGCGCTCGGTAAATATGGCATCCGCTGCAATTCGGTGCTGCCCGGCACGATTCTGACCGACATCAACAAGGACGATCTGGCCGACGACGCCAAGCGCCAATATATGGAAAGCCGCGTACCGCTCGGCCGGCTGGGCGCGCCCGACGATCTGGTCGGGCCGATCATGTTCCTGGCATCCGATCTGGCGGCCTATGTCACCGGCGCGTCGCTGCTGGTGGACGGCGGCATGTTCGTGAACCTTCAGTAATGGCGCGCGCCGCCTCCGCACTGGACTATCGCGATCTCGCGCGCCGCCGGCTGCCGCATTTCCTGTTCGAATATATCGACGGCGGCTCCTATGCGGAGGTGACGCTGCGCCGCAACATCGGCGATCTGGAACGTGTCGCGCTGCGCCAGCGGGTGCTGAGCGACGTGTCCTCGCTCGACCTGTCGACCGAACTGTTCGGCCACCGTCAGTCGCTACCGGTGGCGCTCGCCCCGATCGGCCTCGCCGGTCTCAATGCGCGGCGCGGCGAGGTGCAGGCCGCGCGCGCGGCGGAGGCGGCAGGCATCCCCTTCTGCCTGTCCACCGTCTCCGCCTGCCCGCTGTCGGAAGTCGCCGCCGGCACCACGCAACCGCTCTGGTTCCAGCTCTACATGATCCGCGACCGTACCTTCATGCAGGATCTGCTGGCCCAGGCGAAGGCCGCACGCTGTTCGGCGCTCGTCTTTACCGTCGACATGCCCGTCCCGGGGTCGCGCTACCGCGACTATCGGTCCGGCCTCGCCGGCGCTTCCGGCATGGCGGGGTCGCTCCGCCGGACGTGGCAGGCGGTGACGCGGCCCGGCTGGGCGTGGGACGTCGGCGTCCACGGCCGCCCGCACGCGCTCGGCAACGTCGCGCCCGTGCTCGGCAAGAATACCGGGCTGGAGGATTTCTTCGCCTGGATGCGCGACAATTTCGATCCGACCGTCGGCTGGAAGGACCTCGAATTCGTCCGTCAGCATTGGGATGGCCCGCTCATCATCAAGGGCATCCTCGATGCGGAGGACGCGAAGATCGCCGCCGATGTCGGCGCGGACGGCATCGTCGTCTCCAACCATGGCGGGCGGCAGCTGGACGGCGTGCCATCGACCGCGATGGCGCTGCCCCCGATCGCGGAGGCGGTCGGCGACCGGCTGACCGTGCTGGCCGACGGCGGCGTCCGCTCCGGGCTGGACGTTGTGCGGATGCTCGCGCTCGGGGCCAAGGGCGTGCTGCTCGGCCGGGCCTGGGCCTATGCGCTGGCCGCCGGCGGCCAGGCGGGCGTCGCGCACATGCTGAAACTGGTCGAGGCGGAAATGCGCGTCGCGATGGCGCTCACCGCCTGCACCTCGATCGCCGCGATCGACCGCAACGCCCTCGTCCGCGAAACGCTTCCGCCTACGGCGTGAGCGTCTGATCGGCCGTAGTATCAACACTTCCGTCCTCCCCGCGAAAGCCGGGATGACGCGTTACAGGAAGGCTACCGTCCACCCCAACCTACTCGGCACCCCCGGTCTGGCTGCGCCGTACCACCGTCGGCAGCGTTGCTCCATCCAGCGCGGTCGGCACCAGCGCCAGCAGCTGGATCGCTGCCAACCCCCATTGCGACGCCGCGTTGGTCGAGACATTCGGCCATTCCACCACCCCGCCGGGGAGCCGTATCCGCGGGTCGCCCGCCACCGTCCCCAGCCCGGCCACCCCGGATGCGAACTCCCCCGCGGCCCGCGCCGCCAGTGCAGCATCGCTGCTTTGCTGCGCAGCATAAGCGGTCAGTCGCGAATGCCCCTCGCGCAGGTTGCGCGGCCCGAACCGGCCACCGAACTTCGCCAGATACTCCGCCTGCGGGGCATTGTACCATGTGCAATATTCGGTCCACGCCGCCTTGTACCCTGGATTGTCGATCAGCCGGATCAGCTCCGCACTGATCTCCACCGCCCCGAACACGGCGTTCAGGTGTGATAGCCGGATCCGGTCGCCCGGATCGCGGAACCGCCCGGTCGCCAGGTCGAACGGCGCGCTGCCCGTCATCCAGCCGCGCGGCATGCGGCCGATCGTATCCATCCCCGCGAACAACCGGTCGCACCAGCGCCGGTCGCCCGTCCGTTCCCATTCGGTCAGCCACGCGCCCGCCAGCGTCGCCCAGGTCGTGCCGAACGACATCTCGATCGTGCCGGCCGGCAACGCCGCATGCACCGCGCCGGGCACCTTGCGGCCGATATCCACCGCGGACAGCGTCCGGTCCGAATCGATCAGCGCATGCATCAGGTCGCCGACCCGTTCGTCCGCGGTCAGATAGTAGAAGATCCGGCGATAGGCGGCGTTGCTGACCCGCGGCTGCTTGCTGCTGTCGCTCCAGTGTTGCACGCCGTGGCGCGTCCCCATCCCCCTGAACCGCCCTAGATGATAGACGTCGACCTCGCCGGTATGGCGCGTCATCGCCTCCGCCAACCGGAACGTCGTGGCGTCGCCGGTCCTGAGCGCGCTGTACCACAGCCACAGGTCGGGCGAGAGTTCGCTGTTCGCCCAGGCGAAACCGCCGATATCGTACCGCCACTGGTGCCGGTCCGCATCGTAGCTGTGCATCACGTCGCCATGGTTCCAGAACCCGTACCACGATCGCCGGTCGACCTCCCCGGCGTAGAAGTCGATCAGGTTCGCCAGCTGGTCCTCCACCATCCGGCGGTTGGGCGTCGACCGGTCGGGCAGCCCCCAGTCGCCGAACACGCCGGCCGCATGGATGCGCGCGGGCACCACCATCGCCTGCGGCGGCGTCGCGACCATGTCCGCCATCGCCAGCAACGTCGCGGTCGGCGGCGTCGCGGCGCAGGCCCACAGCGTCAGTTCGCTGGTCCGCGCGGTCCCGGTCGCGCTGTCCCAGCCGGGCTCATAATCCTCATAGGTCACCGCCAGGCCCTCGTTCTGCGCGGCGAAACCCTCCATCCCCATCGTGTCGCGATACGGGCGCAGGTCCATCGGCGCGGCATCGGGCGACCAGAGCCACGCGGTCAGCGTCGCGCGCTCCGCCGCGGCATCTCGAATGTCGATCTGCGACGGATGCCGCTCCCAGAACCAGCGCGACGCCAGCGCCGCCCCCCCGGTCGGCGACCCGACATAGCCCAGGCCCGTCGCGCGCGCGCCCTCCCCCGCGGCGATCCAGCCCTGCCCGGCGTGCGTTCGCTTGGCGATGGTGAAACCACGCGCCGACAGCTGTGCCAGCGACACGTCGCTCCACGCCGGAATACGGTCCAGCACGTCGCGCACCGCCGGCGCCATCTCTGCCAGCGGCGGCACCGCGCGCCCCTCTACCTGGGCCACGCGGAACGCCTTGCCCGGATCGCGCCGCAACCCGGTCAGCGGCCGCACCCCTTCGGCGAACATCCCCCCGTTACCCGTCGCCAGCCGCAGGTGGCGATCATGCAGCGCGCCCGCCATCGGCACGCCCACCCGCACGCCCAGGGCCGCGATGAAGTCCTTCGCCGGATCGCCATCATGGACGAAGCTGTGGACGATGCGCAGCGACGTCGCGCCGGCATAGGCATAGAGCCGCACCACGAACGGCAGCATCCGCCGCCCCGCGCCTGCATGCATCCCCTCCAGCCGCACGACCGCACGCACCGGCCCCGTCTGTTCCACCACCACCCGGTCGATCGTACCGGTCAGGTCGCTACGCGTCCTACCCGCCGCATCGGTCGCCAGCATCGCCACCAGCTCGGTCGCGCCCACCACGATGCGCCCGTCGATCCGCGCGGCGCGCACCAGCGCCGATCCGGTCCGGCCGATCTCCCATTCCAGCGCGCCCGTCGCGACGAACACTGCATCCGCCGTCTGGCGCACGCGGACCGGATCGGCAGGCCGCGCCGGGGTGCCGGGCACCACGACCAGAGCGTCGCCGACCGCCCCCGCCGCGAGCGCATGGGCCGTCCATTTCACCGATCCGTCCGGCCAATAGGCGGTCGGCCACGCCTGCGACGGCACCCCGCGCCCGGCCCCGTCGCGCACGGTCAACGCCCGCCCGCGGCGCAGGCTTCCTTCCGGCCACGGCACGCCGAACGTGTGCCCGGCGTTCAGCACCGGGGCGACCCCGTCGATCCAGCGGACGGGTGCTGCCGGGGCCGGGACGGACGGACGCGCGGCAAACCCCTTGCCCGGCATCGCCGCGGCCGCCCCAGCCAGCATCGTGGTGCGCAACGCGGCGCGGCGCGTGATCCGGGTGCGATTCATGGCGTGGTGATCCTGATCTTGCGGAAACGAATATGGCTCTGCGTGGTGCGCAGTCCGAACCAGCCGGACGTGTAGGGTGCGGGATCGTCCATCGCGAACAGCCGCCGGCCATCGCGCCACACCGCGATCCGCCCGCCGTCGGCGACCAGCCGGATGCGCGTCCAGCGGTTCGGCACCAGCAGGCTCGCCGCGTCGTTCCGGTCATGCTGCGGCAACAGCGGCCGCACGCCGGCCTGCCCGACATAGCGCCGCATCCGCGTCGATCCGTTCGCGTTCCCGCCGATGCCGACATAATAGAGCCTCAGCGTGTCGTAATCGGCGAATGCGCCGGACCGCACCATCGGCACCCGGCCATCCGGTTCGCGCGCCATCCAGAACGCGTTCACGTCGCTCACCCGGTCGTTCGGCCCGCCCGCCGATACCGCCATCGCCTCGAACCGGATCACGACCGGGCCGGCGATCGGTGGCCGATACCACAGCGTCAGCCCTGCCGGCGTATCGACATCGATCGCGCGCGCCCCGAACCGCACGACGGCCGGCCGCTCCGCCTCCACCCGCCAGTCCGCCGCGCGCCAGCCCGCAGCTTCGGGCACCGTGGCGCATCCCGCCAGCGCCAGATACGCCAAACCCGACCACCATGACGGCGGCCGGGTCGGGAAGGCACGGAACGAAGGCACCGAAACCCCTAGAATTTCAGCTGCGCACCCACGAAGATGCGCTGGCCATTGTCGGTATATTCGACGACGCGGGCCGCATCGATGAGATCGCGGCGGATTTCCTTGGTCAGGTTCAGCCCCTCGACCCAGAAGCTGAACATCGGCGTCAGCCGGAACAGCACCTTGGCGTCGACATAGGTTTCGCCGCCGCGGTAGAGCGGATTGTTGCCGTTGATGGCGCTGGTCGCAAATGCCAGCCAACCCGTCCGCTTGTTGACTGAAACACGCGCGTTCAGCCAGTCCTTGTCGTAGAACATGCTGGCATTGTAGGTATATTTGGACAGGCCGGGGAAACCACTGAGCGGTTCGTTGGTCGCCAGGTTGGTCAGCGACTGGTTGAGCGCGCGGGCGTAGGTCATGTTGCCCGATGCACCAAACCCGTCGAACGGCGCCGGCAGGAAGGTGAACGCGGTCTGGACGCTCGCCTCGATCCCGTCCAGCTTCGCGCCGAAGCCGTTCGTCGGCTGGCGCACCGTATACAGGATGCCGTCCCCGAACAGATCGACGCCGTTCAGCGTCTGCGCCGGCAGGACGAAGCTGGTCACGTCCTTGTAGTAATAGCCGACACTGATGAGCGTATCGCGGTTAGGATACCAGGCGACGTTCAGATCATATTGATCGGCGCGGTAGGGCTGCAGACGCGGGTTGCCGGCGGTGCAGGTATCATCACCCGCAATGGTGTTGGCCGCGTCGATCAGACAGTTGATCGCCGGCGACAGATCGATCGGCCGGGGCCGCGCCAGATTCTTGGCGTAGGTGGCGCGGATGAACAGGTTCGACAGCGCTTCCAGATTGAGGTTCACGGCCGGCAGCCAATCGTCGTAGCTGTTGTCGATCGACACCGCCTGCACCCCGGTTGTGACCGTTTCCAGCACGGGTGCGATCCCGTTCACGCCGGTGCCGGGCCGGATCCGGTTTTCCCGGCGGGTGTTCACGCTGGTCGATGCGTTGCGCGTGTGGGTATAGCGGTAGCCGGCATTGCCGGTCAGCGTCATCCCGAAGATTTCCTGTTCGAAGTTGATCTTGAAATAGGCGGACTTGATCGTCTCGTTGATGATGTAGGACGGGATCTGCGGCAGCCCGTCGGCGAACAGCAACGTGTTCTGATTGAACCGGGACAGATCGAAGAACTGCGACAACGACGCTGGTTCGAACAGCGGGATCGCCAGCCGGTCCGGTGACCCCTCGGCTTGCGGGATACCCGTAAACAGCGGCGCGCCGCCGGTGACGCCGGTATTGCCGGACAGGAACTGCTGATACTGCTCACGCGTGAAGTAAACGGTGTCCAGCGCCGGGCCGGTGGCCGGGACCGGACCGATCACCGAATTGGTGGTGACGTTGTTGTTGGTCTGGAACACCGCCGGCACGCCGACAATTCCGGCGGCGGGCACCGCCACCACTGCCGGCGTAAGCAGCCGTGCGCCGCCCGCCTGGAAGAGATCGAGCCGCTGCTTGCGATATTGTCCGCCGACCTCGATCTTCTTGAGAAACGCCCAGCCGGTGTCGTAATCGGCATCCAGCTTTAATTGGTCTTCCTTGGCGGTCGAGCGGCTCGGGCGATACTGGATGCTCGGCCCGGCCTGCACCAGCGGCTGGCCATTGGCGCCGGTCCGCGAGAAATTACCATAATCGGCAGCGTTGGCCGGATCGAAGCTTTCGGGGAAGGTGATGACTGGCAGGCCGGCTTCGTTGCGGCGATCGATGCTGATGCCGCCGACACCTGTGCTGATGCTGATATTGTTCGTGTTGTTGGTGTTCTTCGCGGAGGAGCGCGAGCCCAGACCGATGAAGTTCAGCGGGCCGATATCCCATTTGAAACCGGTCTGATAATATTTGCTTTGCTCGTTATAATCGAAATCGCGGCGGTTGACGCCGACGATCCCGTTGGCGCCGTTGAACGTAGGCACAGCGGTGGCGCTGATGTTCAGTCCGTTGCGCTGGGTGATGATGCTGGTGACCACCTGATCCTCGACCGTGGTGGTGCCGGCGGTGATCTGCGGACGCGAGGTGCCGCCGGCCGCGTTGGCCGCCAGCGCCGCGTCGAAATTATAGCGTTGGTAAACCCCGAGATCGACCGAATAGTTGACGTCGCGCAACGTCTGGTTGCGATAGTTCAGCTGCGCCTGACCCCAGACCGAGAAATTGTTCGCGACTTCGAACTGCAACTGGCCGTCGATCGACGTTCGATTGTCACTGCGGTCGAGCGTGCGGTACCGGACGGACTGCGGGGCCCAATCGAAGAACTGCGTCTCGCACGCCAGGCGATTGGCGGTGGCGACGGTCGCCGTATTGCCGGTGGTCCCGCCGCAGCTCGCATAGGTTGCGAAGTTCGCATAGAGCGGGTTGACGACGGTCTTCTGATCGGTCCGGTCAAAATCGGCGATCCGGTTCCAGTTGGTATTGGACACGGAGTCACCGCGCGTGTCGACCTGGTTGTGCGTGACGTTCAGGATGACGCCCAGCCGCCCGTCGAGCAGGTCGGACCGGCCGGCCAGCAGGTTGAACCGCGGCTGCCACTTCTTGGTCAGGTTCAGACGCTGCGCCTCACCCTTGATGCTGAAGATCGGGTCCTTCAGGTCGAGCGGACGCCGCGTCTCGACACTGACGGTGCCGCCGATCCCGCCTTCGGTCAGGTCGACGGTGTAGCCCTTGTACACGTCGATCGACTTGACGAGTTCGACCTGCAACTCGCGGAAATCGCCGGTCCGGCCACCCAAAGCGCTCTGCTGGCTGACACCGTTGATCTCGATCCGGTTCAGATCGGGTTCCACGCCGCGGATCGATATCTGATTGCCCTCGCCGAACTCGCGGCTCAGTTGCACGCCGGTGATCCGGCTCAGCGCCTCGCCCACATTCTTGTCGGGGAAGCTGGCGATGTCGTCGGCCACGATCGAATCGACCACGGTGCCGGCGTTCTTCTTGCGCGCGATCGCGGACCGCAGCGATTCACGCGTTCCGGTGACCAGGATGTCGCCGTCGGTCGGGTCGGACGTCGCCGACGGCGTGCTGGCGGCGACGCTGGACTGCTGCGCAAATGCGGGCGCGCCCATCAGCGTGGCTGCGGCGATGACGCCCCAGGATGCCGTTCCGGCCATCCCCCGTACGCGCATGTTTCCGATCATCGACTGTCCTCCCCCTTGGCGTGCGCCAACCGCGGCCCGTTGTCCGCGACCGGTCATTCTGCGCCGTCTGAGGAGTACATAACTCCCACATTTCCAGATTGAAACAACAATTTTGTCATATATGATAAGCACACACAACATGTGGGACCAAGGCGCGGGCATGGACCGGTGCCTGTCTAAGGAGAGCCTGATGCCCCGGACCGCCGTCATCGCCCGCATCCTGGCCGGCCTGTCGCTCGCCACGCTCGCTGTCGCCGCCTGTGCGGCACCGCCGGCCGGCCGGCTGGAGATGCTCGATCGCGGCATGGTCGCGGTGCCCGCGGCCGGCGGGAACCATGTCTCATGGCGGCTGCTGGCGACCGACCCGACCGACGCCGCGTTCGTCGTGCTGCGCGACGGGCGGCGGATCGCGCCGGGCGGGACGACCGGTCAGGCGGGTGCCACCAGCCTGATCGACCGCCAGGGCACGCCGGCGTCGATCTACACCGTCGCCCGCGCGGACGGCGTCGGGCGCGCGGGGCGGGCCGGCGTATGGCGCGACGGCTATCTGACGATCCCGATCGACAAGCCCGCGGACCGCACCACCCCGGCGGGCGAAACCTATTCCTACCGCGCCAACGATGCGAGCGTCGGCGATCTGGACGGCGACGGCCGGTACGAGATCGTGCTGAAATGGGATCCGTCGATATCGAAGGACAATGCGTTCGGCGGGTATAGCGGCGAAACGCTGGTCGATGCCTATACGCTCGACGGCAAGCGGCTCTGGCGGATCGATCTGGGCCACAACATCCGGTCCGGCGCGCATTACTCGCCGATCATGGTCGCCGACCTGGACGGCGACGGCCGCGCCGAAATCGCGATGAAGACGGCGGACGGCACGGTCGACGGCGCCGGCAAGCCGATCGGCGACGCGAAGGCCGACTGGCGCGGCCGCGACGGCCAGGTGCCGCAGGCCGACCGGACGGGGGCCATCACGCTGCCCGACGGGCGCAAGGTGGCGTCGATGGTTGGGCGCATCGTGCGCGGGCCGGAATATCTGACCGTGTTCGACGGGCGCAGCGGCCGGGCGCTGGCGACCGCGCCCTACGCCGTTCCGCGCGACGACCGGACCGACAGCCCGGACGTCGCGCGAATGACGGAGATATGGGGCGACGGTTATGCCAACCGGTCCGACCGCCATCTGGCGGGCGTCGCCTGGCTCGACGGACGGCTGCCCAGCCTGGTGTTCGGGCGCGGCTATTATGCGCGCACGACGGTGGCCGCCTGGGACTATCGCGGCGGCAGGCTGACGCGGCGCTGGCTGTTCGACAGCGGCGCGCCCGGCAACGCCGACTATGGCGGCCGCGGCAATCACCAGCTGTCGGTCGCCGATGTCGACGGCGACGGGCGCGACGAGGTGATCTACGGATCGATGGCGATCGACGATAATGGCCGCGGGCTGTGGACCGTCCCGCTGTTCCACGGCGACGCGATGCATGTGTCCGACCTCGACCCCGCCCGTCCCGGCCTGGAGAAGTTCGGCGTGCAGGAGGATGTCCGGCGCAACGGCGGGATCGGTTCGGCGATGCTCGACGCCCGCACCGGCGCGATCCTCTGGACGAAGCCGGCGGACAAGGACACCGGGCGCGGCCTGGCGATCGATATCGACCCGCGCCATTGGGGTGCGGAGGCGTGGGGATCGAACAGCGCCGAACTGTACGACGCCAAGGGCACCGTCATCCCCGGCGGCCACCCGCGGTCCGCCAATTTCGGGCTGTGGTGGGATGGGGACCGGTTGCGCGAACTGCTGGATGGCAACCGCATATCGAAATGGGACTGGACGACCGGTACCGAGACCCGCCTGCTGACCGCGGACGGCACCGCGTCCAACAACGGCACCAAGTCCAACCCCGCGCTCAGCGCCGACCTGATCGGCGACTGGCGCGAGGAGGTGCTGCTGCGCACCGCGGACGACCGTGCACTCCGGCTCTACACCACGCCGATCCCGACCACGGAACGCATTGTCACGCTGATGCAGGATCCCGTCTACCGGGCGGGCGTGGCGTGGCAGAATGGCGGCTACAACCAGCCGCCGCACGTCTCCTATTATCTCGGCGCCCCCGCCCCGCGATGAGGGGCGGGGGCGGCGCGGCGGCTCCGGCTACCGCGCCCGCGCCACTTCCACCGCATAGATCTGCGGATCGCCGTCCTTGTTGGATCGGAAGATCAGCCATTTGCCGTCCGGCGTGAAATGGATGTTCGGTTCCAGCCGGTAATCATGGCCGCGCATGTCGACCAGCTTCTCCGCCGTCAGCAGCCCCGGCGCGATCAGGCTGGCGCTGTCGGCGGCGTGGATGCCCGCCACGTCGGGAATGGCGCTTGGGGTGAAGGCGTAGATCCACTTCCCGTCCGGCGCGTGCGCCACCATGCCGGCATCGCCGCCGTCGCCCGCGAACAGCCGGCCGTCGGGCGACTGCGTATAATGCACCGACCACTGGTCGCGTTCGAGGTGATACCAGGTCCGCTTCCGCGTCGCGATGTCATAGCCGGCCAGCCAGAACACCTGCCCACGCGGGGTCTGCAGATCGTACCAGATCGTCTTTCCGTCCGGGGACCAGTATTCGTGGCCGGCTATCTCCATGTTCATCGTGCGGGCATGCACCTTGGTCAGGCCGCTGCCGTCGGTGCGGATCGTCCAGATCCGGTCCACCTTGTGCCACGGCCCTTCGTGGCAGAACATCAGCAGCCCGGGATCGGTCGGCGAGAATTGCAGATGGTTCAGCCAGTCCGTCGCGCGGTGGACGACCTTCCGGGCGCCGGTCCGGATATCGATCGTGAAGATCTCCATCGGAATCTTCGCCTCCAGCCGGTCGTTCAGCCGCACCTCCTTGGCATCGGCGAACGGCAGCGGCTTTCCGTCCGGGCCGTTCGCCGCATAGTCCGCCTGGCCGTAGCGCGCCGTGCCCGTCCCACCAGGCTGCAGCGGCATCGCGCGTTCCGCCACCTGCCCCAGCAGCAGCGTCTCGTCCGCGTTGATCGACCCGATCGACCCGGCCGGGATCGTCGCCACCGTCCGCGCCTTGCCGCTGTCGATGTCTGCGGCGAACACCGTCGTCGCGCCGACCTCCCCGTTCGGCCCGCCGCCCGGCCCGGCCTTTCCCCGCCGCGCATAATAGACGGTCCGCGTGCGCCGCCCAGCGAACAGCAGTTCCAGCCCGGCGCCGCGCACGATCGGCCGGATCGACCAGTCCTTCAGGTCGATCGCGGCGATCCCGTCCGCGGTCGCGATCACCATCTTGTCACCTTGGGGGGTGAACGGATTTTGATGGAAATACAGGCTCGCCATGCCCGGCGCGGTCGAAATGCGGACCACGCGGTGGCCGGTGGCGGGATCGATCACCGGCGTCGCGGCCGGTGTGCCCGTACCGATCGCCAGCGCGCACAGCGCCGCCGCCCACATGCCCGTCCGCATCGCGCTCTCCTCTTTTCTTATCGATCGACGTCCGCGCTATCATATCAACTATGGACATGCCATTCCATGATGTGGGAACAGTCCAGCGATCGATCCGCGGCATGCCGACAGGATCGACCGGCGCCTGAGGAGATACCACGATGTCGCGACGGATGATCCCCAGCCTGGCTGCGGCGGCCCTGCTCCTGGCGACCGCCACGACCGCCGCCCCGCCCGCGCCCGGCACCACCATCTTCATCGCCGGCGACTCCACCGCCGCCCCATACCGCGCGAACCGCGCGCCGCAGACCGGGTGGGGGATGCTGCTGCCCTGCGCGCTCGACGCGACGGTGCGGGTCGAAAACCGCGCGGTCGGCGGACGCAGCACGCGCACCTTCATCACCGAAGGGCGGCTCGACCGGATCGCCGCGGACATCCGCGCGGGCGACGTGCTGCTCATCCAGTTCGGCCATAACGACGCCAGCATCGACAAGCCCGAACGCTATGCGCGGGCCGACACCGATTATGTCATCAACCTGCTGCGCTACATCGGCATCGCGCGAAAGGCCGGCGCGTTCCCGGTGCTGCTCACCCCCGTCCCGCGAAACGCCTTCACAGGCGCCACCGCGGACGAGAGCTTTCCACGCTACGCCGCCGCCATGCGCCGCGTCGCGCAGCAGACGAACACCCCGCTGATCGAGGTCGGTCGGCAGGGGGCGGCATGGCTGACCCGGACCGGGGCGGCACGCGCGCAGGCGTATTACCTGCACCTGCCCGTCGGCACGACCAACTATCCCCGCGGGTTGAGCGACAACACCCATTTCAGCGAGGCGGGCGCGCGCGGCATCGCCACGATCGTGGCGCGTGGCCTGCGCGGCCTGAACCTGCCGGTGTCCACGCATGTCCGCGGCGATGTCGCGCCCCCCGGTCCGGTCGCCCGCGGGCCGATGGCGTGCCCGGTCCGGCGATGATCGCGCCGCTGGCCGCAATGCTGATCGCCGTCGCGCCCCCTGCGCCCCCTCCCGCGCCGATGACCCCTGCGACGACCACCTATGTGCTGGCCGGCAAGGCAGCACCCGGCACCGTCGCGGTCGCCCCGGACATGATGTTCTCGACGGCCGCCGGCCACGGCTACGAACCGGGCGGCCCCGGCCTGTTCTCGGTCGCGGTCCCGCCCGGCAACTACGGCGTCACCCTGACGCTGGGCGACCCAGCCCGCGCCGCGGTCACCACCGTGAAGGCGGAGTCGCGCCGCCTGATGCTCGATCGCGTGGCGACGGCGCGCGGCCGCACCGTGACGCGCAGCTTCGTCGTCAACGTCCGCACGCCGGCGCTGCCACCCCCGCCCGCCAACGCGCCCGGCGGATCCGCCGTCCGGCTGAACGATCGCGAACAGGGATCGCGCAACTGGGACGACCGGCTGACGCTGGAACTGCTGGGCACTCCCGCCGTCGCCCGCATCCAGGTCGCGCCCGTCACGGTGCCGACCGTCTTTCTGGCCGGCGACAGCACGGTGACCGACCAGCCATCCGAACCGGCGGCCAGCTGGGGCCAGATGCTGCCCGCGCTGTTCGACGAGGGTGTCGCGGTCGCCAACCATGCGGAGTCGGGCGAAACGCTCAAATCCTTCATCACGGAGTTGCGGCTGGACCGGATCCTGGCCGAAATCCGGCCGGGCGACTGGCTGTTCGTCCAGTTCGGCCACAACGACCAGAAGGCGCAGTGGCCGCAAACCCACGCACCCGCCGCCACCACCTACCGCGACTATCTGCGCGTCTATGCGGCGGAGGCGCGGCGGCGGGGCGCGACCCCGGTGTTCGTCACCTCCCCCGAACGGCGCAGCTTCGAGCCGGACGGCCGGATCAAGCCCACACTGGCCGACTATGCCGACGCGGTCCGCGCCGTCGGCCGCGAACTGGACCTACCGGTCATCGACCTGAACCGCGCGACCATCGCCTTCTACGAGGCACTCGGCCCGGCGCGCGCGCCGCTCGCGTTCAACGACGGCGGCCGCGATGCGACGCACCATAATGGCTATGGCGCGGACCAGATCGCCCGGATGGTGGCGGCGGGGATCCGTACGTCCGGACTGCCGCTCGCCCGCCACCTGATCGCGGGGCGGCCCTATGATCCGGCGCATCCCGACGCGCCCGAAAGTTTTACCGTGCCGGCCAGCGCGGCGCGCAGCGACCTGCGCCCAAGGGGGAATTGACGATGGACCTGGATCGCCGCGCACTCATCGCCGCCGGGCTGGCCGTCACCGCCACGGCCGGCGCGCAACCCCGCCCTGCCGCCGCCGCGTCCGCCCGTTTCCCCATCTGGCCCGGCCGACCGCCCGGATCGCCGGCCACGCCGGTCGTCGATGCGGTGGTGCGCCGGTCGGTGGACGGTCCGGCCGACGACATCGCCTGGCCGCATGTCGGCACGCCGATGCTGACCGTCACCCCCGCCGCCCGGCCGACCGGCGCGGCCGTGCTGCTCGTCCCCGGCGGCGGCTATACCCGCGTGGCGGTGGGGCGGAACGGATCGGCGATCGCCGCCTGGTTCGCCGCGCGCGGGGTTACCGCGTTCGACCTGCTGTATCGCCTGCCGCACGATGGCTGGGCGGCGGGGCCGGACGCGCCGTTGCAGGATGCGCAGCGCGCGATGCGGCTGATCCGGTCGCAGGCCGCGCGCTGGCGGATCGATCCGGTGCGCGTCGCGGCACTCGGCTTCTCCGCCGGCGGGCATCTCGCAGCCCGGCTGGCCGCACGGTCCGCGCTGGCGACCTACGCGCCGATCGACGCCGCCGACGGGCTGTCCACGCGCCCGATCGTCGCCGGGCTGCTCTATCCGGTCGTCACGCTGACCGAACCGTTCGCGCATGGCGGATCGCGCAAGGAACTGTTCGCGGGAACGCCGTCCCCCGCCGACCTGCGCCGGCTATCGACCGATCAGGATCTGCCCGCCGACATGCCGCCCACCTTCCTCGCCCACGCCGCGGACGACCGCGTGGTGAAGGTGGACAACAGCCTGCTCCTCCATGCCGCGCTGCGCCGCGCGAACGTGCCCGCCGAAATGATCCTGTACGAACGCGGCGGTCACGGCTTCGGCCTGAAGCGGGCGGACGGAATCGCCTTTACCTGGCCGGAACAGTTTGTCGGCTGGGCGAACACCCACGGCCTGGGCGCATGATCGCCGACCGCCGCACCGTCGCCACCGGGCTGATCGGCACCTTGGCCGCCCTGTTCCCCTTCCCCGCCCACGCGCGCACGATCGTGGACGTCCGCCGGTTCGGTGCGGCGGGCGACGGCGTCCGGCTCGATACCGATGCGATCAACCGCGCCATCGCGGCCGTATCGCGGGCCGGCGGCGGCACCGTGCGGCTGACGGCGGGCCGTTATCTCAGCTTCTCGATCCGGCTGCGCGATAATGTGACGCTGCTGATCGATCGCGGCGCGACGCTGCAGGCGGCGGACCCCGCGGTCCACGCCGGCCGCTACGACCTGCCCGAACCCAACCGCCATGATCTCTATCAGGATTTCGGGCATAGCCACTGGCACAACAGCCTGATCTGGGGCGACGGGGTGCGCAACGTCGCAATCCTGGGTCCGGGGACGATCGACGGGCGCGGGCTGACCCGCAACGGCCCCGGCGCGCGCTGGCGCAAGGGCACGGGCGAACGGCCGCTGTCGATGCGGCAGATGAGCCGCGCCGAAATCGACAGGCTGGAACCCGACGCGCGCGCCATGGACGGGCTGGGCAACAAGGCGATCGCGCTGAAGAACGCCCGCAACGTCCGGCTGGCGGATCTGACGATCCGCGACGGCGGCCATTTCGCGGTACTGGCGACCGGCGTGGACGACATGGCGATCGAACGGCTGACCATCGATACGCAGCGCGACGGCATCGACCTGGATTGCGTCCGCCGCGTCCGCGTCACCGGCTGTACCGTCAACACCCCCAATGACGACGCGATCGTCCTGAAAAGCAGCTGGGCGCTGGGCGAAACACGCCCGTCCGAAGACGTGCTGATCGCGGACTGCCGGGTCAGCGGCTATGATCCCGGCACGCTGCTCGACGGCCGCCGGCTCCGCACGCAGGCGGTGGCGCCGGACCGCGATCGGGTGACCGGGCGGATCAAGCTGGGCACCGAATCGACCGGCGGCTACCGCAACGTCACGATCCGCGACTGCCGGTTCGATCGGTGCCGCGGGCTGGCGCTGGAGGCGGTCGACGGCGGCATCATGGAAGACATCGCGATATCCGGCCTGCGCATGCACGAGGTGACGACCGCACCGCTGTTCGTCCGGCTGGGCGACCGGCGCCGCGGGCCGGACGGCACCGGCATCGGCGCGGTCCGCCGCATCGCGATCCGCGACGTGACGGCCACCGGCATCGACCATCGCTACGCCGCCACGCTGGCCGGGCTGGCGGGCAACCCGGTCACCGACATCGCGCTGTCCGACGTCCGGCTCGTCTATGCCGGCGGCGGCACCGCGGCGGACGCGGCGCGCGCGATCCCCGACGTGGCCGATGCCTATCCCGAACCCAGCATGTTCGGCGTGTCACCGGCCTGGGGGCTGTTCGCCCGCCACGTGCGCGGGCTGGACGTCCGCGCGCTCACGCTGGAAACCGCCACGCCCGACGCCCGCCCGCCGATCCTGCTGGCCGACGTCGCCGGTGCCACCGCGCTCGCCACGCCGCGCTGGTCCGACCGGATCGTCCGTTGACACCTACAGTTCGACAATATATCTCACATGTTGGATAGCAGTCTCACATGATTGGACTGCGCGGCACAGATAGTACGGAGGGGGAACGCGCCATGACCACGCATGCATTCCGCATGATGCTGAAGCCGGGCCAGGCCGACGAATATCGCCGGCGCCACGACGCGCTCTGGCCCGATCTCGCCGCCGCGCTCACCGATGCCGGCATCCACGACTATGCGATCTTCCTCGATCCCGAAACCAACGCGCTGTTCGCGGTGCTGAAGGTGCATGACGACGCGGACCGTCGCGCGACGCTGCCCGGCTTGCCGGTCATGCAACGCTGGTGGGACCATATGGCCGACATCATGGAGGTCGAACCCTCCAACCGCCCATGCGAGACACCGCTGATCCCGATGTTCCACTTCGCATGATGCGTCGCCTGCCCCTGCTAACGGTGCTGCTGGCAACCGCGATGCCCGCGTCGGCCGCCGCGCCGCGCGCATCGGGCACGCCGCACGCCGTGACGTTCGATCGTCATTCGGTGATGATCGACGGCCGGCCGACGGTCCTGTGGGGCGGCGAATTCCATCCCTTCCGGCTGCCCAGCCCCGACCTGTGGCGCGACATCCTGCAGAAGATGAAGGCCAGCGGCTACAACACGGTCGCGATCTATTTCGACTGGGGGTATCACAGCCCGAAACGCGGCGTGTACGACTTCACCGGTGTCCGCGACATGGACCGGGTGCTCCGGATGGCGGCGGAGGAGGGGCTGTACGTCATCACCCGCGCCGGGCCTTATGTGAATGCGGAACTGACGCGCGGCGGCTTCCCCGGCTGGCTGGTGAACCAGTCGGCCAAGGCCCGCACCGACGATCCGGAATATCTCGCGGCGGCGGACGAATGGCTGACGCGGATCAACGCGATCATCGCGCGGCACCAGCTGACCGACGGTCGCGGCACCGTCATCCTGCACCAGATCGAAAACGAACTGGCCGTCGTCCAGCCGACCCAGGCGCGCTACATGCAGCATCTGTACGACAAGGCGCGCGCCGACGGAATCACCGTGCCGATCTTCCACAACGATCAGGGCCGCAACGGCTATTGGGTGCCGAAGGGCGCGAATGTGCCGAAGACGGTCGAAGGGCCGGTCGATCTCTACGCGTTCGACGGCTATCCCGGCGCTACCTGCGACGTTCACAACCGGCCGACCAACGGCCCGCCCGCCCCCGATTGGGGTCTCTACGGCACCGGCGGTGCGCGCGGCGGCGCGTCGGCCAGCCCCAACACGCCCGGTTTCGCGGCCGAATTCGGCGGCGGCTGGTTCGATTACTGGGGATCCAACGGCGGCTACGACTGCAACGCGGTGCAGCGCGGCAAGCGCTACCAGCGGGTCTTCTACGGCACCAACATCGCCAACGGGATCACGGTCCAGAGCTTCTACATGACCTATGGCGGCACCAGCTGGGGCTGGCTGCCCGCACCCGTCGTCTACACCAGCTACGACTATGGCGCCGCGATCGATGAGGCGCGCGGGCTACGGCCCAAGGCGCTGGAACTGAAACAGCTCGGCCAGTTTCTGGCGGCCGCCCCCGATATCGCGCGGATGGACAGGGCCCCGCCCGCCACCGCCAGCGACCCGGATATCCAGGTCTATCACAACGTCAACGCCGCCACCGGCGCACGGCTGTTGTTCGTCACGCACAAACCGTCCAACGGCCGCAGCGACGACCGCTTCACGATCACCGCCGCGCTGAAGGATGGACCGACCACGTTCCCGGCCGGCGCACCGATGCGGCTGAACGGTTTCGACGGAAAGCTGCTGCTCGCCGACTTCCGGCTGGAACGACAGGAACTGGTCTATTCCACGTCGGAACTGCAGACCCATCTGCCGCTGGGCGATACCGACCTCGCATTGTTCTACGGGCGGGCGGGCGAACCGGGCGAAACCGTGCTGCGCTATGCCACGCAGCCGACCGTCACCGGCCCGGTCGAACAGGTTTACGACGCCGCGAAGGGCCGGCTCAGGCTGAACTACACCCATGCCGGCATCGCCCGCGTGCAGATTACCGGCGGCGGGCGCCCCCCCCTGACGCTGCTGCTGGCCGACGAGGACAGCGCCGCGCGCTTCTTCCGCACCGAAAGCGCGGCCGGCCCGGTCCTGTCGCACGGTCCCGACCTGGTCCGCAGCGCGACCGCGACGGGCGGCACGCTGGCGCTGACCGGCGACGTCGCCGTGGCCGCGCCGCTTGAAATCTGGGGGCCGCCGGCCGTCCGCACGCTGCGCTGGAACGGCCGCGCGCTGCCCGTCACGCGTGGCCCGGGCGACAGCCTTGTCACCGCCGCGCTGCCCGGCCCGGCCGTGATCGCGCTCCCCCCGCTGACCGACTGGCGGCAGGCACCGGAATCGCCCGAGGCGCAGCTCGGCTTCGACGACAGCCGGTGGGCGGACGCCAAGGGCGCACGGCAGACCGCAACGATCCGCCCGCCGGTCGGTCAGCCGAACCTGGGCATGGACGCCTACGGCTTCCACGAAGGGGACGTATGGTATCGCGGGCGCTTTGCCGGCGGCACCGATGCGCGCAAGCTGACCCTGCACTATGGTGCCGGTGGCGCGGGCATGTTGCAGGTCTGGCTGGACGGGACGTTCGTCGGCCAGCACGAACTGGCCGGCGGCCTGCCGCGCCCGATCACGACCGGCGTCGCCGATTTCGTGCTGCCGGTGCGGGCCCAGGCGGCGGGCGAGCATCTTCTGTCGGTCATGGTGCGCAACAATTCGCACAATTGGGATCTCGATACCGACGATTTCCACAAGGAAACGCGCGGGCTGATCTCCGCCTCGCTCGCCGCCCCGACCAGCCACAGCTTCGCGGTCCCGATCGCGTGGAAGATCCAGGGGACGCAGGGCGGCGAGGACATCGTCGATCCGGTCCGCGGCGTCGCCAATAATGGCGGGCTGTTCGGCGAACGTGAGGGCTGGCACCTGCCCGGCTTCGCGGACGGCGGCTGGGCGAAGACCCCCGCCCCGGCCGGCACCCCGTCGACCGCCGCGACACCCGGCACCACCTGGTATCGCACCGCATTCGACCTGGGCATCCCCACCGATCAGGACGCCACGATCGGCATCGCGATCGGCAACACCGCCAAGCCGCGATCGGACGGCACCTACCGCGTGCTGATCTTCGTCAACGGCTGGAACATGGGGCAGTTCGTCGCCAATGTCGGGCCGCAGCGCATTTTCCCGGTGCCCGCCGGCATCCTGAACCATCGTGGCCGCAACACGCTCGCGCTCGCCGTCACCGGCGACGGGAAAGCCGGCAGCGCGCTGGAACCGGTGAAGCTGGTCACGATCCGCAATGTCCGCGGCGGCATCCCCGTCGCCGCCGTCCCATTCCCTTCATGGCGCGCCCGCGCCCGATAACCCCAGCCGGGCGCCCGCGCCCGATAGAACCGGAGCTTTTCCCTTGGCAGCCCTTACCCACACCGTGCCCCGCAAGGCCGTTACCGATGCGATCGCCAAGCTGATCGACAATCTGGTCAACATCAAGGACGAGACCGGCGAGTTCCTGCTGCGGCTGGACGATGGCCGCGTCATCGATACCAAGGGTTGGAACGACTGGGAGTGGACGCACGGCATCGGCCTGTTCGGGCTGTACCGCTATTATGAACAGACCAACGACGGCCATGCGTTCGACGTGATGATGCAGTGGTTCCAGGACCGCTTCGCCGCCGGCACGCCGACCAAGAACATCAACACCATGTCGCCCTTCCTGACGCTGGCGTTCCTGTACGAGGAAACCGGCGACCAGAGCTTCCTGCCCTATCTGGACACCTGGGCCGAATGGCTGATGGACCCCGCCGGCCTGCCCAAGACCGAGGAAGGCGGCTTCCAGCACATCGTGTTCAACGACGAGAACCCGCAGGAAATGTGGGACGACACGCTGATGATGTCGGTGCTGCCGCTCGCCAAGATCGGCCTGCTGCTCGATCGCCCGCATTATGTCGAGGAGGCGAAGCGCCAGTTCCTGGTCCACATCAAATATCTGGCCGATCGGCAGACCGGCCTCTGGTATCATGGCTGGACGTTCGATGGCCGCCACAACTTCGCGGGCGCACTCTGGGCGCGCGGCAATTGCTGGGTCACGATCGCGATCCCCGAAATCATCGAGATGCTCGACCTGCCCGAGGGCGACGCGTTCCGCACCTTCCTGCTCGATGCGCTCGCCGCTCAGGTGAAGACGCTGGCCGAACATCAGGACGCCAGCGGCCTGTGGCACACGCTGATCGTCGACCCGACCAGCTATCTGGAGGCATCGGCCACCGCGGGTTTCGCCTACGGCATCCTGAAGGCCGTGCGGAAACGCTATCTGCCGGTCGACTATCTGCCCGTCGGCATCAAGGCGATCGAGGCCGTGCTGGCGAACATCGACGATGCGGGCGAGCTGAAACAGGTCAGCTTCGGCACCGCGATGGGCGACACGATGCAGTTCTACAAGGACATCCCGCTCACCTCGATGCCCTACGGCCAGAGCCTCGCGATCTGCGCGCTGGGCGAATTCATGCGGACGTATATCTGACCCGACCGGCCCCCGCGCAAACGGCGTAGGGGGCCGGACACCATCAAGGCCCGCGCGCAAGACGGACCCCGAAAAGCCGTCTCCCAAGGAAGGAAGCCCATGGCCACCACCGCGCCGCAGCGCCGGGTCCGCCCGATCAACTATATCGCGTACGGCGCGAACGACGTGCTGGGCGCCGGGTCGATGGCGGTCATCAGCACCTGGATCCTGATCTTCTACACCAGCTTCTGCGGGCTTTCCGCGGTGCAGGCGACGATCATCTTCGGCGTGGCGCGCGTGCTCGACGCGGTGGCCAGCCCGCTCATCGGCTACACGTCCGACAATCTGGGGCGCAGCTGGCTGGGCCGGCGGTTCGGCCGGCGGCGCTTCTTCATCCTGGCGGCGATCCCGCTGCTGCCCTCCTTCGCCATCATGTGGGTCGCGGGGCAGAGCTTCTGGTATTATCTCGTCACCTATGTGCTGTTCGAGCTGGTCTACGCGATGGAGATCATCCCGTACGAGACGCTCGCCGCCGAAATGGCGACCGACTACAAGACCAAGGCCAAGTTCGCCGGCGCGCGCATCCTGCTGGGGCAGTTGTCGGCCATCCTGGCGGCGTTCCTGCCCGGCCGGCTGATCGGCTGGCTGGGGCCGGACTCGCCCGACACCTATCTCATCATGGGCATCGTGTTCGCCGCGCTGTTCATGCTCGCCGCCACGATGCTGTACGTGTTCAGCTGGGAACGGCCGCTGCCGCCGACGCTGACGGAGGACGAGGCGGCCCGCCCCGGCGCGGTCGATGCGGTCAGGGCGCTGTACCGCAACCTGTTCTCCACGCTGCGCATCCGCGCGTTCCGGCTGCATCTCGGCATGTATCTCGGCGGCTATATCAGCCAGGACATCTACAACGCCGCCTTCACCTATTTCGTGATCTTCGCGCTGGGCGGGTCCGCGCTGATCGTGTCGAACCTCGTCGGCGTCACCTATGCGGTGCAGTTCGTCGCCGTCATCCTCGCGATCAACTTCGCGCTGAAACTGTCGCCGGCCAAGGCGTACCGCTTCGCCGCGGTCAGTTTTGCGATCGGCGTGCTGCTGTTCCTCGCCATGTTCCTGGCCGGGCTGCCGGCGACCAGCGCGATGCTGTGGATCCCGGTCGTGTTCGCGGGCCTCGGCCGCGGCGCGCTCAACTACATCCCCTGGGCCACGTACAATTACATGGCCGACGTGGACGAGATCGTGACCGGCCGCCGCCGCGAAGGCGCGTTCGCCGGCGTCATGACGTTCGTGCGCAAGATGAGCCAGGCCGCCGCGATCATCTTCGTGGGCCAGGTGATGCAGGCCGGCGGCTTCGTGTCGAAGGCGGACATCCAGAGCCCGCAGGCCATCACCACGATCGTTGCGGTCATGGTGACCGGTACGATCGCGATGCTGTGTTTCGGAGTGCTGGTCTCGTTCCGCTTCCGGCTCGATCCGCGCACCCACGCCATCCTGATGGAGGAGATCGAACGACTGCGCGCCGGCGACCCGACCCCGCCCGATGCGGACCGGCGCGCGGTGGTGGAGGACCTGTCGGGCTGGCGCTACGACCAGCTATGGGGCCGCAACCCGGTCGCGTGACCGCCACGGCGGCTTGACGGACCCGCGCCGCTGTCGAAAAGGTTGAACCGGCCGGCCACCCGGCACATGGGACAGATCATCACGCTATGAGCCAGGACAGCGACATCGACGACGGCGCCCTGCCGGGCAGCGACAAGCCGGGACCGAAGATCCAGACCGGCAGCCAGACGCTGCTGCGCGGGCTGGACGTGCTCGACATGGTGTCCGAAGGGCCGATCCCACTGCCCGAACTGGCCGCCCGGCTCGGGCTGACCCGGTCGACCACGCACCGGCTGGCCAATGCGCTGGTCGACCGGCGCTATCTCGGCTTCGTGCCGCGGCTCGGCTACCGGCTCGGGCCGAAACTGCTCGAACTCGGTTTTCTGGCGCAGCGTCAGGCCGACATCGTCCAGGTCGCCCGCCCGCATATCGAGGCGCTGGCCGCGCTGAGTGAGGATACCGTCCACCTCGGCGTGATGGAGACGGACCGTGCGCTGTATCTCGACAAGATTCCCGGCCGCCGCCGCGTGGAGATCAGCAGCCGGGTTGGCGACCGCCAGCCGCTGACCTCGACCGGGCTCGGCAAGGCGCTGATGCTCGATCATCCGGCCGCCAGCTGGCGCGACGTGTTCGACACCGATCGCACCAACGGCGCCCCCCCCGCCGATTTCGCGCTCTGGTCCGAACGGATGGCGGGCTATGTCGCGCGCCGGCTCGCCTTCGATCTGGAGGAGAATGAGGACCAGATCCGCTGCGTCGCCGCCCCGATCCGCGATGCGACAGGGCAGATCGTCGCCGCGATCAGCGTATCGAGCGCCGCGCAATATATGGACGACGCCCGCATGACATCGCTCGGCGACGATGTCCGCGCGACGACGGAGGCGATCAGCCGCGATCTCGGCTGGAACGGCAACCTGCCCACCCCACCCCGCCGCGGCAGGCCGTGACGGACTGGGCATCGCCGCTGCGCGAAAACTTCGTCATCGCGCACGTGATCCGAGATCCCGCTTCTTCTCCACGGCGACGCAAGCTCGTGGAACCCTGGATCAGGTCCGGGGTGGCGACGTCCAGGTCGGCCTCCACCCTCCTCAGAAGGCCGGGATCACCGCCCCCTTGTACCGCGCGGCGATAAACGCCTTCACGTCCGCGCTGCGCAATGCGGCGATCAGCTTCACGACCTTCGGGTCACGCCCCGCCGGGGCCAGCCCGACCAGATAATTGACATAGGGACTGTCCTTGTCCTCGATCGTCAGCGCGTCGCGCGTCGGATCGAGCTTCGCATCGAGCGCGTAGTTGGTGTTGATGAGCGCCATGTCGACCTGGTCCAGCACGCGCGGCAGCGTCGCGGCCTCCAGCTCGCGGAACACCAATCCGCGCGGGTTGGCGACGACATCGCCGACCGTGGCCAGCGGATCGGCTGGGTCCTTCAACCGGATCAGCCCAGCCTTGGCCAGCAACGTCAGCGCGCGGCCTGTCGTGCTGCTGTCGTTCGGGATCGCGACCGTGGCCCCCTGCGGCAACGCGGCCAGCGTCTTCCACCTGCGCGAATAGGCCCCCAGCGGCTCGACATGGATCCCCGCCAGCGTCACCAGCTTGGTCCCGCGCGCCGCGTTGAACCCGTCAAGGTACGGTTTGGTCTGGAAATAATTGACCGCGATCCGCCCCTCGGCGACCTGCACGTTTGGCTGGACATAATCGTTGAACGTCCGCACCTCCAGCGTCACGCCCTCCTTGGCCAGCACCGGCTTCACATGTTCGAGGATCTCGGCATGCGGCACCGCCGTCGCCGCCACGACCAGCACCTTCGGATCGGCCGCGGCACTACCGCCGCCGCCACCGCACGCGGTGAGGAGGGTCAGGGCGGCGAGGCCCGCGAGCAGGTTCCGTCTCAACATCATGAACTCCAAAACCACCCAGACCCAAATCTGAACCCAAACCCCAAGACCCGTTTGGTTCGAGCCTGTCGAGAACTCTGCGCTGGGTTCTCGACAGGCTCGAACTGCTCGGTGGCAGCGCGCAGTTCTCGACAAGCTCGAACCAAACGGGATGGGCGCAAGAGCCTACCCCCGCACCAATCGCCGCACCAGCCAGTCGCCCAGGCTCTGGATGCCCTGCACCAGCAGCAGCAGCAGCGCCACCGTCACCACCATCACGTCGGTCTGGAACCGCTGGTAGCCGAACCGGATCGCCAGGTCGCCCAGGCCACCCGCGCCCACTACGCCCGCCATCGCGGTGAACGACACCAGCGCCACCGCGGTCACCGTCGCGGCCGCCACGATCCCCGGCATCGCCTCGGGCAGCAGCGCGCGCCACACCAGATCGCGCGTCGTTGCGCCCATCGCCCGCACCGCCTCCACCGTGTTGCGGTCGACGCCGCGCAGCGCGGTCTCCACCAGCCGCGCGAAGAACGGCGCCGCCCCCACCACCAGCGGCGGGATCGCGCCCGCGACGCCCAGCGATGTGCCCACCAGCAATATGGTGGCCGGGATCATCACGATCAGCAGGATGATGAACGGCACCGACCGCAGCAGGTTGACCGCCAGCGCCAGCGCCCCGTTGCCCAGCCGGTTCGCCCACACCTGCCCCGGCGACGTCAGGAACAACGCGATGCCCAACGGCAACCCGAACAGGATCGTCAGCACCAGCGACCCACCGAGCATCGCCAGCGTATCAAGGCACGCCTGCGCGATGTCCGCCCACACGATATCGACAAACCACCCGCTCACGCGCTGACCCGCCCATAGCGGCCGAGCGCCGCGATCGCCGCATCGGTGTCGCCACCCGACAGGCCCAGCGTCAGCTGGCCATAACGCTCGTCGCGCAACCGCCCGATCCGCCCGTCCAGGATCGCGAAGTCCGCCCCCGTCTCGCGTGCGACCATCGTCAGCACCGGCTGCCCGATCGTGTCGCCATGACAGGTCCAGCGCACGACCCGCCCGGCAAACTCCGCAAAGTCCGCCGGACCCTGCTCGCCCGCCTCGGCCAGCAACGCGCGCGTTTCCGCCGCCTGCGGATCGAGGAAGATGTCCGCCACCGCGCCCTGTTCCACCACGCGTCCGGCATGCAGCACCGCGACCCGGTCGCAGACCTGCCGCACGACGTCCATCTCATGCGTGATCAGCACGATCGTCAGCCCCAGGTCGCGGTTGAGGTCGGCGATCAGCGCCAGCACGTCGCGCGTCGTCTCGGGATCGAGCGCACTCGTCGCCTCGTCGCACAGCAATATGTCCGGCCCGGTCGCCAGCGCGCGCGCGATCCCCACGCGCTGCTTCTGCCCGCCCGACAATTGCGCGGGATATTTCGCGCCATGATCGCTCAAGCCGACCCGCGCGAGCAGCTCCGCCACCCGTACCGCCCGGTCGCGCGCTGCCATGCCCGCCACCTTCAGCGGAAACGCGACATTGTCCGCCACCGTCCGCGACCCGAGCAGCCCGAACTGCTGGAAGATCATCCCCACCCGCCGCCGCAACGTGCGCAACGCCGCCTCGTCCAGCGTCGCGACGTCGGCGCCGTCGACCAGCACCTGACCAGAACTCGGCCGCTCCAGCCCGTTCAGCATCCGGATCAGCGTCGATTTGCCCGCGCCCGACCGGCCGATGATGCCGAACACCTCGCCCCGCGCCACTTCCAGCGTGACGCCGTCCAGCGCCACCGCGCCGCCCGCGAACCGCTTCGTCACGCCGTCCAGACGGATCATCCCTGAATGACCTGTGCCGCGAACCGCTCCATCTCCTCGGCCTGCGGGCTCATCTGGAGCAGCAGCAGGTCGAGCCCCACGCCCTCATAATCCGCGATCCGCTGCTTCAGCTGCTCCGGCGTGCCGACCAGGTTCGGCCGCAGCCCACGGTTCGACACCGCATATTCGCGCAGCTTCAGCTCGCGCTCCAGCTGCGTCCCCGACAGCCACTGGTCAAAATTGTCGTACCCGGCGGGCAGGTCGCGCACGGTCGTGATGCGGTCCAGCTCGCGCTTCGCCTCCGCCTCGCTGTCGCGCACGATGGCATAGGCCGCCATTCCGAACGTCATCGGCCGACCGTTCGCCCGCGCCCGCATGTCCACGATCTTGGGCGCCACCGCGTCCACCGGATCGCCGTGCATCACATAGGCGCTGCACTGGCCGGCGATCATCGTCTTCGCCGCGTCGCTTTCGCCCCCGGCATACAGCGTCGGCATCCTGGCGGGTTTCGGCGAACAGATCGCCTGGTCGGTGGTGTAGAACTTACCCGAAAAACTGAACCGCTCCTCGGTCCACAGCCCCTTGACCACGTCCAGCCATTCCGACGTACGCGCATAACGGTCGTCATGCGCATCGAACTGCAGGCCATATTGCTTGGCCTCGTCCGCCCACCAGGACGACACGACGTTCAGCGACAGCCGCCCGCCCGAAATCCGGTCGACGTTGGCCGCAGCCTTGGCGAACAGCGCCGGCTGGTGGAAATTCGGCCGCACCGCGACCATGATCTCTTGGCGTTCGGTTACCGCCGCGATCGCCGCCGCGGTCGACCACGCATCGAGCGCCGGCTGGTCCACGCCCTTGATATCGTTCAGGTTCAGCTCGGCGATCAGCGTCAGGTCGTACCCGATCTGCTCGGCCCGCACCGCCAGGTCGCGCGCATACGCCCAGCTTGCCGGCCGCTCGTCGTCGACATTGCGCAGCCAGCCGCCGAACACCGGCATCCAATACCCGTATCTCACGTCTTGCTCTCCACGATACGGTCCGCCAGCCAGTCGATCAGCCGGTCATGCGGATCGAACCCGATCACCGACACCGGATCCGCCACGAAGTTCGACAGCGCGTTGACGTCGTAGAAGCGCGCCGTCCCGTCGCGATCATCGATCATCACCTCGACCCCGCCGACGTCCATCCCCGACGCCACCGCGATCCGCTCCGCCGCCGCGATCAGGTCGGGCGCGGGATGCGCCTGCATCACCGACACCGCCGCCTTGCCGGGCGCAGCCAGGCAGACATCGGCTGGGCAGAGGTCGAACCCGCCGCCGCCGTCCACGTCGATCGCGTAGAGATATTTGCCGCCCAGCGTCTCGATCCGCGTGATCGCACCGCCCCTGACCGGCACATATTCCTGCACCATCAGCACGCGGTCGATGCTGTCCGGCGCGGTCCCGTCCGCCACCGCCGCGGCAAGCTCGTCCGCGCTGTCGTACCGCACGATCCCCGCGCCCGACCCGCCGATATTGGCCTTCACCACCACCGGAAAGCGCAAGGTCGCCGCGGCCGCGACCAGGTCCGCCGCCCGGTGGGCGATCCGCGTCGCCGGAATGGCCAGACCAAGGCCCGCGATCAGCGCCAGCTGCCGCGCCTTGCTGGCATCGATGCCCAGCACGTCCGCGCCGTTCACCACCCGCGCACCCGCCGCCCGCCATTGCGCCATCAGCGCCTGCGCGAAAAAGATCGGATGCTCCGGCGCCCGCAGGAAACTCGACATCGCGATCCGATTGAACACGACCGGGGCGGGTGGGCGCATGTCGGCGGGGTCGAACACCAGCCCGTCCGCATGGACCGGGTCGAACGCGATCCCACGCGCCTCCAGACCCGCGAACAACGGCAGGAACCAGGCGGGATGTTCGTAAAGGATCGTGATATCGGGCATAGCGCCTCTGTAGCCGCCGGCTGCAGGTGCGGCAAAGCCAGTCTCGCTTGACGGCCGCGAACCGCCGGTTTGCACGGGCTTCATTCGGTGCCCGGCAGACACTGCGCCTTGTCCGCACGCTGGACCTGCCGGCAGTTCCAATATCCCCGCCCGGCCTTCTCGCCGGCCCGCCGTTGGTACAGGAACGTGGCGGTACGGAGCGAAGCCAGCTGGAACGGGACCGAATCCGCCACCTTTTCCGGGTCCAGCCAGCCGCCGACCGTGCAAGCGGGCAAGTCGCGGCATACCGCCTGCGCCACAGCCAGGTAGCCATCGGGGGCCGCATTGGGCTCCAGTTCCAGCGCATATTCGCTGCCCTTGGCGGTCCCGGTCCGAACGATGTGGCCGTGCAGCGCAGACGACGGCACGCCGGGCAGCATCACTGCGGGCCGCCGCTTCAGATACACCGTTTCTTCGGTGGGCATCGCGGGCACGTCGAACGTCGCCACGCCACCCATCGCGGGGCCGATCACCGGGATCCCATCCGCCGTCGCCAGCGTCGCCGCACCCGGTACGCGCGGATCGACCACCTCGCCGCCGGCGTAGCGCCCGCGGAACGCGCCCGGCGTCCCCCAATAGCCGCGCCAGCGGAAGAACAGATGCGTCTTCACGCGCGACAGCTTGTCCAGCGTGGCGCTCCAGTACGGCACCACCCAGTCGGTATGATAATGGGTGGCATAGCCGACCGACCTGTCGACCGCCCCGGCCAGCGCCTTGGCCGCCACATCCTCCGCCCGCGTCCACGCGACGTCGGACGGGCGGCGTACCATCGCCCCGTCGCAGGTGAAGCTGAACTGGCATCCCGTCCGCCGTTCGCTGCCCTGGAACACCACGCCGCACACCGTCTTGGGATAGGCCGGATGGCGCACGCGGTTCAGCACGACCTGCACCACCGAACGCTGCCCGACCGGATCGTCGCCCGCCTCGTAATAAGCGGCGGTCGCCAGGCATGCGGTGGCGGCGACGCGGTCCACCGCGCTGCCGGCGAACTTGAACGGCGGGGCGGCACGCACCGGGCCGGACACGAACGGCACCATCGAATTGATGAGCCGCGCACGGTCCGGCGTGAACTCGATCAGCTCAAGCGGTTCCACCACCGGCTGCGGCACCGGCGGCACGACCGTCGCCGGCCGCGTCGCCGTGCGGGCCTGCGTCGGCTGCGGCCGCGCCCGTCGGCCCGCACCGCCGTTCCCGCCACCGATGCCCAGCAGGATCGCGAGCAGCAATAGCATGATGACGCACGCGGCAAAGACGACGCGGCGGCGCTGATCCTGGGTCAGGTGGATCGTCGGCGGCAGGATCGTCGGGAATGGCACGCGGGGTCGTCTCCTCATCATTCGCGGCGGCAACGCCCCGCTGCCCCGTTCGTGCCGTCCGAATCACGGAACGGCATGCGGCGTAGCGCGCTGTCCGGTCATGACGCTCTTCTTCACCGCCGATACCCATTTCGGCGACCACCGCACGCGCAATATTCACCGCCGCCCGTTCCCCGGCGTGGCGGAGATGGACGCGGCGCTGGTCGCCGGCTGGAACGCCGTGGTCGGCCCGGACGACGATGTCTGGCATCTCGGCGACGTCGCGCGTCGGTTGCAGGACGTCGGACCGCTGCTGGCGCGGCTGAACGGCCGCAAGCATCTGCTGCGCGGCAACAACGACGCGCCCGGCATCGCCGATTGCGCGGGCTGGGCCTCGGTCGGCGACTATGCCGAACTTACGGTAGGCGGCACCGCGATCGTCGCCTGCCACTACCCGTTCCGCAGCTGGAACGGCCAGCATCGCGGCACGCTCAACCTGCACGGCCACAGCCACGGCAAGCTGAAATCCCTACCCCGCCAACATGACGTCGGCGTCGACGCTCGCAACTTCCGCCCCGTCACGCTGGCGGAACTCCGCACGCAAGCTTCTCCCCCGACATGACCGGGCAGGACCAGCCCGTCGGTTCAGCCACCCGACCACCCATCAGTCCCCTGCGCACGCCGGGGAACGGCATCGTTCAGCCCATCACCTCCGCCAGCCGGTGCCCGGACAGCCACGCGCTTTCCACCCGCGGCCCGGACAGCCAGTCCCCGCAGACGCCCAGCCCCGCCGCGCCGTCCCACAGGGCATCGCACCCGACCTGCCCCGACCGGGCATAGCGCCAGCGATGCGCGCCTGTCGCGACCGGCGTGGGCAACGCACCCCCCGCCACCCCGCCAAGGGCATCCAGCACCGCGGCCTGCACCGCCGCCGGCTCATCTTCCAGATGCGCGGTCGACCAGTCCGCGGTCGCATGGATCGCCCAGGCCTCCGGCCCCCCGTGCCCGGGCTTTGCGCCGCCCCGTGCCGCGAAATCGATGATTCCCGCCCGCTTCACAACGTCGCCGATCGCCAGCGTCTCGTCGAACACCGCCAGCACCGTCCAGCACGGCAGCGACGGCGTCGCCCGCGCCCGGTCCGCAAAGGCCGGAACCCAGCGTTCGACCAGCGCGGGGACCTGCTCGGCCGGCACCGCCACCACCACCGCATCGAAACCGCCATGCACCGCATCGCCCGCATGCAACGTCCAACCGTCGCCATCCCGCGCGATCGCATCGATCCGCGTCGCAAACCGCACATCACCGGCCTCCGCCATCGCGCGAACCGGGGCGTTCATCGCCGGCGTGCCGACCCAGGCATCGTCGCCCGCCGCCGGCCAGCGCGCGACCACGCCGGTCGTCGCCCAATGCGCCACGCGGGCCGTGAAATCCGGATCGCGCACCGTGAAATATTGCGCGCCCAGGTCGCACGTGACCTGGCCCAGCGGCGTGTCCAGCCGCCGCGTCGCCATCCGCCCGCCCGGGCCGCGGCCCTTGTCGAACACGGCAACCGCATGCCCGCCCGCCCGCAGCCGTTCGGCGCACGCCAGCCCCGCCATCCCGGCCCCAATGATCGCCACCCGCATCCGCATTCCCTTTTCCTCACCGCATGGCTGGCATAGCGGCGCCCGCGCGCCATATGAAGGGCATGGCGACACTGACGGTCTGGTACGATGGCGGATGCCCGCTCTGTCTGCGCGAAATCGCGTTGATGCGGCGTCTGGACCGTGCTGCGGCGATCCACTTCGTCGATGCGGCGAGTAGCGACACGTCCTGCCCGGTCGATCGCGCCGCCTTGCTGGCCCGGTTCCACGCGCGGGAGGACGGCGTGCTGCTGTCCGGTGCCGCGGCCTTCGCCGCGATGTGGCGCGCGATCCCGCTGCTCCGCCCGATCGGCCTCGCCGCGCGCAATCCCCGCGTCCTGGCGTTGCTGGAACGGGCCTATATCCGCTTCCTGCGCTATCGCCCGCGCCTGCAGGCGCTCGCCCGCCGCCGCGGATAGCGCCCCCCTGTTTTCAACCGATCGGACCATATCATGACCGAACAAGACACCCCCGTCTGGCTGATCTCCGGCTGTTCCACCGGCTTCGGCCGCGCACTGGCGGAGGCCGTGCTGGCGCGCGGCTGGCGCGTCGTCGCCACCGCGCGCGATGCCGAACGCGTGGCCGACATCGTCGCGATCGCGCCCGACCGCGCGCTGGCCGTGGCGCTGGACGTCACCATCGGCAATGAGGTCAGCGCCGCGGTCGCGGCGGCGGAGGACCGGTTCGGCCGCATCGACGTGCTCGTCAACAATGCGGGCTACGGCTACCAGTCCTCGATCGAAGAGGGCGACGACGTCGAGATCCGCGCGCAATTCGACGCCAACGTCTTCGGCCTGTTCGCGCTCACCCGCGCCGTCCTGCCCGGCATGCGGATCCGCCGGTCGGGTCATATTGTCAACATCACCTCCGTCGCCGGCCTCGTGGGCTATCCCGGTTCGGGCTATTACGCCGCCTCCAAGCATGCGGTCGAAGGCTTCTCGGACTCGCTCAAGGCCGAGGTCGCACCGCTCGGGATTGCGGTCACCTGCGTCGAACCGGGTCCGTTCCGTACCGACTGGGCGGGGCGCTCGCTGAAGCAGACGCCCAACGTCATCGTCGACTATGCCGAAACCGCCGGTGCGCGGATGGCGACCACGTCGGGCTATAGCGGCACGCAGGCCGGCGATCCGGTCCGCGCCGCGCAGGCGATGATCGCGCTGGTCGAACGCGCCGATCCGCCCCGCCACCTCGTGCTCGGCAAATGGGGACATGATGCGGCCGTGAAGGCCTTGCGCGAACGGCTGGCGGAGGTGGAGGCCGGTCGCGACATCGCCCTGGCCGCCGATTTCCCGGAGGACTGACGCCCGCCACAAGCGGATGGGTGGACAGGGCGGGGTCTTTGCTGTCCCTTGGGCGCGACGAAGCCCGGACTGCAGGACCCCGCCCCTATGCGCATGAAATCGATCGAGGCGCTTTGCGCCGCCCTGCTGATCGGGACGGCGCTCGCCCCCGCGACCGCCCAGCTTGACTTAAAGGTCGCGACCGTCGCCGCGATCCCGCCCGGCGGCGATGTGCCCAAGGCGTTTATGCCCGTCCGGACGGGCTACGACTATGTGAAGCGCACGGTCATGATCCCGATGCGCGACGGGGTGAAACTACACACGGTCATCCTCGTTCCGAACGCGGTGAAACGCGGTCCGATCATGCTCGATCGCACGCCGTACAATGCCGACAGCATGCTGGCCCGCGGCGGCGGCGGTCCGCTGATCGAACAGAATCTGTCGCCCGCCTATGCCGAACTGGCGCGCGCCGGCTACATCATCGTCGGGCAGGACGTGCGCGGCAAGGACGGGTCGCAGGGCGACTATGTCATGAACCGCCCGTTGCGCGGTCCGCTGAACACGACCCGCGTCGACCATGCGACCGACGCGTACGACACGATCGACTGGCTGGTGAAGCACATTCCCGAATCGAACGGCCGGGTCGGCACGATCGGCACCAGCTACGACGGTTTCACCGCGCTGATGAGCCTCATCAACCCCCACCCCGCATTGAAGGCATCGGTGCCGATCAACCCGATGGTGGACGTGTGGAAGGGCGACGACTGGTTCCACAACGGCGCGTTCCGCCAGGAAATGATGAGCTACGTCTACAAGCAGACCGCCACCAAGGGGTCGGACGCGGCCTGGTTCACGACGCGCTACGACGACTATGACAGCTTCATGGCACATGGTTCCCCCGCCGCCTATGGCCGCGCGATGGGCATGACCGCGCTTCCCTTCTGGAACCGGCTGATGCAGCATCCTGCCTATGACGCCTTCTGGTCCGAACAGGCGGTCGACAAGCTGCTGGCCAGGGCACCGCTCACCGTCCCGACGCTGTTCGTCGACAGCCTGTGGGATCAGGAGGATATCTACGGCGCGCCCGCCGCCTATGCCGCCACCAAGGCGCACGGCGGCGGCAACGCGCATCTCGTCCTCGGCCCCTGGCATCACGGCCAGGGCAATGGCGACGGATCGCGGCTCGGTGCGATCGACTGGGGGTCGGATACGGGCAGGGCGTTCCGGCAGGACGTGCTGATCCCGTTCCTCGACAGCCACCTGAAGGAAGGTGCGCCGCGCGCCGACATCGCGCCCGTCACCGCGTTCGAAACCGGCACCAATCGCTGGGTGCGCCATGCCGACTGGCCGCTCGCCTGCGCCACCGGGTGCGCCACCGGCATGACGCCGCTCTACCTGACCGCGAACAGCGGCCTCTCACTCGGGATCGCCCCCGCCGCATCCGCCGGCTATGACGAATATGTCTCCGACCCGGCCAAGCCGGTCACCTACCGCCAGCGGCCCAACATGTCGCCCTGGGCGCCCGGCTCCACATGGCGGCAATGGCTGGTCGACGATCAGCGGTTCGCCGCCGGGCGCCCGGACGTGCTGACCTATTCCACCCCCGTCCTGACCGCGCCGGTCAAGATCGCCGGGCAGGCCGTCGCCCATCTGTTCGCATCGACCAGCGGGACCGATGCCGACTGGGTCGTCAAACTGATCGACGTCTATCCCGACATCGTGCCGGCAAAGCCCGAAATGGGCGGCTACCAGCTTGCCGTGGCGATGGACGTCCTGCGCGCCCGCTACCGCGACGACCCGTCGAAGGCGACGCCCGTACCCGCGGGGCAGGTCGTTCCCTATGCCGTCACGCTGCCCGACGCGGATCATGTCTTCCTGCCCGGCCACCGCATCATGGTGCAGGTCCAGTCCAGCTGGTTCCCGCTCTACGACCGGAACCCGCAGACCTTCGTCGCCGACATCATGGACGCCAAGCCGGCGGACTATGTGAAGGCCACCCAGCGCATCCACCACGCGCCGGGCCAGGCCAGCTACATCGCGCTACCCGTGATGCGGTAAAGCTCGACACCCGCACAGGAGCCCTAGCGCAAGACCCGTCCATCCCGAGCGAAGTCGAGGGACCCTTCGAGCGCAGCCGAGAAGCCGACATCGCCCCAAAGGCTGCGCTCGAAAGCCATCGACGCCCAACCCCGTTCGGTTCAAGCCGGTCGAGAACCCGACCCGATCCCCGCTCACCGCAGCGACGCGCAGAACGCCGCGGACAGCAATGCGTGGGACAGGCCCCTGCCCTGCCAGATCTCGCCGAAGTCCACGCTGTCGTCGTTGATGAAGATCGCGACCGACCGGCCCAGCGCGGGCGCGATGACGTTGCGCACCTGTGTGCCGGCCACATCGCCGCGCCGCTCGATCAGCGTGACCGGACCCGCGCATCCAGCCAGCGGAGCGGGAAATGACCATGCCCCCAACGCCTGATATCCCAGCTTCGGGTCCCCCTGCCACAGCGTCACCTGGCTTGTCGGCGACAGCAGCCGCCCCGCCAGCAACGCCCGATCGAACAGCGCCAGATCCCGTGCGGATCCGGTCAGCGCGCCCGCCGCACCGAATGTCGCGACGTTGATCGCCGGATAGGGCTTGCCTCCCGCGCTGTATCCGATTGCCGCCGCACCGTCCGGTGCCATCCGCAGCGTCCGCAGCCCCAGTGGCCGTCCGATCCGCGCCGTCACCAGCGCCGCGAACGGCATCCCGCTCACTCGCTCCAGAATTGCCGCCAGCACCAGATAATCGCAATTATTGTAGGCGAAACCTGCGCCCGCCGCCGTCCGCGCTGCCCCGGCACACAGGCCATAGGCACGCGCGCGGTCGCCGATCCGTGCGCCTGTCTCCGTGTAGAAGGCCGGCACGCCCCGCGCGTCCTCCGCCGTATCGTTCGGGTTCGGCAGACCGGACTGATGCTGCAACAACTGGCGGACCGTGATCCCGTCCCCCGCCGCCCCCGGCCAGTCGGGCAGGTAACGGCGGATCGTACCGTCCAGCGTCAGAGTGCCGGCATCTACCTGCTGCATCGCCAGCACGGCGGCCACCTGCTTGGTCACCGATGCCCACAGCCAGCGCTCGCCCGCGCGGTGCGGCCGGCTGCGTGCCCGGTCCGCGGCGCCACGCACCCGGTCCACGACCGGCCCGTCGACGTCCGCCAGGACGATCTCGCCTGCCAGCCCGGCCCGCGCCGCCACTGCCTCCATCCGGTCCATTGCCGCCGCCGGGTCCGGCATCGCGGCCTTCGGCGGCACCTCTGCCGCGCTCGGTGCCGCGACCACCATTAGCGACATCGCGGCGCACGATGCCGCCGCCAGCAACCCCCAGACCCCACCACCCTTTCGCACGGCCCGTCTCCCGCCGATCGATCCGGGTTGCAGAATGCCAAACCCGACGCCGGCCCGCCACGGCCGAAACGTCCATCTCAGCCGTTGGTCACCGGCCCGTTCAATGCATTGATCGCATCCAGCACCTGCGCCTCGATCGCCTCGCGCTTCTGGCCGGGGGGGATCGGGGGACCGAACCGGAACGTCACCGTGCCGGCATGCTTCACGAACCCCTTGGGATAGACCCGGCCGCTGTCCAGCGCGACCGGCACGACGGGCAGGCCGAGCGTGCGGTACAAACCGGCGAACCCGGGGCGTAGCGGTGCGCGCATGCCGGGCGGGGTGCGGGTCCCCTCCGGAAAGATCACGATCGACCGGCCGGCCGTCACCGCCGCCTTGGCCGCGCGCATCATGACGCGCAGCGCGGTCGCCGATCCGTCGCGATCGACCGGGATCACTCCGTGCGCCCGCGCCGCGCGACCCCAGCCGAAGATTTCGCTCAGTTCCTTCTTCACCACCACCGCCGGGTCGGGCAGCAGGATGATGAGTTCGAGCGTCTCGAACATCGACTCGTGCTTGGCGGCGACCAGCGTCGGTTCCTGCGGGATGGTCCCTTCCACCTGGATCCGGATGTTCAGCAGCCAGCGTGCGCACCAGCGATGCCAATAGGCCCAGCCGCGACTGACCTTCAGCACCGCCGGCGTGCCGAGCGGTGCCACCAGCAGCGCCAGCGTCACCGCTCCCACCGATCCCGGATAGAAGAACAGCGCGAACAGGATCGATCGGATCAGCGGCATGGACTGGCTTTCATGGGTGAACGCTCCGCACAGGATGAGGCGACGGACCTGTCACTCCCTCTATCCCGTCATCCTGACGGACGTCAGGATCGATTATCACTCCGTCCGGGGCCGCCTCAACCATAGTGATACCGGATCCCAGCGTCCGCCGAGATGACACCCCCAGAGCGACCGACACATTCCCTTCCGTCAACTATCCCTCAATAGCCCAGCGGTGCGGAAATCCGCCGCAGCAGATATTTGGTATATTCAGTCATCAGTACCAGGAAACCGGGCTCGCTGCGCACCCCGTCCGGCACGACCGTCACGTCGCGGCCCAGCACGCGCACCAGTTCGAACCGCGCGCGCGCCATGTGCCAGTCGGTCGTGACCAGCCGGATCGAGCGATAGCGGTGGCGGCCGACCCAGGCGGCGGTCTCGTCCGCGTTGCTCCGCGTATCGACCGATTCGTCGCCCAGATCGATGCAACACGCGATCAAGCGCCGCGGCACGCCATATTCGGCGGTCAGGTCGCGCGGCCGCACGCGCCGGTCGACGCCGGAAATCAGCATGCGCCGGGCATGCCCCGCCTGCAGCAACGCCGTCCCGCGCGGGATTCGCCCCGGCCCGCCGGTCACCACCACGATCCCGTCGGTCTGCCCGTTTGGCCCCGACTCCGGCCCCGGTCCCGGCAGCGCGACCGCGAACCATACGAACCCCAGCGCCCAGACGAGCAGGACGAGCGCACCCAGCCGCACCATCATGGCCGGACGATCACAGCAGCCGCCCCAGCGCACGCACCACCGTCCAGCGCGCCGCCGCCGCTGCCAGCAGCGTGGTCGCCAGCGGCAACGCCACCAGCACCCCGCCACCCCACGCCGGCAGCGCGACCGCGCCCACCAGTTCCGATTCCAACCCAGCCAGCTGCCGCCCGATCAGCGTCAGCACCAGCATGCCCGCCCCCAGCCCGATCAACCCGGCGAACAGCGCATCCAGCGCAATCCGCCGCTGGAACAGCCGGGCCACCTGGATATCGGTCGCGCCCAGCAGGTGCATGACGTCGATCGTCCCGCGATGCGTGTCGAGCGCGGACGCCGCCGCCAGCACCACCACGAACCCGGTCGCCGCCGTCATCAACAGCACGATCGCCAGCGCCAGCCACCGCAGCGTACCGATCAGGCGCGAAACCGGGGCCAGCGCCGCACGATGATCGTCGATCCGCGCATCGGGCGCGACCCGCGCCAGCGTCCGTGCCAGGTCCGGCACCGCATCGGCGCGCGTCAGTCCGACGTCGATCAGGACGGGCAGCGGCAGGTCGTCCGTGCCCTGCGCACCCAGCCAGGGTTCCAGCAACGCCGCCATTTCCGCGGCGCCCACCCGCTCGACGCTGCGCACCGCGGGGTCGCCGCGCAATGCCGTCAGCGTCACCGCCGCCTGCCGTTCGCGCGCGTCGGCATCGGCTTGCACGATCTGTACCGTGGCGCGGGTTTCCAGCCCGCCGCCCATCCGCTGCGCCGCCTGCCCCAGCGCCAGCCCACCCGCCGCGGCCAGAGTCGTCAGGAACAGCATGACCGCCAGCACCCACGGCATCGGCCCGGACAGCCGCCCTTCCCGCAGCAACCGCCGGTCGGCGGCGCGCACGGACGGGAACAGTGCGGTCAGCCGCCTCATGCGCTGTTCCGCGGTGGATAGCGCAGCGCACCGGTCGGATCGGACAGCCGCCCGCCCTCCAGCCGCAACGTCTGCGCGTTCGACACGCGCGACAACAGGTGAATATCGTGCGTCGCCACGACGATCGTCGTGCCCAACCGGTTCAGTGCATCGAACAGATGCAGCAACCGCCCGGCCATTTCCGGATCGACGTTGCCGGTCGGTTCGTCCGCCACCAGTATTTCCGGCCGCGCGATCACCGCACGCGCGATCGCCACGCGCTGCTGCTCCCCGCCCGACAGCGTCGCCGGCCGGGTGTCCGCGCGCGACGCCAGTCCGACCCAGGCCAGCATCTCGCGCACCGGCGTATCCAAGTCGCGTTCCTCCACCCCCGCCACGCGCAACGGCAGCGCGACATTGTCATAGACCGACAGATAGGGGATCAGCCGGAAATCCTGGAACACCACGCCGATCCGGCGGCGGAACCCCGGCAAGCGGTCGCGCGGCACCGTCACGATATCCTCGTCGAACAGGTGGATCGCGCCGCGCGTCGGCCGCTGCGCCAGGTACAGCAGCCGCAACAGCGACGTCTTGCCCGCGCCGGATGCACCGGTCAGGAAATAGAAGGACCCCGGCGCAAGCGCGAAATTCAGGTCGGACAGCGTCTCGCCGTCCGAACCCCCATCCGCGCCGTAACGCAGGCCGACATTCTCGAACCGGACGATGCTGCCCATCGGCCTCCCTTCCGCGTCCGCCTTGGCATGGCGCGGGTCCGCTCCGCAAGCCGGCCGCGGCGGTCCGGGCAATGCGGCGGCGCCGCCATTTGTTCGCCCCGCCGCGCTTGCCGCGATGCGGACAAGGTGCTTTATCGATCGGGCACCGCCCCCGCCCCGCCGCCAGACCGTCCGGAATCCGATGATCCTCATCTGCCCCGCCTGTTCCACCCGATATCTGGTCCCGGACACCGCGATCGGGGCCACGGGCCGGCAGGTCCGCTGCGCCGCCTGCCGCCACAGCTGGTTCGAATCACCGCCAGCCGGTATGGCGTCCGCCGATCCGGCACCGCCGGCCCCGGTTCCGACGGCACAGCCCCCCGCCCCGCCGACCATTGCTCCGCCCATCTCCACCCCACCGATTCCGGCGGCCGTCATGCCGCAGCCCCGCCCGGTCGCACCGCCACCGCAAGCCCCGCCGCCGCTGGTCGAGCCGCCAGCGCCGCAGCCCCGCCGCGTCTACGGCGAGGAGGATCTGGCCGCGCGCAGCGGGATCGATCCGTTCGCGCATGCGCCGCCCTTCCGCCCGCGTCGCAACCCGGCGAAGCTCTGGACGCTGATCGCCGTGCTGGTCGGTGTGGCGCTGATCGCGGCGATCGCGGCGCTGCTCGTGCTCGTCCCCACCGACATGGCCGATCGCATCGGCATCGGCACCGGCGGCACGCAGAAACTTTACGTCCAGCCATTGAATCGGGAACGGCGGGTGATGGAAAGCGGCAACATATTGCTGGAGGTCAGCGGTCGGGTCATCAATCCGACCGATACCGTTCAGACGGTGCCGGACATTCGCGCGGAGGTGCGCGATGGATCGGATCGCACCGTTTATAGCTGGACGATCTCGCGCCCCGTCCGGATCCTGCAACCCGGCGCACATGCCGATTTCGACAGCGCCGCGGTAGATGTGCCGAAAAGCGCCACGGGCGTCAGCCTGAGGTTGGTCGACTCGATCGCGAACTGACCGCCACCCGGCGCGCGACGACCAGGAACCGCGCGCCCTGCAACGCGGCCGCGGCCACCATCCCGCCACCGCATGCCAGCGCCAGCCCCGGCGCGCCCCAGCCCGCCGCATACAACCACCAGCCGAGTCCGCCGGTCACCCCGAAATAGGCGACCACGCCGTTCAGCCCCGCCGCCACCTGATCCCCCATCGACCGCAGCGCATAGACCAGCACCAGCTGGATTCCGTCGAACAGCATGAACGGCGCCAGCGTCGCGACCAGCACGATCCCCATGTCGATCGCCGCCGGATCGGGCGCCGACAGCGGCGGCACGATCCATGTGGCGGTCAGCCACAGGACCGCGCCCATGCCCCCCATCGCCAGTGCTGCCAGCCCGACCGCGATCAGCGTGCGCGGCACCGCCTGTTCCGGTACGCCCGCCCCCACCGCATTGCCGGCCCGCACACCCGCCGCCGACCCGAACCCCAGCGCCGTGGCGAACGCCAGGTTATGGAGCGAGAACATCGCCTGGAACCCTGCCGCCGCCACATCGCCCAGTCGCGTCGACAGCACGATCAACCAGGCAAAACCGATCAGTTCCAGCGCGGACGTCAGCGCTGGCACGACGCCGAACCGCGCGACGTTCGGCACGTCGCGCAACGCGGCGGTCCACGCCGCTACGGACAGGTCGCGGATCCGGCGCGGCCCGGCGTCCGACACGGTCCACGTCGCCACCAGCAGCGCGACCGCGCCCAGGACGGATACCGTCGCGGTCGCGTGCGCCGCCCCAACCGCGCCCAGCGCCGGCAGCCCGAAATGCCCGCCGACCCATGCCCAGGCGAGCACCGCATTGGCCGGCAGCATCCCCAGATTGACGATCGTCACACGACCCGGTCGGCTGATCCCCTCCAGAAAATATCCGGTCGCGATCAGGATCAGCTGCGCCGGCATCGCCGCCGCCATCGCGCGCACCACCGCGCCGCCTTCGGGCACCAGCGCGGGCGCCACGCCCGCCGCGCGCAGCATCGCCTCGCCCCCCAGCAACAATGTCCCGCCCAGCACCGCGCCCAGCAGCACCGCATAGATCAGCCCGACGCGCAGGCAGCCGCCGGTCTGCGCAGGATCTCGCGCGCCGTCCGCCCGCGCGGTGAACACCAGCACGCCAACCAGCGCGGCCAGACCCATCACGATCAGCACGAACGTCACGCTTCTGCTCGCGGCCAATGCCGCCAGCTCGTCCACCCCCGCGCGCCCGACCACCGCAACGTCGATCAGGTGCATCAACGTCCAGTTGAGGCTGCCCAGCGCCACCGGCCACGCGAGCGCGGTCAGTCGCCGGGCCTCATCCTGCCAATCTGTCGGGAACATCCTCACGCCGCGCTCGGTACAGCCTCCCCCGCCCCGCGTCACGCGTCCGGTCGCGCTTGCCGGACAATGCCTCAGCCAAAGGCGGTTGCGATCGGCCGGCACCGCTGCTAGAGACCGCCGCCTACCAACGTCGCGGTTCGCCGCGACAAGGTCCCTGATGTGCGGTCATGGCGAAATGGTAGACGCGCAACGTTGAGGTCGTTGTGTCCGAAAGGACGTGGAAGTTCGAGTCTTCTTGACCGCACCATCATAGAAAAGCCGGGCCGGGGATCACCCCAGTCCGGCTTTTCTATGTCTGGGCTTCTTTTCCCCCCTCCCTTTCAGGGGAGGGGCCGGGGGTGGTTGCTGCCGCGCAGACGGCGGCGCGCGTCACGAAGGCCGACAGGCGAGTCTGCGCTCGCCACCCACCCCCCGGCCCCCTCCCTTGAAAGGGAGGGGGAGCAGTCTTCAGCTGCGCCCGCGATACGGCTTGGGCTGATACTTCGGCGCACCATTGCCACGTCCCGGCGGCGGACCGCGCCGCACGCGGGTCTGCGGCGGCGGCGGGCGATCGCCCAGCGGTTCGATCGCGACATCGTCCTCGCCGCCCGCGGTCCGGCGCAGCGCCTCGGCGAAGCGCTCGGCCACCTCGCGGCGCACCTCGAACACCGTTTCCGAATCACCGATGCGGATCGCACCGATCTCGCTCTTGGTGATGTGGCCACGGCGGCACAGCAGCGGCAGCAGCCAGCGCGCATCGGCATTGCCGCGGCGTCCGACATCCATCCGGAACCAGATCGTGTCCTCGAACCCCTGGCGCGGCCCTTCCATGCGCTGTGCGATCTGCTGGTCGCTGTCGGCGAACATGTCTTCCGGCTCGGGCAGGCGGGCACGGTAGGACCGCACCAGCGCCGCCGCGATGTCCTCGGCCGGATGCTTCTCGAGCAGCGCGCGTGCGACCGCCAGATCGTCCTCGGCCGCGGTGCCGGGCTGGATCGTCTCGACCAGCCGCTCATGGTCCTTCTCGCGGATCATGTCCGCGGTCGGCGCCTTCTCCCACCGTGGGCGGATGTTGGCGGTCCGCATCATGCCCTCGGCCCGGCGCTTGCGCGGGAACGGCACGATCAGCACGCAGACGCCCTTGCGCCCGGCGCGGCCGGTCCGGCCCGAACGGTGCTGCAACGTATCGGCACCCACCGGCAGTTCGGCGTGGATCACGAGTTCGAGCCCGGGCAGATCGATGCCGCGCGCGGCCACGTCGGTGGCAACGCACACCCGCGCCCGGCCGTCGCGCAGCGCCTGCAACGCATGGCTGCGTTCCGATTGCGACAGTTCACCCGACAGCGCGACCGCCGCGAACCCGCGTTCGACCAGGCTGGCGTGCATGCGGCGAACATTGTCGCGCGTGGCGCAGAACACCAGCGCGCCTGGGGCTTCCTGATAGCGCAGCACGTTCACCACGGCATGTTCGATGTCCGCCGGCGCCACGGTCATCGCGATATAGTCGATGTCGGCGTGCGATTCACCGCGCGCCATCGTCTCGATGCGATGGCCGTTCTTCTGGTACCGCCGCGCCAGATCGACGATCGGCCGCGGCAACGTAGCGGAGAACAGCAGCGTGCGGCGGCTCTCCGGCGTCGTGTCGAGAATCTGCTCGATATCGTCGCGGAACCCCAGGTCCAGCATCTCGTCGGCTTCGTCCAGCACCACGGCGCGAAGACCGTCCAGCACCAGGCTGCCACGCTCCAGATGGTCGCGCAGCCGGCCCGGCGTGCCGACCACGATATGCGCGCCCTGCGCCAGGTTGCGCTGCTCCTGCCGCACGTTCATGCCGCCGACGCAGGATGCGACCCGCGCGCCGGTCTGCAGATACAGCCACTTCAGCTCGCGCTCGACCTGCAACGCCAGTTCGCGCGTGGGTGCCACGATCAGCGCCAACGGCTTCTCGGCGTAACCGAACCGCTCCTCGCCCTGCAAAAGCTCGGCGGCGAACGCCAGGCCGAACGCAATGGTCTTGCCGGACCCGGTCTGGGCGGACACAAGGAGGTCGCGGCCGACGGCGTCTGGCTCCAGCACGGCGGACTGTACGGCGGTGGGCGTTTCGTAACCGCGTTCGGTCAACGCCGCCGCCAGCAAGGGGGGCAGTTGGGAAAAAGGCATCTGTTATCCGGATCGGGTAAGGGAGTAATCGCGTCCTATAGCACCAAACCCGCGCTCCATCCACTCGCCCACGCCCACTGGAAATTATACCCGCCCAGCCAGCCCGTCACGTCAACCGCCTCACCCACGAAATACAGGCCCGGCGCGGCCTTCGCCTCCATCGTGCGCGACGACAGCCCGGCGGTATCGACCCCGCCCACCGTCACCTCGGCCTTGGCGAACCCCTCGGTCCCGTTCGGCGTGAAGTCCCAGCCGTTCAGCCGCCGCCCCGCCGCCTCCAGCTTCGCATTGGGCTGATCGGCCATGTTGCCCGGCATCGCCAGCGCGTCCGCCACCACCCCCGCCAGCCGATCGGGCAACAGATCCGCCAGCACGCGGCGCAGCTCGGTCCGCGGCCGCATCCGCTTCGCCTCCAGCAGCGCCGCCGTCGCATCGCGTTCGGGCAACAGGTCGATGGCCACGCTGTCGCCGTGCCGCCAGTAGGACGACACCTGCAGGATCGCCGGCCCGGACAGTCCCTTGTGCGTCAGCAGCGACGCCTCGCGAAACGCCGCCTTGCCGCATTTCGCCACCGTATCGAGCGCGACGCCCGCCAACCCGCGAAACGCCAGCGCATCGCCGCCGAGCGTCAGCGGCACCAGCGCCGGCCGCGGCTCCACCACCTTGCACCCGAACTGCCGCGCAAGGTCATAGGCATAGCCGGTCGCCCCGATCTGCGGGATCGCCGGGCCGCCCGTCGCCACCACCAGCGAGGGTGCGGAGAACCGCGTCCCGTTCGCCACCACCACATAGTCCCCGTCGCGCGTCACCGACTCGATCCGGTGCCCCAGCCGCAGATCGACCCCGCCCGCCCGCATCTCGTACGCCAGCATGTCGACGATCTGATGCGCCTTGCCGTCGCAGAACAGCTGCCCCAACGTCTTTTCGTGCCACGCGATCCCGTGCCGATCGACCAGCGCGATGAAGTCCGCGGCCGTGTATCGGCCCAAGGCGGACTTCGCGAAATGCGGGTTCTTCGACACGAACCGGTCGGGCACCGTGCCGATATTGGTGAAATTGCACCGCCCGCCGCCGGAAATCAGGATCTTCTTCCCCGGCGCATCGGCATGGTCGATCGCCACCACCCGCCGCCCGCGCTGCCCCGCGGTCAGCGCCGCCATCATGCCGGCCGCCCCCGCGCCCAGTACGATCGCGTCATATCGTTCGGTTGCCATGCGCTCCCTTGACGCTTGGTCGGGCCGATTGTCCACATCGTCACGTCATATTTGAACCGACAGGCCGCGCGATCCGTATTAGCATTCGTATCCGACCAACCGGGAGCCCGCGTGCCGCCGTCCACCGCCCATATCCACGCGATCGGCACCGCCGTCCCGTCCCATGACATCCATCGCGCCTTTGTCGACTGGGCGACGGCGCGGCTTGAGGGCCAGGGCAGCGACCGTCGCGCGGCCGCGCTGTTCCGCCGAATGGATCAGCGCGCTGGCATCGCGGCGCGTTGGTCCGTGCTGCCGCCCACCCCAACCGGCGGGTCGCCGGTCGCGGACGGCGGCTTCTACGCGGTCGATCCGCTGCCGCCGACGTCGGCACGGATGGCGATCTATGCGGAAACCGCCCCGCCGCTCGCCCTCGCCGCCGTGGGTGCGCTGGCCGACAAGACTTCGCTCGGCGCGATCACGCATCTCGTCGTGGCCAGCTGCACCGGCTTCATGGCGCCCGGCCTCGACCAGATCCTGGCCGACCGGCTCGGACTCGATCCCGCGGTTGAGCGCACGCTTGTCGGGTTCATGGGCTGCTATGCCGCGATCGTGGCGCTGCGCACTGCGCACCACATCGTCCGGTCCGAGCCCACGGCACGCGTGCTGGTCGTCACGGTCGAGCTTTCCACGCTCCACCTGCAACCCGCGGGCGAGCTCGAACCCTTGCTCGCCATGCTGCAGTTCGGCGACGGTGCCGCCGCCGCGCTCGTCACCGCGGACCCAGGCGGCTTCGCGATCGAACGACCGTTCGCCGCCACCCTGCCCGACACCGCGCACCTCATCCGCTGGGCGATCGGCGATACCGGCTTCGCGATGCACCTGTCGGGCGAGGTCCCCGGCCATATCGGCCGCGCGCTGACCGACCCCGTCTTCCGCGACCGGCTGTTCCCCGACGGGGTCGCCGCGATCGACGCCTGGGCGGTTCATGCCGGCGGCCGATCGATCCTCGACGCGGTGGAAGGCGCGCTCGGGCTGGACCGCCACGCGCTCGACGCCTCACGCTCCGTCCTGCGGCGCTACGGCAACATGTCGTCGGCCACGCTGATGTTCGTACTGGCCGACCTGCTTGACCGGCCCCACGCGCGCAATGGCCTCGCAGTCGCGTTCGGCCCTGGCCTCGCCGCCGACGGTTTCCGGTTCCACCGCGCATGAACCTTGCGGTCCGCAGCACGGCCGAGGAGGCGATGGACGCGCCCGACCTGCCGCAAGCGGACTATCGCGCGGTCCTGGCCGATCTCGCCAACGTCAACACTGTCACGATGGCGCGCCGCCCGACGCTCGATTTCCTTGCCCGCGCGGTCGGCACGCGCAAACGCTTCCGCCTGCTCGACGTCGGCTACGGCGAGGGCGACATGCTCCGCGCCATCGCACGCTGGGCGGCGAAGCGCGGGATCGTCGCGGACCTCGTCGGGATCGACCTCAACCCCAACAGTGCCGCCGCCGCGCACGCCGCGACACCCGCGGACATGACCATTGACTACCGCACCGGCGACTATGCGGACCTTGCCGGTGCCGGCTTCGACATCGTCGCCTCCAGCCTGGTCGCGCACCACATGACCGCGCCGCAACTCCGCGCCTTCCTGCGCTTCATGGAGGCCGAAGCCGCCGCCGGCTGGATCGTCAACGACCTCCACCGCCACCGCTTCGCCCACGCCGGCTACCCGCTGCTCGCAACCGTCATGCGCTGGCATCCGATCGTCCGCGCCGATGGCCGGCTTTCGATCGCGCGTGCTTTCCGCCCGGCGGAATGGCACGCGATCCTCGCCGACGCCGGCATCGGCCCCGCGGCACAGGTCGTGCGGCGCTTCCCGTTCCGGCTCTGCGTGGAACGGTTGCGATGACCCCGCTGATTGCCGGCGGCGGCCCCGCCGGTGCGGCCGCCGCCATCCTGCTCGCCCGCGGCGGTGCCTCCCCCCGGTTGCTCGAGCGCAGCACCGAGCCCCATGACGTCGTCTGCGGCGCCTTCCTCGGCTGGGACGCGCTCGCCAGCCTTCGCGTGCTGGGCATCGACCCCGCCGCACTTGGCGCGCACCCCATCACCCGCGTCCGCGTGATCGCCGGCGGCCGTATCGTCGAAACCGCGCTGCCACACCCCGCCGCCGGCCTGTCGCGCCGCATCCTTGACGAAGCATTGCTCGCTGCCGCCGCAACCGCCAGGACCCGCATCGACCGTGGCATCACGATCCGCGACGCGACCGGCACCACGCTCCGCCTCCGCGACGGTGACACCGCGACCGGCGACGCGCTGTTTCTCGCCACCGGCAAGCACGACCTGCGCGGCCTTGCCCGCCCGCGGCCCCTCGCCCCCTCGATCGGTTTCCGCACCGCGCTCCCGGTCTCGCCCAAGCTCACCGCAACGCTCACCGGCATGATCGAACTGCACGCCTTCGACGGCGGCTATGCCGGCATCCTGCTGCAGGAGGACGGCCGCGCCAATTTCTGCCTGTCCGCCAGTGCCGACCGCATCGGCCCCGGCGGCGTCGACGCGCTGCTGGCCGAGATCGCCCGCGACGCCCCGCTGCTCGCCGACCGCGCCGCCACCGCGCGGGACTGGGTCGCCATCGCCGGCGTCCCCTATGGCTGGCGCACCGGCAAAACCGAACCCAACCTTTTCCGGCTGGGCGACCAGGCCGCCGTCATCGCCTCGCTCGCGGGGGATGGCGTCGCGATCGCACTCGCCAGCGGCGCATCGGCGGCCCGCGCCTATCTCAGGACCGGACCCGCCGGCGCCCAAGCGTGGCAACGCGACTTCGCCGCCCGGTCGCGCCGCCCGCTGCTCGTCGCCTCCACGATCCGTCACATGGCGGAACATTCGCGCTGGCGCGGGCCGATGACCGGGCTACTCGCGGCCCTGCCCGGCATCGCCCGCATCGCTGCACGCGCCACCCGCATCGGCCATTGACGGAGCGCCATTGACGGACTGGCGCGCGCTACCCAAATTCCGGTCATGGAAAAAATCGAGAAAACCGACGCCGAGTGGCGCGCCACTTTGTCCCCGGAACAGTATCAGGTGCTGCGCCAGGCCGGCACCGAACGCGCCTTCACCGGCCCGCTGAACGACAACAAGGCGCCCGGCGAATATCATTGCGCCGCCTGCGGCACGCTTCTGTTCGACAGCGCGCAAAAATATGATTCCGGCAGCGGCTGGCCCAGCTTCACCGCGCCGGCCGAAGACGGTGCCGTCGACGAACATGTCGACCGTGCCCACGGCATGGTCCGGACCGAAGTCCGCTGTGCCGCGTGCGAAGGGCATCTCGGCCACGTATTCCCCGACGGCCCCGGCGAGACCGGCCTGCGCTACTGCATGAACTCGGCCGCGCTCGCGTTCGAGCCGCGCGAGGACTGATCGACCATCCCGGCGAAAGCCGGGATCACCCAAGAAACGAGCCAGCCCCCGTTACCCACCGTCCCGCCGGTCCCCGCTTGTCGCGCCATCGCAACCCGTCTAATCCGACGGACCATAGATGGCACGCTCCCCCAGCTCCCCCGCCGCCAATCCCGAACCCCGCCGCGGCAAGCGGTTCGGGACGATCGTCAAATGGCTGGTCGCGGCCGGCATAGCCGGGATGGTCGGCACGTTCATCGCGGTCCTGATCGCGGTCGCATCGCTGCCCGGCTATGACGAACTGAAACTCAGCCCCAACGGCCAGTCGATCCGCGTGCTGGCAGCGGACGGCACCCAGATCGTCAACATGGGCCCTGCCCCCGGCGAGTGGATCGCGATCGATGCTGTCCCGGCGGTCATGCAGGACGCGGTCATCGCGGTGGAGGATCGCCGCTTCTACCGCCATCCCGGCATCGATCCGATCGGCATGGCGCGCTCCGCCAAGACCGCCTGGGAACGGCGCGGCACCGGCCGCCGTCTTCAGGGCGCATCGACCATCACGCAGCAGATCACCCGCAACATCTTCCTCACCAACAGCCGGACGGCCGCCCGCAAGCTGCGCGAGATCATCCTGTCGATGGCGATGGAATGGAAATTCTCGAAGCGTCAGATCCTCGAACTCTACCTCAACCGTGTCTATTTCGGTGGCGGCGCCTACGGCATCGATGCCGCATCGCGTAAGTTCTACGGCCATTCCGGCACGCGGCTCAGCCTGGGCGAGGCCGCGATCCTCGCCGGCCTGTTCAAGGCGCCCTCCAACTACTCTCCCAGTGCCGACGCGCAGGCGTCGGTCGATCGCGCGCGCGTCGTACTGTCCGTCATGCGCGACGCCGGCAAGATCAGCTACACCGAACTGGCAAACACCGATCCCGCCGACGTGAAGCTGGCACCCGAGCCGAAACGCAACAGCGTACGCTACTTCACCGACTGGGCGCTGGGCCAGCTCGACACGCTGATCGACGAGACGACCGCGCCGATCGACGTCTACACCACGCTCGACCTCGGCATGCAACGCGACGCCGACAACGCGATCCGCGCCAACACGCCTGCCGGGCTGCAGGCGGCGCTCGTCTCGCTCGACCGCGACGGCGCCGTCCGCGCGATGGTCGGCGGCAAGGATTATGTCTCCTCCATCTACAACCGCGCGACGCAGGCCGAACGCCAGCCGGGGTCGGCATTCAAGCTGTTCGTCTATCTGGCGGCGCTCGAATCGGGGCTGACCCCGGCCAGCCCGGTGGTGGACGAACCGGTGACCATCGACGGGTGGAGCCCGCGCAACGCATCGCGCCGCTTCTCCGGCCGGATCGACCTGCGCACCGCCTTCGCCTTCTCGATCAATACGGTGGCCGCGCGCCTCGGGCAACAGGTCGGGTTCGATACCGTAGCCGACATGGCGCGCCGGTTCGGTGTCACCACGCCGATCAACACCCACCCTGCCATGGTGCTCGGCTCGTCCAACGTCCGGCTGATCGACATGACCCGCGCCTTCGCCTCGGTCGGTAGCGGCGGCGTCGCGGTCATGCCCTACGGCATCCTGCGCGTGGTGCAGCAGGGCACGCAGGAGGTGTTGTACGAACATCGCGCGGACGATGCCCGTGTCCTGGTGGCACCGCAGGTCGCGGCCCAGATGACCGACCTGCTCCAGACCGCGGTCAATACCGGTTCCGGTCGTGCCGCGCAGATCGGCCGCCCGGTCGCGGGCAAGACGGGCACGACCTCGTCCAACAAGGACGGCTGGTTCCTCGGCTTCTCCAGCGGGCTGACCACGGGCGTCTGGATGGGGCGAGACGATGCCAAGCCCGTCGGCGGGCTGCAGGGTGGGCGCGCGCCAGCCGCCGCCTTTGCCGCCTTCATGCGGCAGGCCGTCGCCAATCGGCCCGATCCCGGCTTCGACACCGACGTCACCCTGCCCGAATGGCAGCTGGAACCCGACGAGGAAGCGTATTTCGGCGAACCCGACCAGAATTTCGTCGATCAGGACGGCACGTCCACCGCGCCCGTCGACATCGCGCCGCCCGCACCCCGGTTGCCGGACGATGCGCCGCGCCCGCCCGCCGAACAGGCCCCGGACGAAGCCGCACCTGCGCTCGACCAGCAATGGCTGGACGGCGTCCTGACCCGCGGCGACCGGTCGGAACGCCGCCCCCGCCCCGAACGCGTCCCCCGCGACGAGGAACAGTAACCCGCCCCGTCAGGCGTTCTGCCGGCCATAGGCCTGGATGACGGCCCCGTTGCGCCGCAACCAGTCCCGTTCGACCCGCGGGTCGCGCCCGTATAGCCGCGCGACCGCTGCGTGGAAGGCCGGGCTGTGATCCATGTGGATACGATGGGCCACTTCGTGCGCCACGGTCGCCCGGCGCACCGCGGGCGGGGCCAGGATCAGCCGCCAGCTGTACCGGATGTCGCCGCCCGTCGAACAACTGCCCCACCGCGATCGCGCATCGCCGATCCCGACCGACCCGACCGTAACACCCGCCAGCGCGGCATATTCGCGCGTCTCGGCATCCAGCACGCGGCCAGCCTCCGCCGCCAGCCAGCGAAGCACGCGCCGCCCGACCAGTTCCACCGGCCCACCCAGCTGCAGCCCGTCCGCCGCCCGGCGCGGCGTGCGCGGCCCGTCGGCGGACCAGAGCACCGGCAATGCGCCGTCCTCATAGGGTATCGTCGCCCCGGGTCCGATTGCGGCCCCATCCGGTATCGCCGCCAGCTGGGCCTCGATCCAGTCCCGCTTGCTCTCGACCCAGGCCAGCGCCGGCTTCAGCGGCCCCCGCGCGGGCATGGTCAACCGAACCGAACGGTCGCGCGGGTCGATCCGCAACCGCATCACCTTGGCCTGCGTCATGCGCCGCACCACCAGCGGCAGGCCGCCGAACGACGGGACTGCGGGAACGGGGCGGGAGAAGAGGCTCACGCCCGCTGTCTAGAACGGATCACCGCCCGGGCGAACAGCTTCTTCGCGGTCGACCATGACCACGACCACCTCTCCGCCCTGGGGAAGGGGGCAGGGATGAGGGGGTAGCCGCTGCCTGATGCGATGCCTTCGATCACCACGATTCTCTCCGTCTACCGCTCCGGCGGGGTCTCGCGCCGTGCCTCGATCGCCTGCCGCTCCGCTTCCCATTCGCGGCGCAGCTGCTTGGCCCAGCCGCTCTGCCCACCCGATCCGTCCGGTGAACTGCTGCCCGCCCGCCCACCGCGCGCCGCTTCCTCGAGGTCCACATTGCGGGTGCCCCATGCCGTCGCGGCACCCGCCTTGCGGGGTTTCGGCTCCGCACGAATCACGCCGGGAATGCGGAACGGATCCTCGCGGCGCCGGCCACAGACCGTGATCGTATCGGGCTGTCCTCCGCGGCGGCAGGGTTCGGCTATCCCGGTCATCGTCCGCGCCCGCGCCATCGCCGCCGCCGACGTCATGGTCTGCCCCGCCGCGGCACCGCTACCGGCGGAAAACGACACCACCAGCATCACCCGGTGCAGCCGGGGTCCCGCCACGGGCTACAGGTCGCGGTCGACGATGTGGTTTTCCAGATCGCCGACATCGTCCTCCGACACCGTCCAGCCACGCACCGAAATGCCGGCCCGGTGCACCGCCTCCCGGTCGCCCGATATCAGGTGGTGCCAGTCGAAAAGCGGCGCGCCGTCGCGGATCAGCCGGTACGCACAGGTCGACGGCAGCCAGTCAAGCTGATCGAGTTTCGACGGGGTCAACCGCACGCATTCCGGCACGAAGGCATGTCGCCGCTTATAGTCGCTGCACTGCCCCGATCGCCGGTCGAGCAGCCGGCACGCGACGTTGGTCGGCAGCACCTCGCCCGTTTCCTCGTCCTCCAGCTTGTGGATGCAGCATTTGCCGCAGCCGTCGCACAGCGATTCCCATTGCGCCCGGCTCATTTTGGTCAGCGGGACGGTTTCCCAGAACGGGCGCGACGCGTCGGTCATGCCACCCAGCGATCGAGGTCGGAGGCCACCGCATCGGCCCCCTCGTCCGCACGCAGCAACGCGACGGGCTTGCCGTCCGGCGCGAACAGCACCGCCATCCGGCTGTGGTTCATCAGATAGGCGTCGGGCCGCGGGCCAGGCTGCTTTCCGTAACTGACGGCATAGCGTTTCGCGACCGTCGCAATCTGCGCGGCGGTACCGGTCAGCCCGACGAGCGGTGCGCCGAACGCGCTCACGAACTGCTTCACCACCGCCGGCGTGTCGCGGGCCGGATCGACCGACACGAAGATCGGCTGTACCCTCGCCGCTCGCGCAGCGTCCTTCTTCGCGAACATGCGATACCCGGCCATCATCTTCTGCACGTCCAGCGGGCAGACGTCCGGGCAATAGGTGTAGCCGAAATACATGATGCGGTACTTGTCCGCATAGCTGGCGTCGGTCACCGCACGGCCGTCCTGGTCGGTCAGCGCGAACGCCCCGCCGATCGCGGCACCGGCCAGCGGCGCTTCCGCCGTCGGCGCGGAACCGCATGCACCCAGCGTCAGCGAGAGTGCGATCAGCATCGCTGGGAATACGGACGTCTTGTTCATGGCGGGGCCAGCCATGCTGCGATATGAAGGCAGGATCAAGGATTTGGGCATCACATGGGGAATTGGGGATGCGGATGACGGGTAACAAGCGCACGATGGCCATGACGGCCGCGATGCTCTTCGCGCTGGCCGGGCTCGCGGCGCCCGCCACCGCGCAATTCACCGACAGTTTCAGCTTCCTCAAGGCGGTGCGCGACCGCGATGGACCCAAGGTCGCCGACGCGGTCGAGCGACCCGGATCACTGGTCCTGAACACCAAGGACACGTCTACGGGGGAGGCGGCGCTCCACATCCTCGTCAAGCGGCGCGACAGCGGATGGCTGGGCTACCTGCTCGCAAAAGGCGCCACCGTCGATATCCGCGATCGCGAAGGCAACACACCGCTGCTGCTGGCGTCGCAAATGGCCTATGTCGACGGTGCGCGTGCGCTGCTGGCAGAGGGCGCGGCGGTCAACGCGTTCAACACGCGTGGCGAGACGCCGATCATCCTCGCCGTCCAGGCGCGCGATCCGGTGCTGACCCGGCTGCTCATCACCAACGGCGCCGATCCGACCCGGCCCGATCGCATCGCCGGGAAGACGGCCCGCGACTATGCGGCGCAGGACAGCCGGGGCATCGCCTTGCTCAAGATCCTGGACGAGGCCAAGCCGGCAAAGGCCGTCCGTCCGGTCATGGGCCCCGTCGCCCACTGAGGTCTGACCATATCATGTAGAATGACCCTCCGGTCCGTTTGGTTCGCGGCTAGGTGATCCCGGTTGATGCTGTCGCGCCTCAGGCCGCGCGTGGCCCGCCGTCCCACGCTGCGCCTGCCGAAAAGGATATCGCATGATCGCCATCTTCGACGATCGCCAGCTCGGCCACCGGCCGGCGCACGAATTCTTCAACGGTGCGCTCACCGCCCATGCCGACACGCCGGCTCGCGCCGCCAACGTGCTGGCCGCGATCGGCGGTACGACTGCACCCGTCGATCATGGCATGGCCGCGCTGGTCGCGGTCCACGACCCCGCCTACCTCGCCTTCCTGGCACAGGCGCATGATCGCTGGCTGGCCGCGGGCCGCACGGGGGATGCGATCGGCTATGCCTGGCCCGTCGTCGGTCGCCGTCCGCTCGATCTCTCCCGAATCGATGCGTTGCTCGGCCGCTTCACCGCGGACGCCGTCACGCCGATCGACGCAGGCACCTGGGACGCCGCCTATTGGGGTGCGCAATCCGCGCTGACCGCACTCGACCACGTCCTGGCCGGGGCGGTTGCGGCGTTCGCGCTGTGCCGTCCGCCCGGCCATCATGCGGGGCGCGACTATGCCGGCGGCTACTGTTTTCTCAACAACGCGGCGATCGTCGCGCAGGCGGCGGTGGATGCTGGCCGACGCGTCGCGATCCTGGATGTCGACTATCATCACGGCAACGGGACGCAGGACATCTTCTACGATCGCGGCGACATGGCGTTTGTGTCAATCCATGCCGACCCCGGCACGGACTTTCCCTACTTCTGGGGCCATGCGGACGAAACCGGCGCGGGCGCGGGTGTCGGTGCGAACCATAATATCGTGCTGCCGCGCGGTACGGACTGGACCGACTATGCCCCCCGGCTGGACGATGCGCTGGCGACCGTCGCCGCGCATGCCGCGGACCTGCTGATCCTGTCGTTCGGGGCCGATACGTTCGAGGGAGATCCGATCGCCGGCTTCACGCTGACGACCGCGGATTTCGCCACCATGGGCCGCCGGATCGCCGCCACGGCGCCGTCGACCGTCATCGTCATGGAGGGCGGTTACGCGGTCGATGCCTTGGGTGCCAACGTCGCGGCCCTGCTCGCCGGCTTTGAAGATGCCCGGCAGACGGTCGATGGATAGGTCGCGTCCCGATCGCGGCTCAGAACCGGAATGTCGCGCAGATCAGTCCGCCGATCTGCACCACTGCGATCAGCCGCAACCGATCGGAGAAGGGCTGCTTGCGTGTCTTGTGCCGGAACAGGTGGCGAGCAAGGAAGGCTCCGGGCGTGCCGCCGATCAGCGCCAGCCAGAGCAGGGTGGTCTCGGGCACGCGCCGCAACCCGGCGCGTGCCCGCTCCTTGTCCTGCCGGAACCGCAGCATGGTCACGCCGTTCAGCGCGACCAGCCACAGAATGATCGCGCCCGTCAGCGACAACGCCCCCGGCCGATCGATCAGAGTTTGGCGGTCAGTTCCGGCACCAGCGTGAACAGGTCGCCGACCAGGCCGATATCGGCAACCTGGAAGATCGGCGCATCCTCGTCCTTGTTGATCGCGACGATGACCTTGGAGTCCTTCATGCCGGCCAGATGCTGGATCGCGCCGGAGATACCGACGGCGACATAGACTTCCGGGGCCACGATCTTGCCGGTCTGGCCGACCTGATAGTCGTTGGGGGCATAGCCCGCATCGACCGCGGCCCGCGACGCACCGACCCCCGCACCCAGCTTGTCGGCCAGCGGGTCGATCAGTTCGTGGAACTTCTCTTCCGAACCCAGCGCCCGCCCGCCCGACACGATGATCTTCGCGGACGTCAGTTCCGGCCGGTCGGACGATGCGATCTCGGCCCCGACAAAGGTCGACAAGCCCTTGTCGCCACCGGTCGCCACTGCCTCGACAGTACCGGTACCGCCGCTGACCGCCGCCTTGGCAAAGGCGGTGCCGCGCACGGTGATGACCAGCTTGGCATCCGACGACTTCACCGTCGCGATCGCGTTGCCCGCATAGATCGGCCGCGTGAACGTGCCGTCGCCCTCGACCGACAGGATGTCGCTGATCTGCGTCACATCCATCAGCGCGGCGACGCGTGGCGCGATATTCTTGCCGTTGGTCGTGGCGGGCAGCACGAACGCATCATGATGGCCCATCAGGTCCACCACCAGCGGCGCGACATTTTCGGCCAGCGCGTGGGCGTAGGCCGCATCGTCGGCGACGTGCACCTTGCCCACGCCGGCGATCTGCGCGGCGGCCTGCGCCACCGCGTCGACACCCTGACCGGCGACCAGCAGGTGGACCTCGCCGATCTGGCTTGCGGCAGTCACCGCGGACAGCGTGGCATCCTTTACCGCGCCGCCATCATGTTCGACCCAGACGAGCGTCTTCATGCCGCCACTCCCATGTCCTTGAGCTTCGCCACGAGCGTATCGACGTCGGGCACCTTGATGCCGGCCACGCGCTTGGCCGGTTCGACGACCTTGCTGGTCGTCAGCCGCGGCGTCGTGTCCACGCCGTAGTCGGCGGGGGCCCTCGTCGCCATCGGCTTCGACTTGGCCTTCATGATGTTGGGCAGCGATGCATAGCGCGGCTCGTTCAGGCGCAGGTCGGTCGTCACGATCGCCGGCGTCTTCAGCGTCACCGTCTCGGCCCCGCCGTCCACCTCGCGCGTCACGGTAACTGTATCGCCTGCGACTTCGACCTTGGACGCGAACGTGCCCTGACCCCAGCCCAGCAGCGCCGCCAGCATCTGCCCGGTCTGGTTGCTGTCGTCGTCGATCGCCTGCTTGCCCAGGATAACCAGGCCCGGCTGCTCCTCGTCCGCGATCGCCTTCAGGATCTTGGCGACCGCCAGCGGCTCCACAGCATCCTCGGTCAGCACCAGGATCGCGCGGTCCGCACCCATGGCAAGCGCGGTGCGCAGCGTTTCCTGACACTTCTGCACGCCGATCGAGACCGCCACGATCTCGGTGGCCACGCCCTTTTCGCGCAGCCGGATCGCTTCTTCGACCGCGATCTCGTCGAACGGGTTCATGCTCATCTTGACGTTGGCCAGGTCGACACCCGTCCCGTCCGCCTTCACCCGCGGCTTCACATTGTAATCGATCACCCGCTTCACGGGCACCAGGATCTTCATGGCGCTATCCTCCGGCATGACGCTGTGGCGGCGACTCAAACGCCCCGCGCGATTGATCGGCCCATAGCAGGCGCTTTACGTAAACGTAAAGGGGGCGGACGAGGTCAAAACGCCCTACGCGTTACAGTTCTTGTAATTGCGCCCCGGCGCGGGCCGGGGCCTAGGGGAAACGACTTCACCCAGGCCCGGCCTTCGCCGGGGCGCTCATGAGGTCCGGGGGAGATGGTTCCCCCGACGCATCAGGCCGCCTGCTTGACCTGCGCCACGATCTTCTTGGCTGCATCGCCCAGATCGTCGGCGCTGACGATCGGCAGGCCGCTGTTGGCCAGGATGTCCTTGCCCTGCTGAACATTGGTGCCCTCGAGCCGCACGACCAGCGGCACCGACAGGTTCACTTCCTTCGCCGCCGCGACGATGCCGTCGGCGATGATGTCGCAGCGCATGATGCCGCCGAAGATGTTGACCAGGATGCCCTCGACCGCCGGATCGGACAGGATCAGCTTGAACGCCGCCGTCACCTTCTCCTTCGACGCGCCGCCGCCGACGTCCAGGAAGTTCGCCGGGAACGCACCGTTCAGCTTGATGATGTCCATCGTCGCCATGGCCAGGCCCGCGCCGTTCACCATGCAACCGATGTTACCGTCGAGCTTGATGTAGGCCAGGTCGTACTTGGACGCCTCGATCTCGGCCGGATCTTCCTCGGACTCGTCGCGCAGCGCGAAGATGTCCTTGTGGCGGTACAATGCGTTGCCGTCGAACGACACCTTGGCGTCGAGCACGAGCAGCTGGCCATCGGTCGTCTCGACCAGCGGGTTCACTTCCAGCATTTCCATGTCGGACGCGATGAACGCCTCGTACAGCTGGCCCGAAACCTTGATCGCCTGCTTGTAGAGATCGCCCTTCAGGCCCAGCGCGAACGCCACGGCGCGGCCGTGATGCGGCTGGAAACCTTCGACCGGATCGATGATGATGCTGTGGATCAGTTCGGGCGTGTCATGCGCGACTGCCTCGATGTCCATGCCGCCTTCGGTCGACACCACGACGGCGATCCGGCCGGTCGCGCGATCGACCAGCATCGACAGATAATATTCCTTCGCGATGTCCGCGCCGTCCGTGATGTACAGCCGGTTGACCTGCTTGCCCGCATCGCCCGTCTGGATCGTGACCAGCGTGTTGCCCAGCATGTCGGTCGCGTTCTGACGCACGTCGTCCAGCGTCTTGGACAGCCGCACGCCGCCCTTCGCATCAGGGCCGAGTTCCTTGAACTTGCCCTTCCCGCGCCCGCCGGCGTGGATCTGCGACTTCACGACATAGAGCGGCCCGGGCAGGCGCTCGGCTGCTGCGACGGCTTCTTCGACGGTCATCGCGGCATAGCCGGCGGGGATCGCGACACCGAACTTGGCGAGCAGTTCCTTGGCCTGATATTCGTGGATGTTCATGGGATCGCGTCCTCTGGGTCCAGCGGAAAGTTGGCTGGGCTAAAGCATAACGGGGCGGGGATTGCCACCCCGACCCATCGGAATCGCTGCACTGCGGCACCATAGCGGGCTCGGCCGCCCGCGCCATGACCCTAGCGAGCCGCCGCGCGAGCCGGTAGGGCGAGTGCAAAGCCCGGTCAGGGCGTTCAGCGTGAGGATGATCCATGGAAATGATCGGCATAATCGGCGCGGGCCAGATGGGGGCCGGCATCGCGCAGGTGTCCGCACAGGCGGGCTACCGCGTCCTGCTGTCGGATATTTCGATCGCGGCCGCCACCAAGGGCCGCGACGGCATCGCCCGCGCGCTCGACCGGCTGGTCGCCAAGGAAAAATTGTCGTTCGAAGACGCGCAGGCCGCGGTCGCGCTGATCGAACCGGTGGGCGACGTCGCGGCGATGGCCGATGCCGCGCTGGTGATCGAGGCCGCGACCGAACGCGAGGACATCAAGCGCAGGATCTTCGCCGATGTCGGGGCGGTACTCGGTGACGACGCCATCCTCGCCACCAACACCTCGTCCATCCCGATCACGCGGCTGGCGCAGGCGGCGCCCGATCCTGCCCGGTTCATGGGCGTCCATTTCTTCAACCCGGTGCCGGTCATGCGCCCGATCGAACTGATTCGCGGCCTCGCCACCGCGGACGCCACCGTGGCGCGGGTCGAGGCCTATGCGCAGGCGCTCGGCAAGACCGTCGTCCATGCGAACGACGCGCCGGGCTTCATCGTCAACCGCGTGCTGCTGCCGTTCATCAACGAGGCCTGCTTCGCGCTGGGCGAGGGCGTCGCCACGATCGCCGATATCGACGCGGCGGTCAGTCTGGGGCTCAACCACCCGATGGGGCCGCTGACGCTCGCCGACTTCATCGGGCTCGATACCTGCCTGAACATCTGCCGCGTCCTGCACGACGGCACCGGGGACCCCAAATTCCGCCCGGCCCCCCTGCTGGTCAAATATGTCGAGGCCGGCTGGCTCGGCCGCAAGACCGGCCGCGGTTTCTACGACTATTCAGCCGAAACCCCCGTTCCAACGCGCTAACAAAGAAGCCCTCTCCCCCACCCACGGGAAGGGGGCCGGAAGAGGGGGTGCGACTGCGGCGACCGCTTGCACGAACAGAAGGGCCGGGTTCGCCAAACGCCTACCCGTCCACTCGCCAATCATACTCCAGCGGCCCCTCGCGGAACGCGAACCGGTCGAGAAGTTCGGCGACCACGCCCTGCACGCGCGCGACCTCTTCCGCATCGGCCACGCTCAACCGCAGCACCAGCGTGTCCGGTTCGGCGGTCAAGGTCAGCGGTCCCGCCGGCAGTGCGACCTCTCCTGCGTCCGGCGTATGTTCCACGACGAACCGGTGGCTCCAATGCCTGCACAGCTGCTGCAGGTAACGGCTCGCATGCGGCGTCGCGACGCGCGCGGTGGTGACGACAGGCATGACGGGCTTCCTCCACCGGTCCGGTCCAGCAGACGCTGGACCGGACCGGCAGCCGGATCAAGCCGGCGTGCGTGCCACGGTGGCGTTCAGCCGGTGACCAGCGTTCGCCGCAGAAAGGACCGGGCACGTCGCGACATACCGGCTATCAGCGCCATGACGACAACACCGACCAGCGGCACGATCCAGATGAACGCCAGTATTAGAAGTACAATACGCATTTGAGCACCTCCTAACGCCTAGTTAGGCAATGCTCGTTACATAACGGCGTCCTTGCTGTTGCCCACCTGCGGATTCGTACAACTGTTCGACGACATCCCGTTTCGGGTCAGTCTGTACCAAAATGCTACTGTTTCAGGGAACCAGCAGCAACCCGGCGAACGCTGCGCTCATCAGGTTGGCCAGCGATCCGGCCACCAGCGCGCGCAACCCCAGCTTGGCGATCATCGTACGCTGGTTGGGGGCCAGACTGCCCGTCACCGCCATCTGGATCGCGATCGAGCTGAAATTGGCGAATCCGCAGAGCGCGAAGGTGACGATCGCCACGGTCCGCTCGGACAGCGCCGCCTGCTGTTCGCCCAACGCGATATAGGCGACGAACTCGTTCAGCACGATCTTCTGCCCGAACAGCCCGCCGGCGATCCCCGCCTCGCCCCATGGCACGCCCAGCAGGTACATGACCGGCGCGAAGACATAGCCGAGCAGCCGCTGGAACGTCAGCGCCTCCACCCCGAACCACATGCCGACCCCGGTCAGCAACCCGTTGGCCAGCGCCACCAGCGCCACGAACGCCAGCACCATCGCGCCTACCGCCACCGCCAGCCGCACGCCGGTCTGCGCGCCCTGGCTGGCGGCCATGATGATGTTGGCGGGGCGCTCCTCGTCATGCGTCGCCTCCGCCATCGCGATCTGATGCTCCTCGCGCTGCGGGTCGTTGGCGTCGCCGAGCGGCAGTTCCCCCGCGGGCGGCGCGATGTCGTCCGGCATCATGATCTTGGCCATCAGGATGCCGCCCGGTGCCGCCATGAAACTCGCCGCCAGCAGATAGTCGATCCGCACCCCCATCGACGCATAGGCCGCCAGGATCGTGCCTGCGACACCCGCCATCCCGCTCACCATCACGGTGAACAGCTGCGGCGGCGTCAGCCCGGCCAGATAGGGGCGGATCACCAGCGGCGATTCGGACTGCCCGACGAAGATATTGGCGGCGGCGCACAGCGATTCCACCTTCGACACGCCGATCACCCGCTCGATCGCGCCGCCGATCCAGCGGACCACGAACTGCATGACGCCAAGGTAATAGAGGATCGACACCAGGCTGGCGAAGAAGATGATGACCGGCAGCGCGGAAATGGCGAAGCTCCGCCCGCCGATCGCCGGGTTGGCGAGCGTCCCGAACAGGAATTCCGTACCGCGCTGCGAATAGCCGAGCAGATTGGCCACCGCGCCCGACATCTGGCCAAGCACCACCTTGCCGACGCTCGAATACAGCACCAGCACCGCGATGCCGGCCTGCAGCGCGAAGGCCGCCCCCACCACCCGCAACCGGATCGCCCGGCGGTTGGAGGATAGCAGTACGGCGATCGCGAGGATAACCGCGATACCGGCAAGGCCGATCAGATATTTGAGCATGTCGGTCGGGGGCTTTCTCGGGCGGCCACGGGATCGGTCGCGGCGGACGATACACGTCGCGCGGCGAACGCACAGCCCTTCGCTTGGCCGACCGGACAGTTTGGGGGCATGGCGCCGGCGCTCCGGTCATCTTCGCGGCTTCCACGTCCGCGCGAAAACGATTAGCACCGCGCCGATGACGACACCGCCATCCGCCGCCGCCGCCATTCCCCGGTCGCTGTTCCTGTTTTCCATCCTGTACGGCGGGATGACGTGCATTGCGGGCGTGCTGGGCGTGAAGCAGGTGGCGTTGGGGCCGCTGGCGGTGGAGGCCGGCATCTTCGCGTTCCTGCTGCTGGTGGTGATCGGCAGCGCGATCGCCGAACTGCACGGCCGCGCCGCTGCCGATCGGATGGTGCGCTTCGGTTTCGTCCCGCTCGTCATGTCCGCGCTGCTGATCCAGCTGGTCCTGGTCCTCCCGACCGATCCCGGCATGTATCTGCCGGCGGTGGACGCTTTCCCGATCGTCGTCGGCCAGGGCGCACGCATGATGATCGCGGGTCTGATCGCATACGGTACGTCGCAGACGCTCAACGTCTATATCTTTTCCCGGCTCGCGGCGGGGGCCGACAACCTCCTCTGGTTGCGCGCGATGGTGGCCAGTGCCGCGTCCCAGGTCATCGATACGCTGCTGTTCATCTCGATCTCGTTCCTGGGCGAACGTGATATCGGCGGGCTGCTGGCGGGGCAGATGCTGGCGAAGGTCGTGCTGTCGATCGTGCTGGTGCCGCCGCTGATCTACCTGTTCGTGGCGCTCGGCCGGCGGATGGACCGGGCGTAGCAGCTCCGCTGGTCTGCGACTGCCGGAGACGCCGACCGGCGACCGGCGACCGTCCGCCGCCCCGTCTGGCGAAACACGCGGTTTTCGCCTATATCGACGCGATCATGACAATCCAGATGTCCATCCCCGGTCATATCGATCCGGTTCCCGTACCCCGTGCATTCGTGCCCCGCGCCGATGGCCGGATCGACCTGCTCGGCCTGTCGCAGGCGGAACTGCGCGTCGCACTCGAAACCGCGCAGCTCGAACCCAAGCAGGCCAAGCTGCGCGCAAAGCAGCTGTGGCACTGGATCTACAATCGCGGCGTCGTCGATTTCACGCTGATGACCGATATCGCCAAGTCGATGCACGGCTGGCTCGCAATGCGCTTCGTCGTCAGCCGGCCGGAGGTGGTCGAGGCGCAGGTGTCGAGCGACGGCACGCGCAAGTGGCTGCTCCGCACCGACGACGGCCAGGATTACGAGATGGTCTTCATCCCGGATGCGGACCGCGGCACGCTCTGCGTCTCCAGCCAGGTGGGATGCACGCTCAACTGCCGTTTCTGCTTCACCGGCACGATGCGGCTGGTCCGTAACCTGACGCCGGCCGAGATCGTCGGCCAGGTCATGCTGGCGCGCGACGCGCTGGGGGAATGGCCGAGCCAGCCGGAGGGCCGCATGCTCACCAACATCGTCATGATGGGGATGGGCGAACCGCTCTATAATTTCGACAATGTCCGCGATGCGCTGAAGCTCGTCATGGACGGCGCCGGCCTCGGCCTCTCCCGCCGCCGCATCACGCTCAGCACCAGCGGCGTCGTGCCGATGATGGCGCGTGCCGGGGCGGAGATCGGCGTCAACCTTGCCGTCTCGCTCCACGCGGTGACGAAGGACGTCCGCGACGAGATCGTCCCGCTCAACCGCAAATACGGGATCGAGGAGCTGCTCCAGGCCTGCGCCGACTATCCCGGCGCCAACAACGCACGCCGCATCACGTTCGAATATGTGATGCTGAAGGACAAGAACGACAGCGACGCCGATGCATACGAACTGGTCCGGCTGCTGAAGAAGTACGACCTGCCGGCCAAGGTGAACCTGATCCCGTTCAACCCCTGGCCCGGCGCGAACTACGAATGTTCCGACCCGGAACGGATCAAGCGCTTCTCCAACATCGTGTTCGAAGCCGGCATCAGCGCCCCCGTCCGCACCCCGCGCGGCCGCGACATCATGGCCGCCTGCGGCCAGCTGAAATCCGCGTCGGAGAAGAAGAGCCGCGCGGAACTCGATCGTCTGGCCGACGAGAAGCAGGCCGCGCTGGGCTGAAGTCACACACAGCGCTTGTGTCCCCCCCTCTCCCCGGCCCTCCCCCCCGGAAGGGGGAGGGAGCCGGTTGCGTCCAGGCAAAGCCCTCTCCCCTCGGGGAGAGGGGGAGACACAGGCGATGACCGTTTTGGCATCGACGCCAACTGACCACACTGGCAATACCGCCCCAAACAAACGGGGCGTACGCATATGTGGCTGTTCGATAGATTCGCCCGCAAGGCGCTGAAGACCGGCCAGCTGTCGATCATCGATGGCGACGGCAAGCGCTACGACTACGGCACGCCCGATCCCGACCGGATGCCGATCGTCGTGCGCTTCACCGACGCACGCGTCGGCAACTACATCGCGCGCCATCCCAGGCTTGGCGCGGCGGAGGCCTGGATGGACGGCCGCATGATCATCGAACAGGGTGACATCGCGGGCCTGATCGACCTGATCCGGTCCAACGGCAAATGGGAACGCGGCGGCGGGCAGCTGGGCGCGCGCAGCCCGATGAAGCGGATCGCCGGCACCATCGCGACCCGGCTCGATTCCGTGAACCGCATCGCCCGGTCGAAACAGAATGTCGCCCATCATTACGATATCGGCGACCGGCTCTACGACCTGTTCCTGGATGTCGACCGGCAATATAGCTGCGCCTACTTCACCGATCCGGACAACAGCCTGGAACAGGCGCAGCTCGACAAGAAGGCGCACATTGCCGCCAAGCTGAACCTGAAACCGGGCCAGCGCGTGCTCGACATCGGCTGCGGCTGGGGCGGCATGGCGCTCTACCTCAACCGCGTCGCCGACGTCGACGTGCTGGGCATCACCCTGTCGGAGGAACAGCTCAAGACCGCGCGCCGCCGTGCGGAGGAAGCCGGCGTCGCGGACCGCGTGAAGTTCGAACTGATCGACTACCGCGAACTCAGCGGGACGTTCGACCGGATCGTGTCGGTCGGCATGTTCGAACATGTCGGCGTGCCCAACTACCGCACCTTCTTCGCCAAATGCCGCGCGCTGATGGTGGAGGACGGCGTCATGCTGCTCCACACCATCGGACGGATGGGCGGCCCGGGCCAGACCGATGCCTTTACCGCGCGCTACATCTTCCCCGGCGGCTACAACCCCGCCTTGTCGGAGATCGTCGCCGCCAGTGAGTCGCAGCGCCTGATCTCGTCCGACGTCGAAACACTCCGCGTCCACTATGCGCTGACCATCCGCCACTGGTACGACCGCTGCGTCGCGCACAAGGCGGAGATCGAGGCGATGTTCGACGCGCGCTTCTACCGCATGTGGACCTTCTACCTTGCCGGCGCGATGAGCGCGTTCCGCCACGGCGGCATGTGCAACTACCAGATCCAGTATGTCCGCAGCCGCTGGGCGTTGCCGCTGACACGCGACTATCTGGCGAGCGCCGAACGGGCATTGCAGGCGCAGGACTGAGCCGCTGGACGACGTCGCGGCGACGTCGCGAGCCTGCCCGTCCTACCCGCGTGCGCCGCTTCCATCACGCCAGAGCTTCGCCAGCGCCCGATCGTTCGCCGGCACGGAACGCTGCACCGGGTCGCCGCCTACCGTGCCGAAATACTCGTCGAACGCCGTCCGCGCGGCACCGCCCGCCAGGCTGACGATATCCCCGACCTTCGACAGTGCTTCGTCGCGGGCCTCCGGTGTATCGAGTTCGACCATCGCGCCATAGCCGAACTCGCGCTGCGTCAGCCTGCGTCGGGACAGCAGATGCAGCGAATGGTGACGCTTGTCCTGGACGATCTCGATGAAGATATTCTCGACACCCTCCCTCGGGCCTTCCAGCGCGTGGAGAAACGTACCGTTCTCGAACAGCACCACGCCAGTGATTTCCTCGCGCTCGTTATGGCCGGCGCACTGCACGCAAAGCCCATGGAGGTCACCATCCCACGCATCGGTGGCCCGACTGGCATAGACGAGTTGTAGCATGATCGCGCCCCGGCAAAGGATGACAGGCTAGCCAGAGCGCGGTTACGAAAATAAACATGGGTTTACGACAGGTCGCTATTCTGGCGGGCGCGACCGATCGTTATGCAATATCGATTTCAAGCGCCGAAGGCGCGGGCATCGATCGTCAGCGTTTCCGGGTCGGTACCGGCAATGGCGCGGGCGCAACGCCAGTACCCGGCTCCTGCGCCGAGAATCTTGCTTCTGCCGCCGCGCGCTCGGCACCCGTCATGCGCCCGTCATGATCGGTATCGGCCTCGTCGAAGCTACGCAGCGCGTCGGCCTGCTGCTCGGCCAGGGTGATACGGCCGTCGCGGTTCGTATCGGCGTCCGCGAACATCGATTCGAGGATGGCGGGGGGTACTGCCTTGCCCGCCGCCCACGCATCGACCTCGGCACGGCTGACCGCACCGTCGCGATCCGCGTCGAGCATGTGGCTGAGGCCGGTCGCCCGTTCAGCGGCCGCCCCCCGCAACAGGAAATCCGGCCCACGCCCCTGCGGCCCCGGCTGCTGCGCATGAACTGCCCCGCCCAGGCCAAGGGGCACCGCCAGCATCATCGCCGCGATCGTCGTCAGCATCGGCTTCATCACGTCTCTCCTTGCCCCGTCCCGGCTGTCAACGCCCCGGTGTCAGCTTGCGATCCAGGATCGCGCCCGCGCCCGGCTTGCGTGCGGCAATCTTCTCCGCCAGCGTCAGCACACCGTCGTGATTGGCATCGACCATGTCGAACGCGCGCATCGGGCGGCGCGATGCCTCCGCCGGGCTCAGCTTCCCGTCGCTGTTGCTGTCGACTGCCTTGAAAGCGGCATTGGCGGCGTTCAGCATGTCCTGCGCCTCTTTCGCGGTCGGCGCGTTCTTCGTGCCCGGCGGCGTGCGGTTCAGGACGACGCCCATCCGCTTGCCGAATTCCGCGCGGCTCATGAACCCGTCCTTGTTCGTGTCGGCCAGCTTGAACACACCGTCGACCTCCGCCTGCATCTGCGCGCGCGTCACGTCGGCGCCCGTCTTCGCCGCGGCGGCGGGTGCGGCGGAAAGCGCCGGCGCGGCGGCCAGACCGAGCATCGCGGTCATCAAGAGGGTCATCGGGGGCATAACTGTTCCTTGGTCCATGTCCGGTCCTCTACGTACGGGGCGACGATATGGGGCCGTCCAACTGTATGGCGCTTGAATGCGCTGGCCCCGGATGGCAAGGCGCGCGCGAATTTACGGGTTGAAGGGACGGACATGTCGGACGTGAAGCGGGTTGTGCTGGCCTATTCGGGCGGCCTCGACACGAGCGTGATCCTGAAATGGCTGCGCGAGGAATATCAGTGCGAGGTCGTGACCTTCACCGCGGACCTCGGCCAGGGCGAGGAGCTGGAGCCCGCCCGCGCCAAGGCGGAACTGATGGGCGTGAAGCCCGAACACATCTTCATCGACGACCTGCGCGAGGAATTCGTGCGCGACTATGTCATGCCGATGATGCGGTCGAACGCGCTGTACGAGGGGCTGTACCTGCTCGGCACCTCGATCGCACGACCGCTGATCGCCAAGCGCCAGATCGAAATCGCGCGTCAGGTCGGTGCCGACGCGGTCAGCCACGGCGCCACCGGCAAGGGCAACGACCAGGTCCGGTTCGAACTCGGCTATTACGCGCTCGCCCCCGACATCCGCGTCATCGCGCCGTGGCGCGAATGGGACCTGACCAGCCGCACGCGCCTGATCGAATATGCCGAACAGCACCAGATCCCGGTGCCCAAGGACAAGCGGGGGGAGTCGCCCTTCTCGACCGACGCGAACCTTTTGCACACCTCGTCGGAGGGCAAGGTGCTCGAGGATCCGTGGGACGAGATCCCGGACTATGTCTACTCGCGCACCGATGATCCCGTCACTGCACCCGACGTGCCGGAGGAGATCATGATCGACTTCGAACGCGGCGACGCGGTGGCGGTGAACGGCGAGGGGATGTCCCCCGCCACGCTGCTCGCCAAGCTCAACGAACTTGGCAAGCGCCACGGCATCGGCCGGCTCGACCTGGTCGAAAACCGCTTCGTCGGCATGAAGAGCCGCGGCATGTACGAGACGCCCGGCGGCACGATCTACCACCTGGCCCACCGCGGGATCGAACAGATCACGCTCGATCGCGGCGCGATGCACCTGAAGGACGAACTCGCCCCGCGCTATGCCGAACTGATCTACAACGGCCTGTGGTTCAGCCCGGAACGCGAAATGCTCCAGGCCGCGATCGACCATAGCCAGCACAAGGTGTCAGGCACCGTCCGGCTGAAACTGTTCAAGGGCAGCGTCTTCGTCACCGGCCGCCGCTCGCCCTATTCGCTCTACAGCGAAAAGGTCGTGACGTTCGAGGACGACGCCGGCGCCTACGACCAGCGCGACGCAGCGGGCTTCATCAAGCTCAACGCCCTCCGCCTCCGCCTGCTGGGCCGCCGCGATGGGCTGTAGGGCTAGACGCTAGAAGCACGAAGCGTTCCCCGGCGCATAGGCCGGGGCCTAGATGGAACGGTTGCATCCAGGGCCCCGGCCTGCGCCGGGGAACGGACGATTAAGACTTCTCCGCTCGCCGCAGCGCAATCAGGTTGATCGGGTTCCAGTACAACCGCGCCACCGGCCGCCGGCCGACCGACAACTCGCGCAGGAACATGTCTCCCTTGTCATAGGCCCGCGGCCCCAGCCGAAGCAGCCACACCGTCCGCGCCGCCTGCACCGCAGGCTCCCGCGCGATGGCCCGCAACCGGTCGCGCGGGAGCGACACGACGCCGCGGCTGCCGGTGGGGTACCACCCCCCGACCCCGATCGACGGCACGGGTGTCGGCACCGGCCGCACCGGAATGGTCACGCCGCGGTCGCGCAGCGCGAACACCAGCGGCAGCGCCCCCTCATTGGGATAGGCGAGCAGCACGTCGCCCGGCTGCCAGCGCGGGGCGAGGAACCGCACGACCCCGTACCAGTCCTGTTGCCCGCCGACATGCTGCCGCTCGCGAACATCGACCAGGATCATGTGGAACGCGACGACCAGCCCGGCGGTCAGCCCGACATGACGCCGCCACCCCGCCGCCCAGCCGATCGTCCCGATGCTCAGCAGCAGCATTGCCGGGACCGCGACCGGCGTCATGGTGCGCATGATGAACACCGGTGCGACCATCGCCGACAGCGCGATCGACAGGCCCGGGGGCACCAGCGCGAGCGCAAACAGCGCCGCTGCCAGCCGCCGCGCCGGCGCGCGCTCCATCAGTCGCCAGATCGCCAAACCGGCCAGCACGAACAACGCGACACCGGGCGCGAAACCCGGCGCGGCATAGAGGATCGCAAGCTTGCCCGGCACCGTGGCCCAGGAAAAGGTCAGCCACGTCGCCCTGACCCAGGTCGGCGCCTGATCGGCCAGAATGGCGAGCGCGGGCAGCCAGGCGAGCAGGACCAGCAGATGCCCGCTAACGATCCGTACCCAGTCGCGTCGCGACAGACGCGCACGCAGCACCAGCGCGGCGAACGCCAGCCCGATCGCGGCCGCATAGAGCACGCCCAGATTGTGCAGCCACAGCATGAGCGCCAGCCCGACGAGATAGCCCGCAAACGGCCGGCCGGCGACGCCCCGCCCGCGTTCCGCGGCGATCCCCAGCCGGACCAGCGCCCACAGCGTGCCGGCATAGACCAGAATCATCACCGGATAGGGCCGCACCTCGCGGGTCATCGCGACCAGCGCGATCGACACCGCCGCGAACGCCGTCGCCCCCCATGCGATGCGCCGCGGATCGAGCCCCGCCAGCCGCCCCGAATCGCGCGCGCCAAGCCAGATCACCGGCAGCACCGCGACACCCGCGACATACCCCAGCGACCGGTGACCGGCCAGGCTGTCGCCGAACAGCAGCGTCCAGCAGCGCAGCAGCGAATAGTAGAAGGGCGGATGCGTTTCGTAGGTCGCGACGACATGCCAGAGGAAACCGAACCCCTTGCCCGCCGCATAGGCGCTATACGCCTCGTCCAGCCAGAACGGTTCCACCAGCGATGCGTGGAACCGGAAGTACAGCGCGAGCGCGAGCAACCCGAACGCGCCGAGGATGCCGATCGTCCGGAGTAGCCGCGCCCGTTCCATGGCCGCCGCCTTAGGGTCTGGCCAGAGGGAAGGAAAGCACGCCGCATGCCGTTCGTCGGAGCCACCGAGCGTCATCCCGGCGAAAACCGGAATGACGGAGCAGATGCCAGCGCGCCTCCCACTCCCCGCATTTCTATTCCCGACGGGGCTCCGCTTCGATACAGGCAAAGCCATGACCGATCGCGCCTGGTGGCAGTGGCGGTGGTACGCGATCGGGCTGGCGTGCCTGATGGTGATCCCGCTGCTCCGTCCCGACATTCCCCCCATCACCGACCTGCTGGGCCATATCGGGCGCTACGGCGTCGAACTCGGCCGTGCGCAGTCGCCCTGGCTGCAACGCTATTATGGGTTCGAATGGGGCCTGATCGGCAATATGGGTATCGATCTGCTGGTCGTGCCGCTGTCCCGGCTGATGGGGCTGGAACCGGCGGTCAAGCTGATCGTCCTGCTGATCCCGGCGCTGACCGCCGGCGGACTGCTGTGGATGGCGCGGGAAGCGCATGGCCGCGTGCCGGCCGGCGCGGCGTTCGCGCTGCCGTTCGCCTATGGTTATCCGTTCCAGTTCGGGTTCGCCAACTTCGCGCTGTCGATGGCGCTGGCCTTCCTGGCGTTCGCCCTGTGGCTGCGGCTCGGCCGGACAGGGCGGACGCGGTTGCGCGCGCTGCTGTTCGTGCCGATCGGCCTCATGATCTGGGTCTGCCACAGCTATGGCTGGGCGGTGCTGTGCCTGCTGGCCGCCGCCGCGGAGCTGGTCCGCGCGCGGGGCGGTGGCGATGAGCCCACGCGGCCCCTGTTCGCAACGCTGTGGCATGCCGGCATCGCCTGCCTGCCACTGGTGCCGCCGATGATCCTGATGCTGGTCTGGCGGTCCGGTGCGGTCGCCGGCACGACCGGCGGTTATGCCGTCATGTGGAAACTCGGCTGGCTGGTCGCCGCGTTGCGCGACGACAACCGCCAGTTCGACATGGCCTGCGTTTCGCTCTTCATCGCGCTGCTCGGGATGGGCGTTGCGCGGATCGGCTTTCGGTACGATCGCACGCTCGGCCTGGCCGCGCTGTTTCTGTTCGCCGCCTATGCGGTGCTACCGCGCGTCCTGCTCGGTTCGGCCTATGCCGACATGCGGATGGCGCCCTATGCGCTGGCCGTCGCGGCGGTGGCGTTGCGGCCGGTCGGGGATGCGCGCTGGTGGCGGCCTGCGCTGGCGATCGCCGCATTGCTGTTCCTGCTGGTCCGGCTGACCGGCCACACGCTCCATTACGCTCGGTTGGACCGCGCCTATGACGAACAGCTTGCGGCGATCGACCATCTACCCGTCGGCGCGCGCGTGATGGTGCTGGTCAACCTGCCCTGCGAAGGGACGTGGAGCTATTCGCGGATGGACCATCTCGGCAGCATCGCGATCGGCCGCAAACAGGCGTTCGTGAACGGCCAGTGGGCGATGGCGGGTGCGCAACTGTTGACGATCCGCAACCCCCATGTCGGCCGGTTCGGCGGCGATCCGACACAGATGCTGCGCCCGCTCCGCTGTCGCCGGCGCGGCGAACCGGTGTTTCGCGATACGCTGGTGAACTTTCCGCGCGCCGCCTATGATTATCTTTGGCTGATCGACATGCCGCGGTCGGGCTGGGTCCGCTATCCCGACCTGATGCCCGTCTGGCACGGGCGCGCACGCGGCATCCTGTACCGCGTCGTGCGGCCATCCGCGCCGGTTCAGGCCGGTTCGGCGACCAGTGCCAGCGACACGCCGAAGGGCAGCGACCGCCGCGCCACGATGTGACGTTCCGCACCGAACAGCCGTTCGAGCAGGCGGTTCACGCGCGGCGACGGCATCGCATCATCGTCCCCGCCGGTCTTGCCGGTCAGCTTGTGCAGCCACCGCACCCCGACGATCAGCGGGAACAGCAGCGTGTTGAAATGGCTGCGATGCCGCACGCGGAACCCGGCGCGCACGAACACATCGGCCAGCGTGGCCGCAGTATAGCGGCGCTGGTGGTGGTGGGCGGCGTCATGCGCGCTCCACATCCACGGATTGGCGGGCACGGTCACCATCAACCGACCGCCGGGGGCCAGCTTGCGGCGCAGCGCGGTCAGCGCTTCCAGATCGCCCGGAATATGTTCCAGCACGTCGAGCAGCACGATGAAGTCGTAATGCCCGTCCTGCAACGCGACGCCGTCGGGCAGATACCCGCCCTTCACCGCGACGCCGCTGCGGGTGGAGGCGAAGGCCCGGGCGAAATCGTCCGGCTCCACCGCATCGACCGTGCCATAGCCCTGCAACAGCGGGATGTTCGATCCCGTGCCGCAGCCGACCTCCAGAATCGCCATGCCCGACCGCCGCGGGGCCTGCGCCTCGATCAGCGCCGCCACGATCCGGCGGCGTGCGGCGAACCACCAATGTTCGCCGTCGATCTCGGCCATCCGCGCATAGATGCTGGCGTCCATCAGTCCATTCCTCTGCTCGCGCCGTTGGTCCCGCCGTCCATGCCGATCCGGGTCCGCACGACGTAGATCGGCCGGTGCTTCACCTCGACCATGATGCGCCCGACATACTCGCCCAGCACGCCCAGCGACAGCAGCTGCAACCCGCCGAAGAACAGGATCGCGACCATCAGCGAGGGATAGCCCGCGACGTCTGACCCGAACAGCAGCGTGCGCGCCGCCACGAACAGCGCATAGACGATGCCGCACAGCGCGATCGCCCCGCCCAGATAGCTCCAGACGCGGAGCGGCACCGTCGATGCCGACGTGATCCCGTCGATCGCCAGCGTCCAGAGCTTCCAGTAGTTGAACTTGGTCGTGCCCAGCGTCCGTTCGACCCGGTCATATTCGACCGAGGTCTGGCGAAACCCGCCCCATGCGAACAGGCCCTTCATGAACCGGTTGCGTTCCGGCATCGTGCGGATCACCTCCACCACCCGCCGGTCGAGCAGCCGGAAATCGCCGGCATGTTCGGGAATCTTGTCCGCCGACAACCAGTTGTGCGCGCGGTAGTAGAAGTCGGCCGTGAACCGCTTGGGCAACGTGTCGCTCGCCCGGTTGCGGCGCACGCCGTACACCACCTCGTACCCGTCGCGCCATTTGGCGATCATCTCGCCGATCACTTCCGGCGGGTCCTGCAGGTCGACATCGATCGGGATCGACACCTCGCCGCGCGCGACGTCCAGCCCGGCCGACAGCGCGGCCTCCTTGCCGAAATTGCGCGACAGCGACAACGCGCGGATCCGCGGGTCGGCATGGTTGGCGGCCATGATCGCGGGCAGCGTGGCGTCGGTCGATCCGTCGTCGACGAACAGGATTTCCCAGCCCCGCGGCTCGGCCAGCGAATCGAGGACCAGCGTCACCCGCTGCACGAAGGTGCCGATCGCCGCCTCCTCGTCCTTTACCGGCACGATCATCGTCACCAGCGGGCGCGGTTCGCCGCACCTCTCCGCGCTCGCGGCCGGACCGGATATGGGAGCAGGCACGCGGTACGGGTCTGTCATTCGAAGACCCATAGCCGGTTAAGCCAGAACATCGCCACGGGTGTCACGAACATGATCGGCACGATCGGCCACCAGGTCGGCCCATGCAGCCGGTGGACCAGCAACCAGATCCAGGCGCTGTTCATCCCCAGGCTGATGAGCGAGGCGGTTACGAACCGGATGGTGGTGCGGACCTGATTGTCGCGGCTGCCGTGCCCGCGGAAGCTCCACCGGCTGTGGATGACGTAGCCGATCGACACGGCCGCGGCATAACCCGCCAGATTGGCCAGTTGCGGATGCATGCGCAGCGGCGTCGCCAGCACCCAGTAGATCGCCGCCGCCAGCGCCGTGACGCCGAACCCCGTGATGGCATAGCGCACGAACTGCCCCCCCGTGCCCGAAAGGAAGGCGCGGATCCGCCCGGCCAGGCCGGGCGTCGAATCGTCGGTTGAGGAAATCGGAAAGGTCATGCCGGTAATATGGCGCGCTAGGACTGAACGAAGTGCGCGTCAAACATGGTTGTCGCGCGCGACCCATGGTTCCATAGCGCGCTGCCCGCCGGGCCACGTTTGAAGGATGAACCGTGCCCACGACGCCGCCGACCGACGCTGCCGCCCGCCACTGGATCCGCTGGACCCTGCTGTTCTGGGCGGTCGGCGCGGCGATTCTGATCGTCTACAAGTGGCGGCAGATTAGCTGGCTGGGGCTGGCCGATACCGACGACAATCTGCGGTTCGCGCAGGTGAATGCGTGGCTTGGCGGCCAGGGTTGGTACGACCTGCGCCAGTACAAGCTCGATCCGCCGCACGGCGCCAGCATCCACTGGTCGCGGATCGTGGACCTGCCGATCGCAGGGCTGATCCTGCTGACCCGGCCGTTCGTGGGCGCGTTCACCGCCGCGCGGATCGCGGTGGCGGTGGCCCCGCTCCTGCCGCTGGGCCTGGCCCTGTTCGCGTCGGTGGTTACGGTACGTCGGCTCGTGGACCGATCCGCCTTCGCGCTCGGCGCAGGCATGTTCTTCTGCATGGGCACCATGCTGCTCATGTTCATGCCGACCCGTATCGACCATCATGGCTGGCAACTGGCGCTGCTGGCGACCGTCGTCGCGGGCAGTGCCGATCCGGTCCGCCGGCGCGGCGGGCTGGTGGCCGGCGGTGCCGCCGCCCTGTCGCTGACGATCGGGCTGGAAATGCTGCCTTATCTGGCGCTGGCGACCGGCGCGGTCGCGCTCCGCTGGGTCTGGGACCGGGCGGAGGCCCCGCGTCTGGCCGCGCATGGGATCGCGCTGGGCCTTGGCAGCGCGATCGGGTTCATGCTGTTCGCGTCGCATGACAACCGCATGGCCGTATGCGACGCGCTGTCGCCGGTCTGGCTGTCGGCGACGTTGCTGGGCGGCGGGCTGTTCGTGGCGCTGGCATCGATCCGCGACGATCGCCGCACGGTGCGACTGGCCGCGGCGGTGGCGGCCGGCGCGCTGGTGGCGGGCGGGTTCGCACTCGCCTGGCCGCAATGCCTCGGCACGCCCGAACGGCTCAGCCCCGAATTGCGCGCGCTGTGGTTCGTCCACATCAACGAAGTCCGGCCGCTCTACGCCCATGGCTGGCGGACCTGGTTCCCCGTCGGGCTGGCACCCGTGGTCGGGCTGGTCGGCTATGCCACGGTGCTGTGGCGGTCGCGGGGCACGCCGCTGTTCCCCGCCTGGGCCACGGTGGCGCTGCTCGGGCTGACATCGGCGGGGCTGATGGCGTGGCAGACGCGGTCCGGCCCGCCGGCGCAGCTGCTGGCGGTGCCCGGCATCGCCGCACTCACCTGGCTCGTGCTGCCCATGGTCGCGCGCCACCGGCTGATGATGGTGCGCATATTCGGTACGGTCGCGGCATTCCTGCTGTTGTCAGGGGTCATCGCTGGACTGGTCGTGCGCGCCGTGCCGAACGCGGCGAACGCAGCGCCGGCCCCGGTGGCCCGCCAGGGAAAACCCGGCGGCAAGCCGGCGCTTACCTACCGCAACCGGATCGACATGGCCAACCGCCGCTGTCCGACGCTGCCGGCGCTGCGCCCGATCGCGCGCATTCCCACCGCGACCGTGCTGACCTTCGTCGATTTCGGCCCGCGGCTGATCGCCATGACCCACCACCGCGCGATCGCCGGCCCCTACCACCGCAACCAGACCGCCATCCTCGACGTCATCAAGGCATTCCGTGGCACGCCCGACAATGCGCGCGCGACGATGGCGCGGCACGGCGCCACGCTGCTCCTGATCTGCCCCGGCATGTCCGAATCGACCATCTACAATGCGGAGGCCAAGGGCGGCTTCTACTGGCAACTCGCCCGCAACCGCGTGCCCGCTTGGCTGGTTCCGGTGCCGTTGCCGAAGGGCTCGCCGTTCAAGCTGTGGCGGCGGGTGGGGTAGATCGGAAAAGCAAGGCATATGCGCGAGCGCAACGCGCAACCCGGGTTATGCCGAGCCGTTCCGCATTGGATTTTTGCATACGGAAAAGGTCACGATTTCAGCGATCACGAAGCGATGCATAATTTGTGAGTTTTGCATCAAGATCGAGAGAACCGATGGCAAGTCGACGCCCCTCTAGCTAACCTTGGATCAAGGTCATTGGGTAACGCAAATGGAACGGTCATCGATCGGTAGAGGGCTTGGATGCCTTGCTATCCTACCAGCAGCTTTCATCGGATTAGCAGGCCTGACGGATGGCGTCGGCCCAACCGGGTGGCGAGGTTTCGCCGAACTATTCGGCTGGGTCGCCGTCTGTGCGACTGCATGCTACTTCATCGGCGTGCTATTCACGCCTCGGGGGTGGGCTGGAGCATGGCGCTACCTCGCTGGCGGCGCCATCGCAGGAGCACTAGCGCTAGCAGTCAATTGGCTTGGCCTCGGCGCGCCGATGGCGGCCAAGATCGCGTACACTTCGACCCTCCAAATAGTCGGTGTGGTGGCAGTGGTTGGTTGCCTGATCCTGCTCATGAACTTTGCCAGACGCACCCGTTAGGAGTGATGCAAAACTTTTGATTTTTGCATCAGGCATGAATTAACGACCTGCCGCCTCGCGCCCTCATGCGAAGCTCTGCCGGATCCCGTCGATCACGAACTGCGCGGCGAGTGCCGCCAGGATCACGCCCAGGATGCGGGTGATCATCGCTTCCACCTTGTGCCCCAGCACGCGCATCAGCGGCCCGGCGGCGAGCAGCGACAGCAGCAGGATCAGCAGCATCGAGCCAAGCGCGGCGAACACGATCGCCGTCTCCGCCAGGCCGTGCGCACGCGACGTTAGCAGCATGGTGGTCGCGATCGATCCCGGCCCGGCGATCATCGGGATCGCCATCGGGAAGACGGAGATATCCTCCTCCTCCATCGTCCGCGCCTCGGCCTCCGCCTCGCGCAGCACGCCTTCGGCGCGTTCCTCGCGGCGTTGCGTGCGCTTCTCGAACACCATCTCCAGCGCGATCAGGAACAGCATGATCCCGCCCGCGATCCGGAACGCGTCCAGGCTGATCCCCATCGCCGACAGGAACCGTTCGCCGACCAGCGCGAACACCAGCAGGATCCCCGCCGACACCATCACCGACCGGAACGCCATCGCGCGACGGTGATCGGGCGACGTGCCGCGCGTCAGCCCGGCAAAGATCGGCGCGCAACCCGGCGGATCGATCACCACGAAGAATGTGACGAAGGCGGAGATAAACAAGGTCAGCATCAGATCGCCGGCTTCGCCAGCCCGGCCCGCGCATGCGCCGCGACCAGCGTGTTGCGCAGCAGCACCGCGATCGTCATCGGCCCCACTCCGCCGGGCACGGGCGTGATCGCGCCGGCAACCGCAAGCGCCTCGTCATACGCCACATCGCCCACCAGCCGCCGGCCACCCGCATCCTCGACCCGGTTGATGCCCACGTCGATCACGGTCGCGCCGGGTTTCAGCCAGTCGCCGCGGATCATCTCCGGCCGCCCGACCGCCGCCACCACGATATCCGCGCGCCGGACCACCGCGGCAAGGTCGCGCGTCCGGCTGTGCGCGATCGTGACGGTGCAGTTCCGGTCAATCAACAGCTGCGCCATCGGCTTGCCGACAATGTTGGACCGCCCGATCACCACCGCGTCGAGCCCCGACAGGTCGCCCAGCACATCCTCCAGCAGCAGCGCGCAGCCGAGTGGCGTACAGGGCACATACCCGTCCGCGCCCACCGCCAGCCGCCCGGCATTGACGACATGGAACCCGTCGACATCCTTGTCCGGATCGATCGCGGCGATCACCGCGGCGGAATCGATATGACCCGGCAACGGCAGCTGAACGAGTATCCCGTCTACCGTCGCGTCGGCGTTCAGCTCCGCCACCAGCGCCAGCAGCGCGGCCTGCGTCGTCTCGGCGGGCAGGCGGTGTTCCGCGCCGATCATGCCGGCAGCGTGCGTCGCGCGCCCCTTTGCCCGGACATAGACGTCGCTGGCCGGGTCCGCCCCCACCAGCACGACCGACAGGCCGGGCACCCGCCCCGCCTGTTCCGCGAACGCGGCGACACCTGCGGCAACCCGATCCCGCAAGGTGGCGGCGAACGCCTTCCCGTCGATGATGCGTGCGGTCATCCGATCAGCCCAGCAGGCTCATCGCGATGTTCGGAATGACGATCGTCCGCAGGATGTAGATCAGCAGGATCACGACCATCGGCGACAGGTCGAGCGCTCCGAAATCGGGCAGGACGCGGCGGATCGGCCGGTACAGCGGCTCCGTGATCCGGTCGAGCGCGTACAGCAGCTGCCGCACGAAATCGTTCGACGTGTTGATGACGTTGAACGCGATCAGCCAGCTCAGGATCGCTTGCGCGATGATGATGTAGAGCAGCAGGCCGAGCAGGAGGTTGATGATCTGAAGGATCGCGATCATGGCGGCTCCGCATATGCGAGGGGATTGCCCTGGCCTTAGCCGGGGCGGGGATGACGGGCAATGGCAGGGTGCTTCTAAGCCCCTCCCGTTCGGGGGAGGGGCCAGTCCGGTTACCGCCGCACCAACGTCCCTGCGCCCTGTCGCGTGAAGATCTCGATCAGCATCGCGTGCGGCACGCGGCCGTCCAGCACGACCGCGGCATCCACGCCGCCTTCGACCGCATCGACGCAGGTTTCCAGTTTCGGGATCATCCCGCCGGTGATGGTGCCGTCGCGCCGCAACGCGGCGATCGCGGCCGGCGTCAGGTCGGTCAGCAACGCCTTGTCCTTGTCCAGCACACCCGCCACGTCGGTCAGCAGGAACAGCCGTTCGGCGCCCAGTGCGATCGCCAGCGCACCCGCCATCGTGTCGGCGTTCACATTATAGGTGTCGCCGTCCGGACCGACGCCGATCGGCGCCACCACCGGGATCATCCCTGCCTTCGACAGCGTATCAAACAGCCGCCGGTCGATATCGACCGGTTCGCCGACGAAGCCCAGATCCACCGGTTCCGCTGCGCCGCTTACCGGGTCGATCCGCGTGCGGCGCACCTTTTCGACCGTCACGGCATTGCCGTCCTTGCCCGATATCCCGACCGCACGCCCGCCGGCCCGGCCGATCCAGCCGACCAGTTCCTTGTTGATCTGGCCGGACAGCACCATCTCGGCCACGCGCGCGGTCTGTGCATCGGTCACGCGCAACCCGTCGATGAACGTCGATTCGACGCCCAGCGTCTTCAGCATCGCGCCGATCTGCGGTCCGCCGCCATGCACCACCACCGGATTGATCCCGACCGCCTTCAGCAGCACGATATCCTGCGCGAAATCCTCGGCAGCGGCCGGATCGCCCATCGCATGCCCGCCATATTTCACGACGAACGTCGCGCCGGCATAACGCTGGAGATAAGGCAGCGCCTCGGTCAGCGTCTCCGCCTTGGCGAGCATCGCGGGATCGGGGGCGTGGTTCGTCATGCCGGCGCGCATAGCGGGATGTGCCGGTCAGCGTAAGGGCCGACCCGCACGTCAGGCCGCGACCGCCGCCTCCACCAGCAGCACCGGCACCCCGTCCCGCACGGGATATCCGACCCCGGCGGCATCGGACACCAGCAATGCGCGGGTCGCATCCCAGCGCAGCGCAGTCCGCGTGCGGGGACAGACCAGCAGCGCCGTCATCGCCGGCTCGGGCTCGGGCGTGCGCTCGGTCACTGCATCGTCGCTTCGTCGTCGTCCCCGTCGCGCAGGCGGAAGAACAGCAGGAACTGGACGATCAGGTCCGCCCGGTCGACGATCGTGCGCGATTCGAGCAACGCCTGCTTTGCCGCCGCATCGAACGGTGCGATCTGGGCGATGCCGTTGACCAGCGCCTCGTCGTCCAGCCGGGACACCGCGTCCCAATCCAGCTGATACCCGCGCGAGTCGGCAAAGCGCCGCGATTCGCGTTCCAGGTCGGCGCGCAACACGCTGGCCAGCGGGTCTGGCTCGGCCGCATCGTCATAATCGTCGAAACTGGCCTGGACCTGCCGGAACGGCGTCGTGACATCCAGTTCGGACAGGATGCGGAAACGGGTGATCCCTTCCAGCACGATGTTGAACCGTCCGTCGTCCAGCGCCTCGAACTGCGCGATCCGCCCGACGCAGCCGACATCGTACAGCAGCGGCCGGCGATCGTCGCCACCCTCGCGCGGCTGTACCATCCCGATCCGCCGATCGCGCGCCAGCGCATCTGTGATGAGCGCCCGGTATCGCGGCTCGAACAGATGAAGCGGCAGGGACGCCCGCGGAAACAGCAGCGCGCCCGCCAGCGGGAAGACCGACAACCGATGCCGCGTGCCCCCGGTCATGTGAACAGCACCGCGGACAGCCGCCGGCGCTGTGCCCCGACCCACGGATCCATCAGGCCCACCGCGGCGAACAGCGTCAGCAGGCGCGCCCGCGCCGCGCCCTCGTTCCAGTCGCGGTCGCGTGCGATCGATTCGAGCAACACATCCGCCGCCCGGTCCCGGTCGCTGGTCATCAACGCACCGGCCAGTTCGTATCGCGCGTCATGGTCGTCCGGGTCGGCGGCGATGCGCGCCTCCAGCGGGGCCAGATCGTCCACCGGGGCCGCCGCCTGCGCCAGGGCCAGCGCGGCACGGGCCTGCATCAGCGCGGGATCATTCGCCTTTTCGGCCGGCACCGAGTCGAGCAGCGCTGCGGCCTCCTCGACCGCCCCGCCCAGCAGCAGCGCGCGCGCCTCGCCCGCCACCACGACCAGATTGTCGGGCGCCATCTCGCCCAGCTGGCGGTAGATCGACAGCGCCCGTTCCGCGTCGCCGCTGTCCAGCACCTCTTCCGCCATCGCGATCAGCGGCAGCAGGTCCGCCTCTGCCGCCGCTGCGTCGGTCTTGAGCGGCAATTGCTTCAAGATCTGGTCCAGCATCTGGGTCAGTTGGCCCTCGGTGCGCGCCGGGGTCATGTCGGCCACCAGCTGCCCCTGGAATATCGCATAGACGGTGGGCAGCGACTGGATCCGGAACTGCGCGGCGACCGCCTTGTTCTCGTCGACATTGACCTTGACCAGTTTAACGCCGCGCGCGGCGTAATCCGCCGCGATCTTTTCAAGCAGCGGGGTCAGCGCCTTGCACGGTCCGCACCAGTCCGCCCAGAAATCCACGATGACCAGCGCGTCCATCGATGGTTCGACCACATCGCGCCGAAACACCTCGATCGCCTCGCGTTCGGCCGCCGTCATAGCTAGCGTCGCCACCGTCATCGTCTCCCCGTTCGTCAGATGCCTCCTATGTGGCGCGGCCTGCGCCGATGCCAAGCCCCGCCGCCTTTTCACCGTCTTGCAAATATAAGGGCTTGCCGATCCGGAAAGCTGCGGATATTAGCCGCCGCCTGCCGCAGGGAGGTTCTGACGAACCTGCCAAGCGAACAGCGCCGAGCGGGCGTAGCTCAGGGGTAGAGCACAACCTTGCCAAGGTTGGGGTCGAGGGTTCGAATCCCTTCGCCCGCTCCATTTTCTTCCACAGGGGTGGAAGTTTCCGGATCATGTCGATCGTCAGGAACTCAGGCGACCCTGCGCGCCTTGAGGCCGATGAAGTCGTGCAGCGCGGCCAGCGGCATCGGCTTTCCATACAGATATCCCTGCACCACGTTGCAGCCGCAGGCGCGCAGCAGGTCGGTCTGCTCCACGGTCTCGATGCCTTCCGCGATCAGTTCGATGCCAAGGCCGCGTGCCAGGTTCACCATCGCGGTGACGACGGCCGCATCGACGCGGTCCGAACAGATGTCACGGATGAAGCTGCGGTCGATCTTCAACCGGGTCAGCGGATAGCGTTTCAGGAGGCTGAGCGATGCGAAACCCGTCCCGAAATCGTCGAATGCCACGCCGACGCCCAGCGTCCGTAGCGCATTGAGCGGTGCCAGCATCGTGTCGTCATGACGCAGGACGATATTCTCGGTAATCTCCAGTTCCAGCCCCTCGGGCGGCAGGCCGGTTCGCGCGAGTACGCCGATCACCTCCTCGGCCAGCCGCCCGGTGCGGAACTGCGCACCGAACAGGTTTACGCCCATCACGAGGCCGGGCACCATGGCACGCAACGCCACCGCATGGCGGCAGGCGGTGTCCAGCACCCACCGGCCGACATCGGGGGCCAGCAGGCCATTCTCGATCGTCGGCAGAAAACGCCCCGGTTCCAGCAGTCCCTGTACCGGATGCCGCCAGCGCAACAACGCCTCCGCGCCCAGCAGCGCGCCGTCGGACAGGCGGATCTGCGGCTGATAGAATAGCTCGAACTCGTCCTGTTCGATCGCGCGGCGCAGTTCGCCTTCGAAGGCGCGCCGGTGGACCACGGCGTCGCGCAGCCGCGGCGTGAAGAACCGGCGACAGTTCCGGCCTTCGCCCTTGGCCTGATACATTGCCAGGTCGGCAGCGGACAGCAGGTCCTCGGCATGGCTGCCGTCGTCGGGGCCGAAGGCGATCCCGACGCTGGCGCCGATATGGACCATCTGCCCATCGACCGGATACGGCTTGCCGATCGCCGCGATCATGCTGTCCGCCCGTTTTCCGACCGTCAGATGATCGCTCCCGTCGCCTGGGATCAGGATCGCGAACTCGTCCCCGCCCAGTCGCGCGACGGTATCGATCGGTCGGACGCAATCCAGCACGCGCCGGGCGACGGCACGCAGAACGATGTCGCCGGCCGTATGGCCCAGCGTGTCGTTCACATTCTTGAACCCGTCCAGGTCGAGCATCAGGATTGCCAGCGGCTCACCTGCCGCCATGCATTCCGCGATCCGGCCGAGCACGACCGCGCGATTGGGCAAGGCGGTCAGGCTGTCGAGATGCGCCAGGTTGAAGAGCCGCATCTCATGCGCGCGGCGCTCGCTGATATCGCGGATGATCGCACCGAAGCTGGCATTCCCACCCTCCCGCCACATCGATAGCGACAGTTCGATCGGGAATTCGGTCCCGTCCTGATGCGCCGCGTCCAGTTCCACCGTGGTGCCGACCAGGTGCGTCCTGCCGCCGGCGGCCGCCCGTTGCAGGCCGCCGCCGTGCCCGCCGCGCATCCGTTCCGGAACGATCAGGTCGATATCCGCGCCGATCGCCCGCATCGCCGTGAAACCGAACAGTCGTTCGCAGCCGCTGTTCCAGAAGGTGATCCGTCCGTGATGATCGGCGCAGATGATCCCGTCGGGCGACGTCGCGGCGATGCTTTCGAACCGCGACTTGCCGACCGCGCCCGCCGTGACCACCTGCCGCGCCGCCATCCGATCCATGACGATCGCGCCCAGCGACCGCAGGTTTTCCCGTTCGACCGGGGACAGGCCGTTGCGGGCACGACGGTCGATCACGCAGAGCGAACCGATGGCGTGGCCGTCGGGCGATCGCAGCGCGATACCGGCGTAGAAACGGATCCGCGGATTACCCAGGACGAGCGGATTATCCGCGAATCGCACATCCAGCGTCGCGTCGTTCACGACCAGGATATCGTCCTGCGCGATCGCATGGCCGCAGAACGAGATATCGCGCGCGGTGCTGCACACGTCGATGCCCACGCCAGCGGCGAAATTCTGAGTCTCCCGCCCGATCAGCGATACCAGCGCGATCGGGACGGCGAACATCCGCGCGGCCAGCCGGACGATGCGGTTGAGGAACGCATCGTCCGAATGCAGGTCCGGTCCATAGGACTCGAGGGCCGCCAGCCGGCCGTCTTCATCAAACAGGTGGGGAGCCGAACGCATAACTTCCTTCCGGCGGACCGTGCGATGATTAACGCTTCCTAGCGACCGATCCTCAACGAATCCTTACGTCAGCCTGCCATCGCCCAGCGCACGACACCCCCCGCCCCCGCGGCGGCCGCCCGGATCGCGACACGCGCGGGAACCGGTACATCCAGGCCGTGCATCGTCCGTGCCCAGCGGGGCAGCAGGTCGATACCGGCCGCCAGCACCAGCCGCTGGAACGGTGCGGCCGCGGGGTACGGTGCAGGCTGCGCCAGCAACAGGCGGGCAGTGTCCCGCGTCCGCACGTCGACCCGCAAGGCGGGCCGCATCGCGTGCATGTACGCCTGCGACCCTGCCCGCGTTTCCGGCACCGCCTCCGCGCCCAGCCGCCGCGCGAGGCCGGCCATCTCCGCATGATAGTCATCCTGCCGCCAAACCGGGAATGCCGGGTCGACATAACGCAGATAGGCCGCCAGGAAGCTGCCGACCTCCGCGGCATGCACCCAGGCCAGCAGGGCCGGGTCGTTCGCGCTATAGTGGCCGCCGCCGGGCACGATGCCGGTCACGCGCGCATGAATGCCGCGCACCCGCGCGATCGCGGCCTCCGCATCCGCGGTCGGCCCGTAGGTCGTCAGCGCGACGAACCGCGCGGTTCGGGCCAGCCGTCCGCGCATGTCCCGCCGGAAATCGGAATGGTCCAGCACGCCGGCCAGTGCGCCGGGGTGGAGCATCTGCAGCAACAGGGAAGAGACGCCGCCGATCAACATGGCGGTCACGTCACCGTGCACGGCCCAGGCTGCGGACCCTGGTCCGAACAGGCCCTGATCCCCCGGCGGCCGTGGCGCGATCGGGCCACCGGCACCGATCAGGCCCTGAACGCGCGAGCGGATCACGCTACGCGCCCCGCCCGCCGCCCGCATCATCGCGCGCCCGCGTCGCCCGGCACATGCAGTTTCGCCCAGATCGGCAGATGATCCGACGCCAGCGATGCCTTGTGGCTGTGATGGACACCTGAATCGATCACCGCCACGCCCGGCCCCACCAGGATCCGGTCGAGCGCCGCCATCGGCCGCCGCGCATGATAGCTGCGACCGGTCGGCGCGAACCGGTACGTACCGCCGAAATCGCGCAGGCAACCGCCATGCAACGACCATTCGTTCAGGTCGCCCATCAGCACGGTCGGCAACGCCTGCTCGCACGCCGCGACATGGGCGATCACCGCCTTGGCCTGTCGTCGCCGCCACAGTCCGGACAGGTCCAGATGCATGCCCACGATGCGCATCGTCGCGCCGCCGATCCGCACGTCGGCCAGTACCGCGCCGCGCGGTTCCAGCACGGGCAGGTCGAGGGGCCGGCACGCGGTGATGACGGCGGACTTGCGCACCAGGATGGCGTTGCCGTGCCATCCGATACCACCCGGACGGACATCGAACCCGACCGGGCGATAGTCCGATCGTTCCGCGATCAGGTCGATCGGGATCGCCGACAGCTTGGCCCCGAACCGCCGGTCCGCTTCCTGCAACGCCACGATATCGGCGTCGATCTCGTGCAGCACCTCCAAGATGCGGTCCGGCCGTCGGCGTCGGTCGGTGCCGATGGCCTTGCGCATGTTGTAACTGGCGACGGTGATCGTCGGCGTCATTCGCCGGCAACGTCCAGCGCGTCGCCCGCCGCCGCCAGATCGCGCCGGGCCACCATCAGTCGCACCCCGCCCATGATGCCCAGCCCCAGTGCGCCGAACCCTCATCGAACAATTCCGATTCGATCCCATCGGCCGCCAAGCGCCCACGGGCAAGTTCACCGAGGATCCGGTCCGGGAAACGGGCGAGTTCGACAAGAGACATGGAACCGCAACGCCCCGACCGGCCAAAGGGATGCGGCGTTTCGTTGCGGTTACCGAACAAACGCCCGTCATGCCATCCTGCGAAAGACCCACCCCGCCTCGGCCCCGCCGGCCGGCACTTCGCCGTCCAGCACCAGCTGGCACGTCGCGCGCGGCCGCCCGGCGGGGTCGATCCACAGGCTGTCCTCCACCGCCAGCGCGCCACCCCGGCAGCGGAACTGCCAGGATCCGCCATCCGGGAAGCGCAGCAGCGCGCCCAACCCGTCCGCGGTGACCGACGCGCTGATCCCCGGGGCAAGGTGGAAGCGGATCGAAAAACCGCTGCTGCCGGTCCGGCGCCGGCGGGGGGCGGGCAGCAGGACGTCCTCGCCGCGCAGTTCGCGCCCGTCGACGGACAGCATCAGCTGCCGCCGGTGGATCAGTCCATGCCGCCGGGCATAGCCGTCATGACTTGCGTCGATCCGGCTGCCGGCGTCCAGTTCCTGTCGATCAAGCTCCACTTCCTTCACGCCGCGACCCAGCGATCCGTCGGGGTTCAGCGCGGTCGAATTGGCATCGGCCAGTGTCAGCGTCGAATGCGCCGCCGTCGTGCGCAGCCCCTCGGCCAGGTCGGTCGGCAAGGAGGCCAGCCCGGTGCTGCCCCCGCAATTCACGACCAGCCGGCGCGGCCCGTCCGACATCTCGAACGCCAGCGTCGATGCGCATCCGCCGGACGAGGCCCGCGCGACGGGCGGCGGCGCGGCGTCCATCACCACCAGCGTGCCCTGCGCGGACAGCCGCTGATACCCCCAGTCGCGCGCCTGCCGCAGCGGGCGGGTACGGATGCCCGATGCCGTCACCGCCGTCGCCACCCGCGCGGCGGACACCGGGCCGCCGCCCTGCCAGCTCGACAGGCCGCCATCACCCAGCGTCACGCCCAGCAAAGCCGGTACGGCACGCGCCAGCACCGCCGCAAGCATGTCGGGCACCGCACGCCGCCGCGCCTCATACACCGCCACCAGTTGCGACAGCAGTTCGACCAGATCCAGCTGCGCGGTCGGCGACCGGTTGGTCAGCCCGCCGTCCGGCAACACGCAGGCCGCCAGGACCCGGGCCAGCCCCTGTTCGCCGTGCGCCAGCCGCACGTCCCCGCCCGGGATCAGCAGGCCCGCGGTCACCACCCCCGCCCATGCCGCGATCCGCGGCAACCCCGCCGGCGTCTTGTCCGCCCCGCGGTCCAGATGCCGCGCCCCCTGCGCCAGCACGTTCAATACCGCGGACCGGTACACGATGTCGTGCGACGACAGGATCAGCGGGGCATGCGCCCCCCATGCCAGGATCCGCCGGCCCCAATGATCGGTGCGCCATCCGGCATCGGTCACCCCGCCGCCATGCGCCCCCAGCCATTGCCGCACGATCAGTTCCGCGATCGGCGCGGCCCGTTCGCGCGGGGCCGCCGCGGCCAGGTCACGCAGGAAGCCGAAGGTCTGGATATGATCGACCAGCGCGGCCGGGATCGTGGCCGGATCGGCGAAATCCAGCATCGCCAGTTCCACCGCGACCCCGCGATGCCGGATCCAGCCTTCCAGCAACTCCGCACCGTCGCCCGCATGCCCCGGGATCGGGTCGGCCGGCACCGCCAGCAGCTTCAGCGGATACCGGCCCCGCAGCCGGAGACCATGAAGCGGGGAACGCCATGCCAGCCGCTGCAACTGCGCCGCCAGCCGCGCCGCCAGCGACGCGCCCTGTTCGCCGCCCGAACGGATCAACTGACGGCCGGGCTCGATACCGTCGATCGACCCCGGCTCGCTCATGCGGCGGCGGTGCCCCCGGCTGGCGCGACCGGGCCACGTATCCGCGCGATATTGTCGGCATAGGCACCCGGCCCGCCGCGGAAGGTGGCGGTGCCCGCCACCAGCACGTCCGCGCCGGCCGCGATCGCCTGGGGGGCGGTCGCGAAATCGATGCCGCCATCCACCTGCAACCAGATGTCGCGCCCGGTCTTGTCGATCATCCGCCGGATCGCCTCGATCTTGCGAAGCTGGCTGGTGATGAAGCTCTGCCCGCCAAAACCGGGGTTGACGCTCATCACCAGTACAAGGTCGACATCGTCGATCAGATAATCGAGCATCTTGGCCGGCGTGCCGGGGTTCAACACGACCCCGGCCTTGCATCCCAGCCCCGCGATCCGCTGGACCGTGCGGTGGATATGCGGCCCGGCCTCCGGATGCACGGTCATGTGGTCCGCCCCTGCTTCCGCGAACGCATCGAGATAGGCGTCGACCGGCGAAATCATCAGGTGGACGTCGATCGGCTTGGTCGTATGTGGACGGATCGCCTTGAGGACACCGGGACCGATCGAGATGTTCGGTACGAAATGACCGTCCATGACGTCGAAATGGATCCAGTCCGCGCCCGCTGCATCGATGGCGCGCACCTCCCCCCCCAACCGCGCGAAATCGGCGGACAGGATGGACGGTGCGATCAGAACGGGACGGGTCATGGCGAAGCTGTATCGGGCGGGCCGGGGCGGTGCAATCCCCGCGACCCGGCCGACGCGGTGCCGCCTACACCCGCCGCCACCGCGCGACGAAGAACCCGTCGGCACCGCCCGCATCCGCCAGCGTGCCCGGTGGCACGCGCAGACAGCCGGCCGGGTCGGGCGCGAAACCCTCGGGCAGTTCATCCGGGCGGACCGGATCGATCGCGAACCCCGCCGCGCCGAACGCGTCGGCCACATCCTCGCCCTCGCTGCGTTCCAACGAACATACCGCATAGACCAGTCGCCCGCCCGGTCGCACCATCGTCGCGGCATGCGCCAGCAACTGGCCCTGCTGCTCCGCCAGTTCCTTGATGACGCGCGGCCGGGCGCGGTGCAGCACCTCCGGATGGCGGCGGAAGATACCCGTCGCCGAACAGGGCGCGTCGAGCAGCACGACGTCGGCCGCGGCGTCGGGGGACCAGACGGCGGCATTGGCAACGATCATCCGCGCCTTGGCCCCCACGCGGTCCATATTCTCCATCAACCGGCCCAGCCGGGTGCGCGACAGGTCGATCGCGGTCGTGTCCCACCCCGCAGTCGCCAGCTGCATCGTCTTGCCGCCGGGGGCCGCGCACAGGTCGATCGCGGTGCCGCCCGCCGGGGCCGCGCCGATCAGCCGGGCGGGCAGCGAGGCAGCGATGTCCTGCACCCACCAGCGCCCATCGCCATAGCCCGGCAGTTCCTCCACCGCGGTTCCGGCGGGCAGCCGCACATGCCGCGGGGCCAGCGTCACGCCGCCCAGTTCCGTCACCAGCGCAGGATCGTCCGCCTTCAGCGTCAGATCGATCGGCGCAGGCTGCGCGATCCCGTACCGCGCCGCCTCGGCCGCCGCATCGCCCCAGGCGCGCGCCCAGCGGATGCCGACCGCGACCGGCAGGTGCGGCGGATCGGGCAACCGGTCCCCCCGCCGGATCAGCGTGCCGAACACGCCGTGGACCAGCCGGCGCGGCCCGCCGTCGACCAGCGGCAGGACGGTGGCGATCGCGGCATGTGGCGGCGTGCCCAGCGCCAGCGCCTGGACCAGCGCGATGCGCAGCGCGAAGCGTGGCTTGGCATCTTCCGGCATCGGCTTGGGCGTCGCCGAATCGATCAGCGCGTCCAGGTCCGGCAGGCGCCGCAACGCTTCGGCCGCGATGGCATGCGCGAAACCACGGTCGTCGGCGCGCTCCAGTTCCGCCGTGGCCGATGCCATCGCCGCTTCCAGCGGCAGCCCCTTGCGCAGCACCGCATCGAGCAGCCGCATCGCCGCACGGCGGGCGGGCGTACCGGGGGGATCATCCTGTCTGGTCATTTGCGGGGGCTTAGAACGTGTCGGCCTGCGAAACCACCCGCGCGCTTTGCCGGATGGTAGCGTTTTTTCAGGATCAGCCTGCTACAGCAACGTCATGGTCACCCGTTTCGAAAGCCTTCCCGAACGCCGCACGATCGTCGATCGACGCGTCGTCGCCGATCTGCTGGCGGCAATCCCGCCCGGCGATACCATCCGGATGCGGGCCGCATCCGTGGCGATCCTGCGGACCGCGCTGGACAGGGGTCGCGCCGAAATGGCGGGGCGGCTGGCGCTCCAGCCCAGTCGCGGGCGGGAAGTCGCGGCCGGCTATGCCTATCTGACCGATCAGTTGCTCCGCCTGATCTGCGATTTCACGGTTCGGACGCTGTATCCGAACGCCAATCCGTCCTCCGGCGAACGGCTGACGCTGGTCGCGGTCGGCGGTTATGGGCGCGGCGAAATGGCGCTTCATTCGGATATCGACATCGCGTTCCTGACCCCGTCCAAACAGACCGGGTGGGGCGAACAGATCATCGAATCGATGCTGTACACGCTCTGGGACCTGGGGCTGAAGATCGGCCACAGCAGCCGGTCGCTGGACGACATGATCCGGATGGCGAAGGGTGACCTGACGATCCGGACGGCCTTGCTCGAAGGGCGCTACGTCTGGGGCGATACAGGCGTGTACGAGGATGCCGCGCGCCGGTTCGACCGTGAGATCCGCGACGGATCCACCGCCGCCCGCGCGTTCGTCACGGACAAGCTGGCCGAACGCAACACGCGCCACGTCCGGATGGGCGACAGCCGGTACGTCGTCGAACCCAATATCAAGGAGGGCAAGGGCGGGCTGCGCGATCTCCATACGCTGTTCTGGATCGGCAAGTTCGCCTACCGCGTGCGAGAACTGCCCGACCTGGTCGACAAGGGGCTGCTGACGCGCGAGGAACTGCGCCGTTTCCAGCGCGCGGAAAATTTCCTGTGGGCGGTGCGCTGCCATCTCCACATCCTGAGCAACCGTCCCGAGGACCGGCTGACGTTCGACGTGCAGCGCGAGGTGGCGACGCGGATGCGCTACGCCGACCGTCCCGGCCGTTCGGGCGTCGAACGGTTCATGCAGCATTATTTCCTGACCGCCAAACAGGTGGGGGACCTGACGGCGGTGTTCCTGGCGCATCTGGACGAAACGTTCGCCGGGCGCGGGCGACGGTTCGGCATGCCGTCGATCCGGCGGCGGCGGCAGATCGACGGGTTCACGCTGGATCGCGGGCGGATCGCGCTGCCTAAACCCGATCATTTCATCGGCGATCCCGTCCGCCTGATCGAGATGTTCGCCGTCGCCGACGCCCACGGTCTGGAAATTCATCCGCTCGCCATGCGGCAGGCGGGGCGCGACGCGCGGCTGATCGACAATGTCGTGCGGGCGGACCCGCGCGCCAATGCACTGTTCCTCGGCATATTGACCAGCCCGCGCGATCCCGAAACGGTGCTGCGGTGGATGAACGAGGCGGGCGTGCTCGGCCGCTTCGTACCCGATTTCGGGCGTGTCGTGGCGCAGATGCAGTTCGACATGTACCATCATTACACGGTGGACGAACATTCGCTGCGCGCCATCGGCCTGCTGTCGCGGATCGAAAAGGGCGACCTGGGTGGCGACCACCCGATCGCGACCGAATTGTTCGCGCGGCTGGTTTCGCGGCGCGTGCTGTACGTCGCGGTATTCCTGCACGACATCGCCAAGGGCCGCCGCGGCGATCACAGCATATTGGGGGCGGAAGTCGCGGAAAAGCTCGGCCCGCGCTTCGGCCTGACGCCGGCCGAGACCCAGACCGTCGCCTGGCTGGTGCGCCATCACCTGCTGATGTCGGCGACCGCGTTCAAGCGCGACCTGTCGGATTTCAAGACGATCCTCGATTTCGCCGGCGTGGTGCAGAGCCCGGAACGGCTGCGGCTGCTGCTGATGCTGACCGTCGTCGATATCCGCGCGGTCGGCCCCGGCGTCTGGAACAGCTGGAAACGCCAGTTGCTGTCCGACCTGTACGAAGCGGGCGAGGAAGTGCTCCGCCTGGGCCACAAGCAGAAGGGCCGTGGCGAACGAATCGAGGCGAAACAGGCCCGGCTGCGCGCGGAACTGGGCTGGGACGACGCGACGTTCGATACCTATGCGCGCCGCCTGCCGGACGCCTATTGGGTCGCGGAACCCGCCGACGTGGTGGCGCGCAACGCCGCGCTGGTCGAAAGTGCCGACGCCGCGCAGCTTCCGCTGTCGATCGTCGCAACCGCCGATCCCGAACGCGGCGCAACGCTGGTCACCGTGTACGCGGGCGACCATCCGGGGCTGTTCTACCGGATTGCGGGGGCGGTGCATCTGGCCGGCGGGAACATCATCGATGCGCGCATCCACACGACGCGCGACGGCATGGCGCTCGACAATCTGCTGGTCCAGGATCCGTTCGGGCAGCCGTTCGACGAACCGTCCCGGCTGGAACGGCTGAGCGCCGGCATCGCCGATGCGCTCGCCAACCGCAGCCGGCTGGCGGACCGGTTGGCAGCCAAGCCGATGGCGCGAACGCGGGCAGAGGCGTTCGAGATCGAACCGCAGGTCATCGTCGATAACAAGGCGTCGAACCGCTATACGGTGGTGGAGGTCAATGCGCGCGATCGCCCTGCCTTGCTGAATGCGCTGGCCCACGCCTTCTTCCAGTCGAAGGTCACGATCCATTCGGCTCATATCGCCACCTACGGCGAACGCGCGGTCGATGTGTTCTATCTGACCGATCTGGTGGGGGACAAGATCGTCGCCCCCGCCCGGCTGCGTACCATGGAACGGCTGCTGCTGGCCGCCGCCGAGGGCGAAGGGTCGCTTGCCGCCGTGGCCTGAGGCCCGCCTTAACAGAACGAAATACCCCGGCGCAGACGGAAGTCCGGGCCGGGGTATGGTATTGGTGGGGGGAGGCGATGTCGCCCCCCGGTCTATCGTCAGAACTTGGTGCGTGCGGTCACGCCGAAGGTGCGCGGTTCGGCAAGGTAGCTGGCGAACAGCTGGTTGGCCGGCACGCCGAACGCCTGCGTCTGGGCACTGCTGTTGGCGCCCTGGAACGGCGCGTTGAACGCCACCTGCTGATACTGCTTGTTGAACACATTCTGGCCCCACAGTTCCAGCGACCAAGCTGACGCCGGACCACGCAGGCCGACGCGGGCATTGACCAGCGCGAACCCGTCCTGCGCCTTTTCCGGGAACAGGTCGGATCCGGTGTTATAGTCCGACGTCATGCGCGTATCGGCGTAGACCAGCCCGTGAATGCCACTGCTCGTCAGCTCCGGGGTCCAGGTGGCCGACACCGTAACGACGTTCTTGGGCGAATTGGACATCTGGTTGCCGGACAGCAGGAACAACGCAGGGTCCAGCGCCACGCCGCTCGAACTGCCGACCAGGTTTCGCCGGTAACGCGTATCGGCATAGGTGTAGCCGGCCGAAAGCTGAAAATCACGCGCGGGGTAGAGTGCGGCTTCCACCTCGACCCCCTGCGAGATCACGCCGGCCTTCGTGCCGCCGGTGCATGTGCCGGTGGCCCGGCTGTTGTCCGTATCGCCACCGGCCAGGCTGGTCTTGCAGGCCGCGATATTCTGCACGATGAAGATCGAGCCGTTGAACGTATTCAGCTGGAACGTCTTGAATTCCTGCCGGAACGCCGCGACGTTCAGGTTGAAGTGACGGCTGGTGTATTTCAGCCCGATTTCATACGCGTCGACCTTTTCCGGTTCGAACTGTAGTCCGTCCGCATCGGCGTTGGTCCGCGGGGTGAAGACGCCACTGGGCCCGCCCAGTGCCGACCGGTCGAGGTTGAACCCGCCGGCCTTGTAGCCCTTCGAATAGGACGCGTAGGTCAGCACGCGTGGCACCGGCTTCCACGACAGGACGCCCGTACCGGTGAACTCGTCTTCCTTGCGCTCGCTGTTCAGGTTCAGCGCGTTCAATGCCGGGCTGCTGTTGCCCTGGCAGCTGAGCGTCACGATGCCGCCGGCGATCGCGCCCAATGCGGGGTTGGCGAGGAACGGCGCCAGCAACGTCTGCTGCGTCGGGCAGATAGTGTTGTTATTGTCGAAATTCGCGTCGAACTTCTTGGTTTCGTTGGTGTAGCGCGCACCCAGCGTCACGCTGAGCGTGTCGGTGATGTTGATGATGTTATGCGTGAAGAAGGCGTAATTCTCGCTGCGCTGGTTGTACACGGCGCGGTTGTCGCCCGCGTCGCTGATCGTCCCGAGATTGTCGATACCGCGCAGCAGAAAGGGAGCCGCCTGACCGAACGCCCCCGTCAGCGTCGCACGCCCTGCCCCGCTCAAGCACCCGGGCGACCCCGGTGCCCGCAACGCGCCGGCCGGATTGATCGTCGCGACGATCCGGCAGGCCGCGAACTGGCCATATTGCGTACCGAACTTGATATTGTCGACGACGCGCAGCTTTTCGTTCGAATAATAGCCGCCGACCAGGAAATCGAGCACGCCATCGAATGCCGATCCCTGGAACCGCGCCTCCTGGCTGAACGTCTTGAACCGCCGGAAATTATTGCCGTCGTCGGCGCGGTAGGCAATGTCGGCGGCGTTGTAGTCGACGTCCGACGCACCGCCCGCCTTGTATTGACGGTACGCGGTGATCGACGTCAGCGTGCCTGGGCCGAGATCCCAGTCGAACTGCGCCGAACCACCCCAGTCGGTCGTCAGGTTCCGGTACGTCCGGCCGGGCGTCAGCGCGACACGGCGGTTATAGGGATCCAGATTGGCCTGCGTCGGGACGTTGGCGTTGAAATAGGGATGGCTCAGGATATCGACGATGCGGTTGGTCGCCGACTGCACGGTGGCGCCGTCCGTGTTGACGCCCCCGATCGTCGATGCGGGGTTCGCGGTCGGATCGACGGTTTCGCGGGTCGCGATATAGACCGCGCCGCAGCAGCTTTCGTTGCGCCGCGAATAATCGCCGATCAACCGGACCGAGAAATCGTCGGACGGTTCGTACAGCAGCTGGCCACGGACGAAGTAGCGGTCACGATCGTTGATCCGCGCCTCGCTGCCGCCGCCCTGCGTCGCGTTGCGGTAAAATCCGTCGCGTTCGACGTAGATGCCGTCCAGCCGGTAGGCGAGGCCGGTCTTGCCGATCGGGCCGCTGATGCCGCCCGCCAAGCGCAGGAAATCATAATTGCCGTACGTCGCCTCGGCATAGCCTTCCGACGTGAAGGACGGCTTCTTCGACACGACGTTGATGAGGCCGGCCGATGCGTTGCGGCCGAACAACGTACCTTGCGGCCCGCGCAGCACCTCGACCCGCTCGATCTCGCCCAGTTCGTTCAGGCCGGACCCGGTCCGGCTGCGGTACACGCCGTCGATGAACACCGCGACCGAGCTTTCCAGGCCCGGGTTGTCGCCCACCGTGCCGATGCCGCGGATACGCGCGGAGCCGTTGGCCTCGCTGCCGGTCGACGACACGAGCAGCGAGGGCGCAAGCTGGTTCAGCTGCCGGATGTCGGTGGCGCCGCTGTTCTGCAGCGACGCCGCGGTGACCGCGGTGACCGCGATCGGCACGTCCGACAACGGGCTGGCGCGCCGGGTGGCAGTAATGACAATCGTGCTGGGGTCGTAATCCGGACTGTTCGGGTCGCTCGCGCCGGCGGCGGGGGACGCCGGGCCGGCGGGAACGATCGCACCGGCCGTGCCGCCGGACTGGACCGCGCCGGCCTCCGTACCGGTGCCGACGGGGCGGGTCGTGTTGGCCGGGCTTGCCGGTGCCATGCCGCTATTGTCCTGCGCGACGGCCGGCGCAGATATGGCGACGATACAGGTGGACAGCAGCCACAGGGCTTTACGCATCATCTTCTCCCGAACACTTTTTGTTATGTGTTGCCGTGAACGTAAAGCGATCCATTCTGCCGCGCCAGCCGAAAGCGCGTGAAAGCCTGATAAAACGCCGTTTTGCGCCCTTTTCGCAACAGACGGACGACGGGAAAAAGCTCGCAAATGCAGCATGTCGGGTCCGCGTCGCCACGATAACGTAGCGTCTGAGCCACGCCTGACATGTCGCAGTTGCAAAAAAGCCGCCCGCCCCGGACTTGGGGCGGACGGCTCTGACGGACCGGATGGAACCGAGTCGTTACTTGGGCGACAGCACCATCAGCATCTGACGGCCTTCCATGCGGGGATGCTGTTCCACCTTCGCGGTTTCGAGCACATCGTCCTGCACCCGGCGCAAGAGGTTCATGCCCAGCTGGCCATGGGCAAGTTCGCGTCCGCGGAACCGCAGGGTAACCTTGACCTTGTCACCCTCGTCGATGAACTCGTTGAGCTTCTTCATCTTCGTATCATAATCATGATCGTCGATGTTCGGACGCATCTTGATCTCCTTGATCTCCTGCGTCTTCTGGCTCTTGCGGGCGAGGTTGGCCTTCTTCTGCGTCTCGTACTTGAACTTGCCAACGTCCAGGAACTTGGCGACGGGCGGATCGGCGTTCGGCGACACCTCGACCAGGTCCAGACCCACCTCGCGTGCCTGCTCCATCGCTTCGCGCGTGAACATTACGCCCAGATTCTCGCCATTCTCATCGATCACCCGGACCTTCTGGCTCTGGATGAATTCGTTGAAGCGAGGGCCGTTCAGCGGGGACGGCGTCGGCGCGAAACCGCGGCGGGGCATCATCGGGGGTATGGTCGTTTCTCCTGTCGGACCGTTCGTCTACGGACATGATATAGGCGATTTCGGGTGTTTGCGAAAGGGTCCGCCGTCAACAGATGCGACGACGATCGGTGATCCTACCGGTCGGCCCCGGCAAGCGCCGCGAGTGCATCCGCAATCTGGCCGCGGCGTTGCGGATCGCGGGTCATCTCCAGCATCGCGCTGAGGCTGGACCGCGCGGCGGTGACGCGCCCACCGGCCAGTTCCAGTCTTGCCCGCTCCCACCAGGCATGCCCGGCACCGGGCGCGATGATGGTCATCCGCTCGAACAGCGTCAGCGCACGGCCCGCCTCCCCTGCCTGTTCCGCTCGCATCGCCTGGTTCAGCAGCAGGCGCACCAGTATCGACCGGTTCGACATCGGCGCGACCGACCCGGCATCGCCGCGCTCCAGCAGCGCGGCCAACGCCGTGATGCCGACCACCATGCCGTCGCGAAACGGGTCGATCAGCACCGGCGTGCCGTCGCCGCCGACCCGCACCAGCACATGCCCGGGAATATCGAGCGCATCGGCTGTCCAGCCGAGTCGGCGTGCGGCCGCCACGTACAGGATCGACAGGCTGACGGGCAGGCCGCGACGCCGGTCCAACACGCGGATCATGTCCGCATTGGCCGGGTCGTCATACGTCTCGCGATCTCCGCTGAAGCCGAACGTACCGGCAACGACCTCCGTCAGGGCAGCGACGCGGTCCGTGGCATCATTGGCCTGCCCGGCGACCGTGCGGAGCCGATCGCTGATCGTCGCCAGCATTTCGATCGCCGGGTCCAGATCGACACCGGGATGGTCGAGTGCGGCCAGGTCGAGTGCCGCCAGGTCGAGCGCGATCGCTTCGTCATCGACCAAGCCGAGATGCATGATATCGGTATTCATAGACCCAAGATGGGCGGTCTTTACCGCTTAACCAAGCGGTGCCACCCGAAACCGATCAGCTGCGGACCAGTACCGGCCGTGCCCGCGTCAGCGTCGGGTAGAAGCTTTGCAGCGCCTTCACCTTCGGCAGGTCGTTGATGCGGATGTACGGCGACATCGGATTGTTCACCAGATAATCCTGATGATAGGCCTCGGCCGGGTAGAACCCGCGCACCGGCTCGATCCGGGTGACGATCGGCCGCTTCCAGACACCCGAACGGCCCAGTTGCGCGATGTAGGCGCGCGCAACCTGCGCCTGGGCCGGCGTGGTCGGCATCAGAGCGGACCGATATTGCGTGCCGTGATCCGGGCCCTGTGCGTTCAACCGCGTCGGATCGGCCACGACCGAGAAATAGATCTGCAACAGCTTGCCGTAGCTGACCACCCGCGGGTCATAGGTCACTCGCACCGCTTCGGCATGCCCGGTGTCGCCGCCCGATACGCTGTCATAGTTCGCTGTCCCACGCGCACCGTTGGCGTAACCCGAAACTGCCGAAGTGACGCCCTTGACGCGCTGGTACACGCCCTGCACGCCCCAGAAGCAGCCCCCGGCGAAGACGGCGGTCTGCATACCCCCGGTCGCGGGGTCGACTGCCGGAGCGGGCGCCCGTACCGCGACCTCGGCGGATGCCGCCGATACGGTGCTGAGCATGCCGACCGCGATCAGCCCGGCGGCAGTGGCGGCAATGACGGATGATCGGATGGACATTTCGGACGGCCTCTTATCGCGCAGCAAGGTACGCGGAGAGATACGTCGGGAACAGGGCGTGAAGTTGCAAGGTCCGGTACGCCAGCGGACAGGTGTCGACACCGTGTCCGCAATGGTCTCCAGCGCCGATCGGCAGATGTTCTAGACCAGCGCGGCGCACGCCTTGGCGATCCGGGCGCAGGCTTCGGTCAGCAACGCCTCCGACGTGGCGTAACTGATCCGGAATGCAGGTTCCAGGCCGAACGCGCCACCATGCACCGCCGCCACCCGCGCCTCGTCCAGCAGATAGGTGACCAGCTGTTCGTCGTTGGCGATCACGCCACCCTTCGGCATCGTCTTGCCGATCAGGCCGGACACGTCGGGATAGACGTAGAACGCTCCCTCCGGCGTCGGGCAGCTGATACCCGGGATCGCATTCAGCAACCCGACCACCAGGTCGCGCCGTCGCTTGAACGCGTCGTTGCGTTCGGCCAAAAAATCCTGCGGGCCGTTCAGCGCCGCCACCGCCGCCGCCTGCGCGATCGAGCAGGGGTTGGACGTGGATTGCGACTGCAGCTTGGCCATCGCCTTGATCAGCCACAGCGGCCCGCCGGCAAAACCGATCCGCCAGCCGGTCATCGCATAGGCCTTGGAACAACCGTTCATCGTCAGCGTCCGATCGTACAGATCGGGGCAGACCTGCGCGATCGTCGCGAACCGGAACCCGTCATAGACGATATGTTCGTACATATCGTCGGCTAGGATCATAACATGCGGATGGCGGCGGAACATCGCGCCCAGGGCTTCCAGCTCGTCCGCGGTGTACGCCGCACCGGTCGGGTTGGACGGCGAGTTCAGGATCACCCACTTCGTCCGCGGCGTGATCGCGGCCTCGACCTGTTCGGGCGTCACCTTGTACTGCTGGTCCGCGCCGGCCGCGACGATCACCGGCGTGCCGCCCGCGAACTGGACGATATCGGGGTAGCTCACCCAATAAGGCGCCGGGATCACGACCTCGTCCCCGGCACCCACCGTCGCGACCAGCGCGTTGAACAGCGTGTGCTTGCCGCCGACATTCACGCTGATCTGGCTGGGCGCATAGGTCAGGTCGTTGTCGCGCAGGAACTTGGCGGCGATCGCGGCCTTCAGTTCGGCCGTGCCATCGACATTGGTATATTTGGTCTTGCCCGCCCGGATCGCGGCGATCGCGGCGTCCTTCACGAAATCGGGCGTGTCGAAATCGGGTTCGCCGGCGCCCAGGCCGATCACGTCGATCCCCTGCGCCTTCAGGTCCAGCACGCGGCTCGTCATGGCCAGCGTCGCCGATGGCGTGATGCGGTCGAGACTGGCGGAGGTCTGGGTCATGTAAGGGGGCCTTTGCGTGCCGGGGCGTCCGGCGGGGGCGCGATAGCCGCTGGGGGCGCAGCTTTCAACCTGCCGATGCGGCCAGACGCGCAACGATCAACCCGCGGACCGCATTGCCGACGCGGAATCCGTTGCGCAGGTCGTCGCGGGTCAGGTCCGCCGCGACCGCCCGCCCCTCGGCGATCAGCCGCTGTCGCAGCACCCCGGGCAACAGGCCCGCATCCAGCGCGGGCGTCCGCATCGGGCCGTCCCCGACGAACAGGCTGGTGAAACTGCCTTCCGTCAAACGGCCGTCGGGTGCCTCGAACAGCACTTCCCACGTGCCCGCCGCGGCGCGGGCCGCATCGTAGAAACCGCGATCGCTGGTCTTGTGCATCAGCCGGAAATCGCGTGGATCGACCGGCAGCGGGACGATCGTCACGTCGACCGGTCCGTCCGGCACCGGCGGCAGGGCGCGCGCCTCGATTGCCATCGCCCCCGACCGTGCCAGCATCAGCCGGACGCGCGCGCCGGTCCGCAGCCGGAAGGTCGCCGCCTGCAATTCGTTGCGCACATCATGCCGATCGAACCCAAATCCCAGCGCCGCCGCCGATCGTTCCAGCCGCGCCATGTGGCGGTCCAGATCGCACAGCCCTTCCATAGGATCGAACCGCATCGTTTCGATCAGGTCGAACGGTCGTGCGCCGGTGCCGACGAAGCGCGCCTTGGCCTGCGCCTCCGCCCATTCGGCATGAAGGTCCGAATCCGCGACGATCCCCGATCCCAGCCCCATCGTCGCGATCCCCGTTCCCGCTTCGACCCGCAACGTCCGGATCGCCACGTTGAACGCCGCGTCGCCATCTGCCGCGATCCGCCCGATCGTCCCGGTATATACGCCGCGGGGCCAGGGTTCGGTTGCAGCGATGATTTCCATCGCCCGAATCTTGGGCGCGCCGGTCACCGATCCGCATGGAAATGTCGCGGCCAGTACGTCGACTCCACTCTGGCCGGGCTTCAGCGTCGCGGTGACGGTGGAGGTCATCTGATGGATCGTGGGATAGGTTTCAACCGTGAACAGGTCGGGCACCGCCACGCTGCCCGCCACCGCCACTCGCGCCATGTCGTTGCGCAGCAAGTCGACGATCATCAGGTTTTCGGCCCGTTGCTTGGGGTCGGTCGCCAGCGCATGTTTCGCGGCGGCATCTGCGGCGGCATCGGCCCCGCGTGTTGCGGTGCCCTTCATCGGCCGCGCGGTCAGCCGGTCGCCGGCCACCGTGAAGAACAGTTCGGGCGAACAGGACAGCAGGTGACGCGCCCCGTCCCACAGCAGCGCACCCCAGCCGCCGGCCGCCGCGGCGCGCAGCCGGGCGTACAACGCGCACGGATCGCCCGCCACGGCGATGTCCGCCGGAAAGGTCAGGTTCGCCTGGTAGATATCGCCCGCCGCGATCGCCGCCTGGACATGGCCGAATGCACCGGCATAGGCGGCGAAATCGATCCGCGGCACGACCGGCCCGGTCGCGGCCCCGGCCGGATCGGGCAACCAGTCCGTCGCCACCACCGCATCGACCGCTGCGAACAGCCCGAACCAACCGAGCGGCATGCCAGCATCGCCGGCCGCGGCCAGCTTGGGTTCCAGCGCCGCGCCGGCACCATAGGCAAGATACCCCGCCGCGTGCAGCCCCGCATCCCGTGCCAGACGTAGTTCGCCGAGCAACGCCGCGACATCTGCCGCCCGGTCCGCCTGCAGCACCCGCACCGGATCGCGATACAGCATCGCGACGCCATCCGGCCGCTGATCGTCGATGAGTACGAACGGGGCGGACGGCCTGTCGATCATGCCAGCCCCAGCGTTTCGCGGCGGGCCCAGCGCACCATCATCAGCACGGCTACCACCGCCAGTCCGCTGGCCAGCCCGATCCACACGCCCATCCCGCCCATCTGCTGGTGGAAGCCGAGCCACACCCCCACGCCGAGCCCGATCACCCAATATCCGAACAGCGCGAACGCCATCGGCCATGCGGTATCGTGCAATCCGCGCAGCATGCCGGCCCCGACCGCCTGCGCACCATCGACCACCTGGAACAGCGCGGCGATCGCCAGGAACGAGACCGCCAGCGTCACGACCTCCGCATTGGCCGGGTCGCCCACGTCCAGAAACGCGGACACCAGCAGCCGCGGCACTGCCAGCAGCACCGCCGCCATCAGGCACATGAAGCCCGTCGTCAGCCCGAACGTCGTCCAGCCAGCGCGCGCGACCGCGGCCCGGTCGCCGCGTCCGCTCGCCAGCCCCACGCGTACTGTCACCGCCTGCGCCATCCCCAGCGGCACCATGAACGACAGCGCGGCGATCTGGATCGCGATGGCATGCGCCGCAAGCGACGCGGTGCCCAGCAACCCCATCAGGAACACCGCCGCGTTGAACACCGTTACCTCCAGCGTCAACGTCACCGCGATCGGCAGGCCGAGCCGCCACAGCTGCGTGAACCGTGACCAGTCGCTGCGCCACCACCGCCCGAACAGGCGGTATCGCCGGAAGCGGCGGTCCACCACCGTCACCGCCGCCAGTCCGCCGAACATCAGCGTGTTCGCGATCGCGCTGCCGATCCCCGCGCCCACCAGCCCGAGCGGCGGGATGCCGATCGCGCCGAAGATCAGCACCGCATTGATACCGGCATTGACGAGCACCGCCAGCGCCGCGATGACGAGCGTCCACCCCGGCCGGCCGACCGCCGCCATGAAACTGCGCAACACCAGAAAGCCGTAGGCGGGCAGCAGGCCCCACATCGTCGCGCGGACGAACCCCTGCGCCGCACGCGACAGCGCCGGGTCCTGCCCGAACGCGACCAGGATCGCGCCGGCATGCCACAGGATCAGCCAGAACGGCACCGCCAGCACGACCGCGGACCACAGGGCCTGCCGCACGGTACGCCGTACGTCGCGCACCGCATGTGGTCGCGCGCCCAGCGCCCGCGACAGCATCGGCGACGACGCGGTCACCACGCCCGTCCCGAAGAACAGGCAGGCGGTGATGAGGTTCACGCCCAGCGCACCGGCGGCGAGCGTATCGGGGCCGACGAGTCCGAGCAGCGCGACATCGGTCGCGTTGATCGCCGCCTGCGCCACGTTGGTCAGCACCAATGGTGCGGCCAGTGCCAGCGTGGCGCGGATCTCGGTGATGACGGGCGACGACATGAGACCGCCTTAACCAGCGCAGGTCGGATCGTCACCCCGGCGTTGTATCAGCGACATTACGCCCCAGCACCGCCAACCCTGACGTCCATCAGGGCGACACTCGCAAGGTGCCGGCCCTCTCCTCAAACCAGGTCCGGTGCGCGCGCCTCCGCACGCAACGTCGCGATCGCGTCTTCCAGCTTCATCATCGTCTGCGCCTGGCTGCCCAGCCGGCGAATCGCGACGGTGCCTTCCTCCGCCTCGCGCTTGCCGACCACCAGCAGCACCGGCACCTTGGCCAGGCTGTGTTCGCGCACCTTGTAGTTGATCTTTTCGTTGCGCACGTCACGGTCCGCGCGCAGTCCGGCCGCCGCCAGCTGCTTCATCACTTCGCCGGCGTAGTCGTCGGCGTCAGACACGATCGTCGCCACCACCGCCTGCACCGGTGCCAGCCAGAGCGGGAAGCGCCCGGCATGATGCTCGATCAGGATGCCTAGGAACCGTTCGAACGTCCCCAGGATCGCGCGGTGCAGCATCACCGGCCGGTGCCGCTCGCCATCCTCGCCGATATAGCTCGCGTCCAACCGCTCGGGCAGGACATAGTCCAGCTGGATCGTTCCGCACTGCCACGTCCGCCCGATCGCGTCGGTCAGGTGGAATTCCAGCTTCGGCGAATAGAACGCGCCTTCGTTCGGCAGTTCCTCCCAGCCATATTCCGGCCCGGCCCGGCCAGCGGCGCGCACCGCATCGCGCAGATTGCCCTCCGCACGGTCCCACATCTCCTCGGTCCCGAACCGCTTGTCCGGCCGCAGCGCAAGCTTGATCGCATAGCTGTCGAAGCCAAGATCCTTGTAGACCGTGTCGAGCAGGTCACAGAACAGCCGCACCTCCTCGACGATCTGATCCTCGCGGCAGAAGATATGCGCATCGTCCTGCGTGAACTGCCGCACGCGCATGATGCCGTGCAGCGCGCCGTGCGGCTCGTTGCGGTGGCAGCAGCCGAACTCCGCCAGCCGCATCGGCAGGTCGCGGTACGATTTGATCCCCTGGCGGAAGATCAGCACATGCGCCGGGCAGTTCATCGGCTTCAGCGCCATCAGGTCGCCCTCGCCGGTCAGCACCGGACCCTCGTCCTCGGTGTTCGGCACCTCGTCCGGCACCACGAACATGTTCTCGCGATACTTGCCCCAATGGCCGGACGCCTCCCACTGGCGCGCGTCCATCAGCTGCGGCGTCTTCACCTCGGCATAGCCCGCCGCATCCAGCCGGCGACGCATATAGGCCTCCAGCTGACGCCAGAGCAGATAGCCGTTGGGATGCCAGAACACGGATCCCTGCGCTTCGGACTGCAGGTGGAACAGGTCCATCTCCTGCCCAATGCGCCGATGGTCGCGCTTGGCCGCTTCCTCGATCCGCGTCATGTGCGCGTCGAGCTGCTTCTTGTTCAGCCAACCGGTGCCGTAGATCCGGCTCAGCATCGCGTTCTTCTGGTCGCCGCGCCAGTATGCGCCCGACACGCGGGTCAGCTTGAACGCCGCGGGGTCGAGCTTGCCCGTCGACACCATGTGCGGCCCGCGGCACATGTCGAGCCACGCCCCCTGGCGATAGATCGTCAGTTCCTCGCCTTGCGGAAGCTCGGCGGCCCATTCGGCCTTGAACGTCTCGCCCTGCGCGGTCCAGCGGTCGATCAGCTGCTGCCGGCTCCACACCTCGCGCACGAACGGCTCGTTGCGCGCGATGATCGCCCGCATCTCCGCCTCGATCGCGGGCAGGTCCTCTTCGGTAAACGGCCGGTCCTTCGGCGCGAAGTCGTAATAGAAACCGTCGTCGGTCGCCGGGCCGAACGTGATCTGCGTGCCGGGGAACAGATGCTGCACCGCCTCCGCCATCACATGCGCCAGATCGTGGCGCACCAGTTCCAGCGCGTCCTTCTCGTCCTTCGCGGTGATCAGCGCGAGCTGCGCGTCGCCGTCGAACGGCCGTATGATATCGCGCACCGCCCCGTTGACGCGCGCGGCGATCGCCGCCTTGGCCAGGCCGGGCCCAATCGCCGCGGCGATATCGGCCGGGGTCGTGCCGGCCGGCACCTCACGCAACGAGCCGTCGGGAAGGGTGATCCGAAACATCTGTGTCATGGCCGGGCTTATGCGCCAGCGCGGCGACGGGGGGCAAGCCAGGACTGTCAGGGTTTTGCGAGCGTGTATCCCAGCAACGTCTCGGTCTGGATAACCCGCCCGCCACGGCTGACCGACACACGGGCCGCGCCCGTATCCGGCACCAGGACGTCGTAGCGATAGCCGGCGTTCAGGAACCGGAACCGCGTGATCCGTCCGACACGCGCCCGCACGCCCCCGACGATTGTAAGCGTGGCGGCATTGCTCCGCCCGAACCCCGCGCCCTCGACCACCGGGCCGCGCCGCATCGCATCGAAACTGCGATAGACGATATGGCCGCCGTCCTGCGTCACCAGGATGCTGCGTCGGGCATCCAGCCCCATGAAAACTGTATTGGCCGCCCAGCGACAGCCGAGCGTCCGCCCGTTCAGCGTCACGGACGAGAAGGTGGGCGTCCGTGCCGCCGCGGGATCGGCCAGCACCGCCGGCTGCACATACCGAATATCGCCGGCCGGACGACCCGCCAGCGTCAGCGGATAATGGACCTGGCTCATCCCCGCCTCACCCGCCCCGACGCCATATTGCCGCGTCACGACGTTGCCCGTTCCACGTGAAACCATGCTGATACTGCTCCGACCGCGATCGACCCGGCCGACCAGGGCGGCAATCGGTTGATCGACCGCATCGCACAGGAACCATCCGGGCCGGGGGTCGGGCGCTGCGATCATCGTGGTGGCGGCCAGCAGGGACAGTGCGATCATGGCGGTTCGACGCATCGCGACTGCTGCGGTTCCCGCTACGCCTCCGTGGAACTTGACCGGATGCCGCCTTTCCCGCTCTAACCCGTTCGACATCATCCGGAGCATCGTCTTGGCGAAACGCCTTACCCTCTACATCCTGATCGGCATGGTGCTCGGCATCGTCGTGGGGTTCGTGCTCAACAAGGCGATCGCTCCCGCCGACATCAAGGGTGCGACCGACGGCTTCACGATCGTCACCGACATCTTCCTGCGCCTGATCAAGATGATCATCGCGCCACTGGTCTTCTCGACGCTCGTCGTCGGCATCGCGCATATGGGCGACACCGCGGCGCTCGGTCGGATCGGGGCGAAGACGATGGCGTGGTTCCTGTCGGCCACGGTCGTTTCGCTGACCCTCGGGCTGATCCTGGTAAACCTGCTCGGGCCGGGCCGCGGATTGTCGCTGCCGCTCCCGCCGGTTTCCGAATCGCTCGGCCTGGATACCAAGGCGTTCAATCTTCACGAGTTCCTGACGCACATCGTCCCGACCTCGATCTTCGATGCAATGGCGAAGAACGACATTCTGCCGATCGTCGTGTTCGCGCTGTTCGTCGGCGTGGCACTCACCGCGATCGGGGAAAAGGCGTCGCCGATCGTCCGCGGCATGGAGTCGCTGGTCGCGCTGATGCTGCAGATCACCGACTATGTGATGCGCGCGGCCCCGCTGGCGGTGTTCGCAGCGATCACCCATGCCGTCGCGGTCAACGGGCTGGAAATCCTGCTGACGTTCGGCAAGTTCATCGGCAGCTTCTATCTCGGCCTCGCGGTCCTGTGGCTGGTGCTCTTCCTGGCCGCGTTCCTGTTCATCGGGCCGCGCATCACCCTGCTGATCCGCTACATTCGCGAACCGATCCTGCTCGCCTTTTCGACCGCGTCGTCGGAGGCCGCCTATCCCCGCACGCTGGAGGCGCTCGACCGGTTCGGCGTGCCGCGGCGGATCGCCAGCTTCGTGCTGCCGCTCGGCTACTCGTTCAATCTGGACGGGTCGATGATGTACATGACCTTCGCCAGCCTGTTCATCGCGCAGCTCTACGGCATCGACATTTCGGTGGGGCAGCAGATCACGATGGTGCTGATCCTGATGATCACGTCGAAGGGCATGGCCGGCGTGCCGCGCGCCAGCCTTGTCGTGATCTCCGCCGTCATGGGCAATTTCGGCATTCCGGAGGCCGGGCTGATCCTGATCCTGGCGGTCGACCAGTTTCTCGACATGGGCCGTTCGGGCACCAACGTCGTCGGCAACGCGATCGCGACCGTCGTGGTGGCGAAGTGGGAAGGCCAGCTGGAAGTCCGCGAACCCGCCGAGATCGAGCCGCCCCACGCGCCGACCCGCACCGCAACCGCCGGCCGCGCGGGCTTGGATATCGACCCGCACGCCTGAGCAGTCTGCTCCCCGGCGCAGGCCGGGGACCAGGCGCAACACCCCACCCCACCCTCAGCACATATTCCATGCTACACCCCACGCATGCCAACCCACACCCGCCCCAACCGCCCCGCGCTCAGCTACCATCACCGACGCGGCACCGGCCCGACGATCGTCTTCCTCCCCGGCTATGCCTCCGACATGACCGGGTCCAAGGCTCTCGCGCTCGACGCGTGGGCCGCCGGCATCGGCCGGGCGATGCTACGCCTCGACTATGCCGGCTGCGGCGCCAGCGCGGGCGCGTTCGAGGACCAGACGCTCACCGACTGGCGCGACGACGTCCTCGCCCTGATCGACACGGTCGTGGACGGCCCCGTCCTGCTCGTCGGGTCCTCGATGGGCGGCTGGCTCATGCTGCTCGTCGCGCTCGTCCGGCCCGACCGGATCGCCGGCCTGATCGGCATCGCCGCCGCGCCAGATTTCACCGCATGGGGCTATGACGACGCTGCCTGCGCGATCATGGCGCGCGAGGGTCGCTTCGTCGAACCGTCCGACTATGGCGATCCGATGGTCATCACTCACTGCTTCTGGGAAAGCGGCCAGGCCTCCCGGCTTCTCGACGCCCCGATCGGCATCGATAAGCCCGTCCGGCTGCTGCACGGACAGGCCGACCGCGACGTGCCGTTCGCCATCTCGCTGCGCCTGGCCGACACGCTGCGTTCAGCCGACGTGCAGACGACCCTCGTCAAGGACGGCGATCACCGGCTGTCGCGACCGCAGGATATCGCCCTGCTGATCGCGACGGTCGCCCGGCTGCTGGACATGTCATGATCGCGCTATTCCTTCTGCTGCAGGCCGGCCCCGCCGTTCCTGCGACCCTCCCCGCCCAACGGTTCGACGCCTGCACCGCGCTGGCAAAGACCGACGCCGCAGCCGCGGTGGCGGAGGGCGAGCGCTGGGTAGCGGCCAATGGCGGCGTGCCCGCCCGGCTTTGCCTGGGCCTCGGCTATGTCGCGCAGGAACGCTGGGCACCGGCCGAGATCGCCTTCGCGCAGGCCGCGACGCAGGCGGAGTCCGTCCACGACGGCCGGGCCGCGTCGCTCTGGGTACAGGCGGCGAACGCAGCCCTGGCGGGGGACGATCCCGCCAGGGCACGGTCCGACCTGGACAAGGCACTCGCCCTGCCGGTGCTGACCGACATCCTGCGCGGCGAGGCCTATCTCGACCGGGCACGCGCCGGTGTCGCGTTGAACGACCTCCCCGCCGCCCGGATCGACCTCGATCAGGCGCTGAAGCTGGTCCCCGCCGACCCGCTCGTCTGGCTGCTGTCCGCCGCGCTTGCCAGGCGGCAGGGTGACGTGCGCCGTGCGGTGCGCGATCTGGCGGAGGCACGCACCCGCGATCCCCGCGCGCCCGAGATTACCGAGGAAGCGGCCCGCATCGCCGCGATGCCGACTAAACCGGTGTCGCCGAACGGCCGCTAGGCGACGCAGCGGCCAATGGCGCGGCATTGCACCCTGCACGATCACGCCTAGATTGTGGGCATGCGATACCTCCACACCATGATCCGGGTCACCGACCCCGCCGCCACGATCCGTTTCTTCGAGCTGCTCGGCCTGAAAGAGGTCAAGCGGATGGAGAATGAAGCGGGCCGCTACACGCTGATCTTCATGGCGCCGCCGGGCCAAGAGGATGCTCAGGTCGAACTGACCCATAATTGGGATCCGGAGGACTATTCCGGCGGGCGCAATTTCGGTCACCTGGCGTACCGCGTCGATGATATCTACGCGACCTGCCAGACGCTGATGGAGGCCGGCGTGACGATCAACCGTCCGCCGCGCGACGGCCACATGGCATTTGTGAAGACGCCCGACGGCATCTCGATCGAACTTCTCCAGGACGGCAGCCTGCCCCCGCAGGAACCATGGTCGTCGATGCCCAACAGCGGCAGCTGGTAACATGATCCAGGTCGCCTACGTCCCCGTGCTGTCCGATAATTATGTCTGGATCCTGCATGACGATGTCGCCGGCGACACGGTCGTGATCGACCCAGGCGAGGCCGAGCCGGTGCTGACCGCCGCCGCCGCCCGCGGCTGGACGATCGGCCAGATATGGAACACCCACTGGCATGCCGACCATGTGGGCGGCAATGCCACGATCAAGGCGGCGACTGGCTGTACCATCACCGGTCCGGCAGCGGAGGCGGATCGTATTCCGACGCTTGACCGCACCGTGGCGGAAGGAGATCGCGTTACAATCGGTGAAGTTGAAGCGTGCGTACTGGCCGTCCCGGCACACACGGCCGGCCATATCGCCTATCATTTCGCCGACCCCGCCATGCTGTTTTCGGGCGATGTCGTCTTTGCGATGGGCTGCGGCCGCCTGTTCGAAGGCACGCCGGCACAGATGCATGCGGCGCTCGGTCGGATCGCGGCTCTGCCGGACGAAACGCTGATCTACGGGGCGCACGAATATAGCGCGGCCAACGCGCGCTATGCCCTGGTCGCCGAACCGGACAACATGGCCATCCGCGATCGCGCCGCGACGATCGAACGATTGCGTGCGGACGGGATTGCCACGCTGCCGACCACCGTGGCGCTGGAACGGGCAACCAACCCCTTCGTTCGGGCGAAAGACGTCGCGCAGCTGGCGCAGCTGCGCGCCGCCAAGGATACATTCCGCGGATAGACCGCACCGCGACAGGAGACCGGCCATGCTCGTTCGGATATCGACGGCGTTCCTCATCGCTACTGTCGCCTTGCCTGCCGTCGCGGCGCCGCGCGCCGACCTTTCGGTTCGACATTCCCCTGCACTGGACAAGGAACTTGCCGGTACGGTGGCGGGCAAGCCGGTGGACTGCATCAGCCTGCCACGCGTGCGCAGCTCCATGACGCTGTCGAACCCCGATACGATCATCTACCGGATCGGGCGCACCCGTTACGTGAATCAGCCGGCGGGTGGCTGCAACCTCCGGTCCGATCCGATCATCGTGTCGCAGCCCCCGTCGACGCGACTCTGCCGCGGGGACATCATCTCGCTCGTCGATCGCAGTTCGCGGTTTCCGGTCGGGTCGTGCGGATTGGGATCGTTCGTGCCTTATACGCCGGCGAAATAGCCTGGGTTATTTCCGGTAGAGCGCATCCAGCCGCGGTCCGTAACGGGCCCGAATAACGTGACGGCGGATCTTCAGTGACGGCGTCAATTCCTCGTTCGCGATCGAGAAGGGCTCGTCCGCCACCGCGATCCGGCGAATCTTCTCCGTCACCGAGAGCCCCGCATTGACGCGGTCGACCGCCGCCGACAGCGCACGTGCCAACCCGGGATCGTTGGGCGCCGCGACGGCACCGACGCCATTGACCACTGCCCACTCCCGCACCCAGTCCGGGTCGGGCACGACCAGCGCCACCAGATGCGGGCGCCGATCGCCATAGACCATCGCCTGCAGGATTTCCGGTTCCAGCGTCAGCATGCCCTCGACCCGCTGCGGCGCGACGTTGTCGCCCTTGTCGTTGATGAGCAGGTCCTTCTTGCGATCCGTGATGACCACCCGGCCGCCATCGTCGACATGACCGATATCGCCGGTGTGCAGCCAGCCATCGACCAGCACGCGCGCCGTTTCCGCCGGGTTGCGCCAATAGCCGTGCATCACGCATTCGCCGCGGACCAGTATCTCACCGTCCGGCGCGATCCGCACCTCCGTCCCCATCAGCGGTGGCCCGACCGTATCCATCTTGATGCCGGCGGCCGGCCGGTTGCACGAGATGATCGGTGCCGCCTCGGTCTGTCCGTAGCCTTGCAGCAAGGTGACGCCCAGCGCATCGAAGAATGTGCCGACATCCGGGTTCAGCGGCGCGCCGCCCGATACCATCGCTTTCAACCGGCCGCCGAACTTCGCCGAAATCTTCGGGCGCAGCGTGCGCGACAGGATCAGGTCCATCGGCAGATCGCGCCAGCGCGCACGCCCCGCCATCCGGCCCGCACCGATCGCCAGCGCGCGGGCCATCAGGTAATTGGGCACCCGCCCCTGCTTGGCGACCTGCTTCAATATGCGCGTGCGCAACACCTCGAACAGTCGCGGCACCACGACCATGATCGTCGGCCGCACTTCCTCGATGTTGCTGGCCAGCTTCTCCAGCCCCTCGGAATAATAGATCTGCCCGCCCAGCCCGATCGGGAAGTACTGGCCCCCGCTATGCTCGTAGGCGTGCGATGCCGGCAGGAAGGACAGGAACACCTCGTCTCCCCATCCGAAATCCGTCGAGATGACGTCGATGCAGCCGGCTACATTCTGCAGGATCGCGCCATGATGCTGCCGCACCCCGCGCGGGGCGCCGCCCGTGCCGGATGTGTACAGGATGCACGCCAGATCGGCCCGCGCGAAATCCGCGCCGGCGGCACACCGTCCGACGTCGGCGGGGCCGGCCACCAGCGTCCGCCAGTCGGCGAACCGGACATCGCCCGATTGCTGGCCGACGCCCATCGGATCGATCCCGACGATCAGGTCGCAATGCGTCGATCGCAGGACGGCCGGAAGCAGCGTGCGCGCCAGCCGCGCGGTCGACACGATCACCGCCCGCGCGCCGCTGTCGCTCAGGACATGCGCATGGTCGCGTTCCGTGTTGGTGATGTAGGTCGGTACGGTCACGCACCCCGCCGCCATGATCGCAAGATCGGCCACGCACCATTCTGGCCGGTTCTCCGACACCAGCATGACCCGGTCGCCCCGGTCCAGCCCCATGTCCCGCAACGCCGCGGCCAGCGCCGCGACTTGCTCCGCCGCCGTCCGCCAGCTGATCGACGTCCAGCTTCCGTCCTGCTTGGTCCACAGGAACGGCGCGTCGCCGCGTTCCGCCGCGCGGGTGAAGAACATCGTGACCAGATTGGGAAAGATTTCCAGTTGCCGCATGTCCGCTCCTGCCCGGCCCGTCACACGCGCCCCTATCGCCGTCGATCCTACCCCCGCCGCCCGGCCCGGCAACGATAATCGGATCAAACTATCCGGTGCCGACCGCTTCGGTGACGCTGCCGAACCCGTCGCGCGTCAGCAGCGCGGGCAGGTCGCGCGTCATCCGCCGCGCCAGCCCCGGCCCTTCATAGACCAGCGCGGAATAGAGCTGCACCAGCGATGCGCCCGCCCGGATTCGGGCATAGGCATCCGCCGCCGATCCGATCCCGCCCGCGCCGATCAGCGGCATCGCGCCTCCCGTCGCACTGCGGAAATCGCGCAGGCACTGCAGCGCCGGGCCACGCAGCGGTACGCCGGACAGCCCCCCCGCCTCGCTTGCGTGGCGTGATCGCAGCGGCGGCCGCGCGATCGTGGTGTTCGATACGATCAACGCGTCGATCCCGCTGTCGATCGCGGCACGCGCGATCCCGTCGATCTGCGGCCCGTCCAGGTCGGGCGCGACCTTCAGGAATATCGGCACCGTCCCCCGCGCGGCCTGGACCGCCGCGAGCAACGCGGTCAGCTCGCTCCCGGTCTGCAACCCGCGCAAGCCCGGCGTATTGGGTGAACTGATGTTGACCGTGACGTAGTCCGCCACTGTGGACGCGCGCGCCACGCCGGTGGCATAGTCCGCGATCCGGTCGGTTGCGTCCTTGTTCGCGCCGACATTGACGCCCACGATGCCCTTCGGCCGCCGGGCGGCGAGCCGGGCCAGCCCCGCATCCAGCCCGCCATTGTTGAATCCCATCCGGTTGATGACCGCGCGGTCGGCGGGCAGCCGGAACAGTCGAGGCCGCGGATTGCCGTCCTGCGCCAGCGGCGTCAGCGTGCCCACCTCGACGAACCCGAACCCCAGCGTCAGGAAGCCGGCGGCCGCCTGCGCGTTCTTGTCGACCCCCGCCGCCAGCCCGATGGGGTTGGGAAATGCGATGCCCGCCACCGTCGTCGTCAGTACCGGATCGACCTTCGGCACGCGTTCGGGCAGCCGCGTCAGCCCCGCGATCGTCAGGGCATGGGCGCGTTCCGCGTCGATGCGGAACAGCAGGGGGCGGACGAGATCGAAGGCGCGCATGCCCACCGCTATGGCAGGCCCGACGCGGGGTCGCTAGGCTGACCGCACATGACAGGGGATCTCGACACCATGCGTCTCGTCCATATGCTTCTCGCCGGTACGATCGTGGCCGCCGCGCCGGCCTCCTTCGCCGGCGCGCAGCCCGCCGTCCGGGCGACGGCACCGACCGCCGTCGCGCCGGGTCCGCAGGATGCCGCGCTCGCCGCATTCTTTGCTGCGGTCGATGCTGCCCAGCTGGCCCGCAGCCCGCAGGCCAAGGCCTATCGCGGCATTCGCGACGGCGATTACGGCAAGCTCGACGACGGCAGCGAGGCGGCCCGTCTGCGCGACTACACCGCCGACCAGGCGGCACTTGCCGACATGAAGCGGCGGTTCGATCCGGCCAAGCTGTCGCCCGACAGCCAGCTGTCCTACGAACTGTTCGTCCAGCAGGCGGATCGCCGCCGGGCCGCCTGGGCGTATCGCGCCAACGACTATATGTTCGATCAGATGAATGGCGTGCAAAGCCGGCTGCCCGCGTTCCTCATCAACATTCACCGCATCACCAACCGCGCGGATGCCGATGCCTATGTCAGCCGGCTGCGTGCCATCGGGCCGGTAATGGACACCGCCATAGCGACCGCGGCCCGTCGCGCGAAACTGGGCGTCCAGCCGCCGAAATGGGTCTATCCCTACGTCATCTCGGATGCGCGCAACGTCATCACCGGGGCACCGTTCGGGCCGGGTCCCGATGCGCCGCTCTATGCCGACCTGAAGAGCAAGGTCGCCGCGCTCGCTATTCCAGCGGCCGACAAGGCCCGGATCCTGCAGTCCGGCGCGGATGCGATGGTCCGTATCGTGAAGCCCGCCTACGACCGCCTGATCGTGGCGATGACCGCGCAGGAGAAGACCGCCGGCACCGACGACGGCATCTGGCGGTTCAGGGACGGCGCCGCTTACTATGCCGAACGGCTGAAGAACTACACCACCACCGCCATGACCCCCGACCAGATCCACCAGGTCGGGCTCGACAATGTCGCGCGCATCCACCGCGAGATACAGGCGATCATGACACAGGTCGGCTTCAAGGGTTCGTTGCAGGACTTCTTCGAGTTCATGCGCACGGACAAACGCTTCTACGCGCCCAACACGCCGGACGGCCGGGCGCTGTATCTGGCGGAAACGGAGAAGGCGCGGGCGGCGGTAACCGCGAAACTGCCGATGTGGTTCGGCGTCCTGCCAAAGGCACCGCTGGTGGTGAAGGCGGTCGAACCGTTCCGCGAAAAATCGGCCGGCAAGGCGTTCTACCAGAGCCCAGCCCCGGACGGATCGCGGCCAGGCACCTACTATGCCAACCTGTACGACATGGCCGACATGCCACTGTTCGAGGTCGAGGCGCTGTTCTACCACGAAGGTATTCCGGGCCATCATCTGCAGCGCGCGATCCAGACGGAACTGACCGAATTGCCGCCGTTTCGCCGCTATGGCGGGTTCACCGCCTATACCGAGGGGTGGGGCCTTTATTCGGAGAAGCTGGCCAAGGACATGGGCCTCTATACCGATCCCTATCGCGACTTCGGCCGGCTCCAGCTCGAATTGCATCGCGCGATCCGGCTGGTCGTCGATTCCGGCCTACACCACAAACGCTGGACCCGCGAACGCGCGATCCAGTATGTCCGCGACAACAGCGCGGACGCGCCCGGCGGGATCGTGAAGGCGATCGAACGCTACATCGTCTATCCGGGGCAGGCGACGGCCTATCTCGTCGGCCGCCTGAAGATCAGCGAACTGCGCGACCGGGCGCAGGCGCAACTGGGCCAGGCCTATGACGTCCGCGCGTTCCATGATGTCGTGCTGAAGAGCGGCCCGCTGCCGCTCGATATCCTCGAACGCCGGGTCGACGCCTGGATTGCCGCGACGAAGGCCTCGTAGCGGCGGGGATCGCGGCGGCGGGTCGTCCCGCATAGACCATTGACCCCCATGCTGCCGCATAGCAGCATAGGGGCATGGCCACTTCCCCTCCGATCACCCAAAACCCGGACATCCGCTTTCTCGGGCGGATCCTGGGCGATGTCATCCGCGCCTATGGCGGGGACACGCTGTTCCGGCGGATCGAATATATCCGTTCGGTCTCGGTCGATCGCGCGCGCGGCGTGGCCGGGGCCGACACGATCGACACCGGGCTCGATGCGCTCGGACTCGACGATACGCTTGCGTTCGTCCGGGGCTTCATGCTGTTCTCCATGCTCGCCAACCTGGCCGAGGATCGGCAGGGCGTCGCCGCGGAGCCGGGGGCGGACATCGCCGCTGCGCTCGACCGGTTGGCGGCCGAGGGCGTGTCGCGGGCCGATGCCGCCGCCCTGCTCGATCAGGCGCTGATCGCCCCGGTCCTGACCGCGCACCCGACCGAAGTGCGGCGCAAGAGCATGATCGACCATCGCAACCGGATCGCGGCGCTCATGGCGCTGCGCGACGCGGGCGAAACCGAAACCGCCGACGGCGACATGATCGACGCGGCGATCGCCCGCCAGATCGCGCTGTTGTGGCAGACCCGCCCGCTCAGGCGCGAACGGCTGTACGTCGCGGACGAGGTCGAAACCGCGCTCGCTTACTTGCGCGATGTCTTCCTGCCCGTGCTTCCGGCACTCTACGGCCGCTGGGAACGGGCGCTCGGGCACCGACCGAAGAGTTTCCTGCGGCCCGGCAGCTGGATCGGCGGCGACCGCGACGGCAACCCGAACGTCAACGCCGATACGCTCGAATCGGCGCTGTGCCGCGCCTGCGACGCGGTGTTGAGCGACTATCTCGACCGGCTCCACGCGCTGGGGGCCGAACTGTCGATCTCGACCGAACTCGCCACCACCACCGCAGCCGTCACCGCCCTGGCGGACCGCAGTCATGACGATGCGCTGGCGCGGCGCGACGAACCCTATCGCCGCGCGGTCAGCGGCATCTATGCGCGGCTCGCTGCGACTTATCGCGCGATCATAGGCCATGAGCCGGCCCGCCCCGCACTGCTGCCGGGCGATGCCTATCCCGATCCGCAGGCGTTCCGCGCCGACCTGGTCGAACTGGCGCGCGCACTGGCCGCATCGGGGGAAGGCCTGCTCGCCACCGGCGGCGCGCTCAGCCGGCTGATCCGTGCGGTCGAGACATTCGGCTTCCATCTGGCCACGCTCGATCTGCGCCAGAATGCCGATGTCCACGAACGCGTTGTCTCCGAGCTGCTCGCCGCGTCCGGCGTCGAACCGGATTATCTGGCGCTGGACGAAGACGCACGGATCGCACTCCTGCGCCGCGAACTGGCCGGCACTCGGCTGCTGTCGTCGCCCTTCGCCACCTATTCCGACGAGACCACCTCCGAACTGGCCATCGTCCGCGCCGCTGCCGCCGCGCACCGCCGCTACGGCAACCAGTCGATCACGACCTATATCATCTCAAAGGCCGCGACCGTGTCGGACCTGCTGGAGGTCTGCGTCCTGCTCAAGGAAGCGGGGCTTTACCGCAGCGAGGCGACGCCGCAATCGGACCTGATGGTCGTTCCGCTGTTCGAAACGATCGAGGATCTGGAAGCTGGACCCGCCGTCATGCGGGCCTGGTTCGCACTGCCGGAAATCGCCGCGATCACCGGCAACCGCGGCCATCAGGAGGTGATGGTCGGCTATTCCGATTCGAACAAGGACGGCGGTTACCTGACCTCGGTCTGGAGCCTGAACCGCGCCAGCCGCGCGCTGGCGGACGTCTTCGCCGAATCGGGCACGCGGATGCAGCTGTTCCACGGGCGCGGCGGCGCGGTCGGGCGTGGCGGCGGATCGTCGTTCGCCGCGATCCGCGCACAGGCCCCCGGCACCGTCCAGGGCCGGATCCGCATCACCGAACAGGGCGAGGTCATCGCGGCAAAGTTCGGCACGCGCGAAAGCGCCATCGCCAACCTGGAAGCCACGACCGCCGCGACCCTGCTCGCGACGCTGGAGGCACCGACGCTCAGCGCAGCCGACACCGCGCGCTTCTCCGCCGCGATGGACCGGCTGTCGCACGATGCGTTCACCGGCTACCGCGAACTCGTCTACGGAACCGATGGATTCCGCACCTTCTTTCGGCAATTCACGCCGATTGCGGAAATCGCCGATCTCAAGATCGGGTCCCGCCCCGCCAGCCGTACCAAGTCGGATCGGATCGAGGACCTGCGTGCCATACCCTGGGTGTTCAGCTGGGCACAGGCACGCGTCATGCTGCCCGGCTGGTACGGCGTCGGCGATGCGCTGGCGCGGTTCGAGGACAAGGGCCTGCTCCGTGACATGGTCGCCGGCTGGCCGTTCTTCCAGGCGACGCTCGCCAACCTCGAAATGGTGCTGGCCAAGTCGGACATGGCGCTGGCCGAACGTTATACCGTGCTGGTCGAGGATCAGACGCTGGGCATGGGCATCTTCGGCCGGATCCGTGCCGCATGGGATACCACTCATGCCGGCCTGCTCGGCATCACCCGCCAGACCCGGCTGTTGGAACGCAGCCCCGCGCTCGATGCATCGATCCGGTTGCGGTTGCCCTATATCGAACCGTTGAACCTGTTGCAGATCGAACTGCTCAAGCGTCACCGAGCGGGCGAAACCGACGCGCGCATTCGGGAGGGGATCCAGCTCTCGATCAACGCCATCGCCACGGCGCTCCGGAACAGCGGGTAGCATTATGGCCGTCATCTCGGCGCAGGCCGGAATCTCTCTCCTGTGAAGCGCGCACTTCAAGCCCAAGGGAGATCCCGGCCTTCGCCGGGATGAAGGACGGCGGGCTTGTCCCTGTCGCCCATCTCGGCAAAATCACCGCGCGATACCACCCGCCGCCAGTACCGCCAACGTCACCAGTTCACTGGCCGTCGCCGACATCGTCGCGATCTGCACCGGGTGCTTCAGCCCTACCAGCATCGGGCCGATCACCGCATCGCCGCCGAGTTCGCGCAGCAGCTTGGCCGAGATGTTGGCCGATTGCAGCCCCGGCATCACCAGCACGTTGGCCGGGCCGGACAGCCGGCTGAACGGATAATTCTTCATTACCGCCGGATTGAGCGCAACGTCGGGCGCCATTTCCCCCTCATATTCGAAGCCAACGTCGCGTCCGTCCAGGATCTTCACCGCGTCGCGGATATTGTCGACCCATTTGCCGTCCGGGTTGCCGAACGTCGAATAGCTCAGGAACGCGACGCGCGGTTCCTGACCCATCCGCCGCGCGACCTCGGCCGTATGTTCGGCGATGTCGGCAAGCGCCGGACCGTCAGGCCGCTCGGTGACGGTGGTGTCGGCCATGAAGACGGTGTGGCTGCGCCCGACCATCACATGGATGCCGAACGGCCGCCGTCCGTCGATCGGATCGATCACGCGCATCACCTGCCGTAACGTCTGGGCGTAGGTGCGGGTGACCCCGGTGATCATCGCATCGGCCTCCCCCAGTTCCAGCAGCAGCGCGCCGAAGATGTTGCGGTCCTGGTTGACCATCGCCTCTACCTCACGGCGCAGATAACCGCGCCGCTGCAGCCGGGCGTAGAGCGTATCGACCATCCGTTCGATCAGTGGCGAATTGCGGCTGTTGTGCAGTTCGAACGTGGACGGATCGTCGACGCCCAGCGCGCGCAGCTTGTCCGGCACTTCGTCGCGCCCGACCAATACGGGCGTACCCAGCCCCGCCTCGCGAAATGCGATCGCCGCGCGCAGCACGGTCTCCTCCTCAGCCTCCGCGAACACCACGCGCTTGGGGCTGCGGCGCGCGCCTTCATAGGCCAGCTGGAGGATCGACGTGGTGGGGTTCAGCCGCGCCTTCAACGCATCGCGATACGCGTCCATGTCCGGGATCGGCCGCCGTGCGACGCCCGTATCCATCGCCGCCTGCGCCACGGCCACCGGCACGATCTCCAGCAACCGCGGGTCGAACGGGGCCGGAATGATGTACTCGCGGCCGAACCGCGGCGCAGTGCCGCCATAGGCGATCGCCACCTCCTCGGGCACCTGCTGCCGTGCGAGGTCGGCCAGCGCGCGGGCCGCCGCGATCTTCATCTCGTCGTTCACGCTGGTCGCCCGCACGTCCAGCGCGCCACGGAAGATGAACGGGAAACCGAGGACATTGTTGACCTGGTTCGGATAGTCCGAACGGCCCGTCGCGATGATGACGTCCGCGCGCACCGCCTTTGCATCTGGCGGCAGGATTTCCGGATCCGGGTTCGCCATCGCGAAAATGATCGGGTCCGGCGCCATCGACCGGACCATGTCCGGCGTCAACGCGCCCTTGACCGACAGGCCCAGGAACACATCCGCCCCCGCCACCGCATCGGCCAGCGTGCGGGCGTCCGTCGCCGCGGCATGCGCCGACTTCCACTGGTTCATGCCTTCCGTCCGGCCCTGGTAGATCACACCCTTGGAATCGCACATCACGACGTTTGTGGCACTGACACCCATGGCCTTCACCAGTTCGGTGCACGCGATCGATGCCGCGCCCGCCCCGTTCACGACGACCTTGATATCCTTCAGGTTGCGGTTGGTCAGGTGGCACGCGTTGATAAGCCCGGCGGCCGCGATGATGGCCGTACCGTGCTGGTCGTCATGGAACACCGGGATGTTCATCCGCTCTTTAAGCGTCTGTTCGATCACGAAGCATTCCGGCGCCTTGATATCCTCCAGGTTGATCCCGCCGAAGCTGGGCTCCATCAGCTCGACCGCCGCGATGAACTTGTCGACATCCTCGGTCGCGAGTTCGATATCTATCGAATCGACGTCGGCGAACCGCTTGAACAGGACGGCCTTGCCTTCCATCACCGGCTTGGATGCCAGTGCGCCCAGATTCCCGAGGCCCAGGATCGCGGTGCCGTTCGAGATGACCGCGACCAGATTACCCTTGGCGGTATAGTCGTAGGCGCAGTCGGGATCGGCGGCGATCGCCAGCACCGGCACGGCGACCCCGGGCGAATAGGCCAGGCTTAGATCGCGCTGCGTCGCCATCGGCTTGGACGCGATGATCTCGATCTTCCCCGGCCGGCCCTGGCTGTGGAACAGCAAGGCCTCCCGCTCGGAAAACTGAATGATGCTCATGCCGTCTCTCCGTCCATTTTCCGCATTAGTGGGCGAAGCGGACGGGGGGGACAAGCGTGGATCCACGCACCCCGGCGCGTCTTCGCTTCAATCCGGCCGCGGTACGGGCTAGGACCGTGCCACATGGCACGATCGCAACAGACCGACGGGGTCACCGACACCGGCACCGCAACGCCGATGATGGCGCAATATCATGTGCTGAAGGCCCAGGTGCCGGATTGCCTGCTGTTCTACCGGATGGGCGACTTCTTCGAACTGTTCTTCGACGATGCGAAGGCCGCCGCCGCCACGCTCGACATCGCGCTCACCGCGCGCGGCATGCATGACGGGCAACCCGTCGCCATGTGCGGCGTGCCGGTCCATGCGGCGGAAGGATATCTGGCGCGACTGATCAAGGCGGGTCACCGCGTCGCCATCGCCGAACAGACCGAAAGCCCGGCGGAGGCGAAGAAGCGCGGCGGATCGAAATCGCTCGTCGCGCGCGGCATCGTGCGGGTCGTCACCGCCGGCACGCTGACCGAAGAATCGTTGCTGGATGCGAAGGCCGCCAACTGGCTGGTCGCGCTGGCGGAGGCAGGCGGCGAACTGGCGATCGCGGCAGCGGATATCTCGACCGGCCGGTTCGAGATCGGATGCGTGCTCCGCGGACAACGCGACGCGGAACTGGCGCGTCTGTCCGCCGCCGAGATCGTCGTTCCCGACACGCTGGAGGACGCCCCCCACGGGGCCTACCCCTGCCCGCGCGCCCGGTTCGACAGCGCCGCGGGCGAAGCGCGGATGAAGACGCTGTTCGGCGTTGCCACGCTGGACGGCTACGGCGCATTTTCCCGCGCCGAACTGTCGGCGGCGGCCGGGCTGCTCGCCTATCTCGACAATGCCGGGCAGGGTACGCTGCCGTTCCTGCAACCCCCCGAGCGCCGCCAGGCCGCGGGCCATATGCTGATCGACGCGGCGACGCGCGAAAGCCTGGAACTGACGCAGGCGACGGACGGTGGCCGGCGTGGCAGCCTGCTCGACGCGGTCGACCGGACGGTGACCGGCGCAGGTGCCCGCCTGCTGCGTGCCGATATTGCCGCCCCCCTGACCGATCGGGGTGCGATCGAGGCCCGGCTGGATCTGGTCGCGCTGTTCGAAGCGGACGCAGCCCTCCGCGATACGGTCCGCCGTGCGTTGAAGGCGCAACCGGACATCGGCCGTGCGCTCGGCCGGATCGCGGCGGGCCGCGGTTCGCCGCGCGACGTCGGCCAGCTCCGCGACGGGCTGGCGGAGGCACGCGGCCTGCACGATCGGCTGGGCCGGCTGGACGACCAGCCGGCCTTGCTCATGACCCTGCTGCCGCAGCTTGCCGGGCATGGTGCGCTGGTGGATCAGCTTACGCGCGCCCTGGTCCCGATGCCGCCCGTCGATGCGGACAAGGGCGGCTACATCGCCGAAGGCTATGACGCCGCGCTCGATACGCTGCGGGCGTCCGGCGGCGACGGACGGCGCGCGATCGCCGGGCTCGAGGCACGCTACCGCGCCGAAACCGGCATCGCCACGCTGCGCATCCGTCACAACGGCGTCCTCGGCTATCATGTCGAAGTCGCCGCGCGTCATGCCGATCCGCTGATGCGCGCGGAATCCGGCTTCACCCACCGCCAGACGCTGGCCGGCGTCGTCCGGTTCAATGCGCCGGACCTGCACGATCATGCGGTCAAGGTGGGACAGGCCGGCGCGCATGCCTTGGCCGCCGAAGCGGCGCATCTGGAGGAACTGACCCAGGCCGTGCTCGACCGGCGCCACGCGATCGCCGGCACCGCCGATGCGCTCGCCCGTATCGACGTCGCGGCCGGGCTGGCCGAGCGGGCTGGCGAAGGCGGCTGGTGCCGGCCGACGCTCGTCGATCACAGCTGTTTCGACATCGTCGGCGGGCGGCATCCGGTCGTAGAACAGGCGGTGGCGTGTGCCGGCGGGCGGTTCGTCGCCAACGACTGTGCCCTGTCGGAGGAAAGCCGGCTGTGGCTGGTGACCGGGCCCAACATGGGCGGCAAGTCCACCTTCCTGCGCCAGAATGCGGCGATCGCGGTGCTGGCGCAGGCCGGCAGCCCGGTGCCCGCGACGTCCGCCACACTGGGGCTGGTCGACCGGTTGTTCAGCCGGGTGGGCGCGTCCGACAATCTGGCGCGCGGCCGATCGACCTTCATGGTGGAAATGGTCGAGACCGCGGCGATCCTGGCGCAGGCGACGCCGCGCAGCTTCGTCATCCTTGACGAGGTCGGCCGTGGCACGTCGACCTATGACGGTCTCGCCATCGCCTGGGCGGTGGTGGAGGCGATCCACGACCGCAATCGTTGCCGCTGCCTGTTCGCAACCCATTATCATGAACTGACCCGGCTGGCCGAGCGGCTCGATGCCCTGACCCTCCATCACGTCCGTGCGCGGGAATGGAAGGGCGAACTGGTCCTGCTGCACGAACTGGTGCGGGGTCCGGCCGATCGCAGCTACGGGCTGGCGGTGGCCAAGCTGGCGGGGCTTCCCGCCCCCGTCGTCGCCCGCGCCAAATCGGTGCTGGCGAAACTGGAGGCGGGGCGTAACGCCACCGGGGGTCTGGCTGCCGGGCTGGACGACCTGCCACTGTTCGCGGCGGCCGCGGCAGCCGAACCGAAGGTCGATCCGTTACATGCCGCGCTTGCCGCGGCCGATGCAGACGCGCTCACCCCGCGCGAGGCGCTGGAACTTGTCTACCGCCTCAAGACGATCTTGGAGAATGATCCGGGGTGACGCGATCGAACAGGCGCCCGGCCCCTTGCCGCACGCTCACTACTGCCCACATGGGAACGGCACGGTCGACAGGAGACAAGCGCCATGCCACGCCCCACCGATTTCGTACCGCCCAAGAACCTATCCCCCAATCCGCCAGTGCCTACCCCGGAGCCCATCGCGCCGGAGCCGGAAAGCGGTGGCCCAAAGGGACCGGAGCCCACGCGCTACGGCGATTGGGAAAGCAAGGGTATTGCCTGGGACTTCTGATCCGTCAGACATGCTCGCTCTTCAGCGGGCGGGCGAGCAGGCGATCCACCACGTCGCGCACTGCCATCCGCCCCGCCAGCAGCGCGCAGACTGCGGATACGATCGGCATGTCCACGCCGACGCGGGCAGCGGCCTGTTCCAGTACGGGCGCGGTCGAGGCCCCTTCCGCCACGGTCCGACGGTCCGCCAGCAGGGTTGTCGCAGACAATCCCTGTCCCAACCCCTTGCCCAGCGAGAAATTGCGCGAACTGACCGACGAACAGGTCAGCACAAGGTCACCCAGCCCGGACAACCCGGCAAGCGTTTCCACCCGTGCGCCGCGGGCCAGGCCGAACCGGGTCATTTCGGCAAAGCCCCGCCCGATCAGCGCGGCGCGCGCGTTCTGGCCAAGCCCCGCGCCCTCGACGACGCCGCAGGCGATCGCAAGGACATTCTTCACCGCCCCGCCAATCTCGGCTCCGATCACATCGCTGCTCAAATAGGGGCGGAAACCGGGCCGTGCGATCCGCGCCGCCAACATGCCACCCAGCGCCTCATTCTCGCAGGCCAGCGTCACCGCCGTCGGCAGGCCGTCCGCCACCTCATGCGCGAATGTCGGGCCGGACAGCACGGCGACCGACGCGCCCGGCGCGGCTTCCGCAGCCACTTCCGACATCAGCATGCCGGTTCCTGCCTCGATTCCCTTGGCGCACAGGATGCGAGGCGCAGTACCCGGCACTTGCGCCAACAGGCCGCGCAGATGCTGCGCCGGTGGCACGACGAGTAACGCCTCGCACCGGCCCAACGCGGCCAGATCACCCGTTGCCTGTATCTGATCCGACAGCGGACGATCCGGCAGATAGGCCGGGTTGCGCCGGGTGTCGTTGATCGCTGCCACCACGTCCGGCTCGTACGCCCATAGCAGGACGGGCTCGCCGTCCTGCGCGATGACCTGGGCCAGCGCGGTGCCCCACGCGCCCGCGCCCAATATGCCGATCATGCCTTCACCCCCGCACCGCGTGCCTTTTCCGCCGACGGATCGAGCGGCCAGCGTGGCCGGGCGGCGATGTCGAGCGGATCGAACAACCCCGCCGCATGGCGTTCCGCGCCGGCCCAGCCGATCATCGCCGCATTGTCGGTACACAGCCACAGCGGTGGCGCGACGAATCGCAGCCCCCCCGCCGCCGCCAGCGCCGACAGGGCCGACCGCACCGCACCGTTTGCCGCCACCCCGCCGGCCACGACCAGCGCGGTCGCTCCGTCCACGCGCTCCATCGCGCGACGGGTCCGATCGACCAGGCAGTCCACAACCGCCTGCTGGAACGCCGCCGCGATATCGTCCGGCTGGTGGGTGCCCGCATCGCGCGCGCGCAGCACGGCGCTCTTCAGACCCGCGAAGGAAAAATGCGGTTCGGGCGAACCCAGCAACGGCCGCGGCAAAGGCACCTTGCGGGCATCGCCGCGCCGTGCCGCGATCTCGACCGCCGGGCCGCCGGGGAAACCGAGACCCAACAGCTTGGCAGTCTTGTCGAACGCCTCCCCCGCGGCATCGTCGATCGTCGTGGCCAGCCGCCGATAGCGGTCGACCCCCTCCACGAACAGCAGTTGGCAATGCCCGCCCGACACCAGCAGCAGCAGATAGGGAAATGCCAGGTCCGGATCGGACAGCCGCGGGCTGAGCGCATGACCCTCCAGATGATTGACCGCGATCAACGGCTTGCCCGCCGCCAGCGCCAGCGCCTTGCCCGTCACCAGCCCGACCATCACACCGCCGATCAGGCCCGGCCCGGCGGTCGCCGCAACCGCATCGACATCCGCCAGCGTGCAGCCCGCATCCGCCAGCGCGCCCTCGACCAGTGGCATCAACATTTCGACATGCGCGCGCGCCGCGATTTCCGGCACCACGCCGCCATAGGGACGGTGCGCCGCCTCCTGCCCGGCAAGCCGGTGCGACAGGATAGTCCGGTCGCCCTGCACGACTGCGGCCGCGGTTTCATCGCAGCTCGATTCCAGGCCAAGGATCAGGGTCATGGGGGCTTTTGCCACGCGGTCGGGATTGCGTACAGGGCATGTGCCGATTTGCGGAACATGCGCGCAGCGATTAGGCGGTGCGCCATGATGCTCCCGCTTCGCCTCGGAACCCGCGGATCCCCGCTTGCGCTTACCCAGGCGCGCATGGTGGCAGCCGCCGTGACCGCGGCGCACGGCCTTGCCCCGGACGCGATCGCCATCGTGCCAATTCGCACGTCGGGCGACCGGATCCAGGACCGCGCGCTGGCCGACGTCGGCGGGAAGGCGCTGTGGACCAAGGAACTGGACCGCGCGCTGTTCGACGGCGCGATCGATTTCGCGGTCCATTCCATGAAGGACGTTGAAACGATCCGCCCCGAACCGATCGTCATCGCCGCGATGCTGGCCCGCGCCGACGTCCGCGACCGCATGATCGGCGCGCCATCCGTGGCCGCCCTGCCGCCCGCCGCCCGCGTCGGCACGTCGTCTCCACGCCGCGCCGCGCAACTGGCGCGGGCGCGGCCCGATATCCGCACCGTCCTGTTCCGCGGCAATGTGGCGACCCGTCTCGCCCGGCTGGAGGCCGGCGAAGCGGACGCCACATTGCTCGCCGCCGCGGGGCTCGACCGCTTGGGTCACGCCGCGATCGGTCACGCCATACCGACGTCCGAGATGCTCCCGGCCCCCGCGCAGGGCGCAGTCGGGATCGAGACGCTGGCCGACGCGCAGGACATCCGCCTGCTGCTCGCCGCGATCGATCATCGCGACACCAGCCTGGCAGTCGTCGCCGAACGCGCCTTCCTGGCGGTGCTGGGGGCGGATTGCCGGTCACCGGTCGCGGCACTGATGGCGCGCGACGGAGCGGACTGGCGGCTGCGCGCGGAAATCCTGTCGATGGACGGTACGCTCTGCGAATCCGGTGAGGTCGTCATCGCCGGGGACGATCCGGCCGATCATGCCGCGATGGCCGGGGATCTCGCCCGCAGCCTGCTCGACCGGGCACCACCGGCCCTGCGCACCCTGTTCGCCCGATGAAACTCCTCATCCTTCGGCCGCGTGTCGGGGGCGATGCGACTGCGGTTCGCGCGGGCCGACTCGGGTTCGATCCGGTGGTGGCCCCACTGTTCCACTATCGCAGCCTGCCCTGGTCTCCGCCCGACCCCAAAACGGTCGACGCCGTGTTGCTGACCAGTGCCGCCGCGGTTCGGCTGGGCGGGGACGGTCTGGCGCGGTTCCGTTCCCTGCCGGTCCAGGCGGTGGGCACCGCCACCGCAGACGCCGCGCGTTTGGCCGGGTTCACGGACATCACGACCAGCGGTAAGGATGCGGACGCAGCGCTTATCCAGCTGGCCGCGCGTGGACACCGCGTCATCCTGCACTTGGCGGGACGCGAGCATATCGCTGTGGAGCGTCCGTCGCTGTCGATCCAGCGCATCCCGGTGTACGCGGCAGATGCGGTCGACAGGCTGCCCGATGCCGCCGCTGCAGCACTTGCGGATCGCGCGGTGGTCCTGCTGCACTCGCCGCGCGCGGCAACCGTTTTCGCAGGCTTGGTACGGACGCGGACCACCGTCCGGATCGCCTGTTTCAGCTCTGCGGTCGCCGATGCAGCCAATGCGGGATGGGCCGGTGTCGCAGTCGCGACCCACCCGACCGACGACGCCCTCTTTGCGGCAGCCCGCTTGTTGTGCGATCAGGAGCTGGACGGGATGCTGGAGCCGCAATGACCGAAGAGTGGGACCACCCCGCGCAGGACGCGCGCCGATCGCGAACATGGCTCTGGCTGCTGCTGGCGCTTCTCGTCGGACTGGCGGCAGGGGCGGCCGTCGCGGTCTATGTCTTGCAGCAGTCGCAGCCCGGACGTCGGCTTGCGGGACTGGAACCGAGCGCGGCGGCGGCCCCGGTCGTCATGCGTCCCGAACCGGTTTCAGCGTCGGTGACCCGGTCGGTCGCGGTCACGACCGATCTGGCCCGGAGGGTGGAACGCACCGAGCAAGGGATCGCGGAACTGGCCCAGCGCACCACCGAAAGCTCCAGCAATGCAGAGCGGGCGGAGGGGCTGCTCGTTGCGTTCGCCGCCCGGCGCGCGCTCGATCGCGGAACGCAGCTCGGCTATATCGAAGGTCTGCTGCGGGAACGGTTCGGCGGCGGTCAGCCGCAGGCCGTGGCGACTATCCTGTCCGCCTCCCACCAGCCGGTGACGCTGGAGGAACTGCAGACCGGACTTGACGACATCGCTCCGACGCTGCTGGCCCGCGGCACCGAAGACAGCTGGTGGCAAGGCATGCGGCGCGAACTGGCCGGGCTTGTCGTGGTCCGCCGCGCGTCCGCCCCGTCGATTGCGCCGGTCGATCGATTGACGCGCGCACGGCGTCAATTGGAAAGCGGGCATGTCGACACGGCGCTCGCGGAGATTGCACGGCTTCCCGGTCGGGCATTGGCGGGCGCCTGGATCGTCAAGGCACGCCGTTATGTCAGCGCGCGTCGTGCGCTCGATACGGTGGAGACTGCCGCGTTGCTGGCACCCCACCGTCCCCTAGTACAAACAACGCCGGACGCGCCGGATGCCGATGCGATCAGATCGCCCGTGCCGGTCGTTACGGAAGACGCGATCCCGCCCGCCTGATCCACGAATCGTTTCCGGGTCGATCGGACTTGCGTCCCGCGAATCGGGCAGGCAGTTGAAGGGCATGTCCACGCCCCCGCTCCGTGCCGTCGTCATTCCGGTGACCCCCTTGCAACAGAATTGCACGCTGCTCTGGTGCACGGCCACGATGCGGGGCGCGCTGGTCGATCCGGGTGGCGACCGTCCACGGCTGATTGCCGCCGCGAAACAGCACGGCGTCACGGTGGAGAAGATCCTGCTGACGCATGGCCATATCGACCATGCCGGGGCGGCTGGCCTACTGGCAGAACAACTGGGCATTCCGATCGAGGGGCCGCAGGAAGCCGACCGGTTCTGGATCGCACGGCTGGACGAGGACGGTCGTGCCTATGGCATCGAGGGCAAACCGTTCGAACCCGATCGCTGGCTCGAGGATGGTGACACCGTCCTGGTCGGCGACCTGACGCTGGATGTCTATCACACGCCCGGACACACGCCAGGTCACGTCATTTTCCACCACGTCCCGTCGCGCTTCGCTCAGGTCGGCGATGTCCTGTTCCAAGGGTCGATCGGTCGGACCGACTTCCCGCTGGGCGATCATCAGACCCTGATCGACTCGGTCGTAAAAAAACTATGGCCGCTGGGGGATGAGACCAGCTTCGTTTGCGGTCACGGCCCGCCATCGACCTTCGCGCACGAACGCCGCACCAATCCCTTCGTGGGGGATGCCGCGCTCGGCCGCTGACGCCGTGCCGGCCCCTTAGCCGGCGAACCCGTACAGCAGCATCGCACCCCACACGATCAACGCCGCCGTGACCGCGAACGTGACCAGAATGCCACCGGCGCGCAGAGGATTGGGAGTCGGCCGCTCCATACCGAATGCGTGCGCGATCCGTGCCAGGACCAGCGCGATACCCAGTGCGAACAGCAATTGCGAAGCGCCGACGCGCATCTCGATCAACCCGATCAGGATCAGCGCGAGCGGAACATATTCGAGGAAGTTGGCCTGCGCCCGCATCCGTGCCGTCAGCAACGGATTGCCGCCGTCCCCGATCGAGACCTTTGCGCCCAGGCGCGCCTTGCCGGCGCGGAATGCCAGCCAGAGATTGATGAGGGCGAAGGCGACTGCGAACATCAGCGTATAGGTCAGAGTCACGTCATATCCTCGCTCGTTGGGTGCCCGGCCTCTCGCACGCGGTCGCTACGCTTGCAACTCGAAGGCGAATCGCTATAGGTCCGCGGCTCGCGACGAGCTTTGCCCGATCGACCCGCGGTTCCGATCCGAACCGATGGTCGCGTGGCGCAGAGCGCGTCGTTTCTTCGTTTCGACAGAATATTGGAACAGGTGCCGCAATGGCCGTCCCCAAAAGAAAAACCTCGCCGTCCAAGCGCAACATGCGCCGGAGCCACGACTCGCTTTCGGTGGAGTCGTTTCAGGAATGCCCCAATTGTGGCGAACTGAAGCGGCCGCATCATTTGTGCAACTCGTGCGGTCACTATAACGGACGCGAGATCGTCGCGATCGAAGCCTGATCCGACGGTTTTGATCAGATGGGCGACCGTCCTTCGCAATACGGACGATCGGTCATAGCGCCGGTGCGGATCGCCATCGATGCCATGGGCGGCGACGCAGGCCCCGCAACGATGGTTGAAGGCGCCGCGATTGCGGTCCGTTCGGACCCGCGGCTGACGGTATCGTTGTTCGGAGATGCGGAAAGCATCGATCGGGAACGGTCCCGGTTCCCGATTCTTGCCGGTCGGTCTGACGTCGTCCACGCCCCGCACGTCATTTCGGGCGAGGACAAGCCGAGTCAGGCAATCCGACGGGCAAAAGACAGTTCAATGGGACTGTCGATTGCTGCCGTAAAGGCCGGTGATGCGGGTGCCAGTGTGTCGGCGGGCAATACCGGTGCCTTAATGGCAATGTCCAAGCTTGCGTTACGGACGATGCCGGGCATCGACCGTCCGGCCCTGGCCGCGCTGTTGCCGACGCTGGGTGACAACGACCTGGTCCTGCTCGATCTCGGTGCCAACACCGAATGCGATGCGCGCAACCTCGTCCAATTTGCCGTCATGGGTGCTGCCTATGCGCGGACGGTCATGGGGCTGCAGCGCCCGCGGGTCCGGTTGCTCAATATCGGCACCGAAGAACTCAAGGGCACCGAGGAATTGCGCGACGCCGCACAGGCGTTGCGTGATGCGACGGATCTGCCGATCCAGTTCGATGGTTTCATCGAGGGTGACCGACTGGGTCGGGGCGAGGCCGACGTCATCGTGACCGACGGCTTTTCGGGCAATATAGCACTCAAGACGATCGAGGGTACGGCACGGTTCGTTGCCGACCTATTGCGGCGTGCCTTCTCAAGTTCGATCCGGTCGAAAATCGGGTTTCTCATCTCGCGACCCGCGACAGAACTGCTTCGTCACCATCTCGATCCGAATAATCATAACGGTGCGGTTTTTCTCGGGCTGAACGGCATTGTGGTCAAAAGCCATGGTGGCGCCAGCGCGCAGGGTGTCGCCAATGCAATCGGTGTCGCGGTGAAGCTGGTCGAGGCGGACATAACCCGCCTGGTGACCGAGGATCTGGCATCGATCCGATCGCCGATCATTACCGGTGGCGGCAAATGACAGCCGGCCCGATCGTCCGGCGTGCGCGGATCATCGGCAGCGGATCGGCACTTCCCGAACGACGGGTCTCGAACGCCGAACTGGCGGAGACGGTCGACACATCCGATGAATGGATCGTCGAGCGGACCGGGATTCGGTTCCGGCATATCGCCGGCGAAAACGAGACGACCGCTACCCTGGCTACCGCTGCCGCGCGCCGCGCGCTGGATGCGGCCGGCATCATTCCGGATCAGATCGACCTGATCGTGCTGGCGACGGCGACGCCGGACCAGACTTTTCCCGCCACCGCAACGAAGGTGCAGGCCGCACTTGGCATAAACGACTGTATCGCGTTCGACGTCCAAGCGGTCTGTTCGGGTTTTCTGTACGCGCTGTCCGTTGCCGAAAGCATGATCCGCGGCGGTGCGGCCCAGACGGCCCTCGTCATCGGTGCCGAAACGTTCAGCCGGATCCTGGACTGGGAGGATCGTGGGACGTGCGTGCTGTTCGGCGATGGCGCGGGGGCGGTCGTGCTGTCTGCAGAAGAAAGCGCGTCCGCTGCCGAACCGCGCGGCATCCTGTCGGTCAGCCTCCATGCCGATGGTCGGCACAACGGCCTGCTTTATGTGGATGGCGGGCCGTCGACCACCGGGACGGTCGGCAAATTGCGCATGAAGGGACCGGAAGTATTCAAGCACGCGGTCACCAACCTCGCATCTGTGCTTCACGAGGTGCTGGACCGCGCCGGCCTACAGATTGCAGACGTGGACTGGGTCGTCCCGCATCAGGCCAATCGCCGTATCCTCGACGCGACGGCGCGCAAGCTGGGACTGCCCAAGGAGCGGGTCGTCGTCACGGTCGATATCCATGCGAACACCTCGGCGGCTTCCGTCCCGCTCGCGTTCGACGTCGCGGTGCGCGATGGTCGCATCAAGCCAGGCAATCTGGTCGTGTTCGAGGCGATGGGCGGGGGCTTCACCTGGGGCGCGGCAGCGATCCGTCTGTAACGTCCGCCGGCTGCTTGTCTCTCCGGCGTGATCGATTTAGACGGTAGCGACTATCGGGCAGGAACATGAAGATGAGCGATATCGACACATTGACCCGCGCCGACCTGAGCGACCGGGTCCACGGAGAGATCGGTCTTGCCCGTGCCGACGCATCCCGGATCGTCGAGACGCTGCTTTCCGAACTTTGTGGTTCGCTTGCCCGCGGTGAGAATGTCAAAGTGTCCGGGTTCGGCAGCTTCGTCCTGCGTGACAAGGGCGAACGGATCGGTCGCAACCCCAAGACCGGGGTAGAAGTCGCGATCGCACCACGCCGCGTACTAACGTTCCGCGCGAGCCAGATCACGCGGGATCGCATCGCCCGTGGCTGTTGATCGGAGCGCATGACCGACGAACGTCCACCACGGCCCAAGGCGGCGACCGCGTTCCGTACCATTGGCGAGGTCGCGACCGAACTGGGTGTGCCCCAGCACGTCCTGCGCTACTGGGAGGGGCGTTTCCCTCAGCTCAAGCCATTGCAGCGGGCCGGCAACCGACGTCTCTATCGCCCGGCCGATATCGATCTTGTCCGGCGGATCCACGCGTTGTTGAATACCGAGGGGTACAGCATCCGCGGCGTCCAGAAGCTGCTGACAGACGGTGTGCCGGTTCCGGTTCCGGCTGCGCTCGCGATCGAGCCGGTAATCGCGGATCGAACCGACCTTCATATCCGGGAGCTTCGGGACATTCGGCAGGTTCTGGCAGATGCCCTGAAGCAGGACGATATATCCGGCTAAGCGGCGGCAATGCCCTGTAAATCAGCATGTCGCCCGACATGCCTGTTTTTTGTGCAATACCGTACAGTCGATTGCCGTCGAGTTAACCTTATCGCATCTTCGATATAGCTGGCACGGATTTTGCTTGGATACCCTGGGGCAACGGACAGGGGCGGCCATGAAACTCGTGATTGCAATCATAAAGCCGTTCAAGCTGGACGAAGTGCGTGAAGCGCTTTCGCTGCTTGGCGTGCAGGGCATGACGGTGACCGAGGTGAAGGGTTTCGGCCGGCAGAAGGGCCAGACCGAAATCTACCGCGGGGCCGAGTACAGCACGAACATGGTCCCAAAGATCAAGCTGGAGGTAGCCTGCCCGGACTCGCTGGCCGGGCGGGTCGTGGAAGCGACACAAGCTGCGGCCAACACCGGCGCGATCGGCGACGGCAAAATCTTCGTCCTCGACCTAGTGGAAGCGGTGCGCATTCGCACCGGTGAAACCGGCGACATCGCGCTCTAAACCCAGGGGGGTAGACCATGACCATGATGAAAAGGATTGCCGCGATATCGGCTGCGGCCGGCACCGCCGCCTTCTTCGCCCTGCCCGCCTGGGCGCAGGATGCGGCCGCAACTGCGACGGTCGCCGTTGCCGCACCGCCGGTCGCGAACAAGGGCGACACCAGCTGGATGCTGATTTCGTCGGCCCTGGTGCTGATGATGTCCGTGCCTGGCCTGGCGCTCTTCTACGGCGGACTTGTTCGCACGAAGAACATGCTTTCGATCCTGATGCAGGTCCTGACGATCGTGGCCGTCGCCGCCCTGGTCTGGGTCTGCTGGGGCTACAGCATGGCTTTCACCGGCGGCTCGCCGTTCGTTGGCGGGTTGGGCAAGGCGTTCCTGAAGGGTGTCGATGCGACGACCGTTGCAGCCACCTTCTCCAACGGCGTCTATATTCCGGAATATGCATACATCGTGTTCCAGATGACCTTCGCCTGCATCACGCCGGCGCTGATCGTCGGCGCGTTTGCGGAGCGCGTCAAATTCTCTTCGCTGATCGTGTTCGTGGTCCTCTGGCTGACGCTGGTCTATTTCCCGCTGGCCCACATGGTCTGGTACTGGGCGGGCCCGGACTTCCTGCCGACGCAGCCCGGTGACTGGGGCTATCTGTACGGCAAGGGCGCGCTGGATTTCGCCGGCGGCACCGTCGTCCACATTAACGCGGGCATTGCCGGTTTCGTCGGCTGCATCATGATCGGCAAGCGCATCGGGTACAAGAAGGAGCCGATGCCGCCGCATTCGTTGACCATGACCATGATCGGCGCATCGCTGCTGTGGGTGGGCTGGTTCGGTTTCAACGCCGGATCCAACCTGGAGGCGAACGGACTGGCGGCACTGGCATTCATCAACACGTTCGTCGCGACCGCCGCTGCAGCGATGGCTTGGGCCGTGATCGAACAGGTCGTCCACAAGAAGCCATCACTTCTGGGTGCTGCGACCGGAGCCGTCGCCGGCCTTGTCGCGATTACCCCGGCGGCCGGATTCGCCGCGCCGATGACGTCGATCGTCCTGGGTATCGTCGTCTCGATCGTCTGCTTCTTCTTCGTGACGACCGTCAAGAACAAGTTCGGCTATGACGACACGCTCGACGTGTTCGGCGTCCACTGCGTCGGCGGCATCGTCGGCGCGATCGGGACGGCGTTCGTCGCAGCCCCCTCGCTCGGCGGCCAGGGTGTCTTGGACTACACCGTTATGCCCGCGGTCGCTGGCACATACGACATAGGAAAGCAGCTGGGTATCCAGGTGCAGGCCGTGCTCATCACGCTCCTCTATTCAGGTATCGTGTCCGCCATCCTCTACTTCATCATCGAAAAGACGATGGGGCTGCGGGTTGATGCCGAGACCGAGAGCGAAGGCCTGGACATCGCCGAGCATGGCGAGCGGGCCTATAATTACTGACCAGTTCGGGGATTCCGGATCCGGCATCCCCCCAAGAGGTTCCTCCTGCGAACCACTGGGCCGGCGGCTTCAACCGTCGGCTCTTTTTTGTTCGGTTTCGCATGACCCGGTGGCGTCGGCGTGGGGTTTCGCGCCAGTTTTCACGGTTTTGGGAGGGATGCCGTCGTGCCATGGCAGTACTCCGTCGGGCCGTATCGGCACCGACGATGTTCTGGCCGGCCAATCTGCCCTGCGACGGAGGCACTATGACCCCAAAGCCGGTCAGACTTTGGTGAGCAAACTCCGGACCGGGGTCAGGTCATAACCTGCGCCGCCTGCCTTGGCGAACAACGATGCGGGTTCGTCGCCAAGCCGTGCGCGCGCAACGGCCCACAGCAACGTCGAGCGCGTGCCCGACCGGCAGAAGGCCAGGACCGGACCGTCGGCCTTACGCAGGACGGTCGTCATGTGATCGATCATCGCATCTGTCATGCCGGCCTGCCCCATCGGAATAGCATGATAGCTCAAGTCTGCGGCCTTCGCGGCCCGGGCCATCTCCTCCGTCGTCGGCTGCCCCGCCTCCTCGCCATCGGGACGATTGTTGATGACGGTGCGGTACCCGGCATCGGCGATCGCCTGAAGCTGTTCGGGCAGGAGCTGGCCGGCGACGCTGGTCATGTCATCGAGTCTGCGGTACATGTCCGTCTCCTTGGGTTTACTGGGCATCCAGCACGTCGAGGAACATGCGGCCATATTCCTCCAGCTTGCGCGCGCCGACGCCCGTGACCCGGCCGAGCGCGCTCAGCGTCTTCGGCCGGATCGCCGCCATTTCCCGCAACGTCGCGTCGTGGAAGATGACGTAGGGCGGCACGCCAAGATCCTTCGCCAGCGTCCGGCGGCAGGCACGCAGCGCCTCGAACAGCGGATCATGGGGATGTTCCTCCGCGACGCCACCGCCGCGCCGCCGTGTCGCGCGGACCGCGGGCTTGACGATGGCAAGCGTCTCCTCCCCCTTCAGCAGCGCACGCGCGCCGGGCCCGAAGGACAGCCCGCCATAATCGTCAGAGCGCAACGCATCGCGGGCCAGCAACGCGCGCGCCACCGGCTTGATGAGCGCAAGATCGTCCGCGGTGGCGATGCCGAAGACGGACAGCTTGTCATGCCCCAGCGTCCGGATCTTCTCGGTATCGCGGCCGGCAAGCACGTCGGTCAGATGCGCGACGCCGTAACGCATTTCGGTGCGAAACGCGGCGGACAGCAATTTGCGGGCGGCCTGGGTCGCGTCGATGCTGGACGGCGGATTCAGACAGTTGTCGCAATTCCCGCACGCGGCGGGCGGGTCCTCGCCGAAATGACGGAGCAGGATCGCGCGGCGACACCCGGCGGCCTCGACCAGTGCGCCGAGCGATGCCAGTCGCTGGCGTTCGCTGCGCTGGCGATCCTCACCGATATCGTCGGCGATCCGGCGCGTGGCGCGGGCAAAATCGTCCGCGCCCCAGAAGAGATGGGCAACGGACGGATCGCCGTCGCGGCCGGCGCGGCCGGTTTCCTGATAATAGCCCTCGATCGATTTCGGCAGGCCGGCATGCGCCACAAACCGGACATCGGGCTTGTCGATGCCCATGCCGAACGCAACAGTGGCGACCATCACCATGTCCTCGGACGTCACGAACGATTCCTGGTTGCGGGCGCGGACGGCGGCGTCGAGGCCCGCATGATAGGCCCGCGTCGGGCGGCCCGTGCTGGTGGCCAGCGCTGCGGCGAGCTTTTCCGTCGCGTCGCGGGTGGGGGCGTAGACGATTCCGGGTCCGGGCGTGTCGCGGACGATCTGCGCCAGTTGCGTCGGCAGACCGTCGCGCGGGCTGATGCTGTAGCGGATGTTCGGGCGATCGAACCCGGCCAGGATCAGCCCGTCGGCAGGGATGCCGAGTTGCGCGAGCACGTCGTCGCGGGTGTGGCGGTCGGCAGTGGCGGTAAGCGCCAGACGGGGTATCTCGGGATGATCCTCCACCAGCGCTCGCAGCAGGCGGTAATCAGGGCGGAAGTCATGGCCCCATTCGCTGACGCAGTGCGCCTCGTCGATGGCGATCAGGCTGAGCTGGACGCGGTCCACCATGCGGCGAAACCCCTCGCCCGACGCGCGTTCCGGCGCGACGTAGAGCAGGTCGAGGTCGCCGGCCAGGAAGCGGCGGACGGTCTCCTCCCGATCGTCGTTGGCGGAGGTGAGTGCCGCGGCCTTGATGCCGGCGGCCGATGCAGAGCGGACCTGATCGTGCATCAGCGCGATCAACGGCGAAATGACGAGGCCGGTGCCGGGGCGCGCCATGGCCGGGACCTGGTAGCAGAGCGACTTGCCCGCGCCGGTCGGCATGACGGCCAGCGTGTGGACGCCCGCCATGATGCGATCGATCACATCCTGTTGCCGGCCACGGAAGCTGGAATAGCCGAAGGTTTGGTGGAGGACGTCGAGGGGATCAAGCACAGCGGTGACATAGGCCGGGGGGCCGGGGGTTGCCAGCCTTGTTGCCGGCCGATTGTACGCCGCATCGCCGAAGGTTATGCTTTCGACCTGTGCGTCATGGCGGATACCTGCGTAACCGGACGCAACAGCTTCTCGGTGCGTCGACCGACAATTCGCAAGCGAACCGGGGGTAGGCATGCCGGGAACCGATGAACTGACGGAACGCCAGCGGGCGACGCTACGCCTGTTGTTGCAGGGCCATGACGCCAAGAGCATTGCGCGGGAGCAGGGCCTGTCGGTGCACACCGTCAACGAACGGCTGCGTGATGCCCGTCGCACCTTGGGCGTGACAAGCAGCCGGGCGGCGGCACGGATGCTGGCAGCGGCGGAAGCACACCCCGAAAAATCAGGGGACGATTTGTTCAGGGTCGCGGATGAACCAGCCCCTGCAGTAGCGCCAGCGATGTCGCGGCCGGACGTTCCGCCGCCCTACTGGAGATTCACCGCCATGATCCTTGCCGTCGTTTCGACTGTCAGCCTGACTGGGCTGGCTTATAGTTTCCTGGGATCACCCGCAGGGACAGTGGACGCGCCGCGGGTCGTCGCCATGACACCGGCCAGCGGTGCAGTCGTACGCGCCGGCACGATCCGCATCGCCGTGACCTTCGATCGTCCGATGCGACGAGACAGTTACTCGTTCGTCAAAACCGGGACGGCGCCTTACCCGGACTGCGACCGACAGCCGACCGTGTCGGCAGATGGTCGAACATTCATGCTTGCCTGTCATGTGGTGGCCCATCAGCGTTACAGCGTCGGGATCAATGGCGGACGGTTCCGGAATTTCGCGGCGGCCGACACCGGCCAACCCGCAATCCCGGCGCTACTGTCGTTTTCAGTAGGTTCCTAACGCTTGCCGAGCGAGTGGTGTCGCAAGCGCCCTCACTCCGCCGCAACGGCGGCCTCCTGTTCGTTCGCCTGCCGTGCCCACATGGCGGCGTAGGCGCCTTCGCGGCGGAGCAGGTCGGCATGAGTGCCGCGTTCGACGACGCGGCCCGCCTCCAGCACGACGATCTGGTCGGCATCGACGACGGTGGACAGGCGGTGAGCGATGACGATCGTCGTGCGACGGGCCGAGACGCGGGCGAGCGTTTCCTGAATGTCGGCCTCGGTCCGGCTGTCGAGTGCGCTGGTCGCTTCGTCCAGGATCAAGATCGGCGGGTTCTTGAGCAGCGTGCGGGCGATGGCCACGCGTTGCTTCTCGCCCCCCGACAACTTCAGGCCGCGTTCGCCGACCTTGGTATCGTAGCCGTCCGGCATCGATGCGATGAAGTCGTGGATCGCGGCCCCGCGAGCGGCGGCCTCGATCTCGGCCTGCGACGCGCCCTCGTGGCCATAAGCGATATTGTAGCCGATCGTGTCGTTGAACAGCACCGTATCCTGCGGCACGATACCGATCGAGGCGCGCAGCGACGCCTGCGTGACCTCGGCGATATCCTGTCCGTCGATGCTGATGCGGCCGCCGGTGATATCGTAGAAGCGGAACATGAGTCGGGCGAGCGTCGACTTGCCCGCGCCGGACGACCCGACCACCGCCAGTGTGTGCCCGGCGGGAATATCGAGATCGATGCCGTGCAGGATCGTGCGTTCCGGATCATAGCCGAACCGGACCCGATCGAACCGGATCGCCGCCCCACCGATGGCGAGCGAAAGTGCGCCGGGCTTATCGACCACTTCCGACGGGGTATCGATCAAGTCGAACATTGCACGCATGTCGATCGCCCCCTGTCGAAGCGTGCGATAGACCATGCCGAGGAGGTCGAGCGGGCGGAACAGCTGGGCGAGCAGCGTGCTGACCAGCACGGCATCACCCGCCGAGAAGCGGCCGCGCGACCAGCCCCAGACGACGAATCCCATGCCGCCGGCCATCATCAGATTGGTGATGAGCGACTGGCCGATGTTGAGATAGGCCAGCGACGTCTCGTTCTTGACGGCCGCCCCGGCGTAGAGCGTCATCGCGCGATCGTAGCGGCGGGCCTCGCGCTCCTCCGCGCCGAAATATTTGACGGTTTCGAAGTTCAGTAGCGAATCGACCGCATGGGCGACCGCGCCGGTATCGAGATCGTTCATCTGTTCGCGCAGCTTGTTGCGCCAGTCGGTGACGACGCGGGTATAGGCGATGTAGGCGACGACCATGACGAGCGTCGCGACGACCAGTTCCCAACCAAAGCGCGACCCGAAGATCTGAAGGACCAGTCCCAGTTCCAGAAAGGTCGGGGCGATGTTGAACAGCAGGAAATACAGCATCGTATCGATGCTCTTGGTACCACGTTCGACCACCTTGGTGACCGCGCCGGTGCGGCGATTGAGGTGGAAGCGCAGCGACAGTGCGTGGAGATGGCGGAACACGCTGGCTGCCAGCCGGCGGGTCGCGTCCTGCCCCACCCGTTCGAACACCGCGTTGCGCAGATTATCGAACAGCACGCTGGCGAAACGCGCGGCGGCGTAGCCCGCGACGAGCATGAGGACGAGGAAGACCGTCCGAGATCCGCCGGGCAGGCCCCCCGATACGCCCATTGCATCGACCGCGCCCTTTAGCGCGAAGGGCGCGCCGTAGACCTGCACCGCCTTAGACGCGAGGACGAACAGCAGGGCGATGACGATCCGGACGCGGAGCGCCGGCGCGTCCTTCGGCCAGAGATAGGGCAGGAAGCGGGCAAAGGTCCGAAAACCCTTGTCGGGCATCGGCGCGGCGGGAGCGGTATCTGGCGGCATCGGACAGGTAGATAGGGACTATGACGCGAGACACCAACGCGGGGTGGAACCGGAAGCGCAACGACCGGTTTTCGTGGCAATACCAAGCGGGAACGATGCGATGGAACCGATCCTCTACGTGCTGGCGATTCTGGGCTGCGGCGACGGCCAAACCAAGTGCGAACAGGTTCGGCTGGAACCGGCGCACTATACGTCGGTCGCGTCGTGCCGTGCGGCTGCGACCGGTGCATTGATGCGGAGCACCGACCTTTCCTACCCGGTGGTGATGAGCGAGTGCCGGACGGCAGGCACTGTTACGGCCTCGACGCAGGTGCCAGTGCAGGTGGCGTCGCGCTAGGATTTGGTGGGGCGGGGGTTCGGCCTGTAACTCTTTGACATCGAGACGAGAAAGCACTCCTCAGACCGTCATTCCAGCGGACGCCAGGATGACGCCGAAGGGCAACTCTACTGCCGGCCCCCGTCCCCTCGAAAAACACGTTCAGGCCAGCCGCCCGGCCAGCAACTCCGGCAAGTCGCCGCTCTCGCCGCGTGCTTCCGACATAAAACGATCCTTGAGCGGCTGGATACGCTGCACTGCGGCCAGGCCGAAACGCCGGACGGTCGCAGCGGTGCGGCCGCCGAGGCCGAACAGGCGGGTCAGACCGTCCGTCGTGGAGGCGACCAGGAACGTATCAAGCGCCCGCCAGCGTTCGTAGCGAGCGAGCAGTTGCGCGTCACCCGGATCAAGACCGAGCCGCGCCCCTTCGACCAGCACCTGCACCAATGCCGCGACGTCACGGAAGCCGAGGTTCAAGCCCTGCCCGGCGATCGGGTGGATGCCGTGCGCCGCATCACCGACCAGTGCCAGCCGTTCTGCAGTGATGTGCGCCGCATGGTGAAACCCAAGCGGATAGGACGCGCGCGCGCCGTTGGCCGTGATGGCCCCGAGGAGGCCGCCCATCCGCTTTTCCGCTTCCGCCGCAAAGGCCCGGTCGGGCAGGCCGAGCAAGGCAGGCCCGTCGCGCGCAGCCACGCTCCAGACAATCGCCGAACGATGGCGGCCGTCGGGCTCGTCACGCATCGGCAGGATCGCGAACGGCCCGGCGGGGTAGAAGATCTCGTGCGCGACGCCGTCGTGCGGGCGTTCGTGGTGGATGCCGCCGATAATCGCGTGATGGTCATACTGCCAGCGCGCGACACGGATGCCACTCGCCTCGCGCGTGGGGGAGGCGCGACCCTCGGCGGCGATGAGCAGCGGGGCGGAAACGATCCGACCATCGTCCAGCGTCACGCGGACGCCGGTGGCATCGCGCACGGTCGCAACCGGACGCGCGGGTTGCAGCAGCGTGACACCGCCGGCATCGACCGCCGCCGCGCGCAGGGCGGCACGCAGGAGGCGGTTTTCGAACATGATGCCGAGCGGGCCGTCGGCTGGATCCGCATCGAAGGCGAGGCCACCAACCAGTCCGTCCGTCACCCGGATCGTGCGGATCGGGCACCCCTGCCCCTCCAGCCGATCCGCGACGCCGATCGCCTGCAGCATGCGCCACGACGCGCTGGCGACGGCGGAGGCGCGCCCATCGAAACCGGGCGCGGCCTGCACCGCCGGGTCCGCCGGGTCGACCACGATGCTGGTCAGACCATGCGCGTCGAGCGCGGTGGCAAGGGTGAGCCCGACGAGTCCGCCGCCGAGGATGATGACGTCCGCTGTATCCATACTGGTAATGTACGCGGTGCATGGCGGCGGGGAAACGGACTTTTGCGGGGGCGGGGCAAATGGTCCGGGTGACGCGTGCGCGACGACAGGCGCGGTGTGCGCGCCTTGACCCAGTCCCGCCCACCGACGCATGATGTGTGTGTTACGAAACGCACATGGCGGCACGATGCACGGCCGGAGCGGACGTGGGCGGGATCGAGACATGGCGAGCAATCAGGTGGCGTCCACGGTGTGGCGCGCGCAGGCGAAGGCGGCGGCGGTGCGCTCCGGCACGATGGCGTGCGCCGCGGGGCTGCTGGCGGCGACTTTGGCGCTCGGGTTCGCCCTCGCCAGCTATCATGGCAGCGATCCGTCGCTGAACACCGCGGCGCAGGGGCCGGTCGAAAATGTGCTCGGGTCGCCCGGGGCCTGGGCCGCGGACATCCTGTTCACGCTGTTCGGCCTGCCGGCGCTGATGCTGGTGCCGTTGATGCTGCTGGCCGGGTTGCGGCTGTGGCGCGGTGCGCCGGCAGGTCGATGGAAACGGTCGCTGCTGCTGTCGGCAGGCGGCATCGTGCTGCTGGGCGGTGCGCTGACGCTGTTCCGGAACGGGGCGGGCGGATCCTTGCCGGCCGGTTGGGGCGGAACGGCCGGGATCGGAGTCGCGGGCGCGGTCGATGCGGTCGCCGCGTTGCTGCCCGGTCCGGCCGGGCGGATCGTGCGGCTGGCGGTGATGGCGCTGCTGGTGGCGGCGGGGTTGGCGCTGGGCGTGCGCGGGCTGGCATTGCAAGCGGGAGAACGCGCGTTCCTGGGCCGCATGCGGCCGCGGCGGCGCGTGCGCGCCGACGGGACGGTCGAGGATTTTGATCAGGACGGCATACCGATCGACGAACTGGTGGTGCCGATGCCCCGCCCGCCACGCGCCGTGGCAGTGCCGGACGGCCGCGCGCCGCCGGTCATCACCGAACCGGCGATGGCCCCCGCCCCCGCGCGCAAGGCTCCGTCGCAGACCAAGCTGGATATCCGCGACAATTACGAATTGCCGCCGATCGACCTGCTGACGCCGCCGCCGCCGCCGACCGGCGTGCCGATCGACCGGGCTGCGCTGGAACGCAATGCGCGGCTGCTCGAGTCGGTGCTCGACGATTTCAAGGTGAAGGGTCAGATCGTCGAGATCCGGCCCGGCCCGGTCGTGACGATGTACGAACTGGAACCCGAATCCGGAATCAAGGCGAGCCGGGTGATCGCGCTGGCCGACGACATCGCGCGCAACATGTCCGCGCTGTCAGCGCGCGTCGCGGTGATTCCGGGGCGGACGGTGATCGGTATCGAACTGCCCAACCAGAAGCGCGACATGGTGGTGCTGTCCGAACTGGTGGCGAGCCAGGGCTTCGAGGACCAGCAGGCGCAATTGCCGATCATCCTGGGCAAGAACATCGCGGGCGACCCGGTGATCGCGGACCTGGCGCCGATGCCGCATCTGCTCGTCGCCGGGACCACCGGGTCGGGCAAGTCGGTCGGCTTGAACTGCATGATCCTGTCGCTGCTCTACCGGCTGACGCCGACTCAGTGCCGGATGATCATGATCGACCCGAAGATGCTCGAGCTTTCGATCTACGACGATATCCCGCATTTGCTGTCGCCGGTCGTGACCGATCCGCCCAAGGCGATCCGCGCGCTCAAATGGGCGGTGGAGCAGATGGAGGAACGCTATCGGATGATGGCGTCGGTCGGGGTCCGCGGCCTGGGGTCGTTCAACGACAAGGTGCGGCAAGCCAAGGCCAAGGGCCAGCCGCTCGGCCGAAAGGTACAGACCGGCTACGACGCGGAGACCGGCACGCCGATCTACGAAGAAGAGAAGCTGGAATATGAGGTGCTGCCGCAGATCGTCGTGATCGTCGATGAGCTGGCGGACCTGATGATGACGGCCGGCAAGGAGGTCGAGTTCCTGATCCAGCGGCTGGCGCAAAAGGCGCGTGCGGCAGGCATCCACCTCATCATGGCGACGCAGCGGCCGTCGGTGGATGTCATCACGGGTGTCATCAAGGCGAACCTGCCGACCCGCATCAGCTTCCAGGTCACCAGCAAGATCGATTCCCGTACCATCCTGGGCGAGCAGGGCGCAGAGCAGCTGCTGGGCAAGGGCGACATGCTGTACATGCCGGGCGGCAAGCAGATCGCGCGCGTGCACGGTCCGTTCGTCAGCGACGAGGAAGTGCGCGCGGTCGCCGACTTCTGGCGCGCGCAAGGCCAACCGGACTATATCAAGAGCGTGACCGAAGAGCCGGAGGATGGCGGCTACGCCATGGAGGGCGCGCCAACCGGACCAGACGATCCCGAGACGCAGGTTTATCACCGTGCCGTGCAGCTGGTGGTGGAGAACAAGAAGGCATCGACCAGCTGGCTGCAGCGCCAGTTGCGGGTCGGCTACAACAGCGCGGCGCGGCTGATCGAACGGATGGAGAAGGAAGCGATCATCAGCCAGCCCGACCATGTCGGCCGGCGCGAGGTGCAGGTCGAACCGGAGGACCTGCCGCGTATCTTGGGATGAAGATCGGGGCGGACATGGCGTCCGCCCCGACCGGATTGATCAGACCAGCTTGGTCAGCTTGGCCGCGATCTCGTACATTTCCTCGGGTGCATAGTCCGGGGTGAAGGCGCAGGGAACGCCGGCCAGTTGGTGGATCTTGCCGCCGTCGGGCATGCCGCGCACGACCTCCAGATTGCCGGGGGGATCGCCGGGCAGCGCGACTTCATCCTTGCTCCAGATACCCGCCATTTCGTTATAGTCGTCGGGGCTGAAGGTGTAGAGCCGGCGATGCGATCCTTCGTCGAGATACTTCTGCGATTCCGGGATCTTGTCCAGATTGATGTTAGGCGTCGGCAGCATCTTCTTCAGGTCGACGCCGGTCAGCTTCTGGATCGCCAGAGCGTAGGAGTGCGCATGCACTGATCCGCGGACGAGCAGATAACCGCACACTTCGCGGCCCGTCGGGTCGGTCAGCGTTTCGTACACGCGCAGCTTGTGAAGGCGCGCACCGCATTCCAGATGAAAATTGTGCAGCAGGTCGGTGATGACGTTGCCGGTCGTCGTGATGAAATCATTGTTCCACGACGCGCCGTTGCTGTTGACCGGCGTGACGCCGCCACCATTCGACAGGAACGAGGCCGCCAGCCGGATATCGGTCATATCCTCGAACGGCGCACCCGAAATGTCGCCGCCATCGCCGGTATCGTCGCCATCGGGCCCGTTGTTCAGCATCGCGACGCCGTTCGACACGAGTTCGACATGGCCCAGTTCCTCGGCTGTGATCGATGCCACGAGGCTGTAGAACGGACGCAGCTTGCTCTTCGAGCGGAAGTTGAAGCTCTGGAACATATAATTGCCCAGCGTGGACATCTCGCCATATTTGCCGCCCAGCAATTCCTGAAGTGCGGCGGCCGCGTTCGGGTCCTTCGCCTTGGGTGCAGGAAGATTGGCTTGCAGCTTGTCGACACGCATGAACATGGGTCGTACCTTTGAAAGGAGGAACCTGTTTAACCTGTCCCCGTCCGATTAGTTTCGATGATTGACCTATGTTGGAACGATTTGGGCGACTCAGCGTACAGGCCGCACTATATTTGCGCCGAACAGAAATCGGCGTCATTTTCATGACGGATAGGCACTTGATGGAACCCGGCGGGGTTCAGAGCGCATTCAACCGCGAGCCGTTATCCGGTACGCAATCCCGAACTATCCGACTGGAGTTTCCATGTTCCGTCCTGCCCTGATCGCCGTCGCCGCGATCCTTCCCGCCCTGACCATGCCGACGCTTGCGGCAGCGCAGACTGCACCGCTGGCCCAGGTGTCGCAGCATTTGCGCGGGGTGACGACGATGACGGCGGATTTCATCCAGACCGACCGCATGGGCAAGTCGGTCGGCGGCGTGCTGAGCATGAAGCGCCCCGGCAAGGTGCGTTTCCAGTATCAGAAGGGTGTGCCGCTGACGATCGTGGGGGATGGCAAGGCGCTCACTGTCTATGATTCGGCGGTGCGGCAGGAATCGCGCTGGCCGATCGGCAATTCGCCGCTGGCGGTGCTGCTCGACCCGTCGAAGGATCTGACCCGGATCGCCAAGGTGGTGCCCGCCCCCAACCCGCGCATGTTGCTGGTCGAGGCGCGCGACCCGAAGCATCCGGAGTTCGGCACGACGACGATCGCGTTCGACCGGGTGGCATCGGCCCCGGGCGGGCTGACCCTGATGGGCTGGTCCACGCTGGATGCGCAGGGCAATCGTTCGGCGGTGCGGCTGAGCAATCAACGGTTCAACGGCCCGGTCGACGATCGGCTGTTCCGCTGGACCAACCCGCGCCGCGCAGGTCCGCGCGGATAATTAGCCGTGATCCGTTCATCCGCGCGACAGGAACGAAGTCTATAGAGGGACTTGCGGTTGCGGAGCCGCCCCGGGTTTTCCCCCTGTTATCCGGTCAGGTTCCGTACCCCGCCTGCGTGACGAACGACAGGTCGGCCCTCGCTCCATGCCCCCGGAGCGGGGGCCTTTTTGTTTGAGCCGCGGTGTAACTGTTCGTACGATGCCGATGGTGCAGCGGGTGCGACACGGTGAATCTTGCGGCCGTAGCGAACGGGTTCTCGAACCCGCCTGATGCGTCATGTGGAGGACAGCAAGTCTCTGCCGCCCGTTGCATCACCGATCCACGCGCATGAGCCATTGGCGTAGTGACCGATCGATCGCTACATCGCACCGCATGGACCGGATCAAGATCGCATCGTGGAACATCAACTCGGTGCGAGCACGGCTCGATATCGTGCGGCAATTCCTGATCGACGAAACGATCGACATCCTGTGTTTGCAGGAAACCAAGGTCGTGGACGATATTTTCCCTGCGGCGGCGTTCGCCGAGCTGGGATATGTCCATCCCGTCCTGAACGGGCAGCGGATGCATCACGGCGTCGCGATCCTCAGCCGAGTGCCGCTGACCGCCGACCTGCGCCACGACTGGCAGGATAATGGCGAGGCACGCCATGTCGGTGCGGTACTGGAATGCGGCATAAGGATCGAGAATGTCTATGTGCCGGCGGGCGGCGACGTGCCGGACCGGGCGCTGAACCCCAAGTTCGGGCAGAAGCTGGATTTCATCGAGCGGATGACGCGCTGGTCGGAAACGGTGGCCGAACCCACGTTGCTGGTAGGCGATTTCAACATCGCGCCGCTGGAATGCGACGTGTGGAGCCACAAGCAACTGATCGACGTCGTCAGCCACACGCCGATCGAGGTCGCCGCGCTGGACCGGTTGCAGGCGGCGGGCAAGTGGGTCGATCTCGGCCGGACATTCGTGCCCGCGCCGGCCCCGCTGTTCACCTGGTGGAGTTACCGCGCGGCGGACTGGCGCGCGTCGAACCGCGGCCGGCGGCTGGACCATATGTGGGCGACGGCGGACGTGGCCGCCAAGGCGGTGGCGCACCGGGTACATGTCGACTGCCGCGACTGGCTGAAACCGTCCGACCATGTGCCGCTGGTGACCGAGTTCGCGCTGTGAGGGCGGCTTCCGAAGCCACGACCGATCCGCGCGCGGCGGCCCGCGCGATCGATGCGCTGCGCCGCGGCTGGCCGGTGACGGTTGCCGGCGAGGACGGCGCGATCCGGGTGCTGGCGATCGAGGGCGCGGACCCGGGCCGGCTGGCGGCGTTCGATCCGGCGGGCAGTGCGGGCGTGCTGCTGTCGCCGGCGCGGGCCGCGACGCTGAAGCTGGCGAACCAGCGGGCGGCGGGCGATACGGCGCAGCCGGTGCTGATCGGGCGGACGCCGTGGCTGGATTTCGACGGCGCGGTGGCGCTGGCTGACCCGCAGCTCGACCTGGCCACGCCGTTGAAGGGACCGTTCCGCGCGATGCCGCTGGTACCGGTCGCGGCGGCGGAGGCGGCGCTGGAACTGGCGCGCCGGGCGGGGTTGCTGCCGGCGTTCTTCCTGTTGCCCGCCGAGGGCCCGGTGGACATGCCGGTAGATGTTCGCGTGGCCGATCTGGCGGCGTTCGCAGTGCCTGCGAACCTGGCCATCGCGTCGCGGGCGCGCCTGCCGGTGGCGGCGGCAGAAACGGCGGAGATCGTCGCGTTCCGCACGCCGGACGACCCGACCGACCATGTCGCGCTGCTGATCGGCCAGCCGGACGGACGGCCGCCGCTGGTGCGGTTGCACAGCGAGTGCCTGACGGGCGATGCCTTGGGGTCGCTGAAGTGCGATTGCGGGCCGCAACTGGATGCGGCGCTGGCGGCGATCGCGGCGTCGGGCTGGGGCGTGCTGCTGTACCTGCGGCAGGAGGGGCGCGGGATCGGGCTGATCAACAAGCTGCGCGCCTATGCGTTGCAGGATCAGGGATATGATACGGTCGATGCGAACCTGCGGCTGGGGTTCGCGGTCGATGTGCGCGATTTCGGCGTGGCGGCGCGGATGCTGGCGCTGCTGGAGATCGATGCCGTGCGGTTGCTGACCAACAATCCGGCCAAGGTGGCCGGACTCGAGGCGGCAGGGATCGCGGTCGTCGAGCGTGTGGCGCATGTCGTGCCCTCCAACCCGCACAACCATGCGTATCTGGCGACCAAGCGCGACCGGACCGGCCACCAGCTGTGATCCGGGTCGATACGGCCGCCGGTACGGTGCAGATCGGCGAGCGGACGATCGGCTGCACGATCGGGCGGGGCGGCGCGTGCGACGCGGCCGACAAGCGCGAGGGCGACGGGCGGACGCCGCGGGGATCCTGGCCGGTGCGCGCGGTGCTGCTGCGGCCGGATCGGGTCGCGGTGCCAGAGGGGCTGACGCTGCCGTGGCGCTGGATCGCGCCGGCGGACGGGTGGAGCGACGATGTCCGCGATCCGGCGTACAACCGGCCGGTGACGCATCCGCATCGCTTCTCCGCCGAACGGCTGTGGCGCGAGGACGGGTTGTACGACGTGATTGTCGTGCTGGGTCACAACGACGCGCCGCCTGTGCCGGGGCTGGGCAGCGCCATCTTCCTGCATTGCCGCGATGGCGACCGTGCGACGGAGGGATGCGTGGCGGTGGCGCGCGACACCTTGCTGGCGCTGTTGCCGCAGGTTCGGGTGGGGACACTGGCGGAGGTCCGATAGCCGCTGAGGGGCGCGAAATAGGGGCGCGGGGCAAATGCGGGGTGCTTTTTTGGTAAGTCGTTGAATTCGCTCGAATAGGATTTCGGCCTATTGGAATGATCCACGTGAAACGCGCGGAAAACCGCCATTCCCTATGCGGGGAGGGTCGGGCGAGGTGCGGGTTTCGGCATGGTTTTCGACACGATCTGTGCGCTACGCGCGGTTCGGGCACCGGTTTAACGAGTTTTGCAGCGATGCCATGCGTCGAGCGCCTACCCGGACCGAGCGCCGACCTGACACGCAGTCAACGGGTACAGTGGCTGGCAATCCGGTGCGATCCGGACCGGGGCGCTACCACGTCGTGAAGGTCAGCTCGCCGAAGCAGCGGCTGTCCGCGCCGAATTCGAACGCGGTTTCCATTAATCCGTAAACTTCGCCGATAGCCACCAGCCTTCCGTAGGAACCGTTCCGCTCGGGTTGCGGAAGATCCATCAGGACGATGCGAAGATGGTCGGCCGCGTCGATATCGTCAGGAATGCCGGACTCGAAATAGAACTGGATGGTCCGGTCCCGATCATCGATCAGGCCAAGAAAGTTGCCCTGCACGCCGCGTACCTCGTCGGACCAGATCAGGTTGGCCTCGTGCAGATCGACTTGCCTGGCCTGATCGGAGGTCGGCCCGTTGCCGCAATCATTCCAGAACACCCGCATCCGTACACCTCCGAACCTGATCTTACCGAAACTCCTGATCCTGCTCCGAATATATGCGGTTTTGCGGAAAGGGTCGACACGGGTCTCCGCGGCTTTCCGACTATAAACAGCGATCGAGACGGCCGGGGGTTTCCCAAAAGAATCGTTCAACGGGAATGATGGAATGTCTCGTTGTGGTGGTTAGCGGCCGTTCGCGCGGATGATGAGCCGTCGTTTGAACATTACGGCCAGACGGTCCTCCGACACGCCGTTTAGCTCAGGTTCGCCCGACCAAGCGAAAACACCCTTTGTACCCTTCGGTGTTGGTGGTGGACCACCGAGCATGCCGGAGCATGTCGGCGGATCGAAACCCCAACTGTTCTTGATCGTCACGCGCGCTCCAGCCCGCAGGTCGCCCTTGTAAACGTGCAAGATGCGTAGCTGCCCGTCGCGATCATTGGCGATGCCACGCGTCAAAACGCCGTAGACAATGTTGTCCGAGGCGCGAGCGATAGCCTCCGCTCGCTGTTCAACCGTGGGCAGCGGCGGCTCGATGATCCCAGACGGAAGCGGAAGGCACGCTAGCGCCGTGGAGGGCGCAAGCATCAGGAAAGCCGAAGCTAGAGGCAAGCGCATATAATAGCCTTCGAGATAACGATCGTTCGACAGGCGGGAGGAAAGCACTTTGCGTCAGCGTCCACAATTGGGCGTTAGCGGACGTTTCAGCCTTCCCACAAACGCATGTGGCGCGGGAGAACTGCGCGCGATGCTGGCCCTGTGCTTTTGGGTGGCCATGCTTTCCCGAAACCTGTTCCCGATCGGGCTTTCCCGAAACTGCCTGTCGGACATGGCGAAATGGGAAGGCGGTGCGCGGTTTTCGACCGGCCGGAAACGGGCAAGGCCTTGGCGAGCGCTTCGTGGCTCGTGCCGAAGACATGCGCAGAAGGAGGCCTCACCCGATCCTCCCCCGCAAAGGCGGAAGAGGGTTCAGGGACGCGGTGGGACGGTTGCTAAGGCCCGGTCGCCGAACAGGGCGGTGCCGATGCGGACGTGGGTGGCGCCGATCAGGACGGCGGTTTCATAATCCTGCGACATGCCCATGCTGAGGCCCGGCAGGCCGTGGTCGCGGGCGAGTTTTGCGAGCAGTGCGAAATAGGGAGCGGCCTCCACATCGGCGGGCGGGACGGCCATGAGGCCGGCGACGGGCAGGTTCGCGGTGCGTGCGGCCGCAAGGAGCGCGGGCAGGTCGGCGATCGGGCAGCCGCCCTTCTGGTCCTCCGCGCCGATATTGACCTGGAGGAAGCAGTCGGGCCGGCGATCGGCCTTGTCCATCGCGCGGGCCAATGCTGCGACCAGCGAGGGGCGATCGACACTGTGGATCGCGTCGAACAGCGCGACCGCGGCGTCTGCCTTGTTCGATTGCAGCTGCCCGACGAGGTGGAGCGCGATGTCGGCGTGGGACTCGCGCAGCGCGGGCCATTTCGATTCGGCTTCCTGAACGCGGTTTTCGCCGTAAGCACGGTGACCGGCGGCGAGCAGCGGGGCGATCTCCGCGGCGCTGCGCGTCTTGCTGACCGCGATCAGCGTGACGGCGTGCGGCGTGGGGCGGAGTGCGGCGGCCCGCGCGATGCGCGTCACGGCGTCGGCGAGGCGGGCGGCGGGATCCGGGTTGGCGGAAGTATCGGATGTCATGGCGCGCGCTATACAGGCGACGATGCCGACACGCCACGCCCGACCGCCCGCCGTCCCGACACTGTGGCTGATGACCGACCCGCGGATGGGGGAAGCGCTGTGGCCGGCCCTGGCCCGGCTGCCGCGTGGGGCCGGCGTGATATTCCGTCATTATGGCGTGCCGGGGCGGCGCGCGCTGTATGACCGGGTGCGGCGGATCGCGCGGGCGCGCGGGCTGGTGCTGGTGCTGGCGGGTACGCCGCGCCAAGCGATCGGGTGGCGGGCGGACGGGGTGCATGGGGTGAAGGTCGGCCCGGCGCGACTGCGGACGGTGGGGGCGCATGACAGGGCCGAGGTGATGCGGGCGGCGCGGCTGGGTGCGGACTGCGTGCTGGTGTCGCCGGTGTTCGCGACGCGGTCGCATGTCGGGGGGGCGGCGCTGGGACGGGTGCGGTTCGGGATGCTGGCGCGGGGCGCGCGGATGCCGGTGATCGCGCTGGGCGGGGTCGGGGCGCGGGCGGCGCGCGGGCTGGCTGCGCTGGGCGCGCGGGGCTGGGCGGGGATCGATGCGTTTGTGAGGTGATGACTGGGTTTTGAGCTGGCGTCCAACCGGAGTGCGCACTTGCCCTGCGCATGTGGGCGTACGGTTGGTGTTGGGCCAGTCTTTGATCGCTTCGGACCGGACTTTGCGAGTGGATCAGCTATGATTGCTGAAGATGGATCCGGGCTAGGCTTCGGGCTTGGTTTTGGGGTGCTGTCGGCTTCTCGGCTTCGCTCGAAGGGTCCCTCGACTGCGCTCGGGATGGGCGGTTTCTAGGGCGGCCGGATCAGTGTTCGGCCCGTTTGGGCGGGTGGTCGTGTGTTCGGTGGACAGGATTGTCCTTCGATACGGGTCTTCGGCTTCGCTCAACCCCTACTCAGGACAAGCAGTGCTGGCGTGAGACCGAACCAATGCCTTGCACCACAGGTGATTGGCGTTCGCACATACTCCGCAGTCCGCTCACGGGATACACCGCGGTCAGAAGCGGAAGGCGGTGCCGATGTAGACGGCCTGGCTGTCGCGACGCTGATCGGCGATTGCGTCGATCCGTTCGCGCTGCGTCTTGTAGCGCAGGCCGCCGGCCAGATCGAGGTTGCGGGTGAGCGCATAGGCACCGCCCAGATCGACCGAATAGGTCTGGTCCGCGCCCAGCAGCGACGGGCGGCCGCCGATCGCGCGATCGGCGCCCAGTTGCAGCTTCGTGCTCCACTTGCGGTTCGCGAAGCTGACGCCCAGGTCGATCGCCTCATTGTCGATCGGCAGGATATTGCCCTCGGTCCGGGCGAAATCGCCGGACAGCGCGAACTTCTTCCAGCCGACCGAGACGCCCAGGCTGTAGGCGGACGGCGCGAGCGACAGGTTGGCGACGTTGGTGATGATCCCGGCGCGCTGCGCCTCGATCCGGGCATTGGCGGCGCGGGCGCGGACGGCGACCGTGACGGCCCGCCGGCTGCCGGGTGCGGCGGACGGAGTGAAGCGGAAGCCGCTGCTGTTCAGGCCCGACATCCGGGCGAGTGCCGCGCGGCGCGGATCGGCCGAGGCCGGGGTGAAGGAGCCAATGCCGCTGGCCGACGGAAGCGAGATGCCGGACGCGCCCGAAACGCGCTTGCGCGGCACTGCGGCGTCGGCACTGACGGGGGTGGCGACGGACGTGACGAAGGCGAGCGCACCCAGCACCCCGGACAGCCCAGCAATGGCGCGATTCGCGGCCATGGTCGTCATTCCCTGCACCCCTCTGAAAACTGCGCTAGCACGGCGGGGTTGCGCCTCGCCAGAGACCGCGAGCGATTCTCGGATGCGCTGTTGCACCAACTCCACAGGTGCCGCGCCGCAGGGGCGGGGGCGCGTGCTTGCGGGCGTGCGCCCAGGCCCTATAACGGTGGCGATCCCGCCGTTTTCGGACGGCCCTGCCCTGTTGCCTATCGAGGTTCCGTCATGCGTCTGTCCCGCCCCGCGCTCATCCTCGGCCTCGTCGCACTCACCGCATGCGGCGGGGGCAAGGAAAAGGCCGGCCTGGCGACCGCGATGGCGCCGTCGCGCGTCACGACGATCGGGGTGAACAGCTATCTGTGGCGCGCCGCGCTCGACACGCTGTCGTTCATGCCGATGGGGCAGGTCGATTCCAACGGCGGCGTGATCGTGACCGACTGGTACCAGAACCCGGCGTTGCCGTCCGAGCGGATGAAGGTGACCGTGTCGATCCTGGACCAGGACCTGCGTGCCGACGCGCTGCGCGTGGCGGCATCGCGCGAAGTGTATCAGGGCGGGCGCTGGACGGAGTCGCCGGTGCAGGCGGCCACCGTGCAGAAGCTGGAAGAAGTGATCCTGACCAAGGCCCGCGACCTGCGCCGTACCGCCGTTGCGGGCTGATCGCCACGTGATGATGGAAGGTCAGGCGCAGGGGTCCGCCCCGGTACGGTTCAACGCGCTCGACGCCGACCCGCGCTGGCAGGCGACCTGGGCGGAACGCGGCACGTTCGAGGCGGACGACGCGAGTCCGAAGCCAAAAAGCTATGTGCTGGAGATGTTCCCCTATCCGTCCGGGCGGATCCACATGGGGCATGTCCGCAACTATACGATGGGCGACGTGCTGGCGCGCTATCGCCGGATGACGGGGCACGAGGTGCTGCACCCGATGGGGTGGGACGCGTTCGGGATGCCGGCGGAAAACGCGGCGATGGAGAAGGGCGTCCATCCGGGCGCGTGGACGCGCGCGAACATCGCCGACATGCGGACGCAGCTGAAGCGGCTTGGCTTCGCGCTCGACTGGAGCCGCGAGCTGGCGACGTGCGAGCCGGACTATTACGGGCAGGAACAGGCGCTGTTCCTCGACCTGTTCGCGCATGGGCTGGTGTACCGCAAGGAAAGCGCGGTGAACTGGGACCCGGTCGATCATACGGTGCTGGCCAACGAACAGGTGATCGACGGGCGCGGATGGCGGTCGGGCGCGCTGGTGGAGCGGCGCAAGCTTAGCCAGTGGTTCCTGCGGATCACCGATTTCGCGGACGACCTGCTGGCCGGCTTAAGCGATCTGGACCAATGGCCCGCCAAGGTGCGGACGATGCAGGAGAACTGGATCGGCAAGAGTCGGGGCCTCAAGTTCCGGTTCGATATCGCTGATCCGTTGCCGGGTCACGAGACGCTGGAAGTCTTCACGACGCGGCCGGACACCATCTTCGGCGCGAGTTTCGCGGCGATCGCGGCGGACCATCCGATCGCGCAGGCGCTGGCCGCGAACGACGTAGGCCTGGTCGACTTTATCGCGACGTGCAAGCGGACGGGCACGGCGGCGGCCGAGGTCGAGACGGCGGAGAAGCTGGGCTTCGATACCGGGCTGCGCGTGGTGCATCCGTTCGATCCGGAGTGGACGCTGCCGCTGTTCGTCGCGAACTTCGTGTTGATGGAATATGGGACGGGCGCGGTGTTCGGCGTGCCGGCGCACGACCAGCGCGACCTGGATTTCGCGCGGAAGTATCAGCTGCCGGTGACGCGCGTGGTCGCCGCCAGCGCGGAGCAGGCGGATGCGCCGGTGGAGGACGAGGCGGACAGCGCGCCGGGCGTGCTGGTCCATTCGCGATTCCTGGACGGGTTGTCGGTCGAGGCCGGCAAGGCCGAGGTCATCGCGCGGGCGGAGGCCGGTGGCTGGGGCGAGGGCACCACCGTCTGGCGGCTGCGCGACTGGGGCGTGTCGCGGCAGCGTTACTGGGGCACACCGATCCCGATCGTGCATTGCGACGCGTGCGGCGTGGTGCCGGTGCCGACCGAGCAGCTGCCGGTGGTGTTGCCGGAGGATGTGACGTTCGACGTGCCAGGCAATCCGCTCGATCGGCACCCGACCTGGAAGCATGTCGATTGCCCGGCATGTGGGGCACCGGCGCGGCGCGAGACCGATACGCTCGACACGTTCGTCGATTCGTCGTGGTACTTCATCCGCTTCGCCAGCCAGCCGGACGACAAGCCGTTCGACAAGGCGGTGGCGGAACAGTGGCTGCCGGTGGGGCAGTATATCGGCGGAGTGGAGCATGCGATCCTGCACCTGCTCTATGCGCGGTTCTGGACGCGCGCGCTCAACCGGATCGGGCGGCTGGACGTGGCGGAGCCGTTCGGCGGGCTGTTCACGCAGGGGATGGTGACGCACGAAACCTATTCGCGCACGGTCGAGGAGCGGACCGAGACGGGCGAAGTGCTGACCGTGCCGAAATGGCTGTCGCCCGACGATATCGAGCGGCGCGACGCGGGTGTGTTCGAGACGGCGACGGGCTTGGCCGTGACGGTCGGGCGCGTCGAGAAGATGTCGAAGTCCAAGAAGAACACGATCGATCCGGGACCGATCGTCGACCAATATGGCGCGGACGCGGTGCGCTGGTTCATGCTGTCCGACAGCCCGCCGGAACGCGACCTGCCGTGGAGCGAGGCAGGGATCGAGGGGGCGTGGCGGCTGGTGCAGCGCGTGTGGCGGCTGACCGAGCCTGCCGCCGCCGGTGACGGTGTCGCGCCGGAGCTGGAGCGGCTGCGGCATCGCACGATCCAGGGCATCGCGGACGATATAGACGCGTTGCAGTTCAACAAGGCGGTGGCCAAGCTGTTCAGCTTCGTCGCGGCACTAGAGAAGGCCCCCGCAGGGCCGGACCGGGCCCGAGCTGCGGAGACGCTGATCCTGCTGGTCGCACCCATGATCCCGCATCTGGCGGAGGAAGCCTGGGCGCGGGCGGGGCATGACGGGCTGGTCGCCGATGCGGCGTGGCCGGCGGTCGACCCGGCGATGCTGATCGACGATCAGGTGACGATCGCGGTGCAGGTGAACGGCAAGCTGCGCGATACGCTGACCGCCGCGAAGGACGCCGACAAGGCGGTGCTGGAGGCGATGGCGATGGCATCCGACAAGGTGATCCGCGTGCTGGACGGCGCGACCCCGCGCAAGATCGTGGTGGTGCCCGGTCGTCTGGTGAACATCGTCGCATGAGGGGGGTACTCCTCGCGCTGATCGCCGCGGCCAGCCTGTCGGGCTGCGGGCTGCGGCCGGTCTATGCAGGGGGCGGCAGCGGGCCGGTGGCGACGGCGCTGGCCGATGTCGCGGTCGCGCCGATCCCGGGCAAGGCGGGCTATTTCATGCAGGGCGCGCTGGCGAGCCGGCTGACCGGCGGGGCGGCCGCAAGCAAGCGGATCGAGGTCGAGCTGGACGACCGGATCACCGGGTTCGGCATCCGCCGCGACCAGGCGGTGACGCGCGAGCGGCGGACGTTGCGCGCGCGATACCGGCTGGTCGATGCGAAGGCGGGTACGGTGCTGCTCGATGCGACCGCCAGTTCGGACGCGGGCATCGACGTGGTGAGTTCGGAATATGCGCTGATCGCCGCGGAGGAAACCGCGCTGGAACGGCTGTCGGGCGACATCGCCGACCAGATCGTGGCGCGGCTGGCGCTGTATGCCGAGCGGACACCCGCACCCGAATGATCCTCAAGCGCCCCCAGATGGAGCGGGCGCTGGACAAGCCGGACCCCGGGGTCCGCATGTTCCTGCTCTACGGCCCCGACGAGTCCGGGTCGCGCGAACTGGCCGGGCGGCTGGGCAAGGCGTTACCGGGCGCGGAACGGATCGACCTGACCGGCGCAGGGCTGAAGGCGGATCCGGCGCGCCTGTCGGACGAGGCGATGGCGATGTCGCTGTTCGGGGACAAGCGCTACATCCGCGTCGAGCCGGCGGGCGACGACATGATCGACGCGGCCGAGGCGCTGATGGAGGCGCCGGGCGCAGGCAATCCGGTGGTGGTGGTGGCCGGCGCGTTGCGCAAGGACGCCAAGCTGGTGAAGCTGGCGACGGCGCGGCTCGATGTGATGGCGTGCATTTCCTACCTGCCCGAAGGGGGCGAGGCGGACCGGATCGCGCTGTCCATGGGGCAGTCGCGCGGGGTCAGGATGGGGCCGGAAATCGCGCAGCGGCTGGCGGCGGCGAGCGGCGGGGATCGGGCGCTGCTGGCCCAGGAGATCGACAAGTTCGCGCTGTACCTGGATGCCGCGCCGGACCGGCCGATGGAACTGGACGCGGCCGGGTTCGCGGCGCTGTCTGCCGATGCGGAGGAAGGCGACGTCGGTGCGCTGGTCAATGCGACGTTCGATGGCGATCTGGCCGTGCTGGAGGCGGCGCTGGCGCGGATCGATGCGGCGGGCGAGGCGATTCCGGTGCTGCGGGCGCTGGGGCGGCGCGCGCTGCTGCTGTCCAACCTGCGCGCCGAGGTGGCCGGCGGCAGCAGCGTGGATCATGCGATGGCGACGGCGGGCAAGGCGGTGTTCTTCAAGGAACGCGGGATCGTGGCAGGGCAGGTCGCGCGCTGGAACCCGAAGGCGCTGGCCCGGACGATCGAGCGGCTGGCGGCGGCGGAGCGCGATGCGAAGTCTTCGCGATCAGCAGGGGGCGCCGGGTTGGGCGAGGAACTGTTCGCGATCGGCCGGCAGGCGCGGCGGGGGCGGTAGGATTTGGTGGGGTGTGGTTCATACTGCGCTTCTCGTCCTGACCTCGCCCTCCCGTCCATGCCGGGCGCAGTCGAGGCACTCATTCCCCCGAGCGTAGCCGAGGGGCCGAGGTCGGCTTCTCGGCTGCGCTCGAAGGGTCCCCGACTGCGCTCGGGGTGGGCGGAGTCTGGATTGTGGATTTTGAGGTTCAAGCGCTCAATCCGTTTGGTTCAAGCCTGTCGAGAACTTAGCTCCGGTTCTCGACAGGCTCGAACCAAACGGACTGTGGTGTGGTGCTGATGGACGCCGTGAATCTGTCCAACCGACTCAGATCGCCTCGCCGCTCAGGCGCTGGCAGATCATGTCGAGCTGGTCGAGCGTGGCGTAGCGGAGGGTGACGGTGCCGCCGTCATCGCTGTGGGCGATGCCAACCTTCAGGCCGAGCAGGTCGCCGATCTGGCGTTCGAGCGCCTGGATGTCGGCATCGGGTTCCGCCCTGGGGGCGGGCGTGCCGGGGGTGGCGGCGCGGTCGCGCGGGCCGCGCGCGTCGCGGGCGAGCTGTTCGGTTTCGCGGACGGACAGCCCGCGGTCGATGACCTGACGGGCGAGCAGCATCGGGTCCTTTGCGGTGACGAGCGCGCGGGCGTGCCCCATCGAAAGCGCGCCGGTCGACACGTCGTTGCGGACCGGTTCGGGCAGGTCGAGCAGCCGGACGAGGTTGGCAACGTGGCTGCGCGACTTGTTGACGAGCTTGCCGAGCGCCTCTTGGCTGTGGCCATAGTCGGCAATCAGCCGCTGATAGGCCTCCGCCTCCTCGATCGCATTCAGGTCCTGCCGCTGGATATTCTCGATCAGCGCGACTTCGAGCGTTTCGATATCGCTGAAATCGCGGACGATGACCGGCACTTCGTGCAGGTGCGCACGCTGCGCCGCACGCCAGCGCCGTTCGCCGGCAATGATCTGGTAGCCGCCGTCATGCGGGCGGACGAGGATGGGTTGCAGGACGCCGCGGACCGCGATCGACTGCGCCAGTTCCTCCAGCGCGGTCTCGTCGAAATGGCGGCGCGGCTGGCCCGGATGCGGGTGGATGGCGGCGACGGCGACGGACTGGATGCCCGGCGACCGCTGGCCGTCGGCGGCGACCGGTGCCTCGCGCTCGACCTCGCCCAGCAGGGCGGAGAGCCCGCGGCCGAGGCCGCCGGGCCGTTTCCTGACGCCGATACCGTCCGCGCTCATCCGCATCCCTCTCAAGCCGCCTTGGCAGGCGCGGGCAGCCGCCCGATCAGTTCGCGGGCCAGCGCGATATAGGCTTCCGACCCGGAACAGCGATGGTCGTAGATCAGCGCGGGCAGGCCGTGGCTGGGCGCCTCCGACAGCCGCACGTTGCGCGGGATGATGGTTTCGAACACCACATCGCCCAGGCAGGCGCGGACATCCTGCGCGACCTGTTCCGACAGGCGGTTGCGCTTGTCGTACATGGTGAGCGCGACGCCCAGGATCGACAGGCCGGGGTTGAAGCGCGAACGGATCCGTTCGAACGTCTGGAGCAGCTGGCTCAACCCTTCGAGCGCGAAGAATTCGCATTGCAGCGGGACGAGCAGCAGGCGGGCGGCGACCAGCGCGTTGATGGTGAGGAGCCCCAGCGAGGGTGGGCAATCGATGATGCACACGTCCCAGCGGGCGGGCGGGGCGGCGTTGATCGCCGCATCCAGCCGGTGGGTGCGATGTTCGAAATCGATCAGTTCGATCTCCGCCCCCGACAGGTCTACCGTGGCGGGGACGAGATCGAGCCGCGGGACCTTCGTCGCGATCGCGGCGTCGACGAGCGTGCTGTCGCCGCGCAGGACCTCGTAACTGGAGGCGCCGCGTTCGTTCTGGTAGATGCCGAGACCGGTCGAGCAATTGCCCTGCGGATCGAAATCGATGAGCAGAACGCGCCAGCCCGACGCGGCCAGCGCCGTGCCGATGTTGATCGCCGTCGTGGTCTTGCCCACGCCGCCTTTTTGGTTCGCGATGGCAATGCGGATCATCGCGACTCCTTTCGGCGGGTGGTCTGGCGGACGTCGGTCGCCACGACGATCGCGGCATCGGCGTCGGTCCGGCTGGACACGACGCGAAAGGCACCCTGCCATGTTCCGCGCACCGCATCCAGTTCCGACGATGCGGTCCGGCCCTTCGGCAGGATCCAGACGGTAGCACGATCGGAAAAGCGCACCGCGGTATCGAGCAGCTTCGGCAGCGGGGCATAGGCGCGCGCGGTGATCCGGTCGAACCGTTCGGTCGGCATCGTCTCGATCCGCCCGGCGTGGAGCGTGGCGCGGTCGCCAAGATCGAGCGCGGCGATCACGTCGGCCAGGAAGGTGGCGCGCAACCGACGGCTTTCGACCAGCCGGACCTCCGCCCCCAGGATCGCCAGCACGATGCCAGGCAGGCCCGCGCCCGACCCGATATCGAGCCAGTGGCCGCCGGGCGGGGCGAGATCGAGCAGCTGCGCGCTGTCGTCGATATGGCGCGTCTCGAACGCATCGAGGCTGGCGGCCGAGACGAGGTTCTGGCGAGCGGCCTCGTCGCGCACCATGGCGGTATAGGCGGCGAGCAGCGCCTCGGTCGTGCGGGGGGCGGTCATGCGGCCCGGCGGGGCGTCGTCGGCGCCCGGCGCGCCTGGACGAGAATCGCGGTGAGCGCCGCCGGCGTGATGCCGCGGATGCGCGCGGCGGCCTGCAGATCGGCCGGGGCGGCCATGCGGAGCCGCTCGACCATTTCCGCCGACAGGCCGCCGATCGTGGCGTAGTCGACGGTGTCGAGCGGCAGGTTCGCGCCGCCGAGCAACCGCTTCGCATCGGCGCGCTGCCGCTCGACATAGGGCGCGTAGAGCAGGTCGGCGATGACTTCGGTCACGATCGTGGCGTCCTGCGCCTGCGTGGCGGGCACAAGGCTGTTGACGGTGTCGCGCGCATGGCCTTCCGAAAAGGACTGGCGGAGCGTGGCGGCGGTGGGCGGGTGCAGCATGGCGGTGTCGATCGCGGCGCGGGTGGCCCGGTGCGCGGCGCGGCGGCGGTCCAGCGCCTGGCGCTTGGGGGCGCGGACCGCACCGGCGGCGACCGCCTGTTCGCCCAGCCGCGCCTCGGCATTGTCGGCACGCAGGTGCAGGCGGTTGTCGGCGCGCGCGGTGAGCATGCGGTAGGGTTCGGTCACGCCCTGCAACGTCAGGTCGTCCACCATGACGCCGATATAGCTGTCCGCGCGATCGAAGGAGACGGCGTCGCGCCCGCGGGCATGGGCGGCGGCGTTGAGGCCGGCGACGAGGCCCTGCCCCGCCGCTTCCTCATAACCCGTGGTACCGTTGATCTGCCCGGCGAGGAACAGGCCGGTCAGGCCGGTGACGGCGAGGCGGGTGTCCAGCGCGCGCGGATCGACATAGTCATATTCGACCGCATAGCCTGCCTCCAGGATGGCGACCTGTTCCAGACCGGCGATCGTGCGCAGGAAATCCTGCTGGATCGCGGGGGGCAGCGAGGTGGAGATGCCGTTCGGATAGACGGCGCGCGTATCGAGCCCCTCGGGTTCGAGGAAGATCTGATGACCGTCGCGATCGCCGAAGCGGAACACCTTGTCCTCGATCGACGGACAATAGCGCGGGCCGGACCCGGTGATGCGCCCGGAGAACAGCGGCGATACGTCGAGCGCACCGCGGATCACATCGTGCGTGGCCAGGTTGGTGCGGGTGACGGCGCAGTGGATCTGCGGCAGGCGCGGGGTACTGCTGTCCGGCGACATGGTCCAGACTTCGGTATCGCTCGCCTGCCGGTCGAGCCGGGCCCAGTCGATCGTGCGCCCGTCCAGCCGCGGCGGGGTGCCGGTCTTGAGCCGTGCCACGGGCAGGCCGAGATCGCGGAGATGCCGGCCGAGCCGGGTCGCGGCGCGTTCGCCCACCCGGCCGCCGGTGGTGGCGGTCAGGCCGCTGTGCAGGATACCGCCGAGGAAGGTGCCCGCGGCGATCACCACCGCGCCGGCATGCAGCAGGCCCGCACTGGTGCGGACGCCGGTGATGCGGTCGGCGGTACGGGTCAGGTCGTCCACCTCCGCCTCGACGATCGACAGTGTCGGGTAGGCGGCGAGCGCGGCGCGCACGACGGCGGCGTAGCGGACCCGGTCGGCCTGGACGCGGGGGCCCTGAACGGCGACGCCCTTGCTGCGGTTGAGCATGCGGTAGTGGATCGCGGCGGCATCCGCCGCGCGGCCCATGATCCCGTCCCAGGCGTCGACCTCGCGGACGATATGGCCCTTGCCGATGCCCCCGATCGCTGGGTTGCAGGACATTGCGCCGATCCGATCGGCCTGCATCGTCACCAGCGCGACACGCGCGCCGGACCGCGCCGCCGCCGCCGCCGCCTCGCAGCCGGCGTGGCCGCCCCCGATGACGACGACATCATAAGCCTGATCCATACCGGTCGCGTAGCAAAGCCGGGTGGGATTTGCACGCCTGGTCCAGCGATGTTCCACGTGGAACGTTATTTTCCCAGACAGAATTGCCCGAACAGGCTGTCGAGCAGCTCCTCGAACCCCGAACGGCCGGTCAGCCGGTCGAGCGCAAGCCGGGCGCGGCGCAGTGCCTCGGCCTGCAGAACGGCGTCGTGCAGGTTGGCAGCGTCGCGCATGGCGCCCTGTGCCTCGGTGAGTTCGGCGCGTTGCCGGCGGGAGATGGCGTGGCCGGCGGGAGCGGGCAGCAGGCCGGCGGCTTCCTCATGCAGCCAGGCGATGAGCGCGGGCAGTCCCCGCCCCGTCGCGCTCGATACCGCCAGCCGACCGTCCGGCACGGGATCGGTGCGGATGTCGGCGCGCGGAAACAACCAGAGCGTGCGCGGATGCGGCGGCGGCGGATCGTCGCCCAGCCAGAGAAGTAGGTCCGCATCGGCGATCCGGCCGCGGGCGCGGTCGATGCCGATCCGTTCGACCATGTCCCCGCCGTCGCGCAAACCGGCCGTGTCGGAGAAGAGAAAGGCGGTGCCGTCGATCGCGACCGGCACCTCGACCACGTCGCGGGTCGTGCCGGCAGCGGGCGAGACGATGGCGGCATCGCGGCCGGTGATGCGGTTGAGCAGGCTGGACTTGCCGGCATTGGGGGGGCCGGCCAGCACGACGGCGATCCCGTCCCGCACCCGTTCCACCGCAGGCGCGGCAAGCGCCGTCGCGATGGCGTCGGCCAAGGCGGCGGCCTGCTGCGCGATCGTGGCCGTGTCGGATGCGACGTCGTCCTCGTCGCCGAAATCGAGGCTTGCCTCGACCTGCGCCGCCAGCCGGAGGATCGCGCGCCGCCAGTCGTCGACCTGTCGCCCCAGCGTGCCATCCGCCATGGCAAGCGCGGTGCGGCGTTGCTGCTCGGTTTCGGCAGAGAGCAGGTCGCCCAGCGCCTCGGCCTCCAGCAGGTCCAATCGGCCGTTGGCGAAGGCGCGGCGGGTGAACTCGCCGGGCGCCGCGATCCGACAATCGGGAAAGCCGGACAGGACGACGAGCATCCGCGCGACCACGGCCCGGCCGCCGTGCAGGTGCAGTTCGGCCAGATCCTCGCCGGTCGCGGTCGACGGACCGGGAAACCACAGGAGCAGGCCGCGGTCGATCGTCGCGCCCTGCGCGTCCCGAAAAGTGCGCAGCGTGGCACGGCGGGGCACTGCCGGGCCACCGGCGACCGCCCGGACAACGGTGGCGGCGGACGGGCCGCTGATCCGCACGACGGCGATCCCGGCCGGGGGCGCGCCGGACGACAGCGCGAAGATCGTGTCGGGCACCGTTATTTCTTGGTGGAGGCCTTGCCCATCTGATCGGACAGCTGCTTCCAGAGCATCATCCCGGCCTCCCCCATCGGGGCCCAGCTCTTGAGCATCGACTGGAGCGAGTCCGCAGTGATCCCTTCCTCGATGTTGCGCTTCATCCGGTCGAGATAGGTGGCGTGCAACGGTTCAAGGTCCGGCAGGCCCATGAAGGTCCGCGCTTCCTGCGGCGTGCAGTCGATATCCACGGTGATCTTCATGGTCGTCCTCTTGCCCAACTGTCGCCCAACGGCATCGCATCCTGCTCGACACCTGTCGAGGGCACCGCGCCCAGGGGATGGCAGCGGACCCCGCCCCGCCCTAGATAGGCGACGATCATAGAGTGGAGAAGAGCATGGGTGACCGGATCGAAATCGCGACGCTGGACGGGGCGGCCGCGATGCCCGCCTATCGGGCCATGCCGGAGGGAAGCCCCAAAGGCGCGATCGTCGTGATCCAGGAGATTTTCGGCATCAATGCCGGGATCCGCGAGAAGGCCGATCGCTGGGCGACGCTCGGCTATCTGGCGATCGCGCCGGACCTGTTCTGGCGGATGGAGCCGGGTGTCGAACTGGACCCCGACGTGCCGGCGGAGATGGAACGCGCGTTCGACTTCTACAAGCGGTTCGATCTGGATGCGGCGATGCGCGACGTCGAGGCGACGATCAAGGCGGCGCGCGGCGATGCGGAAAAGGTCGGCGTGGTCGGATATTGCCTGGGCGGGCTGATTGCCTATCTGGCCGCGACGCGGACCGATGCGGACGCCAGCGTCGGTTATTATGGCGGCGGCATCGACACGAAGCTCAGTGAGGCGCACGCGATCGGTAAGCCGCTGATGCTGCATTTCGCGGGTGACGATCACTTCATCGATGCGGCGGCGCGGGCGGCGATCGGTGATGGGTTGGGGTCCAATTCTCGCGTCACGATCCATGATTATGCGGGTGTGGATCATGGCTTTGCCGCGACGTCCGGATCACGGCGGGTGGATGATGCGGCGCGGCTGGCCGATGGCCGGACCGAGGCGTTCTTTGCGGAGCATATTGGGTAGTGCTTAGCCCTCCCCCCACCGGGGGGAAGGTTGGGTGGGGGGTTTTGGCTGGAGGCGACCTTACCCCAAGCCGAGCCCCCCTCCCCGGCCATCCCCCCGGTGGGGAGAGGGAGCTTCACCAACCATCTTCAGCAGACACAAAAAAGGGGGCGGTGTCTCGTGACACCGCCCCCTTTTCGTTAAGCTCAGCCGAAGAGGGTCAGGACCCCGACCTGGGGGTCGATCAGACCGTCGTAGATCATCTTGCCGGCGACGTAGACGATGACCGCAAGACCGATATAGGCGATCCAGCGATAGCGTTCGATGACGCGGGCCAGCACGTTGGCGGCGATGCCCATCAGTGCGACCGACAGGATCAGGCCGAGCACCAGGATGCCGGGATGTTCGCGCGCGGCACCGGCAACGGCCAGCACGTTGTCGAGGCTCATCGACACATCGGCGAGCGCCACGGCCCAGGCGGCCTGCGCAAAGCTGCGCGGCTTTTTGAGCGTCGCTTCGTTGGTGTCACCATCCTGGGCCGACGCGCCGGGCTGAAGCTCGCGGTACATCTTCCAAGCGACCCAGAGCAGCAGGATGCCGCCGGCAAAGACGAGCCCGACGAGGGCGAGCAGCTGCGTCACGAGCAGCGCGAAGACCACGCGGAGCACGAGGGCCGCCGCGATGCCGATCAGGATGACCTTGCGGCGCTGATCCGCAGGCAGACCGGCCGCAAGCGCGCCGACGACGATCGCGTTGTCGCCGGCCAGCATGATGTCGATCAGCAGGACCTGCCCGAACGCCGCCAGCTGCGACGGCTGGGTTATGTTCGAGAAGTCGCTGACGATATGACCCCAGAGTTCCATCATGGCGTTTGTCCCTGCCCTCTCGCTTAGCTGTTCATCGAATCGAAGAAGTCTTCGTTGGTCTTCGAATCCTTCATCTTGTCGAGCAGGAATTCGACCGCGTCGGTCGTGCCCATCTGCATCAGGATCCGGCGCAGGACCCACATCTTGCTGAGCTTGGTCTTGTCGACCAGCAGCTCTTCCTTACGGGTGCCGGACTTGCCGATGTCGATCGCCGGGAAGATGCGCTTGTCGGCGATCTTGCGGTCGAGCACGATTTCCGAATTGCCGGTACCCTTGAACTCCTCGAAGATCACCTCGTCCATACGGCTGCCGGTATCGATCAGCGCCGTGGCGATGATGGACAGCGAACCGCCTTCCTCGATGTTCCGCGCCGCACCGAAGAAGCGCTTCGGCCGCTGGAGCGCATTGGCGTCGACACCGCCGGTCAGGACCTTGCCCGACGAGGGCACGACCGTATTGTAGGCGCGGCCAAGACGCGTGATCGAGTCGAGCAGGATGACGACATCCTTCTTGTGCTCCACCAGCCGCTTGGCCTTTTCGATTACCATTTCGGCGACCTGGACGTGGCGCTGCGCCGGTTCGTCGAAGGTGGAGGAGATGACCTCGCCCTTCACGCTGCGCTGCATGTCGGTGACTTCCTCGGGCCGCTCGTCGATGAGCAGGACGATCAGGAAGACCTCCGGATGATTGTCGGTGATGGCCTTCGCCATGTTCTGGAGCAGCACGGTCTTGCCGACCCGCGGCGGGGCCACGATCAGCGCGCGCTGACCCTTGCCCTGGGGCGAGACGATGTCGATGACGCGCGAGGACTTGTCCTTGACTGTCGGGTCGTGCGGATCGAGCGTGAGCTTCGATTCCGGATAGAGCGGCGTCAGATTGTCGAAATTGACGCGCGTGCGGACGACATCGGGGTCGTCGAAATTGACCGACACAAGCCGGACGAGCGCGAAATAGCGTTCGCCGTCCTTGGGCGCGCGAATCTCGCCCTCGACCGTGTCGCCGGTGCGCAGGCCGAATTTGCGGACCTGGTTGGGCGAGATGTAGATATCGTCCGGGCCGGCGAGATAGCTCGCCTCCGGGCTGCGCAGGAAGCCGAAGCCGTCCTGGAGCACCTCGATCGTGCCGACGCCCATGATCTCCTCGCCGCGATCGGCAAGGACCTTGAGGATCGCGAACATGAGGTCCTGCTTGCGCAGCGTGGAGGCGCCTTCGACACCGAGTTCGTCGCCCATCGCGACGAGCGCCGCGGGCGGGGTCTTCTTGAGGTCTTTGAAATGCATGGTGCGTTGGTCCCGATGCGGATTGGCCCACCGCGCGGCGGATCGCCTGGCGTCGGAGTCCCGGGGAGGGAGCCTCGCACGGACGGGAGGCAGCGCGGCTCGGGTAGGCGGCCGAGAGGGCCCGAGTCAAGGTTTTACGCCATGACCGTCATCCTGACGGTCGATAGGATAGCTTCAAGCCCTCAGAACGGCTTCACGATCACCAGCACGACGATGATCGCGGTGGCGATGCCGGGGACTTCGTTCATCAGGCGGAGCGCCTTGCCGGTGACCGGGCGTTCGCCACGGGCGAGGCGCTTGCCGTAGGCGACCATGTAGCCGTGATAGCCGGTCAGGCCGATTACCAGCAGGAATTTAAGGTGGAACCAACCCATCGTCCACGCGCCGATCGTGTAGGCGAGGATCAGCCCGAACACCCAGACCGCGATCATCGCCGGCGTCAGGATGATCAAGCGGAGCTTGCGTTCCCGGTCGATCCAGCGCTTTTCCTCGTCCGATCCGGGTGCCGATTCCTGATGGTAGATGTAGTAGCGCGGCAGCATGAAGAGCCCCGCGATCCAGAAAATCACGAAGATCAGATGGGCGGCCTTGATCCAGAGATAGGTCATCGCAAAGGCCGTCCCAAAAGTCATCGGCGTCGCACCTGTTCCAGCAGCCGTTCGACATGCGCGATCGNGCGATCGGCGTGTCGGGCAGGATACCATGTCCCAGGTTGAAGATATGCGGCCGTTCCGGGAACGCAGATAGGATATGGCGGGTCGCGGTTTCAAGCGGTTCGCCGCCCGCGATGAGCGCCAGCGGGTCGAGATTGCCCTGCACCGGCAGGCCGGCGGGCAGTTCGCGGTCGGCCCAGAGCGGATCGACCGTCTCGTCCAGCCCCAGCGCGTCGACCCGCGTTTCACGCGCATAGGCCGGCAGCTTCCCCCCCGCCCCCTTCGGAAAGCCGATGATCGGCACGCCCGGCCGCGCGGCCCGGACGGCATCGACGATCCGGACGGTAGGCGCGATGACCCAGCGTTCGAACTGCGCGGGCGACAGACTGCCGGCCCAGCTGTCGAACAGCTGCACCGCGTGGACGCCGGCGTCGATCTGGCCGATCAGATAGTCGATCGTGGCGGTGACGATGGCATCGATGATCGCGCCGAATGCCTGCGGGTCGCCGTAGGCCATGCGACGGGCGGGTGCCTGGTCCTTCGACCCCTGCCCCGCCACCATGTAGGTCGCGACGGTCCAGGGACTGCCGGCGAAGCCCAGGAAGGTGGTCTGGGGCGGCAGGGCGGCCGCGACGAGGGACACGGTGCGATAGACCGCGTCGAGCCGCTCCGGCACGCGTGCCAGCGCCTCCAGCGCATGGTCGGCGAGCGGGGGCGAGAGTCTGGGACCCTCGCCCACCTCGAACCGCAGATCCTGGCCGAGCGCGTGGGGGATGACGAGGATGTCGGAAAACAGGATCGCGCCGTCGAATCCGAACCGCCGGATCGGTTGCAGCGTGACGTCGGCCGCCGCGGCGCTGTCGTGGACCAGTTCGAGGAATCCGCCGCGATCGGCCCGGAGCGCGCGATATTCGGGGAGATAGCGCCCGGCCTGACGCATCAGCCAGACGGGCGGGATCGGTTGCCGGCGGCCCTGCAACACAGCCAGAAGCGGACGATCGCCGGTCGGATCGGACTCAAAAGCGAGGTCCATCTAATATCCTTTAAGAGTCTTAAGAGAGTCTGGAGGGGTAGTAGGCCCTGCTTGAATCGGGGTTTATTCGCCCCGCCCCGGATTGCCAACAGCCGTGCGGCAAGCGACTCGCGAGTCGTCGGCGAGTCGATGACTCGGCCCCCGTTATCCACAGGCCGAGTCATCCGGTGGAGCGCCTGTGGATAAGCGTGGAGAACGCGCCGGGCCAGCGGGGATGAACGCGGACCTTGAAAGCATCCCCGACCCTGGCCTACCGCAACCCCCACGGTTTTCCACAGGATCCCCCCCATCATGCGCCTGCACGTCCATCTGCTGTCCGATTCCACGGGCGAGACGCTGGAAAACGTCGCCAAGGCGGGGCTGGCCCAGTTCGACGGGGTGGAGGCGATCAAGCATTTCTGGCCGATGGTGCGGTCCGAAGGGCATCTCGACCGGGTGATGGTGGAGATCGGCAAGCATCCCGGACTCATCATCTTCACGCTCGCCAATTCGGAGGTGCGGCGAAAGCTGGAGGCGCGGTGCCGGGCGGCGGGAATCCCGGCGGTGGCGGCGCTCGATCCGGTGACGGACGCGCTGTCGCGGCTGCTGGGGCAGATCGCGAGTGCCCGGCCGGGGCGGCAGCATAATCTGGACGCGGCCTATTTCGCGCGGGTCGATGCGATCCAGTGGACGATCGCGCATGACGACGGCATCGCGTCGGAAAACTGGGAGGAGGCCGATATCCTGCTGGCCGGCGTGTCGCGCACGTCGAAGACGCCGACGTCGATCTACCTGGCCAATCGGGGGTACAAGACCGCGAACATCCCGGTGGTGCCGGTGTCGCCACCGCCCGCCAACATCTACACGCTGGAACATCCGCTGGTCGTGGGGCTGACGACCAGTCCGGACCGGCTGATCGCCATCCGGCGGAACCGGCTGCTGTCGCTGAACCAGGCGCCGGAGACGGACTATGTCGATCAGGAAGCGGTGGCGGCCGAACTGGCGTTCGCGCGGCGGATCTTCGCCGACAATGGCTGGCCGGTGATCGACGTGACGCGCCGGTCGATCGAGGAGACAGCGGCGGCGATCATCAACCTGGTGAACGAACGGCGCGGTGACGCGAGCGTGCTGGCGTAGTGGTGCCGAGCCTGATCCTGGCGTCGCGGTCCGCGGCGCGGCGCGCGATGCTGACCGCGGCCGGCGTCGCGCACGAGGCGGTCGCGGCCGGCATCGACGAGGATGCGGCGAAGGCGGCACTGGTGGGCGAAGGGGCGGACGCACGGCGGCTGGCCGATGCGCTGGCCGAGCTGAAGGCGGTGAAGATTTCGCGGCGCTACCCGGATGCGCTGGTACTGGGGTGCGACCAGACGCTGGCGCGCGACGACGGGATATTGTTCGATCAGCCGCGCGACCGGGCGGATGCGGCGGAACAGTTGCGGAGCCTGCGCGGGCGGCGGCATCGGCTGACCAGTGCGGCGGTGCTGGCGACGGGCGGTGTGCCGACATGGCGGCATGTCGGGGTGGCGACGCTGACGATGCGTGATTTCTCCGATGCGTTTCTGGAGGCCTATCTCGACGCGGAATGGCCGGCGATCGCGGGGTGCGTGGGATGTTATCGGCTGGAGGGGCCGGGCGTGCAGCTGTTTTCCCGGGTCGACCGGGATCATTTCACCGTGCTGGGTCTGCCGTTGCTGGCGCTGCTGGATCAGTTGCGGGTGCTGGGGCTGATAACGAAATGATTGCAGGGACGACATAATAGACTGCGGCGTTCCCCGCGGATGCGGGGGTCCAGCTTGGACATGCGGGCTAGCTTTTCCTATGGGTCCTGGCTGGATCCCCGCATCCGCGGGGATATGTGTCATCCCGATATTGCGAGTTCGATCATGCCCGGAACGCCTTTTGCCGAAGTGATCGGCGACCCGATCGCGCACAGCAAGTCGCCGATCATTCACCGTTTCTGGTTGCAGGCGCTGGGGATCGAGGCGGACTATGTCGCGACGCGGGTGACGGCGGACGGTCTGGCGGCGCATTTCCGGTTGCGGCGGGACGATCCCGACTGGCGCGGGAGCAATGTGACGCTGCCGCACAAGCAGGCGGTGTTCGACGTGGTCGACGACCGGGCGGGTCTGAAGACGACGCTGGGTGCGCTGAACTGCGTGTTCGGGGATGCCGATGGCGGGCTGGTCGGCACCAACACCGATGCGGGCGGGTTCCTGGAACCGCTGGACGACGTGCCGCTGGAGGGCAAGGCGGTGGCCGTCGTGGGTGCGGGCGGTGCGGCGCGCGCGGTGCTGCTGGCGCTGGCGAGCCGCGACGTGGGATCGGTTACGCTGCTGAACCGCACGCCGGACAAGGGCCGCGCGCTGCTGAACCAGTTCGGGTTGCAGGGCGACGCGGTGCCGCTCGATACCGCGTTGCCGCCGGTCGACCTGCTGGTGAATGCCAGTTCGCTGGGGATGGTCGGGCAGCCGCCGCTCGCGCTGGACCTGACCCCCCTGCCCGCCGGCGCGATCGTGTACGACATCGTCTATGCGCCGCTCGAGACGCCGCTGCTGGCGGCGGCGCGCGCGCGTGGCCTTACGACGATCGACGGGCTGACGATGCTGATCGGGCAGGCGGCGCTGGCGTTCGAGATCTTCTTCGAAGCGCATGCTCCGCGCGACCGCGACGCGGAATTGCGGGCGTTGTTGACCGCGGCATGATCGTCCTGGGGCTGACCGGGTCGATCGGCATGGGCAAGTCGGCGGTGGCAGTCATGTTCCGCGACCATGGCGTGCCGGTGTTCGATGCCGATGCGGCGGTACACCGGTTGCAGGCGGCCGGCGGCGCGCTGGTGCCCGCGATCGAAGCGGCGTTTCCGGGGACGACGGGGGCGGCCGGTGTCGATCGCGGTCGGCTGGGCCGGGCGGTGCTGGGCGATCCGGCGGCGCTGGCCCGGCTGGAGGCGATCGTCCATCCGGCGGTGGCGGCGGCGCGGCGGGATTTTTTGAACGGGCAGTCCGGGTCGGACATCGTCGTCCTCGATATTCCATTGCTGTTCGAGAAGGGTGGCGCGGAGTCGGTGGACGCGGTGGTGGTGGTTTCCGCCCCGGCCGAGGTGCAGCATGCGCGCGTGCTGGCGCGGCCCGGCATGACGGCGGACCGGTTCGCCGCGATCCTGGCGTTGCAGATGCCCGATGCGGACAAGCGTGCGCGGGCGGATTTCCTGATCGATACCGGTATTCCGATCATCGATACGGCCGCGCGGGTCGGCGCGCTGGTCGCTTGCCTCCGCGACCATGGAGTCCGATACTGTGCCGCATGCGCGAAATTGTCTTCGATACCGAAACCACCGGCCTGAACCCCAGGAACGGCGACCGGCTGGTCGAGATCGGCTGCGTCGAGCTGGTCAACCGGTGCGAGACGGGGCGGACGTTCCACGCCTGGTTCAACCCCGATCGCGACATGCCGGCGGAAGCGGAGGCGGTCCACGGCCTGTCCGCCCGGTTCCTGAGCGACAAGCCGCGGTTCCACGAAGGCGCCGCCGATTTCCTGGCGTTCATCGGCGATGCGCCGCTGATCGCGCATAATGCGACGTTCGATTTCGGGTTCCTGAATGCCGAGCTGGAGGAGTGCGGACACCCGCAAGTGTGCATGACGCGGATGATCGACACGCTGGCGATCGCGCGGACGCGGCATCCGGGGGCCAAGCACAGCCTGGATGCGCTGTGTTCGCGCTACGGCATCGATCGCAGCCACCGCGTGAAGCATGGCGCGCTGCTGGATGCGCAGTTGCTGGCGCAGCTTTACGTCGAGTTGATGGGCGGCCGGCAGATCGGCCTGATGCTGCCCGCAGAAGAGTCCGGCGCGGATGCGGCACCGGTTGGGATGCGCGACGTTGTACCGGTGACGGTGCGGCCCATGCGGTCCTTCACGGCCAGTCCGGAAGAACTGGCGCGGCATGCAGCATTCGTGGCGAAACTGGTCGATCCGTTGTGGAGCACGGTCGACGCCTGAAGGGGTGTAAACAAGGGGAACCGCATCGGTTGACCCCGGAACGCCCCGGTTCTAAGGCCGCGGCGCCCGATCCTCGGGTGACCGGCCGCAAATTGCTCTTTTGAGGAGGTCATTACGATGGAAATCCGTGTCTCAGGTCATCAGGTCGACACCGGCGCCGCATTGCGGACGCATGTGAGCGAACGGATGCAGGCGATCGCCGACAAATATTTCTCGCGATCGATTTCCGCGCACGCGACCTTCGGCGTTGGTCCGCACGGTTCCTTCACCTGCGACATCGTGGCGCATGTGATGCAGGGCGTGATCCTGAAAGGGCATGGCCAGGGCAACGAGGCCCATCCCGCATTCGACCAGGCCGCCGCGCGCGTCGAGACTCAGCTGCGCCGCTACATGCGCCGGCTAAAGGACAAGCAGGTGACGACCAGCATGGGCGGTGCCGCCGCCTATGAGGACGTCCGCATCGACGAGAATGCCGGATACACGGTGTTCCAGCCTGCACCGGACGAGGAAGAGGTCGGCGACAATCCGGTCATCATCGCCGAGACGCGCGTCGACGTGCCCGATGCGACGGTGTCGGACGCGGTCATGATGCTCGACCTGCGCAACACCGGCGCGCTGCTGTTCAAGAACCTTGGCACCGGCGCGTTCAACATGGTGTATCGCCGACCGGACGGAACGATCGGCTGGGTGGAGCCGCAGCGCGCGGCCTGACCGGCCGTTCGCTTGATCCCGATGGACTCGCTCGTCGATATTCTCGCGCCCGGTGCGGTCGCGGCCGGAATGGTCGTGCCGAACAAGAAGGTGCTGTTCCAGCAGATGGCGGCAACGGCCGCACGGCTGGTGGATGTCGACGCGCGCGTCGTCGCGGACCGGCTGTCCGATCGCGAACGGCTGGGGTCGACCGGGTTCGGAGGTGGCGTCGCGATTCCCCATGCCAAGATCGATGGGTTGCCCGGTGTCGTCGGGTTGTTCGCACGGCTGTCGACGCCGATCGATTTCGCGGCGGTGGACGACATGCCGGTCGATATCGTGTTCCTGCTGCTGTCGCCGACCGACGCCGGTGTCGAACATCTGAAGGCGCTGGCCCGCGTCAGCCGGCGGTTGCGCGACCGGGTGTTCGTGGCGAAGCTGCGCGGGGCGGCATCGGAAGATGCGCTCTATGCGCTGTTTACCGGCGGCAATGGTCGTGACCCCGCCGGCTGACGCGCCTGACGCCGGTTCCGATACAGGGACCGGGGCGGTGCCGAGTGGTGCGGAGGCGCATTACCGCGCGCTGGAGTCGCTCTATGCCGCGGCGCCGATCAACCATGCGTTCGCATCGCGCCTGGAGATCATGTCGGCCGGCTTTGCCCGCATCCGGTTCCTGATCGACCCGACGGTGTATCATGCGGCCGGTGCCGCGCATGGCACGGTCTATTTCAAGATGCTGGACGATGCGGCTTTCTATGCGGCCAATTCACTGGTCAGCGACCGGTTCCTGCTGACGACGCAGTTCAACCTGTTGCTGACCCGGCCGGTGAAGGCGGGCGAAGTTGTGGCCGAAGGACGCTGGATCAGCGGGCGGCGGCGCGTGTTCGTGGCCGATGCCCGGCTGATCGATGCGGAAGGCGAGGAGATTGCGCGCGGGACGGGCACGTTCATGAAATCGCGCATCCCGCTGGCCACGCTGCCCGGTTATGCGACCGGCGCGGCCGGCCCCGGAATCGGGGCGTGACGGCGCGGCTGACCGCGGCGATGCTGGTGTCGGCGATGGTCCGGCGGGTGCAGGCCACCGGCGGCAATGCGGTGGTCCTGGCGAAGGGCGATGCGACCGCCGGCGCGATCCTGATCCTGCTGTCGGAACGCGGCGTGGCGGGCGGGATGGTCGAACGCGTGCTGGGGCCGCACGGCTATGGCCTGATGCCGACCGGGCCGGCGGATCCGAATGCGGCAGGCGCCGTATCGGACTATGTCGCGCGGCGGCGGCAGCGTGACCCGGACCTGTGGGTGGTGGAACTGGACGGGGCGGATGCCGCGCAGGTGGCGGCGGAGACGATGGGGTGAGGGTGTTCGGGTGACGGCGCGGCCAGAAGTTTGAATTGCCGCCGGGTTGGAGCTCGATAATTCGAGGGTAAGTCTTGATCAGCTTTGGCCAATCGTGATCCCGGATCGAGTCCGGGATCACGACGTGATGGTTGGACGTGATCCAAAACAGATTTTCGGCCTTGTCGCAGGAAGGCCGTGTTTGTGGGCGTGATGCGAGAGGGCTGAGGTCGCGCGCTTCTCCCTTTCCGGCATCGGCGCCTTCTACCCGGACCGGGCGCAGGCAAGTGTTGCGGCATCGATCGCGGTGGCGGCACCGTGGAGGAGGTAGCCGTCCACCAGGCGGCTGCCGTCGCGCGCACGGGTTTCGACCCGCATGCTGGCGGCGTTGCGCATGGCCGCGATGATCCGGGCGTCGATCGCCGCGTTCGGTGCCCAGGCATCGGCACCGCCCGCCACGAGCGCGAACCGCACGTCGCCGATCGTCAGCAGGACGGGTGCGCCGGGCAGCTTGGCCTTGCGCAGCCGGATATTGACCTGTGACCGGACACCGCGCGTCGGCCAGGTCGAGATCGCAGCGAACGGTCGCCAGGCGGCATCGCGTGGCCGGCCCACGGGTTCCGCGACGGCATAGCAGCGCCGCGGACGGGGATCGGAGAAGGCGCCCCAGCCCTCGAACAGGCCCAGCGTCTCGCGCGCGACGGTCGGCGCGGGCAAGGCAGCGAGCATCAGGGCCAGCAGCGCGGGGGCAGGCCACGCCGTTCGTCGCGACCTGTTCCCCCGGCCGCGTCCACAAGGCCATGTTGCAGATATACAACGCTTTTGGTTGTTTAGCTGAGGTTCATGCAACGCCATGCGATTTCATGCACTGAGCCCCCACGCCCCACAAGGGCATGTGTCACATGGAGTATATGACATGCGTAGCGTAGCTTTTGCCGCCATCCTCGGTTCCACCATGCTGGTCGCCGCCCCCGCAATGGCACAGGTCGCAGCGCCCTTCACCGGTGCGCGCGTCGAAGGGATCGTCGGCTATGACAATGTGAAGAACGGCGACACGGACGATGCGGTGGCCTACGGCGTCGCCGCCGGTTACGACATGCAGATGAACGGCCTGGTCGTCGGCATCGAGGGCGAGGCGGCGGACAGCGACGTGCGTCAGTGCGCCGGCCGCGAGACGGTCGTGTCGCCGCGCCTGTGCGCCAAGGCGGGCCGCGACCTGTACGCCGGCGCACGCGTCGGCACCGTGGTCGGTGGTCGCACCCTGCTGTACGCGAAGGCCGGCTACACCAACGCGCAGTTCAAGCTGACCAGCGACGACGGCACGAACCAGACCACGCTGGGCAAGACCAACCTGGACGGGATCCGTGCCGGCGTCGGCGCGGAATATGCGGTCGGCCCGAACAGCTATGTGAAGGCGGAATATCGCTATTCCAACTATCAGGACGGCTTCAGCCGCAACCAGGCAGTCGCGGGCTTCGGCTTCCGCTTCTGATCGCGGAACGACGCTAAATTGAGGACAAGGGGCGGGGGGTAACCTCCGCCCCTTTTTCCTTCCCCGAACGCGCGCCCACGCTATAACGTCCGTCGGATTGGTTTGTAGAGATTTGGGGCGGACATGAAGGCGACGATCGAGCGGACCATCCTGCTGAAAAGCCTGAGTCACGTACAAAGCGTGGTGGAGCGTCGCAACACGATCCCGATCCTGTCCAACGTCCTGATCGAAGCGGCGGCGGACGGCACGCTGAAGCTGATGGCGACCGACCTGGACCTGCAGGTGGTAGAAACGATCGCGGCGGCGGTGGACCAGCCGGGTGCCACGACCGTATCGGCGCACACATTGTTCGATATCGCGCGCAAGCTGCCCGAGGGTAGCCAAGTGCAACTGACCGCGGCCGATGGTAAGATGCTGATCGTGGCGGGTCGTGCGCGGTTCAACCTGTCCACTTTGCCGCGCGACGACTTCCCGATGATCGCGGAAGGCGACCTGCCGACGAAGTTCGCGTTGCCGGCCGACACGCTGAAGCAGATCATCGACAAGACGCGTTTTGCGATCTCGACCGAGGAGACGCGCTATTATCTGAACGGTATCTTCCTGCATGTGACCGACGGCGACAGCACGACCGGTCCGGTGCTGAAGGCGGCGGCGACCGACGGCCACCGGCTGGCGCGCGTCACGGTCGCACGGCCTGAGGGGGCCGAGGCGATGCCCGATGTGATCGTGCCGCGAAAGTGCATCGCGGAGCTGCGCAAGCTGCTCGACGAGGTGGACGGTGACGTGGACATCACGCTGTCGCCGACCAAGATCCGGTTCGGGCTGAACCATGCGATCCTGACGTCGAAGCTGATCGACGGGACGTTCCCGGATTATTCGCGCGTCATCCCGACTGCGAACGACAAGCTGCTCAGGATCGACCCGAAAAGCTTCATGCAGGGCGTCGACCGGGTCGCCACGATCGCGAGCGAGAAGACCCGCGCGGTGAAGATGGCGCTGGACCGCGACAAGATCACGCTGTCCGTCACCAGCCCGGAAAACGGGACCGCGGCCGAGGAAGTGCCGGGCGAATATACTTCATCCGGGTTCGAGATCGGTTTCAACGCGCGCTACCTGCTCGACATATTGGGGCAGGTGGAAGGCGACACGATCGAGGTCCACCTGGCCGACGCCGCCGCCCCGACTTTGATCCGCGAGAATGATACGTCGTCGGCACTGTATGTGCTGATGCCGATGCGGGTTTGAGGGGAACGCGCTGAACCCTTCACTTTCATCCTGACGGGGGAGGGGTGGGCGCCGGCTTCGACTTCGGCGTGTAGCGGCCGAAGCAGTCCTCCAGCGACCAGCCCTGTTCTTCGAGCGCGCGGAGGGTGAGGGTGCCGGCGGCGCGGGCGTCCTCCAGCGCGTCGTGGTGGCGGAAGCTCAGGTTGAAGACCTTGGCCAGGTTGGCGAGACCGTGGCCGCCGCCTTCACCCTTCAGATGCGGCCAGGCGCGGCGGGCTATGGTGACGCTGTCGAGCCAGCGGCAGGCGAAGGCGGGCAGGATGTGATGGTCGCAGGCGTTGCGGAGTGCGCCGCGATCGAAGTTCCCATGCGCCAGGACGATGCGGTCGTGGAGATGCGCGTGGAGCCAGGCATGAAGGTCCGGAAAACAGGCGGCGTCGGCGACGTGCGTGTCGCGGATGCCGTGGACGCGGATGTTCATCGATTCGAACGGTTCGCGCGGGTTGACCAGTACGACCTCCGACGCGACCTCGCGCCCGTTCTCGTACACGACGATGCCGATCTGGCAGATGCTGCGCGTGTTGCGATTGGCGGTTTCGAGGTCGATCGCGACGAAGCTGTGGCTCATGCAGCTCCGCGTAGCACCGCGAACACCGGTTCGGCCAGATCGGCACGGCAGATCAGCAGGTCGGGGAGCCAGGGGTCTGCCATGTTGTAGACGAGCGGACTTCCGTCGATCCGGCTGACGTGGAGGCCGGCGGCCTGCGCGACGGCGACGGGGGCGCAGCTGTCCCACTCATATTGCCCGCCGCTGTGGAGGTAGATGTCGGCCTCGCCACGCACGACCGCCATCGCCTTTGCGCCGGCCGAGCCCATCGGGATCAGTTCGGCGTCGAGCGCCTTTGCAACCTGCAACGCCTCGGCCGCGGGGCGCGAGCGGCTGACGACCATGCGGATGCGGCCGCCGGCCTGATCGGGTGCGGTGCAACCGGCCGTGCAGATGGTGTGCGATTGCGCGGGGAGGGCGACCGCGCCGGCGGTGGCGCGGCCATCGACAGCGAGTGCGATGTGGACCGCCCAATCGGCGCGGCCGTCGCCATATTCGCGCGTGCCGTCGAGCGGATCGACGATCCAGGCGCGGGTGTTGGCAAGGCGGGTGGGGTCGGCGGCTTCCTCCTCCGACAGGATCGCATCGTCGGGGCGCGCCTCCCGCAAGGCCGCCACGATGAAGGCGTTGGCGACCGCATCGCCGGCAGCGCCCAGCGCCTTGCCGCGGAACAGGTCCGACCCACGCAGCGTCATGAGGATTTCGCCGGCGGTTTCGGCCACGCGGCGGGCGAGGGCGGCGTCGCTGAGCTGCTCGGCGATCGTGCCGGGGGTGGTGGCGTCGGTCATGCGGGCATGCCCAGCAGGCGGTCAACGATCGCTTCGGCGGCCTGTTCGGGGGTCATGTCGATCGTGTTGACGCGGATTTCGGGGTTCAACGGTTCCTCATAGGGGCTGTCGATGCCGGTGAAGTTGGCCAGTTCGCCGGCGCGTGCCTTGGCGTAGAGGCCTTTCACGTCGCGCCTTTCGGCGACGTCGAGCGGCGTGTCGATATGGACCTCCATGAACTCGCCGGGCGGGAGCATGGCGCGGACCATGTCGCGTTCCGCGCGGAACGGCGAGATGAAGGCGGTGAGCACGATCAGGCCGGCGTCGGTCATCAGCCGCGCGACCTCGCCCACGCGGCGGATATTCTCGACGCGGTCGGCATCGGTGAAGCCGAGATCGCGGTTGAGGCCGTGACGGACATTGTCGCCGTCGAGCAGGAAGCTGTGATGGCCGAGTGCCAGCAGGCGTTTTTCGACGAGGTTGGCGATGGTGGACTTGCCCGCACCGGACAGCCCGGTGAACCAGAGCAGGCGGGCACGCTGGTTCTTCTGCGCAGCGTGCGCCTCGCGCGTCACGTCGATCGCCTGCCAATGGACGTTGGCGGCGCGGCGCAGCGCGAAGTGGATGAGACCGGCGGCGACCGTGGCGTTGGTGATCTTGTCGACCAAGATGAAGCCGCCGAGGTCGCGGCTGATCGCACCGTCGGCCGCGGCATAGGGTTCGAACACGATCGGTCGGTCGGTCGACAGGTTGGCGACGCCGATTGCGTTCAGCCCGAGCGTGCGCGCGGGCAGGTGCGCCATCGTGTTGACGTTGACCTGATATTTCGGGGCCTGAATCTGGGCCGAGACGGTCTGGGTCGCCAGTTTGAGCCAGTAGCCGCGGCCGGGGAGCATCTCCTCGTCCGCCATCCAGAGGATCGTCGCCTCGAACTGGTCGGCGACCTCCGCCGGGGCATCGGCGCGGACGATGACGTCGCCGCGGCTGCAATCGACCTCGTCCGCCAGCGTCAGCATCGCGGACTGGCCGGCGACGGCGTGCGGCAGGTCTCCGCCGGCCGTGACGATGCGCGCCACGGTCGTCGTGCGGCCGGAGGGGAGGATGCGGACCGGATCGCCGGGCGCGATGCGGCCGGCGGCGATCAGGCCGGAGAAGCCACGGAAATCGAGATCGGGGCGCGCGACCCACTGGACCGGCATGCGGAACGGGCGCGCCTGATCGGCCGTCACGTCGAGCGGGACGGTTTCGAGATGCTCCATCAGCGTGGGACCACTGTACCACGGCGTGTTTTCCGACCGGCTGGCAATGTTGTCGCCCTTGAACCCGGAGATCGGGATGGGGACGAAGTCGTCGATGCCGATCGAGCCGGCGAATGCGCGATACTCGGCGACGATCGCGTCGTAGCGCGTCCGGTCATAACCGATCAGGTCCATCTTGTTCACCGCCAGCACCAGCTTGCGGATGCCGACGAGGTGGGCGAGGTAGCTGTGCCGGCGGGTCTGGGTGAGGATGCCCTTGCGCGCATCGACCAGGATGACGGCGAGGTCGGCGGTGGAGGCGCCGGTGACCATGTTGCGGGTATATTGTTCGTGGCCGGGCGTGTCGGCGACGATGAACTTGCGCCGGTCGGTCGAGAAGAAGCGATAGGCGACGTCGATCGTGATGCCCTGTTCGCGTTCCGCGGCGAGGCCGTCGACGAGCAGCGCGAAGTCGATGTCCTGGCCCTGCGTGCCGACGCGTTTCGAGTCCGCCTCGAGCGCGGCGAGCTGGTCCTCGAAGATCATCTTCGAATCATACAGGAGCCGGCCGATGAGGGTGGACTTGCCGTCGTCGACCGAACCGCAGGTGATGAAGCGGAGCAGCGATTTGTGCGCGTGCTGGTCGAGATAGCTGTCGATGTCAGAAGCGACGAGATCGGGCGCGCGGTAGGCGGTGTCGGTCATGCGTATAGTCCCGAGTTCATGCGCTGCTCGCGAAGACCGTCATCCTGACGGATGTCAGGATCCATTATCACTCGGCTAGACGGTGGAGTGCCGTTCCGCACTGTCACGCTCCCCGAGGGAACGGAGAGATGACGGGGCGTGATGCGCGCGTTCCGGAGGGTGGCCGATCGTATCGGGGTCGCGTTTCCGGGTCCGGCGGCGTGATAATGGATCCTGACTTCCGTGAGGATGACGGGGAAGGGGGCGGGATGCGCCGGTGTTGTTGCGGCGGCATCGGGCATCCTGTGGTCGGGCAGAAGGCTTCTCATCAGAAATAGCCCTCCTGCTTCTTCTTCTCCATGCTGCCGGACTGGTCGTGGTCGATGGCGCGGCCCTGGCGTTCCGAGGTCGTCGTCAGCAGCATTTCCTGGATGACCTGGGGGAGCGTGGTCGCCTCGGACTCGACCGCGCCGGTGAGCGGGTAGCAGCCGAGCGTACGGAACCGGATCGAGCGGTCGACGGGCACCTCGCCCGGGGCCAGGCGGAAGCGGTCGTCATCGACCATCAGGAGCATGCCGTCGCGTTCCACGGTGGGGCGGGGGGCGGCGAAGTAGAGCGGGACGATGGGGATCGCCTCGGCCTGGATGTACTGCCAGATATCGAGTTCGGTCCAGTTGCTGATAGGGAAGACGCGCATGCTTTCGCCCTTCGCCTTGCGCGCGTTGTAGAGCCGCCAGAGTTCGGGGCGTTGCGTCTTGGGGTCCCAGCGGTGGGTGGCGGTACGGAACGAGAAGACCCGTTCCTTGGCGCGGCTCTTCTCCTCGTCGCGCCGTGCGCCACCGAATGCCGCGTCGAAACCATATTTGTCGAGCGCCTGGCGCAGGCCTTCCGTCTTCCACATGTCGGTGTGGAGGCCGCCATGGTCGAAAGGATTGATGCCGCGCGCCTCCGCATCGGGGTTTCGGTGGACGAGCAGTTCCATGCCTGACTCCGCCGCCATCCGGTCGCGCAGCGCATACATGTCCCGGAATTTCCAGGTGGTGTCGACGTGGAGCAGCGGGAAGGGCGGCGGCGCGGGGTAGAAGGCCTTGCGCGCGAGGTGCAGCATGACCGCCGAATCCTTGCCCACCGAATACAGCATCACAGGGCGTTCGGCCTCGGCCACGACCTCGCGCAGGATGTGGATGCTTTCCGCTTCCAGCCGCTGGAGGTGGGTCAGGGTCTGCGGTGCGGGTGCGGTAGCCATGCCGCTGTATCTAGGATGGGGGCGGGGACGGGGAAGCGGGATTTGCTTTCACACGGGATAGGTGGGGGTGTTGGGGGCTTGGATCCCCGCCTGCATCGTCATTCCAGCGAATGCCGGAGCCCATTGTCACTACGCTGGGTCCGGCCACGACCGGCGTGATAATGGATCCTGACGTCCGTCAGGACGACGGTGGGAATGTCGTCAAGATGACGGCGGAGCTGTGGTGCGCGTCCGTACCGCCTGAGCCTAGTCGCGGAGCAGTTCGTTGATGCCGGTCTTGGCGCGGGTTTGAGCGTCGACGCGCTTGACGATGACGGCGCAGTAGAGCGAGGGGCCGCCGGCCAAACCGGGAAGCGTGCCGGGGACGACGACGGCGTAGGGCGGAACTTCGCCGAGGAAGACCTCGCCCGTCGCGCGGTCGACGATCTTGGTCGACGCGCCGAGATAGACGCCCATCGACAGCACCGCGCCTTCGCGGACGATCACGCCCTCGGCGACCTCCGCCCGCGCGCCGATGAAGCAGCCGTCCTCGATCACGACCGGGTTCGCCTGCAGCGGTTCGAGCACGCCGCCGATGCCGGCACCGCCGGACAGGTGGACGTTACGCCCGATCTGCGCGCAGGAGCCGACGGTGGCCCAGGCATCGACCATCGATCCCTCACCGACATGCGCGCCGATGTTGACGAAGCTGGGCATCAGCACCGCGCCCTTCGCGACATAGGCGCCTCGGCGGACGATCGCGCCGGGCACCGCGCGGAAGCCGGCGGCGCGGAACGCGGCATCGTCCCAGCCCGCGAATTTCGACGGGACCTTGTCGAACCCGGGCGACCCGGCCGATCCGCCGTCGACGATGGCGTTGTCGTTCAGCCGGAACGACAGCAGCACGGCCTTCTTCAGCCACTGGTTGACGACCCACTGGCCATCGACCGGTTCCGCGACGCGGGCGGTGCCGGTGTCGAGCATGTCGAGCGCGGTATCGACGGCGTCGCGGACGGGGCCGCGCGTGGCGAGGCCAATGTTCGCGCGATCTTCCCAGGCGGCATCGATGATGGAGGCGAGATCGGTCATGCGGCGGGTTCCTGTATGGCATGCAGCCATTCGCCGACATCGGCGATGACATGGTCGATGGTGGCGGGGTCGGCCCCGTGGCCGGCGGATTCGGAACCGTTGTCGACCCATATGGTCGTCAGCCCGAGCGCCTTGGCCGGCACGAGGTTGCGGGCCATGTCCTCCACGAACAACGCGGTCGTGGGGTCGATATCGAACGTGGCGAGCAGCGAGGCGTAGCTTTGCGGATCGGGCTTGGGCTGGTAGGCGCAGGCGTGGATGTCATGGATCGCCTCGAACGCGTCGGTGAGGCCGATCCGGGCGAGCACGCGGGCCGCATAGGTGGCGTCGCCGTTGGTGAAGATGAGCTTGCGACCGGGCAACCGCGCCATCGCCTCGACCAGCCGGCGGTCCTCGGCGATGCGGTCCATCTCGATGTCGTGGACATAGTCGAGGAATTCGCGCGGATCGATCGCGTGGCTGCGCATGAGGCCCGACAGGGTGGTGCCATGTTTGAGGAAATGCGCTTTCTGCACGCGTCGCGCCTCGGCCGCATCGACGCCGAGCAGGGTCTGGATATACTGCCCCATCCGCACGTCGATCAACGCGAACAGGTCGGTCGACGCCGGATACAGCGTGTTGTCGAGATCGAAGATCCAGGTGCGGATATGGGCGAATGCGGGATGCATGGATGCGCCCTAGCGGGCCGCGCGGCGTGCGACAACAGCGGCGCTTGGGTCACCTGTTCCACGTGGAACAGTTTCGGCAGCGCCGGGTCGCTCCACGATCAAAGCGCGGGATAATGCCGCGTTTTGTTGAGCGGTCATGAACGGTTGGGGGTGTAGTCTGCGACGTGCGGCGCGGGCCGCGGGAGGTTTTGACGATGGTCCTGAAAGCATCTGCGCGGCATGCGACGATCCTACTGCTGCTGGCCACCACGGCATGCGGCGGGGCGACGGGTAGCGGCACGGTGAGCAGTACGCCGACGCCACCGCCGGCAACCCCGACTCCGACTCCGACCCCGACCCCGCCGCCGGTGACGCAGCCCGATCCGATCACCCCCACGCCGACCCCGCCCGCCACCGGAACCGGCGAATATCAGCGATCCGCCGGTGCGGTGCAGGCGAGTGCCGGCACCGCCCATGACCGCGGCATCACGGGCACCGGGGTGGTTGCGGGCGTGATCGGCAGCGGAATCGACCCCGACAGCGCGGAATTTGCCGGGCGGATCAGCGCCGCATCGCTCGACCTTGTGGGCGCGCGCGGGATACGGGACGAGGATGGGCACGGAACGGCGGTGGCCGGCGTGCTGGGGGCGGCCCGCAACGATATCGGCGCACTGGGCATCGCTTATGGTGCGACGCTGCTGGTGCTGCGGACGGATACGGCCGGAAGCTGTGCCACCGCTGATGGATGTTCGCACAATGATTCGGCGATCGCGCGGGGCATCGACGTGGCGGTGCAGAACCGCGCGCGGGTCATCAACATCTCGCTGGGGGGGACCGAGTCGGGCGGGGCGGCCTTCCGTGCGGCGGTCAATCGCGCGACGGCGGCGGGGGTGGTGATCGTGCTGTCTGCCGGGAACGACCCGACGCCCGATCCGGACGCCTTCGCGCTGATCGCCAATGGCAGCGAGGCGCGCGGGCTGGTGGTGATCGCGGGGGCCAGCGGGCAGGATGGCCAAATCGCGTCGTTCAGCGCGCGGGCCGGATCGGGCAGCGCACATTATCTGCTGGCGCTGGGCGAGCGGGTGCGCAGCGTCGACGAAGCGGGCGGTACGTTCCTATATTCGGGCACGTCCTTCTCCGCGCCGCTGATCTCCGGCGCGGTGGCGTTGCTGGCGCAGGCATTCCCGAACCTGAGCGGTCAGCAGATCGTCGATATCCTCTATGCCACCGCGACCGACCTAGGCGCGGGCGGGGTGGATGCGGTAAACGGGCGGGGGCGGCTGAACCTTGCGTCCGCGTTCCGGCCGATCGGCGCGACCGCGCTGGCCGGCAGCGGAATGGCCGTCGCGATGACCGACAATGCGACGCTGTCTGCGGCGATGGGCGATGCGGGGCGGAGCGGCGCGTCGGCGGGGGCGGTGATGCTGGATGGCTATGGCCGGGCGTTCACGATCGATCTGGCGCGCACGCTGGCTCATACCGCACCGGAGGGGCGGCTGTACCCGGCGCTGGCCGGCGGCGTGCGGCAGGTTTCAGGCGGCGTGCCGGGGGCGATGTTCGCGGTGACGATCGCATCGCGCGGGGGCGACGTGGCGGTGGAGCGGCTGACGCTGGCGCGGAACGATGCGGCGGCGGCGCGGGCGACCGCCGGCATGGTCGCGACGCGGATCGGCGTGGGGATGACGATGGGGCTGGGTTTCGCACAGGGTGCGGCAAGCGTGGCGCGCGCGATGACGGGGCAGGGCGGCACGCCGTTCCTGGTCGCGGGCGACCCGCGCGAGGCCGCCGGATTCCGCCAGCGCACCGGATCGAGCCTGGCGGTGCGGCGCGACCAGGGTGGGCTCGGCGTGACGGTGACTGCGGAAAGCGGCGACGCGCTGGTCCTGGGACAGCGGACAGGCACGCGGCGCGTCGGGCGTTATGACCGGCAGGGTTATGCGACGGTGGGTGTCGCCATCGATCGGTGGTTCGGGCCGTTGCTGTTCGGGATGGGCGTTTCGCGGCTGACGGAACGGGCGACGGTGCTGGGCGGGCGGTTTACGGCACCACTGGGCGCGGGGGGTGCGGTCAGCGATTTCGTGGATCTGTCCGCGCGTGCGGCGCCGGGCGGCGGCTGGACGCTGGCGGGGGTCTGGCGACAGGGCTGGACGCGGGGTGCGGCAGGTAGCGTCGCGCTGAACGGAGCGCGGCTGCGGACGGGCGCGTGGAGCGTGGAGATCGGCAAGGCGGGGCTGTTCGGCGGTACGGACCGTGCCGGCCTGCGCGTGGCGCAACCGTTGCGCGTGGCGCGGGGCGGCGTCGATCTGACGCTGCCGGTCGGCTATGACTATGCGACCGGGGCGGTCGAGATGGGGGTGCGGCGGCTGGGGCTGGCCCCGAACGGGCGCGAGCTGGACGTCGAGGGATCGTTCGGGCGGGCGGCGCTGGGTGGATGGATGTCGACCAACCTGTATTGGCGGCGCGATCCGGGCAATTTCGCGGATGGGCCGGCGGACGTCGGCGGGGCGGTGCGGTTTTCGGTGGCGTTGTGAGGGGCGGCGTGGCGTTCGGTCCATTGGGATTTGATGACCGGGAGGGAGATTGATTGGCTTTGACGTTTCGTCATCCCGGACTTGATCCGGGATCCAGAACCACAAAAGCTGCGCCCGCGTCCCTGCATCCCGGATCAAGTCCGGGATGACGGGATAGAGGCCGACTTCGGTCTACCGGAACCGTAGTGATAATGGGTTCCAGCCTTAGCTGGAATGACGGGCTGGAGGTTGCGCGGCCTGATCGATGGTCTGGCATTACGCAAGCCTCAGACGGTGAAGCTCTCGCCACAGCCGCAGGCACCCTTGGCATTCGGATTGGCGAAGACGAAGCCGGCGGTGAAGTCGTCCTCGACCCAGTCCATCGTCGATCCGATGAGGTAGAGGATCGAGCCACCGTCGACGTACAGATCGCCGCCTGGGGTGGTGATCTTCTCATCGAACGGGTCGGCGCTGAACACATAGTCGACCGAGTAGGCGAGGCCGGAGCAGCCGCGGCGCGGGGTGGATAGTTTAACGCCGATGCTGCCGTCCGGCGCGCGCGCGATAAGATCAGCGATGCGGGCGTGCGCGGTGTCGGTGAGGTTGAGTGCGGCCGGGCGGGCGCGGAGCGTGGTGGCCATTACAGCATTCCCAGTTCGAGTTTCGCTTCGTCCGACATCTTCTGCGGATCCCACGGCGGATCCCAGACGAGGTTCACCTCGGCCGAGCCGACGCCCGGCACCGCGCCGACGCGCATCTCGATCTCGCCCGGCATCGATTCGGCGACGGGGCAGTTGGGCGTGGTGAGCGTCATCGACACGACGACATGGTCGCCCGCGACGTCGACACCGTAGATCAGCCCGAGGTCGTAGACGTTGACCGGGATTTCGGGGTCGTAGATTTCCTTCAACGCCTCGATCACCATTTCGTAGAGCTGGCCACCGGGTTCGCCGGGGTTCAGTTCCGCGGGCTGCTGCGCCAGGAAACCGTCGAGATAATCGCGTGGGCGCGGGGCGGGCGCTTCGTCGAGCGTCGGCTCGTCGATCGCGTCCGACACGCGCGCGCGACGTGGCGGGGGCGGGGTGTGATCCAGCTGTTCGGTCGTGAAATCGTTCATCCGAAGATCCTCGTCACCCGGTCGAGCGCGCGGGCGAGCGCGTCGACATCGGCCAGGCTGTTATAGACGCCGAAGCTGGCGCGGGCGGTGGCCGTGACGCCCAGATGCGCCATCAGCGGCTGGCAGCAATGATGGCCGGCGCGGATAGCCACCTGCTCCTCGTCCAATATGGTGCCGACATCGTGCGGATGCACCCCGCCGACCGCGAAGCTGACGATGCCGGCACTGTCCGCAGGGCCGAACAGCGTGATGCCCTTGATGGCCGACAACCGTTCGCGCGCGGCGGTGACGAGCGCGGTTTCATGCGCGTGGATGGCGGCGAGGCCGATCTCTGTCACATAGTCGATCGCGGTGTGGAGGCCGAGCGCGCCGACGATGTGCGGGGTGCCCGCCTCGAACCGACCGGGGGCGGGGGCGTAGGTGGTGCCGGCGAACGAGACCTTGTCGATCATCGCGCCGCCGCCCTGCCATGGGGGCATGGCGGACAGGATATCGCCGCGCGCCCAGAGCACGCCGATGCCGGTCGGGCCGTAGAGCTTGTGACCGGAGAAGACGTAGAAGTCGCAGTCGAGCGCCTGCACGTCGACCGCGATGCGGGCGACGGACTGGCAGCCGTCGATCAGGATCTTCGCGCCGACCGCATGGGCGAGATCGGCGGCGCGGCGGGCGTCGAGGATCGAGCCGAGCACGTTGGAGACGTGCGACAGCGCCACGAGCCTGTGCGCGGGGGTGAGGATGGTGGCGACCGCCTCGAGATCGATCCGGCCGTCTTCGGTGAGTGGCGCGACATCGATGATCGCGCCGGTGCGCGCGGCGAGCAGCTGCCACGGCACGATGTTGGCGTGATGTTCGAGCTGGCTGAGCAGGATGCGGTCGCCAGCCTTGAGCGACTGGCCCCAGCTTTGCGCGACGAGGTTGATCGCCTCGGTGGCGCCGCGGACATAGACGATCTCGTCCTGGCTGTTCGCGTTGATGAAAGTGGCGATGCGAGCGCGGGCAGCTTCGTACGCCACGGTCATGTCGGCGGAGCGCTGGTACACGCCGCGGTGGACGGTCGCGTAGGTCTCGGCATAGCCGCGGGTGATCGCGTCGATCACGACCTGTGGCTTCTGCGCGGTGGCGGCGGTGTCGAGATAGGCCCAGCCGGCGGGGATCGCCGGGAAGTCGGCGACGACGTCGAGCGGGGCGGCGTCGGCCTCGCGTACCTTGGTCATGACGGTCATGCCTCTGCCCCCAGCCATGCGTCCGCGGCGGCGCGGAACGCCTCGCGGATCGGTTCTTCCTCGATGCGATCGAACACGTTGCCGACGAAGGCACGCGTGAGCAGCGCGCGGGCGGCCTGTGGGGGCACGCCGCGGCTGGCGAGATACCAGAGCGCCTGGGCGTCGAGTTCGCCGACGGTGGCACCGTGCGCGCACTTCACGTCGTCCGCGAAGATTTCGAGTTCGGGCTTCAGGTTGATCGTCGCGGTGCGGCGCAGCAGGAGGCCGCGGAGCGACTGTTCACCGTCGGTCTTCTGCGCACCGCGCGCGACCTCGACCCGCGCGGCGAGGCTGGCGGTGGCGCGGTCATCGGCGACCGCGCGCCAGATCTGGCGGCTGACGCCGTCGAGCGCGTCGTGGCGGACGGCGATCGCGGCGTCGTGACGCTGGCGATCACGCGACAGGAGCGCGCCGCCATATTCGGCGCGCGCGGCATCGCCGTGGAGCATGATGCCGGCGTCGATCCGCGTGCCCGCATCGCCGATCGCGAGGACGGTGGCGGCGAGATGGGCGTTTGCCGCGAGCGTGACCGTCTCGCGCGTGGAGGTGAAGCCGCTGGCCTGCATCAGTCGGACGTTGCGGGTCAGGTGCGCGTCGGCGCCGAGCGCAATATCGGTCTGGCGGTTGGACCAGCCGTCGCCGGCATGCGTTTCGACGATGCTGGCGCGGGCGCCGTCGGCGAGCATGATGCGAGCCGGGACGTGGTTCGCGCCGCGGGTGGCGATGTGGACGATCTGGATCGTGTCCGCCTGCTCTGCGCCGGTGGGGACGGTGAGCGTCCAGCCGTCATGGTCCGCGGTGAGCATGCCTAGCGGGTGGGTGCCGGTGGTCTCGACGGGGCCGAGCGTGACGCGGCCGGGGGTGCTGTGCTCCGCGACGTAGCGGCCGTCGACGAAGAGCAGGCGGGGGCCTTCCGCAGCAATCCAGAGCGGGTCGACGCTGGCCGGCGTGCCGGTCGGGGTCTGGTTCGCGAGGGCGGGAAGGGCGGTGAGGTCGGACCAGCGCCAGGCTTCTTCGCGGGTGGTGGGGAGGGCCAGGGTCATGCGATCATGCTTCCCGATCGGGATGACGATTTTCCAGAACGGCGGTTGTGTCCGTGCCGTGCATCACGCCGCGATTCCCGCATAGCCGTCGCGTTCGAGTTCGAGCGCCAGATCCGCGCCGCCGGAGCGGACGATGCGGCCGTCGGCCAGGACGTGGACGAAATCGGGGCGGACATAGTCGAGCAGCCGCTGATAATGGGTGATGAGCAGCACGGCCTTGTCGGGCTTGCGCATGATGCGGTTGATGCCGTCGCCGACGATGCGGAGCGCGTCGATGTCGAGGCCCGAGTCGGTTTCGTCCAGCACCGCGAGCGCGGGGTCGATGATGCCCATCTGGACCATCTCGTTGCGCTTCTTTTCGCCGCCGGAGAAGCCGACGTTCACCGGGCGCTTCATCATGTCCATGTCGAGGCCGAGGCCGTCGGCCTGTTCGCGCGCGATCTTGAGGAAAGCGCCGCCGGACAATTCGGCCTCGCCGCGCTCCTTCTTCTGCGCGTTCAGGGCGGTGCGGAGGAACTGGACGTTGGAGATGCCGGGAATCTCGACGGGGTACTGGAAGCCCAGGAACAGCCCGGCGGCGGCGCGTTCGTGCGGTGCAAGCCCAAGCAGGTCCTTGCCCTGGAAGGTCACCGAGCCGCCGGTGATCTCGTAGCCGGGGCGGCCGCCGAGGACATAGGCAAGCGTCGACTTGCCCGCGCCGTTGGGACCCATGATCGCATGGATCTCGCCCGCGTCGAGCGAGAGGGTCAGGCCCTTGAGGATGGCCTTGCCGTCGACTTCGGCGTGGAGGTTTTCAATTTTCAGCATGACAGTCCTAGCAGTCAGTCCCACCGGTCGCACGACATAAGGTCTGTGCGGACCTAGCTATTTCATCGGCTTCCGAGCTCTTGTATCCAGCTTGCTCGACGGCTTCGCGATAACGGGAATCAACCTTAGGCTGATCATATGTATCGCGACCGCCACTCGATGAAATCTGAGAACTAGAATTACTCGGAGTAAATTCGGAGATAAGACCTAATAAAACTATTATCCCGCCAACAACGAGAAATTGCTGCAGTGCCTTCAGCGATTCCCATTTGCTTCTGATAGAATTCCATTGTCGGCGCATCACCCTACGCTCCCCTCGAGGCTGATCCCGAGCAGCTTCTGGGCCTCCACGGCGAACTCCATGGGGAGCTGCTGGAGGACTTCCTTGGCGAAACCGTTGACGATCAGGCCGACGGCGGTTTCGGGGTGGAGGCCGCGCGACATGGCGTAGAACATCTGGTCGTCGCTGATCTTCGAGGTGGTGGCCTCATGCTCGATCTGCGCGGTGGGGTTGCGGATCTCGATATAGGGGATGGTGTGCGCGCCGCACTGGTCGCCGAGCAGGAGCGAGTCGCACTGCGTGAAATTGCGGACGTTCTCCGCGGTCGGGCCGACGCGGACGAGGCCGCGATAGGTGTTGTCGGAGCGGCCGGCCGAGATGCCCTTCGCCACGATGGTCGAGCGCGACCCCTTGCCGAGATGGATCATCTTGGTGCCGGTATCGGCCTGCTGCCGGTTGTTGGTGACCGCGACCGAGTAGAATTCGCCGACGCTATTCTCGCCCGCCAGCACGCAGGACGGGTACTTCCACGTGACCGCGGAGCCGGTTTCGACCTGGGTCCAGCTGACCTTGCTGTTCTTGCCCTGGCAGAGCGCGCGCTTGGTGACGAAATTGTAGATGCCGCCCTTGCCCTCGGCATCGCCGGGATACCAGTTCTGGACGGTGCTGTACTTGATCTCTGCATCGTCGAGCACGACCAGTTCGACGACCGCGGCGTGAAGCTGGTTCTCGTCGCGCATCGGCGCGGTGCAGCCTTCGAGATAGGACACGTAGCTGCCCTTGTCGGCGACGATCAGCGTGCGTTCGAACTGGCCGGTGTTGGCCGCGTTGATCCGGAAATAGGTGCTGAGCTCCATTGGGCAGCGGACGCCCTCCGGAATGTAGACGAAGGTGCCATCGGAGAAGACCGCGCTGTTGAGCGTGGCGAAGTAGTTGTCGTGCGCGGGCACGACCTTGCCGAGCCACTGCTTGACCATGTCGGGATATTCACGGATCGCCTCGGAGATCGAGCGGAAGATGACGCCCGCCTTCTCCAGTTCCGCGCGGAAGGTGGTGGCGACCGAGACGCTGTCGAACACGGCGTCGACCGCGATGCGGCGTGGCGGTTCGGCGCCCTCGACGCCGGCAAGCAGCTTCTGCTCGGCAATCGGGATGCCGAGCTTTTCGTAGATGCGCAGGATCTCGGGATCGACCTCGTCGAGCGAACCGAGCTTCGGCTTCTCCTTGGGCGCCGCGTAGTAATAAGCGTCCTGATAGTCGATCGGCGCCATCTGGAGCTTGGCCCAGTCGGGCGTCTCCATCGTCAGCCACTTGGCATAGGCCTTCAGCCGCCAGTCGAGCATCCATTCGGGCTCGCCCTTCTTGGCGGAAATGAACCGGACGGTGTCCTCGCTCAGCCCCTTGGGCGCGAAATCCTGTTCGATGTCGGACACGAAGCCATATTTGTAGGTCGATGCTTCCTCGACGGCTTCATGCGCTTCGCGGTTGCGGACGTCGGTCATGCGATGGCTCCTGCCACAATGGGTACGGCCGGCGTCGCGGCCTCTGTCGTTCGTGTCATGGTCGTCCGGGCGGGCCCGGTGCCCGCGAGCGTGGCCAGCGAGACGCCGCCCAGCGCGGCGCGGATCGCCTCGTTCACCGCCGACCAGTGCGGCCGGACCGAACAGGCCCCTTCGAGCGCGCAGTCGTGCCGCGTCTCGTCGACGCAGGTCGTCATCGCGATCGGACCTTCCACCGCCTCGACGATCTGCCCCAGGCTGATCGCTGCGGGCGCATGCGCGAGGAGGAAGCCGCCGCCGGTGCCGCGCGCCGAGGTCAGCAACCCGGAGGCGGCAAGCCGCCCCATCAGCTTCTGCGTCGTGGGCAGCGGCACGCCGGTTTCACCCGCGAGCAGCGTCGCGGACAACCGGTCGCCCGCCGGGTGACGTGCGGCGGCCGTCAGGATGACGACGGCATAGTCGGCGAGCGAGGACAGTCGCACTGGTATCCAATCGGAGTGATTCGGTAGGATTGGGAGATAGGGTTTTTCCGGGGGGGATCAAGCGGGGTCTGGGGGTGGGCGTTTGGTCCTTGGTGGCGTTGCGGCACTGTTGTGTTTGGGGAGCGGTTGCATCCATCCCCAACCCAGTTGCACGTTCTGTCAGGTAAAACAGGCCCCCGGCCTGTTTCAGGGATTGCCGGGGGCAATCCCGACCTGACCGGACCTGCAACTCTTGAAAGGGAGGGGGCTTTTGGGCTTCCGTGTGTTCTTGACCTGTTCTAAACCGATGGCATGGCGACCGCACCTTCCTGCTTCGACGACAGCCCGTTGGTGGCGCGGGACGTGGCGCGCGGGGTGGCGCGGTTGCTGTTCCGGCAAGATGCGATGGCGTTGTGCGAGGTGCCGCTGGGCAATGGGCGGCGGGCGGACCTGATGGCGATCGGCCCGAAGGGCGAGGTGGTGATCGTGGAGGTCAAGGTGTCGCGCGCGGATCTGCGCGGGGACGCGAAGTGGCCGGAATATCTGGACTATTGCGACCGCTATTACTGGGCGGTGCCGGCGGGGTTCGACCTGGCGCCGTTCGGGGAGGATGCGTTCCTGCCCGATGTCTGCGGGCTGATCGTGGCGGACCGCTACGATGCCGAGACGGTGCGGGCGGCAGCGGTGCGGCCGATGGCGGCGGCGCGGCGGAGGGTGGAGACGTTGCGCTTCGCCAGGCGGGCGGCGCGGCGGTTGCTGGGCGGGCTGGATCCGGGGTTGGTGGGGTTGGACTGAGCGGCTTAGTAAGCAGAACGCCTACCGCCCCTGGTTGCGCCAGCGACGGACGACACGGGTGAGGATCGCGTCTTCGCCGCCCGACTCGCGCCAGAGGACGGAGAAGGCCGGGTCGTTCGAGGCGGGGCGCTTTTCCGGTTCCAGATCGTCGAGCTGGACGCGGATCGGGATCGCGACGCCTTCGCCGCAGATGATCGCTTCGCGGTTGCGCAGCGAGGGGATCGAATCGAGGAAGCCGCGCGCGCCTTCGGGCATGGCGGCCTTTACGAATGCCTGATCGCGGTCGTTGTTGAGGCGCATCGAAATGAGCGTCCCGCACTGCGACAGCACGCCTTCGGCCAGATCCGACGGGCGTTGCGTGACGAGGCCGAGCGAGACGCCATATTTGCGGCCTTCCTTGGCGATCCGTTCCAGCACCTTGCGCACCGCCTGACCGCCGCCGGTGCGGTCCGCCGGGATGTAGCGATGCGCTTCCTCGCACACCAGCAGGACCGGGCGTTGCGCCTCCCCCCGCGCCCAGATCGCATAGTCGAACACCATGCGGCTGATGACCGCGACGACGACGGCGGTGATGTCGGACGGCACGCCCGACACGTCGATGATCGAGATGGGGCGGCCGCCGCCGGGCAGGCGGAACAGCTTCGCCAGGAACGGCGCCATCGTATCGCCGACCAGCATGCCGGAGAACATGAAGGCATAGCGCGGATCCGCCTTGATCTCGTCGATCTTGGATTTCAGGCGCAGATAGGGGGCGCTGTCGGTCGCCTTGTCCATCCGTCCCATCTCCGTCTGGATCATGTTCGACAGGTCGGACAGCAGATAGGGGACCGGGCTGTCCACCGTCAGCCGCGGGATCGTTTCGGCCAGCCGGTTCTTCAGCCGGGCGGCAAGCAGGCATTTGGCGAGGATGGCCATGTCGACCTGCCGATCGGCGCCGCGCGACGTGACCAGCACCTCGGTATGTTCCTCGAAATTCATGAGCCAGTAGGGCATCGCCAGATTGCCGACGTCGAAGATCTCGCCCGTCGCATTGAACGCGGCGCTATATTCGCCGTGCGGGTCGATCATCACGATATGCCCTTCGGGCATGCGTTCGCAGATCCGGTGCAGGATCAGCGCGGTCGCGGTCGACTTGCCGGTGCCGGTGGAGCCTAGGACGGCGAAATGCTTGCCGAGGAGTGCATCGATGAACAACGCGCCGCGCACGTCGGTGGTGGGATAGATGGTCCCGACTTCGACATGCGCGCGGTCGTCGGTCGCGAACACCTGACGCATGTCGTGGCCCGACAGCGGGAAGATGCGCGCCCCGGGGACGGGGTAGCGGGTGATGCCGCGCCGGAAATTGCGGATCGCGCCGGACGCGGCGTCATGATCCGCCTCGCCCAGGAAATCGATGTCGGCGACGATGCGGTCGGCGTCCCGTTCGGACACCATCATCGAGCGGACGTTGGCGATCAGCCAGCGGTTGGCGACGACCATCTTGACGAGGCTGCCGACCTGGCCCGCCGCGGCGGTCGCGGGGTCGGGATCCAGCGCGAGCCGACCGATCAGCGCGGCGTCCAGCACGATGCGCGTCCCCGCGCCGGCGACATCGCGCAGCTGGCCGATCTCGGGCAGGTCGACCGGGCCGTCCACCACCGGCTGGGCGGTGCGGAACGCCGGGCCGCCAAGCCCACCCATCGACATGTCCATGCTCAACACCTTCCGAAACCAGCCAGCCAGACGGTAGTGGCGCGGGCGTTAAGATTCGGAAAAGGTTCCTAAATCAGCGCAGGCGGCGGAACAGCAGCGCGCCGGCCCAGCCGAGCAGCAGCGAGACGAGGACCGCGAACAGCCCGTAGAGAAAGGCGCGATCGGCGGCGGCGGCGGCGACATAGCGTTCGAAGCCCGATTTCTCGATCGCGATTTCACGCGTGGCGCCGGCCACGACACGGCCGCCCTGCAGCAGGAAGGTTTCGGCGGTGTAGGTGCCGACCGGCACGCGCGCGGGCAGGTGGATGCGCGCGCGGTAGAGGACGCCTTCGCTGATCTGGACGCCGTCCTGTTCCTCCGCATACAGGCCGGCGCGGCGCTTCAGGTCGACGAGGCCGCGTTCCAGCCGGCGCTGTTCGTCCGGCACCTTGCCGCTGGCGGGGGACAGCTGGATATTGTCGACGCCCAGTTCGTAGACGGCGGCGGTGCGATCGTCGACCAGTGTATTCAGCGGGCGGGAGGTGGCGATGGCGTAGAAGCTGGGGACCGAACGGAACCGCGCGCTGTCCGCGTTGATCCACATGCCGGCGACCTTCTGCTTTTCGCGCAGCACGATCGGTTCGGCGGGACCCTTGATGACGATCGCGATGTCGGCGTCCCGCGTCGGCAGGCGGCCGCCGGGGTAGAGGATCGCGCCGAACAGCAGCAGTTCTGCCCCGGTGAAGCTGTAGACGATGTCGATCCGGCGCTGCGACACGTCGGGCACCAGCCGCGGCGCGGACTGCGCGAGCAGGAGCGGGGCGAGGAAGGCAAGCGCGAACGCCTTCACCGGCCTCACAGCACCTGCACCGTGTAGATGTCGTCGGGCCGCCAGGTGAGGCCGAGGCCGACGCGGATCGCGACGGTCAGCACGATGAAGGCAAGGAAGAGCCGCAGATATTCCGGTTTCACCCGGTTGGCGAATCGCGCGCCGACCTGCGCGCCCGAAACGCTGCCGATCAGCAGCAGCACCGCCAGCACGATATCGACCGCATGGGTGGTGAGCGCGTGGACCATGGTGGTGGCCGCGGTGACGAACAGGATCTGGAACAGCGAGGTGCCGACGACGACCTTGGTCGACATGCCGAGCAGATAGATCATGGCGGGCACGAGCACGAACCCGCCGCCGACGCCGAGCAGGACCGTGAGCAACCCGGTGAAGAAGCCGAGCAGCAACGGTGCGACGGGCGAGATGTAGAGGCCCGAGCGGTAGAAGCGCCAGCGTCCCGGCAGGCTGGCGACCAGCGGATGATGCCGCCGCGCGCCGCCCGGCGCGGGGCGGCCGCGGCGCACCGCCCAGACCGCGGTGATCGCTTCCTTCGCCATCAGCAGGCCGATGCCACCGAGCAGGAAGACGTAGAGCAGCGCCACGACGGTATCGATCTGCCCGGACCGTTGCAGCGCGCGGAAGATGAAGCCGCCGGCCACCGATCCGCCGGCCCCGCCCGCGACCAGCACGCCGCCCATGTGAAAATCGACGCCCTTGCGCTGCATATGCGCGAACATGCCGGACACGCTGGCCCCGGTGATCTGCGTCGCGGAGGACGCCACCGCGACGGCGGGCGGGATGCCGTAGAAGATCAGCAGCGGCGTCGTCAGGAACCCGCCGCCGACGCCGAACATGCCGGACAGGATCCCGACCAGCCCGCCCAGCGCCACGATGACAGCTGCGTTGACCGACAGGCCCGCGATCGGGAGATAGATATCCATGACGGGAGCCGGGGTAGCGGGTCCGGCGGGGGGGTGGAAGCGGGTTGTGGCAAAGCGTGATCCACGTGGAACAATTTGCCGCCGGCTGGTCTTGCTCCCTCCCCCCAACCCTCCCCCGAGGGGGAGGGGGCGATGGTGTTGGCGACCGGTTCCGTATTCCGCCTTCCGGTATGAGACAGAAGGTCCCACTATCTCGCGTCGGTGGGGTGGGGTAGGACGGTCGGAATGGTCGATGGCGTGAAATGCGATGTTGCGGTGCTGGGCGCCGGGCTGGCCGGTGGGCTGGTTGCGCTGGCGCTCGCCATCCGGCGGCCGGACCTGCATGTCGTCCTGGTCGAGGAAACAGACCGGATCGGCGGGAACCATATCTGGTCGTTCTTCGACAGCGACGTGGCCGAGACGGATCGCTGGCTGGTGGAGTCGCTCGTCTCCTACGGATGGCGCGGCTATGACGTCGCGTTTCCGGGCCACGCGCGGATGCTCGGCACGCCTTATTATTCGATCGAGTCGGAACGGCTGGAGGACGCGGTCCGCGGTGCGATGCCGGCCGAGCGGATCCTGACCGGGCGGCGTGTGCTGGCCGCGAGCCCGCGCGCCGCGGTGCTGGAGGACGGGACGCGGATCGAGGCGGGCGGCGTGATCGACGCGCGCGGCGGGGCGACCCTGCGTCACCTGGATTGCGGATGGCAGAAGTTCGTCGGGCACGAGCTGGTGCTGGATGCGCCGCACGGGCTGGATCGGCCGATCGTGATGGACGCCACGGTGGAGCAGCATGACGGTTACCGCTTCGTCTACTGCCTGCCGTTCACGGCGGACCGGGTGTTCGTGGAGGACACCTATTATAGCGAGTTCGCGCATCTGCATGTCGACAGCATCGCGGCGCGGATCGCGCGCTATGCCGAGGCGCAGGGCTGGCGGGTGCGCGAGATTGCCCGGCGCGAATCGGGCGTGCTGCCGGTCGTGATGGGCGGCGATTTCGATGCGTATTGGCAATCGGGCAGCGGTGGCGTCGCCAAGGTCGGCGCGCGGGCGGCGCTCTATCACCCCACGACCGGTTATTCGTTGCCGGATGCGGTGCGGACCGCGGTGCTTATCGCGGGCGAGAGCGACCTGTCGGGCGCCGGCCTGCATGACCGGTTGCGCGCTTACGCCAAGGCGGCGTGGGATGCGCGCGGCTTCTACCGGATGCTGGACCGGATGCTGTTCCGCGCGGCGGCACCGGCGGAACGCTACCGCGTGCTGGAACGATTCTACACGCTGGATGGCGGGTTGGTGCGGCGGTTCTACGCCGGCCAGTCCACGGCCATGGACAAGTTCCGGATATTGGCGGGCAAACCGCCGGTGCCGGTGGGCCGCGCGATCGCGGCGATCGGGGAGACGCGACGATAATGGCGACGATAGCAGCGAATGCGCCGATCGGCGTCACGGTCGCGCCCGGTGCCCCGACCGTGCGGACCGGTGCGGTGACGCAGACCGCAGTCGTGATCGGTGCGGGCTTCGGCGGACTGGCGCTGGCGATCCGGCTGCAATCGGCGGGTGTGCGGACCACGCTGGTCGAGGCGCGCGACAAGGCCGGCGGGCGGGCCTATGTCTGGGAACGCGACGGGTTCACCTTCGATGCCGGGCCGACCGTCATCACCGATCCGGCCTGCCTGCAGGAATTGTGGGGCCTGAGCGGACGGCAGATGGCCGACGATATCGAACTGCTGCCGGTGACGCCCTTCTACCGCCTGAACTGGCCCGACGGGACGAATTTCGATTACTCCAACGACGATGCGTCGCTGATGCAGGAGATCGGCAAGCTCGATCCCGACGATATCGCCGGATATGCCAAGTTCCTGGATTATGCGGCCGGCGTATACCGCGAAGGGTATCTGAAGCTCGGCCATGTCGCGTTCCTCGACTTCGCGTCGATGCTGAAGGCGGCGCCCGCGCTGGCGAAATATCAGGCGTGGCGTTCGGTCTATTCGATGGTGTCGAGTTTCGTGAAGAACGAGAAGCTGCGCGAGGCGCTGTCGTTCCACACGCTGCTGGTCGGCGGCAACCCGATGACCACGAGCGCGATCTACGCGCTGATCCACAAGCTGGAGAAGGACGGCGGGGTCTGGTTCGCCAAGGGTGGGACCAACCGGCTGATCGGGGCGATGTGCACGCAGTTCGAGCGGCTGGGCGGTACGTTGCGGCTGGGCACGGCGGTGGACCGGATCGAGACGCTGGGCGACCGGGTGACGGGCGTGCGGCTGGCGGGCGGCGAGACGATCGCGGCGGATGCGGTCGCATCCAACGGCGATATCGTCCACACCTATCGCGACCTGATGAAGGACAGCCCGCGTGGGCAGCGGGCGGCGGCGAAGCTGGAACGGAAAAGCTATTCCCCGTCGCTGTTCGTGGTGCATTTCGGCATCAAGGGGACATGGCCGGGCATTCCGCACCACATGATCCTGTTCGGCCCGCGGTACCGCGAACTGCTGACCGACATTTACGACCATGGCGTGCTGTCGGAGGATTTCTCGCTGTACCTGCACCATCCGACGGTCAGCGATCCGTCGATGGCGCCGGAGGGTTGCTCGACCTTCTATGCGCTGGCGCCGGTGCCGCATCAGGGCAAGTTGCCGATCGACTGGGATATCGAAGGGCCGAAATATGCCGAGCGGATCCTGGACGAGATCGAGAAGCGGCTGATCCCCGACCTGCGCGACCGGATCGTTACGCAGTTCCACTATACGCCGAAGGATTTCGGCCGCGACCTGAGCGCGCATCTGGGCAGTGCCTTCTCGCTGGAACCGGTGCTGACCCAGTCGGCCTGGTTCCGGACGCATAACCGGGACGACGTGATCCCGAACCTGTACTTCGTGGGCGCGGGCACGCATCCGGGCGCGGGGATTCCCGGCGTGGTGGGGAGTGCGAAGGCGACGGCCGCGCTGATGCTGGAGGGGTTGCGGGTTTAGCTTTCTGCTACAGCCCCCCTTCAGGGAGGGGGTGGGAGCAACAGCACCACCCCTGCAACGGTGCTTTGGTGACGCGCTCAGCCCCACCCCAACCCCTCCCCTGAAGGGGAGGGGCTAACAGGTTTCTGGAATAGCTTATGAAACGTCTTGCCATCTACTGCGGGTCGGCGACCCCGGCCGATCCGGTCTATATCGACAGCGCACGCGCGATCGGCCGGCGGCTGGCGGAGCGTGGCATCGGGGTGGTGTATGGCGGCGGGCGGCTGGGACTGATGGGTGCGGTGGCGGACGGGGCGCTGGCGGCCGGGGGCGAGGTGATCGGGGTGATCCCCGACGCGCTGGTCGCGGCGGAGGTGGCGCATCTGGGCTGTACCGAACTGCATACCGTGCGGACGATGCACGAGCGCAAGCAGCTGTTCACCGACCTGTCGGACGGGTTCGTCACGATCCCGGGCGGGACGGGCACGATGGACGAATTGTGGGAGGCGATGAGCTGGGCGCAGCTCGGCTATCATGCCAAGCCGGTCGGGCTGCTGAACGTCGCGGGCTATTACGACCTGCTGGTCGGGTTCGTGACGAAGATGGCCGAGGTCGGGTTCCTGCGGCCGGAGCATCGCGAGATATTGGTGGTTGATACCGAGCTGGACCGGTTGATCGACCGGATGGCGGCTTATGTGCCGCCGCGGACGATCGTGGCGATGGGCGCGGCCGAGCTGTGACGGTGTCCCGCGCCGCGCTGGTCGAGCAGGCGCGGGAGAGCATTGCGAAGGGATCGAAGTCGTTCGCCGCGGCGTCCAGGCTGTTCGACCGCGCGACGCGGGAACGCGCATGGCTGCTCTATGCCTGGTGCCGGCGGTGCGACGACCTGGCCGATGGGCAGGACCTGGGGTCGGCGATCACGCACGTCGACGACCCGCATGCGCGGCTGGCGGTGATCCGCGACCTGTCGGCCCGCGCGATGGCAGGGGAGGCGACGGGGGACCCGGCGTTCGACGCGCTGGGCGTGGTGGCGGCCGAGGTCGGCCTGCCGCAGGCCTGGGTGGACGACCTGATCGCGGGGTTCGCGCTGGACGCGGACGGGTTCGGCCCGCGGACCGAGGACGATCTGCTGCGCTATTGCTACCATGTCGCGGGCGTCGTGGGGTGCATGATGGCGGTGGTGATGGGCGTGGACCCGGCCGACGACGCGACGCTGGACCGGGCGTGTGATTTGGGGCTGGCGTTCCAGCTGGCCAATATCGCGCGCGATATCGGCGAGGACGATGCCGCCGGGCGCTGTTACCTGCCGCAGGACTGGCTGGCCGAGATGGACGTGCCGCCGGGCGAGACGATGCGGCCGGTGTACCGTCCACGGATCGCGGTGCTGGGCCGGCGGCTGGCGGCGATGGCGGAACACTATGAGGCCAGCGCGCGGGCGGGGACGCCGGCGCTGGCGTTCCGCTCAGCCTGGGCGGTGCTGGCCGCGGCGGGCATCTACGGCGACATCGCACGCGAGGTGGCCCGGCGCGGGGAGCATGCGTGGGATACACGGGTGTTCACGACGAAGGCGGAGAAGCTGGGCTGGGTGGCGAAGGCGGGCGTGCAGGCGGCGCGTCGGGGACAGTGGGCCGACGCCGCGGCAAGGACGGGACTGTGGTTACGGCCGGAGCGAGAGCGTACGCTTTCAGGTCGACCAGCAATAAGCGAGGAGAGCCATAACGGCTGACAGCCCGAAGAAGGGTAAGGTCGCGCCTGGACCGAAGCCGGTGACACGCGCCGGATCGGCAGGGTCATACCAGATAACAGGCATCTGGTCGGCCCGTTTTCCTTTTGGCGTTAGAAGCCTGACATCGGCGCGCCGTTCGATGCCGCCGACCGTGTAGACGACGCGGGCGGAAACGCGGCGATAGGGGATATCCTCTTCCGTCAGCAGGCCATGCATGCTGGCAGGGCGAAACGCGCCGGCGTCGTAACGTCGTTGCATTTCGGTCAGGTCGGTACTGCATGTTCTAGCCTGTACCGCGCACCGGAAAAGCAACAGAAACAGGAGTCGCAGGACGGCCATTCCGCATAGGCCAGCCGCAACGCTGTAAAGCCAAGAGTGGATCATCGTTTGATTATGTCGCGAGGGTCTTGCAAGCCGATTAACGAGCTCTGGTGCGACATACCGAGCTGGTGCGGCTTTGGTTTGTCCCCCGTTAGGGTGCCACCCCCGCCGGCCGCGCCTCTGCCAGGATCAGCGCGAACTGGTCGTCCGGGTCGGTCCATTCGGCGATGGGTTCCCAGGCGCCGGCGCGGAGGAGGACGCGGGCGTCGCGGGGGCCGTATTTGTGGCTGTTCTCGGTATGGATGGTTTCGCCCGCCGCGATCATGAAATGGTCGCCGGCGATGGTGAAGGCGACGTCGCGCGTGGCCTCCAGATGCATTTCGATGCGGGCGTGGGCGTCGTTCCATATCGCGCGGTGGCGGAAGGCATCGACCGGCACGTCGGCGTCCAGATCGCGATTGATGCGGTGGAGGAGGTTGCGGTTGAACGCGGCGGTCACGCCCTGCGCATCGTCATAGGCGGGGACAAGAATGGCGGGGGACTTCACGCGGTCCATGCCGATCAGCAGCATCGACCCTTCGCCCAGCGTCTCCACCATCGCGCGCAGCAGGTTGACCGCCGTGCGCGCGACCATGTTGCCTATGGTAGAACCAGGGAAGAAGCCGAGCCGCGGCAGCCCGGCGATGCGGTTCGGCATCGGCGTGGGGTGCATGAAGTCGGCCTCGACCGGCACGATCGGGAGCTTGGGGAAATTCTCGGCCAGCGCGGCCGACGAGGCGCGCAGGAAATCGCCGGAGATGTCGATCGGGACATAGGCGGCCGGTTCGACCGCGGCGAGCAGGTGCGGCGTCTTGGTGGACGAGCCGGAGCCGAATTCGACGACCGCGCGGCCGGGACCGACCAGCCGCGCAATGTCGCCGGCATGGGCCGAAAGCAGCGCGGTTTCGACCCGGGTGGGGTAATATTCCGGAAGGTCGGTGATCCGTTCGAACAGTTCGGAGCCTTCGCGGTCGTAGAACCAGCGGGCGGGGATGGCGCGTGGCCGCGCGGCGAGGCCGGCCAGCACATCGGCGCGGAACGCCGGATCGGCGGCGGGCCGGTCGTGCAGCGCGGGGGCGGTGTCGCCGATCAGGCTGTCGGTGGCGGTATCGGTCATCAAAGGTCCTTGGCCAGCCGCAGGCCGGTGAACTGCCAGCGCTGATGCGGGTAGAAGAAATTGCGGTAGGAGGCGCGCAGGTGGCCGCGCGGCGTGGCGCAGCTGCCGCCCTTCAGCACCGACTGGCCCGACATGAACTTGCCGTTATATTCGCCGACCGCGCCGGGAGCGGTGCGGAAACCGGGGTAGGGCAGATAGGCCGAGCCGGTCCATTCCCACACGTCGCCGAACAACGCGCGGCAACCGGCACCGGCCGGCGCGGCGCGGGGCCGGACGGGACCGGCGGCATCGAGCTGATTGCCGCCCAGCGGATCGTGCGCGGCGGCGGCGGATTCCCATTCCGGCTCGGTCGGCAGGCGCATCCCGGCCCAGCGGGCATAGGCGTCCGCCTCATAATAGCTGATGTGGGTGACGGGGGCCGCGGGGCGAAGCGGGTGCAGACCGTCGAGCGCGAAGGCATGCCAGCCGTCGCCGACACGGCGCCAGTGGAGCGGGGCGACGATCGATTCGGCCCGCACCCAGGCCCAACCATCGGACAGCCAGTGGTCGGGCCGGTCATAGCCACCGTCAGCGATGAACCGAAGCCATTCGCTGTTGGTGATCGTGCGATCGGCCAGCGCATGCGGATGCAGCAACACGTCGTGGCGGGGCCCTTCGCAATCGAAGGCGAAGCCGGGTCCGGCATGGCCGATCTGCACGATCCCGCTGCGCCCCTCGACCCAGCGGATCGGGCCGGGCATCGCGGCGGGCGTGTCGCGCGGATGATCCCAGACGGCGGGCGCGGTCGGGTTCTGCGCGAACAGATGGAGAATGTCGGTCTGGAGCAGTTCCTGATGCTGCTGTTCATGGTGGATGCCGAGCGCGATCAGCGTGCGTGCATCGGCCCCGAGCATGGGGGCGGCGGCGGCGATCGCGGCATCGACATGCGCGCGCCAGACGAGGATGCGGTCGAGCGCCGGGCGGGTGACGAGGCCGCGGGCGGTGCGGCTGTGGCGCGCGCCCTCCGCCTCGTAATAGCTGTTGAACAGATAGGCGAAGGACGCGTCGAACGCGGTGTAGCCGGGAACATGATCGCGCAGCACGAAGGTTTCGAGAAACCAGGTGGTGTGGGCGAGATGCCATTTGGCGGGCGACGCGTCGGGCATCGATTGGACCGTGGCATCGGCGTCGGACAACGGGGTGACCAGCGCCACGCTGAGGTCGCGGCAGGCGGCGAGATCGGCAAGCAGCGGATCGACCGGAGAGAGATTTGCCAAGGTCGCCATAGATCGTCTTTCCGCCTTTGGCAGCAGAACCGGTGACGGGGGGTTTGGTTGCCGGCGGGATGGTTCGAGGGTTTGGAAGGGTTCCTGCCGGTGGCCGTTGGGACACGCTTCAAAACGGATCGCCGCCTTTGCAGGAAGACCGGCGTTCAAGCTTATCGTTCCCCGGCCTGCGCCGGGGAACAGCGACGCGGGCTCCGGACGCGCGCCTAACGCGTTGCGCCGGGTTGCCAGAGAATGTCGCCGGTTTCGCCCTGAACATGCCGGGCGAGGACGAACAGATGGTCGGACAGCCGGTTGATATAGGCGAGCGCAACCGGGTTGAGCCCGACGGTGCCGTCCGCCGCGACGCAGGCCCGTTCGGCGCGCCGGGCGATCGCGCGCGCCAGATGGATCGCGGCGGCGGCCGCGGTGCCGCCCGGAAGGATGAAGCTGCGCAGCGCGGGGAGCGTGGCGTTCATCGTGTCGATCTCGCGCTCCAGCCGGCCGACCTGATCGGCGACGATGCGCAGCGCCATCTCGCCGGGCGTGAAATCCTGACCCGGCGTGGCGAGGTCGGCACCCAGATCGAACAGCTCGTTCTGGATACGGCCGAGCATGGCGCGGGCCGCGTCCGGCATCGGGTGGGTCAGGGCGACGCCGATCGCGCTGTTCGTTTCGTCCACGTCGCCCATTGCCACCAGCCGGGCGTCGGACTTCGGCACGCGCGACCCGTCGACAAGGCCGGTTTCGCCCTGATCGCCGGTGCGGGTGTAGATCTTCGTCAGGCGGACCATGGCGGTGGTGCGATCAGCCCGGGCGGGTGAGCATGAGAAAGAGCACGACCAGCACGACGGCCAGCGCCTGGAACTGGACGCGACGCCACATCATCTTGTTCTGCCGCATGCCCGATATGTTGGGGCCGGTGCCGGTCAGGTCGGCCTGGCTGGTCCGCAGGAAGGCGACGATCCCGCGCACGAGCGAAACCAGCGCGCCGATCGCGGCAAGGACGATCAGGATGATGAGGAACGTCTGCATCAAATCAAGATAGGCCGGGCACGGGCCGCTGCCAATGGACATTGTGTCACAGGCGGGTGGGTGTCGCAGGCGGGTGCGCGCGCGCTTGATGTCCGGCGCGCAGCCCGGCGGCCAGTGCCCGGCCGTCCTGTCCGGCGGCGCGCAGGTCGGCCAGCGCGGGTGCGCCGTCGCGCTTCGCCAGCCGGCGACCGTCCGGGCCGAGTGTCAGCGGGTGATGGTGATAACGCGGAACGGGCAACCCGAGCAGCGCCTGGAGCAGCCGGTGGACATGCGTCGCGTCGAACAGGTCGACGCCGCGCACGACGTCGGTGACGCCCTGATACGCATCGTCCACCGTGACCGCCAGATGGTAGGATGCCGGCGCATCGCGGCGGGCCAGCACGACATCGCCTTGGTCCAGCGGCGTGGCACGGACGGTGCCGGCGGTCGCGTCGTGCCAGTCGACCGGCCCGGCCCGCGCCACGGCCCGCGCCATGTCGATCCGCCAGGCCACCGCGCGCGCCGGATCGGGCGGACGGCGGCGGCAGGTGCCGGGATAGGTCGGGGCGGGGCCGGAAACGGGAGCGTGCGGCGCGGTGCTGCTGGCGGCGATTTCGGCGGCGATCTCCGCGCGGGTGCAGGTGCAGGGGTAGAGCAGCCCCTGCGCGCGGAGCGTGTCGAGCGCGGCGGCATAGGCGGGCAGGCGCGTGGACTGGTGCAGGACGGGGCCGTCCCAGGCCAGGCCGAGCCAGGCGAGATCCGCCAGGATCGTCGCAACATGTTCGGCGCGCGCACGGCCGGGGTCGATATCCTCGATCCGCAGGAGGAAGCAGCCATTTTGTGCGCGGGCGAAGTCGTGCGCGCGGATCGCGGAGGCGGCGTGACCGAGGTGGAGCCGGCCGGTCGGACTTGGCGCGAAGCGGGTCGTGGGGGGCATGGTGGCATCATAACGCGCGACGGCCGCGTGGGGGAGGGGCGTGGTTGTCTTCGACGGTGCGGGGCGGTTCCGGCGTATTCATTCCGGCGGAGGCCGGAATCTCGTTTGGGGGGCGTGTGCTTTACCGAAGCAGGATCCCGGCTTTCGCAGGGATGAAGGCTGGACGCGACGGGTGTGAGGGTGGTCGGCCCGTAGTGCCGCGCAGAAGGGGGTTGACCTGGATTGGTCGTGATGGTGTCATGCGTTCGTCACGGCCTTTCGTCAGGGTCGCGATAACGGAGACGTAGGGCCTGCCGGCCATTTGCGCCCCGCGTGCGACGGGACCGGTGCGGTATGACCGATGTCTCCACCCCCTGGTGGAAGGCAGTCGTCGCACGATGTACCATCCCGATCTCCTGAAGCATCCCGACCTGTTGCGGCATCCGGACAGCTGCCCCGCGCTGGTGCTGAACGCCGACTATACGCCGCTGAGCTATTATCCGCTGAGCCTGTGGCCGTGGCAGACCGCGATCAAGGCGGTGTTCCTGGAACGCGTCGATATCGTCGACCATTATGCGCGCGAGGTGCACAGCCCGACGCATGTCATGAAGCTGCCGTCGGTCATCGCGCTCCGGCAATATGTGAAGCCGTCGCAGCACCCGGCGTTCACGCGGTTCAACCTGTTCCTGCGCGACCGGTTCGCGTGTCAATATTGCGGCGTGCAAAGCGACCTGACGTTCGACCATGTCATCCCCCGGTCGCAGGGCGGGCGGACGACGTGGGAGAATGTCGCGACCGCGTGCGCGCCGTGCAACCTGCGCAAGGGCGGGCGGACGCCGAAGCAGGCGAAGATGGCGTTGTACGTCCAGCCGATCCGCCCGACGACGTGGCAGCTGCAGGAACATGGGCGGAGCTTCCCGCCGCATTACCTGCACCAGAGCTGGCTGGACTGGTTGTACTGGGACATCGAACTGGAGGCTTGAGGGGGTTTCGACTGCCGCTGTCGGTGCCGAACCCTATGGTGCGAGTTTCGGAACTGCGCGCCATTCCGTCATCGCAGCGGAGGCTGGGATCCATTATCACGACGGCTCGGGCTAAATGCCGACGGAGTGATAATGGATCCTGACTTTCGTCAGGATGACGGTCGAGGTGTTGCGTGTCGCTGTAGCTGTCGACTTTTCCCCGTTGGGGGCCAGCTGCGGCGACGGTGCGATGGGAATAGAGTTATTCCGACTCCAACCCCTTGCCGGAAGGGAGGGGCCGGTGTCGATCAGGTCTGATCATCGCTATCGTCATCCCGGATCAAGTCCGGGATGACGGTGTTAGGCGACTGAAAAAATTAGCCGCGGTCGTCGCGGACGGGGACGATCTTGATTTCGACGCGGCGGTTCTGGGCGCGGCCGTCGACGGTGTCGTTGGACGCGACGGGCTGGCTGCTGCCGAAACCGCGCGTGGCCAGGCGCGCGGACTGGACGCCGCGGGTGGAGAGATAGTCGGCGACCGAGCGCGCACGGTTTTCGGACAGCGGCACGTTGATCTGGTCGCCGCCGGTCGAATCGGTGTGGCCGTACACGTCGACCATGGTCTGGTTATACTGCGACAGCGTCTGCGCGACCTGATCGAGCGTGCTGCGGAACTGCGGCTGGATCGCGTAGCTGTTCGTGTCGAAGGTGATGCCCGACGGAATGTTGAGCAGCAGGTCGTCGCCGTCGCGGCTGATTTCCACGCCGGTTCCCGCGGTCTGGCGGCGCAGCGCCTGTTCCTGCCGATCCATATATCCGCCGATGGCGCCGCCCGCGATGGCGCCGATGCCCGCCCCGACGATCTTCTCCGTCCGGTCGCGCCGGCCGCCCAGCACGTCGCCGGCGAGCAGACCGCCCAGGCCGCCGAGCCCGGCCCCGATCGCGGCGCGCGACACGCGCTTTTCGCCGGTGTTCGGATCGGTCACGCAGGCGGTGGTGGTGGTGAGTGCCAGCAGGGCGGCGGCGGTGATCTTGAAGCTGCGCATGGGGATCGGGTCCTCTCGACTAAGAATTTCACCGGGAAACCCCGGTTTGCCGAGCTTGTTCCGCATCCGTGCTGAACGGCGGATGATCGCCGGGCGGACCATCGCCGGATCATCAGTTGTCGGACCGGCCGGTTTCGTTCAAAGACGCATTGCGCCCATGACCGACGCTTCCCCCTTTCCGTGGATCGACCTTGCGATCATCCTGGCGCTTGTCGCGCTGAACGGCGTGTTCGCGATGTCCGAACTGGCGATCGTGTCCGCCCGCAAGCAGCGGCTGGAGGCGATGGCCCGCGCCGGCAAGCATGGTGCGCACGCCGCGCTGAAGCTGGCGAACGATCCGGGGCGGTTCCTGTCAACGGTGCAGATCGGCATCACGCTGATCGGGATCGTGTCGGGCGCCTATTCGGGATCGAGCCTGGGCGGACCCGTCGGGGAACGGCTGGCCGCCGTCGGACTGCCCGCCAGTTGGGGGTTCGGGCTGGTCATCGCGCTCACCACCTATGCCTCGCTGATCGTGGGCGAGCTGGTGCCCAAGCAGTTCGCGCTGCGGGCGCCGGAGGCGATCGCGGTGGTGATGGCGCCGGTGATGCGCGGGATGGCGTGGGTGACCGCACCGTTCGTGTGGCTGCTCGACGGGACGAGCATGCTGATCTTCCGCCTGCTGCGGCTGGACCGCGAGTCCGAGAATCACGTTACTGCCGAAGAACTTCACATGATCGTGGCCGAGGCGTCCAACGCCGGCGTGATCGAGGAGAGCGAGCGCGCGATCATCAGCGGCGTCGTGCGACTGGCCGACCGGCCGGTGCGCGAGGTGATGACGCCGCGGACCGAGGTGGAGTGGATCGACCTGAACGCCGAGCCCGAGACACTGGCGATGCGGCTGGCCGAGATGCCGCACAGCCGAATTCCGGTGGCGAACGGTTCGGTGGACGAGATCGTCGGCATCGTGCAGGCGCGCGACCTGGTCGCGGCGCTGATCGCGGGCGAGGCGATCGACCTGCGCGCGCTGACCCGCGACGCGCCGGTGGTAACCGACCGGATGGATGCGATGGACGTGCTGGGCGTGCTGCGCGAGGCGGAGGTGCCGGTGGCCCTGGTCCATGACGAATATGGCCATTTCGAAGGGCTGGTGACGCCCGCCGACCTGCTGGCCGCGATCGCCGGCGCATTCGCATCCGACCGCGACGACGACAGCGACCCGCCGATCCACGAACGCGAGGACGGCAGCTTCCTGCTGTCCGGATCGTGCGCGGCGGATGCGATGGCGGACCGGCTGGACTTCACCCTGCCCGAGGACCGCGACTATGCGACGGTGGCGGGCCACGCGCTGTCGGTGCTGCGCCATCTGCCCAAGGTCGGCGAGAAATATCGCGACCGCGACTGGACGTTCGAGGTGGTCGACATCGATGGCCGCAAGATCGACAAGGTGCTGGCGACGCGGGTGGGCAAGCGGGGGTAGCTTGCGGCCGCGTATTTTTACGTGGCGTTAGGATGCCTTGCCTATACCGGGACGGCTGTTCCGGAGTTGCCTGCATGTTCGACTTGCGTTGCGTGTTCGCGGCTCTGCTGTTCTACGCCGTTCCCGTTGCAGCGGCCGAAAATCTTACGGACGAACCCGCGGTCTACCTGCAGGCGTTCAATGAAACGTGCCGGCGGGGGTTTCCCGACCTGGACACCATCGCCCGGAACGCATTGGCGCATGGCTGGATCGAGGGATCGATGCGACCGGTGGACGGTGCGGCGGATATTTTTTCAGCCGGTCGATCGCGTCTGTTGCACCGGGGTGGGATGCTGCTGTTCCTGACGTCGCCGGGGAACGGACCGTTCGGGACGATTTGCCAGATTACCGGTGGTTCCGGCACGCGCCTTTCCGGGCGGGACGTCGCGGCCGTGATGACGCCCAGCCTGCGCGCCGGTGATCCAACGCCGGGACCAGGCAATCCGAAGGCGGACGACTATTCTGTCTGGACCGTTGCGCCGGGCATGACCGTCCAGGCGGGCGTGAGCGTTTATCGCGGCAAGGTGCGTTCGTTGTCGATGGCGGTTCGCCAGGCGAGGGCCGCCGATGCCGCGTCGATCCCTGCGGCCGTGCCTGCCGCCGCACCGATCCCGCCCTCTGAACCGCAAGCAGTGTTGTCGCTTGCCGGCGCGGCGCATTCGGGACTGCTCGGCCGCGTATCGACGCAGTATCGGAAGGCGAATCTGCTGGGTGGCTATTCCGACAAGCAGGTCGAACCCGGCGTGTGGCGGGTCAAGGCGCGGTCCAACGGTCCGGCGGGTCCGGGCTTTGCGCGGAATATGGTTGCCTACCGCGCCGCCGATATCCTGCGGGCGCAGGGCTTCACCCACATGCAGGTAATCGACCAGAGCGGCAGCGCCCAGTCGATGCGATCGGGCGGGCAGATCGGGGAAGTGATGACGTTGTGGGTATCGGGCGCGATGACCGATGCGGTTCCGCCAATGTGCCGCGCCAAGGATAGCGGCCTATGCTTTACCGTGCCGATCGCCCGGACGCTGGACCGGATCAGGCCGCTGCTTTCATTTCCGACCGGTGGCGGTTGACGGCCGATCCGCGCGCGTCGATCGGAACCCGCGTGTCCGGGCGGCGCAGCCAAATCTTCTCATCAAGCGCGACTCTCAACCGTCGTCGTCGCGGACTTGATCCGGCATCCGGATTTTCAGGCGCTGCGTTTGAGACTGCGGGTCCCGAATCAAGTCCGGGATGACGATGAGGCGGGCGGCGCTGGGCGTTTGTCGCCCGTGGCGCGCCTGTGGATTCAGCCCAGTTTCCCGAACTGCGCTTCGAAGCCGGGGCGGTCGTCCTTTGCCAGATAGTCGGCCTGTTCGATCCAGCGGTCCTTGTGGAGGCGGCCCTTGAAGGGGCCCATCTGGTCGTCGATCGCGGTCTGTTGCGCGGGGGAGAGGGCGGCAAGCTGATCAAACCGGGTGATGCCGAGTTCGGCGAGGCGGGTGGCGGCCTTGGGACCCAGGCCTTTCAGCGTGGTGAGGACGTCGGGATCGCCGACCGGTTCGGGGAGGATGACGGGCGGTGCGACCTGCGGCGCGTGGTCGGGGTGCGCATCGACGCCGAGCAGTTCGCCGAGCGTGTCCTCGATCGCGGCGGCGGCACCGTCGGCGACGCTGTCGCCTTCCTGCCCCTGCGTGCGGTCCGTGCGGCGGCCGCGCAGCAGCAGCGTGAGCAGGATCAGCAGGACGATGGCCGCCCCGATGACGAGGCCGATGGTGTTCATGTCGGGATTGGTGGTCAGCATGGCAGGCCCTGTATGGATCGATCGGTCATGGGAGCGTCGGATGGATGGTCGGGTTCAGGCGGTTTCCTGCGCGGCGTCAGGCCCGGCCCCGGACCAGGACCCTGCCTCGCGGGCGGCCTCGCGCCAGCCGATGTCGCGGCGGCAGAAGCCGGTGGGAAAATCGATCGCGTCGACCGCGGCATAGGCCTTGTCGCGCGCCGCGGTGACGGTGCGGCCGGTGGCGGTAACGGCCAGCACGCGGCCGCCATTGGCCACGAGACCGGCGTCGGGCAACCCGGTATTTACGAGGGCGGTTCCTGCGTGGAAGACGGTGGCACCGGTCAGCGCCGCCGCATCCAGCCCGGCGATCGCGCCGCCGCGTGCGGGCGTGCCGGGATAGCCGTCCGCCGCCAGCACCACGGTCAGCGCGCTGTCGTGCGACAGGCGGGGATGGGGGGCGTCGGCCAGCGTGCCGGTGGCGGTGGCGAGGAGCAGGGGCAGCAGGTCGCCCTCGATCCGCGGCATCAGCACCTGCGTTTCCGGATCGCCGAAGCGGGCGTTGTATTCGATCAGCTGCGGCCCGGTGGGGGTGAGCATCAGCCCAGCGTAGAGCACGCCGGAATAGGGCGTGCCGGCATCGGCCATCGCCTGCACGGTGGGCAGGATGATTTCCGCCATCGCCCTGGCTTCCAGTTCCGGGGTCAGGATGCGGGCGGGGCTGTAGGCACCCATGCCGCCGGTGTTAGGGCCGGTGTCGCCTTCGCCGACGCGCTTGTGATCCTGCGCCGAGCCGATCGCGACGGTGGTGGTGCCGTCGGTCAGCGCGAACAGGCTGGCTTCCTCGCCGGTCAGGAAGGCTTCGATCACGACCTCCGCACCTGCCGCGCCGAAGCCGCCGTCGAACATCATGGCCAGCGCGTCGTTCGCCTCCGCAAAGGTCGATGCGATGACGACGCCCTTGCCCGCGGCCAGCCCGTCCGCCTTGATGACGACGGGCAGGCTGAAGCCGGACAGCGCGATCGCCGCCTCCGTGCGCGACGTGCAGCGGACATAGGCGGCGGTCGGGATACCGGCGCGGGCGCAAAGGTCCTTGGTGAAACCCTTCGACCCTTCCAGCGCGGCGGCGGCGCGCGACGGGCCGAATACGGGCACGTCATGCGCGCGCAGCGTGTCGGCGAGGCCGTCGACCAGTGGCGCCTCCGGCCCGATCACGACGAGGCCGATGGCCTGACGCGCGCAGAAGGCGACGACGGCGGCGTGATCGGTCGCATCGAGCGCATGGCAGGTCGCGTGGTTCGCGATACCGGGGTTGCCAGGCGCTGCATGCAGGCTACCGAGCAGCGGTGATTGCGCGAGCTTCCACGCGAGCGCATGTTCGCGACCCCCGGACCCCAGCAACAGGACGTTCATGGCTTCCCCTTTCGATGGCCTCCTAGCCGAGCCGGTGCCCGGCGACAACGCGGCCGCCGTTTCCGTGTCCGAACTGTCCGGTGCGTTGAAACGCAGCGTGGAGGGCGCGTTCGGCCATGTCCGCGTGCGCGGCGAGATTTCCGGGTGGAAGCGCCATTCGTCGGGCCATTGCTACCTGGCGCTGAAGGACGACCGCGCGGTGATCGACGGCGTGGTGTGGAAGGGGCAGGCGGCCACGCTGCGCTTCCGGCCCGAGGACGGGATGGAGGTGATCGCCACCGGCAAGCTGACGACCTATCCCGGACGGTCGAAATATCAGATCGTGATCGAGCGGATGGAGATTGCCGGGGCGGGCGCGCTGATGGCGCTGCTGGACCAGCGGCGGCGGATACTGGCGGCCGAGGGGCTGTTCGGGGACGAGCGCAAGGTGGCGCTGCCGTTCCTGCCGCGGACGATCGGCGTGGTGACGTCGCCCACCGGGGCGGTGATCCGCGACATATTGCACCGGTTGCGCGACCGGTGCCCGACGCATGTGCTGGTGTGGCCGGTGGCGGTGCAGGGCGAGGCGGCGGCGGGTCAGGTGGCCCGCGCGATCGCCGGGTTCGATGCGATTGCGGAGGGTGGGTCCATTCCGCGGCCGGAACTGGTGATCGTGGCGCGCGGCGGCGGGTCGATCGAGGATCTGTGGGCGTTCAACGAGGATGTGGTGGTGCGCGCGATCGCGGACTGCCGGATCCCGATCATCTCCGCCGTGGGGCACGAGACCGACACGACGCTGGCCGATTTCGCCGCGGACCGCCGCGCGCCGACGCCGACCGCGGCGGCCGAGATGGCGGTGCCGGTGCGCGCCGAACTGCTGGAGGCGGTGCGCAGCCTGTCGAACCGCACGCTGCGCTGCGCCACGCGCTACCGCGAGCGGGCGGACGAACGGTTGACGGCGACGGCGCGGCGGTTGCCGACCGCGGAGACTTTGCTCAGCCCGCAGCGGCAGCGGCTGGACGAGCTGGGCGACCGGTTGCCCCGCGCGCTGGGGCGGCGGCTGGCGGTGGCGCGCGGGGATCTGGCGCATGCGTCGGGGGCTTTGCGGCCGGCGTTGCTGCGCCACCGGGTGGAGCGGGCGGGCACGCGGCTGGCGGCGGCGCGG
>NZ_MOLY01000042.1 GCF_001956315.1 Sphingomonas montana | reverse complement strand
CGGGCCGTCGATCGACGGCAAGGGCGAGTTCACCGTGTTCCGCAACGAGCCGATGGGCGATACGCCCGATCTCGGGCCGGCCCGCCCGGACAGTGGTGCTCAGACGCAGCAGATCGGTTGAACCGGTGAGGCCGGCGCCGTTTGGTGCCGGCCCCGCTCTACGTTCGGCGCATGTATCGAAAGGCGTGGTTATGAAGACATATCTGTCGAAGCTTTACCGGTCCTTGCCACTCGCGTTCGCTTTCGCGACCGTCAACAGTCCGGTGCTGGCGCAGACGCCCCCTCCTCCACCCCCAGCGGCCGCCAAGGTTCAGGCCGAGCCTTATGTCATGGCGGCGGGGCGGAGCGATCTTTACGAGATCAGTTCGAGCCGCTTGGCGGTAGCCAAGTCGCGGAACCCGGCGGTCCGCCGCTATGCCGCCATGCTCATCAAGCATCACCAGAGAACAACTGCGGCAACGCTGTCCGCCGCGAAAAAGGCTGGTTTGACGCCACCGCCCGCTACGCTCGATACGGGTGCGGCGGCGTCGATCGCGGAGTTGCAGACCGCGCCCGCAGCAGACTTCGATCGTCTCTATCTTGGCCAGCAGGTTCCCGCGCACCAAGCCGCGCTCGACCTGCACCAGAGCTATGGGACGAGCGGCGATCAGGCACCGCTCCGCATGTCTGCGAACAAGGCCGTGCCTGTCGTCAAACAACATCTGACGGCGGCCGAGAAGATGCAGACCGGCGAACCGGCATCTCACCAGGGCATGTGATCGAATGATCCGCCCTTTTTGGGGCGGGTTGATCCTCGAACGATGGGAACCGGCGTTGCGCATCCACCATCTGAACTGCGGCACGGACTGCCCCCTGGGCGGGGCGCTCTTTGACGGGCGCAGCAGGGGGTTGCTCGGCCGGATCATATGCCATTGCCTGCTGATCGAGACGGACGCGCACGGGCTGGTGCTGGTCGATACCGGCTATGGTTTGCGCGATGTCGCCCATCCGCACCGCGGTCCGGAACCGCGCATCACCCGGCCGTGGCGGCTGCTCCTGAACATTCGCCTGCGGGAATGCGACACCGCAATCCGACAGATCGAGGCGCTGGGTTTTCGCGCGTCGGACGTCCGCCACATCGTCGCGACGCATCTCGATTTCGACCATGCCGGCGGGCTGGAGGATTTTCCGAACGCCGTCGTTCACGTGATGGCGCGTGAATATGATGATGCGACGGGGCCGCACGTGGGCGTCGTCGCGCGCAACCGCTGGCGCACGTCGCAACTGAACGACGTACGCAACTGGCGTCATTACGGCGCCTCGGGCGAACCCTGGTTCGGTTTCGACGCGGTGCGCAATCTGGACGGGCTGCCGCCCGAGATACTGCTCGTGCCGCTGCCTGGCCATACCTGGGGCCACGCCGGCGTTGCGATCCGCGGGGCCGACGGACGCTGGCTGCTCCATGCTGGCGATGCCTATTTCCATCGTGGTGAAATGCGGCAAGCGCGGCGGCACTGCACGCCGGGCCTGCGCGCGTACCAGCGATTAATGGAAGTCGATGCGACCAGCCGCATGGCCAACCAAGGGCGGCTGCGCAGCCTCTCGATCGAACAGCGTGCCGAAGTGTCCGTCACCTGCGCGCACGATCCCGTCGAACTGGAACGCTGTCGCGCCGGTTCGCCGCTCTGACCCTTCAACGCCAGCCAAGGAACCCAACGACATGACGACATCCGAACGCACATTGTCCGAACTCTTCATCACCGGTGCCATCAATCTTCATGCGGTCGAAAAACAGGCACTGTCGATCATGAGCCCACAGGTCGCGCGCATCGAACATTATCCCGAGGTCGCCGATCGACTCCGCCTGCATATTGAGGAGACCAACCGGCAGATCGCCCGGCTGGACGAGATACTGGCCGGGTTCGACACCAAGGGATCCGCGCTGAAGGATATGGGTCTGGGCCTGTCCGGCGGCCTGGCCGCAATCGCCCACACGGTGGCAGGCGACGAGATCCTGAAGAACAGTTTCGCCAACTATGCCTTCGAGCATTTCGAGATCGCCGCCTACACGTCGCTCCTGACACTCTCGGAAGATGCGGGGTTCACCCAGACGACGTCGCTGTTGCAGCAATCGCTCGGCGAGGAACAGAGCATGGCGCAGTGGATCGGCGAGTCCCTGCCGCTGGTGACGCGGCGTTACGCATCGCTTTACGCGGAAAGTGGTTCCGGCACGGCAAAAGTCTGAGCGAGGGTCAAGATGGCAACGATGAATCGGAACGTCGCGACGGCCGTCAGTCCTCACCTCATGGTCATGCGTCAGCCTTGCGAAGGGCGCTCAGGAAAGGCCATAGCGTGTTTTCCACTCGGCGAACTCGACGTCGAAGTGCGGGCGACGACTGACTCCGTCGTTGTGTTCGTCCGCCGCGAGGGCCGCGGCGGGATCGCGCTCCGGGCCGCCTATGTTGTCGGCGCGTTCAGTTGCGTCGCACTTGACGCGCAGTCGGACGAAACGGCGAGACTGCGCGTCACCAGCGCACTCGGCGTCCATGTCATCATCCTTCGCGCGGGCGCAAGCGCGCTTGAAAATCTGGGCATGACGGTGCGGTTCACGCCGTCCGCGCCGATCGTGCTGCCCTTCATGCCACGCGACCTCTATCCTTTGGATGAGAAGGATGATCCGCTCGGCGCGGTCGGGGCTGTGGAAGCTGCCCAGCGAGGGCTGAATGTCGGCGTCCTGTACTTCCACCTTGACCAGCCGCGGTTCGGCGACGTCCTGTACGTTCAGAATCTGACCGCCATGAACGACTATTACAGGACAACCGGAACCACGCCTGACGGGGCGGTCGGCGGGACATGGCCGGAACTGGGCTATATGCTGCCGACTCCGGAACCCGGTGTCGTACCCCCGATCGGCCCCCTGCCGGCCGGGGTTGAAATCACGCTTTCCGATGCGATCCTCGTGTTCCGGCATGATGCGCCACCGCATGAACGGGACTCGGCACGCCGGTTTATCCAGATGCTCGGTGTCGCCTACAAGACGCTGGCACTGCCGGGCGTCGAATTCCGCAACTGGGTGGACCGTGCGGAACGGACGTTGCACGATATCGATCATGCGCCGGAGGCAACAATCGAGCATTATGGCCACCGGTACATACACCCGTACACGAATGCGGAATATCCCGACATTATGGTCCAGATGTCGATCATTGCTGCCATTCATGACTGGGGCAAATGGAACGGCACGCCGCACGCGCTCGAAACGCAACTGAAAGCCGGACTAGAAAAGTTCTACGACAAAAAGATAGAGTCGTTGCGTCGCTATTTGCCGAATGTCGGTACCGACAAGGACGCGGACGCCGTCGATAGCTGGTATCTGTACCACCCCATGCTAAATCTGGGCTTCCTCGCGCTGGATGGCGACGAGACCGCGAAAACGCTGCTGCTCAAATCGATCGATTTCGGCATCAAGGCCGCTCATCATTTCGCCTATAAATGGCCGGTCCAGTACAAGGTCACCGACTTCACCGTCATCACTGACGTGGCGGGCGCGGATGGCCGCGGCCAGACCGACGTTGGCGGCATCTATGCTTGGGTGATGTTGCAGGCGTTCGAACTGACCGACGACAAACGGTTCCTAGACGAGGCGCGGGCAGCGATCGACGCGGCGATGGGCCTGCGCTTCAGCGTCAACTATCAGGCCAATCTCACCGCCTGGGGTGCCGCTGCGTGTATGCGGTTGTGGCGCATCACGAATCGCATCGTTTATCTCGAACAAAGCTACGTCTACCTCGCCAGCTTCTTCCACAACTGTGCCATCTGGGAGAGCGAGATCGGGCACGCCGTTCATTACAAGAACTTCATGGGCGTCACCTGCCTGCAGGATGCGCCCTACATGGCAATCTACGAATGCTTCGATTCCTTCACGGCGTTCGAACGGTATCTGGCCGACAGCGGCCCTGACCTCGAACCCGCCGCCCGCATGCTGATCGGCGAATATTGCCGATATGCGCTTGACCGTGCCTGGTACTTCTACCCCGACGCGCTGCCGCCGGAAGCCCTGTCGTCGAAACAGCGGGAGACCAACGGGCATATCGACCGCAATCTCTCCTTCCCGGTCGAGGACCTGTACGTCGATGGTCAGGCGGCCGGACAGGTCGGGCAGGAAGTCTACGGTGCCGGTGCCGCCTTCATCTTCGCCACGCGGAGTTTCCACCGCATCGATGGTGCCCCGTTTCGGATCTATTGCGATCAATTCGTACAATCGATGGAACGGACCGGGGACCGCGCACTGACGATCGCGCTGGCCGGTGGTGAAAACTGCAAGGCGGGGTTGAGCATCGTCCGCGCAAAGCGACGAAAACTGGGCAAGACCACCGTCACGGTCGCCGACGGTGACATCATTCGACCGCACCAAAGCTCTGCCGACCGGATCGACTACGTCGTGCCGGCGAACGGCCACCTCATACTGACCTGGAAAGAATCATGAGCAGCCACAATAGTCTTCGCGGCAAACGCGTCCTCGTTACGGGCGGAACGACCGGCATCGGCCTGGCGACGGTCGCGCTCCTGATGAATGAGGGCGCGCATGTGCTGACCTTCGGCCGTCATCAGCCGGAACTGGACGACGCCCTGGCGACGGCATCCTCCGGCCCCGGCCGCGTCGATGGCCTGGTTGCGGATGTCGCGGTCCGGGAAGACGTCGACCGGGTGTTCGATCAGGTCGACAAGGTCCTGGGCGGCATCGACATTCTCGTCACATGCGCCGCACTCGGCGCCCAGCCCATCCACGAAATGGATGAGAGCGACTGGCGTTACGCCGTGGAGACGAACCTGGTCGGTACGCTGGCCAGCGCGCGACGGGCGATCCTGCGCATGGATGCGCAGAGTGGCGGACACCTGCTGTTCGTCGGATCGATCAGCACCGAGATCGAGGCGGCGGGCGAAAGCGTCTATGCCGCTACCAAGGCGGGCATCCAGGCATTTGCCGAAACGTTGCGCAAGGAAGTGGCTACCAAGAACATCAAGGTCAGCGTCATTCAGCCCGGTTCGGTCTCGACCCCCATGCAGGAATGCAGCGACGACCAGAAGGCGCAGGCCATCGCCGATCACCGGATGCTGTACGCCGAGGAGATCGCCGAGACGATCATCTTCACGCTGACCCGGTCCGCACGCGCCGATATCGTCAACCTGCGGATCGAACCGCGCGTTCAGAAAACGAGCTGAACGACCGCATCGTACCCGTCCCGCTGAAAGGATCAGGCCGATGAAGGCTGCCCTCAAGACCGCCGATGGCCGCTTCGAAGTTTCCGAGGTCGAACGACCCGTCATCCCGTCCGGAGATTTCGTGCTGGCGCGGGTCCGCGTGGCGGGCATCTGCGGCACGGATCTGCGGCACTGGAACAAGGCCGAACCCGAACTGGAATGCCATATCGTCGGGCACGAACTGGCCGGCGAAGTGGTAGAGATCGGCCCGGACGTCGTCGATCTGAAACCGGGGGACCGGGTCGTCATCGAAACCGTAATGGGTGACGGGACCTGCGAATATTGCGCGATCCAACGCTACAATATCTGTCCGCATCTCTACGATGTGCGCACGAAATATGTGTCGCGCGCCTACGGCGAATTCGTCTGTGGCCCGCAGAGCAAATTCTACCGGTTGCCGGATCATGTCAGTTTCGAAGAAGCCGCGCTGATCGACACCTTCTCGGTCTGCCTGCATGCACATCATCGCGCACACGTCGGGGTCAATCAGAAGATCGCCATCATCGGCGCGGGGCCGATCGGCCTTGGGCAACTGCAATTCGCTAAGATGTGCGGCGCGGATGTCCTGATCGCCGATCGCGTCGGCGGTGCGCTCGGTCTTGCGAAGGAGCTCGGTGCCGACGTCGTCGTCGACAGCAGTCGGGACGACATGACCGCGCGTGTCATGGAATTTACCGGTGGCCGCGGCGTCGATGTCTGCTTCGAATGTGCGGGCGGTGAATCGATGCCGGACACCCTGCCGCTGGCCACGACCCTGGTCCGCCGCGGCGGCAAGGTCGTCGTCGTCGGCGGGTTCGATGCCGGCAAGATTGCCATCCCGCTCGAATGGCAGCGTATCCAGATGTCGGAGATCGAGATCGTGATGAGCGCAAGCTTCGCCTTCCGCGATATCTATCCCGAACAGGGCATGGTGCTGGAACTGCTGGCCAGCGGCAAGCTTGATGCGAAAAGCCTCATCACCCACCGCTACGATCTCGATCACATCAACGACGCCTTCGAAACGGCGGATGCGAAGGCGGAAACGGGTGCCGTGTTCGTGGCGATCACCATTTCGTGAGACCGACGATTCATGTCGGCACTGCCGCGCGCAACGGCGGTGCCGGCCTCCACCCGCTCCGGCTGTCGCCCGACGCCCAATGGGTCGGCGGCGATGCCTTTGCGGACGCACGCAACGCGTCCTTCGCTGCCTACGCCGCGCGACATGACCGCTATTATCTGGTGGACGAACAGTCAGACGGCGCGGTCGGCACTTTCCGCCTGGGCACCGACGGCTGGCAGGCGGTCGCACGCACCGCGACGCAGGGTGCCGAGCCGTGTTACGTCGCCCTGAACCCCGACGAGACCCGGCTCGCGATCGCGAATTACGGCAGCGGCAGCATTGCCATATTCGGCCTGGACGACGCCAGCGGGGTTCCCGTCGATCCTCCCGCGATCCGCCCGAACAGTGGGTCCGGCCCGATCGGCGATCGGCAGGACGGTCCCCATGCGCATTGCGTGTGCTTCGGCCCCGACGGCAGATGGCTGTTCCACGTCGATCTCGGGACGGACGAGATACTCGCCTACGCCGCGGACGACGGACCGGATCTGATCGGCGAACGGCAGGTCGCCTTCGCCGCGCCGCCCGGGTCGGGGCCGCGCCATCTGGTCTTTCATCCGACCCTGCCGTTCGCCGTGCTCGCCAGCGAACTGGCCAGCACGCTCACGGTTCTGCGGGTCGATGGCGGAAAGCTGACCGCGCTGCATCGGATATCAACCCTGCCCGCCGACTTTTCGGGGACGAGCATCGCGGGGCACCTAGGTCTCAATCATGCCGGTGACAGAATCTACGTGACCAACCGCGGCCATGACAGCGTGGCCATCTACGCCTGGAACGACGGCGGCATGCCACGATTGCTCCAGCACGCGCCGAGCGGCGGCGCTTCCCCCCGCGCCTTCGTCCTGCTGGAGGCGGAAGGGCTGTTCCTCCTCGTGAACGAACAGGGCGCCAACGTCACCGTCTTCAGTATTCGGCCGGATGGCACGCTCGCACCCTGTCACCAGGACATCGCGGTCGCCGGTGCCGTGTTCCTGTTCCTCCCGCCGCCGCCGAAGCCCTGATGCTGGACCCGCAGACGCAGGTCGGCGAACACGATGTCGAGCGCGGATTGCGCCTGCTGATCGTGGAAGGCGCTTTCTCCGGTGGTGCAGTAGCCCTCACGACGGGCGTGATCCTGACTGCCTTCGCGCTGCATCTGGGCGCTTCCAACGTCATGGTCGGCGTTCTGGCGAGTGTGCCGTTCCTCGCCCAGCTCCTGCAGTTGCCCGCGATCCTACTGGTCGAACGTCAACGCCGGCGAAAGCGGATCGCCGTTCTTACCAGCATCGTCGGGCGCCTGATGCTGGGCGTGATGGCGATCACCGCCTTCTCCACCGGCACCACCCCCCTGCTTGTCTTTCTCGCGGCACAATGTCTATTGTGCGGGCTTGGCGCGATCGGGTCCTGCGCCTGGAACTCGTGGTTGCGCGACCTGGCACCCGAGAGACGGCTGGGCGAGGTTTTCGCCAAACGCACGCTCTGGCTGACCACTATCAATCTGGTCCTGGGGCTGGCCGCCGCCATCGCGCTGGATCTCACCGACGAACGCTCATCCGGCCGCGATATCGTCTTTGCTGGCATGTTCGTGGCCGGCGCCGTCACCGGATTGGCCAGCGCGCGGATCGTCAGCCTGATGCCCGAACCGGTGATGCCGCCGGCGGCGGGTAGGGTCGGATTGCGGCAGTTGCTGCAGGTGCCGCTGCAGGACCTGAACTTCCGCCGGCTGCTGGCATTCGTCGGCAGCTGGCAATTCGCGGTCAACCTGGCGACGCCCTTCTTCACCGTCTTCATCGTCCGCCAGCTGCACTTCAACGTCAGCTTCGTGATGGTGCTAAGCGTCGTCAGCCAGATCGCCAACCTGGTCGTCCTGCGATATTGGGGTCGGCTGAGCGACCGGTTCGCGAACAAGTCGGTCCTGGCCGTCTGCGCGCCCGTCTATATCCTGTCGATCGTCGCGATGATCGGGGCATCCCAGATCGACGACCGCGGTCTCGTGAAATTATGGCTGATTGGCCTGCACCTGTTGATGGGTGCGTCGGTTGCGGGCGTCACCCTGACGGCCACAAACATCGCGCTGAAACTGTCGCCCAGGGGTGGCGCAACCGCCTATGTCGCCGCGAGTGCATGCGTGACCGCAGTCGCCGCCGGCCTCGCCCCCATCCTCGGCGGGCTGCTGGCGGACGTCTTCGCGAAACGAAAGTTGGAGGTGCTCGTGCGCTGGTCATCCCCGCACAACACGTTCGGCCTACCGCTTATGCTTACCAGCTGGGACTTCTATTTCCTGATAGCAGGCTTGATCGGCCTCTACGCCATACACCGGTTGACCCTGGTTCAGGAACAGGGCGAAATCGAACCGCGCGAAATGATGGGCCGGATGCTGGACGATACATGGCAGGGTATCCGCAACATCTCCAGCGTCGCGGGCCTGCGAAGTGCCACCGCAATCCCGGTTACCTTGGTCCGCGATGCGCGTGAACGGCTACGCGCGCGGCGATTACCGGGCACCAGAAACATACCGCCGTCGAAGTGATCCTATTACAAAAATAATGGTATATATTGCTAGGTCGCAGTATAACGGCTAATTTTTTGGGAAAAAAAATATTATTTAACCGTATATTTATCGATCGAGTAACGAGATTAGATTTATAATGTTCTGATGTAAGGTTGATCGGGTTGCGTCCGCGATTTTCCAACAAGACAAGCTTCGTCATCATTCTAATTACAATTGCAACGTGACCGAGTCGTCCGTCTCGCATGTTAATTGTTCAACAATCGCCCGGTCATCGCTCCTCCACCATCCCCGCCGGTCGGATAAATAGAACTAGCGTTCTGGGCAACCTCGTCTGCGCCCAAAGAAACCTGCTAGATAGGACGTCCAGCAGATCAGGTGCGCCGCCTGCGAAATTTTCGGAATATAAACAGAGACATGGCACCGGTAGCACCGGCAAGCAGCGCGCTGGATCTGAAACCAGTATAACGCGACGCACGCTCAAGAAAAGCTTCGGCACTACCTGCGGAATTGACGAACCGCGAAACAACCCGCGTATTGATAAAATGGACAGGGGCCGACGGTCCGGTTGTCTTTTTCAGCATATAATCCCGACCAACTACCATGGCGAAGTTTCCTTTTATTGCACGGCATTAATCGGCGTTAAGACGTCGACGTTCTTATTGGTGTCAACGTAGTGACAGGGCGATTGTTTCGTAAGAAGCACCGCCCCTCATGATTGGAGACGCCGGATGAAACCCACGTTCAAGCCGTACCGCCTTCCATCGGGCGGCTGGGGTTCCGCAGGCTCGGTCGCAAATATCCTGCGCCGTGAAGGCGTGGTGGGCAGTGCGGGCATCGCCTTGTTGCGGCATAACAAGGTCGACGGCTATCAATGCAACAGCTGCGCCTGGGTGAAGCCCGCCACCCCGCTGCCGTTCGAGTTCTGCGAAAACGGGGTGAAGGCGGTCGCGTGGGAACTGACTGCCCATCGCTGCACCCCTGCCTTTTTCGCGGAACATACGGTTACCGAACTGCTGGGGTGGGACGATTATCATCTCGAACAACCTGGACGACTGACCCACCCGCTGCGCTACGATGCGGACACCGACAAGTATGTGCCGGTATCCTGGGGGCAGGCCATCGCGGAAATCGCGCGCGAGATGCGGGCGGTTGAGGACAAGCTGCGCGGTACCGTGTTCTACAGCTCGGGTCGGCTGTCCAACGAGGGCAGCTACCTCTACCAGCTGTTCGCCCGGCTCTACGGCAACAACAATCTACCCGACAGTTCGAACATGTGCCACGAAACGACGTCCGTCGCGCTGCCGCTCAGCATCGGACAGGGCGTCGGCACAGTCGACCTCGCCGATTTTGCCAAGACCGAATGCATCATGTTCTTCGGACAGAATCCGGGCAGCAATTCGCCGCGCATGCTGCACCCGTTGCAGGAGGCGAGCCGGCGCGGCGTACCCATCATCACGTACAACCCGCTGCGGGAGCGCGGGCTGGAACGGTTCGTCAATCCGCAGTCGCCGAGCGAGATGCTGACCGGCAAGGAGACGCGGATCAGTTCGCAATATCATCAGGTGAAGAACGGTGGAGACTTGGCCGCGATCGCCGGCATCTGCAAGGCTGTGCTGGCGGCGCACGAGGCGGGCCAGGCGGCCGGCACCGACGCGGTGCTGGACGAGGCGTTCATCGCCGAACACACGCACGGGTTCGCCGCGTTTGCCGACTGGTTGCGCGTGCAGGACTGGGATGAACTGGAGCGCCGGTCGGGGCTGCACCGCGCCGACATGGAATCGACCGCGCGGGTCTATGCCGCCGCACCGTCCGCGATCGCCATCTACGGCATGGGGCTGACGCAGCACCGGGCCGGGGTGGAGACGGTGCGGATGCTGGTCAACCTGTTGCTGATGCGCGGCAATATGGGCCGTCCGGGGGCGGGCATCTGCCCGGTGCGTGGCCATTCCAACGTGCAGGGCCAGCGGACCATGGGGGTGACGGAGAAACCCGAACTGTTCCCGCTTAAACGGCTTGGCGAACAATATGGGTTCGAGCCGCCGATGACGCCCGGCTACAATACGGTGGAGGCGTGCGAGGCGATCCTGAAGGGCGAAGTGCAGGCGTTCTTCATGCTGGGCGGCAATTTCGTCCGCGCGATCCCCGACCACGGGCGGATGGAGGCCGTGTGGCGGCGGATGCGCCTGACCGTCAACGTGCTGACCAAGCTCAACCGCAGCGCGCTGTTGCCGGGCGAGGTCAGCTACATCCTGCCCGTGATCGGCCGGCTGGAGATCGACGAGACCGCCGCGGGGCAGCAGGTGCTGTCGATCGAGGACACGTCCGCCTGCGTCCACGGCAATCGCGGCTTGCGCACCCCGGCCTCGCCGCACCTGATCAGCGAGACCAGGTTGATCTGCGAACTGGCCAAGCAAGTGTTACCGCCCAATCCGCGCGTGCGATGGGATGATTACATGACGGACTATGCCGAAATCCGGAAGGAGATCGGTCTCACGCTGCCCGACAGTTTTTACGATTACGAGCAGCGGATGTGGGAGCCGGGCGGGTTCAAGCGCGACATGCCCGTCCCGCGCCGCGAGTGGCGGACCGACACGGGCCGCGCGAATTTCGTGACGCCGGTGGGGCTGGACGAGAATGACGACATGCCCACGGTCGGCCACGACGTGCTGCGTCTGATGACGCTGCGTAGCAACGACCAGTTCAACACCACCGTCTACGGCTATGACGACCGGTTCCGCGGCATCAAGAACACGCGCACCGTCGTGCTGATGAACCGATCCGATATCGACCGGATGGGGTTGAAGGTGGGACAGGCAGTGACGCTCAGGACCGTTGCGGATGACGGCGTCGATCGCCACCTGTCGGGCATGATCGTGGTCGCCTACAACATCCCGATCGGCTGCATCGGCGGCTACTACCCGGAGTGCAACGTGCTGATGCCGGTGTGGCACTATGCGATCGGCAGCAAGACGCCGGCGGCTAAATCGATCCCGGTGACCATCCACAGCGACGGCGACGCCGTGCTCGAACCGCAGATGGAATATGCGACCGGCTGACGCCTCGCCGACCGCCAAGCCTCAGCAAAGTATGAAGGACGATCATATGAAACGTTTTGAAAACAAGACGGTGCTGGTGACCGGCGCGGCGTCGGGCATCGGCCGGGCTGCGGCGCAACGCTTTGCCGACGAAGGGGCCAATGTCGTCGTTGTCGACCTTGATCGCGCGGCGCTGGAGGAGGCGTCGGACGAGTTGCGGCAGGATCGCACACTGATCCAGCCGGGCGATACGTCGAACAGGGAGGCCGCGGAGGCGGCAGTCGCCGCGGCGATCGAACGGTTCGGCCGGCTCGACGTGCTAATCAGCAACGCCGGCATCGCAAGCAAGGGCGACATCACCCAGACCAGCGAGGAGGATTTTGCCCATGTGCTGGCGGTGAACGTCACCGGCTATTTTCACATGGCCAAGGCCGCGATGCCGCACCTCGTGAAATCCAGGGGTTCGATCGTGATGACCTCTTCGGTGTCCGGGCTTGGCGGCGACTGGAACATGTTCGCGTACAACACGTCGAAGGGTGCCGTGACCAATATGGTTCGCGCACTGGCGCTGGATGCCGGCAAGGACGGCGTGCGCGTCAATGCGGTCAATCCGAGCTTTACCGACACCGGCATGACGACGGACATGCAGGCGGATCCGGACCTTGTCGCCAAGTTCGGGGAACGCATGCCGCTCGGCCCGATGGCGCAGCCGGAGGACATTGCCGCGGTCATGGCGTTCCTCGCCAGCGACGATGCGCGGTTCATCACCGGCGTGAACCTGCCCGTCGACGGCGGACTGATGGCGTCGAACGGCCAGCCGGCGCAGTAAATCATGTGCGGCGCGGCCTGTATCCCGGGTTGCCCCGCCGCGCGCTGCCGCGCCCCTGCCCCTGCCCCTGCCCCTGCCCCCGACGGATCAGGTGACACTCAACGCGCAGTATCGCGCCCATCTCGACGGAGTTTTTGATCATGGCCAATTCCCTTACTGCGACGCGTGCGCTGGCGATCCTGTCGCGGCGAACCCCCGCATGAGTGATGCGAACAAGGACGAGGCGGTTGAGGAGCTGAAGGCGGCCGACGCCAAGGAACTTCATCGCGCCGTCCGCGAAGAGGGCGAGGCCGAGCTCGATCGACCTACCGCGTCGTTGATCTACTCCGCCTTGGCGGGCGGTCTGGCCATAAACGCCTCGCTCATCGCCGAAGGCGCCATTCATTCGATGACGGTGGAAACGCCCTGGCGACACTTGATCGTGAGCCTGGGCTATCCCGTAGGCTTCGTGCTCGTCATTCTTGGGCGGATGCAGTTCTTTACGGAAAGCACCATCACCGCGATGCTCCCGGTCGTCACGCGCCCGTCGCGGCGGACGGCCTGGCGGACGGGCCGGCTATGGGTGCTCGTGCTGGGGGCGAACCTTGTTGGAACCGCGTTGACCACATTGGCACTGGCGCATCTGCCACTGGCCGATCCTCCACTTCAGGAAGGCATTGTCGCCGTCGCGGCCAACATACTCAAGCACGACGCCATTGCTACCTTCTGGACTGCCATCCCGGCCGGCTTCATGATCGCAAGCATCGCGTGGACGCTGCCAAACGCGCGGGAGCAAGCTTTGCTGGTGATCTTCGCGGTCACCTATGTCGTGGGGGCGGCGAACTTCAGTCACTCGGTCGTTGGATCCGCGGAGGCGTTTACGCTCCTCTGGGCGGGGCGTACCGATCTGGCGACGGCGCTGTTCGATTCCATCCTGCCCGCGGTTGCCGGCAACCTCATCGGCGGAGCCGGGCTCTTTGCGCTGCTCGCCCACGGACAGGTCCGCAGCGAAATGGTCGCCGCCGGCAAGGCCTGACGTCCACCGACATGGGTGGTCGACGCTCCAGACCTGAGCGAGTTCCAATACGTTGGATCCGCCATACCAGCCAAGTCCATTAAAAAGCCCTTTCGCCTGGTGGGAAGCCTCGATGACGAAACTCGATACCGGACCGCAGTTGATCGACAGCTACGTCTTGTTCCGTACCACCCTCGGCGGCACGCAGTACGACGTTTATATCGACGTCGACGCCCTCCGCGAACATGCCCAGGCGGATCATGCCACACGGCAGCAGACGCTCGACTATGCCTCGACCGTGATCGATGACCTGGTGGAAGCCGCCCCCCGCAAGCGTTTAAGCATCGAGCCGGACACGACGATCGTGATCGACGACGTGAGCGAGCTATCCGGCTAGCCGCGTTGCGTGCGACGCCACAACCATCGCCGTTCACCCTTCCCGATCAACGATCATTTGTAGGAAAGCCAGGCAGTAGGCGGCTGTCCAGAAAACGACGGTTTGTTGAACACTCTACGAGCATTTGTCGCAAACTTAGGACTTGTGCGACCATGATCCGTCGCCACGGCCGCGGCTACAATGTTCCAGCGCGTGTCATGCAGTGATCGCGGGCTAGGAAAGGGGGCTAGCATACCAGGCCGGTCGTCGTCAAAATCATCGGAATAACAACGAGCAACTTGCCGGTCCAGAAGGGGTGACTAGGCGATCGCAGCTTGAACCGACGCAATCTTGATTGCGGTACATCACGCCAAATCCCGCAGATCGTCTTGTTAGCGACATCCGGAACTCGAAAGGCTACACCCAGCTACGCCTCATGCCGCCAGAAGGAGCGTTGCCCTCCGTATGGACAGACCAAGTGCCACTTCCGCCGTGAATGACACGATCATAACTGGCGAACTTGACCGCAGGTTATCGCGGGCACCTGATTACAAGGCCGAAAGCTTGGCGCTAGTAGCGCTTGCTGAAAACTTGAACAGTGCTCCAGCTACAGTGCTTCAGCGTCTGGTCGAATTGACGATCGACCTGACGCGCTGCGACTCCGCTGGGATCAGTCTGCTGGAGGCTGACGGAAAACAGGATGTGTTCCGTTGGGTGGCGACAGCCGGAGCCTGGGCACCTTTTCGAAACGGCACAATGTCATGCGAGGAAAGCCCCTGTGGCGAGGTCATCACGCAGGACACGGTCTTGCTCATGAAGCAGCCTGAGCGCGCCTTTCCCGCGCTGCTACAGGCGCAACCCAGCATCGCCGAGGGGTTACTGGCACCGTTTCGGATCGATGGTAGACCGGTCGGAACCGTCTGGGCCATCATGCACGGTCAAGGAGGTCGTTTCGAGGCAGAGGACGTACGCCTTCTAGAAAGCCTTGCCCAGTTTGCCGGCATAGCCCGCCGAGTGGAGCTTACTCTTGAAATTGCGGAAACCGGAAAACTGGAAAGCGAGACCCGCCTGCAGGCGTTAGCGCGGGCGAGCTCGGATGTGTTCTATATCATGAGCGCCGACATGAGCGAGCTCCGCCAACTGTCGGGCGGTGATTTCATCCTCGACACAACAAGCCCCAAGGTGGCTTGGCTGAAGGACTACATCCCGCCCGAAGATCATGCCCGCACAGCCGCTGCTATAGCAGAGGCGATCCGGACCAAGGGCGACTTCGAGCTTGAGCACCAGGTCTATCAAGCGGACGGCAAAATCGGCTGGGCCCTGTCCCGCGCGGTGCCAATCCGCGGGTCCGATGGGGAAATTGTGGAGTGGTTTGGGACGGCTAGTGATGTGACCGAGGAGCGTCGAGCCAAGATCATGCTGCGCGAAAGTAGAGAGCGACAAGCGTTTCTACTGCGATTAAGCGACACACTGCGGAGCGAGCCAAGTGCCAACGCCATAGCAAATCGCGCACTGCAGATGCTCTTCGAGGAAATGCAGCTCGATCGCTGTTACATCGGGGTTTATCACTTGTCCGAGGACATCGGCAGCTTTCCCCATCAGGTGCATCACGACCATCTATCCCCATTACCCGATCACGTTCGTCTGTCCGATTTTCCAAAAGCCCTTCGGGTGGCTTTCGATCGGACGCTGGTCATCGATGACGTCGAGAAAATGGAAAGCCTATCGGCTACCGACAAGGCGGGTTTCAGTGCCCTAGGCATAAGTGCCCTGATCGCTGCGACCCTGCGTAAAGGCGTGAACCATCCACTATGGGCGATCGTGGCCGTGTCGACCCGTGCTCGTGTCTGGGCACAGGGCGAAGTCTCGCTTGTTCAAGAGGTTGCAGAGCGCACCTGGGCGGCGGTTGAACGCGCAAGGGCCGAGGCGGTGTTGAGGGACAGCGAGGAGCGGCAGGCGTTCCAGCTACAGCTCGGCGATGCGCTCGCGTCCTTGGTCGATCCTGCGGACATTCAGTCAGAAGCCGCACGTCGCCTCGCCACGCAACTTGGCGCAAGCTGGTGCTATTTCAACGAATTCGACGACGGCGGAACACGCGCGATCGTGCGCGCAGAGTTCCAACGCGATGGTTTGCCTTCAATGGTGGGCGTCCATGACCTTTCAGACGAGCCGAACTTCCTCGATCTTATGTGTTCAGGGGCAGTGCTCGACATACCTAACCTGATTTGCGCGGAACAGTTCAGCGTGCAGGCCAGATCGACTTACGCCAGTCTGGGTATGCGTGCTGCGTTAGGCGTTCCGCTTTTACGAAATGGTCGTCTGGCTGCCGTGCTTCTTGTTGCCGACACTCGCGTCCGTCATTGGACCCAAGGTGATTCGGAACTATTGAGAGGGGTTGCAGAGCGCACGTGGGCGGCTATTCAACGAGCGCGTGCGGAGGCGGCGCTTGGCGAGAGCGAGGACCGCCAGAGAGCCTTGATCGAAGGTGTGCCGCAGTTTGTGTGGCGGGCTTGCGACGTCGGCCAGTGGACTTGGGCGAGTCCACAATGGACCCGATTTACGGGCCAAGCAGAAACTGACAGCTACGGTTGGGGCTGGCTGGAGCCACTTCACCCGGACGATCGTGCGCGCGCACGCGAGGCGTGGGCTCATGCCGTCGAGCGGAAAATTCTAGAGACCGATTACCGGATCCATGACCAGCAAGGTGTTTATCGCTGGTTCCAGACACGAGCGACACCAATCCGGGACGGATCCGGCACGATCATTGAGTGGCTCGGCACCTCGACCGACGTCGACGACCTGCGTAGCCTGCAGGAAAGGCAGCGGATCCTGGTTGCCGAACTGCAGCACCGGACGCGCAATTTGCTGGGCGTCACCCGCTCGATTGCTGACAAAACAATGCGACAGTCCGCGACGATGGAGGATTTCCAGCGTGATTTCGGCGCGCGACTGGATGCCTTGGCGCGCGTGCAGGGCCTGTTGTCGCGCGTAGTCGACCAGTACCGTGTTACGTTCGACGAGTTGCTCCGCGCGGAGCTTGCCGCCCACGGCGTGGCGGACGAGGATGAGGGGCGGGTCATCCTGCGTGGCGCCGACGGGATCCCGCTGCGGTCCAGCATGGTGCAGATGCTGGCGCTGGTCTTGCACGAACTTGCCACGAATGCCGTCAAATACGGCGCGTTAAAGGACCGCAACGGGCGACTGGATATTTGTTGGCGCACGCTGCAAGCCGACGGTCGGCCAGGTCGACTGGAAATCATCTGGCAGGAGCATGGCGTTATGATGCCGCCGGATGGCGCAGCAGCCACACGAACGGGGCAAGGCCGCGACCTGATTGAACGGGCGTTGCCGTATCAACTTGACGCGGAAACGCATTACGAATTTGGACCGGATGGTATAAGGTGCCAGTTGATCGTCCCCATATCAGGAGCATTGCATGACTGAGCTCGCGTTACGGGGTTGTGCAATCCTGGTTGTCGAAGACGAATATCTTCTGGCGGAAGAACTGTCTGCGGCATTGATCGCAGAGTCGGGGGAGGTCGTCGGACCCGCCGCGACTTTGCAGCAGGGCACCGCGATGCTTCGCGACACATCACGGTTGAATGGCGCAATACTCGATGTGAATCTGCGCGGCGAACAGGTTTTCCAGTTGGCGGACATGTTGGTCGAGCGAGGAGTCCCGTTTATGTTCACGACGGGATATGACGCGTCGATCATCCCGGACCGCTTTGCGCATGTCGCACGGTATGAAAAGCCGCTGTGCGTTTCGCAGATCGTCAAGAGGATGGCCCAACTCTCGCACGAAAGTCAGGTATAGTAGAGGCCATGATGGACCCCCCCTCCTGTGACCCGACCCCGCCCCTCCTTTCGCAGGATCCAGGTGTTGAAACGGATGACATTCGGGCCGCTTTGACGGCATTGCAGCAAGAGCTCGAAGCACGGGACCTGCACGACGCGGAAATGGTTCGTCATCATGCGCAGGTCCTAGGCGAGTTGCAGCATCGCGTTCGCAACACGGCCGCGCTCGTGCGAGCGGTATTCGAAGCTACCATCGAGACGGCGAACAGCTTGGAGGAAGTCGAGCGCCACTTCTGCGGCCGCCTGACTCTCCTGCTCCGGTACCAACTGCCACGATCGCTGGGCTCGAACGGCGACGTTGGCCTCGATCAGCTTATCCGCGACGAACTTCAGCAGTTCGAGTTTGGGTCCGCGCCGGGGATCACGATCGTGGGGCCAGCGGTTTATCTGCCTCTCGAACAGGCTCAGCCCATCGGGCTGGCGATCCACGAGCTTGTGACGAACGCCTTGAAATTCGGGGCGCTTGCCAAGGGCGGGGCCAAGCTGCAAATCCGGTGGGTCGTATCTGGACAGAGACTGGAACTGACATGGTCCGAAAGCGAAGTTGCGGGACTGTCGGACCTGCCATTGCACAAGGGTTTTGGACGCGAGTTTATTGAGGATGGATTGCCCTACCAGATCGACGGGGACACAAGTTTCGTAACGCGATCGGACGGGATCGTCTGCCGGATCGCGTGGCCGCTCGGCACGCGTGCCAGACGGCGCTGATCTTGTTCCAGCGGTCAGCAAGCCTGGTGGATCATTCCCGTGATATGTCGTGTCCTGCGATGTAAGTAGTTCTCGTCGAAGCCGGCGATCTGGGCGAGCTTTTGCGGATCCATGATGGTGACGCTGCCGCGAGTGAGCGACATCGTCCCATCCAGCCGCAACTCCTTGAGCACTCGGTTTATGTGGACTGGGGTCATTCCCAAGGCGTCAGCCAGAACAATTTGCGACAACGGCATCGCAAGTTCACCGTCCTGAGTTAGGCCGATAGTTTGTCCTCTCAAATAAAGCTCGCACATCAGATGCGCCAAGCGCTCGACGGAACTGCGCCGGCCCATGCTCACGATCCAGGCGCGCATGATCGCCTCATCGACAAGCTGCGCGGAATACATTGCCAACGCGATGCTGCGGTGGTTCTGCATAATTTCCTGCATATCGTCTTGGGACACGCGTGCAACCATCGCTGGCGTGAGCGCCTGTATTCCGTGATCCATCTCGGCCAACAGCTTGATATGCAGGTCACAGGCGTCACCCGGCATCAGGAACGCCATGATCTGACGTGTGCCGCTCGGCAGGATCTTGTAGCGACAGGCCCAGCCGTCGAGGATTACGAACATTGGGCCCGTCTCGTCACCCTCGCGGATGAGATCCTGACGCGGATTATAGCGACGCGGGCGCGATGTGATGCGTTCAAGCGCCGCTGTGTCATTGGCCGTAAGATCGGCCAAGCCACGCAATTTATTTACAAACGGATTAGTCACGTCCAGTCTCTACCCCGTCTGCAACTCTACAGATACTGCATTTTTTTATCGCACTCCAGTGTCGCGGGGGGCGAACGGACGAACTACGCAAAGCGTGCGGCGGAGTCATGATCTGCCGTCGTAGTATGTGGTGGGAATCATGAATTCTTAATGGATGCGAACTGCAAATAACAAGCGAACTGGCGTGTTTTTCGTATCACTTATTAATTTACATTAACTAGTTTTTTAGTCGAGTACAGATACTCGTTTAGGGGTAACGGACTGACCGCTGATTCGCTGACGACGGTTTTCCGGCCAGCGGATCGCAGAATCCACAGTTTTTTTGCAGTCCTCTCGTACAAATCTAATGGACAGTATCGAGCGCAGGCGCGGTACCAAGCTGGTCGCGCCCCCACTGGCGTCGGTTTTCCGACCGGCGGGGCTACCATCTACGGTAACGCAGTTTGCCCACCTTCGTGGTTCGTAGCGCGCAAATCTCAAAAGCCAGTCGCCGCGCTTGGTTGTTGCTTGTACCGTTGGCGTCAGTCGCAAAACCAAAATATTCGCGATACGGCCGAACCGTGGGGTATCAAAAACAACTGCGGTCAATCGGCAAACGACATATCGACATGGGTTAACGCTTTTATGGTCCCACGTGCTACTCCTTGGCCGAGGTAGAACAAGGCGACAAACATGGCTGCCACAATATTCCAGAAGATTGAAAATAATATGCAGCGTGGTCGGCTCAACGGGCAGGGCTGGATCTTGACGTTCAATAATTTGCAAGGAATTCATGCCGACCCGCTGACGGGCTGGCAGGGCGGGGGCGACACTCAGGGGCAGGTGCAACTCGGCTTTCCATCTTTCGAAGCGGCAGTCGCATATGCACGCAGGGAGGGTATCGACTACCACGTCGTTCCAACTCCCCAGCGCAGCTTGAAAATTCAATCCTATGCGGAAAATTTCAAGTAGGTTTCGGCTTTTCCAATGGCGGACCCGTCGGCATCGATCGCTTTGTTGGAAAGCGCTGCGTCACATACAGCCTCTTCGCTAATGTAATAACGGTCGACCCAATCTAGGTCGTTAAGAAACCGGGTGATCTGCTGCCCCGGACTAAAGCCGACGTCTGTCAGGGGGACCAAGCCTGCCCACCACAAGTTTCTTCTTCGACCTGCAATTGAGGGTGTAAGTCAAGCTAGCCGCGAAGCTGATTGGAGAACAGAGTGCTCGAGCTGGACGGAATGATGAAGCGCCAGCGGGTGCTGGCGGCGTTTGGCGAATTCGCGATCCATTCCGAGGACCTTGACGCGGTGCTTATGGAAGCATGTCGGCTCGTTGGAGAGGCCACTCGAACGGGTCGCGCAAAAGTTATCGAGATACAGGAAGATCGACGGGAGTTGCTCGTACGCGCGGGGGTTGGATGGGCTCCCGACGTGGTTGGCACGGTTCGCCTTCAGATGGGTGAGCGCTCGTCCGAGACATATGCCATCAAGGCAGCCAGACCGATTGTCTCGCAAGACATTGCGCAGGACGACAGGTTCGATGTTCCGCCCTTCATGAAAGAAGCCGGGGTTGTCGCACTCGTCAATGTCCCGATCTTTGTTCCAGGCCAGCGTCCTTACGGCGTGCTCCAGATTGACGATACGAAGGCGAGGGAATTCGGAGACGACGAAATTGAATTTCTGCGGACTTACGCCATGATCCTTGGGCCAGTCATCGATCGCCTGCATCTAGTCACGGAGCGCGAACAAGACCGGGAAGTGATAAGGGCAAGTAAGGCCCGGCACAGCTTTCTGATCGCAAGCTGGGCGCAGGCGGAGTGGGAAACTGACGCTAACGGCGTCGTCATCGCTGACAGCCCGAGCTGGCGCGCGTACACTGGTCAGACCGTCAAAGAGTGGCTTGGTTATGGCTGGCTGGACGCGATCCATCCCGATGACCGGACCTACGCCGAGAAGCAATGGCGCGAGGCTACCGCCGCACATGGTCTGGTCGACGCGGAGTTCCGCCTTCATGCCCCAGATGGTGGCTGGCGCTGGACCAATGTTCGCGCTGCCCCCGTACTCGACGCGGACGGGGACATTGTGAAATGGGTCGGAATGAACATCGACATCGACGCGCGCAAACGTGCCGAAGCAGGGTTGTGCAAAACGGAGGAACGACTGAGGACGTTAATGGAGGGCATCCCGCAGCTGGTCTGGCGGGCGGTAAGCGACGGAGAGTGGACTTGGGCCAGCCCGCAATGGGCTACCTATACCGGTCAGACAGGCTCCGACAGTCACGGTCTTGGCTGGCTTCAAGCCTTGCATCCCGACGACCGCAAGGCGGCCGTCGATGCTTGGAGCCACGCGCTGAAAGATGGCGGCTTCCAGGTTGAGTATCGGATCTGCCACGTCGACGACGGTCAATATCGCTGGTTCCAGACCCGCGCGACGCCGGTGCGCGACAGATCGGGCGAGATCGTCGAATGGCTAGGCACCTCCACAGACATTCACGCTTTGCGCAAGTTGCAAGAGCGGCAGCAGGTGCTGGTCGCCGAACTTCAGCATCGCACCCGTAATCTGATGGCCGTTGTGCGCTCGATCAGCGACAAGACGGCGCGGGCAAGCGCCGACATTCCGGATTTCCGCCGCCGCTTTCGGGACCGTATCGAGGCAATGTCGCGTGTCCAAGGCCTGCTTTCCCGGCTGAACGACCATGACCGGGTGACCTTCGACGAGCTCATCAAGGCCGAGCTTGCGGCGGTGAACGGCAGCGTCGAACGTGTAATGCTCAGTGGCCCTGCTGGCATACGCTTGCGATCATCAACGGTGCAGACACTTGCCATGGCGCTGCACGAGCTAGCGACCAATGCGGTCAAATATGGTGCGCTGGGGCAGCCGGGAGGGCATCTGCACATCACATGGTGGGTGGACGAATTCGGTGAAGGCCGAAAGCCGTGGCTCCACATCGATTGGCGAGAAAGTGGCGTGGTTATGCCGTCCCTCGGGTCAGCGCCATGTGGCACCGGTCAGGGTCGCGAACTGATCGAGAAGGCGTTGCCATATCAGCTGCGCGCCAAGACCTCATATGTATTCGGACCCGATGGCGTTCATTGCACGATTTCACTGCTGGTATCGGCGAGCACAGAGGAGACGAGCCATGCTCGAGCGTAGCCTTGAAGGGTGTCATATCCTCGTTGTGGAAGACGAATACATGCTGGCCGATGAGCTGAATATGGAACTCAGCGTTCTTGGTGCCACCGTACTCGGGCCGGCCGGAACGCTTGAGGATGCAATACACCTGATCGCGTCAGAGGTGAGGATCGATGGCGCCATCCTTGACGTGAATTTGGGAGGTCAATGGGCATTTCCTGCAGCCGATGCGTTAACTCATCGGCAGGTACCGTTCTTATTCACCACCGGTTATGACCAGTCCGTGATGCCGAGCCGCTTTGCTGATATTGTCCTGTGCGAAAAGCCGATTAATATTATGCAGATCACAGAAGCTGTAAGATACATAGTTCATAACTAGATTGTAAAAATGATCTTGTTAAGCCAGTCTCCAACTCGGCATGCCAACCGATCGGCGGTTTTCGCCCACGGCCAGGTTCGCAGCGAGATGGTCACCGCGAGCAAGGCCTGACGTCCGAAGCGTGGACGGCCGCCGCCCCCGCTACGTCGTAAGGCCAGAATACTGCTCCGGGATGTGCGCCCGTTTCCGCATTAAGCTTCAGGACCTGAACAGGTGCCCATGTGTTGGATGCACTATACCGGGTCGGTCGAACACGAAGACCTTTCACCAAGTGAGAAGCACCATGACGATCCTCGACACCGGGCCGGAGCTGATAGACAGCTACGTTCTTCTTCGTACGACCCTCAGCGGCACGCAGTACGACGTCTACATTGACGTGGACGCTCTACGCGAACATGCGCAAGCGGGTCTTTTGACACGCCAGCAGGCACTTGACTATGCTTCGACTGTTATCGACGAACTGTTGGAAGCGGCCGTTCGCAAGCGCGCGGGCGTCGAGCCTGACACGACAATCATCATCGAAAATGCAAGCGAAATCCGGGCATAAGCGCGGTCAGGCCGTCAGCCGAGGAAATGCAACCTCTCAGCAGGTGCAAGCAGATGCGCAAAAATGTTCTAATGGCAGTTGTCGCAACCCTGGCACCTTCGTCGCTCTGGGCATGCACGTTATGCCACAGCCGCATCGCCGAAGACACGCGCGCGACGGTAATGGGCCATGATCTTTGGTCAAACATGGCGGCGCTGCTGCTGCCGTTCCCGCTGTTGTTTGCGGCGGTGCTGCTTGCCCGTCGTGTCGCGCCTTGAGGAGAAGCGGAATGTCTGGGACCAGGCCAATCGTTACCGCCGGTATGGTCATCGGAATTGGCATGGGCGGTTTCGCCGACGGCATCCTGTTCCATCAGATCCTGCAGATCCACAACATGCTTTCCGCGCGTGTCTCGACGGACACGCTGCTTGGTACGAAGGTAAATATGGTGTGGGACGGCCTGTTCCACATAGGCGTCTGGACGACGACCGCGATCGGCATCGCGATGCTCTGGCGTGCCGCAAAACGCGTCGATACGATTACATCAGGCCGTGCTCTGGTGGGCTCGCTTCTGATGGGGTGGGGTCTGTTCAACCTCGTCGAAGGGATCATCGACCACCACATTCTCAACCTGCACCATGTGTACGAGCGGGCCGGGCAGTCCGTGTGGGACTGGCTTTTCCTTGCCTTCGGCGTCGCTCTTGTCGCGGCCGGTCGGTTGATGATGACTGCAGAGCGGAACGGGTCTTCGCGGCTTCCGCGCGGTCACTGACCGTGCCCTTCCTGACCGCAGGAATGTTGGGGTGTAGTGGACCATCATCTCAATGTCGCTCGGTTGTACAGAGGCGGCAACGTCCAGTCCGGCGACCGTGCACGGCACCGGGGTTCATGCGCCGGCGGGGCTGCATCACCGTGCTGCAGTGCCGCCCGGAGTTCAGACCCATATCCCTCGGCGTCCGGCCTACTTAGGATAAAGCCCGAATCGCCTTAACCGAAACTGATGCGTATGGCTGTTTCGACGGCCTTCATCTGCGCCAGCTTGTACTTGTACCGGTCAGCCAGGCCGATATGGGCATTCCGTGAACTCTCACATTTCGCGTGCAGTACCGCCGCCTCCTCGCGTGCGATGCAGAGAACCAGATCATCGAGCTTATACGATTTTGTCATAGGCTTACGCTCCGCTGTTGTTGATCTCGGATTTCGCAGTTCCAGCGGGTTGGGCATTAACGTGCGTGTAAATCCCCGCGCTTCTGGCGGCACCCGGCCCCATTCACCGACCGGTTTATCGACCGGTTCGGCATTCTGCCGGGCGGCCGACGTGGAACTGCGCGCTACCCGATCATGGCGTCCGATACGGGGGTGGGCGTACAGGTCGCCGGCTTCAAATCCCAGGTCCGGCCATGCCGGCTCTGCCGTCATTCCGTTGGGCATGTGGAACCTGCCGGCAGTTGGAGAGTCGGTAGGACGGCACAAATATCGACGGCGCGGCGGCAAGAGCGCTGGACGCGGATGAGGGAAGTCACGATGGGCTACCATTCCGACACGCAAGACAATCCCGTTCCCGAAGTCGACCGGACCATGTCAGATGTGCCCGTAACTGTGCCGCAGCTGCCAGGACCAAACGGCCAGGGGACATGGACTGTGACACCGCAGGACGTGGAATATTCCGGCGTCCTCGAATTGGAGATCGATACTTCGGACACCGTTCGCGGTATCTTTCTGGCCCGGCTCCTTATGCCAGTGCTTCGGAGCGGGCGGATGACGCTGCTCTATCCCAAGTGGATGCCGGGCTATCATTCGCCGCAGAACCCGATCGAGCTGTTCGCGGGACTCGAGATCAGGGCCGGCAATCTCGTGCTCGACTGGCGGCGCGATCCGGTCGAGGTCTACGCGTTTCATATAGACGTACCGGACGGCACGTCGGTGCTGGACATCAGCTTCCAGTTCCTGTCGCCCACGACATCGACCCAGGGCGACGTCGTCGTGACGGAAGACATTCTGAACCTGCAATGGGGTCGTGCGCTGCTCTATCCCGCCGGATATTTCACCCGCCGTATTACAGTGCGGCCCCGCGTGAAGCTACCAAAGGGCTGGCAGTACGCGACGGTGCTGGAAACCCATGTGCAAGACGGCGACACAGTTACCTTCGCGCCGGTGCGACTGGATATCCTGGTTGATTCGCCGGTCATGGCGGGACGGCATCATCACGAGCTGATGATCGATCCGCAGGGCACGGTACGTATGAACCTGTTCGCCCATCAGCCGGCCGACCTCGCAATCACCACGGAGCAGGTGGCGTTCCATGCCGCATTGGTGACGCAGGCGGACAAGCTCTTCGGTGCCCGCCATTTCGACAGCTACCGTTTCCTCGTGGCGCTCAGCGACGAACTGGGCGGCGGCGGGATCGAACATCATCGTTCGGCCGAAATCGTCGCGCCGCCGTCCTATTTCAGGCAGTGGGAACAGAACCGGACCAAGCGTGACGTTTTCGCGCACGAATTCACGCATAGCTGGAACGGCAAGTTCCGCCGGGGCGCGGACTCGTGGACACCCAGTTTCGAGATCCCGATCCGCAACAGTCTGATGTGGCTGTACGAGGGACAGACCCAGTATTGGGGCCATGTCCTCACGGCTCGCGCAGGCCTGTGGTCAATGGCCGCGTCGCTGGAGGCGCTCGCCAAGATTGCGGCTACCTACGATGTGCGTCCAGGTGGGTTATGGCGCACGATGGCCGACACGACCGAGGACCCGGTGATCAACGGCCGTGCACCGCTCCCCTGGCCCAGCTGGCAGCGCAACGAGGACTATTATTCCGAAGGCCAACTGATGTGGCTGGCAGTGGATACGCTCATCCGTGAGGCGTCCGGCGACCAGAAGTCGCTCGACGATTTCGCGCGCGCGTTCTTTGGCATGAACGACGGCAGGATGACGACGCGGACCTATGATCTGGAAGAGGTCGTCAGCACGCTGAACGATGTCGTCGCGCACGACTGGGCCGCCTTCCTCGACACCCAGTTGCACCGCCGCAGGGAAGGCGCACCGCTCGAAGGGCTGGATCGCGGCGGCTACCGCCTCGTCTACCGCGATCATCGCACCGACTTCTGCAGGAGCTACGATGCGCAGACGGGACAGCTGGACCTGCGTTTCTCGATCGGGCTGACCATCGCCGCGGGCGGGACGGTGCAGGAAGTGATGTGGGGCAGCGCGGCCTTCGACGCCGGATTGACGGCGGGCGCGCTGATTCAGGCCGTGAATGGGCAGGCCTACGATGAAACGGGGATCGGTAATGCGGTGGCTGCCTCGCAGGGTGGCGCGCGTCCGTTTACGCTAACGGTCAAGGCGCGGTCACAATCCCGCCCACGCGAGGTGACGGTGAACTATGATGCGGGTCATCGCTTCCCACACCTCGAACCGATCGTCGGCACCCGTCCCCGGCTGAATGAGATCCTCACTGCCCGGTAGCGACAATCGACGCCCGCAGGTCGGGGCCGCATTACCGAAGCGACAGTGTCTTCAAATTTGGAGTTTCAACGCGCCGGGTTCCGTATCGCTGCCATCACATATCGACATTCGGCATAGCCAACTCATGGCAGCATAAATATGGATAAAGCCGATCAAATGAACCACACAGCTTTTGCTGTTGAACAACGAAGCGTTCCAAATACAGGGAAGTATCGTTCGAATTGAATGAACCGCCTACTACGCAGCTACAATTGTGGAGAAATAATTTATGTTATCCTCGACGCGACCTTCCATAGCATTGAAAGCGGCGGGTTCACTAACCCCAAGGAGCTCTGTTACGGCAGGGCGTGGCTGGCTCCGAATATTAGGCACAGTGGACACGGCGAAGCTTGCAAAAAGGTCTCAACACGGCGCGGATGCCAGGCTTGTTCCGGCCAGGGTCCGGCGTTCCACCGCCTTAAGCACCGGGTCGAAATGCATGGCATAAAGATCACGCACAACGACCTCCTACCCGGCCGCACGGACCTCATCACAGTAGCGCATGGCGATTGCATGGTTAAAGTGACCCGGATTAGGATGACATAGAATAACGGCGTGCCGCCCGTCCCGCGATTCCATTCGCTCCTGTACGTTCATATCGGGTCCCGATCTTTTGAGCAGCACGGCTGGACAGGCGGCGGAAGATCTTGCCCCGGGCTCCCGCGTGCCGGCGGCAAGGGAGCCTCTCGACTACGCGAAAGCTTCGCCACCGATGACCCTCGGAAACTACGCAACTGAAAGATCCGTGGACGCCGTCCCGTCAGGCGTTTATCTGAGGATCATGCTCTCTTGCCGACGGCTTGGTCGATATCTATGATGGCGCGGTCCGGCTTGCTTATACAAAAGTGCCGGTTCGCAGACGCCCGACAGTGCAAGCTACGTAAAGACGGTGAGGCAAGGAGCCAGTCGGCCGTGGTCGGGGTGTCAAACAACATCGGCGCGGTCATCTGTGTGCCTGAGCGCGCCGACGCAAGTGGTCGTCGGTCAGTCACGCTTTTGCCACCTGCCAAAGCGCATAGGCGTCCGCCTGCCTCACTTTGCCCCGTAGCGCAGCCCTTACCTTTGTCGGCAAGCGACTTTAAACGAGTAGTAATAGCGCCCGAAACCGCCGATATCGCGTTGGTAGTACCGCGGAAGCGAACATAATGTTGATGGAGGGCTAGGAGCAGCGCGTCGACCACAGCTATTCCGGTGCCGAGGTATTCGTCCCCAGCTTAGACGGAGCGTCCGGGCTCACCGATGGCGGCTTGGATACGAACTTGGAGACATCTTGGCTCTGTAAAGCGGCAAGATAGCGGGCTACACGTTGACTACGGGCATATGCCGACACTCGGCTCGGCACTGGGCCTGATCGGTATCCAGCGCGCTTTCGAGCAGTCGGACCGAGGTTGCGACTGTAACCGGACCGCCGCTTGTCGACGATTCCTTGAGAGATCGCCTGGACGCCGTACTGCTTCTGCCAATTCGGATCTATGCCTTTGAGGAAATAGCGCCGCAGCCCAACACTCTTGGTCACCGGCTTTGTTTGTACCACGGCTAGCGACGCGGGGGCAAAGCTCGACGAACGGCACTTTTCCCCTTCAACGCGATTTTCAAGGCTTGATATCCAGCGAGGTAAAAGATGGAGAAACTCCACCATAAGCTCGACGGGGATGTGAATAGCGCAATGAACATGCGAGCCCGCGACATTTTCCCGTACCCAAACGTAAGTCGGCGCGATCTGCCGTCGCAATTTAATAGAACATTTGCGTAGCCACGGTGCAATTCTATCACGGCGCAGTTCATCGAACCGATCAACTTTTGATGTCGTGTTCCCGTAGTTGATTGTTATGAACACGTTGAGGCTCATACCAAGCATTTGGGAGGCTTTGGCCAGCGCCTGTCCGCTTTGCGTACCTCCGTTGACTTCATCTATGAAGCGCCAGGCATGGTGAAGCTTAGCGGCGCTGCCGCGGCTAATGCAGGAAGTCGAGCGGCGCCGCGCTCGCTCATTCATCGTCATCTTCTCGCCTGCCGCCAGCATCGGTTTCTATCCTGTCTGCGTTTGTCTCTAAAACAACACTCTTTACTGGTAGGATCGGCCACCCCCTGCCGCCAACCTCTTTTTTAAGTGACGTTCAAATAAATCGGGTGATAGAAAAACTGAGGCTCGCTGCGGTCGAATTACACATCCTAAATCATCAGATACACAATCACCGATACGCGAGGATTTACCGCCAAACTTGATTGTTGCGGTGAGCGTGCATGTGCAAGGTGATAGATGATATCCAATGCGTCAGCCGATGACGGTCACGATTGGGCATCTTTTGACGGAAGTGCGTGATCCGCATCGACCGGCCCGCAGGCCGGTCGATGCGGGATCATCCGAAGGCTCGCGTAGTCCTTCCAAAGATGTCCTGCCCCTCGTTGTGGAGGCGACTCACGAACCCGGTCCGGTGCACGTCGCACAGATCAGCGGACGACAGAAGCCGAGCTACGCGTGTATCGGCGCGACGAAACCCGGCCTCCGGATTCCCTGGCAATGATCCGATGACGGGTTTGAGAGGCTCCTCGGATTGGAAAACGAAGTGAAAGACATGTTCGGCCCCAACGGGAACGACAAGGGCGCGGCCGCCGTTCGTCGGCGACCACAGGCGGCAGTTCGCGTAATGCCTTACGTTATCGGCTTCTTTGCTGAAAAGGTGCAGTGCGAGGGCGGGAGCGGCGGCATCGTCGACGTCAAACTCAAGATATAGAAGATCAGTGGCGCTATGGCGTACGAGTTTGCCAAACAGCCGGTCTTCACCTTCGCTAAGCGCAAAACCTGATAAAATTTGCGGCTCCCCTGCGCGGCGAGCGTTATCTCCGCGTCCGCGGAGCATCCGCCCGTAAGCAGCCGTATGGCGTATCATATTTGATAGAACCGCTGGGTCCGAAGCGGAAAGCTCTTTAAGAGCATAGGCGGCATTTTGCATTTCTTCGGTCATCTTAATCATTTCTTAACTCCATGACTGTTACGCGAAGCGCACGGGGCCGGGCCCGGCCTCCGGTTTTCCCCTCACCCCTGCTTCGCACTGAAACAGCACACCGCAGTGCTGATGCGCGCGGCGCGCACTCGGCTGTGCCGACCGCAAGGGAGGCCAGCCCCCTTGGAGAATTCGCTTCTTGTTCACCGACGCCGCTGGCATTGGTTAAGCGGCTGCCGTCAACGTTGAGTTCGGAGCGCCATCCCTCAGGGCCCGATGGCATGCTTCATCGAGCGGTTTCGGAAACAGGGAATCATTTAGAGGCGGATCGTCTGCTCCACTTCCAGCGCTAGGTCCGCTCCGGGGTGACGCCTTACCGTTTTGTCTTCCGGTCTCCTGCCGCAATACGCGATCCTGTCGCCGACACCGTCACGACTATGTCAATCTGGAGGGTAGCTGGCCCAAACGAACGCCATCCAGCCCGGATCGCCTTTGTTGCAACAGTGCGATGGGCAGTGGCCGTGCCGATGCCGATGCCGATGCCGATGCCGATGCCGATGCCGAACCAACGGGAGAAACCGTCATCGGTGCCTCAACGCAACTTGACCGTGATCCACCAATCACAGGCGGAGTTCTGCACTACGTGAGGGTCAACATTAATTCGCGCATGCGTCTGGCATCGCGCAGTTCCGGCATCGAAGCGGTCAAGCTGTACTCTGCCCTCGTCGCGCTCTTGGTCGATCAACTGAAGGACGGCGGGTACGCTGGTTGTCATCCCGCCCAGATCCGTCTGTAGCGGTTCTGCCTACAAGCCTATCCATGCGGTCGACTCAATGGTGCAAATAACGTATAATAAACGCATCCTTGTTGCTCAGATGACATCCGCGTGGATTCTAACAGCTTCAGAATATAGTCCGGATAACCATTATCCCGATATTGCTAGACCGCGAATATATACCGGTGACATTAAATACGTTCCCGGCGACCAAAATGTTCGCGAACTGGTCGCGCCTTACGTAAGCTATCAGGTAAAAGACGAATGTCTTTACAGTTCGATATATGCGAAGTGACATTCGGAATACGAACAACGACATCAACCAAAATTTCGAGGTTTGTCGCGCCGGAATACCGGCTAGCATTTTCACCACCGAACACCTGACCAAGAAGATCCGCTCGGAACTCCTCGAATGTCTGAAGGATCTTGAGTTCTGTACTAACCATGTGACGTCCGCTGTGGACCGCTTGCCCTGGTCGAATCTGTTGGAGGCAGGGTTTAATTTTCAGCCATACTTGCTTAAAAAAAACGTCTCCTTGTTTACGGCCACTGCGGCCTGGCATGATGTCCGGAAAAAGACATGTCTCGCCTGCCACCCGCATAGCAGCGACGTATTCTATAAATCCAAGACGGATAAGCTCTGGATGAACGGGAACCTTGCGCACACTTCTCGCCGTCTTAACCCTACCGGCGACCGTGCTCCGGATGTTGAAGAAAGTAATACCATTCTCTTCGCCGATATCGTCGATCAGAAGCTTGCAGCATTCTTCGCGGCGCATGCCTGAGTACCAAACTAAGGCCATAACCCAATATGCCGCGTCATGCCAGATACTATCCCCGGACTTGGGGTGGTATCGATCTTCTAATGATGCGCTTCCAGTCCAAATACCCAGCTTGAAAAGCTCTAAGCCCTGCTCGATCGTGTAAGGATCGCGCTCGTCGCGCTGATCGCGATCCTCCTCTTCCAGTATAAAGTCCGAGAAATCGAGAGCTCGCATCGGCGTCTTGGCAGCAAGCCATTTGGAGAGCCTTTGCACATTGGCGAAATGGCGATTGACGGTACCAACATCGAGCCCGATACCAAAGCTGTCGTCCTCCTTATAATCTATCAGCGCCTGGCTACATATTGCCTCAAGGGGCATGGCCTCATGCCGCGGCGATTTATGGTGCGACGTGGGCATCCGGGTGAGATGATCATAGAAGACATTTAAGTCGTTTTGTGACATTGCAGCCATGGGCTGACCAACGGCCGACTTTCCGAACAGAAAGGCGGCAGTGCGGAACTGGCGACGCTGGCTCGTCCCCCAAACCTTGGGTTGAGATTTGTTCTTGCCGACCTTGATTGCACTGTCGCCGTCGCGTTTACCGCCAGCTTGCGGTTTGACGCGGAAATACTCGTCGACTGCCTCAAGGGCAGTCATGGCCGCAAACCTTTGTTGCTCTTCTGATAAATCACAAACAGTACGGCCGGACAGCGGATTCGGTGTTGCCACGATAGGCAACGTGACGGCGGTGGGAAGTGCGAGCGTTGCTTGCGTTTGCAGCGGATTGCCACGCACCAGTGCTGCCACGACGCTTAATGTGTCGGCAAGCGACCGAGCCGATGGCTCGTCATAGGCCTTCGCGATCATTGCGCGTGCCTCGCACATTACGCGTCGCGCATTCTCAAGGCGATCGTCGGTGACTGCCAGCCTCACTGACCCAAGCAGGTCACGCGCTTCAGCCAGCATGCTTGCGGGAAGATCTCCCGCCCGGTTCAACATGGCGCTCAGATGTTCCCGAGCTTCGTCGTCGAGGCCGGCAAAACGTTGGTCGAACCCGCCAACATAGTCGATGCCCATATAATCGCTGAAGCCGTTCATGGCGAAATCGTTGTTAAGAGCCGCGTAGATGCGTAGCATCTGCGACAGCCGAAGCTGGACGTCCCCAGCGCCGTCGGCCTGGATAGCGCTATGCTGATAGGCCAGCATATTGCGATATTGGACCATCTCCGTTTGTAGAAGGCTAGTGACCTGCTCGGCAGTCAGCCCGTCCTGTTTGATCTTTTCATACAAGCTCACCCGCAGACCCTCGCTCCGTCCGGTCATGGCCGCGGCGCGGCGCCGGGCGACCGCCTGTTCCTTCGTGAGCAGGCTGACCGTTGTTGCAATGGTTATAGGATCGAGGTTGGCGGCGACGAAGCGGATCCTCCGCCGCCACCAATAGACGGCGGCGCGGCGGGTAACATTTTCGATTGCTGGCATCAGACACTGGCTCCACCCACTGGTAGCAAGTGTAGCCACTGTGACGGTTGAAGCCGGCCGCGGTGACGCAAAACCGTGGTTTCACGTTCCTTGGCTGAGGAAACTCAGTGTTTGGCTGGGGCGGCAGGGTTCGAACCTGCGCATGGCGGCATCAAAAGCCGCTGCCTTACCACTTGGCGACGCCCCAACGTGCCGCGCCTTATAGCTGTGCGGACCGGCGATGGAAGAGGCCGCCGGTATCAGAACAATTTTTCGACCCAACCATGATGGTCGGGCGCCAGCCCGCGCTGGATGTCGACCAGTGCGGTGCGCAGCCGCAGGGTCAGTTCGCCGGGCGCGGCACCGTCGCCGATCTTGAAATCGCCGTCCACGCTGCGCACCGTGCCGATCGGCGTCACCACTGCGGCCGTGCCGCACGCGAACGCCTCGCGCAGCCGCCCGCTCACCGAATCCGCGCGCCACTGGTCGATCGCATAGCGGTCCTCGCGCACCGTCAGCCCCATGTCGCGTGCCAGCGTCAGGATAGAGTCGCGCGTGATGCCGGGCAGGATCGTGCCCCCCAGCGGCGGCGTCACCAGCGATCCGTCGTCGAACACGAAGAAGATGTTCATCCCCCCCAGTTCCTCGACCCAGCGACGCTCGACCGCATCGAGAAACACGACCTGGTCGCATCCGCGGCGGATGGCGTCCGATTGCGCAAGCAGGCTGGCCGCATAGTTGCCGCCGCACTTGGCCGCCCCGGTGCCGCCGGGTGCGGCGCGTGTATAATCCTCCGACACCCACAGCGACACGGTGGGCGTGCCGGACTTGAAATAGGCACCGACCGCCGATCCGATCACCATGTAGAAATATTCCGACGATGGCTTCACGCCCAGGAACACTTCGCTGGCGAACATGAACGGCCGCAGGTACAGCGCGCCGCCCTCCTGCCCCGGGATCCAGTCGCGGTCCGCCGCGACCAGCTGCCGCACCGACTCCAGGAACAGCGGTTCAGGCAGCGCCGGCATCGCCATCCGTTCGGCCGACCGCGCGAACCGGGCGGCATTGGCATCGGCGCGGAACAGCGCGGCCCCGCCGTCCTGCGTGCGGTACGCCTTCATCCCTTCGAAGATCTCCTGCGCGTAATGCAGCACGGACGATGCCGGATCCATCTGGATCGGCGCGCGCGCCTGCACCCGCGCATCGTGCCAGCCGACCCCGTCCTTGTAGTTGATGACGACCATATGATCGGTGAACACCCGCCCGAAACCGGGATCGACCAGCATGCCCGAACGGGTGCCGGCATCGACCGGGGCGGCATGTGGTTCGATGCGGAACGTCGGCTCGGTCATCATGGCTCCTGTGGTGGCGGCGGGCGGATCGGCGGTACGGTCATACGGGGGCGGCCCGCTTGCCGGTTGCGTCCGGTTAGGCCGCCTGCCAGATGGAATCAACATGCCCGCCGCCGCATCCCCGCTGTTCCTGCGCGAAGCCGAAATCCGGCGCGGGATCGAACTCGTCCATTTCGCGCAGGGGCAGCTGTATCGCGGGATCGACGAGGCGCTGGCCGTCCACGGCCTTGGCCGCGCGCACCAGCGGGTGCTGTATTTCACCGCGCGCCGGCCGGGGTTGAGCGTGGGCGCGCTGCTCCGCCTGCTGGGCATCACCAAGCAGTCGCTGGGCCGCGTGCTGAACGACCTGACCGTTGGCGGTTTCATCGAAACCCGGCCGGGCACCAGCGACCGGCGGCAACGGCTGCTGCGCCTCACCCCCATCGGGGCCGCGCTGGAGGCGGAGCTGTTCGGCCTGCTGCGCGCCAAGCTCGGCCGTGCCTACAGCGATGCCGGGCCGGGTGCGGTCGCCGGGTTCTGGGCGGTGCTGGAGGCGCTGATCCCCGCGGCCGATCGCCCGCGGATCGCCGGGCTGGGTACCGCAGAATGACGGGGAACTGACATGGCCGAACGCTTCACCCGGGCCATCACCGCGGCACCGGCCGACATCGACGAGCTGGGCCATGTCAACAATGCGGTCTGGGTCCGCTGGATCCAGGATGTCGCCACCGCGCACTGGCACGCGGTCGCGGCCCCCGGCCATCACGACGCCTATGTGTGGCTGATCGTGCGCCACGAGATCGATTATCTGCGTGCGCTGAAATCGGGCGAGACCGTCATCGCCGCCACCTGGGTCGCCGATGCGCCGCGCGGCGCGAAGTTCGATCGGCTGATGGAGTTCAGCGGCGCGGACGGCCGCGTCCACGTCCGCGCGCGCACCACCTGGGCGATCCTCGACCGCACCACGGGCCGCCCGCTGCGCGTGCCCTCGGCAGTGATCGCGCCGTTTCTGGCGTGATGGCAGCGCGGGTGTGGGCGGATAGAACGAGCGCCTGCTCCCCTTAATCGGGCGCTCAGGACGACAAGCCGAAAACCGTCCATCCCGAGCGAAGCCGAGGGACCCTTCGAGCGAAGCCGAGAAGCCAACGGCACCGCAAAAATGCCGCTGAAAGAAGGCCCCGCCCCGGCTCGCACGAACACATGCCAGCAGTGCAACCAAGCACCTGCGCCCCTCAAACCGCCCGGCGCAGAACCTCCAGCACCGCGCGCAACGCCGCCGGATCGGACGTGAACCCGACATGCCGACACGCGACTTCGATGGCGACGTCCGCCTCCCCCGTCCGTCCGCGCGATGCGGCCGGCGCGACGATCCCGTCACGTGCGGACCATAGCGCGAAAGTCGGCACCGGCGGCTTTTCGGCCAGCGCCGCGGCGATCGGCAACCGGTCCACCGCATGTCCCGCGATCCGTTCGTACATCCGCCACGCATTGTTCGCGCGGATATCGCCGGAAAAGGGCGAACCCAGCGTCACCACCCGCTCCACCAGGTCGGGCCGGCGCTTGCCGATCTCGCGCGCATACAGCCCGCCCAGGCTCCATCCGACGACCGCTGCGGGCCGGTCGCGCGTCACCGCCGCCAGCCGCGCGAGCATCGCATCGAGCAACGCTTGGCTGACCCCGCGATTGCGCCCCAGCGCCCAGCCGTGCGGCACATAGCCCGCCGCCGCCAGCGTCCGCCGCAGCGTGGCAGTCGTGCCGTCGTCCGCCAGGAACCCCGGCAGCACCAGCACCGGCCGGCCGTCCCCCGGCAACGCCCGCGCCAGCCCGCGCCACGCCACCTGTCCCCGCGCCCATGCCAGCGGCACGCCGAGTTCGGCAATCATGGCACGGGTCGAAGGAGCACGCATCTCCGCCGTTTACGCGGTCATGGAGCGCAACGAAAGTGATGATGCCGGCTCGATGTGTGAGCCAGACGGGACTTTGGCGCCCTCCATCACACCACCCGTTCGGTTCGGAAGAAGCGCCATTCCTGCCGAGCCCACCCTACCCGTTAGTCCTGCGGAGGGGCTGAGCCGCTGTCGAAGCCTGTCCTGAGCGCCGGTCGGTGCGCAGGCCCCACTCTCTAACGAAAGTCCCGCGTCTGCACCCGGATCACCTCTTCCGGATCGGCCCCGTCGCGGAACGGGCGGTGATAGTCGCGCCGTCCTTTCGGCGTCCAGCCCGCGTCGCCGCGGTCGGGCGCGCCCGGGTGCGTCGCGCCGTCGCCCGGCCCCGGCCGGTGCGGAAACGCCATCTCGCCCACCGAACGCAGATCGTCGGTATAGTCCATGATCCGGTCGGCGATCACGTGGATCACCGTGCCTTCGCGCTGCACGCGCCCGCGGATGCCGATCATCGCGGCGGACAGGACGGTGCGGCGCTGCGCTTCGAACTTGTGCGGCCACAATATGCCGTTGGCGATCCCGGTCTCGTCCTCGATCGTCAGGAACAGCACACCCTTGGCGCTGCCCGGTTTCTGGCGGATCAGGATGATGCCCGCCACCTCCACCGGCGTTCCGTCGCGGACCCGGTCCAGCTCGGCACAGGTACGCAAGCCCCGCCGGCGATATTCTTCGCGCAGGAAACTCAGCGGATGCGCGCGCAGCGACAGTTGCAGCGTGCGGTAATCCTCCACCACCTCGCGCCCCTCGCTCATCGTGCGCAGCACGACCGTCGGCTCGCGCCCTTCCTCCCGCGCGTCGGCATGCGCGAACAGCGGCAGCGGCGCCTCGCCAAGGCCACGCACCCGCCACAACGCCTGCCGCCGGTCATGCCCCAGCCCGGCGAACGCATCCGCCGCCGCCAGCTTCTCCAGCGCCGCCACCGGCACGCCCGACCGCTTCCACACATCCTCGATCGACGTGAACGGCACCTCCCCCCGCGCCGCCACGATCGCCGCCGCGTGGCTGTTCGACAGACCCGCGACTAGGCGCAGACCTAAGCGCAGCGGCGACATACACACCCCCCTCTTTGGAGTGCCCTGAGAAGGCCGCTCCTCAGAGAAGCCCAAAAGCCCTTCCCCCACCGGGGGGAGGGTTGGGTGGGGGGCGATGGCTTGGGAAGATGGTTCCCTCAAGCCAAGCCCCCCACCCCGATCCTCTTCCAGAAGGAGAGAGGGAGCACGCTCCTCCCCCACCATCACCGTATCCCATCGGCTCGCATTCACGCACGGCGGCAGCACGCGCACGCCGTGGTCGCGCGCATCCCGCACGATTTGCGCCGGCGCATAAAACCCCATCGGCTGCGCATTCAGCAGCGCGCAACAGAACACGTCCGGATGATGGCACTTCATCCACGACGACGCATAGGCGATCTTCGCGAACGACGCCGCGTGGCTCTCCGGAAACCCGTAGCTCCCGAACCCCTCGATCTGCTTGAACGTGCGCTCCGCGAACTCGCGGGCATAGCCGTTCGCCACCATCCCCTCGATCATCTTGTCCATGTAATGGCTGACCCCGCCGGTCATCTTGAACGTCGCCATCGCGCGGCGCAGGCCGTCCGCCTCCGCGGCCGTGAACTGCGCGCCGACCATCGCCACCTTCATCGCCTGTTCCTGGAACAGCGGTACGCCGAACGTCTTCTTCAACACGGCCTCAAGCTCGGGTTTGGGATATTCCGGCTGCTCCTTGCCCTCCCGCCGGCGCAGATAGGGGTGCACCATGTCTCCCTGGATCGGGCCGGGCCGCACGATCGCGACCTGGATCACGATGTCGTAGAATTCCTTGGGCTTCAGCCGCGGCAGCATGCTCATCTGCGCGCGGCTTTCGATCTGGAACGTGCCCAGCGTGTCGGCACGCGAGATCATTGCGAATGTTTTGGTGCAATCCTCCTGCATCACGGGCGACGCCAGATCGAGCCGCTCCCCCGTCTTGTTCTCCAGCAGGTCAAACGCGCGCCGCATGCAGCCGAGCATCCCCAGCCCCAATATGTCGACCTTCATGAACTTCAGCGTCTCGATATCGTCCTTGTCCCATTCGATCACGCGGCGGTCCGCCATCGCGGCGGGTGCGATCGGCACCAGATCGTCCAGCCGATCCTGCGTCAGCACGAACCCGCCCGGATGCTGCGACAGATGCCGCGGCGTCCCGATCAGCCGCCGCGCCAGCTCCAGCGTCAGCGCGATCCGCTGATTACCCGCATCCAGGTTCAGCGCCTCGACATGCTTTTCCCCCACCCCTTCCGCGGACCACCCCCATACCTGCCCCGCCAGCGCCGCAGTCAGGTCCTCCGGCAAACCCAGCGCCTTGCCCACCTCGCGCACCGCCCCGCGCGCGCGAAACCGCGTCACCACCGCGGTCAGCGCGGCATGATGGTGGCCGTAGGTTTCGTAGATCCACTGGATCACTTCCTCGCGCCGTTCATGTTCGAAATCGACGTCGATGTCGGGCGGCTCGTTGCGCTCCCCCGAAATGAACCGTTCGAACAACAGGGTATGCTTGATCGGGTCGATCGACGTGATGCCCAGGATGTAGCAGACCAGCGAATTGGCCGCACTCCCGCGCCCCTGGCACAGGATGCCGGCCCCGCGCGCGAACGCCACGATCGCGTTCACCGTCAGGAAATAGGGGGCGTAGCCCTGCTGCTCGATCAGCTCCAGTTCGTGCGCGATCTGCGTCTGATACTCCGCCCCCAGCCCTTCCGGAAATCGCTCGGCCTCCGCCGCGCGCAACCGCGACACCAGCGTCGCCTGCGCCGTCATGCCCGGCGTCGCCTCGGTCGGATATTGATACCGTAACTGATCCAGCGAGAAATCGCATCGTCCGACCACCTCGGTCGTCGCGGCGATCATATGCGGCCAGCGGCGGAACAGCCGCGTCATCTCGGCCGCGCTCTTCATGTGGCGATCAGCATGCCGCTCCCGGCGGAACCCCAGCGCGTCGATCGTCGTCCCCTCGCGGATCGCGGTCACCACGTCCTGCAACATCCGCTCATCGGGCGCGGCATACAGCACGTCGCCGGTCGCTACCGGCGTCACCCCGGCGGCACGCGCCATGCCGTCGATCGCGTCGATCCGCGCGATGTCGCCCGGCCGCCGCCAATATCCGGTCGCCGCATAGGCGCGGTCACCGAACAGGTCGCGCATCCGCCCCAGCGCCCGCGCGGCATCCTCGTCCGTCCGGTCCATCACCAGCGCACCGATCAGCCCCTCGCTCCAAGTCCCTAGATCGTCCCACCCGATCCGGCACGGCGCCTTGCCCAGCCACCGCCCCTCCACCGGTTCCGACACCCGCCCCGCCGACAGCATCCGCGTCAGCCGCGACCAGCCCGCGCGGTCCTGCGGCCACACCAGCACGCTCTCCCCGCTGTCCAGGTCGATCCGACATCCCGGCAGCAAGCGCACGCCGGTGGTCCGCGCCGCCTCCCACGCCCGCACGATGCCCGCCACCGAATTGCGGTCGACGATCCCCAGCGCCGCAATCCCCAGGTTCGCCGCCGCCGTGAACAACATCTCCGCGCTCGACACGCCGCGCAGGAAACTGAAATGCGTCGTCACCTGCAACTCGGCATAGTCCACGGCGGTCACAGGACGCGGCGCCATCGCATCATGGAACCCGACCCCGCGGCCGGACACCAACCGAACCGCGACATGTGGACAGATCCGATCCACCCCGCCCGAAGCCGAAACAGGTCCGCGCCCCAACCCCCCACGTCATCCCGGACCTGATCCAGGATCCAGGGACGCAGGTGCGGTGCGCGAAACTCTGGTTCCCGGACCCGCTCCGGGATGGCGGATGAGAGCCCTTTCACCGGACGCGTCGATAGCGAATGCCGTCCCGACGCACCCGTCGGGCTCCGATGCCCGACAGGCCCGTGCGTCCAACCCGTCCTCGCGGGTGAGCAAAAACATCCGCCCGCCGCCGCCCTCACGCGAACACCCCGTGCATGTGCCAGCTCATGTCGCCGGTGCGGCCGTCCACCCCGTCGCCGCGGCGGAAAATCCAGTAGCGGGCGCCGCTCGCGTCCTCGACCTGGAAATAGTCACGCACCGCGTCCGCTTCGCCCGCGCGCCGCCACCATTCGCCATAGATCCGTTCCGGGCCGTCGCCATGCGCGACGTCATGAACATGGCCGCGGCAACTGAACCGGCGCGGCGCATGGTCGGGCAGCAGCGCAGTCACATGATCCAGCCGCTGCGGCGGATCGAGCAACCGCACCGGGCGCGGCCATGCGGCAGGCCAGGCCGCCGGCGGGGACAGCGGCGCGGCGCGGGCATGCGCACGTTCCGGAACGTCGCTTTCCACCGCCCCGATCCGGAACAGCCGATGCGTGCCCACCCGCCCGGCCACCAGGTCGACCAGGATCGTCAGGTCCGGCGCGGCATCCTCACCGATCGTCGTGATCGCCGTCGCGCCCAGCGGTTCGCTCGCCACCGCGCGGATCGTCATCGCGTCGATGCCGAAACCGGGGTCGATCGTCTCGATCTTCGGCACCAGCAGTCGCGCCAGATGCGCGGCGTCGCGGTTCGGCCGCGCGGTGCCGGCGCGCACCATTTGCGCCTGCCCGTCGACCCGCTCACACCGCAGTTCCAGCCGTCGTGCGCCCAGCCCCCGCGCCGCCAGTTCCACCACCAGCAACGCCAGCAGGTCGCCGATCACCTGCGCGATCGCGTCCGCCGTCGCGATCGGCTCCACCAGCCGCAACCGTGCGAACGGCACCGCCTGCGCCACCACCGGCACGATCGGTTCCGCCACGCGGCCCAGCGCCTGGTCCAGCCGGCGCAGCACGGTCGCCCCGAACCGCCGGTTCAGCGGCGCGCGCGGCATCGCGATCAGGTCGCCCACCGTCTCCACGCCCAGCCGCCGCAACCGGTCGGCGGCGGCAGGATCGATCCTGAGCGCGTCGATCGGCAGCGGGGCCAGCGCCTCGGCCTCCGCCCCGCTTTCCAGCATCGGCGCGGCATGCCCGCCGAACCGCGTCAGCGCATGCGCCGCCCCCGCCGTGCCCGCCACCGCGATCCGCGCGGTAAAGCCCAGCCGCGCGCAGAAGCGCAGCACCCGCCGGCAGAACCGCGCCTCCCCCCCGTGCAGATGCGCGACACCCGACAGGTCGATCCACAATCCGTCCGCATCCGACACCGCCACGCCCGGCGTCCAGCGGCGGAGCGCGAACAGCGCCAGCCGGTGCAGGTCGGCCGCCACGCCGCCCGGATCGGCATCGCGCACGTCCAGCGCGGGCACCATCGCGCGCGCCATCGTCGTCGCCATCCCCACCCGGATGCCCAGCGCCCGCGCCGCCGGACACGCATGCCCCACCACCACGCGCGTGCCATCCCGCACGGTCAGGATGAGCGGGATGGCCACATCGGAAGTTCGGGCTGCTGCTGCGGCGATGCCGGACGATCGATCCACGACACGTTTCACGATACCGCCCAGTTCGCGCCCCGTCTGCCAGAACGCCCCTTCACGGTCATAACCGGGCCGCGCGACAACGGCGGTTACCCCGCGCCCGTCCTTCCCGCGGATACGGGCATCCATGATCCCGGACCCGGAGCCATAAAAACTGTCTCCAGCGTCCCTGGATTCTGGCTCAAGTCCGGGATGACGATCTGGGAGAGGCGTTACCCGCCCCCGAGCACAGCCAGCAGAAGGACCGCCCCCCTCTCCCCCGTCATCCCGGCGGACGCTGGGATCCATTATTACTGCGGTGGAGGTCAGGCCGGCGCGTGCGACACCAGATACAGCCATTCCATACGAGGGCGCCTGCAATGCCGGAACACCCGTTCCGCTCCCCGTCATCTGCTTCAAATCACAAGCGGTCTTCGCAGACGGACTGCCAATTCCGCAGGCATGAGTACCCATCGTTACGACGTTGGATACAGCTTCCACCGGAGTGATAATGGATCCCGGCGGACGCCGGGATGACGAAGGCGAGGCGCCACCCCCCGCCACCGTCATCCCGGACTTGATCCGGGATCCAGAGCCACAAACGCTGCCCCCCGCGTCCCTGGATTTCGGATCGGGTTCGGGATGCCGGTGCCTAGAAAGCGCTACCCGCTCCCGAACATCGTCGATGCCAGCAGAAGGGTCGCTACCCTTTTCCCCGTCATCCCGGCGGACGCTGGGATCCATTGTCACGACGGTAGGGGCCGGGCCGGCGCGTGCGCCACCAGATACGGCCATTCCACGCGGTGACGCCTGCAACACCGGAACGTCCGCCCCGAACATAGTCGAACAGCGCAGCCCCCCCGCCTCGTCGCGCGGCATCGCACGGAACGGCATCGGCGCAGCTTCGGAGCGGCGGCCCAGTTCCCGCATCGGCGGGCGCTGGTGCGCGGGCAGCGTGGCGATCGCGTCGACCACCGCCTGCTTGTCGCGCACCCGGTCGCCGCTGTTGCGGGCCCAGCGTGCGCCGGGGCGCCAGCCTTCCCCGCGCGGCTCGGCGGGCGGCAAGGTGGCTGCTTCAGGCGGCGACACGCCTACCTGCCCGGCCTGCCCCCCGGTCCGCAGATCGATCCGCCGCACCCGCTCGATCGCGAATTCCGGCAGGTAGAGCGAGACGACCCGCTGCATCATTGGCCTCCACCGTCCAGTCGAAGATATCGCCGCCACGCTGGCGGACGAGCGAGAGCTGCCAGCGCGCCCGGCCGATCCCCGCCACCGGCAGCGGTGCGGACGGCGCGGGGGCCAGTTTCCAGCGGGTCGCCGCCGCCGACGGTTCGGCCAGCGGGTCGGCGCCGGACCGTTTCCAACGACGCAGCAGCAGCGCGGTCGTGCCGCCTGCCTCCGCCGCCAGCTGCAACCGGCGCGTCGCGGTCAGCCCGGCCCGGCCCACCTCGCCGATCACCGCGGCCAGCGATCCGTGGCGCAACCCCTCCTCCATCACCGCCAGCGTGTCGGCGTCCTGCCCCGTCTCGGCATAGATCACCCGGTCGGGCGGCAGCCCCGCCTGTTGCAGGCCGGGCGCGAACAGGTCGCGCCGGCTCAGCACCCACAGCACCTGCCCCGTCAGCCGCGCCGCGATCCCGGCCAGGAACAGCGTCGCGGCGGCATCCGCGCCCATCCCGGCGTCCGCTCCCGCCGCCTCGTGCAACGCGGCACCGGCAATCCCGCCATCGGCCAGCCGCTCGTCGATTCCGGCCACGCCGAACGGCAGCACGGGCGGTCGTTCGGCCCCCGCCCCCCCACGCTCGATCGCGCGCACGCTGTCGCGCAGCGCATCCAGTCTTTCGGTTCGGGCAATATTGGACATGGGAACACGACTCGTTTGTTCCCTTTATGTTCTCTCAATTATCTCCCGTCGTCAACCGGCGCTGGCGTTCCGTTCCGGCACAAAACGACCGTACCCCGGCGCAGGCCGAGCCCAGGTGAAGCGATTCCACCTAGGCCCCGCCTGCGCCGGGGTACGAACAACACCCGATCCGTAAGGGCTAAACTACCCGCGCGAGGCCCAGTAATCCTGCACCGCGGCCCAGCCTTCTTCAGCCGTCTCGACGAAGCGGAACAGCTCCAGATCCTGCGCGCCGATCACGCCCTCTTCGACCAGGGCGTCGAAATCGATCACCCGCGTCCAGAAATCGCGGCCGTAGAACAGGATTGGCACCGGCGTGACCTTGCCCGTCTGGATCAGCGTCAGCAGCTCGAACGTCTCGTCAAAGGTGCCGAACCCACCCGGGAACACCGCCACCGCCCGCGCACGCAGCAGGAAATGCATCTTGCGCAGCGCGAAATAGTGAAACTGGAACGACAGTTTCGGGGTCACATAGGGGTTGGGCGCCTGTTCGAACGGCAGCACGATGTTCAGTCCGATCGACTCGGCGCCGACATCGTCCGCGCCGCGATTGGCGGCTTCCATGATCGACGGGCCGCCGCCCGAACACACCACGAACTGGCGCTTGCCGTCGTCCGAAGGCGCAGTGCCGCTGGCCAGCGCGGCCAGCTTGCGCGCCTCGTCATAATATTTCGATTTCTCGGCCAGCCGTGCCGCCACCTTCGCGCGTGGCCCGTCGCCGGCCGCCTCGACCAGCGCTGCCGCCTTCGACGGTTCCGGGATGCGCGCCGATCCGTAGAACACGAATGTCGATCCGATCCCCGCCTCGTTCAGCAGCAGCTCGGGCTTCAGCAGTTCCAGCTGGAACCGCACCGACCGCAGGTCCTCACGCAGCAGGAAATCGGTGTCCTGAAATGCCAGCCGATAGGCCGGATCGGACGTCTGCGGCGTAGATATCTGCTTGGATGCGACCTCCGCCTCTTCGCGGGCGGGGGAAAAGACGCGCTTGGGAATGTGGCGATCGGTCATGCGGATTCCTGCTCGGCCGCAGGGCGGACCCCGCGCGAAAGCGGGTCCTTCTAGCGGCAATAGCCTCCGCTCGCCATATCGAAATGGAAATGGTCGCGGTGGTACGCGTTCGCGTCCGGACCCAGCACGACGCCGAACCGCCGGCACCCGGCATCGTGCACCGCACGCAGATAGCGCCGCACGCGGTCGTCCACCCCACCCCAGCCGTCCTTGACGGTAAAGCGGGTCCCGTCCGCCAGCACGAACGCGGCGATATCGACCGCATTGGCATGGCCATGTTCGGACAATCGGCCGCCCGCCTGCCCGTTCACCGGGCGACAGGCATAGGTGCCGAAACTCTCGATCCGGCGCAGCGGCTGGCCGAACGTCCGCTCTGCCTCCACCTGCGCCACCTGGGCGACCCATCGGCTGAACGCGAGCGCCAGCGGACACCGCATCGCCCCCAAATTGGTCACCGGCGTCCCGATCGCGACCAGCTTGACCGCCGCGGTCGCATCGCACCCGCCGCCGAAACTGCGGTCCGGCAACGCCTGGAAAGAGACCCCAGCGCGACGCAGGTCGGCCTGGCATTGCCGCAGGGCTGCGTCGGAAAGAGTGGATGCGGCCTGAGCAACCGGCCGCCGCACCGGCGCCCGCCGCTCCGACCCGCGCCCCGCAGGGATACAGCCGGCCAGCACCAGCAGAGACAGGATCGGCCATATGCGCATCGGCATTGGGTGCCTGTCTCACGCCGATACTTCAACGCGTCGATACGTCCGACATCCACGTATCGCGACATCCCGTTTCGCGTTCGTGCCGAGTAGCGACCGAGTAGCGCCAACGGCGCGTATCGAAGCAGATGCATGCAACGCGGGACCCATCCTTCGATACGGGTCTTCGGCGTCGCTCAGCCCCTACTCGGGACAAACGGCAGGACGGGAGGAATGCGAACCTCTTCTCCATCACGCGCTCCCGATCGCAAGGCCGAGGCCACAGCCACGACGAAACTTCATCGGGCGCAGCTTTTCTAGCTCTGGATCCCGGACCAAGTCCGGGATGACGCAGGGCCGAAGATAGCGATCAACCAACCCGTGATCGCGCTCCGACAGCATCGACACAACACCACCCGCCCCGCCACCACCCTCAACTTGCACCCGCCCCCGTTCCGCGTCAGTTGAACAGGCATGGCCACCTCCACCCTCAACGCGCGCAACCTCGAACGGCTCGGCGCGCCTGCCCTCGCCGAACTGCTGATCGAGGTCGCGAACGGGCATGGCGCGATCAAGCGCCGGCTGCGGCTCGCGCTGGCCGACGCCACCGGCCCTGGCGAGATCGCGAACCAGGTGCGCAAGCGGATCGCCACCATCGGCCGCGCGCGGTCCAACCTCGACTGGCGTCAGCTTCGCGCGCTGATCGCCGATCTCGCCACGCAACATGCCGCGATCGCCGGGCCGCTCGCCACCGCCGATCCGGTCGCCGCGCACGACCTGCTATGGGAATTTCTCAAACTGGCCGACCGGCTGTTCGATCGCACCGACGACAGCGCCGGCCGGCTGCTCGATCTGTTCCACGCCGCCGTCGCCGATCTCGGCCGGCTGGCACAGGCCGCCGACGTGCCCCCGGACAAGCTGGCCGACCGCATGTTCGATGCGCTCACCGGACCGACACGTGGCCAGTATGACGGGCTGGTCGCGGCCCTTGCCCCCCGCCTGGGTGCGGACGGACTGATCCGCCTGAACGCCGCCATCGCCGCCTGGGCCGTCGCCACCCCGGTCGCCGATGATCGCGACATGCCGCCGGGCATCGGCGCCACCGGCATTGCGCGCGTCGCCACCCGCCGCGCCGCGGTCGCGCGGATCGTGGGCGAACGGATCGCGGATGCCACCGGCAACGTCGACGCCTATATCGCGCAGCAACCCGAACGCACCCGCCGGCAACCGCTGGTCGCCACCGCCATCGCGCGTCGCCTGCTGGCGGCCGGGCGGGCGGAGGCGGCAATGGCGGCGATCGACGCGGCGGACACCAGCCGGCTGGCCTATGTCCCGCCCGAACATGACAGCGTCCGGCTCGACATATTGGAGGCGCTCGGCCGGCATGCGGAGGCGCAGGCGTTCCGCTGGGACCGGTTCACCGCCGTGCTCCACGCCGGGCATCTGCGCGACCATCTCCGCCGGCTGCCCGACTTCGACGATTTCGAGGCAGAGCAGCGCGCACTGGCGCTGGTCGAGTCCTATCCAGACGCCCATGCCGCACTCGCCTTCCTGACCGCCTGGCCCGCCTACGACCGTGCCGCACGCATGGTGCTGGCCCGCCCGAAACATTTCGACGGCGACCGGTACGAGGTGCTGGCCGACGCCGCCGACCTGCTCGACGGCGCGCATCCGCTGGCTGCCACGCTGCTCCGCCGCACGATGATCGACTTCACGCTCCGCACCGCGCGCGCCGCGCGCTACGCCCATGCCGGCCGCCACCTGCGCGAATGCGCCGCCGCCGACACGCGCATCGCGGACTATGGCGCGCTACCCGACCACGCCACCTACGCCGCCACGCTCCACCGCACCCACGAACGCAAGACCGCCTTCTGGCAAGCCGCCGCCGTTTAGGGCAGATCCCGACCAAAGAGCCCTTCCCCGCCCCTGCGCGAGCGGATTGAGAGCAAGCTTTCTGCTCTTCCCGACCAGGACGTCATCCCGGCGAAGGCCGGAATTTCCCTCCGGTCAGACCAGACCGCAAGCCGGAACAAGATCTCGGCTCCGCCGGGATGACGATTGGCTGGGCGCCACAGCTGTCACGAACTGGGCTTGCTGCCCCCCACGGGCGCCGCACCCGGCGTCGCGGTCTGCCCGAACCGCGTGCTGAACACGTACAGGATCGATCCTGCCGCCACGATCACGAACACCGCGAATGCGATGATCCACGGTCGCACCGCGCGCGGCGTCTTGTTGTCGGGGGTGGGCGGTTCTTCGCGTTCGGCCATGGTCTGCTCCCTTGTCTGCCCACCCGAACGGTCCGCGACCCGGAAAAGGCCCGCTTGCGCGGACAACCGCGATTTTACCCGCGGGCTCCGGCCCGCTAAGGCAGCGCCATGCTTCGCCTGTCCGACATCAAACTGCCGCTCGATCATCCACCGGAGGCGCTGGCCGCCGCCGTCCGCACCCGGCTGGGCATCGCGGACGACGTGCCGATCGATATCGCGGTCGCCCGCCGCGCCAACGATGCGCGTCGCCGCACCGCGATCCTGCTGGTCTATTCGGTCGACGTCACGGGCACGGACGAGGACGCGATCCTCGCCCGGTTTGCGGGCGACCCGCATGTCCGCCGCACGCCGGACACCGGCTACCGCTTCGTCGCGCAGGCCGCATCCGGCGGCGCCACGCCGCGCCCCGTCGTGATCGGCGCCGGCCCCTGCGGGCTGTTCGCGGGCCTGATCCTGGCGCAAATGGGCTACTGCCCGATCATCCTCGATCGCGGGAAAGTGGTGCGCGAACGGACCAAGGACACCTGGGGCCTGTGGCGACGCGGCGTGCTGGAACCCGAATCGAACGTCCAGTTCGGCGAGGGCGGGGCCGGCACCTTTTCCGACGGCAAGCTCTGGAGCCAGATCAAGGATCCGCGCCATCTCGGCCGAAAGGTCCTGACCGAATTCGTCACGGCCGGCGCCCCGCCCGAAATCCTGACCGAGGCGCACCCTCATATCGGCACGTTCCGGCTCGTCACGATGGTCGAACATATGCGCGCCACGATCGAATCGCTCGGGGGCGAATATCGCTTCGGCACGCGCGTCGACGATCTCGACGTCGATGAAGCCACCGACGGCACCCGCACGATCCGCGGGCTGCACCTGGCCGACGGCGGCTACCTCGCCGCCTCCCACGTCGTGCTCGCGGTCGGGCACAGCGCGCGCGACACGTTCCACATGCTCCACGACCGCGGCGTGCATGTCGAGGCGAAGCCCTTCTCGATCGGCGTCCGGATCGAACATCCGCAGGGCTGGATCGACCGCGCCCGCTTCGGCGCCTGCGCCGGCCATCCGGACCTTGGCGCCGCCGCCTACAGCCTGTCGCATCACTGCCAGAACGGGCGCACGGTCTACAGCTTCTGCATGTGTCCCGGCGGCACCGTCGTCGCCGCGACGTCGGAACCCGGCCATGTCGCCACCAACGGCATGAGCCAATATTCGCGCGCGGAACGCAACGCCAATTCCGGCATCGTGGTGGGCATCGACCCGGCCCGCGACTTCCCCGGATCGCCGCTCGCCGGCATCGCCCTGCAACGCCACTGGGAACGGCGCGCCTTCGTCGCCGGCGGGTCGAACTATGCCGCCCCCGGCCAGACGCTGGGCGATTTCCTCGCCGCCCGCCCGTCCACCGGGTTCGGCAGCGTCGAACCGTCCTACCGCCCCGGCGTCCACCCGACCGACCTGGCCGATTGCCTGCCCGACTATGCCGTCGCCGCGATGCGCGAGGCGCTGCCCGTCTTCGGCCGCCAGATCCCGGGCTACGACCACCCGGATGCGATGCTGACGGGGGTCGAGACGCGCACCTCCTCGCCCGTCCGCATCACGCGCGGGCCGGACTTCCACAGCCTCAACACCCGCAACCTGTTTCCCGCCGGCGAAGGGGCCGGCTATGCCGGCGGCATCCTGTCCGCGGCGATAGACGGCATCAAGGTGGCCGAGGCCGTGGCACTCGGCATCAACGCCGGCTGACCGCAGGAACAAGCAACATGGACCGTTCCCCGGCGGAAGCCGGGGAACCTACGATCACACCAGGTCAACAACCCCAGCCAGCCCATCCACCGCCACCGCCAGTTCGCGGTCCAGATGCCCCAGCAGCGCGGTCCAGCCGACCAAGCCGTCCAGTTCCCCCGGCCCGTCCGATATCCCGCGCAGGCCGATCATCGGCACGGCGAACCGCCGGCATGCGCGCCACACCGCGAACGTCTCCATATCGACCATGTCCGCGTCCACCGCGTCGAACCCCGCCCCCCACACGATGTCCGACCCGGTCGACAGCGTCGCGCCCGGTACGCCCGCCAGCGGCGTCGGCAACGGCTCCAGTGCCGCATGGTCCGCAAACGGCGTCACCCCGCGCGCAAAACCCAGCCGGGTCGCATCCATGTCGCGCCAGGACACGCCCGACACCTGCCACACCGTGCCGAGCGGGCAGCGCCGCGACCCCGCCGACCCCAGCGACACGACCAGGTCGGGCAACTGCCCCGCCCCCGCCAGCCGCTGCAACGCGGTTCCCGTCGTCAGCGCCGCGTCGATCGGCCCCACGCCGGTCAGCAACGGCCGGATCCGCCGACGCAGTTCGGGCCCATATTCCTGTTCCACCGCCATCGTGAACAGCACCCGTCGCCCGTCAACCTCATCCACGACCATCGATTCCTCCAACCGTCATCATCGCCCTATCCTGGCGCGCCCGGCGACGGTACGTCCCGACAAAACAGATTGAGAGGACGCATGATGAGGATCAGGGCAGCCATCCTGCGGGCCACCGGTGCGGCACCGCCCTATGTCGACAGCCGGCCGCTGACGATCGAGACGATCGACCTCGATCCACCCGGCCCGGGCGAGGTACTGGTGCGGATCGCCGCGGCGGGGCTGTGCCATTCGGACCTGTCGGTCATCAACGGCGATCGCGCCCGCCCCGTGCCGATGGCGCTGGGGCATGAGGCGGCCGGCACCGTCGCCGGGCTGGGCGCGGGGGTCGACGATCTTGCGATCGGCGATCCGGTGGTCATGGTCTTCATGCCCAGCTGCGGCCACTGCATACCCTGCGCCGAAGGGCGCCCCGCGCTGTGCGAACCCGGTGCCGCCGCCAACGGCCACGGCACGCTGCTCGGCGGCGGCATCCGGCTGCACGACGGGCACGGGCCGATCCACCATCATCTGGGCTGTTCGGCGTTTGCCGATCATGCGGTCGTGTCGCGCCGCTCGCTGGTCCGGGTCGATGCCGATCTGCCGCTGGCCGACGCCGCGCTGTTCGGCTGCGCGGTGCTGACAGGGGTCGGCGCGGTCGTCAACACCGCCGCTGTCCGCGCGGGGCAGAGCGTCGCCGTCGTGGGGCTCGGCGGCGTCGGGCTGGCCGCGCTGCTGGGTGCGGCGGCCTCGGGTGCCGCGCGCATCGTCGCGATCGACCTGGCACCCGACAAGCTGGCGCTGGCATCCGAACTTGGCGCGACCGACCTGATCGACGCGCGCGATCCCGACGCCGTGGCCCGGGTCCGCGCGCTGACCGGCGGCGGCGTCGATGTCGCGTTCGAAATGGCCGGGTCGATCCGCGCGCTCGAAACCGCATTCGCGGTCACTCGCCGCGGCGGCACCACCGTCACCGCCGGGCTCCCTCCCGCCACGGCCACGCTGCCGCTGCCCGTCGTGCAACTGGTGGGGGAGGAACGGACGCTGAAGGGCAGCTATATCGGCACCTGCGTGCCCGCCCGCGATCTGCCGCGCTACGTCGCGCTGTACCGCGCCGGCCGCCTGCCCGTCGATCGGCTGGTCACGGGCACGCTGCCGCTCGACCAGATCAACCTGGGGTTCGACCGGCTCCGCGCAGGCGCGGCGGTGCGACAGGTCATCACGTTCTGATGGATCGAAGAATATGGTCGGGGAGAGAGGATTCGAACCTCCGGCCCCTGCCTCCCGAAGGCAGTGCTCTACCAGGCTGAGCTACCCCCCGACGGAGTGCCGATCGTTTTGGTGTCCCGGGAAGGACGCAATCGGCGGAGCCAAGGCGCGCCTATACGGAACGCCCCAGCCGGCGGCAAGCCCTAATCTGCCCTCCGGCAAGCCCTATTCGGCAGGAACCGCGGGGCCCGCCCGCGACGCCCGTACCGTGTCCAGCGCGTACAGCGCGCAACCGGTCCAGATACAGCCGAACGTCACCAGATGGACGGTGCGCAGCGGTTCCCCGAACAGCCACACCGCTTCGCCGAACTGCAGGCTGGGCGCGAGATACTGGAACAGCCCCAGCGTCGCATAGCGCATCCGCCGGGCCGCCGCGGCGAACATCAGCAGCGGGAGAGCGGTCACCACGCCCGCGGTCACCAGCAACAGGTCGAGGCGCGGCGACGTGCCGAACGCGGCGGTGCCCCCCGCCGCCGCCAGCGTCAGCACGCCGATCGCGATCGGGGCCAGAATCGCGGTCTCGATCGTCAACCCAGCCAGCGCGTCCACCGCCACCACCTTGCGCACCAGGCCGTATATGCCGAAACTGATTGCCAGCAGGATCGATATCCACAGCGCGCCGGTGCCCGACAGCGCGAGCACCGCCACGCCCACCGCCGCGATCGCAACCGCCGCCAGCTGCACCGGACGCAACCGTTCGCCCAGCACCGCCACGCCGATCGCGACGTTCAGCAACGGGTTGATGAAATAGCCAAGGCTCGCCTCGATCACATGGCCGTGCACCACCGCCCAGATATAGACGAGCCAGTTCACCGCGATTAGCAGCGCGCTGGCGCAGAGCAGCAGCAGCGTGCGCCGCGATCGGCATGCGGTCCGCACCGCACCCCAACCGCGCAGCAGGGTGACGATCCCTGCCAGCAGCAGCAGTGACCACAGCACGCGGTGCGCCAGAATCTGCAACGGCGGCACGCCCACCAGTAGTTTCAGGAAAAGCGGCAGCAGCCCCCAGGCGACATACGCCCCGATACCGCACAGCGCACCGATCCGCGCCTGCCGCCCGGCCGTGTCCGGGATCAGAAGATCCCGCCGCCCAGCGACAGCCGGACGAAGCAGACGATCAGGACGAAGATATTGACGTTCCGCCCCATGGTCGACCGCGACAGGACGCCCAGCACCAGCCCGACCAGCGCCATCGGGATCAGGAACCAGTTCGCCCACCCCAGGAACGGGATGAACGCGAACAGCGCGAGGACGAAGGTGACGGCACCGATGCCGAGCGAGGCGATGTTGAGCATACCGGTGATATGCGACCGATCGATAACGGCTTCAAGACAAAAGCGTCCTGTTCCGGCAACACACCTCTGCGGTTCCGGACAAGACGCGAGACGTGCGTCGCAACTGTCGCCGATGCGTTGACCCGCCGACCCCATCCGATCCGAGGATCCAACCATGCCGATCGAACTGACGCTGCTCGCGCTGACCGTCCTGCTGGGCGCGGTCCACATCCTGGCGACCGCCCATGTCCGTACCAAACAATATGGCGTGGCCTGGAACATGGGGGCGCGCGACGCGGCGATGCCGGAACCCGCCCCGCTGGTCGGCCGGCTGGCACGTGCGCAGGCGAATTTCTTCGAAACCTTCCCGCTGTTCGCCGTGGCGCTGCTCGGCGCGGTCGTCGCCGGGCGGTTGGGGTGGAAGACGGAGGTCGGCGCGCATCTCTATTTCTGGGCGCGGGTCGCCTATCTGCCGGTCTATGCCGCCGGCATCCCGAAGCTGCGGACCGCCATCTTCGGCGTGTCCTTCCTCGGCTTCGTGCTGGTCGTCGCGGCGCTGTTGTTCGGCTGATCCGCGGCAGGTGGCGTTCCGCCGGCTCAGCGGCTAAGGGACGCCATGCCTTCTCTTCTCCTCGTCATGGGTGGCGGCGCGATCGGGTCGGGCCTCCGCTATATCGTCGGTCGCCTCGCCCTTGCGCAGTTCGGTCCCGGTTTCCCCTTCGGCACGCTTGCGGTCAACCTGATCGGCGGGGCCTGCATGGGCCTGCTCGCCGGGGTGCTGGCGCGCGGGGTCGCGGGCGAACCCGCACGGCTGCTCCTCGGCGTCGGGGTCATGGGCGGCTTCACCACCTTTTCCGCGTTCAGCCTGGAAACGGCGCTGATGCTGCAACGGGGCGAAGTCCTCACCGCGACCGGTTACGTGCTGCTGTCGGTGCTGGGTGCGCTCGCCGCGCTGTTCGTCGGGCTCCAGGCCGCGCGGCTGCTGGCATGAGCGCGTCGGACGACGTCCGCACTTTCACGGTAAAGCCGGACGACGACGGCATCCGGCTGGATCGCTGGTTCAAGCGCAACCTGCCCGACGCCAGCTTCAACATCGTGTCGCGCTGGGCGCGCACCGGTCAGCTGCGCGTCGACGGCAAGCGCGTCGGCCCGGGCGACCGGGTCGAGGCGGGCCAGTCGATCCGCGTCCCCCCCGCCGAGGCGCCGACCACGCAGCCCAAGCCCGCCCGCATCATCGCCGATCTTCCACCCGAAGACATCGAACTGATGCAGTCGCTGGTCCTGCACCGCGACAAGCATGCCATCGTCATCAACAAGCCGCCCGGCCTCGCCACGCAGGGCGGCACCAAGACGGACCGGCATGTCGACGGCATGCTTGACGCGCTGATGTTCGATGCCGAAGGCCGGCCGAAACTGGTCCACCGGCTCGACAAGGACACGTCGGGCGTCCTGCTCGTCGCGCGCTCCGCCAACGCGGCCGGCCATTTCGCCAAGGCGTTCAGCAGCCGCACCGCGCGCAAGGTCTACTGGGCGCTCGTGACCGGCGTGCCGGATGTCTATGACGGCATGATCGAACTGCCGATCGGGAAACAGCCCGGCACCGGCGGCGAGAAGATGCATGTCGACATGAAGGAGGGCAGCCCCGCCCGCACGCGCTACCGCGTCATCGAACGGGCCGGCAACCGCGCCTGCTGGATCGAACTGCAACCCTTCACCGGCCGCACGCACCAGTTGCGTGTCCATATGGCGGCGATCGGCCACCCGATCGTGGGCGACGGCAAATATGGCGGACAGGACAGTTTCCTGACCGGCGGGATCAGCCGCAAGATGCACCTCCACGCCCGCCGGCTGAAGGTCGACCTGCCCGACGGCGGCGTGCTCGACGTCACGGCGCCGCTGCCGACCCATTTTGCCGAAAGTGTCGAGATGCTCGGCTTCGATCCGCTCCGCGCCGACCTGCCGCTCGATGAAGTGAAGTTCAGCGAGACGCTGGAGGGCAAGAAGCGCGCCGCACTCAACATCGCCAAGGCGCGCCGCAAGGACCGCAAGGGCGAACGCCGCGGCCGTGGCAGTGAACGCGGCGAACGCACATGATGCGTCCTTTGGCTGGGCTCCTCTCCCGCTTGGCGGAGGGTGAAGGGACCCGCGCGAACACGGGCGAAACCTGCCGATGACCCGCCTCGCGGTATTCGACTGCGACGGCACGCTCGTCGATTCGCAGTCCAACATCGTGAACGCGATGACGGCCGCGCTCGAAACCGAGGGTCTGCCGCCGCTGCCCCGCGCCACCGTGCTCGGCATCGTCGGGCTCAGCATCTTCGAGGCGGTCGCCGCCCTCCTGCCCCGTCACGACGCCGCCGCGCACCACCGCATCGCGCAGGCGTACAAGGCCGCCTTCCATGCGCAGCGCGCGCGCGGCGAGATCCACGAACCGCTCTACGACGGCATCCGCGCCACGCTCGACACGCTGGCGGCGGACGGCTGGCAACTGGGCGTCGCCACCGGCAAGTCGGACCGCGGCCTCGCGCTCTGCCTCGCGCATCACGGCCTGACCGATCATTTCGTGACGCTCCAGACCGCGGACCGCCATCCGTCGAAACCGCATCCGTCGATGCTGGACCGCGCCATGGCCGATGCCGGCGCGTCGCCGGCCGACACGGTGATGATCGGCGATACCGGATATGACATTGCGATGGGCCGCGCGGCCGGCGTCGCGACGATCGGGGTCAGCTGGGGCTATCATCATACCGACCTGTTGATCGCGGCCGGTGCCACCCATATCGCGACGCACGCGCGGGACCTGCCGGCGCTGCTCGCCGCCCTGACGCCGGAGACCGCATGACACCCGAAGATAGCGATAAACTCGCCATGACGCGCTTCGCGATCATCAGCGCGGCGCGCGCATCGGGCGTCGTCATGATGCTGTTCGGCATGTGGATCTGGTGGGGCGACCTGCTCGACGCCGGCGGCAACGCGACCGTCGGCCTGCCGCTGTTCCTGCTCGGCATGGCCGAATCGATGCTCCTGCCGCGCTACCTGATCCGCCAGTGGCGGACCCCGCCGCGCGCATGATCCGGCACCCGTGAAACGCTTCTGGACCGACGTCGCGGTCGCCGCCGCCGACGCCGCGCAGGGCTACGCCATCACGCTGGACGCGCGCCCGGTCCGCACGCCGGCGCGCCTGCCGCTGGTCCTGCCTACCCGGGCGCTTGCCGATGCGGTCGCCGCCGAATGGGCCGCGCAGGACGGCGAGGTCGATCCGCGCACCATGCCGATGACCGGCCTGTCCAATGCCGCGATCGACCGGGTCATGCCGGACCGCGCCCTGTTCGTGAACCAGATCGCCGCCTACGCCGAAACCGACCTGCTCTGTTACCGCGCCGACGCGCCCGACACGCTGGTCGCGCGCCAGGCTGCGGCCTGGGAACCGCTCCTTGCCTGGGGCCGCGCCCGCTACGACGTCGCGTTCCGCGTCACCACGGGCATCGTCCATGTCGCGCAACCGCCCGAAACGCTCGCCCGGTTGCGCGCCGCCGTCGCCGCCCATGACGCGCATGCGCTCGCCGCGCTGTCGCCGCTCACCACCATCGGCGGCTCGCTCCTCGCCGCCCTCGCCGTCGCCGAACGCCATATCGATGCCGACCCGGCGTTCGACCTCACCCATCTCGATGAACTCTGGCAGGCCGAACGCTGGGGCGAAGACGCACTGGCAACCGAAGCCCGCATCCTGCGCAAGGCCGACTTCATGGCCGCCGCCCGGTTCCTCATGCTGTCACGCCCTTCGCCGGACTGACGCTCCCGCGCGCCGATGCCTCCGACAAAACCGTCCATCCCGAGCGAAGTCGAGGGACCCGTCGAGCGTAGCCGAGACGGCCAACAGCACCCTTGGGCTGCGCTCGGGGAAGTAGCTCGACTGCGCTTGGCATGGACGGAGCTGGCACTGGTTTCCCGGCCGACCTACCCAGGCACTAAAGGCACTGGACGCCACCCCCACCTCACGTTTACGTTCACGTCAAGAACAAGACGCCGAGAGGATGCCGGATGGATTTCACCCTGAACGATCGGGAAACGCACTGGCGCGACCGCGTCCGTGCCTTCATCGAGACCGAGATCCGCCCACGCGACCCCGACTATCATGCGCAACAGGCGGAAGGCGATCGCTGGAAAGTTCTCCCCGTGATCGAGGATCTGAAGGAAAAGGCCCGCGTCCAGGGCCTCTGGAACCTCTTCATGCCGCCTTCCTCCGGGCGCGTTCCGGTCGACGACAGCGTCGCGTTCGACGGCCCCGGCCTCACCAACCTCGAATATGCGCTGTGCGCAGAGGAGATGGGCCATCTCGAATGGGCGTCCGAGGTCTTCAACTGCTCCGCCCCCGACACCGGCAACATGGAGGTGTTCCACCGTTACGGCACCGCGGCGCAGAAGACGCGCTGGATGGTCCCGCTGATGCGCGGGGAGATCCGCTCCGCCTTCCTCATGACCGAACCCGACGTCGCCTCGTCCGACGCCACCAACATCGAAACGCGCATCGACCGCGATGGCGACGACTATGTGCTGAACGGCCGCAAATGGTGGTCGTCGGGCGCCGGCGATCCGCGCTGCAAGGTCGCGATCGTCATGGGCAAGTCCGATTTCGGTGCGGCCAGGCATCAGCAGCAGTCGATGGTCCTGATGCCGCTCGACACCCCTGGGGTCGAGATCCTGCGTCACCTCCCCGTCTTCGGTTATGACGACGCGCCCCACGGGCATATGGAAATTCAGCTCAACGACGTCCGCGTGAATGCGGAGGACGCGATGCTGCTCGGCGAAGGCCGTGGGTTCGAAATCGCGCAGGGCCGCCTCGGGCCGGGCCGCATCCACCATTGCATGCGCACCATCGGCGTGGCGGAGGAGGCGCTCGAAAAGATGACGCGCCGTCTGCTCACCCGCACCGCGTTCGGCAAGACGCTGGCCGAACAGTCGGTCTGGGAACAGCGGATCGCCGAGGCGCGGATCGATATCGAACTCTGCCGGCTGCTCTGCCTCAAGGCGGCCGACATGATGGACAAGGTCGGCAACAAGGTCGCGCAGAACGAGATCGCGATGATCAAGGTCGCCGCCCCCCGCATGGCGCTCCGCATCATCGACGACGCGATCCAGGCGCATGGCGGCGCCGGCGTCACCAGCGGCTACGGCCTCGCCAAGGCCTATGCCGGCATCCGCACCCTCCGCCTCGCCGACGGCCCGGACGAGGTCCACAACCGCGCCATCGCCCGCGCCGAATTCGGCAAATACCGTGTTCGCTGATCGCACGCCGTACCCCCGCGAAGGCGGGGGTCCAGCTCCACGCTCCGAACTAGACCCCCGCCTACGCGGCGGTACGGAACATCATCGCGATAGCGCTCAGACGTCAGGCGCTGCGCAATGACCGACCCAGACACCACCCGCCTCGCCCCCTGGCTCGACACCCATGTCGAAGACTTCCGCGGCCCCTTCACAATCGAGAAATTCCCCGGCGGCCAGTCCAACCCGACCTACCGCATCGCCGCCGCCTCCGGCGACTATGTCCTGCGCCGCAAGCCCTTTGGCCCGCTGCTCCCCTCCGCCCACGCGGTCGACCGCGAACATCGCCTGATCGCCGCCCTCGCCCCCACCGGCTTCCCCGTCGCGCACCCGCACGCGCTCTGCACCGACGACAGCGTGATCGGCGCAACCTTCTACGTCATGAGCCACGTCGCCGGCCGCACCTACTGGGACGGCAGCCTTCCCGGCCTCGCGCCGGCCGAACGCCGCGCCACCTACGACGCGATGATCGACACGCTGGCCGCGCTCCACGCGGTCGATCCGGACGCGGTCGGGCTGGGCGACTATGGCCGCCCCGGCAACTATTTCGAACGCCAGGTCGCACGCTGGACGAAACAGTATCGCGCGTCCGAAACCGACCGGATCGACAGCGTCGAACGGCTGATCGACTGGTTGCCCCGCACGCTGCCGCGGCAGGACCGCACCGCCATCGTCCACGGCGACTACCGGATCGACAATCTCATCTACGCGCCCGACGCCCCGCGCGTCATCGCCGTGCTCGACTGGGAACTCTCCACGCTCGGCGATCCGCTCGCCGACGTCTCCTACCTGCTCATGAACTGGGTCACCGAACCGGAGGGGCGCTCGGGCCTGCTCGGGCTCGACCTCCCCGCGCTCGGCATCCCGACGCTCGATGAAGCCGTCGCACGCTACTGCGCCGCGACCGGCCGCGACGGCCTGCCCGACCTCGACTGGTATTTCGCCTACAATCTCTTCCGCCTGACCGGCATCGTCCAGGGCATCAAAAAACGCGTCGCCGACGGCACCGCCTCCAGCGCGCAGGCCGCCGAAACCGCCGCCCGGGTCGTGCCGCTCGCCGACGCCGCCTGGTCCTTCGCCCAGAAAGCCGGTGCATGACGCACCCGGCTCCGAACCACGCAAAACCCGTTTGGTTCGAGCGAGCGTCGAGCGCAGTCGAGACGCGGAGTCGAGAACCTCGCGCTGTCCTCAAGGCACGCGCCGCGCCACCTGAAACCACCGCAACCCGGAGCACCGCATGTCCCTCTTCGACCTGACCGACAAGGTCGCCATCGTCACCGGCTCCTCGCGTGGCATCGGCAAGGCGATCGCCACCGCCATGGCCGAACAGGGCGCAAAGGTGGTCATCTCCAGCCGCAACCAGGACATCTGCGACACCGTCGCGGCCGAACTGAACGCCGCGCATGGCGACGGCACCGCCATAGCGATTGCCGCCTCGCTCTCGTCCAAGGACGCGCTCCGCAACCTCGTGACCGAAACCGAGCGCCACTTTGGCCGGATCGACGTGCTGGTCTGCAACGCCGCGTCCAACCCCTATTACGGCCCGATGGCAGAAATCGAGGACGACCAGTTCCGCAAGATCTTCGAAAACAACGTGCTCGCCAATCACTGGCTGATCGCGATGGCCGCCCCCGGCATGGTCGCGCGAAAGGAAGGGTCGATCGTCATCGTCTCCTCGATCGGCGGGCTCACCTCCTCCACCGTCATCGGCGCATACAACGTGTCGAAGGCCGCGGACTTCCAGCTCGCGCGCAACCTGGCCGCCGAATATGGCCCGGCCGGCGTGCGGGTGAACTGCATCGCCCCGGGCCTCGTCCGCACCGATTTCGCCCGTGCGCTGTGGGAGAACCCGGACACGCTGAAGGCCGTCACGCGCTCCACCCCCATGCGCCGCATCGGCGAACCGCACGAGATCGCCGGGGCCGCGGTGTTCCTCGCCAGCCCCGCCTCCACCTTCATGACCGGCCAGACGATCGTCGTCGACGGCGGCTCCACCATCGGCGTCGGCCTGTGAGCGAAATGGGGCGCCTCGACGGCAAGGTCGCGATCGTCACCGGCGGGGCCAGCGGCATCGGCCGCGCCACCGCCCACCTGTTCGCAGCCGAAGGCGCACGCGTCATCGTCTCCGACGTCTCGGATGCGATCCACGACACCGCCCGCGCCATCGGCGACGCCGCATACGCCATCGTCGGCGACGCCGGCCGCGCAGACGATGTCGCCGCTCTCGTCCAGGCGGCGGAAGAGCGCTTCGGCGGGCTCGACATCATGTTCGCCAACGCGGGCATCTCGGGCGGCCTCGCCGGGCTGTTCGACCAGAGCGCGGAGGACTTTGCCGAGATCCTGCGCATCAACCTGATCGGCCCGTTCCTCGCCATCCAGCATGCCGCCCCAGCCATCGCGAAACGCGGCGGCGGCTCCATTCTCTGCACCGCATCGGTCGCAGGGCTCCGGTCGGGCGCCGGCGGCGTCGCCTATTCCGCGTCGAAGGCCGGCGTCATCAACCTGGTCCAGACCGCCGCGCAGCAGCTCGTCGGCAGCAAGGTTCGCGTCAACGCGATCTGCCCCGGCCTGATCCAGACCGGCATGACGCAGATGATCTACGATTGGGCCACCGCCGCCGGCAAGGCCGACCGCATCGGCCGCCTGAACCCCCTGCGCCGCGGCGGCGAACCCGACGAACTCGCGCAAGCCGCGCTCTTCCTCGCGTCCGACGCCTCCTCCTACGTCAACGGCCACGCCCTCGTCGTCGATGGCGGCCTCGCCAGCAGCCACCCCTTCACCCAACAGAACTACGGCCAGGTCGCGATCTGACCATGGCCTGCTCCCACTTGCGCGCATCCCGGATTTGATCCGGGATCCAGACTTTCAAGCGCTGCGCGTGCGTCCCTGGATCCCGGATCAGGTCCGGGATACGAAACCTTCGTAAACGGGCGACGCAATAACTTTTAAGCCCCTCTCCTTCAGGGGAGGGGTTGGGGTGGGGTGCAACAGCTCCGCGGACACCACAGCTAAGGCAATGTCAGCCTTCTGCGCCAACCGTCAGCGCAGAACACCAACTCTCCGCGAACACCTGCGAACCTCTCGTCTGCCGTGGACAAAAAATGCCACTGAACCCGCCAAAATCCAATCTGGCACGCCCATTGCAAACATCCTGACATCGCCAGCCACCCGGCCAGCGACGCACTCCAAAGTCAGGGAAACCCAAGCAATGTCCGCCACCACCATCGCCCGCAAGATCGCCACCGCCGCCATCGCAGCCGCACTGTCCGCCACCTGCGTCATCGCCGCGGTCGGCCCCGTCGGCACCGCCGCCGCCCCAACGCGCCACAGCGTCATCGTCGCCTGACCCGCACGCCAGACCGGACGATCCAGATGATCCGCACCCTCTCCGCCGCAGCAGCACTGCTGCTCTCCACCACCTGCGTCCTGGCCGCCGTCGCACCCGCCCCCGGCGCCGCCGCGACCCGCATCGCCTGAACCGACAAGGACCCGCCGCCATGAAGACCTTCGCCCTGGACAAGTCCCGCGCCCGCATCATGGGCGTCTGCGCCGGCATCGCCGACAGCACTGGCCTCGACCCACTCCTCGTCCGGATCGCCGCGGTGCTGCTCACGCTCGCCTGGGCCGGCAGCTGGGGCGTCGCCGCCTACCTGATCGCCGGCTTCTGCGCCCCCGTCCGCTCAAGCTGACCCGACAACCAGCGCGCCGCCACGTCCGGCGTCGCCTTGTCGGTATCGCGGTCGACCATGTAGTTCGCCTGCCGCATCGCCGCCACCGGCACCTGCCCGACCAGCGGCTGCAACGCCGCCCGCACCCGCGCATCGCCCGCCCGCGCCCCACCGACCAGCAACAGCGCGTCATAGGACGGCACCGCCCGCTTCGGATCGGCCAGCACCACCAGCCCGTCCGCCGCGATCCGCCCATCGGACGAGAATGCCGAGATCACATCCGCCTGCCCACCCGACAACGCGCGGTACATGAACGTCGGGCTGTACGCGCGCTGATCCGCGAACCGCAGCCCATAGGCGTCACGGATCGTCCGCCACTCCGGCCGATCGAGAAACTCCAGGTCCGCCGCCAGCCGCAACCCCGGCGCCACCCGCGCCAGGTCCGCGATCGACGAGATGCCAGCGCGCGGCTTCATGGCCAGCGCATAGGCATTCTCGAAGCCCAGCGGCCCGATCACCCGCGCCTGCCCCGGCCGCGCCCGCAGCCAGCCGTCGATCCCCGCCGCCATCGCGGGCGCCGCCGGCGTGTCGCTCCGCTGCATCGCATTGGTCCAGATCGTGCCGGCATAATCGACATAGACGTCGACATCGCCGCCCTCCAGCGCGCGCAACGCCACCGCAGAGCCCAGCCCCTCGCGGTACCGCACGTCGAAACCGGCCTGCTCCAGCCGCTCGCCGATCAGCCGCGCCAGAATATACTGCTCCGAAAAGTTCTTCGCCCCGATCACGATCGCGGGCTTGGCGGGCCACCAGGTATAGGCCGCCGCCCCGCCCACCACCGCCAGCAACAGCAAGGCCGGCCCCGCCATCAGCCAGCGCCGCCCGGTCGCCACGCCGCGCTCGACCAGCGCCAGCAACCCGTCCACCGCCAGCGCGAGCGCCGCGCTCGCCACGCACCCCGCCAGCACCAAGGCGGTCGTCTCGGTCTGCAAGCCCGCAAAGATCAGATTGCCGAGCGACGGATAGCCCACCGTCGTTGACAGCGTCGCCGCACCGATCGTCCACACCGCCGCGGTCCGGATTCCCGCCATCGCCACCGGGGCGGCCAGTGGCGCCTCCACCAGCCGCAACCGCTGCGCCGGCGTCATGCCGATCCCGTCCGCCGCCTCGATCACCGCCGGGTCGATCCCGCCCAGCCCCGCGATCACGTTGCGCAGGATTGGCAGCAGCGCATACAGCGTCAGCGCGAGCAGCGACGGCAGGAATCCCAACGCCGGGATCCCGCCCCCGACCAGCGCCGACAGCCCGACCAGCACCGGATAGAACAAAGCCAGCAACGCCAGCCCCGGCACCGTCTGCACCAGCGACGCGAACCCCAGCGCCGCCTGCCGCAACACCGGCCGCCGCGCCGCGAATACCCCGAGCGGCAGGCTGACGACCAGCGCCAGCACCAGCGCCGCCGCGGCCAGCAGGATATGCGACGCCGCCAGCCCCGGCACCTGCCCGAATGCCGCGATCACGCCGCGCCCCCCTCGGCCAAAGCCTGCATCCGCGCCGCCTGCCCGCGCGGCACCGCCACCAGCGCCGCCGCCGGCCCGTCCTCGGCGCGCAGCATCTCGGCCGGCGTCGCATCCGCCACGATCCGCCCCGCGACCATCATCAGCACGCGGTCCGCCAGCAGCAACGCCTCGCCCATGTCGTGCGTCACCATGATCGTCGTCAGCCCGCGCGCGATGTGCAAATCACGCACCGTCTGCCCGATCCGCTCGCGCGTCACCGGATCGAGCGCGCCGAACGGCTCGTCCATAAGCAGGATCTTCGCATCCCCCGCCAGCGCCCGCGCGATCCCGACGCGCTGCTGCTGCCCGCCCGACAACGCCCGCGGCGACCGCCCGGCGACGTCTCGCTCCAACCCGACCTGCGTCAGAAGCGCGCCGACATCCGGCACCCCCTCCCCCAACCGCGCGCGGATCGCGATATTGTCCGCCACCGACAGATGCGGAAACAGCCCGACATTCTGGAACACATAGCCGATCGACCGCCTGAGCGCCGGCGCATCCCCGCCCGCGACCGCCGCCCCTGCCACGCGCACCGCCCCGGCGTCAGGCTCCACCAACCGGTTCACCATCTTCAGCAACGTCGACTTCCCCGACCCCGACGTCCCGACCAGCGCCACGAAACTGCCCGCGGTAATGTCCAGCGTCACCGCATCGACGACGGTCGCGTCGCCATAACGCTTGATCACCCCGTCGAACGCGATCGCCGTCGTCGTCACATCCACCCCCCGCCTAACGGCAAATCACCCCAACACTGCGTCGATCGCCTGCGCCATCGCGACATCGCGCACCGACAGGCCGCCCGCGTCATGCGTGGTCAGCGTCACGTCCACACGGTTCCAGACATTGGACCATTCCGGATGATGATCCGCCTTCTCCGCGAGCAACGCGACACGCGTCATGAACCCGAACGCCTCGCTGAAATCCGCGAACACGAAGCGCCGCGTGATCGCGTCGCGCCCGTCGTCATGGTCCCAGTCGGGCAGGCCGTCGAGCGCGTCGATCCGCTCGGCTTCGGACAAGGGTTCGATCATGCGCGCAGGGCTCCCGGCTGGTATCGTCGTCACCGCGACGATAGGGTCGCGGCCATGGATAAAGCAATCACCGGCCTCGCCCCCACCGCCGACGATATCGAAGCGATCGCCCGCCGCGCACTGGCCGCCCTGCCCGAACAGTTCCGAGCGCACCTCGGCGACATCGCGCTCCGCGTCGAGGAGTTCGCGGACGAAGAGGTCCTCGACGCGCTCGAGATCGAAGATCCGTTCGACCTGACCGGCCTCTACACCGGCCGCCCCGTCGGCGAGAAGTCGGTCACCGACACAGCAGCCATGCCCGACATGATCCACCTCTTCCGCCGCCCGCTGCTCGACGAATGGTGCGAAACCGGCGTCACCTTGGAAGCCCTCGTCACCCATGTGCTGGTGCATGAGGTCGGCCATCATTTCGGCCTGTCCGACGCCGACATGCACGCGCTAGAAGCCGCCGCCGGATGACGCCCTCCCTGCGGCTCGACGGCATCGCCGCCTGGCGCGGCGACCGGCTCCTGTTCGAGCAGATCGACATCATCCTCGCCCCCGGCGAGGCGCTGCTCGTCACCGGCCCGAACGGCGCAGGCAAGTCGACGCTGCTGAGCATCATCGCCGGTCTGCTGACCCCACTCTCCGGCACCGTCACCCACACAGGCGGCCTTGCACTCGCCACCACCGACGGCGACGCACTCGACCCGCGCCTGCCGCTGTCACGTGCGCTCGGCTTCTGGGCACGGCTCGACGGCACCCCAACCCAAGTCGCCCCCGCCATGGCCGCCATGGCGATCCCCCACCTCGCCGCCGTCCCCGTCCGCATGCTCTCCACCGGCCAACGCAGGCGCGCCGTCCTCGCCCGCACGCTGGCCAGCGGGGCCGGCACGTGGTTGCTGGACGAACCCGCGAACGGTCTCGACACGAACGGCCTGACCGCCCTGGCCGAAGCAATGGCGCACCACCGCGCAAACGGCGGCATCATCATAGCCGCCTCTCACCAACCGCTCGGCCTCCAAGACGCGCAACAACTCGTGCTGCAAAGCCCTCTCCCCTCCGGGGAGAGGGTTGGGTGGGGGGCGTCACCGGACGCAACATCACGACCGTTCCACCAAGAACCCCCCACCCCAGCCCTCCCCCCGGTGAGAAGAGAGCGCAAGGCCGCACCTCAACGGCGCAAGCAGGCCAGATTGGCGGGAAGCAAAACCCCCCTCCTCCTCCGCGACATCACCCAACACTACACAAGCGGTGCAGCCCTCCTCCCCATTCTCTTCTTCCTCCTCGTTGCCACGCTCTTCCCGTTCGCCATCGGCCCGGACGGCACGCTGCTCGCCCGCACCGGTGGCGGCGCGCTCTGGATGGCGGCGCTGCTCGCGGCCCTGCTCCCGGTCGATCGCCTGATCGAACCCGACCGCGCCGCAGGCGTGCTCGACCAATATGCGGTCCGCGGGATCAGCGCAGAACTTGCCGTTGCGTCGAAACTGCTCGCCCACTGGCTCGGCTTCGCGCCCCCGCTGATGATCGCGGTCCTGCCCGCCGCCGCCCTGCTGAAACTGGATGCGACCACCGTCGCCCGGATCGAGGCCGGTCTCCTGCTCGGCACCCCCGGTCTGGCCGCACTCGGTCTGCTGACCGCCGCGCTCACCGCAGGCCTGCGTGGGGCCAGCGCGCTTGCCGGCCTTGTCATGCTCCCGCTCGCGATCCCGCTGCTCATCTTCGGCGCGGGCGCACTCGGCGACACTGGCACCGGCGCGCTCAAACTCCTCGCCGCTACCAGCCTGCTGCTGATAGCAATCACTCCCTTTGCCGGCGGCGCGGCGCTTCGGGCAGGGAAGAACTGACCAGCCTAAACGAACGCAGCCACGCCAGCCCCAAACCCAGCCCCGTTTGGTTCGAGCCTGTCGAGAACCCTGCGCAGAGTTCTCGACAGGCTCGAACCAAACGGGGTTATACGGGGTGCGAGCGGGGTCAGAAGGCCGTGCTCAAACCCTCAATCCTTCACCCACCGCGCGAAGATCGCGGTCGGCAGCAACAGCCCACGCGTCTCTTCGCGCACCGCCATTTCGCCGCACTCCACGCGCCCGCCCAGATCCGCCGTCGCCTGCCGCAACAACTCGGCGATCGCCAGCGCCGACATCCGGATCGCGTACACCGTCAGCACCAGGAACTTCGAATCCGCATCGAGCAGATTGCGGCAATGCATGATCAGTCCCGGCAGATGTTCCTCCAGCCGCCAGACCTCGCCGTCCGGCCCGCGCCCGAACTTCGGCGGGTCGAGCAGGATGCCGTCGTACCGTTTGCCACGCCGCACCTCGCGCGCCGCGAACTTCACCGCGTCGTCCACCATCCAGCGGATCGGCCGGTCGCCCAGGTCGGACAGGAACGCGTTCGCCTTCCCCGCCTCGACCGATTTCTTCGACGCGTCGACATGCGTCACCGACACGCCCTTCGACGCCAGCGCCAGCGATCCGATGCCTGTATAACCGAACAGGTTCAGCACCTCGGACCGCTCGCCCACCCGCGCGCGCATCCACGACCAAACCGGCGCCATGTCCGGGAAGAACCCAAGATGGCGGAATGGCGTGTTCTGCGCGGTGAAGCGCAGGTCGTCCCAGCGGATGTGCCAGCCCCCGCGCGGCACATCGCGCGACAGATGCCAACGCCCCCCGCCATCCTCGTCCGATGCACCGATGAAATCGCCGTCCGCCTCCCACGCGGTCGTCGCGGGCGCCCACATCGCCTGCGGTTCGGGCCGAATGAACCGGAACCGGCCATAACGCTCCAGCTTCCGGCCATGCCCGGAATCGACCAGCGCATAATCGTCCCACGGTTCCGCGACGATCGTCGTCAGCGCGGGCGATGCCAGGGCCGGCGCGGTCGGGGCAGAAATCGTCACGTCGCTCATGCGGCCACTTTCCCCGAACCGGCGGACAATGTCCCGCCCACCGTCGCCAGCGCCTCCGCGCCGCCAATGGCCTTCGCACCCGCCGCGCGCGCCTGGGCCACCGTCACCGCGTCGATCGCCGCGACCGTCTCCGGCACGGGTACGATCCGGCCATGCACCTGCAGGTCGCGCGCCAGCCGGTCGCAGCGTGCGGCCACCGACTCCAGCCCCATCAGCCAGCCGGCCTTCGCCTGCGCCTGCGCCCGCGCCAGTTCCGCCTCGCTCAGATCGTCCGCGGTCTGCGCCAGCACGACCCGCGCCAGCGCCAGCGCTTCTGCCGCCCGCGGCTGCTCCGCCGCGCAATACAGCCCGAACAGCCCCGTCTCGGCATAGGCCTGCGTCCAGCTGTAGATGCTGTACGCCAGCCCGCGTTCCTCGCGCAGCTGCTGGAACAGCCGCGAAGACATGCCCCCGCCCGCCGCGGACGAGAACAGCGACAGCGCGTGCAGGTCCGCATCGTGATGGCCCGTGCCCGGCCACGCCGCCGCGACGTGGATCTGATCGAACCGCCGCCGGTCGTGATGCGTGCCGCCGCCGAACGCTGCCGCCACCGCTGTCGGCGCGACCCCCGCTGGCATGTCGCCGAACCGCGCCTCGGCCAGCGCCAGCAACGCGTCCTCATCCACCTTGCCCGCCGCCGCCAGCACCAGGCTGCCCGGCCGGTACTGCACCTCGGTCCAGCGGCGCAGGTCGCCCGCGGTCAGCGTCGCCAGCGTGCGCTCGTCGCCCAGCACCGGCACGCCGATCGCCTGCCCCGGATAGCAGGCTGATTGCAGGTGATCGAACACGATGTCGTCGGGCGTATCGTTCGCCTCGCCCAGTTCGGACAGCACGACCTTCTTCTCGCGCTCCAGCTCGTCCGGGTCGAACTTCGGCGCGCGCACCAGGTCGGCAATCATGTCGACGCCCAGCGCGAGGTCACCAGCCAGCAGCCGCGCGTGATAGACGGTGTGGTCGCGCGCGGTCCACGCGTTCAGGCTCCCGCCGACATCCTCGATATCCTCGGCGATCGCGCGCGCGTCACGCGCACCCGCGCCCTTGAACACCATATGCTCGACCAGATGGGCAAGCCCGCCCTGCCCCGCCGCCTCGGACCGCGATCCGACATCGGCATAGACGCCCACCGCCAGCGTCTCGACCCCGTCCATCGGCTCCACCGCGATGGTCAGGCCGTTGGCCAGCCGGTGCACCCGCGCCGTCGTCATGCGCGCGGCCGCGCATGCGCGGCGATATGTCCCTCGATCGCCTCCAGCGTGGCAGGCAGCGTCGCATAGCGTTCCGTCCGGTCGAACAACCCCGCGATGCGTGAAGGCAACGCAGGTCGCCGGCCGATCGCCTGCTCCACCGCGTCGCCGAACTTTGCCGGGTGCGCGGTCGCCAGCGTGACGACCGGCACGTCGGCGGGCAGGCCGATCGCGCGCGCGGCGGCCAGCCCGATCGCGGTATGCGGGTCGATCACCTGCCCCATCCGCGTCGCCGCGGTCTGCATCGCGCCCATCATCGCTGCTGCATCGACGCGCGCGCTGACGAAGATATTGCCGGCCTCGGCCTGCATCGCGGGGGTCAGCGTCATGCGGCGGTCGCGGTCGAACCCGCCCATCGCGGCGCACAGCGCCCCCGCGTCCCGCCCGTGCAGGTCGAACAGCAGCCGCTCGAAATTGGAACTCACCTGGATGTCCATCGACGGGGCCGCCGTCGCGGTCACCGTGCCGGCCGAATAGTCGCCGGCGGACAGCGCCCGGTGCAGGATGTCGTTGACGTTGGTGGCGACGATCAGCTTGGCGATCGGCAAGCCCATCCGCGCGGCGCAATATCCCGCGAACACATCGCCGAAATTCCCCGTCGGCACCGAAAACGCCACCGGCCGCTCCGGCCCGCCCAGCCGCACCGCGGCGTAGAAATAATAGACGATCTGCGCCATCAGCCGCGCCCAGTTGATCGAGTTGACCGCCGACAGTTCGAACCGCTCCGCGAACGGCCGGTCGGCGAACATCGCCTTAACCAGCGCCTGCGCATCGTCGAAACTGCCATCGATCGCGATGTTGTGGACGTTGGGCGCCAGCACCGTCGTCATCTGCCGGCGCTGCACCTCCGACACGCGCCCTTCCGGGTGCAGCATGAAGATGTCGACCTTCGCCCGCCCCGCCAGCGCATCGATCGCGGCCGATCCGGTGTCGCCCGACGTCGCCCCGATAACCGTCAGGTGGCTGTCCCGCCCCGACAGGAACCGTTCGAACAGCAACCCCAGCAGTTGCAACGCCACGTCCTTGAACGCCAGCGTCGGCCCGTGGAACAGTTCAAGTAGCCAATGCTGCGCGTCGAGCTGGACCAGCGGCGTCACCGCATCATGTTCGAACCGCCCGTACGCCGCGACGCACAGCGCGTGCAGGTCCTCGCGCGACAATGTGTCGCCGACGAACGGCGCCATCACGATCGCCGCGGTCTCGGCATAGGATTTGCCGCGCAGCGCCGCGATCGCATCGTGATCGAATGTCGGCCACGTCTCCGGCACGTATAACCCGCCATCGGCGGCAAGCCCCGCCAGGGTCACGGCCTCGAAGCCAAGGATGGGCGCGGTCCCGCGCGTACTGACATACTGCATGACCCCGCCGCTTAGCCCCGCGCGTGGCAGGGAGCAACCGTCGCGACCCTTCGGACCGGACACGCAATGGGCCGCGATCAATCCCGACCCTCGGCTCGGCCTGCGCGGCGTATCCCCCGACCACCCCAAAACTTGCCCCGTCGAAGTCGAGAGCCGGATGGTTTCCGGCTCGATCAGATACGGATCCAGAGTGGATAAAGGCAAGGTCATCGTCCTCCAGCGATATTGCGTGTAGCCGGGACACAGCCATCGCGAACCGCTAGGTCGCGACACGCGTCCCATGCCGGCGCCAGTCGCGACGGGGGGAAACATATTCATGTGGGAAGCCGGTTTCTGGGGCCTCGTGGGGGGATCGGCCCTCGTGCTCGGGGCCGTCATCGCGTGGTTTGCGACGCTGCCGCAACGCCTGATCGCCGGTGTGATGGCGGTCGGCGCGGGCGTCCTCATCTCCGCCGTCGCGTTCGACCTGATGGACGAGGCGTTCCGCCAGGGCGGGTTCGACTCGACCGCCGCCGGTTTTCTCGGTGGCGCGCTGGTCTATACCGTCGCCAACATCGCGATATCCCGCCGCGGCGCCCGCCACCGCAAGCGTTCGGGGTCGAACGGCGACGAAAGCCAGCAAGCTGCCGACACTGGCGGCGGCCTCGCCATCGCGGTCGGCGCGCTGCTCGACGGCATCCCCGAATCGGTTGTCATCGGCGTCGGGCTGATCGCCGGCGGCGGCGTCAGCGTCGTCACGGTCGCGGCCGTCTTCCTCTCCAACGTGCCGGAAGGCCTGTCGAGCGCGGCGGGCATGAAGAAGGCCGGTCGCAGCGCCGCCTACGTCTTCGGCGTGTGGATCGGCATCGCGCTGGCGTCCGGCCTCGCGGCGATGGTCGGCAACGTCGCACTGGCGGGGGCGGAGCCGGACGTCATCGCCGCGGTCACCGCGGTGGCGGCCGGCGCGATCCTTGCCATGCTGGTCGACACCATGATTCCGGAAGCGACCGAGGCGACTCACGACTATACCGGCCTCATCGCCGTCGTCGGCTTCCTGATCGCCTTCGTCCTGACAAAATCGGGCGGCTGATACGGTTTTCCCATATGTTCGATCACGACGGCGTCCCGCCAGCACCCCGCCATCCCGGACTTGATCAGGAATCCAGAGCCACTGACGCCGTGCTCGATACATTCAATCCCGGATCAAGTCCGGAATGACGACTGGCAAAGGTGATCGCTTTCGCCCCCAAGCACGCCATTCTTGAAGTGGCGCCGATTTCAAGCGGAACCACCCATCTCGCAGTGTCGAGAAGCCGGCTTCGAATGCGTTCTGCATGGATGGATCTTGAAACGGCTCGACCTCAAGCCGTCAGCTTCACCCCCGCCGCCTGAGCGCGATCGCGTAGATGACCAGCGCGATCGCCGCGAACGCGAACCATTGTACCGCGTAGGCGAAATGGTTGTTCGGAATATCCGCCGGGCTCGGTCGCAGGCTCGGCACCAGCCCCGGCGCGGCCGCGTCCGATACCAGCAGCAGCACATGGTCGCGGTCCGCATCGATCGTGCCGGTCACCCGCCCGCCGGTCCAGCCGACCGGGTTCTTCGGATCGCGGGACCAGCCCATGTCCACCGCCATGCCCGGCCCCTCCGCGCCGGTCCGGCACAGCACGATGTGCCGCCACCCGCTCTCGCCCGCCAGGTTACGCCCGGCCCGCGCGCTCCACGTCGTCGGCTCGACGCACATCCCGCCGCTCCGCCGGTACAGCAGCGCCCCGTCGCGCAACGGAACCACCGGCCACGCGACCGACGGCTGCCCCGGGGCCGCGGCATAGTGCGCCAGCAGCGCCGCCTTCTCGTCCATCCGCCGCACCTGCCACAGGCCCAGCATCACCATCCCGACCACCGCCGCCAGCACGACCAGCGTCGCCACGATCGGGATGCGTCGCGCGGGCTTGTCCGGCGGCGCGACCGGGTCCGCCGCTGCCGTCACGGCCGCGCCTCCGGAGGCTCGTCGCGTATCCGCCCCTCACGCGCGTCGTTACGATATTCCGCCAGGATCAGCATGCCCTTGGCGACGCGCAGCGACGCCACCACCGACAGCAGCGTCACCGGCGTCCAGATCGCGAAGTGCACCCAGAAGGGCGGCGATACCGTCAGTTCCAGCGTGATCGCCGCGATCGTGACGAGCGTGCCGATGCCCAGCGTCAGGAACGCCGCCGGCCCGTCGTCGACATGGAACTTCGCGAACTCCAGGCCACAGTTGGGGCAGACGGGCGCAAACCGCGCAACCCCCGCGAACAAGGTCCGCGCCCCGCATCGCGGGCAAAGCCCCTTCAGGCCGGCTGCGATATATTCGGGCGAGATATGGACGGGCTCGGTCATGGGGCAGGGAATAGCATGAACCCGCCCGCGCGTAGCGGTCTAACCGTCATTCCAGCCGGGATATGCATCGCCGGAGAACCGGGCCGTCCAGTTCGGCGTTTGCCAGCTTTCTGCCGAAACGATGCAACGCCTCTGCCGGACGGCAGCGATACTCCGTTTCCCGGCCGCTCCTGTTCCAAGGAAGCGAGATACGAAAAAGGCCCCGCCAGTTGGCGGGGCCCCTCACGAGCGACCGGCGGTCGCTTATGTCGTGCCGCCGAACTATGTCCGGCACGGTGTAGGCCGGACGGAAATTTCGCGGACGGAACCTACGTTGCCTCAGCCCGCATGGATCGTCGCACCCCAACCGCCCCAGACATAGATCGAAATGAACAGGAACAGCCACACGACGTCGACGAAATGCCAGTACCAGGCCGCTGCTTCGAACCCGAAATGCTGCTTCGGCGTGAAGTCGCCCTTGTACGTCCGGAACAGGCAGACGGCCAGGAAGATGGTGCCGACCAGCACGTGGAAACCGTGGAAGCCGGTCGCCATGAAGAAGGCCGCACCGTAGTTCAGGCCCTTGAACGCGAACGGCGCGTGCATGTACTCATAGGCCTGGATCGTCGAGAACAGCGCGCCCAGCGCGATCGTGCACCACAGTCCGGTCTTCAGTCCCTCGCGGTCGCCCTGCAGCAGCGCATGATGCGCCCAGGTCACCGTGGTGCCCGAACACAGCAGGATCAGCGTGTTCAGCAGCGGCAGGTGGAACGGATCGATCACCTCGATGCCCGTTGGCGGCCACACGCCCCCGACCGCATCGACCGTCGAAGGAAACAGCGAGAAATCGAACCACGCCCAGAACCAGCCGACGAAGAACATCACTTCGGATGCGATGAACAGGATCATCCCGTATCGAAGGTGCAGCGACACGACCGGGGTATGGTCGCCGGCATTGGCCTCGCGGATCACGTCCGACCACCAGCTGTAGAAGGTGTAGAGAATGCCGATCAGGCCCAGGAAGAACACCAGTCCGCCGTGCGCGACGCTGTGCATCCACATGATGCCGCCCGACGCCATGACCAGCGACGACATCGACCCGAAGAACGGCCAGATGCTCGGCGGGAGGATATGATAATCATGGTTCTTGGCACCGGCCATCTGCGGTCTTCCCCTGTCTTGTCGTTGCTTGACCCCGGCTTAGCCCGCCGTGTCGGCCGAATCCACCGGATAGAATGTATAGCTGAGCGTGATCTCGCTCACATCGCGGGCATCCGGATCGTCAAGGATCTTGGGGTCGACATAATAGGTCACAGGCATCCGCATCGTCGCCCCCGCCTCCAGCGTCTGGTTGGTGAAGCAAAAACACTGGATCTTGGTGAAATATTTGCCGACCTGCGACGGCGTGACGTTGAACGACGCGCTGCCGGTGATCGGGTGATCCGCGGCGTTCGTGGCGTTGAAGAACGCCAGCTGACGCGCGCCGATCGCCACGCGGGCGGTCTGCTGTTCCGGCGTGAATGTCCAGGGCAGCCGCGAACTGACATTGGCATCGAACCGGACCGAAATGACCTTGCCGACCACGGCGCCCGGTGCGTCCGCCAGCGTCGCGCGCTGCGTCGTGCCGTCGAACCCGGTATATTCGCAAAATATCCGGTACAGTGGAACGCTGGCGAAACCGAGACCGACCATCGCCGCGACGAGCAGCAGCATGAGGTTGCGGACCCGCCGGTTTCGCCCCGCCAGCGTGACGGTCGCCGCCGTGCTCACAGCATCTTCGCCATGCTGATTGCGAAGAACAGCACCGCCACCGCGCCCAGGCACAGCCCCATCGCGATCGACCGGCTCTTCTGCCGACGGCGCAGTTCGGCTTCTTGAGCCGGCGTCAGGTCCGGCATCATGCCACGAACCGATCGACGACCAGCGCGCCGAAGAGCACGAACAAATACAGGATCGAAAAGCCGAACAGTTGCCGTTCCGGCTTCATCGCCGCCTGATCGGTCTCGCGGCTGGTGCCCACCCGTACGGCCAGCACCAGGAATAGTGCGGTAAATAGGCTGGCGACGATGCCGTAGACCGCACCGGTCAACCCGAGCGGCCAGGGCGCCACTGCCGTGATCGCCATCGGCACGGTGTAGAGCAGCACATGGGTCCGCGTGACGGTCAGTCCGGCGACCACCGGCAGCATCGGCACGCCCGCCGCCCCGTAATCCGTCTTGATATAGAGCGACAGCGCCCAGAAATGCGGTGGCGTCCACAGGAACACCAACGCGAACAGCAGCACCGGTAACAGATCGACCTGCCCCGTCGCTGCAGCCCAGCCGATCAGCGCGGGGAACGCGCCCGCCGCGCCGCCGATCACGATGTTCTGCGGCGTCCGGCGCTTCAGCCATACGGTGTAGATCAGAACGTAGAAAAGGATCGACACGGTCAATATGACCGCCGCCAGCAGGTTCACCGCCAGCCCCATAAGCAGGACGGAAAAACAGGCGAGCCCGACCCCGAAATGCAGCGCCGACTGCCGCTCCATCCGCCCGGCGGGCAATGGGCGGTTGCGCGTCCGCTTCATCAGCGCATCGAGATCCGCCTCATACCACTGGTTCAGCGTGCCGGCGGCACCCGCGCCCAGCGCAATGCACAGGATCGCGGTAAAGCCCAGCACCGGATTGATCGATCCGGGTGCGGCCAGCATCCCGCACAGACCCGTGAACACGACCAGCGTCAGCACGCGCGGTTTGCACAGCGCGACGAAATCACGCCATTCCGCCGGCATCGCGACGGCGGCATGCGCGGCGTCCGCGGGCGCATCGGCTCTGGTCAGGTCAGGATAGGCGCTGGATGCCATGTCACTCGATCATATCGGCGCCGCCCCATAATCGGGACGGCGCGCAGGGTGTCCGAGATCAGTCGATCTTCGGCAGGGTTTCGAACTGGTGGTACGGCGGCGGGCTGGACAGGGTCCATTCCAGCGTCGTTGCGCCCTCGCCCCAGGGGTTGTCACCCGCCGGCTTGCCGCCGATCAGCGACACGACCAGGTTGACGAAGAAGAACAGCATGCCGAGTGCCATGACCCCGTAACCCAGGGTTGCGAGATGATTGTACCAGGCGAACGCATCCGGATAATCCGGAATACGCCGCGGCATACCGTCCAACCCCAGGAAATGCATCGGGAAGAACAACAGGTTCACGCCGACGAAGAATACCCAGAAGTGCAGCTGGCCGAGGAACTCGTTGTACATCTTGCCCGACATCTTCGGGAACCAATAGTAGAAGCCGGCGAACAGCCCGAACACCGCACCCAGCGACAGCACATAATGGAAATGCGCCACCACGTAATAGGTGTCGTGCATGTAGTTGTCGATGCCGCCATTCGCCAGCACCACGCCGGTCACACCGCCGACCGTGAACATGAAGATGAACCCGATCGCCCACAGCATCGGCGTCTTGAAGCTGAGCGAGCCGCCCCACATCGTCGCGATCCAGGAGAAGATCTTGATGCCGGTCGGCACCGCGATCACCATCGTGGCGGCGGTGAAGTACATCTTGGTGTTCACGTCCAGCCCGGTCGTGAACATGTGGTGCGCCCACACGATGAAACCGACCACGCCGATCGCGACCATGGCGTAGGCCATGCCGAGATAACCGAACACCGGCTTGCGGCTGAACGTCGCGATGATCTGGCTGACGATGCCGAAGCCCGGCAGGATCATGATGTACACTTCGGGGTGGCCGAAGAACCAGAACAGATGCTGGTACAGGATCGGGTTGCCGCCCCCGCTCGCATCGAAGAACGCGGTGCCGAAATTGCGATCGGTCAGCAGCATCGTGATCGCCGCCGCCAGTACCGGCAGCGCCAGCAGCAGCAGGAACGCGGTGACCAGCACCGACCACACGAACAGCGGCATCTTGTGCAGCGTCATGCCCGGCGCGCGCATGTTGAAGATCGTGGTGATGAAATTGATCGCCCCCAGGATCGACGATGCGCCCGCCAGGTGGAGCGAAAGGATCGCCATATCGACCGCCGCGCCCGACGATCCGATCGTCGACAGCGGCGGATAGACCGTCCAGCCGGTGCCGGCCCCGCCCACGAAGGCGGACCCGAGCAGCAGGATGAACGCCGGCACGATCAGCCAGAACGACACGTTGTTCATCCGCGGGAACGCCATGTCCGGCGCGCCGATCATGATCGGGATGAACCAGTTCCCGAACCCGCCGATCATCGCCGGCATCACCATGAAGAACACCATGATCAGGCCGTGGGCGGTGATGAGCACGTTCCAGAACTGGAGCGCGGCATCACCCTCCTGCCCGGACCAAGCTTCCAGATACTGGATGCCCGGCGCGGCAAGCTCGGCCCGCATCAGGCCGGAGATCGCCCCGCCGATGACGCCCGCCAGGATCGCAAAGATCAGGTAGAGCGTGCCGATGTCTTTGTGGTTCGTCGACATGAACCAGCGCTGGAAGAACGCCGGCTTATGGTCCGCGTCATGGGCATGGCCCGGCGCTTCGTGCGCCTGGAAATGCAGCGCGTTGGCTGTGCTGTCGGTCATTTGGCCTGCGTGCCTTCATTTGCGGTCGCGGCCTGCGCGACGGGCTGGGCGGTTACGGTCGCATCGATCGGCGTGTCGCTGCCGCCGGCACCGCGGCCGGCGATTGCGGCATCCGCAGTGGGCGTCGGCACGGCGGCGGTCGCCGGGCTGGTGGCGCTGGTCGCGTCCGGGTTTGCGGCACCCCGGGCACCCGGCATCGTGCCGCCCTTCGACGCGATCCACGCCGCGAACTGCGGGCGGGTCACCACCTCGACGGCGATCGGCATGAACGCGTGGCGCGCGCCGCACAGTTCCGAACATTGGCCGTAATAGACGCCCGGGCGATCAACCTTGAACCAGGTCTCGTTCAACCGGCCGGGCACGGCGTCCATCTTGGTCCAGAATGCGGGAACGGCAAAGCTGTGGATCACGTCGGCCGACGTGACGATCAGCTTCACGACCGCGCCGGCCGGGACGACCATCCGCTCGTCCACCGCCAGCAGGCGCGGACCGTCTGCGTCGGTGCGGGCACGCTGCCCGCCGGTGACCTGCCCCGGCTCCTTCAGCATATTCGAAACCAGTTCGAAATCGCCATTGTCGGGATATTGATAGGTCCAGTACCACTGGTTGCCGATCACCTTGACCGTCAGGTCGGCTGGCGGCGGGCTATATTGCTTGGCCAGCAGCCGGATCGACGGCACCGCGATGATGAGCAGGATCACGACCGGCGCCAGCGTCCAGAACACTTCGAGCCACGTGTTGTGCGACGTGCGCGACGGCGTCGGATTGGCGGCGCGGCGATAACGGAACACGACCCAGACCAGCAGTGCGAGCACGAACAGCGTGATGATCGTGATGACCGGCATCAGCACGATGTCATGCATCCAGGCCGCGTCCTGGCCGACCTCGGTCACCTGATCCTGCAGGCCCGCGCGCCCGTCGGGCAGGCCGATGCCGGGAGTCGGCAGTGCCTGGGGGATAGCCGCGGCGGCGGGATCGTTGCTCGACGGCACGTTCGCGCTCGCCTGGCCGATCGCGGGGGCGACCGGATCGGTGCCCACGCCCTTCGGTGGCACCGGGCCCGGGACCGCCGCAACGGCGGGGCCTTGCGTGGCATCGGTGACGATTGCCGGGGCCGGCGCGCCGGTGGGGGCGGCCGTTTGCGCCGCGGCCGGGTTAGCGACGGCGGACGGCGGTGCCGCGCTCTGCGCAAGCGCCAGTGCAGGGCTAACCACCAGCGCCATCGTCGCGATCATCGTCTTGAAGCCGTTCATTCATCCCCCGTTTCGGGCGGCGAAACGCCTCTGCGTCCCTTTAGCGCACCTGTCCAATCCTGCACCTATACCCATCGCCACGGTCCGCCTCAAGCCGGTCCGCCTGAAAAGCGCCAGCGTGCGGTTGCGGGGGGCCACATGCGGGCCTATCTGCGCCCGTAACGATCGCGTATTGCCGGGGGCCGCTCAAGTGAACGAAGACGAGGTCCTGGCGGAATTCCGTAGTGCCGGCGCGCTGCTGGAGGGACATTTCGTCCTATCCTCCGGCCGGCACAGCAACCGGTATCTGCAGTGCGCCCGCGTGCTGATGGACCCCGCCCGCGCGGCGCGACTCGCCACGGCACTCGCCCTGGCAATCCCCGACAAGATAAAGATTCAGCTGGGCGCGGTCGTCAGCCCCGCGATGGGCGGCATCATCGTCGGCCACGAAATGGGTCGCGCGCTGGGGCTGGAGGCGATGTTCGTCGAACGGCCGACCGGCACATTCGAACTGCGCCGCGGTTTCCGCCTGACACCCGGCCAGAAGGTGCTGATGGTCGAGGATGTCGTCACCACCGGGCTCAGCTCGCGCGAGGCAATTCGCGCCATCGCGGCGGAGGGTGGCGAGGTGATCGCCGCGGCCTCGCTGGTCGATCGTTCGAACGGCACCGTCGACCTGGGCGTGCCTTATTATCCGCTGATCCGGCTCGACGTGCCGAGCTACGCTGCGGACGCATTGCCGCCCGAACTGGCCGCCACCCCTGCGGTGAAGCCCGGCAGTCGGGCGGCATGACCGTGGCGCGCAAGCTGCGCCTCGGCGTGAACATTGATCATGTCGCCACGATCCGCAACGCGCGCGGCGTCGCCTATCCCGATCCCGTCCGCGCGGGGCTGCTCGCGGAACAGGCGGGCGCCGACGGCATCACCGCCCATCTGCGCGAGGATCGCCGGCACATCACCGACGACGATATCGCTGGCTTGACCGCGGCCCTCACCGTCCCGCTGAATTTCGAAATGGCCGCCACGGACGAGATGCTGGGCATCGCGCTCCGCCACCGTCCGCACGCCGCCTGCATCGTGCCCGAACGACGCGAGGAACGCACGACCGAAGGCGGGCTGGATGCCGCGGGCCAGCATGACCGCCTGCAGCCACTGGTCGCTGCGCTACGCGATGCCGGGATCCGCGTATCGCTGTTCATCGCGCCGGACGCGCGGCAGATCGATGCCGCGATCCGGCTTGGTGCGCCCGTCGTAGAACTGCATACCGGTCATTATGCCGATCTCGACGACGCCGACCGTGCCGCCGAACTGCGCCGCCTGTCGGATGCCGCCGCACTCGCCGCGCGCAACGGGATGGAGGTCCATGCCGGCCACGGGCTCACCTTTGACAATGTCATCCCCATCGCGGCGATCCCGCAGGTCGCGGAACTGAACATCGGTCATTTCCTGGTGGGCGAGGCGCTGTTCACCGGACTGGACGCCACCGTCCGCCGGATGCGCGCGCTGATGGATTCCGCGCGGTGAGCGCTGTGCGATGAGGCAGCCAAGATGATCGTCGGGATCGGGTCGGACCTGTGCAACATCGATCGCATCCAGGCATCGCTCGATCGATTCGGTGAGCGCTTCATCGACCGCGTCTTCACCGCCGCCGAACGGGCTAAGGCGGAAAAGCGACCCTTCACCCGCGCCGGCACATATGCCAAGCGCTTCGCTGCTAAGGAGGCGTTTTCCAAGGCGGTTGGAACCGGGTTCCGCCAGGGCGTGTTCATGAGCGATATCGGCGTGGTCAACCTGCCGTCCGGCGCGCCGACCCTGGCGCTGACGGGCGGTGCCATGGCCAGGCTTGACGCCATCACCCCGCCGGGCCACGCCATCGACATCCACCTGACCATGACCGACGATCACCCGTTCGCGCAGGCCTTCGTCATCCTGTTCGCGCGATCGATACCAGAAAGACCCAAGCTGTGAGCGATACGAAGGCCGCGATGGCCACCCCCACCCAACCGGCTGCGAAGACGACCGACTGGTGGGGCGAGGCCAAGGGCATCTTCTGGCTCGTGCTGGCCGTCCTCGCCTTCCACAGCCTGCTGGCCAAGCCCTTCTACATCCCCAGCGAATCGATGATGCCCTCGCTGGTGAAGGGCGACCGGCTGGTGGTGACGAAATATCCCTATGGCTGGTCCTATGTCTCGCCCAGTTTCCATATCCTGCCGTTCATGCAGGGCCGGCTGTTCGGCCGCCTCCCGGAACGCGGCGACATCGTCATCGTCACCCCGCCGGGCAAGACCTCGGATTATATCAAGCGCGTCATCGGCCTGCCGGGCGATCGGCTTGCGGTGCGCGGCGGCACCGTCATCCTGAATGGCGTGGCGGTCCGGCGCCGCTCGGTCGGCACGGCGAAGATCCCGGTCGACGCCAACGTGCCGTGCGATCAGCCGCAAGTCGTCCAGTACCGCGTCACCGGCGCCGACGGCCGGCTCTACTGCGCCCTGCCGGTGGTCCGCGAAACGCTGCCCGGTGGCGCGACCTTCAACACCATCGATCTGGGTGACTATCCCGCGGTCGACGATTATCCGGAGGTCACGATCCCGGCCAACCACGTCTTCCTGATGGGCGACAATCGTGATCAGTCCGCCGACAGCCGCGTCCCCGCCGACCAGGAAGGGCTGAACGGCCCGGTGCCCTATGAGAATCTTGGCGGGCGTGCCGAATTCATCACCTTCTCGCTGGATGGCACGTCCACGCTGTTCAACCCGATCAGCTGGTTCACCGCGATGCGCGGCGACCGTGCCGGCACCAGTTTGCATCCGGATCGCAGCGCCGCCGCCGCACCTGCCAGATGAGCGGCGAGGAACGGACCGAAACGCCCGGCCCGGCCGACAATAACGGCCCGCTGGTCGGGCGCGAACTGGTCCGCGCTGCGGTCTGGCTCGGCCTTGCCTCCGCGATCTTCCTCGTCTGGACCTTGTCGCAGACGATCCTCGTCATCATCGGCGCGTTCGTGATCTGCCAGATGCTCGACGGCGGTACGCGCCTGCTCGGCCGAATCCTGCCGATCGGGCGGGCGTGGCGGCTGCTGATCGTCTGCCTGGCGGTCCTGGCCTTCCTGATCTGGGTCGTCTACTTCGCCGGCGCATCGATCATGGGGCAGTTCGACATGCTTCGCGCCACTGTGACGCAACAGAGCGCCCGCGTCCTTGCCTGGGGCCAGTCCCTGGGCCTTGCATCCAATGGTGCGCAGATGGACCAGATCGGGCAACAGCTGATGGGCTCGATCGGCAAGCTCACCTCCGCGGTCGGCACTGCCTTCGGCGCGCTTTCGTCGCTGGCGATGATCGTGGTCCTCGGACTGTTCTTCGCAATCGAACCCAAGCTGTACGAACGCGGCATTGCCTGGATGCTCCCGCTCGACCGGCGCGAGACCTTCTACAGGACCGCCGCGAAGATGGGCCATACGCTGCGCATGCTGATGTTCGGCCGATTGATCGGCATGGCGGTCGAAGGGGTCGGCACCTGGGCGCTGCTCTGGGTCGGCGGGGTGCCGATGGCCGGGCTGCTGGGCATCCTCACGGGCCTGCTCGCCTTCCTCCCCAATATCGGCGCGATCGTCTCGGGCGTGCTCATCATCCTGGTCGGGTTCAGCCAGGGGGTCGATACCGGCCTGTGGGCGGTCGGCGTCTATTGCGTGGTGCAGGTGATCGACGGCTACATCATCGTGCCGATGGTGGCGAAGCGCTCCGTCGATCTCGCCCCCGCGCTCGTCCTTGGCGCGCAACTCCTGTTTGGCGCGCTGTTCGGCATCCTCGGCCTCGCGCTGGCCGACCCGATCATCGCGATGATAAAGGTCATGCTCGAACAACGCTCTAAGACCGCCGCCGAAGAGGCCGCGTAACCGCCGTCCCGCGAAAACCGGGACCTTCATCCGGTCGAGCGCCCCCCGCCAGTCAAAACGAGACCCCAACCTGCGCCGGGGTGACGAGCTTGGCGCCGCCCCCTTACCGAACCTCGCGCGCGACCGGATACAGCAGGTATCGCGCGTCATGATAGGGCGACCGTTCGTAGAACCACGCCAGCCGCGCCTGGCGGTCGGCTGCGAAGGCCGGGTCCGCCTTCACCTTCGCGTCGAACGCCGCCTTCAGCGCCGGGTCGCGCGCCAGCATCGCGTCCGCCATCGGCGCGACCACATAAGGCTCCATATATTCGGTCCGCTGCAGGATTTCCGGGAAGAGCCCCCAGGCCAGCAGCCCGTCGGGACTTTCCGGTTCGAGCATGGCCGCGGCAAGCTGCCCCAGCGGCTGGTCCGCGGGCACCCGCACCGATCCGGCCGGCCAGCTTTCCCGGCCCGCCGCATGGACATAGCTGGCGGACTTCAACGGCACCCGTCCCTCGTTCGCCGCACCCAGCACCGGATCGACCAGCCGCACCCGATCGACCGCGACGCTGCGCGCGGCCGTGATCGTCTCCATCGTCACGCCGTGCAGCCGCAACCGCGCGATCACGTCGGGCCTGCTCGCCGGGACCCACCAGGCACGCGGCAGCCGCGTCGTGACGGCCGCCTCCTCGCCCCAGATCGGCATCCGGATCCGCGTCGGCCGCCCGGTCCAGCGGATGACGTCGCCGCCTGCCGCCGCGGATGGTGCCATTTCGTGCGAGATCCCGTCGAACATCCGCGACGCGATCGGTGCGGCGCTGCGTTTCCATTCCAGCACCTGCTCGGCCGGCCGCGCCCGCCGGTCGGCCGCGATCGCGGTCCGCGCACCCGCCGCCTGCGCCCCGATCAGTCGTAGCGACGCCTCCATCAGCACATAGCTGCCCAGCACGCGCTGGCGATACGGCTTCAGCGAATGCGTCTCGACCAGCACTGTCGGCACATGGCGCAGGTCGCCATAGCCGTCGGAGTAGCGCCCGGTGCTGGCCGTATCCTCGATCCCCTTGTCCGGATTGGGGTCGATCGCGGAAATATATTGATAGGGCCGGTGTCCCGCCGCGGTCAGCGCCGCCTCCACCGCCGGCCGGTACGTCCGGTCGAGCCAGCGCCCGACCGCGGGCGACTGGGCATAGCGCCCGCCATACCCGTTGAAGTCGGTGGTGATGTCATATTGGTAATCGATGCCGTCGGTCACATGAATATCCAGGTATAGCGCCGGATCCCATCTCCGGATCAGCCCGATCATCGCCTGCATCTCGGGCGTGTCGGCCTTCAGATAATCGCGGTTCAGGTTCAGGTTCTGCGCGGTCGTACGCCACCCCTGCCCGTTTGGTCCCCGCTGGTTCGGCCGGTTGTAGTCGCCCGCCCGCTCATGCCCGTCCACGTTGAAGATCGGCACGAACACCAATGTCGCCCGGTCGAGCAGCCCGTCCTTGCCGCGCAACGCGATGTCGCGCAGCAGCATCAGGCCGGCATCCTTGCCGTCGATCTCGCCCGCGTGGATCCCGGCCTGCACCAGCATCACCGGCTTGTTCGTTCCCGTCCCCATCAGGCCCGGCTTCGACGCGACGACGGCGTACAGCACCCGCCCTTCCGGCGACCGGCCGAACGGCTCGATCCGCAACAGGGGCGACGCCGCCACCAGCCGGTCGATCCACGCCCGCGTCTCGGCATAAGACGGCGTCTTCGCGAACCCGGTCGTTTCGGACGGCGTGATCCACGGATCGCCGGGCCGCGCCACCAGCGCGATGCTGCCGCCCGCCCATGGCTGCACCGGCGGCAACGGCGCTTGCGGGAATGCGGCGGCCAGCATGGTCAGGAAGGGGATCATAGACAGGCAATCCTTCGTCGGCTCGGGCAAGATGTGACGAGTCGGTATCGATCAGTTTTGGTCGATCTTCGTACCATCGATCAATCGTCGTCCCGGACCTGATCTGGTATCCGGAATTTCAGACGCTGTGTGAGGCCCTGGATCCCGGATCAAGTCCGGGATGACGACCGTGACAGTCAGACCCCGGCAAAACCGACTTCGGCCAGTCTCTTGTCGTGCCAACGCCGGGACGAAGGTCCGGGTGGTGCGGAGGTGAACACGAGCCCCCAAGGTCCGTTCGGTTCGAGCCTGCCCAGAACCCGCTGCGTTCGGCGGCGCGAACCGAACGGAGTCTCAGCCCCGCGCCGCTGCCGCCATTTCGCGGTTCCGCGCGACCGCCGCCGCGATCATCCGCGTCATCAGCGACACCAGCGCGCCATCCGCGTCCAGCACGTCCAGCCCCTTGCGCGTGCTTCCGCCCGGACTCGCCACCCGCTCCGCCATCGCCGCCGGCGACGCTTCTCCGCCGCGCGCCTGTTCCGCCGCGCCCGCGACCGTCGCCAGCGCCAGCCGCGCCGCCTGATCCTGGCCGAACCCCGCCGCTACGCCCGCCGCGGCCAACGCATCGACGAACCGGTACAGGAATGCCGGCCCGGAACCTGCCACCGCCGCCGCCACGTCCATCGCCGCCTCGTCGTCCAGCCATTCGACCAGCCCCAGCGGCGCCATCAACCGGTCCATTGCCGCGCGCAGCACCGCATCCGGTTCCGGTTCCGCCGCGTACAACGCCACCACCCCGCGCCCGATCGCCACCGGCAGGTTCGGCATCGCCCGCACGATCCGCGCCGTGGGGAACCGCGCACGCAATGCCGCAATCTCCACCCCAGCCAGGATCGAGACCAGCACCGTGCCCGGCCGCATCGCGGCGGCCAGCGGTCCGGCCACCAGATCCAGCATCTGCGGCTTGACGCCCAGCATGACCATGTCGGCCGCAGCCGCGCCTGGCGGAACGGCGGAGAACGTCGCCACCCCATCCGCAAATGCGGCACCGGACTTGCGGATCACGGTCAGCCGCGCCGGGTCCATGCCGGTCGCCAGCCAGCGGTGCAGCATCGCGCCGGCCATGTTGCCCGCGCCCACGGCCCAGACGGAATCGAACGTCATGCCTCGCCCTGTGTCTCGATCAACGCGGCGGCGATCGCCTCGGCGGGCGTCTTGTCCGCCCACAACACGAACTGGAATACGGGGTAGAAGCGCTCGCACTCGTCGATCGCCGCCTCGATCAGCGTTTCGGCCTGGTCCAGCGTCAGCACGCTGTCCCCCTCCCCGTCCAGCAACGCGGCATGCCGGAACAGCAGGATGCCGGACGACGCCCAAAGCTCGAAATGGCCGATCCACAACTGTTCGTTGATCAGCCCGATCGTTTCGTACATCACGGCCCGCTTGTCCGCGGCGACCCGCACGTCGGGCAAGGCCAGGAACTGCAGGACCTGATCCTCCTCGCGCCACACCGCGCGTAGTTCGTACAGCGTCCAGCTGCCCTGGAAATGGGCGACGATCTCCTCGTCGCCCTGCCGCTCGCTCGACCAGCCATGCGCCTCGAAATACTCCTCGAGCATGTCGATCGGCGCACTCGGATCCGCGGCGGCTTCCTCGTCGTCCAGCGTCATACGCCTAAATCCACCCATGATGCCCTGCTTGGACGCAGGGATGCGCGGCGGCAAGCCGGCGTCGAACGGGTGTCGGCGATATTCTGTGGATAAGCCGGCTCAGGACTGCGCCACCGGCCCGCCGTCCGTCCCGCCGAAGGACTGCGTCTGCGACTGACCCTGCACCGTGCCATGCGGCGCAACGGTATCGGTCGTCGGTGCGGCCGGCGTCACGGGCGCCGACGCGGCCGACTTCGCCTCCAGCGCATCGAGCCGCGCGCGCAGCACGTCGGCCTCGTCGCGCGCCGCCGCCGCCATCGCCTTCACCGCTTCGAATTCGTCGCGCGATACGAAATCCAGTCCGCCGATCCATTCGCGTGCCCGGCTGCGCGCGGAGGATTCGGCCTCTCGTCCGACGCCGGCCAGCGTGCCGGCGGCGCCATTCATCATCTTCACGATATCGTCGATGAACCGGTTCTCGGTCTGCATGGTCTGTCTCCGCCCCGTCTGGTCAGGCTGTGACGTGGGGGTTCCGTGACATTTGTGCAACCTCCGCCGCCGCCGGGTTCATCCGCCCGATCTCGAAATTCAGCGCCGCCGCCAGGCACAGCCACGCCAGATAGGGCAGCATCAGCAGGCCCGCCGCCCGCCGGATGTTCCAGAACGCCCACGCCGTCGCCGCCGCGAACCCCAGGATCAACAGGATCAGCACGAACGCTGGCCAGATCCGGTGCGCGGCAAAGAACAGCGGCGACCATGCCAGGTTCAGCGCCAGCTGCACCGCGAACAGGCCGATCGCCCGTCCCCGTCCGCGGGCACCGCGCGCCGACACGATCATGACCAGCGCAACGCCCATCATCAGGTATAACAGGCTCCACGCCACGCCGAACATCCAGCCCGGCGGCGTGAATCCCGGCTTGGCCAGCGCCGCGAACCAGCCATTGCCATAGCCGGAATTAGACAGCCGCCCCGATGCCAGCCCCAGCAGCAGGACCAGCGGGACCAGCACGATGCCCCAACGGAGGCCGGCCATCCGGATCTGTCCCTGCGATGCGATCTCACCCATGCCCGTCCTCATGCTCCCGATCGGTTCTTACCGTTTGACCCGTACAACGAAGATATGAGGAAAATGGTGGCGGGCACCGCGCATATCGTCATGCCGTCGCCGTCTTCACCGCCCCCAGCAGAAATTCGACATTGCCCTCCGGTCCGGTGATCGGGCTGGTCGCGATGCCCGTGACGGTCCATCCGCGCCCCGCGATCCAGTCCGCCGCCGCCGCGCACACCCGCGCATGGACGGCCGGGTCGCGCACCACGCCGCCCTTCTCCACCTCGTCGCGCGCCGCCTCGAACTGCGGCTTCACCAGCGCCAGCAACCGCCCGCCGGGCCGCACCAGATCGATCGCGCTGTCCAGCACCGCGGCCAGGGCGATGAAACTGGCGTCGCACACCACGATGTCGATCGGGTTCGCCACCTGCGCGGCGGTCAGGTGGCGGGCATTGGTCTTTTCCATCACCACCACCCGCGCATCCTGCCGCAGCTTCCATGCCAGCTGGTTGGTCCCCGAATCGACCGCATAGACGCGCGCCGCCCCGCCGGTCAGCAGCACGTCGGTAAAACCACCGGTCGACGATCCGACGTCGATCGCCATCGCGCCGGCCACGTCCCACCCGAAATGCGCAAGTCCATGGGCCAGCTTCACGCCCCCGCGCGAGACCCAGGGATGGTCGCGCCCCTTCACCGCGATCGGCGCGTCCACGGGCAGCAGCTGCCCCGCCTTGTCGATCCGTCGCGTGTCGGACGACACCAGCCCTGCCAGGATCAGCGCCTGCGCCCGCGCCTGACTCTCGGCCAGCCCCCGTTCCACCAGTATCCGGTCCGCACGCAACGTCTTGGCCATGATCCTTCATGGCCCATACCGAACGGGCGGAACAGCCCCGGTGGCACACGCCGTGTCGCCCGCGAACCTCAGGCCTCGTCCACCGACAATTTCCCCGTCGCCGCCAGCCGGTGCGCCGCCACCGTGGCGGGTGCGCGCCGATAGGGCGGCCGCCGCACGGCGCGCATCCGGCCCCGGGCGATCCGCGCGAAGCCGACCCGGTCGTCCTGGTTGCCGCCCAGCACATGCCATGCCGCCGCATCCTCGCCGACATACAGGCCGACATGCCCGCCGCCCGGCCGCACGAACGTCATCACGTCGCCCAGCATCGGCCGCGCCGTCGCCACCCCGAACTTGCCCCAGTTCAGCGCCCACAGCGGCCCGTCCGGCACGGTCCAGCCCGCCCGCTTCGCCGCCACCGCGAGGAACAGCCCGCACCACGCCGTCGCATCGGCGCGGTATCCCGCCACCCCCGCCTCCCGCGCCCATTGCAGGATCACGGGGTTGTCCGCCGCTCCGGCCGTCTCCCGCACGCCGTACAGTTCCAGCCCTTCCGCCAGCATCCGCGGCAGCGTGCCGACTGACCCCAGCCAGCGATAGGCCGGCGGCAGCGTGCTCGCCTTCCACCCGCTCATGCCGCCAGCACCGCGCGCAACGTCCGCAACCGCACGACATGTGGATCGTCCACCAGCATCGCCACCACCTCCTCCTGAAGCCCGAGCGGCGCGGCCAGCACGCCCGCCCCCATCCGTTCCAGGTCGAACAGCGTCCGGACATGCACCTGCCGCAACGCCCGCGCCGCCGCACTGCCGACGCGCAGGCACAGCTGCGCCTGTCCCACCCAGTCGATCACCTGATGCAGGCCGTAGGGCGTCGCCAGATGCACCAGCACCGGGTTTGCAGTCGCCAGGTTCTGCACGTCGTACCACCCGCCCTGTTCCAGCCGGCGGGCGATGTCCCCGTCGATCCCGTCGATCATCTCCAGCGGCTGCACGATCGTACCGGCCAGCGCGGCGGCGTCCACCGGCTTTGCGAACCGCACGCGCAACCGCCGCCCGATGCCCGCCAGCCCCAGGTCCGGCGCATAGCCGGCCACGAATGCCAGCCCGGTGGCGGCACCCTCAATCCCGGAGATTCCCAGCACCCGCGCTGCCACCAGCGCCACGACCGCCCCCTGTACCAGATGCGCGGCGCACCGCAGCCACAGCAAAGCGGTCAGCTCGTCATTCTGCACCGCCCGCACCAGCATCCGCGCGGTCACCAGATACCCGCCGAGAAACGCCGCCCCCGCCACCGCGCCGGCGGGCACCAGCAACAGCCCGAACCCCGCCGTGCAGAGCAGCAGATAGGGCAACGCCGGCGCGACGCGGCCCAACCCGCCATCGCCCCCGGCGTAGCGGCCCCGCGCCTGTACATATGCCCCCGCCGCCGCGATCCGCGTGCCCAGCCACGCGACCCGCCGGCGCCGCTCCGCGCGCACCCATCCCGCCACCGCGAGCACCGCGATCGCAAACGCAAGCCCTGCGCCAACCATCGCCGCCATCCGCACCCAACCCCGATCCATACCGAACTCCCCCCAAAAGAGCGTCCGCATGGCGAGCCTGACGGCATGAAATCCTAGTAGGACAGCGGTTTCGTGGTCAGCAGAGGGCGACCCGGTTCATCATCATCCTGACGAAAGTCAGGATTCATTATCACTCCGCCGGAAAGCGTGACCGAAACCGTAATGAAAATGGATCGGCCTCCGCCGGCATAGCGGCGAAGCAGGCAGCGCCGTACAGCTGCACGACGCTTCCAACCCCGTCTATTCCGAGCGAAGTGGGGGGACCCTTCGAGCGCAGCCAAGAAGGCTGCCGATTCATCGGCACTACAAGTCCCGGAAGCTCACCCCAACCCCGGTCCTTAAGCCCGCGCGCCCTCTGCAATCCCGCCGGAATTGCGCTGCAACGCCGCCGTCACCGTCGCGACGATCGCATCCGCATCCAGCCCCGCCTCGGCATATTGCCGGTCCGGCTTGTCATGATCCTGGAACAGGTCGGGCAGGCGCAGCGTGCGCAGCTTCAGCCCGCCGTCGATCAGCCCCTCGTCCGATGCCAGCGTCAGGACATGCGCGCCCAGCCCGCCGACCGCACCTTCCTCCACGGTCACCGCCACGTCGTGCGTGGACAGCAGCCGCCGGATCAGCGCCTCGTCCAGCGGCTTGGCGAACCGCATGTCCGCCACCGTCGTCGACAGCCCCATCGCGTCCAGCTGGTCCGCCGCCTTGCAGGCCTCGCCCAGCCGGGTACCCAGCGACAGGATCGCGACCTTCTTGCCGTCGCGCACCACGCGCCCCTGCCCGATCGCCAGCCGTTCCGGCACAACGGGGATCGTGACGCCGGTGCCATTGCCACGCGGATAGCGGACCGCGATCGGCCCGTCGTCGTGCAGCGTCATGGTATGCACCATGTGGGTCAGCTCGGCCTCGTCCGCCGCCGCCATCACCACGAAATTGGGCAGCGTCGCGAGGTACGTCACGTCGAAACTGCCGGCATGCGTCGCCCCGTCGGCACCCACCAGCCCGGCCCGGTCGATCGCGAACCGCACCGGCAGGTTCTGGATCGCGACGTCGTGCACCACCTGGTCGTAGGCGCGCTGGAGGAAGGTCGAGTAGATCGCGCAGAACGGCCGCATCCCCTGCGCCGCGAGGCCCGCCGCGAACGTCACCGCATGCTGCTCCGCAATCCCGACGTCGAAGAACCGGTCGGGATGCGCCGCCGCGAACCCGTCCAGCCCGGTGCCCGAAGGCATCGCTGCGGTGATCGCGCAGATCCGCTTGTCCGTCGCCGCGGCCTTGGCCAGCGCCGCGCCGAACACATTCTGGTACGCCGGCGGACCGGGCGGTGCCTTGGCCTGCACGCCGGACACCACGTCGAACGTCTGCACGCCGTGATATTTGTCCGACGCCGCCTCGGCCGGGGCATAGCCCTTGCCCTTCTTCGTCACGACATGCACCAGGATCGGCCCCGTCTCCGCATCGCGGACATTTTCGAGTACGGGCAGCAGCTGGTCGAGGTTATGCCCGTCCACCGGGCCGACATAATAGAAGCCCAGTTCCTCGAACAACGTGCCGCCGGTCGCCATGCCGCGGGCGAACTCCTCGGCCTTCTTCGCCGCGCTGTGCAACGGCCGCGGCATCCGGCGGGCGAGCTTTCGCAGCACGTCGCGCATCGACATGAAACTGCCGGACGAGATCGTCTTGGCCAGATACGCGCTGAGCGCCCCCACCGGAGGCGCGATCGACATGTCGTTGTCGTTCAGGATGACGACCAGCCGGTTGCCCGCCTGCGCCGCATTGTTCATCGCCTCATAGGCCATGCCCGCCGACATCGCGCCGTCGCCGATCACCGCGATTCCGCGCCCCGGTCGATCCGCCAGCTTGTTGGCGATCGCAAAGCCCAGCGCGGCGGAGATCGACGTCGACGAATGCGCCGCGCCGAACGGGTCATATTCGCTCTCGCTACGCTTGGTGAAGCCGGACAGCCCGCCCCCCATGCGCAACGTCCGGATGCGGTCGCGCCGGCCGGTCAGGATCTTGTGCGGATAGGCCTGGTGGCCCACGTCCCAGATCAGCGCATCGGTCGGCGTGTCGAACACATAATGCAGCGCGACGGTCAGCTCGACCACGCCCAGCCCGGATCCCAGATGGCCGCCCGTGGTTCCCACTGCGGAAATCATCTCCTGCCGCAGTTCGTCCGCCACCTGGCGCAGCTGTTCGGGTTTCAGCCGGCGCAGGTCTTCGGGCGTCGCGGCCAGGTCCAGCAGCGGTGTCGTCGGGCGGTCGGACGGGATGGCAGGCATGGAACGCGGATTTCCTCTTCTGCGTCCCACCCTAACGCATCATGCGGGCGGGGGAAACCGTCACAAAATGTCCACGTTTTCGGCCTCCATGGCCAAGCCATGCGCGATCCGCACCGCATTGGCGGCCTCGTGCGCCCCCCGCACCGGGGGCGGCACGCGGCGACCGTCCGACAGGCGCCGGACCCAGTCGACCGCGGTGTCCAGCGTCACGCGGTGCCCGATGCTGACATAGACCGGTGCCGCCTGCGCGCGCAGCCGCACCGCCATCGCCACCACCTCGCCCCGGTCCACCAGCGGCGCGGTCGATCCGGCATCCGCGCCCAGCACCCCGTCCACGACGCCGCACAGCAACGACTTGGCCACCCCGATCACCGGCACGTCCAGCAGCACCCCCAATTGGCACGCCACACCGCACCGCCGCGGGTGGGACCGCCCCTGCCCGTCCATCAGCACCAGGTCCGGCTTGACCACCAGCGTCTCCCACGCCGCGACCAGCGCCGGACATTCGCGAAACCCCAGATACCCCGGCACATAGGGAAAGGGCGGGATTCGCGTCGCTTGGCCAACCGTCCCGTCGTCGCACGCGATGGCGGCATGGATCGGCCCCCGGCTGTCGCGCCACTTCATCGATGTGTCCGCGCCGGCCACCCGCACGACCGGCCCGATGCGGTCCGCCAGCTCCACCGCATCGGCGATCGCGCGCTGGATGGCGGTCGCACGCTTCAGGTCGGGCGGATGGAGCCACTCGGGCGGATGTTCGTTCATGATGGCAGGTAACGCGTGGCCCGTCGCGGGTTGCCCAAATTATCGGCAACTGGTCCTGACCTGCCTGCTTTTGTGGCACTCCTCGGCCTGTTCGGCTAGGCTGGGCCCGCGAAACGCAAGGGTCTTGCGGCTGGCACGATATGTGAAGGGACGCGGGTTCGCGTTCTAGGGAGGGACGCCCATGAAAAAGATCGAAGCGATCATCAAACCCTTCAAGCTCGACGAGGTGAAGGAGGCGCTGCACGAGGTCGGCGTGTCCGGCATCACCGTGACGGAGGCCAAGGGATTCGGCCGGCAGAAGGGGCATACAGAGCTGTATCGCGGCGCGGAATATGTCGTCGATTTCCTGCCGAAGGTGAAGCTGGAGGTCGTGGTGGACGACGCCATGGCCGACCGCGTGGTGGAAGCGATCGCGCAGGCCGCCCAGACCGGCCGGATCGGCGACGGCAAGATCTTCGTCATGCCCGTCGAAACCGCGCTCCGCATCCGCACCGGCGAACGCGGGTCGGACGCGATCTGAATTTACGAGATACGCACGGCACCGCTACGGTCCGTGCGGAAGCTATACGAGCGAGGAAAGCAGCACATGGCCAATACGGCATCCGACGTTCTGAAGATGATCAAGGATCAGGAGATCGAGTGGGTCGACCTCCGCTTTACCGATCCCAAGGGCAAGTGGCAGCATCTGACCATGTGCCAGAACGTCGTCACCGACGACGAACTGAACGACGGCTTCATGTTCGACGGTTCCTCGATCGAGGGCTGGAAGGCGATCAACGAATCCGACATGATCCTGAAGCCGGATCTGGACGCGATCTACATCGATCCTTTCTCGGCCACCCCGATGCTCATCCTGATCTGCGACATCGTCGACCCGGTCTCGGGCGCGCTCTACGAACGCGATCCGCGCTCCTGCGCCAAGCGGGCCGAGGCCTACACCGCCTCGCTCGGCATCGGCGACACGGTCTATATCGGCCCCGAGGCCGAATTCTTCCTGTTCGACGACGTGCGCTTCGAAACGAGCTACGCGACGTCCTACTATAAGATCGACGACATCGAACTGCCGACCAACACGGGCCGCGAATATGAGGGCGGCAACATGGCGCACCGTCCGCGCGCCAAGGGCGGCTATTTCCCGGTCGCGCCGGTCGACAGCGCCGTCGACATCCGCGGCGAAATGGTCTCGACCATGCTCGAAATGGGCCTGCCGATGGACAAGCACCATCACGAGGTCGCCGCCGCGCAGCATGAACTCGGCCTCACCTATGGCACGCTGACCCAGACGGCCGACCGCATGCAGGTCTACAAGTATGTCGTCCACCAGGTCGCGCAGGCTTACGGCAAGACCGCGACGTTCATGCCGAAGCCGATCAAGGAAGACAACGGATCGGGCATGCACACCCATCTGTCGATCTGGGACAAGGGCACGCCGCTGTTCGCCGGCAATGGCTATGCCGGCCTTTCCGATCTGGCGCTCTACTTCATCGGTGGCATCATCAAGCACGCCAAGGCGCTCAACGCCTTCACCAACCCGTCGACCAACAGCTACAAGCGGCTGGTCCCGGGCTACGAGGCGCCCGTGCTGCTCGCCTATTCCGCGCGCAACCGCTCGGCCTCATGCCGCATCCCCTACGGCACCGGCGCCAAGTCCAAGCGCGTCGAGGTCCGCTTCCCGGATGCGACCGCCAACCCCTATCTCTGCTACGCCGCGCTGCTGATGGCCGGCCTCGACGGGATCGAGAACAAGATCCACCCAGGTGAGGCGATGGACAAGAACCTGTATGACCTGCCGCCGGCAGAACTCGCCCAGGTCCCGACCGTCTGCGCCTCGCTCCGCGAAGCCCTCGAAACGCTCGACAAGAACCGCGCCTTCCTCACCAAGGGCGGCGTCTTCACCGACGAGCAGATCGACAGCTACATCGAACTGAAGTTCCACGAGGTCACCCGCTGGGAAATGACCCCCAGCCCGGTCGAATTCGACATGTACTACTCGGCCTGAACTTACCGATCACGTCCCGGAAGACGTACGCCCCCGACCGCAAGGCCGGGGGCGTTTCTCTTTCTGGAGCCCTCCCCCCGATGGGTGGAGGGAGCAGAAGCATCGAACAAGCCCCACCCCAAACCGCCATCCCGGTGAAAGCCGGGATCTCCCTCCGGTAAAGCGCCCACCCCCAGCCCAAGGAAGATCCCGGCCTCCGCCGGGATGACGACGCGGGAACATCGGCAGCGAGAAGCCTTAGCCCCTCTCCTTCAGGAGTTTCATTGCCCAGCAGGCCGGGAGTGCCACTGGCACTCCCTAAAACATGCCGGGGGCATGTTTTACCTGCTGGACAATGAAACTGGGTTGGGGTGGGGGCAACGCCGACGTCAGACCGAAGGCCAAATCAAGCGCCACCCCCCCGGCCTCAATCATCCTCATCCTCGTACCCCACCAGATCCAGCGCCTTCGCCTTGATCTGCCGCGTCATGCACCAGTGAACCAGCGCATCCTCGCGTCCATGCGTCACCCACACCTCGCTCGGCGCGATCTCGGTCAGCGTGCTCGTCAGTTCGTCCCAATCCGCATGGTCCGACAGAATAAGCGGCAGCTCAACATTCTTCTGCCGCGCACGCCCGCGCACCCGCATCCAGCCGGACGCCATCGCGGTGATCGGATCGGGCAGCCGCCGCGACCAGCGGTCGTTCATCGCCCCCGGCGGCGCGACCACGATCGCGCCCTTCATGTCCGCCGCCTTCAACCCCGCCGCCGGCACCAGTTCGCCCAGGTCGATCCCGTGCGCCACATACAGGTCGCATAGCTTCTGCATGGCCCCATGGATGAAGATCGGCGCGTGATGCCCGCGGTCGCGCGCCTCGCGGATCACGCGCTGCGCCTTGCCCAGCGCATAGGCGCCGACCAGCACGCACCGTTCCGGATTGGCGTGCAGCGCGTGAAGCAGCTTGTCGATCTCCGCGCCCGTATCGGGGTGGCGGAACACCGGCAACCCGAACGTCGCCTCGGTCACGAACACGTCGCACGGCACCGGCTCGAACCGTGCGCAGGTCGGGTCCGGCCGGCGCTTGTAGTCGCCCGACACCACCACCCGCTCGCCCTGATACTCCATCACGATCTGCGCCGACCCCAGCACATGCCCGGCCGGCACATAACGCACCGAAACGCCGTTCACCGTCACGCTCTCGCCGTAACCGATCGGCTGGCCGTTCTGCGGGCCATAGCGCACGTCCATGATCGCCAGCGTCTCCGGCGTCGCCAGCACCGCGCCATGTCCGCCGCGCGCGTGATCCGCATGGCCATGCGTCACCCAGGCCCGCGGCACAGGCTCGGACGGGTCGATCCACGCGTCCGCAGCGGGGATGTAGATGCCGGTCGGATGCGGTTCGACCCAGGATGCCAGACGTGCCATTCGTCCGATATGGGGCCTCCGTACCTGCCCGCCATGCCACGCGGCACGATTTGCACGACCCCGCGTTGGTCGGCTGAGAAACTCCCCGTCAGAAGGAACGCACCGCATGGGCAAACTCTGGATCGCGATCACAATCCTCGGCCCCGTCCTGCTCGGCGCGGTCATGCTCTGGTCGCTGCTCCGTAACCGCCAGCAAAGCCGTGCAAAAAAAGCCGAGACCGAACGCGCAACGCATGACCTGTACGTCGAGGAAGACCGCATCGCGCACCGCGACCGCGCCGTCGACACGACCCCGCTCGACCCGCCCGCGGGAGGCACGCGCCCATGAGCAATCTCGCCATCGCTGCATCGATCATCATCCCGTTCTGCATCGGCATGCTCATGCTCTGGTCCATCGTCCGCCGCCGCGACCGGGGCGAGGGGTGAACGTCCACGGCAGGCGCAGTCCAGCCCGTCAGCCGCAAACCGTTCCCCCGTCATCCCGGCGGACGCTGGGATCCATTATCACTCCGCCGGGGACTGCCATGACCGTCGTGATAATGGATCCTGACTTCCGTCAGGATGACGGTGGAGCGGGCAGCGCAATTGCACCCGGCGAGTGCGAATAGGACGGCATGAAGCATTTCCCCCCACCCCACCCTATCTGGCCCGGGTGACCACCCTCCCCGCCCCCCTCGCCACCTGGTTCGCGGACAAGGGCTGGTCGCCCCGCCGGCACCAGCTCGAAATGCTCGCCGCCGCCCGCGAAGGGCGATCCGCACTGCTCGTCGCCCCGACCGGCGCGGGCAAGACGCTCGCCGGCTTCCTGCCCAGCCTAGTCGAGCTGATCGAGGAGCCGATCAACGCGCTCCACACGCTTTACGTCTCACCGCTGAAGGCGCTCGCGGTCGACGTGCAGCGCAACCTGCTCGATCCGATCGCCGAGATGGGCCTGCCGATCCGCGTCGAAACGCGCACCGGCGACACCCCGTCCGACCGCAAGCTGCGCCAGCGCACCCGCCCGCCGCAGATGCTGCTGACCACCCCTGAATCGCTCAGCCTGCTGCTCAGCTACCCCGATGCGCCCACCATGTTCGGCACGCTCCGCACCATCGTGATCGACGAGGTCCATGCCTTCGCCACCGGCAAGCGCGGCGACCTGCTCTCGCTCTGCATGGCGCGCCTGCAGAAACTCAGCCCCACGCTCCGCCGCGTGGCACTCTCCGCCACCGTCGACGATCCGGACGGCTATCGCGGCTGGCTGACGCCCGACGGCGACATCGACTCCGTGGCACTTGTCCAGGGCGCCCCCGGCGCGCCCGCCACGATCGACATCCTGCTACCGCACGATCGCATCCCCTGGTCCGGCCACTCCGGCCGCTATGCCGCGAAGCAGGTCATGGCTGCGATCGAGGCGCACCGCACCACCATCGTGTTCTGCAACACGCGCAGCCTCGCCGAACTCATCTTCCAGGACCTTTGGCACGAGAACGAGAACCAGCTGCCGATCGGCGTCCACCACGGCTCGCTCAGTCGTGAGGCGCGCCGCAAGGTCGAACAGGCGATGGCCGACGGCAAGCTCCGCGGTCTCGTCGCCACCGCCAGCCTCGATCTCGGCGTCGACTGGGGCGATGTGGATCTCGTCATCCAGATGGGCGCCCCCAAGGGCTCGTCGCGCCTGACGCAGCGGATCGGCCGCGCCAACCACCGGCTCGACGAGCCCTCCAAGGCCATCGTCGTCCCCGGCAACCGCTTCGAGTATCTCGAGGCGCGCGCCGCCCTCGACGCGGTGGAGGCCGGCGAGCTCGACCCCGACATCTTCCGCCGCGGCGCGCTCGACGTGCTGGCCCAGCATATCACCGCCTGCGCCTGCGCCGCGCCCTTCGCAGCCGACAATCTGTTCGCCGAACTGCGCACCAGCGCGCCCTATGCGGCGCTGACACGCGACACGTTCGACCGCGTGCTCGGCTTCATCGAATCGGGTGGCTATGCGCTGAAGGCGTATGACCGCTTCAAGCGGCTGACGCTCCACCCCGACGGCCTGTGGCACATCACCCACCCGCGCTTCATCGCGCAGCACCGCCTGAACGCCGGCATCATCGTCGAGGCGACGATGCTCAACGTCCGCTTCAAGAACGGCCGCAGTCTCGGCAAGGTCGAGGAAGGGTTCGCCTCCTCTCTGACCAAAGGCGATACCTTCTTCTTCGCCGGCATGTCGCTGGAGGTGGACAAGATCGACACCGAGGACCTGCTCGTCCGCGCCACGTCGAAGCCCGCGCGCATCCCGAAATATGGCGGGTCGCGGATGCCGCTGTCGACCAACCTGGCCGCGCGCGTCCGCCATTTCCTGCACGAACCGGCCGAATGGCACCGCTTCCCCGACGACGTCCGCGACTGGCTCCAGATCCAGCAGGCCCGCTCGCAGCTTCCCGATCCGTCGCAGCTGCTGGTCGAAACCTTCCCGCGCGACGGGCGCTACTACATGGTCGCCTACAGCTTCGAAGGCTGGAACGCGCATCAGTCGCTCGGCATGCTCATCACGAAACGGATGGAGGCGCAGGGCCTGAAACCGATCGGTTTCGTGTCGAACGACTATGCGCTCGCGACGTTCAGTTCGATGCCGGTCACCGACCCGGCCAGCCTGTTCTCCGCCGACATTCTGGAGGACGAGTTCGTCGACTGGGTGCAGCAGTCCGCGCTCCTGAAACGCGCATTCCGCGAAGTCGCGGTGATCGGCGGCCTCGTCGAACGCCAGCATCCCGGCAAGCGCAAGACCGGCAAGCAGGTCACCTTCTCGACAGACCTCATCTACGACGTGCTGCGCCGCTACGAACCGTCGCATCTCCTGCTCGAGGCCGCCTGGGAAGACGCCCGCGCCCGCATGACCGACGTCGGCCGCCTCGCCCTCCTCCTCGACCGCGCCGCCGGCACCATGCTCCACGTCGATCTCGACCGCGTCTCCCCACTCGCCGTCCCCGTGCTGGTCCTGATCGGCCGCGAACGCGTGCTGCAATCGGACGGCGAAGACGACCTCCTGATCGAAGCCGAAGCGCTGGCCGCGGAGGCAATGCGGTTGGATTAAGGGTTCTACCTTCCCCCTCCCCCCGGTGGGTGGAGGGCTAAAGTCCCACCATTCTTGGCACCAAACCCTCAGGGAGAAACATCTCCCCTCGCCCGTTACCCCCGCATGCTCTCCACCCTGCTCGCCACCGCCGCGCTCGCCGCCGCGGCCCCCGCCGCCGCGCCCGCCACCCCAGACCTTGGCCCCAACCTGGAACGGTTCGCCTACCCCCACCCGGTCAAGCGCTTCACGGCCACGCCGCAGGGCGAGCCCGTGGCGATGGCCTATATGGACATCGCCCCTACCGCGCCTGCCAACGGCCGCACCGTGCTCCTCCTCCACGGCAAGAACTTCTGCGCCGCCACCTGGGGCACCACTGCGGATACGCTTGCGGCAAAGGGCTACCGCGTCATCGCGCCGGACCAGATCGGCTTCTGCAAATCGTCCAAGCCGGCGGGCTTCCAGTACAGCTTCGCAACCCTCGCCGGCCTCACCGACGCGCTCCTCGCCGACCGCGGCCTGAAAAAGGTCGATGTCGTCGGCCACTCGATGGGCGGCATGCTCGCCGTCCGGTTCGCGCTGCTCCACCCGGACCGCGTCGACCGGCTTGTCCTCGTCAACCCGCTCGGCCTCGCCGACCGTGTCGCGCAGGGCGTGCCCCCCGCCATGCTGACCCAGCTTATCGCCGAGGAAAACAAGAGCAGTGCGGCCAGCATCAAGGGTTACCAACTGGCCAACTATTATCACGGCACCTGGCGTCCCGAATATGACAAGTGGGTCGCGATGTCCGCCGGCATGTCCGCCGGCCCCGGCCGCGCCATCGTCGCCAACGCACAGGCGCGCACCAGCGACATGATCCAGACGCAGCCGATCGCCTACGAACTGGACCGGCTCCGCGTCCCCACCACGCTGATGATCGGCATGCGCGACACGACCGCCTTCGGCCGCGCCCGCGCCCCCGCCGCGATCCGCGCGTCGATCCCAGCCATTCCCGCGCTGGCCGAGATGGCCACCCGCCGCATCCCCGGTGCCCGCCTGGTGAAGTTCGACGCGCTCGGCCACAGCCCGCAGGTCGAGGACCCGGCGACGTTCCAGGCCGCCTTGCTCGTGGCACTCACACGGTGACCGACCTCAGCCAGACCCCGATCGAAGACCACGGCGTCATCGGCGACCTGCGCAGCGCAGCACTCGTCACCCGCACCGCCGCGATCGACTGGCTCTGCTGGCCGCGGTTCGACAGTCCGCCGGTCTTCGCGGGCCTGCTCGGGGCGGCCGGCGGCGCATGCGTGCTGGAGGGCGACTGGCAACCCGCCGGCCGCGCCTACCGCACCGGCACCGCGATCCTCGACACGCATCTCGCCGCCGGTGCCGCCACGATCACCGTCACCGACTGTATGCCGCTCGTCGCGATCGCCGACCCGGGCAACACCGGCCCGGATGCCGACGCGCCCGGCACGCTCGTCCGCATCGTCACCTGTACCGGCGGCCCGGCGGACGTCGCGATCCGCATCGCTCCGCGCTTCGACTGGGGCGAAACCCGGGTGCCGGCCGAGCGGAATGGCGAAGCAGTCCGCTGGCCCGGCCGCCCGATCGTCGCCACCGCCTCGCATCCGATCATGATGGACGGCCCGGACGCCCGCGTCACCGCGACGTTGCAGGACGGCGAAACGCTCGTCCTCATCCTGGCGCACGACGCACCCGTGGCCCCGGCGACCGGCACCGACGCGCTGGACGCCACCGCCGCCTACTGGACCGGCTGGTCCGCCGCCTGCCGCTACGACCGCGACCACAGCGCACTCGTCCTGCGAAGTGCGATCGCCATGAAGCTACTCACCCACGCGCCCAGCGGCGGGCTGATCGCCGCGGTGACGACCAGCCTGCCCGAAGCGATCGGCCACGCGCGCAACTGGGACTATCGCTTCGTATGGACGCGCGATGCGGTCTTCTGCGTCTCCGCCTTCCTCGTCCTCGGTTTCCGGCGCGAGGCGGCCGAGTTCCTGCGCTTCCTCCACCACCGCGACGGGGATGGCGGCGATGGTCCGCTCCGCGTCATGTACGCGCTCGACGGCGACGTCCCCGACGAGGTCGAACACCCCGCACTCACCGGCTGGTCCGGCTCCGCCCCGGTCCGCTCCGGAAATGGCGCGAACGACCAGGCGCAGCACGAGATCTACGGCGAATATCTGGCCGCGCTGAATCTCTACATCACCCGACACGGCACCGCCGGCCTCTGCCGCGAACTGGTCGACAATCTGGAGGATTTCGTCCGGCGCTGCGCCCGCGCGGCGATCGACCGGTTCGACGTACCCGACCAGGGCATCTGGGAATTGCGCGGCCCCCCACGTCACCTGCTCCACAGCAAGGCGATGTGCTGGGCTGCGGTCGATCGCGCGCGGCGGATCGCGGACAGTCTCGGCTTTGCGCCCGATCCGGACTGGCAAGCGCGCGCCGACGCGATGCTGGTCGACCTGTGCGACCGCGGCTGGAACGAAGCGGTCGGCAGTTATGTCATGGAATATGGCGGCACGGATCTCGACATGTCGACGCTCCGGCTCGGGTTGATGGACGTCCTGGATCCGACGTCCGAACGCTTCGCCCGCACCATCGCCGCGCATCAGGCGGCACTCGGCCGCGGCGACCTGCATGATCGCTACCGGTTCTACGACGGACTGGCAGGGCGTGAGGGGGCGTTCGTCGCGACCAGCTTCTGGATGGTCGGCGCGCATGCCGCCGCGGGCGACACCGCCGCCGCCGCGCGCACGCTCGCGCCAATCCTCGCCGCCGCCAGCGACCTCGGCCTCTATGGCGAGGAGACCGACCCCGACACCGGCACCCATCTGGGAAATTTCCCGCAAGGCCTCAGCCACATGGCGCTGATCCACGAAGTCATGCGTCTCTACGGCACGGACCCCGCCCGCTAAAGGAGCCCCCCATGGCCATCCCAGACTATCCGACACCGCCCTTCCCGACGCAGCAGCAGGCCTTCCCCGGCAAGACCGCCAAGATGGAACCCAAGCCCGACCACGGCGAAACCAGCTACGAAGGCTCCGGCCAGCTGAAGGGCAAGCGCACGCTCATCACCGGCGGCGACAGCGGCATCGGCGCCGCTGTCGCGATCGCCTTCGCCCGCGAAGGAGCCGATGTCGCGATCGCCTATCTGCCCGACGAGCAGGCGGATGCGGAAGAGATCGGCGCGCTGATCGAGGCTGCCGGGGTCCGCGCGCTGCTGATCCCCGGCGACATCACGGACGAGGCGCACGCCGTCGCGATGATGGAGCGCGTCGTGGCGGAATTCGGCGGCATCGACGTGCTGGTCAACAACGCCGCCTACCAGACCTATTTCCAGGACTTCGACGACATCACGCTGGACGAGTGGAAGAAGACGTTCGACACCAATGTCCACGCCGTCTTCCACCTGACCAAGCTGGCCGTCGCGCACATGGAAGCCGGGTCCAACATCATCAACACATCCTCGGTCAACTCCAAGGATCCGACGCCCAACCTGCTGCCCTATTCGACCACGAAGGGTGCGATCAGCAACCTGACCGTCGGCCTGGCGCAGTTCCTGGCGAAACGCCGGATCCGCGTGAACGCCGTCCTGCCCGGCCCGATCTGGACGCCGTTCATCCCCGCCGGCATGGACGCGGACTCGGTTGCCAGCTTCGGCGAAAAGAACCCCTCCGGCCGCCCCGGCCAGCCCGCCGAACTGGCCTCGGCCTACGTCATGCTGGCTTCGGACAAATCGAGCTACACCTCGGGTGCGCTCATCACCGTGGCAGGTGGCATGCCGATCATGTGATGGAATAAGACCTCACCACCCCCCGTCCATCCCGAGCGAAGTCGAGGGAGCCTTCGAGCGTAGTCGAGACGCCAACATCGCCCCTCGGCTACGCTAGGGGGGAGCGTGCCTCGACTGCGCTCGGCATGGACAGGGCTTGGGGCGTGGGGACTCAGCCACTCACGGATGCAGATGATCCCGGTGCCCGCACGCCTGAGCCGCGGTTTCCGTCTGGATCGTGCTGTGGCCGATCCCGTGCCGCGCCGCCAACCATGCGGCGACCGCATGCCGCACCCCGTCCGCATCCGCCCCGCCGGCCAGTTCCACATGCACCGTACAGTTCACCGCATCCGACGACACGGACCAGACATGCAGGTCATGCACTCCGCCGACGCCTGCGATCCCGCCGATCCCCGCGCGGATATCGGGCAGGTTCATGCCCCCCGGCACGCCTTCCAGCAACACGTTGACCGTATCACGCAGCAGCACCCAGGTCCGCGGCACCACCCAAAGTCCGATGCCGATCGCCACCACCGGGTCGATCCATGCCCGGCCGGTATAGCGGATCGCCAGCGCGCCCGCGATCACGCCGACCGATCCGACCGCGTCGGCCCAGACTTCCAGATATGCGCCCTTCATGTTCAGGCTGCCCTCACGCCCGGCGGAGAGCAGCCGCATCGACGCGATGTTTACGACCAGCCCCAGCACTGCGATCGCCAGCATGCCTGTCGATTCGATCGGCTGTGGCGTGCGGAACCGCTGCACCGCCTCGACCAGCACATAGATGGCGACCGCGAACAACAGCAGCGCGTTGAATGCCGCCGCCAGGATCTCGAACCGCTTATACCCGAACGTCCGGCGATCATCGGCCGGCCGCGCCCCGATCGATATCGCCGCCAGCGCGATCGCCAGCGCGGCGACATCGGTCATCATGTGCGCTGCGTCGGACAGCAGCGCCAGGCTGTTGAACCAGAACGCCCCTGCAACCTCCGCCAACAGGTAGAAGGCCGTCAGCGCCAGCGCCCAGCGCAGGCTCCGCACATCGGCACCCGCGGTGTGATCGTGATGACCGCCCCCATGACCTTGGCTGTGACCATGACCTTGGGCGTGCGTGCTATGGTCGTGCATATCTGTGGTCCCGGCCGTCCCCGTCATGCCCATCCTGTTCCGGATCGCACGATCCGCAGTCAGGTTCTGCAGAACACGGTATCAGCCCTTCTTGCTGTCGTCGCCCAGCAACAGGTCGGCGCCCTTGGCTTTCACGCCCGATGCAATCGCGCCCGTGAAGAAGGACAGCATGCCCGGCAGGATCAGGCTGACCCGCACCAGGCTGTCCTGCACGTCCAGCGTCGCGGTCACCTCCTGCCCCATCGCGGCGACCTGCATCGTCATGCGGTCCTCCCCCTCCCACGATGACTTCACCGTCGCCACGCCACCGGGGATATGGCCGGGCAGCTCGCCGATCCGCGATCGAATACGACGGCGCGCCTCTTCGCGGCCAAGGCTGTGGGGAAGGTCGATGATCGTTGGATTTGCCATATACGGTATCTAGGTACGGCGGCGCGGTCGCGCCAGCCGCGGCGACGTTGGTATATCTGTCAGTATTGTGTAAGGTAGAATTGTATGCGGCGGGGGGTCGCATGGCGTCGCCCGACCGGTTGCGGCCGCCCCCGCCGGCCAAGCACAGGATATCGCCGATGGCCACCACCCCCAACCTGATGGAACGTGCGTTCGAACTGGCGCGTAGTGGCGGCTGCACGAACATCGACGATGTCGTGCGCAAGCTGAAGTCCGAAAATTACGACCAGGTCGACGCCCATATGGCCGGCAGCCAGATCCGCCGCCAGTTGCGTCAGGAATTCCAGGACGCCCGCCGGAAATGACGGAACGATCCCGGGGGCGGCGGGGTTTTCCAGCCTGACGGCCACGGGGCCGCGCCTGCCCCGGTGGGCGCGCTCCCCGAGCCGGCGACCCCGAATTCCATGTGAAAAGGCCTGCCGTCATGTCCAGCACCATCGTCGGCACGTTCGACACGCGCCGCGCCGCCGATATCGCGGTCGAACATCTCGTCCAGGAATATGGGCTGGACCGCGCGGCGATCCTGGTCGCCCCCGTCGCCGACGAGAACAGTGTCGGAACCAAGGCCGCCGGTGCGGACGTTGAAAGCGGCCATACCGGTGTCGACACGGACGCCGCCCCCGCACTGGCCGGCGCACTGACCGTGACGGTCGAGATGCATGCGGACGAGGTCGATGCCGTGACGCAGGCGTTCAACGACGCCGGCGCAACAAAGGTCGCGCGCGGCTGACGTCGTACTTTGGCCCTTCCTCTTCAGCGAAGGGGCAGGGCCAACAGCGATCGCGACGTCTTGTACACGGTGCGATCACACCATCCTGAACGCAAAACGCCGCGTCAGTCCCGACCCGCGCGCCAGAATGCCACGACCAGCAGCACCGTCGACAGCCCCGTCGCGATCAGCGTGGCCCATGCGGCCCCGATCGGCCCTAGCCACGGCAGCATCGCGGCCAGCAGCGCGATATAGACGATCGTCGCCAATCCGCGCGCGACCAGCGCTATTCCCGGCCGGCCGATCGCGACCAGCGCCGGCTCCAGCCCGAACCCGACGAGGCTCAACGCCGACGCCAGCGTGAGCACGACCAGCACGGGATAGGCGAACACATAGTCCGGCCCGCCGACGAACAGCAGGATGTGCCGCCCCGCCGCCGCGATCAGCAGGACGGACGCCAGCCCCAGCGCCGCGCTGAGCCACGCCGTCCGGCGCAACACGGGCACCAGCGCCCGCGCACTGCCGCCGACCGACATGCGCGCGAATTCCGGATAGATGGACCGCGCCAGCGACGTCACCGGCTTGGTCAGTGCGGTGCCCAGCTGCGTCGCCATGCGGTATCCGCCCGCCCCCGCCGGCCCCGCGATCCAGCCGACCGCCAGCACCGGCACCTGCTGCCACACCAGCCCGATCGACGCGGTCAGGTTGGTCGTGATCGAAAAGCGCCAGATGCCTGGATTGCCGGTTGTCAGCCCGCGCAGTCGCGCGCCACGTGCCATGTCCTGCCGCGCCAGTTCACGCCACGCCTGCCACCACATCGACGCGGTGGTGATCAGGTCGGCCAGCGCCCAGGCGATCAGATACCCGGCCAGCCCGCCGCCCAGGCCCCACGCCACCAGCGTGCCGACCAGCCGGATCGTCGGCAGCGTCAGCTCCGCATAGGCTGCCAGATCGAACCGGTCGAACAGCCGGAGCACGCCCGTCGGCGCTCCGCGCTGCGCGAAGATCAGCGACAGGCCGAACCACGCCGCCAGCACCTGCGTCTCGCGCGACCAGCCGATCGCCGGCCCGATCGTCAGCGCGCCCGCCACCGCGATCGCCCCGCCCGCCACCGCGGCCCCCAGGTCCAGCAGCGTCGCGAACAGCAGCACCTGCGCGAACAGGTCCGGCCGCGCATCCGCCCGGTGCCGCGCGCCGTAGCGGATCACCGTCTGCCACGACTGAAACCCCACGACATTCGCCAGCGCCTGGCCGTAAGCCAGGATCATCGCGAACAGCCCGAACCCCGCCACCCCCAGCGTCCGGGCGGCCAGCGCCAGATAGACCAGGCTGAACAGCCCCCCCACGCCCTTGCCGCCCAGCAACCAGGCGGCATTGCGCAACGCCCGGCGGATCGGTCCTTCGGTCGGGGGCGATTGGTCGGCGGCATCGGGGGTCATACGCGCTCCCTAAGCCACGCTACGATCAAGTCGACCATCTTTCACCGGCCTGGTCGGCTTCAGTCCGCACCGTCCAGTTCAGGATAATGGCGGAAGATCCCGTCGGAAAACGCCTGCCGCCGCGGGCTGGCCAGATATGCGCGCAATGCCGGCAGGCTCGCGACACGCGCGTGCAGCGCCATCACCCGCGGATATTCGGGCGCGATCCGCGCGAACCGGATCGGCAACGCGAACCGCAGCCCTTCCACAAGCTGGAACAGCGACAGGTCGGCATAGCTCCGGTCCACGCCGCCCAGCCAGTCGCCGCGCGCTATCAGCACCTGTTCGAAATAGCGCAGATATTTCGGCATCCGCTCGGCCCGGAAAGCCGCCGCCCGGCGCGCCGCCTCCGGCATCTGGTCCTCGTAACGCAGCGCGACCGACACCGGATGATGCACGTCATGCGCTTCGGCAACCATGTCGGCGATCGTCAGCTGCATCTGGTTGGCCCAGATCCGCCCGGCCGGATCGGCGGGGGCCAGCCCGTGCCGTTCGCCCAGCCAGGACAGAATGTTCGCCACCTGCGCGATCCGCATTCCTTCCGCCACCAGATAGGGCGGCGCGAACGGGGGCGCCGGGTCCGGCCGCTCCATGTCGTCCAGCATCGCGGACATGCCGCTGTCCGCGTCGGGGGCGTCCATCACGACGTCGCGATACGGGATGCCGCCCGCCTCCAGCGCCAGCCGCACGAACTCGCCGCGCCCCGGAATATCGGGCCAGTACCAGAGTTCGTATCGGTTCACGTCACGCCTCCCCCGGTGCCCGCGCCTTGATGACCAGCGCGTGCACCCGCTCGCGCAGCAGGTCCGCCAGCGCATGGTTCACCATCCGCTGCCGTGCCACGCGGCTTTGCCCGGCGAACGCGGCCGACACGATATCGACGGTCAAATGGCTTTCTCCGCGCGCATCGTGGCCGCCATGCCCGCGGTGCGCCTCGCTGTCGTCGGTCACGGTCAGCGCCGTGGGGTTCAGCGCGGCCGTCAGCCGCTCCGTCATTTCGGCCGCGACCGGCCCGGTGGTGTCCTGCATCATGCTGCCTATATAGCCTGCTTTCCCAGGAGTTGGCAGACATTGACGAATGACGGTCCGGCCCCGAAACGCAGCCCCCGGTTCCACGGCCGCGTCGAAAACAGCGGCCGGCTGTGCGACGCGGAAGGCTGCTTCGGCGATGGTGAATTCCGCGCGCCCAATACGGACGGCCGGCGGCCCGGTTTCGACGGTCCCGGCGACTGGCGCTGGTACTGCCTCGATCATATCCGCGCATTCAACGGCGGCTACAATTTCTTCGCCGGCATGACGACGGACGAGATCGAGGCGGCGCAGCGTCCGCTGGCAGGCTGGGAGCGCGAAACCCGCGCCTTCTCCGCCACGCCCGCCGGCACGCCCAAATGGGCCGACTTCGTCGATCCGCTCGACGCGATCGGCGCGAAGTTCGCCGCCCGCATGCCCCGCGCCCGCGCCGACGGTCGCGCCTTGAGCGATACCGACCGCCGCGCACTGAAGACGCTGGAACTCGACGTCGACAGCGACCGCCGCGCCCTCCGCGCGCGCTATGCCGAACTCGTCAGGCGCTATCATCCCGATCGCAACGGCGGCGACCGCAGCCATGAAACCGCGTTGCAGGCGGTCATCACCGCCTACACCCACCTGAAGGGTGCCGCCGCATTCGCCTGACGGGGCCGGGCCGGCGCCGGTCGCATCATCGCACCACGCAACGATATCCCGAACGCTCGGACATTTTGGCACGTCCAGGGCGTTGCCCAATACGAACCATCCCTCTACCCCCTAACCCGACCCGGCGCCGCCTTCGCGCCCGACCAGGACCGCCCAAGATGACCGAGATTTCGAACGTACAGCCGGACACGCGCGCCGACACGATCATGGACGCGCCCGACAAGATGGTGAAGATCCGCGAGGCGTTCGGCGTCGACAGCGACATGGAAGTGCCCGCCTTCTCGGTCGCCGACGAACGCGTGCCCGATCTCGATCCGGCCTATGTGTTCGATCCGGATACCACGCTCGCGATCTGTGCCGGCTTCGCGCACAACCGCCGCGTCATGGTCCAGGGCTATCACGGCACCGGCAAGTCGACCCATGTCGAACAGGTCGCGGCCCGCCTCAACTGGCCGTGCATCCGCATCAATCTCGATGCACACATCAGCCGCATCGACCTTGTCGGCCGCGACGCGATCGTGCTGAAGGACGGCAAGCAGGTCACCGAATTCAAGGAAGGCCTGCTCCCCTGGGCGCTCCAGACGCCGACCGCGATTGTGTTCGACGAATATGACGCCGGCCGCCCGGACGTGATGTTCGTGATCCAGCGCGTGCTGGAGACAGAAGGCAAGCTGACGCTGCTCGACCAGAACCGCGTCATCCGCCCGAACCCGTGGTTCCGGCTGTTCGCGACGTCGAACACGGTCGGCCTCGGCGACACCACCGGGTTGTATCACGGCACGCAGCAGATCAACCAGGGCCAGATGGACCGCTGGAACATCGTCGTGACGCTGAACTATCTGCCCGCCGCGGTCGAAGCGCAGATCGTGCTCGCCAAGTCCGGCGAATATGACAAGCCGGACGGCAAGAAAATCGTGACGCAGATGGTCAAGGTCGCCGACATGACGCGCCAGGGCTTCATCGCCGGCGATATCTCTACGGTCATGTCGCCACGCACCGTCATCAGCTGGGCCCAGAACGCACTGATCTTCGGCGATGTCGGCTTCGCGTTCCGGCTGTCGTTCCTGAACAAGTGCGACGAGGCGGAACGCGCGCTGGTCGCCGAATATTATCAGCGCGTGTTCGGCAAGGACCTGCCCGAAAGCGTGGTGGGCAAGGCGTGATCGTCTAGATGGCCGAAACGTCCCCTCTCGACCTGTTCCGCCAGGTGCTCGGCGGCACGGCGCGCGCGCTGGCGCACGATCCGTTGGCCGAGGTCAACTATACCGGCGACAATCCCGGCCTGCTGGGCAAGCAGGCGCGCGTGCCGATGCCCGCGCGCACTCTGCCCGCGCAGGCGGTGGCGGAGGCGCGCGGGTTCGCGGATGCTGCCGCACTCCGCCTGCGCCATCACGACATCGGCCTCCACACGCGGCAGGCCCCGGCCGAAGCCGTCGCGCGGTCGGTGTTCGACGCGGCCGAACAGGCGCGGGTCGAGGCGATCGGCGCGCGTGCCATGGCCGGCGTCGCGCAGAATCTCGATACCGCCTTCGAAATGCGGATGCGGTCGGACCCGATCGTCCGCGCCAAGGGGCGCGACGAGGTTCCGCTGGCGACCGCCGTCCAGCTGCTCGTCCGCGAACGGCTGACCGGCCAGGCCCCGCCGCCCGCCACGCTGCCCGGCCTGAACCTCGTTCGCGACTGGATCGAGCAGAAGGCCGGCGCCGATCTCGACGCGCTCGAACTGGTGCTCGACGATCAGGGGGCGTTCGCGCGCATGGCGACCCGCCTGCTGGAGGATCTCGACCTGGTCGAGGGCCAGTCCCAGCCGGACGTCGATCCGGACGAAGGCGGCGAGGACGAGGGCGAGGATCAGGCCGAGGCCGGCGACGAGCAGGACAAGGGCGACGATCAGGGCGGCAGCGACTCGCAGGTCGACGCCCGCGCCGAATCGTCCGAGTCCGGTGAGGAGGAAGGCGAAAGCGACCAGACAGACGACTCGTCCGATTCCGACATGGACGGCGACATGGGCGAGGAGGGCGAAGGCATGATGCCCGTCCGCCCGAACCGGCCCTTCTCCGACATGGCCGGGCAGTTCGATTACCTCGCCTACACCACCGCCTATGACGAGGTGATCGCCGCCGACGACCTGTGCGACGAGGAGGAACTGACCCGGCTGCGCGCCTATCTCGATCAGCAGCTCGTCCACCTCCAGGGGGCCGTCACCAAGCTGGCCAATCGCCTGCAACGCCGGCTCATGGCGCAGCAGAATCGCAGCTGGGACTTCGATCAGGAGGAAGGGCTGCTCGACGCCGCGCGGCTCGCCCGCGTCGTCATCAACCCCGGCCTGTCGCTCAGCTACAAGAATGAACGCGAGACCGATTTCCGCGACACCGTCGTCACGCTGCTGATCGACAATAGCGGATCGATGCGCGGCCGCCCGATCTCGATCGCGGCGATCAGCGCGGACATCATGGCACGCACGCTGGAACGCTGCGGCGTGAAGACCGAAATTCTGGGCTTCACCACCCGCGCCTGGAAGGGTGGGCAGAGCCGCGAGAAATGGCTGGCCGACAGCCGTCCCGCGCTGGCCGGTCGCCTGAACGACCTGCGTCACATCGTCTACAAGCGCGCCGACGAACCCTGGCGTCGCGCGCGCAAGTCGCTCGGCCTCATGATGCGCGAAGGACTGCTGAAGGAAAATATCGACGGCGAGGCGCTGATGTGGGCGCATGCCCGCCTCGTCGCCCGCAACGAGGATCGCCGTATTCTCATGGTGATCTCCGACGGCGCGCCGGTCGATGATTCGACGCTGTCGGTCAATTCCGGCAGCTATCTCGAAAAGCATCTCCGTCAGGTCATCGGCTGGATCGAGACGAAGTCTCCCGTCGAACTGGTCGCGATCGGCATCGGCCATGATGTCACGCGCTATTATCAAAAGGCCGTCACGATCATGGACGCCGAACAGCTCGGCGGCACGCTGGTGGAGCAGCTGGCAGGACTGTTCGACGCCTAAAGGCGGAAGCATCACGCACCCGCCTGTCGCGAGCGGAGTCGAGGGGACCCTTCTACGGTCGTCGAGAAGCCGGCGCCCACCGGACAGCGGCACCGCGGCAGATCACGGACACGCGCCATCATTTCCCGACCCGACCGGTTCCCCAACCCGTTTGGTTCAAGCCTGTCGAGAACTCTGCGCCAGGTCCTCGACTGACCCGAACCAAACGGAACCTGCTCGACGCTGCCGCTGATTTGCAGCCGCACCACACAAGAAAAGGGCCGGAACCTCGCGGCTCCGACCCTCCCCTCAACCAATACTATCCGCCGAACAGACTCAGCAGTTCCGGTCGATCGACCGGCCGGCCAGTGCGCCGAGGCCGCCACCGATGATCGCGCCCGCCGTGCCGTCGCCTCGGCCGTAATAGCCGCCGCTGCCGCGTCCGATCGCATTGCCCAGCAGGCCACCGGCGATCGCGCCGACGATCGTCCCGCCGGTGCCCCGGTCGCAGCGATATCCGCGATAGCGCCGGCCGTATCCGCCGGCATAACCGCGCCCGACATAGCGTGGCGCATAACCGCCGCCATAGCCGCGACCGTCATAATAACCACGCCCACCGCCATAGCCGCGATACCCACGGCCATAGTCCCGCCGATCATACCCGCGCCGGTCGTACCCGCCGCGGTCGTAGCCCCGGCCGCCGTCATAATATTGCACCGGGGCCGGCGCGTAATAGCCCGGACTATAATATTGCGCGCTTGCCGACGAAGGGGCGACGGCCAGTGTTGCGACTGCAACAGCACTCAAAGTGAACAACTTCCCGAACATTTCAGCCTCCTGGACCATCCGTAACCGGGGATATGCCGATTCGCCCGTGCATCTTCGCTGAACGATACCGTTAGCGCGCGTTCAGCTTTGCAATGGGCCGCGCAAGCCGCCAGAAGGCGCGCATGCGCCCCGGCCCCTTCCTGCTCCTGCCGCTGGCGTTGTTCGCGCGCACCGCAACGAGCCGGGTCATATATGACCCGGCCGGGCCGATCGTCGCCACCGCCATCCCGCTCAACCGCGATCGTCCAGGGCCGTTGCGAATCGGCGCACTCCGCTTCGTGCAGGGCTGGCGGTTGCGGTCGCCCAACATGGCGTTCGGCGGGCTCTCCACGATGGTCGCCGACGATGCCGGCCGGTTCACGGCGCTGAGCGATGCCGGCACCGTCTTTCGGTTTCGGATGGGGCCGGCAGGCATCGTCGGGCCGTCCGCGATCAATCCCCTGCCTGGTGCCGGCGCGCGCAAGTCGCTGAGCGATACCGAGTCGATGGCCGTCGATCCAGCGACAGGCCAAGTCTGGGTCGGCTACGAAGTGCGCAACGGCGTCCGGCGGTTCGATCCCGGCCTCACCCGAATCACCGCCGGGCTGGCACCCGCCGCGATGGCGGACTGGTCGCTCGTCACCGGGCCGGAGGCGATGGAACGGCTGCCCGACGGGCGTTTCGTCATCCTGTCCGAAAACAGCCCCGCCCCCGGCACCGACCGCGCGAAACAGGCGCTGCTCTTCTCCGGCGACCCGACCGACCCGCGCAGCCGCGTCACGCGCTTCGCCTATCGCGCGCCGGTGCAGGGCTATTGGCCGACGGACATACGCCGGCTACCCGATGGCCGCCTGTTGGTCCTGCACCGCCGGCTGTCGGTGCGCGATGGCTTTGGCGCGATGCTGGCGGTGTTCGATCCGCGCGCGATCCGCGCCGGCGTCACGATCACGTCGCGGGAGGTGGCGCGCCTCCGCCAACCCCTCGCGATAGACAATATGGAGGCTTTGGCCATCACGCGCGAACAGGGCCGCACCATGATCTGGATCGCGTCGGACGATAATTTCTGGCTGTTCCAGCAGACGCTGCTGCTGAAATTCGCACTGGACGCATAGACATGCAAAACCCCGAGGACATCAGGCCCCCGGGGTTTCGCGCAAATTCCGTCGGCCTGCCTCGGGCAGGCCGCTGAGCGATCAGGCCGCCTTCTTGGCGATCTGACGCTTCAGCCGGCGGGCGCGCAGCGACAACTTGTCCTCCGCGGTCTTCAGCAGCCAGTTGTCCAGCCCGCCGACATGCTCGACGGAACGCAGGCCGTGCGTGGACACGCGCAGCTTGACGCTCTCACCCAGCGAATCCGACAGCAGCGTGACGTTCTGCAGGTTCGGCAGAAAGGTACGCTTGGTCTTGTTGTTGGCGTGCGACACATTGTGTCCCACCTGACGGCCCTTGCCGGTCAGTTCGCAGATGCGCGACATGGTTTGATCCTACGGTGATCGGGGTTGCCCGGAAAGTGGCGGCGGATAACCGGGAACCCCGCTTCCGTCAACCGATATGGCGATCGCAATCGATCGCCGCAGGTCGTTTCGTTCATGCAACCGATTCAGGCAAGGGTCGTTTCCAGCCCGTAATCGTACCAACAGGAGGAACAATCATGGCCGACAACTACAGGACCGAAACGCCGCGCAGCAGCGGTGCCGGTCGCACGATCATCATCATCCTGGTCGTTGCCGTGCTGGCCGTGATCGCGGCGGTCGCCACCGGCTTCCTCGACTTCAGCTCCAAGGGCGGCGCACTGCCCGAGGTCAAGGTCGAAGGCGGGGCATTGCCCAGCGTGAATGCGGACGTCGGCTCGATCGACGTGGGCACCAGCAACACCACGATCGAAGTGCCCAAGGTGAAGACCGAGACCGAGACGGTGTCGGTGCCGACCCTGAAGGTCGAGAAGGCCAACTAAGCCAGACAGGTTGGGAGCAGGATCATGGCATTGTTGCATATCGTCGCCGCGATCCTGCTGCCGCCGCTAGGCATCTTCCTGGCCCGCGGGCTGGGCCGGGATTTCTGGATCGGCGTGCTGCTCACGCTGATCGCCTTCGTCCCCGGTATGCTGTTCGCACTCTATGTCGTAATTAGCGACCATCGTCGTCCCGCCGTCATCACGACCTGATCACTGTGTGCAGTGACGCAACTGCGCCGGCCGACTAGATCCAGTCGGCCATGCCGTTCCCGCTGCCCCCGCCCATGCGCCTCGCACTCGACCTCGCCGCCGCCTGCGCCGCTGTGGGCGAAGTCCCGGTGGGCGCGGTCATGACCCGGAGTGGCACGACGGACGTGATCGCCACCTCCGCCAATGCGATGCGCACCCTCCACGATCCCACCGCCCATGCGGAAATCTTGGCGATCCGCGCGGCAGCCACCGTGCTGGGCACAAGCCGCCTAGACGGATGCGATCTCTGGGTCACGCTGGAACCCTGCGCGATGTGTGCCGGCGCGATCGCCCTGTCCCGCATCGCGCGGCTCTATTTCGCGGCCCCCGACCCGAAGGGCGGTGCCGTCCTGTCCGGACCGCGCCTGTTCGGCCAGCCGACCTGCCATCATCGACCCGAAATTCACGACGGCATTGGCGAAGCCGAAGCCGCGGCACAACTCCGCACCTTTTTCGCGGGGCGGCGATAACGGATGCGCTGACCGGGCGAACCATGACGATAAACGCCCGCCATCGTCACAAACCGCTGTAATTTCGCAACGCGCATGCCCGAAATTGATGTGTCGTCACGGTTACCCCTTGCGCCGATCCCCTCCGTTCCGGATCAACCGGGTTCGTTCCGGGGGGAATTATGGACGGTTTCGCGTTCTGGCTCATGTCGGGCGCACGCCACGAACTTGGCGTCTTCGCACAGGCCGGGTTCCTGGCCTTCGGTATCGAGCAACTCCTGTTCGACCTGATCTGGCTGCTGCGTGCGGGGTGGCGCGCCGCGACCGTCTATCGCCGCTTCGATCGCGTCACGATGGCCACGCTGGCTGCGCCCACGGCACCGGGGCGTTTCGCCGTCCTGATCGGCGCCTGGGACGAATCGGCGGTGATCGGCACCACGCTGTCCACGGCATTGACGCGCTGGGCCGGCGGCGATTACCGCATCTACGTCGCGACCTACCCCAACGATCCCGCCACCCATGCCGCGATCGAGGCCGTCCGCACCGATCCGGACGCGCGCCGCCGCATCCGGATCGTCCCCGGCGACCGCCCCGGCCCGGTGACCAAGGCGGAAGCATTGAACCGCGCTTGGGATGCGCTACGGGCCGATGAACAGGCGGAGGGCATCCGCTACAAGGCGGCGATCCTCCACGATGCGGAAGATTATGTCTCCACCCACGAACTACGGCTGTTCGATACGCTCGTCGAACGGTTCGCGCTCGTCCAGATCCCGGTCCGCCCACTGAAGCGCGCCGGGCTGGCGGGCGTCGCCGGGCACTATCTCGATGAGTTCGCCGAAGCCCACGGAAAGCAGCTCGTGGTGCGAGAGGCGATTGGGGCCAGCGTGCCGTCCGCCGGCACCGGCTGCGCCATCGCGCGCGACATGCTCGACGCGCTGTCCGCCGAACGCGACGGCGTACCGTTCGACGGTGAATCGCTGACGGAGGATTATGAACTCGGCCTGCGGATCGATCGGCTGGGCGGCCAGGGCATTCTGGCCCGCCTCCGCGACAAGCCATATGGCGAACTGGTCGCGGTAGAGGCCTATTTCCCGCATCACGGGTTCGCCGCCGTCCGCCAGAAGGCGCGCTGGGTCACCGGCATCGCACTGGCGGGGTGGGACCGGATGGGTTGGCAGGGTGGTCCGCTGGAACGCTGGATGCGGCTGCGCGACCGGTCGGCACCGCTTGCCGCAGCGGTCCTGGCGGCGGGCTACGCCACGATCCTGCTGACGCTGGCGGAATGCGCGATTGCGTGGCGCACGGGGCGCCCCGGCCCGCTGCTGGCGGATATCGACACGCCGATCGCCTGGCTGCTGCTGCTGCTGCTCGCCTGGCGGCTGGCGATGCGCGCGCTGCTGGTCGGCCGGCTCTATGGGCCGGGTGAAGCGCTCCGGTCGCTGCCGCGGATGGTGGTCAGCAATCTCGTCGCGATCGCCGCATCGGCGCGCGCGCTGTGGCGCTACGTCGCCGATGGTCCACCGCGCTGGGACGCGACGGTCCACACCTTGCCGGACGATGTGGCGCAGTGATCGGTTCGCGGTCGGTACGCGGGTTCGTCCTGGCGTTGCTCTGCTACGCCGGCGTGCGGACGATGATCGTCTGGACACCGGACTTCCGCCCCACTCCGCCGGTCGCCAGAGCCGTCCCGACGCTGCCCCCCATCACGCCGGCCGCATCCGCCACCGCAACCATTGCCAACCACCCTGCCGGCCCATTTTCGGAGGCACTCGGGGATTCGGGTGGTTTCACGGGCGACCCCGCACGACATTTCGCCGTCCTTTCGACCCCCCCGGCGGCACCGATACGGTTATTCGTTAGCGCCGCCGGTCCGCGCACACTTCGGGCCGAATCGTTGGAGGGCCCCGGCGCCCCGGCCGGGTCGGGCCCCCTTCCCACAGCCGATCCGGCGACCCCGATCCAACCGGAGCCAAACCCGCCCGCCCCGGTCACCCCGTCCGCCCCCTCGCGCTGGTCGGGCTATGCCTATGTCTTCCACCGCGCCGATCGAGGGACCACCGCCACGCTGGCCCCCGCCGGCCAGATCGGCGGATCGCAGGCCGCCGCGCGGATCGCCTACCGGCTCGGTGACACCCGCCTCGCGCTTGCCGCCCGGCTCGCCACGCCCCTGCGCGGTACGCGAGGGGCGGAGGCGGCCGCCGCCGTCGACATCCTGCCGCTCCCCGGCCTGCGCGTCGGGCTGGAACGCCGGGTCGCGCTGGGCCGTGACGGGCGCGATGCGTTCGCCGCCTACGCCGCGGGCGGCCTGTACCACGCGATAGGCCCGCGGCTCGAACTGGACGGCTATGGCCAGACGGGGCTGGTGGGTGCGCAGCGCCGCGATCCGTTCGTCGATGGCGCGGTCCGCCTGCATCATCGTACCCCGATCGGCCCGACGGCCGACCTGCGGGTCGGCGTCGGCGGCTGGGGCGCCGCGCAACCCGGTGCCGCGCGAATCGATATCGGCCCGCGCGCCGCCGCCACGCTGCGCACCGCGCGGCTGCCGGTCACGGTCGCGGTAGAGGGGCGGATCCGCATCGCCGGCCGCGCCCGCCCCGGCACCGGCATCGCCTTCACGCTTGCCAGCGATTTCTGACTTCGCCGCAGATCCGTGCTAGGGCATCGGACATGACGATGCTGCTCGGCCTGTTCCTGTCCGCTCTGGCGATGACGCTGATCGTCGCGGTCCGTTACCTCATCGTATCGGGCGGGTTCGCCCTGGCGACCCGCGCGCGTGTGCCCGGCCTCTATGCGGGGCAGGCCACCCAGATCCGCAGCGAACTCTTCTGGTCGCTCGTGTCCGCGGCGATCTACGGCGTGCCGGCCGGCATTCTCGCCTGGGGCTGGCGCGAACATGGCTGGACGCTGGTCTATACCGATCTCCATGCCTACCCGCTCTGGTGGCTGCCCTTGTCGATCCTGCTCTGCCTGGTCGCGCACGATGCGTGGTTCTACTGGACGCATCGCTGGATGCACCGGCCGAAGCCGTTCAAGCTCGCCCACGCCGTCCACCATGCCAGCCGCCCGCCCACCGCTTGGGCCGCGATGAGCTTCCACCCGATCGAGGCGCTGTCCGGGGCCGTGGTAATTCCGACACTGGTCTTCGTCATTCCCCTGCATCCCATCGCACTCGGCGTTGTGCTGTCGGTCATGACGCTTATGGGTGTGACCAATCACATGGGGTGGGAGATGTTCCCGCGCCGCCTCGTCAACGGGCCTGCCGGTCGCTGGCTGATCACCGCCAGCCACCACGAACGGCATCATGCGCAATATAGGTGCAACTATGGTCTCTATTTCCGCTTCTGGGACAGGCTGTGCGGCACCGACCGGGGACTCGGCGATTTCGCGGCGAAACCCGCGAAATCTGCAAAAGCCCGCGCTGCTGCTGGCGACGCTGGCATTGCTGCCCGGGGCGAGCCCGGCCGGGCGGGTTGATCTCGGCGTGGCAGGGCTCCGGTCGACGAAGGGCAACGTCATGGTCTGCCTGACCACCGCACCCGACCATTTCCCCGATTGCCAGGACGATCCCGCCGCCCGCAAGGCAACCGTCCGCGCCACGACGGCCGCCACAATGCGGTTCGACTGGCTGCCCTCGGCCGACTATGCCGTGGCGCTGGTCCATGACGAGAATGGCAACGGCAAGCTCGACACGTTCGTCGGCATGCCGCGCGAAGGGTTCGGCTTCTCGCGCAACCCCGCCATCCGCTTCGGCCCGCCCCGCTTCGCCTCGGCCCGCTTCGCGGTCGGTGGCGGCGTGGTCGCCGAACAGGTGAAGGTCAAATATCTGCTTTGAAGACCGCTTCCGATCCATTCGCCAGTCCTGCTTCGCTGTACTCGACAGTTCTGGAACGGACGCTCGAACATCGATTCCTAGCCGATCTTTCCGCCTTCCTCTGGTGCCGGGGCGTGTACGACTTTGCGGTGTCGAAAAGCGAAGTCGATCAATATGGTTACGACCTGATCGTGGAGGTCGGATCCGTCATCCGCCAAATTCAACTTAAATCGAAGGCGCGGGCAAGTGCCACGGCACGCACCAGCGCCAATCTTCGCCTCTTGGCCAAGCCTTCCGGTTGCATCGTGTGGATGGTCTATGATCCGTCGAATTTGCTCTTCGATCATTCCTTATGGTTCGGTAGTGAACCTGGGGCACCGATGCCTCCCCTCGGCGACAAGGCCACGCGTCACACCAAGGGTGACTCGACGGGCGTAAAGAAGGAACGGCCCGGTCACCGGGTCTTGCCGATCGGCCTGTTCGCCAAGGTCGATTCGATACCGCTGCTGGCGCACCGGCTGTTCGGTACACTGTCCGATTGACAGAAAACGGTAAGGTTCTAAGCTTTCCAAATTCCCCGGGGGACCGCACGTCAGCGGTTGAGAGGTGGCTGTCCGGCCACGACCCGCTGAACCTGATCCGGCTGACACCGGCGTAGGGAGGGAGCGGATTACCATTCCGCGCCCCTTCTCCGTCCAGCCAAACGGAGAATGCCCATGGCCGATATCAACGCCCGCACCGAAACCGACGGCCCCCGCGGCTCCGGCATGACGGTCACCACCGGCCCGATCCGCGGCAGCCGCAAGATCCATGTCGGCCCGCTCAAGGTCGCGATGCGCGAGATCATGCTCGACCCGTCCTGCGCCGAACCGCCGCTGCGCGTCTACGACCCGTCCGGCCCCTATACCGATGCCGCCGCAACGATCGACATCCAGGCTGGCCTGCCCGAAATCCGCAGCGACTGGATCCGCGCACGCGGCGACGTGGAAGAGGTCGATCAGCGCGAGGTCCGACCGGAAGATAATGGCCTCAAGGGCCCGGACCGCTCCGGCGGCGTCGAACCCTTCCCCAACGTCCGCCGCCGCGTGCTGCGCGCAAAGCCCGGCGCGAACGTCAGCCAGATGCACTATGCCCGCCGCGGCATCATCACGCCCGAGATGGAATATGTCGCCATCCGCGAAAATGTCGGCCGCGCCGAACTGCGCGAGAAGGCCGCGCGCGACGGGCAGGATTTCGGCGCGTCGATCCCCGACTATGTCACGCCCGAATTCGTGCGGGACGAGGTCGCCCGCGGTCGCGCGATCATCCCGAACAACATCAACCACCCCGAATCCGAACCGATGGCGATCGGCCGCAACTTCCTGGTCAAGATCAACGCCAACATCGGCAACAGTGCGGTGGCATCCGACGTCGCGGCGGAGGTCGACAAGCTCGTCTGGTCGATCCGCTGGGGCGCGGACACCGTCATGGACCTCAGCACCGGTCGCAACATCCACGACACGCGTGAATGGATCATGCGCAACTCGCCCGTCCCGATCGGCACCGTGCCCATCTACCAGGCACTCGAAAAGGTGAACGGCATCGCCGAGGACCTGACGTGGGAGATCTTCCGCGACACGCTGATCGAACAGGCCGAACAGGGCGTCGACTATTTCACGATCCACGCCGGCGTCCGGCTCGCCTATATCCCGATGACCGCCAAGCGCGTCACCGGCATCGTGTCGCGCGGCGGCTCGATCATGGCGAAATGGTGCCTCAGCCACCATAAGGAGAGCTTCCTCTACGAACGGTTCGAGGAAATCTGCGAGATCATGAAGGCCTATGACGTCGCCTTCTCGCTCGGCGACGGCCTGCGCCCCGGTTCAATCGCCGACGCCAACGACGAAGCGCAGTTCAGCGAACTCGCGACCCTCGGCGAGCTGACCCAGATCGCGTGGAAGCACGACATCCAGGTCATGATCGAGGGCCCCGGCCACGTGCCGATGCACAAGATCAAGCTGAACATGGAAAAGCAGCTCGAGGCGTGCGGCGAAGCGCCGTTCTACACGCTCGGGCCTTTGACCACCGATATCGCGCCCGGTTACGATCACATCACAAGCGGCATCGGTGCCGCGATGATCGGCTGGTTCGGCTGCGCGATGCTCTGCTACGTCACGCCGAAGGAGCATCTGGGCCTGCCCGACCGTGACGACGTCAAGGTCGGCGTGGTGACCTACAAGCTGGCCGCCCACGCGGCGGACCTTGCCAAGGGCCACCCCGCCGCCCAGCTTCGCGACGACGCGCTCAGCCGCGCCCGCTTCGAATTCCGCTGGCGCGACCAGTTCAATCTGTCGCTCGATCCCGATACGGCGGAGTCGTATCACGATCAGACATTGCCCGCCGAAGGCGCCAAGACCGCGCATTTCTGCTCGATGTGCGGCCCCAAATTCTGCTCGATGAAGATCACGCAGGAGGTTCGCGACTTCGCCGCCAAGCAGAATGCCCCGGCCGATACGTTTATCGCCGCCACATCGGAGGCGGATGCCGAACGCGGCATGGCCGAGATGAAGGACAAGTTCCGGCTCAGCGGCAGCGAACTTTATCTGCCGACGACGTAAAAAAACGGGGGGCGACCTGCCGGCCGCCCCCCGTCCCTTGGATCGGATCGTCCGAAGATCAGATCTCGTCAGTGCGACGGCCATAGCGCGAACGCTCTGCCTGCATCTCCTCGATCGTGTAGGCCGGTGCCGACTCGTCATAACCCGCCCAGCCGTTCGACGCGTAATCGCGGCCGCGGTCGGTCGCGTTCACGGCGCCGTACTTGTTCAGCACCACTTCGGCTTCATCGGCATGCGCATCGTTGACGCGTGCGCTGACCAGCGTTCCGCCACGGCGAACGCCCTCTGCATATACACCGGCGTCGTCGCGGCTGTGACCCGCATCGGTCAGCGCGCCGACGATCGTACCGGTCGCGGCACCGCCGATCGCACCCAGGCCGGCACCCGCCAGCGTGGTCGCGAGCCAGCCCGCGGCGACGACCGGCCCGATGCCTGGGATCGCGAGCAGGCCGACACCCGCCAGCAGGCCGCCGATCCCGCCGACCGCCGCCCCCGTCTTCACGCCACGATCCACGTCGCCGGCATGATCGACGCCTTCGCCGCGATCGTCGTCATAATCCGGATCATTGCCCAAGATGCTGATATCGTCATGCGAGACGCCCAACGCTTCCAGCTCGGTGACGGCCCGCTTCGCATCGGCATGATTGTCGAACAGTCGTGTGATGGTGGTGGTCATATGTCTCTCCTGTATGCGGGCCATTCAACGCGGTGTTTCGTAAACGGGTCCATGTGGACAGACGATCGGCCGGACTACAATATGTGCTCCATGCTTGACAGGATCGAGACACTGACGAACTTGGGCAGTGCAGTACTGCACCTGCGGCAAGGCCGGCGGCACATGCCACGGCTTCGATTGAATTTACGGCTAGTCGATATGGCCTGGATAGCCGTTGCCCGTATCGATCCCGCGACACCCGCGCTGGACCGACGGCCGCTGGCGGGCAACTTACGAGGGGCGGAACGGCGTCATAAGGGGTAACCATGCCCTGCATGAGTACTGGACAAGCATATTGGAACCCGCGTTGATCGATGGCGCCGTAGGAAACGACGATGATGGCCCGCTAGCGTCGCCGGCACCTTCCGCGCGGCGTTGGACGTTTCCGGGCCTGCGCCGCAAGGCGAGACCACCATCGTCCGTACCAGCCGGGGTCAGGCTCTATGCGATCGGCGACATTCACGGCCGGCGCGACTTGCTCGACACACTGCTGGACAAGATCCGCGCGGACGATGCGGCCCGCGCTCCGGCGCAGACGCATGTCGTTCTGCTCGGTGACCTCGTTGATCGTGGTCCGGAGTCCGCAGCCGTAGTGCAACGCGCGATGCAGGGCCTCGACTGGGCAACCATGACCACGCTGCGCGGCAATCACGAACAGATGTTGCTCGATGCGTTGAACAGGACTTACCCGATGCTCGACCTGTGGTTGTCCGCCGGTGGCGACGCCACGCTGGAAAGCTGGGGCGTTGATCCTGCAGTTGTTGCGCGGGCTTCTCCGGAGGATCTGCTGGCCGCGGCGGATGCAGCCATTCCGGCCGCTCACCGGAGCTGGATCGGTCAGCTGCCGATCAACATTGGTTTCGGTGATTATTACTTTGTCCACGCGGGCATCCGCCCGGGCGTAGCGATCGACCGCCAGACGGAACGCGATGCGCTATGGATCCGCAAGCCGTTCCTCACCAGCAACCGTGATCATGGCGTCGTCGTGGTTCATGGCCATACGATCTCACCTGCGGTGGAGGTTCATCACAACCGCATTGGCATCGATACCGGGGCATATCGTTCGGGCCGGCTCACGGCGCTGGGGCTGGAGGGCACCGAGCGGTGGTTACTGTCGACCCGAAGCGAAACACCGTGAGGCGCCACCGGGACCCCCTTGCCGGCCGCGTATGCGTCGTGCGGCACGATTGATCGGTTCGATAGCGACATCATGGACTCCGCCAAGCGACAGAGCAGCACCGCCTGCGTGCCGTCACGATGCAGCCGCTGTGTAAGCCTTTGTGGCTCACCGTGGGCAATGGCCGGGATCGAGGGGTTATCCAGCGCGGATCTGCCTGCTCTCGACAGGCCGCTCCCGGCGACTTGTCCGCAGTCTCGGACCGGGGCCGGACAGCTGGCATCGGCAAGGAGCAAATCCGGACGTACGCCGACGAAACACGCCGGAATGTATCCGGAGCATGATGCTTCCGCTTACCTTCCAATTTGAGAAGCGCTGCGGTCTGTGTGGGTGACGGTCGTTCGGATCGGCCAGCCTGGCGCGTTGTAAGGAACTGACGGGAACAGGAATGTCGTTAACGAGTCGTCGTGCGGTGCAGTAACCGACTTGCTGCACCCTCCGCCGGCAACGGCAGTCCGGCCGGCGGAGGTCAATCTCTGTTGCGAACTGTAACGGACCCGGCGTAGCATGGTGAAACCGTGGTTGAGTCGGTCTTCCACGCAGTCCTCGCCAGACCGCCCTTGCCGCGCAGGGCTGGCGGGGACGATCTGCTGGATGGCGATCCGCGCCGCGACCGTCGTAACGGACGTCCCGAATATCATCCGCCGGGCCAGCCGGACCGTCACCCACCCGCGTCGCGTTCTACGGGCCTGACCGGCTGCGCGGGCTGCATGTGCAAGATACTGCAGCAACATCGATTCGCCGAACTGGCGACAACTTTCTTGGCACAAGGTAGCCCTGCCGGACTCGCTTCATTGCAACAGACCGGTTCGGTAACGAAAACTTCGTAAATCGACGTCAACTAAGGCCAGCAGCCTGCACGGCATATTCCACAGCAAGACCCCCTTTCGCTGCAGGAGTTCTTCCGATTGCAACGGGGATCGCCTACCTCGTCCAAGCTCACAAATTGCAGGATAACATATGACCCAAGTCCGCACCGCAGTCTTCCCCGTCGCCGGCCTCGGCACGCGGTTCCTGCCCGCGACCAAGGCTGTGCCCAAGGAGATGCTGCCCGTCGTCGACAAGCCGCTGATCCAATATGCGGTGGACGAGGCGCTGGCCGCCGGGATCGAGACGATGGTGTTCGTGACCGGTCGCGGCAAGAATGCGATCGAGGACTATTTCGACATCGCCTTCGAGCTTGAGACCACGCTGCACGCGCGCGCCAAGCATGCGATCCTCAAAACGCTGGAAGGTACGCGGCTGGCCCCCGGCAACGTGGCGTTCGTGCGGCAGCAGGAGCCGCTTGGGCTCGGCCACGCGGTGTGGTGCGCGCGGCATTTCATCGAGAACCAGCCGTTCGCCGTGCTGCTGGCCGACGAACTGCTGTGGAACCCGGGCAATCCCTGCCTGAAGCAGATGGCGGAGACGCAGGACGCCAGGGGCGGCAACGTGATCGCCGTGCTGGAGGTGCCGCAGGCCCATACGAGCCGCTACGGCATCGTGTCGCCCGGCACGGTCGAGGGCGACGTGACGCAAGTGCTGGGACTGGTCGAAAAGCCGAAGCCCGAGGACGCGCCGTCGCGGCTGGCGGCGATCGGGCGCTACATCCTGCAGCCCGAGATCATGGACCTGCTCGGCGCGCAGGAAGCGGGGGCCGGCGGCGAGATCCAGCTGACCGACGCGATGGCGAAACTGATCGGCGTCCAGCCGTTCCACGCCCAGACCTTCGTCGGCCAGCGCCACGACTGCGGCGACAAGGCAGGCTTCATCCAGGCCAACATCGCGCTGGCGCTGGAGAATGCGGAGATTGGCGATGCCGTGCGGGAGTATCTTGCCACCGTGGCCTGATGCCTGTCGGCACTGCCCGATACCTAGCCTGACGTTCTGTTCCGGTTGCGCGGAACAGGGCATTCGCCCCGAATGCGGCGGGTAGCCGCCTGACGATGCCCAAAACCGGCGCACCTGCGCCGCTATGCCGTTCCCGGACGGCGATAGCCGGTGCATCGTCAGTCATGGGCCCGCCCCCTGATCCCGGTTCCGTCGCTGCTGTTGATGATCTGTTGCAGAACGGAATACGGAACAACGACGCCCGAATGCTCGTCCAGTTGTGACCCCAGGACCATATGCAATCCCACAGCGGCCTGTACGGCGCCGATCAGACCGGGATCGAGCGGCGCGACCAGATCACGCGACGACCAGCGGCGCAGGGCGACCCGATCGGTCTGGTCGAAGTCGCCGTCGATCGGGACCGGCGGCCCCTTGCATCCGCAAAGCGAACAATGGACCATGGTCGCACCGAACCCGTCGGTGCTCAGTTTCAAGCCGTCGGATGACGTACACCACGGACAGGGCGTGATCTCGGATCGTGCCGTCGTCGTCATAGAGCCTCCATCGCAATGCCGTGGACCACCTCCTATCCCAAGTTGGTCAAGAGATTGTTAACCCTGCCTGGCGACAATGTGGCACTGGATAGGATGATTGCCATGTCTGCTGTACAAGAACGCTCCCTGGCCGAAACAGTCGACCGTGCGCGCGCTATAGCGGGAAGAATGACCGAAGCCGCGCGCGGCCGCGACGAGAACGTCAACGCGGAAATGCCGATCGCACTGTTCGTCGACATTTCGGCTTTGCTCGAACGCCTGTCGAACGAGGTCGTTGACAGGAAGCCGGGCGAGAACCGGCACGAACGGGCGCTTCAGCGCATCGCCGACCTCGATATCCGATCCGCATCTCTCCTGCTCGAAATGAACGCATGGAAACGGATCGTCGCCGAACTGCAGGCGATCGCGCAGGATACGCTGGGACAGCCACGGCGCCCTGCCCGCTATACACCGCCGTCGGACGACGACGAAAGCGGCCCGGGTTTGCGCTACTAGCGCAGTCGCAGCCGCGCCCTAGCTGCGCCGTGCGAAAACGATATTGCCGGCCGCGTCCATGCAGGAGGCAGGGAGGATACGGGTCGCCTTGGTGCCGCCGAATGCGACGGGGCCGGCCGGGGGCGTCACCGCCGTGATGATGCATTTGCGCGTCACCCTCAGTCCGGTCCCCGGCTCCGCGATCAGGATCGGCGTGACGGCCCCGGTAAACCGTACGATCAGCGTATCCACGGTAAGATGCGCGTTGCCGATCGTCGTGGCCCTGTCGCCACCGTCCATCAGGTGGAGGCAGGATTTGCGGTTGTCGATGCACGTCATCGTCGTGCCGGTGAAATTGCCCGCGCCGCGCCACCACATGCGGTAACCATAGTCGTTCCGTTCCGACACGGTATGATCGTACAGGACCTGCCGGGCCTTGTCGTCGAAACCGCCATTCCCGTTGTCGGTGCTGGTCACCCCGCGATACGTCAGACCGACGCAGAATTCGGAACCCAGGCCGTCACCGTTCGGATAGACTTTGCCGGCTGGGTCGGGGGTGGTCCGGAACCCGGTGACGGTGACGTTCTCGACTAGGATGTTCTCGCCCCACTTGCACTGGATGCCCGTCGGGATCGTGCCGATGCGCGAGGGTGCGACCAGTGCAAAGCTGCTGTTCCGGATGCGGACATCCCGGGCGACCCCCAAAACCGGCCCCGCCTTGCGCGTGAGTTCGACACCGCGAAAGGATACACGGATGTCGCAATGGTTCACCTCCATGCCGGACGCATCGCCTCGCATGCCGTCCAGCCACTTATAGGCATAATCGACCCGGCATGGCTTGGCGGGCGTGCCGGTGATGCTTCGCCCGCTTCGCACGGCGGTTCCCGGGGCCGCCGACAGGGATGTCGTCGCCATGACTAAGCTGACGACTGTCAAACGCAGCAGGCTGTGCTTGCTCATAGGTTCTCCTGCGAAGACGGGGAAGGGATCGTCGCCGCGTGCGGCCATGCCTGTGCGCTATCGGAAACCACTACACGCTCCGACCGACCATGGGTCACCTCAGACGAATGCGACATAGTTCGTGGCACCCCTGAAATATTCGAGACGTTCCGAATAGGATCGGATCGGCAAGGTTCCGCCGCCCGGAACCATGCGTGCGATCTGATATCCATATCCCGTCAGATACTCCCAGATATCCCGGAAGAACGTCCGACTGTTCACGTTTACCGACCCGAACTCGAACGTCAGGGCACGGATGCGCTGCGCTTGCAACAAGCCGCTCGCGCCCTGCAACGCGAAGAGTTCATGGCCCTCGATATCCATTTTCGCCAGCGCGATCTCGCCTATGCCCGCCGTTTCCGCGAAACTGTCGAGCGTGACGGTGCGGACCACGACGTCATCATAATCGAGCTGGCGAATGCCGGCGTCGACGCGGCGATGCAGCGATCCCAGTCCGGAAAACACCCGGGGAAGGTGGAACAGCGCTTCCCCGTTCCGATCGCTGACCGCCAGCCGGTGATGCGTGGCCCTTTCCAGGCGGACCATGCGCTCGGCGATCGGATCGAAACAGTAAGGCGCGATTTCGAACAGATGATAGGTCGCCCCGCGCAGCCGTCGATCGATCGACGCCGACCATTCACCCTTGTTGGCGCCGATATCGAGGATGACCGGATCGGGTCCGTTCACGAACGTGGCGGCGGTTGCGACCTCGTTTTCGTGGTCCCAACCGGCCCCCGCCCCCTGGCCGCCCAGGAACAGGCACCCGACCGCAGCGTTGTCGATAAGTCGCGATGCGCCGATCCGGTGGAGGGACGGCGCGACATTGGCCACCACCCGGCGCAGACTTTTCTTGTTCATCCTACGCCCCCTACCGGTCAAGGCCGCCGCAGGAACACGATACCGGCCATTCGCATCAGGAAACCGAGTCCTCGTTTACCGAAGTCCGTTCGAATGTCGATCGGACGGGGTCACATGGCGCGAAACGGCTGACGGCCAGCCATCCGGCGTCAGACCCGGTAATATTCGCGATACCAGCGGGCGAAACGTTCCAGTCCCTCCGGCAACATGACTTTCGGCTCATATCCGCAGATCGCCTGCAGCTTCGACACGTCGGCGAAGGTGGCGGTCACGTCTCCGGGCTGCATCGGACGCATCACCTTCTCCGCGTTCCGGCCGATCGCGGCTTCCAGCGTGGAGATCATCTCCATCAGCCCAACCGGATGGGTGTTGCCGATGTTCAGGACGCGATGCTCCTTCGCCTCCGGCGGATGGTCGAGCGCACCGATGATCCCGTCGACGATGTCGTCGATATAGGTAAAGTCCCGTGCCATCCGGCCTTCGCCGAACACCTCGATCGGGGTGCCAGCGAAGATCTTCTGCGTGAACCCGAAATACGCCATGTCGGGCCGGCCCCATGGTCCGTAGACGGTGAAGAACCGCAGGCCGGTCTGGGGAAAACCGTACAGCCCGGCATAGGCCTCGCTCATCAGTTCGCACGAACGCTTGGTGGCAGCGTACAGCGAAACCGGGCTGGTCGCCGGTTCGTCCTCGCTGAACCCCGCCCCGCCCATTGGTCGATTACCGTAGACCGAACTGGACGAGGCATAGACCAGATGCTCGAAGCCGGGGGCGTTACGGCTCGCTTCGAGCAGCGACAGATGGCCGGCGAGGTTGGACTTTTCGTAGGCGAACGGATTGTCGATGCTGTACCGGACACCCGCCTGCGCCGCCAGATGAACGATGCGGACGACTCCCGCGTCGCGCACCAGCGTCGCCACTTCGGCCGCGTCCGATATGTCCATTTTGTGGAATTCGAATTCTGCACGGCCGTTGAAGGTCGACAGCCGCGCATCCTTCAATGCGGGATCATAATAGTCGTTGAGGTTGTCGATGCCGATGACCCGCTCGCCCCGTTCGAGCAGGCGGTGTGAAACCGCATGCCCGATGAAGCCGGCGGCCCCCGTGACCAGGACCGGATCGGTGCGCGTCATCGACCGATGCCGGTGTAGACGAGCCCGGCCGCCTCGACTTCCTTTGAGTCGTAGATATTGCGCAGGTCGACCAGCACGGGCGACTTGAGCATCGTTTTGACCCGCGACAGGTCGAGCGCGCGGAACTCGTCCCATTCCGTCACGATCGCCAGCGCGTCGGCACCCTCGATCGCCTCGAAGGAATTGTCGCAGAAGATAACCTTCGGCAACAACGGTTCGGCCTGCTCGCGTCCCTCGGGATCATATGCCTTCACGATCGCACCGGCATCCTGCAACGTCTGGATGACCGAGATTGCCGGTGAATCGCGCATGTCGTCGGTGTTCGGCTTGAACGTCAGGCCCAGGACCGCGACGGTCTTGTCGCGCACTTCGCCACCCATCGCGTGGATGATCTTGCGGCCCATCGCGCGCTTGCGCGTGTCGTTCACGGCCACCACCGCCTCGACGATACGCTGTGGCGCATCATAGTCCTGGCTGGTCTTGAGCAAAGCCAGCGTGTCCTTGGGGAAGCAGGATCCGCCATAGCCCGGGCCGGCGTGCAGGAACTTCTTGCCGATCCGGTTGTCCAGGCCGATGCCGCGGGACACATCCTGGACGTTCGCACCGACCTTCTCGCACAGATCGGCGATCTCGTTGATGAAGGTGATCTTGGTCGCAAGGAAGGCGTTGCCGGCATATTTGATGAGTTCCGCGGTCCGGCGACCGGTCACCAGGATCGGTGCGGCATTCAGATACAGCGGGCGATAGACCAGCCGCATGACGTCCGTCGCGCGCTCGTCCTCGGAACCGATGACGATCCGGTCAGGTCGCTTGAAATCGTCGATCGCCGCGCCTTCGCGCAGGAATTCGGGGTTGGAAACCACGCCGAACTCGGCCGAGGGATTGGCGGCGCGGATGATCCGTTCGACCTCGTCGCCGGTGCCCACCGGAACCGTCGATTTGGTGACGATCACGGTATAGCCTTCGATCAGCTCGCCGATCTCCTTGGCGGCGGCATAGACGTAGCTCAGATCCGCATGGCCGTCGCCGCGACGCGACGGCGTGCCGACCGCGATGAACACGGCATCGGCACCCTTCAGCCCGTCGGCCAGATCGGTGGTGAACCGAAGCCGGCCGTTGGCGACGTTGCGCGCCACCAGATCTTCGAGACCGGGTTCGTAGATCGGCATCTTGCCGTCCAGCAACCGACCGATCTTGCTCGCGTCCTTGTCGACGCACACGATGTCATGGCCGAAATCGGCGAAGCATGCGCCGGAGACGAGGCCAACATAGCCTGAACCGATCATGGTGATACGCACTGGGAATTCCTTCTTTAGCGTCGTCGCGACCGATTTTGACCGCCCCACGCAGCGACACTTCCTGCGCTACCTGCGACTGCCGCCCGGAAGCAAGTACAAAGCCGCGCCCATATCGGGACTTGCGCCGGGGCGGCGCCGAACTTCGCCAGTCCGGCGGGGCGGCGCGCCGGAAACGGCCCCGCGCTCGGAACGGATCGCGCCGGCGCCACCCGTTATGGCAACCCGGTTATGACGGCTACCCGGTCGGGCCGAATCGGCGCCTGGCGCCCGAACCATGGTTACCCGGCGGCGGCGGTCGACGGATCGCCCGTCGCGTACCGCCGATAACGATTCGCGGCAGCCGTCGACCAAGGATGAAGGCACTGACCGGGCGCGCCTTGCAACGCCGGCAAGCCGTAAACACCGGTAGATGCGTCTGACCCGCGAATCGGGTGTCGCCATGCGCCCGTTTCGATCATGACAGCGTGACCTGCCACCTGTCCTGCCATCGGCGTGAGGAGAGCCATTCTGTCGGATCGCACGGACACCGCGCCGACGCGCGCACGCCGCCCCACCATCCTGTTCGTCATCAACTCGATCGGCAGCGGCGGCGCGGAACGCGTCCTGGACAACCTGCTCCGCGCCGCGGGGGCGCGCCATGCGGATTACGCGCTGCACCTGGTGCTGCTCGATCGGGAACCGGAAATGCGGGTCCTGCCTGCGCTGACGGGCAAGCATGTCCTGGATGCGCGTGGCGGCCTGTGGCGCAGTGCGATCGGGTTGCGACGGGTGGTCCGCACCCTGCGCCCGGACCTGGTCGTCAGCCTGCTGGTCCGTGCCAATATCGCGACCGCCGCGCTGCCCGCCGGCCAGCGACGCCTGTTGTGCGAACGGATGCACCTGGGGTCGCATCTGGCGGGCCGCTACCATGGCTGGCGGTTGCGGCTGCTGCGCGCGCTCCCGCGGCTGCTCTATCCGCGGGCGACCTGCATCCTGGCGGTGTCCGAAGGCGTCCGTCGCGACCTGATCGATGATTTCGGGCTGGCCCCGGGGCGCATCGCCACGATCAACAACCCCTATGACCTCGAACGCATCGCGGCCGACGCGCTGCAACCGCCCGCCATTGCGTTACCGGCATCGTTCGCGGTCGCCGTCGGCCGACTGGTCGACGCCAAGGGGTTCGACCTGCTGATCGATGCCTATCGCACCGCCGGCATCGCGCTGCCGCTCGTGATCCTGGGCGACGGCCCCGCCCGCCCCGCGCTCGAAGCGCAGATCGCCGCCGCCGGGCTGCAAACGCGCATCCTGCTCCCCGGCTTCCTCGACAATCCGTTCGCGATCGTCGGCCGGGCCGCATTCCTCGTTTCGGCGTCCCGCAACGAAGGCTTTCCGAACGGCATGGCGGAAGCGATGGCGCTGGGCCGCGCCGTCCTGGCGACCGATTGCCCGTCCGGGCCGGGCGAGTTGCTGGGCGGGCGGGCAGGTTCGTCGGGCATGGTCGTCGATGCGCCGTTCGGGTTGATCGTCGGTGACGGCGACCGCGCCGGGCTGGCGGCAGGGTTGCGCCGGCTGGCCGACGATGCGGCGCTTCGCGCCCGGCTTGGCACCGCCGCCCGCGCACGGATGGAAGATTTTCGCGCCGACCGGATCGCCGCCGATTATTGGGCGTTGTTCGACCGATTGGTTGCGGGTGACGGCTCGGACTGACTTGCGCCGATGGCCAGCGACCGCATCACTGCCGCATGCTGCCCGACCGTCGCGGACAAACCGTGCTCGCGGGCGATTGCGGTGCCGGGTCCCCAGCTCGATGTCCGTCTGGACGACCGCGTCATTATTCCGGCAATCCGGTCCAGTTCACCGACCGGAAAATAGCAGGCGTCGGGCAGCCCGAACTCGCGGTGTACGGGAATGTCCGAAAGTGCGATCCGCGCGCCCCCCGCCAGTGCCTCCAGCACGACGAGCCCAAACCCCTCCATGGCGGACGCATGCAGGAACAGGGCCGTCCCGCGATACAACGCGGCCAGTTCGAGCCCATGGCGAAAACCGACGAAACGGACATTGCCGCCCGCCATGGCCCGCAGTCTCTCGCCATAGCCTTCGTCGTCGAGCGACGTGCCGACGATCACCAGCGGCATCGCCTGGTCGCCCAGCCGGGCATGCGCGGCGATCAGGTCCTCGAACCGCTTGGTCTGTTCCAGCCGCCCGACCGCCAGCATGTAGCCGCCGTCCGCAAGGCCTATCGCATCGAGCACGAGGCGGTCGCTGCCTGCCGCACCTGTCGTCAGCATCGCACCGTGCCGGATCGTCAGCGTGCGGGCCGCGGCGCACGGATGCCGCCCCAGGAAATCGGCCTGCAGGGCATGGCTGACGCAGATCACCCGGTGGGCGAAGCGCGCGGCCATCGCTTCGCCGAACAACAGCAGGCCGCGCGCAATCACGCCCCATTTCGGCCTGCGGAAATCGGCGGCATGGTGCGTCACGATCACGCGCAAGCCCAGCAGCCGCGCCAGCGGTGCGAATATCGCCGGTCCGATCCCGTGCAGATGCACGATATCGGCTTCGATCCGCCACCATGCATAGAACAGCGCCACCAGCGTGTGCGAGAACGCTTCCAGCCCCATGCCGCGTGGGGCGTGCAGGCCCACGATTTCGGCGCGGCCAAGCCAGCCACGCGGCGCATGCAGATAGGCCCTGCGCGCCAGCAGGACGAACCGGAACCCCGTCAGGTCCGCCAGCGCAGGGTACAGCTGCTCGCAATGGGTTTCGATCCCGCCGATCACGTCGGGCACGCCGCGCAGCCCGATCACCGCGATCAGCGGCCTTCCACCGCCCGTGCTCACAACGCGTTCCGGTAGACGTCCATCGTCTGTCTAGCGATAACGTCCCAGTCGAACCGGCGGCTGATCGCCTCCGCGTCGACCGCATAGCGTCCGGTCTCCGCACGCAGCGCGGTGGCCAGCGCGTCGATATCGCCGACCGGAAAATAATTACCGGCAGGCAGTCCGACATCGATGTTCGGCTGGATATCGCTCATGAGCATCGGCGTGCCGGCCCGCGCCGCCTCCAGCGCCACGATCGGCAGGCCTTCGTGAAAGGATGGCAGCACGAACAGCGCCGCCTGTTCGTAAAGATGGCGCAGCACGCCGCGTGGCTGCCGCCCGATCAGTCGTACCCGGTCGCTCGCCCGGGCCAGCAGCGCGCGTGAGTAGGGGGTTTCATGGTCGCTGGCGCCGGCGATGACGAGCTTGGCGGTGCTGCCGGATCGCAGGAACGCCTCGATCAGATAATCGAACCCCTTTTCCGGGACGAGCCGGCCGACCGCCAGCACATAGCCGCCCGGCGTCAGGCCCAGCGCGGCAAGCGCGGTGTCCGGATGCGTCTCGTCCCCGCCTGCGCCGGGGGCGCCGTTGGGGATGTAGCGCACCTTGGCGGCGTGACGCGGAAAGCGCGCCCGCATCGTATCGGCCAGTGACGGCGATACGCAGATCACGCTGTCTGCGAACATCATGCTCGCGCGTTCGCCCAGCCGCAGCATCGACTTTGCGACCACGCCCCATTTGGCCCGGTCGTAATCCGCACCATGATGGGTGACGATCACCGACAATCCCAGCAGCCGCGCCAGCGGAGCCAGCAACCCCGGTCCGACGGCGTGGATGTGAAGCGTCCGGAACCGATGCCGCCGCGCGTGCAGCACGCCGTTCAGCGTCGACACGATCGCCTCCAGGCTCTGGCGCTGCGGGGCGGGCAGCGGGACGATCCGTACGCCGCGCACCATGCGATCGTCCGGGCCGGTATAGGGACGCCGCGCCAGCACGACGACGTTCAGCGACGGATCGAGCGCGACCAGCCGCGGCAGCAATTCCTCGCAGTGCGTCTCCACACCGCCCATGATGCCCGGGATCCCGCGCAACCCGGTCACCCCGACGGTCCTTGCCGTGTCACCGGGTGCTACCGACCGCGCGGCGCGCTCGTTGTGCGCGGTCGCGGGCGCGATCGGTGTCGGCATCGAACCCCTCCATCTTGCCGCGGACGTCATGACCGCTCGCATCGCATCCTGCGACGGAACGCGGCGGCGCCGTTGCAGACTTCACCCCCCCCGTATCACAACCTGTTTCGTTCGGGCGCGCCCTATTTCAGCAACAGGGCGCCCGTCGCGAACACCAGGACCCAGCCGGTACAGGCGATGCCCGTCGCAAGCATCAGGCGACGGACCCGGCCCACGGACTTGGGTGCGGAATGCGCGTAGAAGCCACGCAATACCTGCGACTCGACCCTGCGCTGCAGGTCGAGCGCCGGCGAGCGGGCGTCCTCCGGAATAGACAGTCTGGACGACGACGCCTCGGCAGCATCGCGAGGCCGCGTTTGCGGCTGGGCCTTGGGCATGGGTAACATCGCACGGTCTCCTCGACGCCCGCCTTAGCCCCGGCATCCTTCCGCATTGTTACCGGGATTGGCTAATCCGGCGCTAAGCATGTCTTCGAACGGCCGCCGGATTGTCGGATCGCCGGTCGACACGTCGCGCTTGCACAATTGCTGCAACTGCTCAATGATGCCTGCATGAGATCGGAAGCGCTCGCTGCACTTGAGATTGATCTTTTCGGCAAGAAGGTCCGTCCGATCCGGTTCTGGACGGCCATATGGCGTATCCTCTGGATCGAGCGGAGCCATCGGGGTGCGGTTATTCTGATCCGCCTTTCACAGCATTGGCATGCCCGCGACCGCAATGGTCGCGCCCGACGCCGGTTGATGCGGTTGCGGCGGGATTTCGGATGTTTCGTGCATTGCGGGGCATCGATTGGTCCGGGCCTCAACCTGCCGCATCCCAACGGCATCGTAGTGGGGGCTGGCGTGCGCATCGGTGCGCGCTGCAGGATCTACCAGCAGGTGACGCTGGGCGCTCGGTCCGGGGAGCGGGCCAATGGCGAATATCCCACCCTTGGGGATGACGTCGTCATCTATCCCGGCGCCAAGCTTATCGGCGCGGTGACCGTCGGCAACGGGGCCGTGGTCGGCGCGAATGCCGTCGTGACCAAGGATGTCCCCGCTTTTCACACGGCGTACGGCATTCCGGCGGTCATGGTGCCGATCGCCACGGACAAACCGGTTCGCGCAGACGCCCGGCATGAGGAAGCCCGGCACGATGCCTGACACGCACAACACGCCGGAACGAAGCTTCTATGGGGATCTGGCGCGTCATGGCGATGCTCCAGCGCTCATCGTGTCCGGCGGCGCGACCTTGTCCTATCGGGCACTCGATGCAGCCGCGCGGGCATTTGCGGAACAGGTCGGGCTCGGGCGAAAACTGGTCTTCCTTGAACTGGAAAACGATGTCGCTTCGATCACGGCCTATCTCGGCTGTCTGATTGCCGGTCATGTCGTCCACCCGGTCGCAACGGGCGGCGGCGCGAAGTTCGACCGCCTGGTCGCGACCTATCGTCCGAACCTCGTCGTCCGGCACCTCACCGGCTCTGACGCGGCAGTCGAGGATCTGGGTAACACATCGGTCGGCTTGCATCCCGACCTGCGTCTCCTGCTGTCGACGTCGGGATCCACCGGGTCGCCCAAATTCGTCAAGCTGTCGCACCGCAATATCCAGAGCAATGCCGATGCCATCGTGGACTATCTCCGGCTCGGCTCCGACGAACGAGCGATCACGACGCTGAAGCCCAGCTATTCATACGGCCTGTCGGTGCTGCACTCCCATCTGGCCTGCGGTGCGGCCCTCCTTCTCACGGACGCCTCCGTCACCGATCGCGGCTTCTGGGACATGTTCCGGGAAAATCGCTGCACCAGCTTTGCCGGCGTCCCCTACACGTTCGAAATGATCCGGAAATCGGGTTTCGACCTGGGGCAGCTCGATACGCTGCGCTACGCCACGCAGGCCGGAGGGCGTCTGCCGGCCGACGATGTCCGCCGACTTGCCCTGCAATCCGCCGCACAGGGCTGGCGCTTCTACGTCATGTACGGCCAGACGGAGGCTGCACCCCGCATCGCGTGGCTGCCGCCCGAACATGCCGCGGAACGGCCCGGCGCGATCGGCGTCCCCGTGCCGGGCGGCACGATCATGCTGTACGACGATGCCGGGACGGTAATTGCCGCCGACGAAACGCCGGGTGAACTGACCTACGCCGGCCCGAACGTCATGATGGGCTATGCCGAATCACCCGATGCGCTTGCCGGCGACGAGACACCGCCGGTGCTCCGCACGGGCGACCTTGCCGTCCGCCATGCGGACGGCCTGTTCTCGATCGTCGGACGCAAGGCACGCTTCGTCAAACCCTTCGGCATCCGCGTGAACCTAGACGAAGTCGAGCAGGACGCTGGCGAAACGGCACCGGGCGCGGTCTGCACCGGCGACGACACGCGGATTGTCGTTGCGCTTCCGGCCGGCACCGACGGGCAGAAGGCGGAACTCGTCCAGCGGTTGGCCGCGCGTTACGGACTTCCGCCGCATATCTTCGTCGCGCAGGTGGTCGATCCGCTGCCGCGCCTTGCCAATGGCAAGATCGACTATCGCGCGTTGCTGACTGCCACGACCGATCCGGTGGCGCACGCGGCGGCAGACGGACCGGCGAACTTCCGGAGCATCGTCACCTCGCCACGCTTCTACCGCACGATATGGGACGAGGCAGCGGGCATACTCGGCCTCCATACACAGAGCTGGGACAGCGTCGCGCACATCTATGGCGGCTTCCTCGGTGCTGCGGCCGCGAGCGGCGGCAGCTTCGCCGACTCGGATGGCGACTCGATGTCCTACGTGTCGGTGTCGCTTGCGCTCGAGGAATATCTTGGCCAATTGCCCGAAGCGTGGGAGCATCTCCCCCAGGCCGAGCTGGAGGCGCTTCGTGAGCAACCTGCTGCATTCTAAATCGGTCGATACCGACGTCGTCCTGCGGGCGATCGCCATCGCGCTGGTCGCCTGGAACCATGCGATCCCGTCCGGTACGAAATCGCTCGGCCTGCCCGACTTCGCCGGCGGCATGACGCTGCTGATGATGATGTCCGGATATAGTTTCGCCCGGTTCGTCCTGACCGACGCGACGCCGGTCGAGGTCCGCCACGGCCTGATGCTGTTTGCAAAACGCATCCTGCTGCCCAGCCTTGCCGCAGTGCTGTTCTTCATGCTCATCAAACGCAAGGTGAGCCTCACCGAACTGCTGTTCGTCAGCAACTGGTTCACCACCTACCGCATCGCCATTTTTCCTGTCTGGTACGTCCAGGTCATTCTGCAGATGATGGTGCTGCTGCTTGGGCTGTTCGCGATTCCGCCCTTTGCGCGCTGGTTCGTCGCACAGCCCCTGCGCGGGTCTCTCGTGGTTTTTGCAGCCGCACTCGCCACCCGGATGATCCTGCCCGTCTTCATCGATACCAAACCGCTGCTCCACCATCTGCCGCATTTGTATCTCTGGAACTTCACGCTCGGCTGGCTGGTCTACTTTCTCCACGATCGCCGTACGCCGGGTGCACTGACGCTCGCCTCGCTGGCGATCCTCGCGTCCGGCGCGATGGTATGGGGACCGCTTTCCTACCAGTTCCTCGCACTTGTGGTCGGCGGGCTCCTGCTGGTCTGGAAAACACGCATGAAACTGCCGATGATTGTGGCACGCGTCGTTGGTCTGGTCAGTCAGGCGACCTTCACGATCTTCCTGCTCCATCGGTTCTTCTTCGTCGTCTACACAGGCACGGTCGGCCGGATCCTGCCGGCGGGTCTGCTGATGTGGGCGCTCGGCCTTGCCGCCTGCACGCTGGCCTGGGTGGTGGGCGCCGCGACGCTTCGCGCCTATCATAAGCTAGCCGCGGCAGGGATGGCCGCAGCAGTTCCGGGTGCGGGTCTGTCACCCGCACGGACGGCCGGTTGATAGCGTCTTCATCTCTGATCGCGTAGAAGGCAGCCATGGACAGTCTGATCGCCGAAGGGCGCGCCCTCCCCGCTTATGCCGCGCTTCCGGCGACGGCGGCCTCGCTTGTGATGATCTTGATCGTCCTGCGGGGCACAAATGGGCGAGCAACGCGCTTCGTCATGTTCGCGATCTGGTTGCGGTTCATCCTGTCCGCCTTCCATCCGATCACCTTCGAACAGTCTCCGCTCGGCCCGTCGTGGAACGCGCTGGGATCGCTGTTCGTCTGCGGCATGGGGCTTCTGATGCTCCGCCCCCGGCCGTTGTTCGACGTGGGACTGGTGCCCTTCTATCTGCTTTTCCTGGTGATATTGCTCAGCGGGATCGTCAACCATCGCGCGCCTGATACGCTCGATATGATGATCAAATATGTCTACCTGATGGTCCTGGCTCTCACGACCGCCGATGCGTTCGAGGAAAATGGTTGGGAATATACGCTGGGCCGGTTGTTCGTACCCTTTCTCGTGCCGTTCGGCTTCCAGGCGCTCTCGGTCCTGCTCGGCGTCTCAAAGGTAACCGAACTCGACAATTCGATCAGCTATATCGGCGGCTTCAAGCACGAGGCCGGTTTCTCGGTGTCGCTGGCGGGCGGTCTGCTGCTCGTCTGCCTCCGCCGCCATATGAAGGTCGGGCTCAAGATCGGGCTGGTCGGCCTGTGCTTCGCCGGCATCGTACTCGCCAACTACCGCACGGCGATCGTGGCGCTTGCCCCGCTGATCGGGGCGGCCGTGCTCATCGGCGCCAGTCGTCTGGTCCTGCCGCGGCAGCGCATCCTGGTCGTCGGTCTCATCAGCATCATGGTGCTGATGGTCGCGGGCGTATTTGCCACAACGAATGCGGAACGCTTCGCCGACATCGGTACGGTCATCACGCGCAATACCGACCTCATCCAGCAGCCGGACCAGTATCCCGAGGCGGATCGGCACATCATGTCCGGGCGCCCGCTGATCTGGAGCCAGTATCTCTACGGCTACGCCAACGGCACATCGATCCAGAAGCTGTTCGGTCTCGGTCCGAACGCGTGGGAGGGGCAGTTCAACGTCTACGCGCACAACACGCTGCTCTCGTCGCTTTACGAACTGGGCGTCGCCGGCATGTTCGCCACCGCGTTCCTGTGGGCGTGGATGCTTGCCCTGTCCTGCGCGCGGACGGAACTGCGGCCGTCCCTGATCGCGGCCCATGTCAGTTTTTTCATCCTTAACATGGCGACGATGCCGATGTGGATGATCGAAGGCATGATCTTCTACGGTCTGTTGTGCGGGGCGAGTATCCATGCCTGGCGGTCCAGCCGCGGCGTGTCCGCGGCATCGCCTGCGCCGCCCCCGTTGCGGTTCCGGCCGCGGGCCCGTCCCGGCCTTGCGGCCTCGTCCGGCACTCCGCTCTAGGCGAAGCTGTCCGGCACGGGGCCTACGAACGCACCGGCGCACCGCCGCATCAGCTCGGCAGGCACCTGCCGGTTGATATAGCCTTCCGAGCCGCCCATCGACAGCAGCTTGGCGGGAACACCGCCGACCACGCCGCCATCGGGCACGTCCTTGGTGACGACCGCATTGGAACCGATCGACGAGTCGTTGCCGACGACGATCCGCCCCACGATCTTCGCCCCCGCGCCGATGAACACCCGGTCGCCCACGATCGGGCTGCCCATCTGGCGGCCGCGATTGGCCTGTCCCAGCATCGTGCCATGCGTGATGTTGGCGTTGCAGCCGATGACCGCATCGCCGTTCATGTAGACGCCGCCGAACCGGTTGATGAACAGGCCGGGTCCCACGACCATATACTCTGGAATCGCAAAGCCGTATTTGTACCGCGCCCGCAGCAGCAGCAGCTTGAACAGCGGATGCAGTCCGAATGCCTTGAACGGTTTGAGCGAAAGCCAGCCGGCCGTCCGCATCAGCACGGTATATTTATAGCCCGGCGTGAAGACATAATGCCGGATGAAGTTCCGGGCGTCGGTGCGTCCGTCATATCGGAACAGGTCCGCGGCCAGTACCGCACGCAGCGCGGCGAACCGCCGGATACATCCGCGTTTGTGCGGCCTGCCCATGGTATCAAGCGTAATCTCGTCGCTCATGGCGGCCCCCCGTCTGGTTTCGAATGCTAGGTGGTGCGCCGGCAACGGTCAACGCATGTGCAGCATAGGCTGCATGCCTGCCGCTACGGCCGGGCTGCGGCCAGTTCGTTGTACACTTCCAGAATATTCGTGACATGGTTGTGCGCCGACAGCTGACCGGTGACGATCCGGCGCCGTTCGGTGCTGAGCCGCGTGCCCACCGGATCCGCGATCACTTCCAGCGAAGCCGCGGCGAACTGTTCCACGCTGGCATCGGGTGCCAGCATGCGACCGCCCCCGAAACGCCGGCCGATCTCCTCGTTGCCGGCATCGTTGATGGCGACATAGGGCGTGCCCAGCAGCAGCGACTCGATCGGCGTACGCCCGAACGGTTCCTCCAGCGCCGGGATCAGATGCACGTCCATCGCAATGATGTTCGCCTCCCCCGGCAGGCGGAAACCCGCGAACCGCGTCCGATCCGCAATGCCGATCGCCGCGGCATGGGCCCGCAACATGTCCTCGCTCTGGTCCCCCTTTCGGCCGAACACCACGAACCGCGCATTGGGATGCACCTCGCCGATCCGCTTGCAGACGTCGAGGAAGAAGATCGGCCGCTTCCGCTTCCAGAAATTCGCCGCGTACCCGATCAGCAGCGCATCTTCGGGAAGATCCAGTTCGCGCGCCAGCCGCGCCCGTTCCTCCATGCGGTCCGGCGTCGCAGTCAGTTCGAACGGATTGTCGATGACCCGTACCCGGTCCTGCGGAAGGAAGCTCATCACGCCCTTGATCGACTGCGATACGCACAGCACCATGTCGGGCATCTGCCAGAGGAGGCGGTTGTAGAGGATCGCGCGATTGAACGCGCGATTGTGATAGATCAGCGGCCGCCCCAGCAGCTTGGCCGCCGGGCCCCAGCTCTGCAACGAACCCATGCCGTTCGAGTGGACGAGGATGTTCGGCCCCTCGCGTCGCAGCATCGCAATCCGCGCGGGCATCCGCATCACATCGTAAAGCGGGTTGTGCCGCGCGGTCAGTGTCTCGTTCAACGTCCGCACCGTCAGCCCCCGCCGCGTCGCTTCCTCGGCGATCAGGGTGCCGGCGTTCGCGTAGACGACCGCTTCGATGCCATGATCGCGTTGCAGCGCCTGCCCCAGCGTGAACGACGATATGTGACTGCCGCCAAGTTCGCTGCCGGTATAGGGCATAACCACGCGTTCGATTTTCATGGGGCCGCGATCCTGTTCAAGACGGAATGTCTTTGGCGGGTCGGCTGACGAACCGCAACCGTCGATACGGGCCGGGCGTGCACAACGCGGTTAAAGCCCGATAAACCCGTTCCGGATACGGAAAATACTTGGGCCGCGGTGGATATCGGCACCGAAGGGCGCCCGCTCGGAGTGGCCCGCCGTCAAGTGGATCCGCCAGCCATGTCTTCCATCTATGTCTCTCCTACCGGTTCGGGAAACAAGAGCGGGTCCGACTGGGCCAATGCGCTCGCGATCGGCAGCCTGAACGTCGCGATCAAGAAGGCCGGGCCCGGCGGCGATGTCCTGCTTGCCGCGGACGCGGGCACCTACAAGGTCACCGGCCCGATCAACATCTCGGCCGCCGGGTCCGACGGCGCGGCGGTAACGGTCCGGGGCGTGTCCACCAAGACCGGTCAGGCGGCGGAAGCAGTCTTCGAAGGGAACCGTCCCGCGGACTGGGCGAACGGCGCCGCCAGCGGCAACGAGCTGTTCAAGTTCCAGAAAGGTGCCGCGAACCTCGTCTTCGAACATCTCCAGGTCAACAACACCGGCACCGTCTTCCGCGCGGCGGCGGATATCGACAACATCACGATCCAGCATGTCGACGCGGACAATGTCTCGCGCTTCTTCGAGGATTATGCCGGCACCGGCAACAAGACGGCGAAGGTCACCGACCTCGTCATCCGGGACGTCGCGGTCCACGGCTTTTCCGAAGGTGTCGTCCGCCTGCAATATGGCAGCGAGAACATCCTGATCGAAAATGTGCTCGGCGACAGCGAGGGCCAGGACGGCGAATTCGCGATCGGCGTCCACCTTCACGGCCAGACGCATGACGTCGTGATCCGCAAGACGACCATGATGAACGCCAAGTTCACCGGCTCGGGATATTGGAACGGCGACGGTTTCGCGACTGAGGTCGGCGTGAAGAACGTCCTGTTCGAGGACACCCGGGCAAGCGGAAATGCGGATGCCGGCTACGATCTGAAATCCACCGCGACCCGGCTGGTACGCGCCGTGTCCGACGACAATGCGCATAATTACCGCATCTGGGGCGAGGCGACGATGGTCGATTCGGTCGGCCTGAACCCTCACGCGCAGGGCGGCACCGGCGGGCAGTATCAGGTGTGGGTCAAGGCCGAAGGGTCGTTGACCGTCAGCGGCGGGACCTTCGCCGACTCGGGATCGCGGACGACCGTCTTCGCAGCCGGGGCGAACCTGACGCTGACCGGCGGCACAGAGATCGTCATGGCGGACGGCGCGCGGCTCGGCGGAACGAACCTGCCGACCGGGCTCGACCTCGCGGACGTCACCCGGGTCGCGGTCACCGGCACCTATTCCAGCAATGGCGGGCTGCTGGCCGAACTGCTCGAACGGCTGCCCGTCGCACCGGCACCGATCGCACCGGTTTCCGCCCCGGTCGATATCGCACCGCCGCCCGCAGCTCCGGCTCCGGCTCCGGCTCCGGCTCCGGCTCCGGCTCCGGCTCCGGCTCCGGCTCCGCAAGCCGAGCCGGCAATCGTCCGGTTCGTGTCAACCGCCGCGTCCGAAACCCGCGACGCCGCCGGTGCCGCCACCACCTTCCTGTTCGATCAGGGAACGAAGCAGGGCGCGGACAAGATCGTCGGCTTCGGCCATGACGACGTCCTGATCTTCAAGACGATGCTGAACGACGGCAACCGTGACGGCATCATCACCTTCGGCAAGAACGGCCTGCTCGATATCGGCACCAAGGCGGGCACCATCGCGCTGGCGGATCTTGACAAGGGCGTGCGGCTGCTCGGTCAGACCGACGAGGGCTTTGTGTACGGCGATGCCGCCGTGCGCCCCGTCAAGGCGCTCGAAGGTCGGTTCGGCATCGTTGACACGCTGACCGGCGATGCGAAGGACAAGGCGAAGACGGTGTTCTTCTTCGACACCGATCTGGACCGCGACCTTGGCGCGGACAAGGTAGTCAATTTCGGCGCGAAGGATCTTGTCGTGACGACGGTCAAGCTGGCCGACGTCGCCCCGGGTGGCACGGTGTCCGGCACGGGCGACGGCTTCACGCTGACCGGTCGCGATCATGACGTCGGCAGCGTGACGCTGACCGACATCGCCGGCAAGGCGGTGACGTCGCTCGAATATGACGGCGAACGCGTCGTCGGCGACGTCCACTACTATGTCTACAGCAGTGTCGGCAGCACGGTCGGGGTCGACGCGCTGACCGTCTGAACCGGTGCCGGGCGCGATCGGTTCGTCGCGCCCAGTTCAGCCCTCGCCCGGACCGTGATCCGGCGTTCCGGCCTTCAGCACAGCGCGCAGCGGACGCTCCAGCCAGCGATGCTGCGCCAGCCGCCAGGCCGTGATCCCGGCGAAACTGTACAGACCGCGCCATTCGCGCCAGCCCGCCGGCAGGAAGATCGCCGCGCTGGTCCGGTCGCCGTCGCGCAGCGCGCGGAGCCCCCACAGGGTGTATTTCTTGGCCAGCGCACGTTCGGGCGCGATCAGGAAGAAGGCGGACGGGCCGAACCGGTCGATCAGGTCGCGCCCCTTGTCGTCGAGCCGACCGGCATTCTGCACCGCGAACTGCGACAGCTTGGTCTGCAGGAACAGGGCCTGCGGCGTCTTGCTGACCCCGTCCGGCTGATATTCCCGGTCATAGAGCAGTTCGGGCAGGACAGCATAGTCGCAACCGGTATGGCCCATGCGCAGCCAGAGGTCGCGGTCCTGCGCGAACCGGAAGATCTCGCGGTAGCCCCCCACCCGTTCCCACAGGTCGCGGCGATACATCACCTCGCCGTGCGTGAACGGGTTCTTCCGCATCATCCGTTCCAGCATCGGTCCGCGCAACACCGCATCCTTCGGCCCGACCACGAACGGGCCGGACCGGCGGACGCAGCCCACCGCGCCCACCTCGGGATTGGCCTCCAGATAGGCGGCCTGTTTCGCCAGCCGCTCGGGGTAGCTGACGTCGCCGGATCCATGGATCGCGATATACTTGCCGCGTGCCGACCGTATCGCGCGGTTCATCGACACGACGAACCCGGCATTCGCCTGGATGATCGGCCGCAGCCGAGGATCGGGGCAGGCGCGCAGGATGGCCGCGGTGTCGTCGCGCGATCCGTCGTCGATCACGATCACCTCGATGTCGCGCAACGTCTGGCCGAGCAGGCAGTCGAGCGTGGCCGGCAGCGCATATCCGCGATTGTAGAAGGCGCTGACCACCGACACCAGCGGACTCCCCGCGTCCGGGGCCGGCCGGTCCGGTCCGGACTCAACCGACATGCCCGGCCTTTCCGTGCCGCCGCTTGCGCACGGACGTGAACACGCCGCGCACCTTGGCACGGGCATCCTGGCTGATCGGCAACCGCACCGCGCGCATCAGCCGGATCAGCGCATAGCGACCCGGGTTCGCGCCGACCGCGAAACCGTCGAGCATCGGATCGGTAATGGGCGCTCCGCCCTTCCAGGCCTTGAACGCATATTGAAATACCTCGCGATTGGACAACCGGCGCAGCTGTTCCGCGGTCCGCGCATCGACGGTGGGGAGCAGCTCGGCGACGGTATCCTGCACCCGCTGCCGCACCGAGAAACTTTCGGCACGGGTCAGCATATTGTCCGCGTCGCGGTGGTAGGTCGCCGTGATCGCGCCGCTGTGGATGCACCGGGTCGTCACCATCGTCCGCAGCCAGAGGTCGCGGTCGCCCCCGCGTCGCGCCTTGCCGGCCGGGAAACCTTCGAGGTCGAGCAACAACTGCCGGCGAATCGCGACCGCCCCTGTCCAGAGCGGACAGCCGCCCTCCAGCCAGAAGTCCAGCATCGCGTGGCGGTCGTACACCGCGAAACCGGGGTGGTTCCGGCTGAACCAGTCCTTTGCCCGGTAACCGGCCGGTTCCAGAAACTCGTAGCCGGTGAACACGCAGCCCGGCTCCGGACCCGCCTGGTCGATCGCGGCCGCGATCTTCGCCAGATGATCGGGTGCCCAGCTGTCGTCCGCGTCGAGAAACGCGATCCACTCCGCGGTCGCCGCCTGGATACCCAGGTTGCGCGCGGCATAGCCCCCCGGCCCCGGCTCGTCGCGGCGCAGATAGGTGACGCGGTCGCGATCGACCGCGCGCAACGCGGCGATCGACCCATCGGTGGATGCGTCGTCGATGACGATGATCTCGGCGGGTGACAGCGTCTGCGCCAGGATCGACTCGAGCGACCTGGCGGCATGCCGCTCCTTGTTGTGGACCGGTACGATTACCGCGAAACGCGTCTGGGCCATGCTGTTGTTTCCCCCGCGGATGCCCCGCCCGACGGTACGCATAGAGCAACTGTGCCGCTGCGGCCAAGGCTGCAATCGTCGGGGTCCACCTTGCGGGTCCCTGCCGTTCCGCAGCGCAGCATCTTCTTGCACGTTCCCCGTCGGCGGATTACGCCCGATGCGGGGACGGGCGGAAACGGGATGCGGGGGATGAAGTTCAGGCAGGACATCGAAGGATTGCGCGCGCTTGCCGTCGTGCCGATCGTGATGTTCCATGCCGGCATTTCACGGCTGGCGGGCGGGTTCGTCGGCGTCGACATCTTCTTCGTGATCTCGGGCTTCCTCATCACGACGATCATCACGCGCGAACTGGCCGCCGGACAATTCTCGATCGCCACCTTCTACCAGCGGCGCATCACGCGCATCTTCCCGGCGCTGTTCGTCCTCCTGCTGGTCACGCTGGCGGTCGGATGCGCGACGATGCTGCCGGGCGAACTCGCCGCACTGGGCGGAAGCGCGCTCGCGGCGACGGGCTTCGTGTCCAACATCTTCTTCTGGTTCGAAACGGACTATTTCGATGCGGCGGCCGATGCCAAGCCGCTGCTCCACACCTGGTCGCTCGCGGTGGAGGAGCAATTCTACATCCTCTATCCACTGCTGCTGATCTTCGTCGCACGCCACATGGCGGGGCGCCTCCGCCAGATATTGTGGGGTGTCGTGGCACTGTCGTTCGTGATCGGCGCGGTCATGGTGACGCGGTCGCCCGCCGCCGCTTTCTATCTGCTGCCCGCACGCACCTGGGAACTGGCGCTGGGCGGCCTTGTCGCCGCCGGTGGCTTCCCCACGATCGCGCGGCCGCGGATTCGGGGCGTGATGGCAGCCATCGGCCTTGCCCTCGTCCTGATCGGGCTAGTCGCGATTCGCGAAAGCATGGCTTTCCCGGTGCCGTGGGCCGTGTTGCCGTGTCTCGGGGCGGCGCTGATGATCGCCTACGGCCAGGACAGCATGGTCGGGCGGCTGCTGTCGGTCGCGCCGGCGCGCTGGATCGGGCGCATCTCCTATTCGCTCTATCTCTGGCACTGGCCGATCATCACCTTCTACCGGCTGGAAACTGGCTTCGCGCTCGGCCGCGGCGAAAGTATCTTTCTCATCGCACTGTCCGTGGGTGCGGCGTTCGCGTCCTATTTTCTGGTCGAACGGCCCGTACTCGACCGGTTCCGCCACGGCGCGACGCGCCCGATCCTGCTGGTCGGCACCGCCGGGCTGGCGGCGATGCTTGCGGCGGCGCTGGTCGTGACGCTGATGTCCGACCGCTGGCGGAGCTGGCCACCGGCGGCGTTGCAGATGGCCGGCTATGCCGATTACCGCGATCGCCCCGAATATCCCTATCAGTTCCGGCGCGGCGAATGTTTCCGCGGGGAGGGCGAACCGTTCCGCCCCGAACGGTGCCTGGCACTATCGGCGGATCGCCCCAACGTCGTCGTGCTGGGGGACAGCCATGCCGCACAATATTGGCGCGCGATCGCTCTGCGCTATCCGTCGCTGAACGTGATGCAGGCCAATGCGTCCGGTTGCCGCCCGACGCTGGGCGGGCGCGGCGCGGCGCGGTGTCGGGAAGTAATGGACTATGTGCTCGGCCCGCTGCTCGCCACCCGCCGGGTTTCCACCGTGGTTCTGGCCGGGCGCTGGACCGCGACCGATCTTTCCGTGCTCGGCGCGACGATCGCACATATTCGGGCATCCGGCGCACGACCCATCGTGATCGGCCCCACGGTCGAATATGACGCGATCTTCCCGCTCCTGCTGGCACGGCAGATCGCGCGGGGCACGCCGCAGGCAATCCACCGGAACCGTCAGGCGGACCGGGTGGCGCTCGATGCGCGGATGGCGCGGTCCGTCCCGGCCGCCGGCGGGGACTATATCTCGGTCTACCGGATCCTGTGCCCCGCGAAACGGTGCCGTCTGACGACGCCGTCCGGCGCGCCGATGCAGTTCGATTACGGTCATCTGACGCTGGCGGCCGCGCGCTGGGTGGTGGATCGCATGCCATTGTCCATGCCGTCCGTCACAGTGGCGCCGCACCGCCCGGAACGGACGGCATGGCACGCCGCTTTCGCACCCCGGAAGGCTGTGATAGGGCGCCGAAGCTGAAGCCCATCCCGGCCCCAAGCCCATCCGGAGTGTCGCATGGCGACTGAAGCGCCCGACGACCAACCCGTCATCCACGCCGCGACCACCAAAGATGGGAAAAGCGCGCGCAGCGGGTTTGGCTGGGATGCACTGTCCGTCGCGCTGAGCCGCTTCTTCCAGAAGGGCACCTATTTCATAACCAGCATCATCCTCGCCCGGTTGCTCGGGCCGGAGGGACGCGGACTCGTCAGCGCACTGCTCGTCCCGTCGCAACTGGCGCAGAACTTCTCCGAAATGGGCATTCGGCAGTCGACCGCCTATCATCTGGGTCGCGGGATCTTCCCGCTTGAACGCCTCCTGCCGACCTTGCTGATGCTGGTGCCGATCGCGACCGGGTTCGCCGCGGCCGCGACCCTGCTCTATCTCGACTATGCGCGGGTTGCCGAGGGGGACTGGACGTTGCGGCTTCTCGCGATCGCGGCGATCCCCACGTCGTTGACCTCGTCCTATGCCAGTGGCGTGTTTCTCGGCCGGCAACGGATCGCGGCGTTCCGCAAGACCAGCTGGCGGCCGGCACTGGTGCGCATGCTGCTCATCATCCTGCTCGGCTGGGGCATCGGGATGGGCGTCGACGGCGTCATGCTCGCGAATCTCGGGGCGTCCTGCATGGGCGCCGGCTATGCGCTCATCCTGCTCCGCAAGGAAGGCAAGCTGCGACTCGGCTTCGACCGCGAGGTTGCGACGAAGCTGCAACGTCGCGGTCTGAGCTACGCCGCCTCGCTGTTCATGCTGATGCTCAACTACAAGATCATGATCCTGCTGCTGACCCGGTTCAGCACGTTGAGCGAGGTCGGCATTTACGCGCAGGCCACCGTCGTTGCCGAACTGGTCTGGGAAATCCCGACCGCGGTCAGCGCCCTCCTCCTCTCGCGCAGCGTCAACGCAAAGGAACAGAAGGCGTTTTCGGTCAAGGTGCTCGTCCTGGCCCGCATGTCTTTCCTGATCGCGGTCGTCGCCAGCATCGGCATCGCGATCGGCAGCTGGCTGATTTTCCCGATCATGTTCGGGCGGAGCTTCGCCGGCAGTGCGGCGATCTGCAACGCGCTGCTTCCGGGCGTCGTGGCGTTCATCTTCTTCAAGGTGCTGAACAGCGATCTGGCCGGACGTGGCAAGCCCTGGGCATCCATGCTGGTGATGTCCCCGGTGCTGGTGTGCAACGTCCTGCTCGGCTGGTGGGCGATTACGCATTACGGCGCGTTCGGCGCCGCGGTCGCGTCCAGCGCCACCTACGTTCTGGCGACGCTTCTTTACACCTTCCTCTACGCGAAGATGACCGGCTTTTCCGTGATCGAGATGCTGCGTTACCGCAGGACCGATTTCGCCCTGTTCTGGTCGAAACTGCCGTTCGCGCCGAAACTGGGCAAGCGCCGGGATTGAACCATATTGGCAGGCGTCGTTTCGCCTCTGTCATGGTGGTATTGAGCCCCGACACGCAAGAACAGGCCCTTTCCCGAAAACTTGAAAAGCGGCTGCGCGCGACGCCGGATGCGAGATCGCGTCCCCGCTGACGACACTGGTTTCGATGCAAGCGCCGATATTTAACTACGATTATTAATATATCTTAACAGTTTGCGGAGTGATCCTTGCGCGGCCCCCAGGGAGTCTGCTTTCACCTGCCAGCAGAAGCCCACGTCCGGCCCACAATGGCGGGGGGCGTTTCGGTATGGCGGACGGTCAAACCACCGCCATTTGTCCCGAATGCGCACATCCAAAACGGTTCCATAAATAAACCTTCCCGTTTTAGTACAAAATTGCCGCCCGCTGCGTCGAAGAATGATTGACGAAACGTTAAGGGTCTTTCATATCGCGGCACGACATCGCAGCCGAGGGCCTGCATGTTGGGGCGGGCAGCCCTCGTGACACCAAAACGTCCTAACGGGAGATTTATCATGGCACTTGCAGAAAACAGCACGCTGATCACCACGGCGACCAAGTTCGCCGTCGCCAACAACGGCGTTAATGACGTCTACAGCGACGTCGAGACTGGCACTTCGGCGGACCAGGCTGTTGCCTATGTCTTCTCGGCAGGCAACACCGGCGACGACCGTCTCGAGAGCTTCAACCACAACGACTCGGTCGTCAACTATCAGGCGATCTTCGACGGCAACAACGACGGCATCATCAACTTCGGCGCCAACGGCGTGCTCGACATCGACCGCGTCAACCGCCGCCAGGCCGGTGCCGACCAGATCACCGTCGGTTCGAACCAGGAAATCCAGAACCTGCGCTTCCTGGGCAGCAAGGACGGCGGCTTCGTCTATGCCGACTACCGCACCTACACGCAGCTCGACGCGACCACGTCCAAGACGCTCGCCGAGAGCACGGTCAACAACGACACGTTCTCTGCCGGGGACGGCGACAAGGTGTTCCTGTTCGACACCGCGCTCGGCCTGAACCTGGGTGCCGACACGATCACCGACTTCGGTGTTGGCGATGAACTGGTCACCACCACGGCGATCCACAACGGTCCCGATGCCGGCGCGCTCGTGACCTTCGGCCGCAACGGCGTGCTCGACCTGCCGGGCGACACGAACGGCATCAAGGGCGACATTGGCCCGGTCGAAGGCGGCCAGATCGAGTTCGGTGCGAACCTGCGGCTGTCGCTGCTGGCCACCGAAGAAGGCGCGAACGGCGCGACCTACTATCATTACGGCCTGCTGGGCGCGTAATTCTTCCACCTCCGGCCCTAGGGCCGGAACGGGACATGGTCGGGGAGGCACTTGCGAAAGTGCCTCCCCTTCTTGTGTCAGGCGTTCCGATATCCGGTCAGAATGCCAGCGCCGCCGCGCCCACGGCTGAACCGTCCATGCTGTAGACATAATAGGTCATGCCATCGCGCTGGACGCTCCCGTCAAACTCCAGCGTCGATATCGTCCGGCCGCCGATGCCGGTGATCGACACATCGCCCAGATGCAGTCCGTCGGTATCGAGCGACAGCAGCCCACCCGTCCCCAGGCCGATATGACCGCTGCCGTCGACATCGAGCGCGGACGTGGTAACGAGTACGTCCTTCGCGCCGAAGTTGACGACCTTGTCGGAACCGGTCTTCAGCTCGAGATTGGTGTCGAAGAAAAAGGTCTGCGCCTTCTTGTCCGTCGCGTCGCCGCTCAGCAGATCGTTCCCCATCCGACTTTCCAGGGCATTCTTCGGCTTGGCACCGCCATTGGCGTAGATGAAATGCCCCTCGTCATCGCTGCCCATCAGGCGCAGCGACTTCACGCCGGCAAGACCCACCGTGCTGCCGGTATCGAGTGTCACCCGGGCCTTGTTCCAGGTGATGATACCGTCGCCATTCCCGTCCATGATCGCCTTCGACGTCACCAGCAGGTCGTCCGCGCCGAAACCGACGACCGTGTCGGCCCCGACCTTGCCGCTCGCGACGTCGAAGAAGAAGACATCATGACCCTTGGTCGCGGTCAGCGTCTGGCTTTCCGCAGCCGATCCATACTGCACGCCCGGACCGCCCAGGACACCGACAGGTGGTGCCGATACCGGCGGCGGCGGGGCGGGCGGGGCCGATGCAGGTGGCGTGGGCGGCGGCGGGGCGTCGACCGTTACGCTGACCGTGGCGACACTGCCGGTCTTGCCGTCCGACGCGGCGTAGCTGAAGCTGTCGGTGCCCGAAAAGCCATCCCGCGCGACATATTGGAAAGCGCCGTCGGCACTCATGGTCACCGTGCCGTTGGCCGGGCCGCTGTGCACGGCCGCGGTCAGCGCGTCGCCATCGTCGTCACGGTCGTTGAACAGCACGTTGCCGGTCGCCACGGCCGTACCGGTCGTGCGAACCGCATCCGCCACCGCGGTCGGTGCCGTATTGGGCGCCGGCGTAACGGTGATCGTCGCGGTGGCCTGCGCGGATGCCTTGCCGTCCGACGCGGCATAGACGAAACTGTCCGTGCCCGACCAGCCCGCGTTGCCGGTGTAGCTGTAGCCGCCATCCGCATTCAGCTTCAAAGTGCCGTGCGCCGGGCCGCTGACCAGCTTGGCCGTCAATGTCGTCCCGTCCGCATCCCTGTCGTTCGCCAGGACGTTGCCGGTGCCCTCCGTCCCGGCCTTGACGGTCAGCGTATCGGCAACCGCCACCGGCACGGCGTTCACCGGTTCCGGCGTCGGTGCCGGCCGCACGCTCCGGCTTTCCGAATCGATCCGCGCCACCGTCGTGGCCAGGTCGTCCGTGATCCCCAGATAGAAGGTCACCGTCGTCGATTCGCCGGCGGCCAGCTTGCCCAGCGAGAAGTCCAGGTTGATCGCCTGATCCGCCTTGACGGACGTACCGATCTTCGCGGCGTCGTCCCATGCCGCCTTCGCATAGGGATCGAGATTGGCGAGGCCGAACGTCGACACCTTCGCCCGCTCATCCTGCGTGTAGTAGAATAGCGGGTTCTTGCCGTTCGTCATGTAGGCGGCGGCCAGCGCGCCGCCCTTGTCGTCGCCACCCTGCTCGACGATCGTGTTGATCGTCTTGAAATCGGCGCCATGATCGGGGTCGATCGTGCGCATGTAGCGCAGGTCGTCCAACGTCGCGGTCGACTGGTTGGTCATCGTCACTTCGAACTTCAGATATTTGGCGTCGTCGGCCAGCGTGACGGTCTGGCTGACCTTTACATTCTCGGTCGTGGTGCCGACCCATCCCGCCTTGGCGGACGTCGCGGTGGACAGGTTGGTGGTGTCGCCACCGGTGATCTGCGTGGTGCCCAGCCGTTCGTTGTTGGTTTTCACATAATGCTTCGATCCGATATCGTACCCGACCGAAAAGCCTTCGACGGGCGTGCCGGCCAGCATCGCGTCGCGAGTCGCGGCAGCGCCTTTGCCGAAGCCATCGAAATCGGCGACCATGCCGAGTCGGATATAGCCGTTGACGGCATCAGTCACGATGCCGGTGGTCGCGGTCGAACGGGTTCCCAGACCGCCGCCGCTATTGAACCCCACGTTGAGAAACTGGCCCTGAAGAAAAATTTCCTCACCAACCACAGAGCTGATCAAAGTCATGCCGCCTCCTGACGCGCCCGTAGGCAGTGGATCGAACGAAACTCGCCCCCGGATCGATCTCAGCCAGTCAGGCCTGATCCGTGATGTCGTTCTGGCGGAACATCTTTACGGGCTGGTAACGGATCGCGGTTTAAGAGGTGTTGACCATTCTTTACCGGCATTGACCGGTCCGGGCACGACGGCCCCGGCCTGTATCAGGCCGTAAAGGTCAGCAGCCGGTTCAGCGCGGGCGTGCCCGGATGGAAATAGGCATCGTTGCACAGCGTCCAGGCGTCGCCTGCAATGGCGATCCCCTCGATCGCGTCGCACCCGGGCAAGGTGTCGATCGCCGTCACCGCCGGCGCTCCGTAATCGGCGACCGCCGCCATCGACAATCGGGCCACGCCGCCGGGCTGACCGTTTGCCCCGAAGCTCACCAGCATCGTGTCGCTTGCGACGTCGTGACACAGATGGTCCGGTTCGGTGACATGGACCGTCGCCGAAAGTCCCGTCGGCGCGCCGGTGTCCTTGTCCCGCCATGTCAGCGTCGATCCGTTCAGGACGACGATCCTGTCGCGGATCGCGTCATGGACCACCCCGTTGCCGCTGGTCACACCGGCCAGCGTGCCCGTGGCGGTGATCGACCAGTCTTCCGATAGGGTCGCATGGCAGAGCGGTTGCCCCGCCCCGACGATCATGAACCAGATCCGCCCGCGTCCCTGACCGGGCGCAAGCGGTTCCCAGGCCACGCCCTGGACGCTGCCTGCCGAAAACCCCATCGCGGCGGTCGTCCACTGATGGAGGATCGTCGTCATGTCGGCGGACAGATGGACGATCGACGCCAGATTGGGGTCGCTTGCGCTGCTGCCGCGTCCGTCATTGCCCACCAGCCAGCTGCCGTCCGGCAGGCGGGCAAGCCCCGTACAGGTCCAGCCCTTGCCCGCGGCCGCACCGCTGCCGCCGTCGGGCAGTGTCCGCGCCGCAGCGAGCGTGCGTGTCGTGCCGCCGATCGCCAGTTCGGTTACGCCCACCGCGGTCATATAGCCGTCAAGCGCGGCATGGAGGCCGCCATGTTCCGCGGCGGTCAGATGACCACCGATCGCGACGGCGCAGAACTGGTTGGCGGCGTGGCTGCCCCCCGCCCGCCCCATCACGAAATTGGCGGATGCCGGCGTACTGCTGGCGGCCGTGCCCACGATTCCGTTGGCCAGGCCGTTCTTGTAATGCTGCACGGCCGTAGCGCCGGCGCGGTCGACCGCGATCAGTCCATGACCGGTCGGCACCGATGCCCCGACCGTCGCGGCGCTGCTGTTGAGGCGCGACGCGGGTACGCCGCCCGCCCCACGGGGGTTCAGGCCGGTCTGGTTGCTGCCGAGCAGGCCGAAACCGCTCGCCGTCTGCCCGGTATTGGCATTGCGCACCCACATGGCCACCATCGCGCTGTTCTGCTGGAAACGCTGTCCCTGCGCCGGCCCGAAGCCGAGGTCGATCCAGTCGTCGATGCCGTCGACATGACAACCGCGATCGGCGACGAACGTCGGCGATCCGCCGGCCACCGCCGCCGTGCCGTGACGTCCGGTCCAGTCGAGCAACGCCGCCTGGGGATGATGCGCGGCCGGCACGTACAACGCCTCCAGCCGGTCCCAGATACCGGCGACATGCAGACCGACGATCAGCCGGTCGATCGCAGCGGCCCGGGACGGTGCGGGCGGCGTGGTCATCCGGGCGAGCAGCGCGACGGTGGCGGGATGGCGCGGCATGACGGGTACCGGAATGCCGACGTCCGGATCGAACGGATCGAAGCCGCAGCCGAACATCAGTAGTGCGCCACGATGTCGGCGGCGGTGGTGCCGGCTGCACGGACGTGACTGGCCCGGGCGCGAATTATCGCGCCCGATGGCACGTTGCGGAACGTCACGTCCGTGGCGTCGTCGACGCAGCGCAGGGTCACATGCCCGCCGGTCCCGACATAAAGCGCCTTGGGCAGTCGCGCCAAGGCCATGCTATCGCTCGGCACCACGGCCGTGGCGGACCGCGACGGCGCGGACAGGGTGTCCGCGCGGTCGGCAAAACCGTCGTTCATAAGAATCTCCCGGGGCGGGCGACGCTATGTCGCCCGCCCCGGGTTTTGAACCAAATGGGTTCCTACATTGCAAGCGAGCCCGAGGTCGTTGCACCGCCGCGGCAAGATTCGCCGCGGCTGCACGTCAGATATGGTCACCCTGCAGGGCGAACGCACCGCTGCCATTCCCCGCCGCGGAGCCCACCAGGCTGTACACGAAGTAGCTCGTGCCGTCCCTCGTGTAGCTGCCGTCATATTCGAGCCGCGTGACTACCGTGCCGTCGCCCTCTGTGATCGCAACATGCCCGGCCTCACCCGCGGCCGACGCGTCGCCCGGCGCACCGCTGCCGCCGATCAGGTCGAGCCGTCGGTCGGAACCGAAGTCGATCAGCCCGTCGCCGTTGCCGTCGCTGAGCGCGCTCGTCGTCACCAGCAGGTCGGATCGGCCGAAATTGACGATCGTGTCGGATCCAAGATCGAGATCCAGCGCGGTATCGAAGAAGAACTGCTGGCTGATGCGGTCCCCCATATCCCCGATCAGCCGGTCGTCGCCCAGCTTTCCCTCGATCGCACCGTCGGGACGCACGTCGGCATCGCCATAGACGTACAGCCCCGTCGCCGTCTGGCCGAGCGCCCGGATCTCCTTGACGTCGGTCAGCCGGATGACATCCGATCCGCCCAGCATCACCCGCGTCTTGGTCAGCGCGATAAGACCGTCATTGTTGAAATCGTAAAGCTCGGACGTCGTGACGAGCACGTCGTCATGCGCGAAGTTGGTGACCCGGTCGTTCCCGCTGGCTGCGTCACCGTTGACGTAGAAGCTGTTATGATAGGCCGGACCGGTCAGAACCTGGTTGCTGGTGCCCGAACCATCCACTGTCCCGGCGCGCGTCAGGATGGGGTCGTTCGGCAGCGTTGGGCTTGGTGTCGGTGTCGGTGTGGGGGTAGGCGTCGGCGTCACGACCGGGGCCTGCACGGTGATCCGCACGGTCGCGACGTCGGTGGCCTGCCCGTCGCTGGCCACATAGCTGAAGCTGTCGACGCCGGAGAAACCGGCCTTGGCGGTGTAGCCGAAAGTGCCGTCGCTCGACAATGTCAGCGTCCCGTTGGCCGGCCCGGTGCCGAGCCTGGCGACCAGCGCGTTTCCATCGGCATCCTTGTCGTTCGCCAGGACATTGCCCGTCAGTTTTCCGGCCGCTGCCACCGTGAACGCGTCGTTGACGGCGTCCGGCGCGGTGTTGACGGGGACTGGCTTGGGGGCGGTGCCGTCGATCGCGGCGACGGTGGCGGTCAGATCGTCCGTAAGGCCCATATAATAGGTCAACGTCGTCGTCTGGCCGTTCGCCAGGCTGCCCAGAACGAAGTTGATGTTGATCGCATAGTCGCCGTTCAGCGCGTAGCCGGTGGTCTGTGGTCTCGACCAGGCCGCCGTTGCATAGGGATCAAGATTGGCGAAACCGAACGTCGACACCACCGCGCGGGCGTCCTTGGCGTAGAAGAATACCGGGCTGGACGATCCGGCATAGGCTGCCACGAGTGCCCCGGCCGCACCGTCCTGCTGGACGATCTTGTTGTTGGTGTTGAACGTGCCGCCCTGGTCCGGATCGATCGTGCGCAGATACCGCAGATCGGTGACCGCTGCACCCGACTGGTTCGTGAGCGCCACCGTGACCTTCACGAACTTCGCGTCGTCGGTCAGCGACATCGTCTGGCTGACGGCGACCTGCTCGGTCGTCTTCCCTGCCCAGCGCGCTGCCGCGACGTCGCTCGTCGAGACATTGGTCGTGGTCCCGCTGATCTCGGCGGTGCCCAGCCGCTCCACATTGCTCTGCACATATTGCGTACCGCGGCTCTGGTATCCGATCGAGAATCCCTCGACGGGCGTTCCCTTCAGCATGGCTTCCTGCACGGTCGATGCCTTGCCGGTGCCGAACCCGTCGAAATCGGCCCACATGCCGAGCCGGTTGAAACCGATGTCGATGTTGGTGAAGATGCCGGATGGCGCGACCGCGCGCGTACCCAGCGACCCGCTGCCGTTCAGGCCGATATTCATGAATTTGCCTTGCAGGAACATCTCGTTCCCGATCTGACTGCCGACGACGCTCATTCATCCACTCCCGTGAGACCGGAGCGAACGCCGTTGCTGGGCTATGTGGCGCGCCGCGGCGGACCGCGACGGATACGGGAAAAGCGCGGTGGCTCTTCTTCCAACGCCTCCACCCGCTCCGGACTTTTCGCCACCTCGTCGTTGCCTGCGGAACCTGACCGATCGGAGATCGTTCTGCGCTCCCGCAAAATTTGCCTGCTGTTAATCATGTTTTTGGTCAAGCACTCCCGATGCTGCGGGCGCATATTCGCGACGGACCGACGCCCGGTCACGCTGGCTTGCTGAATCACGGTTGCGGATATTGCATCGCAACCCGACTGAACGATACGGGGGAACGATGGAGGGCGGAATGGTCCCATCCGCCGGGAGTTAGCCGTGATGACGATTCGGACAGCGCATGCTCCACCCACGGGACGGGTTCGTTCGCTGCAGGCGCTGCGCGGTCTGGCGGCCGCAATGGTCGTCCTGGCGCACGCGATCGAGCATGCACCCGGGCGTTCGGCTGATCCGATCACGCTGACCGGGCGGTTCGGTGTGGACATCTTCTTCGTCATCAGCGGCTTCGTGATCGCCTATGTCGCGGGCGACCGGCCGTTTCGGCCGGGGCGCTTCATGATGCGCCGCATCTGGCGCGTTGCCCCGCTCTACTGGGGCCTCACGCTGATCGTCGCGGCCGCCGCGCTGGCGACCCCGGGCGCGTTCAAGACGACGGCGTTCGCTTTCGATTATTTCGTGAAGTCGCTGCTGTTCATCCCGGCGGCGCTACCAGGCACGATCGACTGGCGCCCGCTGTTCAAGCTGGGCTGGACGCTGAACTACGAGATGTTCTTCTATCTCGTCGTCGCGGCGCTCTTCTGGTGCCGATCCATGCTGCAGCGCGCCATCGTGCTCAGCGTCGTGATGGGCCTGCTGGTTCTGCTGTCCGTCTTCGTGGCGCCGTCGTCCGGCATCCTCGCCTTCTACGCGAACCTCAACCTGCTGCCGTTCATCTCCGGCGTCTGGCTGGCCGTCCTGTGGCAGACGGGCCTGATCGCACGGGTGCCGCGTCCTGCCGCCTGGCTGGTTCTGACGGCTGCGATCGTCGCGACGCTGGCCTTCTATCGGATCGAGTTCTGGACGGTACGCCGACTGGACGGCCATCTGCTGATGTCGGTCGCGGCCACCCTGATCGGCGCGGCGGTGCTGTTGTTCGAGGACATGCTGGCGCGCTTCCGCGTGCCGCAATGGCTGGGCGACATCTCCTACTCGCTATATCTCAGCCACATGTTCGTCGTCGGCACCGCGTGGGCCGTGCTGAACCGGCTGTCGATCGGCGTGGATTCGGTGCTGGGCGCACTGGCGATCGTCGGCATCTTCGGCGTTTCGCTGGTCGTCGCGCAGTTGTCCTACCGATATGTGGAACAGCCGCTGATGCGGGTCGAAACCCGCCGGCGCGACCGCGCGAAACCGCACCTGATGCCCTGATCCGGCGCGGTCCCGTCCGGCGCGGCGGGGTCAGCTGTTCGGAATGACGGCGTCCGCCGGTCGCGCCGCGCGGGATGCCGGCGGCAGCACGGTCAACCCGTCGCGCGTATCGAGCGGCGGCGTAGCGCCCGGTGCCGCGCCGCTGGCCGGAACCCCGCGCGCCAGCGGACCTTCCGGAGCGGGCACGATCGCCGGCTTGAAGGTGCTGTCCGTCACGCGCGCCGTGTCGGGTGCAGCGTCGCTCCGCCCGCTCGGATGGCCCAGCTTGTCGAGCGGTTGCAGCACCACCTGGAACGGTCCGAATTGCCGGCGCCGCTGACGGTCCAGATTGGCGGTCGCGTCATAGGCGGCGACCGCCTGCTGCACCGCCGCCGCTTCCAGGCGACCCAGCGTCGCCAACAGGTTCGCCTGCCCGGCATAGCGGTTGTAGCGCGCATTCGCGACGATCAGCTGCGCCGTCAGCAGCCGCTGCTCGGAATCGAGCACCTCGAAGTTCGAGCGGAACCCCTCGGAAAATCCGCGCCGCACGCCGTCGAGCGCCGCCTGCGCCGCCAGAACGCCCGCCTCGCCCGCCGCCAGCTGGTCACGCGCCGCGATCGACTGGTTCCAGGCGTTCAGCAATGTCTGATCGACAACTCGCCGCGTATCCTCGATCTGGAACGTCAGCGACTGCCGATTCGCGATCGCCTGCCGGACCTGCGAATCGACCACGCCCCGCGTCAGCAGCGGAACCGTCAGCGTCAGGTCGCCGCTATATCCGCGACCAAGATCGCGCGTGCGGTAGGAAAAGGGGCTGACATAGCCGTAGCTGCCCTGCGCCGTCACGATCGGCCGCCGCTCCGCACGGGCGGCCGCCACGCGGGACCGTCCGGCGCGTTCCGACAGGATGGCCTGGAACAGCGTCGGGCTTTCCGTCTCGGCCGCCAGATAGGCGGCGTTGATGCTGACCGGCATGCCGGGCAGCGGCGGCTCCTGTTCCAGCACGGTCGGGTTGCGCCCGACCACCGTCGCGAACCGCGCCCGGCTCTGCTCTAGATTAGCCTCGGCCTGCGCCAGCTGCGTCCGGATGATCTGGAGCTGCGCCTCCGCCTGCGCGATGTCGGTCCGCGTCAGGTCGCCGCCGCGCTCGCGCACACGCGCCTGCTCGACCTGCCGCTCGTAGGACGCGACCGACCGGCGCTGGATCGCGATCAGTTCGGCGTCGCGCCGCACCGAGACATAGCTGTCAACGACCTCCAGCAGGATCTGGTTCTCCGCCTCGCGCAACTGCTCGCGCCCGGCCAGGACATCGGCTTCCGCGGCGGACACCTGCGATGCGGTCCGCCCGCCGTTGAACAGGATCTGCGACGCGGTCAGGGCGATCCCGAAATTCTTGTTGTCGATCGATACGAACCGGTCGAGCGCATCGCGCTGGCGCTGTTCCGTGTAGGAAAGATTGCCCGAAATGTTCATCGCCAGCCGGTACGGTGCGCCTGCCTGGATCACACTTTCGTCCAGCACGCGCAACTGCGCCCGTTGCGCCTGCAACCGCGGATTGTTGCGATAGGCATCGGCGATCGCCGCGCCGAGCGTTTCGGCGCCCGCCGGTCCGCACCCGCCCGCCAGGATGTACCCCAGCGCGACCGACGCGCGCACTGTTCCGAACTTCCTCATGATCGATTCGCCCCCCATGCCGACCAGCGGCAGCCCATGGCCTGTTTCGCTATCACAGCGCAGAGGGGCGCAATACCAAATCTACACGAATTGGATAATGATCGGATCCGGTTTTCGGAAGCCGTCGCGCCGCTGCAACGATCCATGCGGGACCGGCGAACACATGGTCGATATCGACCAGCGGCCACGGGACCGGTCGCGTGTCCCAACGGGCCGGAAACGTGAACAGGCCACGATCCGCGCGCACCAGCGGTTGCAGGTCGTCGCCGAGCCGACGGAAGCTTGCCTGATACGGGACCAGGTTGAAGTCCCCGCCGAGAATGAGCGCGGGATCGGGCACGCCGCGCACCGCGTCGGCCAGCGCGGCGCGTTGGCCCGCGCGGGTCGCGGCGTCGCTCCCGCGGGTGAGATGGATCGAGACGATCGTCACCCGCCGGCCGGCGATCGTGACGACGCCCTGCACCAGCGGCGGCCCGACCGGCCTATTGGCGGCGTCGCGGAACCGGTAGCGTACCCGCCCCATCGGCAGCCGCGACAGGATGGCGACCGAACAGCGTTTCCGGCAATCGCTGCCGAACGGGAACCGCCGCCGCAGGCGCTGGAGTTCCGGGCGAAACCGTCCGTCGACCTCCTGCAGCAACAGGATGTCGGCGTCGGTGGCGATCAGGCTTCGCGACGTCCGGGCCGGATCGACATTCGCATCCGCCACATTATGGCTCACCACGACCAGCCGTGCGCTGCCCGCCGGCGCTTCGTCCCCGACCGTCGCCGGCCAGGCTTCGCGGACCAGCGGCACGCCGGAAACGCACAACGCCGCACCGGCGATCAGCACCAGTTTCACGGTGCGGCGGCACAGAAGCGCCGCGATCGCCAGCAGCGGTGCCGCCGGCAGGGCCACGGCAAGACGGTCCAGGGACGGAACGGCCACGCCGATCCACGGTCCCAGCGCGATGGTCAGCGCCGTGATCGCAAACAGCCACCCCAATCCGCGGCGCATCAGCGCAACGCCGCCTCGATTCGCGCCCAGTACCGCTCGACACCGCGGGCGACGGAATAGTCTCGGACCCGGGCCCGCCCCGCTTCGATCAGCGCCGCGCGCCGGGCGGGTTCGACGACGGCGCGCAACGCCTCGGCCATCGGCGTCACCGCGTTCATCGGGACCAGATATCCGCCGCGGCCCGCCACGGGTCCGCCGTCCGCGCCGATCCGCACGTCCAGCACCTCGGCGGGGCCGGACGGGCAATCGGTCGCGACCACGGGCGTTCCGGCCGCGAGCGATTCGACGAGCGCGTTGGGAAACCCTTCCGCGTTCGAACTCAGGACCACCGCGTCGGCCCGGGCGATGACGGCATGCGGATTCGCCACGAATCCCGGCAGGACGAGCCGGTCGCCCAGCCCGAGCCGCTGGCCCAGCGCGCGCAACGCCGCCTCTTCCGGCCCCTGCCCCATGATAACCAGCCGTCCGGCGATGCCCGACACCGCGAACGCCTCGATCGCCAGAGCGAAATTCTTGTTCGGCACCAGCCGCCCCATCGCGGCGATATACGGACCGGTCACCGGGACGGCGGACGGTTCCGCGGCCCGCGCCTCGATGATGTCGGTATCGATCGGGTTGGGGATCGCGGTCACCCGCGTGCGCGACACGCCGAAATCGCTGACCAGCGTATCGGCCACCCCTTCCGATACCGCCAATATTTCCGTCGCGTGGCGATAGGTCGCACGCACCAGCAGCCGGCTGGCCGCCGCCGCACGGCCCGCGCCCAGATGCGCGCTGGTATTGACGCGCTCGCTCAACAGGAACGGCCGCCGCCGCGCAGCCATCACCGCGGCCGTGACGACGTTGGCGCGGGTCAGGAACCCCACGGCGACGTCCGGCCGCTCCACCGCGACGGTGCGCCACAACTGCGTCAGACTGCGCGCCAGCGAGTGCCGGCAGTCGAGCCGGATCGTCCGAAGCCAGCCGGGCAGAGCATAGGCATCCTCGTCACGATCGAGCAGCACCAGCACGATATCGTGGCGCTCGGCCAGCGCCGCGGATCCGTGCATCAGCGTCGCCATCACCCGCTCGGCCCCGCCACCGGTCAGCGAATTGATGACGAACATGACCTTGCGTCGCATCAGGTCGCCCCCCGTCTATCCCGGGGGGCAGTATCCCACCCGTCTTCCGGCTGCAACGCCGCCGCACGCCCCAAGCACGGCATGGCCCCGTCGATCGCGAACCGGGCGATTGCTGCGGACGATTGTCCGCGCTAGCCATCGTTCCTGCGGAACGGTATGCCGATCGAAAGATCCATTCAGAGGCTCAGGGAAGATGCTCGATATGCTTCGCACGAAACCGTCCGGCATCGTCAGTCTGGCACTGCTCGTTGCGCTCGCGACCGCCGGTTGCGCCGGCCCCACCCCCCCGCCGCTGCCGGTGGACGCGCGCGCATCGGCCCGGCAGGACAATGTCTACCGGCTGGGGCTTGGCGACAAGCTGCGGATCAACGTCTTCGGCGAAGCCGCACTCAGCGGCGAATATCAGGTTTCCGGTGCCGGTTCCGTGGCGATGCCACTGATCGGCGACGTCGCCGTCACCGGGAAGACCGCACGCGAGCTCGAGGCGCTGCTGGTCCAGCGCTACGGCGCGGGCTATCTTCGCAACCCCCGGATCGCGGTCGAGGTTTTCGGCTTCCGCCCCTATTACATCACGGGCGAGATCCAGAAGCCCGGCGGCTATCCCACGACCGAAGGCATGACGCTGATCAGTGCGATCGCCGCCGCCGGCGGGTTCACCTATCGCGCCAACAAGAAGACCGTCTTCATCCAGCGTGTGGGCGATCCGGTCGAGCGGTCCGTCTCGGCCAACGCGAACATTCCGATCCTGCCCGGCGATGTCGTTCGTGTCGGTGAACGGCATTTCTGATCGCGACGACGCAGTGACGAGGGGGAATGGATCGATGATGCGGATCGGACGGGCGGAGTTGCGCTGGCTGTCGCTTATGGGCGCCACGCTGCTGTCGTCGCCGCTGGGCGCGCAGTCCATAGATCCCTTGCCGGGCGGGCTTCTGGACGACCGGCTCGGCATCGCCAGGGAAACACCCGGCGCCTCGGTTCGTCAGGATCCCACGCTGCGGCTGCCAGGCACGACCACCGGCGACGTGACGGCACTTCCCGCCGTCGGCGATCCCAACGGTATCGACCGCGGCACGACGGTGTCGGCGCGACGGCGTCCGCAATATGATCCGGCCGGTGTCCGAACGGGCAGCTTCCTGTTCTTCCCTGAACTGACGGCTGGTGTCGGCTATGAAGACAATGTCTATTCGGAACCGAACGGCAGGGGCGACATCTATGGCCGGTTGCGGGCCAGCGGCGCACTGCGTTCCACCTGGGGGGTCCACGCGCTGGCGGTCGACGGCTATGTCGATCAGCGTTCCTACGCCAAATATGACACCGAAGATGCCTTCACCTATGGCGCGAGCGCCTCTGGCAAGTTCGATATCGATCGCACTGCCAGCCTCACCGGCGGTGTCTCCCACTCGCGTCAGGTGGTCGACCGGAGCGCGGTCGGCGAAATTCTCACGACCCGGCGGCCGGTACGATATGATCTGACAGGCGCCTCGGCCGGGTTCAGCAAGGATTTCGGGCGGCTCGCGGTCGGTGTGACGGGGGCTGTCGATCGCTTCGATTTCCTGAATGCACGGACGCAGTCCGGTGACGTCAGCGATCAGCAGTTTCGGGATTACACCCGCTACAGCGGCGGGGTCGAGGGATCATACGGGTTCGGCTCGGGGCCTCGCCTGTATGCGGCAGTGAATGGCGAACTCCGGCGTTACCGTGTCCAGGCGCCGCCCATCACGCGCGACGCCGATATTGTCGAAGGGCTCGTCGGCATCCGCAGCGAGATCACGCCGCTCATCCGCGGTCGACTCGGCGTCGGCTACCTTCATGCCAATTTCAAGGATCCTACGATCCCGTCGCAAGGCGCACTCGCGATCGATGCCAATCTGGATTATCTCTTCTCCGAACTGACGACCTTCCGGTTGTCCGCGCGACGCTATTTCCAGAATGTCGGCCTCATCACTGCCCCCGCCACGCTCAACACCGAAGTCCAGCTCCGCGTCGATCACGAACTGTTGCGGAACGTCATCCTCTCCGCCAACGCCCGCTACGTCCACGGCAAATATGTCGACGAGGACGCCGCGGTGAATCGGTGGAATGTCGGCGTTGGCGGGCTTTGGCTGGTGAACCGCCGCATCCGCATGGATGCTGCGCTCGACTATACTGCGCGCAAGAGCGATCGCATCCTGATCGGGAACCAGAAGATCGACGCATTCCGTGCCTCGGTCGGCGTCCGCTATCATCTCTAGCGCGGGGTGATACTCGACTGAACGATCCGCAGCAGGCCGATCGCCTGTCTGAATGCGAAGGCATGGTCGGGAGACCTCCACAGCGTCGCCCGGCCCTCTTGGACGAATTTTGAAAACGCGTGATGCTGGGCGCTGACGTCACGACCTGCCCCTCGACAAGCTCACGACGGCTCCTGGCCGAAACCCGACGGAAAACGAACGTAACTCTGGTGAAAGATGCGCAATCCTGACGCAGCGGTCACCTGCCAAGTGCCCGAACGATACTGGCGCATCAGGGTTGAGGATTCAGCAATTCTGCTAATCCATCATCATCACCCCGGCGCAGGCGGGGATTTTCCTCCGATGAAGCGCCCCTCTTCAGCCGAAGGGAGATCCCGCTTTCGCCGCGATGTTGTGTCCGGGAACAGACAGAGCAAGTCTGCGAACTTGATCCCATCCCGCTCTAGCGCCGGCATGCGAGACGCCAGCGCGGCACAACCCATAGCCGAACGGAAGGGAGCGGTCCGAGGATAGGAGGCCCCCGCCAGGCGGCCTATCCTTACCGGACGCCGCACCGATCCGCCTTCGATCGGCACGACGAAGGTTATCAAGACCGGAATTTGGCGCACAAGACCCAAATCAGGTTTGCCACCATGCCGGCCGCGACCCTCCGGTTACCCGCAGTTCGCCAGTCAGATCAGTTCGCGTAGTAGTTTTGAAACTGTTTGTAATAGGCCATCTCATCGCCGTGGCCCGAACGACTATGCTGCCGGATGTTGACCAGCGTCAACGCCGCCCCATCGACGCGCGCCCCGGCCCGTCCAAGAAGCTCGAGCGCCATCTTCGCCGCCCGGATCGGGGTCTTGCGCCAGCGTACGACCAGCAGAACGGAGTCCGCCATTCCCGCCAGCGCGCGCGCCTCGGCAAGCGGCAGAACAGGCGCCGTGTCGAGTACGACCAGATCGAAATCCGCGCGCAACCGGCTCAGCAAGGTCACCATGGCCTGCGACGTGATGAGGTCATAGCTCGTTGCGCCTGCCGCGGACTGCGGCAGAACCCAGGCGCCGCTCGGGACATCCCGAACAAGGGCCTGCTCGAGTGGAACTGCGCCCTTCAACACCTCGATCAGTCCGGCGTCGGCCTGACCGCCAACCGACTTCGTCGACGCGCGCCGCCGCATGTCGCAATCCACCAGTACGACGCGCAGCCCGGCCAGCGCCGCCGACCGTGCGAGCGAGATCGATGTCGTCGTCTTGCCTTCGTTGGGGAGTGCCGAACTGACGGAGATCACCCGCACGCTGTGATCCGCCTGTCCCAGCTGATACGCGGTCCGGATGCTGCGAAACGCCTCCCCGAACAAAGATCCCTCGTTCGCGACCAGATAATCCGGTGGCCCCATCGGATCGCCCGCCGCCGCACGTACGCCCGGTACGGTTGCCAGGTCGGGGATCATGCCGACAACCGGAATTCCCAGCTGCTGCTCGACTTCCTGCCGCGACTGGAAACCGCTCTCCAGCAACTCCAGAACAAGCACCAGGGCCGCCGCAGACAGGAGCGCGGCGATCAGTCCGCCGGCCACATACACCGGCAGGCTCGGCGAGATCGGCGCACCCGGGACGAGCGCATGCGCGATGACATAGGCGTTGGACTTGTCGGTCCCCTGTCCGGCGACAGCCTTGTTGTACCGATCAAGCAGCGACTGATACAGCGTCCGCGCCGATTCCGCGTTCCGCTCGAGATCGTTAAGCTGAACCGACGCGTTGTTTCCCGCGGTCAGCCCACCGGTCGCGCGGCCAAGTGACGAGCGGATCGACGCAGCCCGTCCATCGGCAACCCGCGCATCGGCATTGGCCTGCGCACGGATACGCCCGGTTTCCTGCCGAATGCTGTTGTTGAGATCGGCCAGCTGCCGATCGATCCGCGCAAGATCGGGATGGAGCGGTCCGTAGCGGCCGGCAAGATCGGCGCGCTGTGCGCTCAGCGTGGCCTGCTGCGAACGAAGCCCCTGGATGAGGCCGGAACCGCCTGCTTCCGCGCCGGCACCGCTGTTCACGACGGCGTTACGCCGCGCTTCCATCGCCGCCCGGTCGGCTTCGGCCGCCGCCAGCTGGCCGTTCAGGGCCGAAATTTCCTGCTGCGTTGACGTACTGTCCTTCTGCACGTCGATCAGGCCGGTGGCCGCGCGGAACCGGGCGGCCGCACTTTCCGCGTTCCGTACATCCGCGCGCAATGCGACGATCCGCTCGCGCAGCAGATCGGTCTCGCGCGTCCGCTGCCCCGTCCGACCGGACAGCTGATCCTCGACATACTGATCGACGATCGCGTTCGCGATGGCCGTCGACATCACCCGATCGGTCGAACTGTGGCTGACGGTGATCGCATAGGACGTGCCGGCACGCTGGACCTGCAGGCCGCGCTGCACCGCGCCGATGGCGCGCCGCCGGGCCAGCGCCGCGTCGACGCGGCCGCCGTCGAGCGGTTGACCGAAACCGGGGCGGGCGGCCAGCCCCAGACGATCGACGACTTCGGCCGCCAGCGTCGGCGAGGTCAGCACTTGCACTCCGGTGTCGACCGTAGGGCTGTCCGTCGTCAGCGACGGCTCGCTGCTGTCGTTGACCAGCTGGTCGACCCGCCGGTCGAGGGCGAGGCTGGCGCTGGCCATGAACACGCGCGGGGCGCGAACATAAGCGATCGCCGTCAGCCCCAGGATGATCGCCATCGTGGCCAGCACCCACACCCAGCGTCGCCGGATGACGGAAAAGATCTGACGCAGATCGATCATGTGCGCCTCGGGGGCGGGTCCCGCCCCTTCGGTCCGCTTGTATGCGCTCATGTCCATGACGTTCGACTTCCGAAAAGCATTGGAGCCCCCGCTATCATCGTTCGTGCATCGAACGCGAGAAGGCTTCGGTGAGCGGTTCCAGCAGATACTGCAAGGCGGTCCGGCTCCGCAGCTTGACCAGGACCTGCACGGGGACACCCGGCCGTATGCCGCTGTCGGCGCCCCGCACCGCACTCAGCAGAGCCAGCTGGCTTTTCGGCACGACGACCTCGGCGCTGAAATAATTGCGACCGCTCTGTTCGTCGCGCAGGCTGTCCGCCGAGACATTGCGTACCGTCCCGAGCAGGATCGGCAGATCGCGTTCGTGCATGGAGAGGAATTTCACCTCCGCCTCGCGGCCTTCGAACACGCCGTCGATATCCCCCGGCTGAAAATTGGCCTTCACGATCAGCGGCGCACTGTCCGGCACGATATCCAGCAAGGGTTGCCCCGCCTGCACGACACCGCCGCGCGAGAAGATTCGAAGCCCCACCACTCTGCCGCTCACCGGTGCACGGATCACGGTTCGTTCCAGCTGCTCCTTCGCCGCTATCAGCTTGGGCATGGCCTCGTTCAACTGAAACTGCGTGTCGCGCAGCAGGCTGGCGCTGTCCTCCACATATTTGCGGGATGTCGCCACCGCCTGTTCGCGGGACTGGCCGACCTGTTCGCGCGCAGCGGCCGCCCGCGACGAATATTCGGCATCCGATCCTTCAAGCTGCTGGACCGCACGTTCCAGCGCGCGGACCGAATTGCGCGACACATACCCGCCGTCGGCAAGCCGTCGGGTGCTTTCGAGCTGCTGTTGCAACGATGCGCGCTGCTGGGCGGTGGCGCGCGACTGTGCGCTGAAACCGGCCCCCTGTTTGACGACTTCCGCCTCCTGCTGACGCAGCACGGCGCGGTTGGACGCGAGCGAATTCGCCCGTGCATTGATCTGCGCCCGTTGCAGCGTCATTGCCCGCCGGGCCAGTTCAAGATCATCACCGGTCAGCTTTGCGAACGACTCCGGCCACACGATGGGTCGACCCGAAATCTCCGCCTCCAGCCGCGCTCTCTGTGCCTGGAGGTCGATGACCCCGCCCGACAGGGCACGTTCGGTTGCCGCAACCTCCGAACCCGACAGGCGGATCAGCACCTGACCCGCGCGGACATGCTGACCTTCGCGTACATCGAGCGCCTCGACGATTCCACCATCGCGATGCTGCACCGTCTGACGGTTGCCGGATACGGAGACCTGCCCGTCGCCCGCCGCAGCGGCGTCAAGCCGGGCGAAGGCCGCCCAACCGATCGCGACGACGAAGAATAGAACCGCGACCACGATCCCGATCCATTTCGCGTCCCGGCTCGAATCCTGCAGCGCCAGCCGCTCGGCGAAACGCGGCCGCGCGCTGATGACGACGTCGGTCGGACGCTGGATGATCTCGCCACTCATCGTCCACCTTCCTGACTGCTGCGCTTGTCGTCCGGGCCGGCCGGCGGTTCGTCCGTATTGTTATCGCGTTCGCCGTCGTTCGAACGGCCGCCATCCGGCCCCAGCACGCGGGTATCCGGCGCAGCGTCGCGCTCGGACGACGCAACGGGCGTCGGCTGCACTGCCATCTGCGACGCGGACCGCATGAATTCGTCGCGCTGTCCGAACGCCTGGATCGTCCCGTCCCGCAACAACATGATCTTGTCGACCGCCTGCAGAATGCCGGTACGGTGGGTCGACAGGACCACTGTCGCGCCCCGTTTGCGCAACTCGACCAGGGTAGCCATCAGCCGCGACTCGCCGTTGACGTCGAGATGGGCGTTTGGTTCATCCAGAAACAGCACGGTCGGATGACCGAACAGTGCCCGCGCCAACGCGACCACCTGCCGCTGACCGGCGGAGAGGCCACCGCCCTCCCGCTGATGCAGTTGCGTCTCATACCCTTGCGGGAAACGCAGGATCAGGTCATGCGCCCCGGCCTGCGTCGCGGCTTCGATCACCAGCCGGTCGAGCACGTCCGGGGCTTCGTCCTCGAACGCGCGGAACCGCGAGATGTTGGTATGAACGTTGGCGGGGAACAGCGTCGGGGTCTGCGGCATGTAGCCGACATGCCGGCCGAGCGCTTCCCGGTCCCACTCGGCAAGCCGCGCGCCATCGATCCGGACCTCGCCATCGCTCGCTTCCAGCGCGCCGGACAGGACGCGCAGCAGCGTGGACTTGCCGGCACCGCTCGGGCCGACCAGCGCGACGATCTCGCCCGCCTCGATCCGGAAACCGATGTTCGACAGAATCGGTCGATCGCTGCCCGGCACGGTGACGGACAGGTTCTCCACTTCGACCACGCCCTTCGGGCTCGGCAACTGGGTCCGCGGGACCGTGACGTCCGGCAATTTGCAGAACGCATCGAGATCACGGTACGCCTTGCGCGCACCCATCACGTTCTTCAACGCACCGAGAATCTGCTCCACGGGCTGCAGCGCACGGCCGAGGATGAGCGAGGCCGCGAAGATTGCGCCCGCAGAGATGCTCTGGTTGATCGCCAGCCACGCACCCAGCGCCAGCGCCAGCGACTGGAACAGCAGGCGCAGGAACTTGGTCGCCGCCAGGAATATGCCGGACGTGCCGGCGATCGTGCCCTGCCGTCGCACGATCTCCGCGCGCTCGATCATGTGCCGCATCACCAGCGCATCGCGCATGCCCAGGGCGCGGGCGACTTCCGACGACTGGATCGAGAAATCCTGACCGCGATACGCGCGGGTCTGGCGATCCTGTGCGTCGGAGACGCCCTTGCGCGTGGCATAGTCGCTGCCGAGCGCGACCGCGGTCAGCAGCACCGATGCCACCAGTGCCAGCAGGCCGATCATCGGATGCAGCAGGTAGGAGATGATGATGTAGATCGGCGCCCACGGTGCGTCGAAGATCGCGATGATCGCCGGCCCGGTCAGCGTCCCGCGCAGCGTGTCGAAATCGCGCATCGCCTGCGCGCGCTGCGTGGTCGTCGCGCCTGCGGTGCCCAGAATGCGGTGAAGGATGTTCGACGCCGCCATCTTCTCCAGCCGCACGCTCGCGCGCAGCAGCAGGCGCATCCGCACCGCGTCGAGCAGGGCGAAGACGCCAAGCGAAACGACCAGGATCAGCGTCAGCACCAGCAGGGTCGCACCACCGCGCGTCGGCACGACGCGGTCATAGACCTGCAGCATGAAGATCGAGGGGACGAGATAGAGTAGGTTGATGAGGCCGCTGAACAGCCCGGCCCAGAGGAAATGCCCCCTACATGCGCGAAGTGCCTCGCGCAGCGGATTGTTGGGCTGATGAATCTCAGTCAAGCGACACCTCGGTCCGGAACGGCTGAGTCTTCACCTACAGCTATTTCATGTACGTGGCGTTAGCGCCGAGTGCCCGCGCCTTCGACAGGAACTTGTCGTAGCCGCGTTCGATCTGCCACGCTTCGGCGATCCGCGTCGTGCCATCGGCAACGAACCCCAGAAGGGCAAGCGCCGCGCCGGCCCGCAGATCGAGCGCGCGGACATCGGCACCCTGCAACGGGGCACCGCCGGCAATGCGGGCGGTGCTGTTCAGCACGCGGCTCTGCACGCCCATCTTTGCGAATTCGTCCAGATAGGCGAACCGGTCCGCGAACCGCAGATCGACGATCCGCGATTCGCCGCGTGCGCAGACGCCGTACGCCGCGAACAGCGGCTGCATGTCCGAATTGATGCCCGGATAGGGACCGGTGGAAATCTCGATCGGAAACGCCCGCCCCGAACGGATGATCGCCGTGTTGCCGTCGCGATAGATCTTGGCACCGCTTTCGCGCAGGAAGATCAACGGCACTTCCAGATCGTCCGCGGGGAAATCCACGATCTCCACGTCGCCGCCCGTGATGACCGCGCCGACCAGCCAGGTCATCGCTTCCATATTGTCAGGCATCACGCGGTGGCTGACACCGTCCAGCCCCTCGACGCCGTCGATGACGATGCTCTCCTGGCCGTTCACCACGATCCGCGCGCCCATTTTGCGCAGGAACGCCGCAAGGTCGAGGATCTCGGGGCGCACATGGGGGTTCCACAGGGTCGTCCGCCCCTTGGCCAGCGATCCGGCGATCAACGCATTCTCGGTCGCACCGGTCGACCGCAACGGCAGCGTGATCTCCGCACCCGTCAGCCCGTTCGGCGCTTCGGCATGGAGCCGGTCGCCTTCCGCCCACACCCGCGCGCCGAGGCTGGTCAGGACCAGTTCGTGCAGGTCGTATTTCCGGTCACCCAGATTGCACCCGCCCGGCAGCGGAACGCTCCCCGCCCCCGTCCGCGCGACCAGGGCGCCCAGGATCAGCAGCGTGTTGCGAATCGACCGGCCGGTCCAGACGAGATCGCTGACGGGCGCCGCCGCCTCCTCGATCACAAGCGCCGAACCTTCCATCCGGCACTGCTTGCCGAGCGTTTCCAGCATGCCGACATGCACGATCGCGTCCAGCAACTGGTCCGGATAATTGTCCAGAACGATCCGCCCCGGCGTCAGCAGCGACGCCGCCAGCAGGCGCAGCACGCTGTTCTTCGCGCCGCTCACCTGGACCCGCCCCTCCAGGCGCGAACGGCGCACCTCGAGGAACCGCGCTTCCGTGGCCGACACGGCATCGCCGTCGTCCAGCAGTGTCGAATCAGCTATTTCGGACAAGGCGTTCATGGTTGTCTGGCTCCTGTGACGCGGCATCTGCGCTGCCGCATACTTCATGGGCTGGGCGGAGGCCGCCGAAGGGATCGAGGTGGCGCACCTCGGCAAGCATCCGGATTCCGGTCAACGCCGCGACGCGATCGCGCGCGATCGCGATCAATGCAAGCACGTCGGCGGAAAGGGCGTCGCCATTGTTGACGATGAAATTGGCATGGTCGGGTGAAATCTGCGCGCCGCCGCGCCGCAGCCCCTTCAGACCCGCCCGCTCGATCGCAAGCCCGGGCGGCCCGATCATGGCATAAAGGGCCGGATCGCTGACGAAAACCGATCCGCAGTTCTGGCGCACGCGCGGAAACTTTGCACGCCGGCTGCGCAGGATGGCGATCGCCTCCTGCTGCATCGCGGTCCGATCGCCGGGTTCGAATGCGAATTCGGCGGCGAGCACGACCGCGCCCGATGTCTGCAGTCGGGAAGCACGGTATGAAAAGTCGAGCGCATCGCGGGGAATACGCCGCTCGACCCCGTCATGGTCCAGCACGTCGACCGACACGACATTGTCGCCGATCCCGCGCCGCTGACTGCCGCCGTTCATCACGACCAGCCCGCCGAGCCGGCCGGGAATGCCGATGGCATGGACCGCGCCGGACAAGGCGTTGTCGATGACGTTCCGCACGAAACACGGGACCCACAGTCCCGCGCCGGCGCGGACGACGCCGCCACCGACGATCTCGAAGCCATCCAGCGCCTGCCCCGTCCGGACGACGACGCCACGAAACCCCGCATCGTCGAACAGCAGGTTCGACCCGTCCCCGATGACGACGTGCCGGACGTCTCTGGACCGCAGATACGCAACGGTTTCGACCAGTTCGCGGCGGGTGCGCGGCGTAACCACCGCATCCGCCGGCCCGCCGATCCGCCACCGCGACAGCCCGGCCAGCGAAGCATCATACTGCACGGCACCGGGCCATAGCCGTTGCAATCCTGCAAGGCTCGTTTCGGTGCGATGGTCCAGCTTCTTGCTCCTAGTCAGCTCGGGGCGCTGAGATCGATGGTCACGTGTATCGCACGACCAATACTGAAGTCTACGCTTTCGCTCGCTGCGATGCAACAACAGGTGCCCGGCAAATGCCCTGCCGCCCGGGTTGCCGAACCCGTTCCGCCGACCGGGAATGCCCCGATGGTACCGGCCTGGTTGTACTGTTTGGGCGGTCCGGCACTGCAATCCAAGGAGATAGCCTTATGTGCCATTGAACAACGCCAACATGCTTCCGCCACGATCCATTCATATTATAGATGGACAATGAAGATTCAGAAAACGCTTGCTGCCCGAGGCGCGCTGGTCGGTTGGAAGCGGGAGCGGAGTCAACACGGAATCCTTCTGACGATCCAGGTCGCCGATGGTGTCGAACATGCGACGGGCCAGCATTGGCAGATCGTCCAGCTCGCTCTGAACGAGCGTCAACTTCGCTCCTTTGCCCGCGATCTCGCGCGTGCCGCCGAGGAACGCGGACTTGAGCTTTTTCCCAGACCCCGCCCACGCTGGCGCCGGCTGCTGCGGCTTTGAACCGGCGCCGCATCCGGACGGCCGGCGGCGTCGCGGTACGGGCCTGATCGCCCGCATCCTCCTGCGGATTGCGCCTTCACCCATTCGGCCCGTACAGTTCGGTCGCGACCTACCGCATGATCGCGAGCAGCGTGCCGACGACGATCGTCCAGCATCCCAGCGAGAACAGCAGGATGGCGGACACGCGGTGCCCGATCGGCCATTTCACGGCGGCTCCGGGAAAATAGGTATCGCCCGGTTCAGGAAAGCTTGGCGACAAGGCGAGGTGCCGGATATTGGTCGGCGAAAAGGCGGCGGTGATGCTGCCTGCCGGCAGACGGTTGACAAAGGCACAGCCATAGCCCTGGGACCCGTGCCAGAGGATCTTGCCTTCCACGATGCCCACGCCGGCAAGACCGATCGCCACGCCCAGGTTCGGGACGAGTCGCTGCGACGTCTCGATGCGGCAGCCGTCGCGGTTCAGATCCTGGACGATCACTTCGACCGGCGGGGCGTCCGCTATGCGCAGCGTCCCCGTCCGCCCGTAGTCGGAGCGCGCAGCCTGTCGCCGGTCCGCACTTGGCGCCTTTTCCTTTTTTGCAGCGATACTCACGTCAAGTCACTCCCGGCAGGCCCTTGCACTTCCGAAAAAGCCTTACCTGCGAATGTCTTTACAAATCGGATGCGCGTGATGCTTCGGGGAAGTCGGCACGACGCGCGTGGTGTCAGAACGCGTTGCGGTGAACCAGCACGCGCAGCGTCGCCAGGATGATCCGGATGTCGCGGGCCATCGACCACCCGCCGAGATATTCCAGATCCGCCTGCAACCGGTTGATGAGATCCTCGGGCTGCGTTGTCGCCCCTCGAAACCCGCGGACCTGGGCCAGCCCGGTCAGTCCCGGCTTGCAGGCGTGACGATGCCAGTAACGCTGGTCCACTTCCCAGAACAGCTGGTTTCCCGCCAGCGATCCCAGCGCGTGCGGGCGCGGCCCGACGAAGCTCATGTCGCCCTTCAGGATATTGAGCAGCTGCGGCAGTTCGTCGATGCTGGTCTTGCGGATGATCCGGCCGACGCGCGTGATGCGGTCATCGTCACGCGATGCGGACCGATTGCCGGCATGGTCGAGCTGCGTCGCCTTCATGCTGCGGAACTTGTACATGTCGAACAACTGGTTGCCGCGGCCCGACCGCTTCTGGACGAACAGGATCGGGCCACCGTCGTCCAGCCGGATCGCGATCATCGTGACAATCAGCACGGGCAGGACGAGCACCAGGCCCACGCCGCTCAGCGCAAGGTCCAGCAGCCGCTTCATGATACGCTTCCGCAACCCCAGCGCACCCGTCGACACCTTCAGCGTGCCCTCCCCGGCATAGCTGCTGGTGCCCAGCGCGCCGAGCCGCGCGATCTCGGGATCGACGATCTCGCCGCGAATGTTCGCGCCCTTCAGCGCCATCGCCCACCGCAGGCGCCGGTCCTCGGGGCAGGCGACGATCACGCGGTCGGCATCCCGCAGCAGGCGCCCGAGCCGGTCGAGCATGAGCGGATCGGTATCGTCCGGCACCAGTCCGGCGGCTTCGGCATCGACGATGACCGCGTCGGGTTGGGCCGGCGCGGTCTGTCCATCGTGGATCATCACGACGGATACCAGTGGCGCGGCATGGAACCGGCGTATGGTCACGTCGAACAGCTTGCGCCCGGCGGACAGCGTCACGATGCTGCCGATGATTCCCATGCTGAACGTCGCGCGGGAAAATTCGATGCCCGACCGCATGTAGAACACCGTGAACAGCACGACCACGATCGCCATCGCGAACGCGGTCAGCGCACGGCCCAGACCGTACCGATAGCGGGTCAGCGCCTTCAGCGAATAGGCCTCGTTGTTGCCCGCGATGAGCAGGAATACAGGCACGACCACCTTGACCAGTTCCAGCCCGTGGACCGCGGACGGCGATCCGAACCGGATCGTGTTTGCGCACAGGAATGCGAACAGGATCGCGGCCAGGTCGATGCACAGCATCCAGAAGAACAGTTGCAGGCGCAACCGCTCCTTGCGCTCGGGCATGGCCGGGCGCGCGAACCCGCCCCAATCGTCGTCCGGTGCGGACGGCTCCGTCGGTCCGTTCACCGTGTATGCCCTTTATATTAGCTCGGCAAAACTGCGCGTGTCGCAATGGGTCCGCGGGTACTGCCTGTATGTCGGCACGTCTGTGGCACGGACGCTCCCCCACCACACCATAGCACCTGACGAGAACTGGTTTAAAATTTCTGAACGCACGTCGCGAACGGACGTCTCGCGGGTCGTGGCACCTTGCGAACGGGCCGGACGGCAGGACGCCGTTCCGGTCCATGCCTCAGCTGCCACGGGGACCTGCCGCATTTACGCCCATCGACTGCAGATACCGCTTCACCTGCCGCGCCGCCTGGCGGATGCGCTGCTCATTCTCCACCATCGCGATCCGGACGAACCCCTCGCCTTCCTCGCCATACCCCACGCCCGGCGCCACCGCGACGCCGGCATGGGTCAGCAACTGCTTGGAAAATTCCAGACTGCCCAGATGCGCCAGCGCCGGCGGCAGCGGGGCCCATGCGAACATGCTCGCGCGCGGGCTGGGGATATCCCAGCCCGCGCGACCGAAACTCTCGACCATCACGTCGCGGCGGCGCTTGTACAATTGGCGGTTCTGCTCGACGATGTCCTGCGGCCCGTTGATCGCGGCCACCGCCGCCGCCTGGATCGGCGTGAACGCACCGTAATCGAGGTAGCTCTTCACCCGCGTCAGCGCCGCGATCAGCGTGGGATTGCCGACGGCGAAGCCGATCCGCCACCCTGCCATGCTGTACGTCTTGCTGAGCGACGTGAACTCCACCGCCACGTCCTTCCCACCCGGCACCTGCAGGATCGACGGCGTCGGCTGGTCGTCGTAATAAAGCTCGGAATAGGCCAGGTCGGACAGCACCCAGATGCTGTGTTCCTTCGCAAACGCCACCACGCGTTCATAAAATGCCAGGTCCACCACCTCCGCCGTCGGGTTGGACGGATATCCGATCACCATCACGCCGGGCTTGGGCACGGTGAACTTCACCGCGCGTTCCAGTGCCTCGAAGAAGCGTTCGTCCGGTGTCGTCGGGATCGACCGGATCGTCGCCCCCGCGATGATGAATCCGAAGGTATGGATCGGATAGGACGGGTTGGGCGCCAGCACCACGTCGCCCGGCGCGGTGATCGCCTGCGCCAGGTTGGCCAGCCCTTCCTTGGATCCCAGCGTCACCACCACCTCCGTCTCGGGATCCACCTCGACCCCGAACCGCCGCTGGTAATAACCCGCCTGCGCCTTTCGCAGCCCCGGTATCCCCTTCGATGCGGAATAGCCGTGCGATCCGGGATTGGCGGCGACCTCCGCCAGCTTGGCGATCACATGGGCAGGCGGCGGCAGGTCCGGGTTGCCCATGCCCAGGTCGATGACATCCTCGCCCCGCGCGCGCGCCGCTGCCCGCATCGCGTTGACTTCGCTGATGACATAGGGCGGCAGCCGGCGGATGCGGTAGAAGTCGTCGTTCATCGGGTCCGGTCTTTCATCAAAGTCTGCAAGGTCGCCGATCATCTGTCGGATGATCGTATCGACGACCTTACAGCCAGGAATCGCGCGCCGCGACGACAAAACCATGTCGGCGGTCCGACCGAACGATGGACGCCGCATTCTTCCAGGTCCGGCCCGCATGCACGGCGTTCACGACCGCTTGCATGTGCTCCTATCCGAACAGAATGTCGGTATGGGCGATCCTGTCTTCGCCCACGAAGCCGATCCGCATGTCCGTCGTTCCGTCGCCGCCCAGATCGACATCGAGGAAGGTGTATCCGCTGCTGCTGCTGATATGGAGCGTATCGGCTGCACCGGTCCGCACGGCAGTCAGATCGACGTGATCGAGGCCCATCTCGAAATCGGTGACCAGGTCGAACGCCGCGACCGTCGAGTCCGCGCTCGTGACATAGCGGAAACTGTCTGCGTCGGCCCCGCCGGTCATCCAGTCGACGCCCCGCCCACCCTGAAGCAGGTCGGCCCCACCACCGCCGGAAAGCGTATCGTCGTCCTGTCCGCCGTAGAGACTGTCGTTGCCCAGCCCCCCCGCCAGGACGTCGGCATCCTGGTTCCCGAAAAGGATGTCGTTCCCTTCGCCCCCGTCCAGCATATCCATGCCGAAGCCGGCGGTGAGGCCATCATCGCCACCCCCGCCGATCAGGCGGTTCGCATCGCCATTCCCGTTCAACGCATCGGCAAAGGCACTGCCGAGCAGGCCCTCGACGCCGGTCAGCACGTCGCTGCTCACGCCGGTTGCCTGCGCCTGACCCTGCAGAAGCAGGGACACGGCGACCCCCTGGCCGGCATTGGCGTAGCTTGCGAGGTCGAACCCCGCGCCGCCGTCGGCCATGTTGGTGCCTTTGCCGCCTTCCAGCACATCGTCACCGGCGCCACCCGACAACCGGTCGTCGCCCTGCCCGCCGAACAGCTGGTCGGCTCCATCTTCGCCGTAGAGGTGGTCGGCGTCCTGATTGCCGTACACCATGTCGTCGCCGGCCCCACCGGTCAGCATGTCGTTGCCGGCCCCACCGAACAGCCTGTCGTTGCCGCCGGCTCCGCTCAGGCTATCGTCTTGCTTCCAGCCAACGATGACGTCTGCATCTTCGCCGCCATCCAGGTCCCGCGCGAAATCCAGGATCGTCTCGGCACCAGCCAATTGAGGAAGCGATGAGTTCGACGGAAGGCTGTCGCCGATGTCCCGGCCGACGGCGTGCAGCAAAGTGGCGATGACGGAATTGGAATTCCGAACCGCTACCGCGTCGCCGGGGAGCGTGTACCGGATCCCGGCCGCCGAGATCTGACCGGCGGCCTGCAGCATCAACGACCACGCGCTGCCGGTATTCTCGTCGGTCACCACTCTCGTGCCGCGATCCGCCGCCGGGACCGCCCGGCGCGCGTCGAGCGAACTTTCGATCGCCACGCCGGCCTGGATCTCGATCGATCCCGAAGCGCCGCTTCCGCCACGTATCACGCGGTCGCCGTCGTCCGGGACATCGTTCTGATCGTGGAGCAGGTAGGCATGATCATACCCCGTATCCTGCCCCTGATACGTGACGTTCTTGGCCTCGATGCGAATGGACGGCATGCGCTTTCCTTGTTCGTTCTTGCTTGTCGGGTCGTCGCATGTCCCACCGGCGTCACCTTGCGCACGGCCGAACCCTTGAAGTCGGACGGTCCCGGTCGGCGCTGGACGCGATCCGCCATTGCCGAAAGTTCATGCCTACGGGTGAAACGGGCTTCTCCAGCCGTTCGGATCGGACGGGCTGCGGTTCGCTCCGTCCACGTCCTCGGCCTGTCGCGCGATCCGACGCAGCCCATCCGACAACGGCGGCTGGCTGGTCAGGATCGGCGCTTCGGCGGCACGTTCCTGCCGGATGCGGCCTGCTGCTGCGGAGAAAGCGCGCAGATGTCGCGTCCGCAGCAGGTCCTCCTCCCGCTGTCGCTGGCCTTCGCTTCCGTCGGTGTTCGTGGACATTGATGCGACTCCGACCCCGGTAATGTTTGGCGAAATATCGATAGCCTTGGCGCTGTCGCTTCGGCGATCATCCCAAGCGCGCTTGAAGGGAAGGTCAACCGAGAAGATCCATCTGATTGCCGAAGGATAGGGGCGGACCGTCAACAAATGCTTACGCACAGTAACACAGCGACGATTGGCGCAATAAACTGAATAGACACTATCGCAGTACGATGACAAAGGACTGACAGAAGGCTGCGTGAATTATGGACCAAACATCGACTCTTCAAGACTAAATACGTATCAATGACGGATCGCATATCCTGGGGTGCTATAATCTACCCTGCCACAAAATTTTACGAGCAATTAATTACACCTTCATCGGAATATTTGCCTGCCTCCCGAAGCGCGTTGGCCGCCCTAGAATCGATATCCGATGCTCAGCTGCAGAACCGGATAGACCTTGTACCCGTCCACCTCATCCCGGAGCCTCTGCTCCTGTTCCCTTCGGCGCGCCTGGACCAGCGGGTCGCTTGCCAGCCGACCGGTGGCAACCAGATTGCGGACCTTGGGCGCCCCATGAGACATCGCGCCCGCATCGATGCCGAATGTCAGCCCCGTGATACTGCTGCGCGTATAGCCGATCGTTGCGATCGGGGACACGGACCGGGTCCGGATCTCGCCGCTCAGGGTACCCTGTTGCTCGGGGGTCAGGGTCACGGTGCCGAACGTCTCGTTGCCGCTCGCCTGTCCGACGAACCTGATCCTGTTGTTGTCCGTCACGCGGGCGCCGACCGACGCCCGGACGCCCGTCAACGGCACATAGAGATCGACCACGGCTCCGTAGTTTCGAAGCCTCAGCTTGCCGCGATAATCATAGGCGCCGATCCCGTCATTGTGGCTGAGCCCGAAGAATGTCGCCGATCCCCGCAAAGCAAACACCGGGTTCATCCGGTATGAAACTTCCGGACCGATACCGAGCGTCCCACCGGTCACGCCCAGCGTGATGCCTGTGCTTGGTCGCAACAACTGCGCCTGACCTTGGCTCGCGCCAAGCAGGGCCAGCGTTACCGCTCCGACGGACATAGACAACCGCATGCGCATTCTCCGAAATCGCTATGACGCCGCGATACCCGAACATGCTTAACGATCCGTTTCGCCTGCTCCGCACGTCGCTATTCGTAAAGGGCCTTGGGGTTGCCGGCCATCTGTCGCATGGTCGGCCCGCACACCCCATAGGCCGGAACCGCGCCCCCGACGGGCACGGATATCCGTCGATCGCGACCGTGGGTGAAGGAGGATGGCCATGGCCGATACGCCCGACTCGACGCCCGGCCCGGAAACGGCGCATCCGGAGACATCGCCCGGCGACGCGCCGTCGCTGGCCGATATCCAGCACTGGACCGGCATCGTCGGCCACGCCCAGCAACTGATGATGGAACATCTGTCGGCGATGACCGGCACGACCGATGCGCCGTCCGTGCCGCCGTTCCCGATGCAGGACCCCGCGCGCTTCCTCCGCGCGCAGGCCGAATTCTGGCAGGACGGGATGGCGCTGTGGCAGCGTTTCCTGACCCCCGCCGCGCCGGCCGCGGCCCCGACCGACACGCCCGCCCCGAAATCCGGCGACCGTCGCTTCGCCGCCCCGCAATGGCGCGACAATCCGGTGTTCGACCTGATCCGGCAGAGCTACCTCATGGCGACCGATCATCTGCTGAAGGGTGTCGACCAGCTCACCGGGCTCGACGATCGGCAGCGCGCCAAGCTGCGCTTCGCCACCACCGCCTTCGCCGATGCGATGAGCCCGACCAACTTCGCGCTTACCAACCCGCTCGTGCTGGAAAAGACGATCGAGACCCGCGGCCAGAACCTGGTGAAGGGCCTCGAACATATGCTGGCCGATATCGGTCGCGGCCAGCTGACCCACACCGATCCGACCGCGTTCGAAATCGGCCGCAACATCGCGATGACGCCGGGCAAGGTGGTGAAGGAGACCCCGCTCTACCAGCTGATCCAGTACACCCCGACGACCGACACCGTCGCCGCAACCCCGCTCCTCATCTTCCCGCCCTGGATCAACCGCTTCTACATTCTCGACCTGAATGCCGAAAAGAGCTTCATCCGCTGGGCGGTCGAACAGGGGCTGACCGTCTTCGTCGTGTCGTGGAAATCGGCGGACGCGACGATGGTCGACGTCACGATGGACGACTATGTCCTGCGCGGTCAGGTCGATGCGATCGACACCGTCCGCGACCTTCTCGGCGTGCCCGCGGTCCACACGATCGGCTATTGCGTCGCGGGCACGGCGCTCGCCTGCACGCTGGCGCTGCTCACCGAACGCGGCCGGGCGGACAGCGTCGCCTCGGCCACCTTCTTCACCGCCCAGGTCGATTTCGAACAGGCCGGCGAACTCACGATGTTCATCGACGACGAACAGCTCGCCATGCTCGGCAAGCTGTCGGCCGAAACCGGCTATCTCGACGGGCGCTACATGGCGCTGACGTTCAATCTGCTGCGCGGGCGTGACCTGATCTGGAACTATGTCGTCAACAACTATCTGCTGGGGCAGGATTACCCCCCGTTCGATCTGCTCCACTGGAACGGCGACACCACGAACCTGCCCGCCAAATGGCATCAGGCCTATCTGACCGACCTCTACCGCGACAACAAGCTGGCCCGCGCGGGCGAATATGTCGTGGATGGAACACCGATCGACCTGTCGGTGATCCGCACCCCCGCCTATGTCCAGGCCGGCAAGGAAGATCATATCGCGCCGGTCGAAAGCGTGTTCAAACTCACCCGGCACCTCAGCGGGCCGGTGCGGTTCGTCCTCGCCGGTTCGGGCCACATCGCCGGCGTCGTCAATCCGCCGTCCGCGCAGAAATACCAATATTGGGTCAACGAGGCGGGGGCCGAAACGCTCGATGCGTTCGTGGCGGACGCGGTCGAAACGCGGGGCAGCTGGTGGCCGGACTGGCGCGCCTGGATCGGCGCGCTGGACCCGGAGACGGTGCCGGCCGTCGGTGCGCGCATCCCCGGCGGCGGCGTACTGCCCGCGATCGAGGACGCACCCGGGCGCTACGTACGGACCCGCTGACCGAAGTCACACCCTGCTGCTCATGCTGCACTGCACAAATTGTCTTGAAACCGTCAGAAACCAAGGCTATTGGTGCATTGCAACAGAGTTTCAGGAGCGATGATGGCAAGTCCGGTCAAACCGCAGGCGAAGCGCACCAAGCCCGTTCCGGCCATCTTCGCGAACCCGGCTGCCGAAGCGGCACCGTTCACCTCCGGCACTGCAACCTTCCCTGATTCGCCCCCCGCACCGGCCGTGGCAAAGCCCGCGATGGCACCGGCCATGGCCGCGATGATCGACCCCGCCGCCGCCAGTGCCGCGATCGACGGCATCACCGTCGCGCCGGTCGAACGGATCGAACCGGTCGCCGTCGCGCCGCAGGCTGCGGTCGATGCGATCGCGGACGCCCCCGAAATGCTGGCCGCGCAGGTGACCGACGTCGCCGCGACGGCCACCACCCTTGCCGAGCGGACCGTGGAGACCGTCGCCGCTCATTCCCAGGACCTCGTCTCCGCCCCCGCGAAAGGACCGCTCACCATGGCAACCGCATTCGACACCACCAAGACCCAGGACATGATGGGCGACATTTCGACCAAGGCCAAGGGCGCCATGGAAAAGGGCGTCAAGTTCGCCGAGGACATGACCGAGTTCACCAAGGGCAATGTCGAGGCGCTCGTCGCTTCCGGCCGGGTCGCCGCCAAGGGCATGGAATCGATGGCGCAGGACGCCGCCGAAACTGCCAAGTCCAGCTTCGAACAGGCCCAGACCGCGATGAAGTCGTTCACGCAGGTCAAGTCGCCGACCGAGCTGTTCCAGCTCCAGTCCGACTATGCCAAGACCGCGTTCGACCAGCTGGTCGCCAATGCGTCGAAGGCGTCGGAACAGATGATGAAGTTCATGGGCGACGTCGCCCAGCCGCTGTCCAACCGCTATGCGCTGGCTTCGGAAAAGGTGAAGTCGGCCGCGTTCTGAACGCGTTGCGCTGACGAACCGGCGACGGCCGCTCCCCGGCAACGGGGGGCGGCCGTTTTGCATGACGGGACTTGCCCTGCCCCACCGCTCTCCCATATTGCCGTAATGCAGAAACCGATGCGTTCAGACAGGATTTCCCCGATGTCCGATGCAGGCCCCCACGCGATCACCGCGATGGCCAACCGCAAGGATGTGGACGGCGAAGACGACACCGGGTCCGGCGTCGCCACCCGTACGCTGACCCGCACCAAAAAGCCGTCGCCCTACAAGGTTTTGATGCTGAACGACGACTATACGCCGATGGAGTTCGTCGTGCTGTGCCTGCAACGCTTCTTCCGCATGGGCATGGAAGATGCGACCCGCGTCATGCTCCACGTCCACCAGCGCGGCGTCGGCGTCTGCGGCATCTTCAGCTACGAAGTCGCCGAAACCAAGGTCAGCCAGGTGACCGACTTCGCCCGCGAAAACCAGCACCCCCTGCAATGCACGCTGGAAAAAGCCTGAGCCGAGCCTCTACGGGTTGACTGCACCCCGGCGCAGGCCGGGGCCCAGACGCGACCGCGCCTCAGCTTGACGAAGCGCTTACCTGGTTCACAATCATCCAGGAATTGATCCGGGATGCCGTATGTATCGGCACCGCCCGCCCCCTCCCACCTAGCCCTCGCCCGCAAACCGCGTTAGGCGCTGTCCCATGGACAGGATCATCATCCGCGGCGGCAATCGCCTTTCGGGCCGCGTGCCCATTTCCGGTGCGAAGAACGCAGCACTCACGCTCATGCCGTGCGCGCTCCTGACCGACGAGCCGCTGATGCTGCGCAACCTGCCACGGCTGGCCGATGTCGACGGTTTCGGCCACCTCCTGAACGAACTCGGCACCTCGACGCAGGTCGCGGGCGCGCGCGGCGCGGAATTCGGGCGCATCATGACGCTGCACGCGCAACGCATCGCCTCCACGGTCGCGCCCTACGATATCGTCCGCAAGATGCGCGCCTCGATCCTGGTGCTCGGGCCGCTGCTCGCCCGCGCGGGGGAGGCGACCGTATCGCTGCCCGGCGGCTGCGCGATCGGCAACCGGCCGATCGACCTCCACCTGCGCGCACTGGAGGCGCTCGGGGCGCATATCGAAATCGCCGCCGGCTATGTGAAGGCGACCGCGCCCGACGGCGGCCTGCGCGGCGGGCAGTACCGCTTCCCGGTCGTCTCGGTCGGCGCCACCGAAAATGTCGTGATGGCGGCCGTCCTCGCGACCGGCGAAACGATCATCGACAACGCGGCGCGCGAACCCGAGATTGCCGATCTCTGCCGCTGCCTCGTGGCGATGGGCGCGGAAATCGCCGGCATCGGCACCGAACGGCTGACCATTCAGGGCAAGCCCCGCCTGCACGGCGCGACGCATGAGGTCATGCCCGACCGGATCGAGGCCGGCAGCTATGCCTGCGCCGCCGCCATCACGGGCGGGGCGCTCGATCTGGTCGGTGCGCGCGCGGCGGACATGGAGGCCATCCTCGACGGCCTGCGCGACGCCGGCGTGACGATCACCGAAACCGCGGACGCGATCCGCGTCGAGGCCCCGGCAAAACTCCGCGCACTGACCGTCTCGACCGCCCCTTTCCCCGCCTTCCCCACCGACATGCAGGCGCAGTTCATGGCGATGCTGGCGCTGGCCGACGGGGCCAGCGTGCTGACCGAGTCGATCTTCGAAAACCGCTACATGCATGTTCCCGAACTCGCCCGCATGGGGGCCGACATATTGGTGCAGGGCCGCACCGCGATCGTCCGGGGCGTCGATCGTCTGGTTGGCGCCGAAGTCATGGCGACCGACCTGCGCGCCTCGATGAGCCTGGTCCTCGCCGGCCTTGCCGCCGAAGGCGAAACCCGAGTCCACCGCATCTACCATCTCGACCGCGGCTACGAACGGTTGGAAGACAAGCTCGCCGCCGTCGGCGCCGAGATCGAACGCGCCGGCGGCGACTGACGGCGGGGCGGCCGTTGGCGGAATGCCGCGGATCGCGACCGCGTCGAACGGGTTCACCTGCCCCACGTCCCGTCCGGTTCGCGCCTGTCGAGAACCGGGCACGGGGCACCAACCGGATTTGATGCGGTCGGCCCCTAGTCGCCGCCATCGGGACGAAGATCGTCATCCGACAGCTCATAGGCGAGGATATCGCCCGGCGCGCATTCCAGATAGCGGCAGATGGCGGCAAGGGTGGAGAACCGCACGCCTTTCACCTTGCCGGACTTGAGCAGCGACAGGTTCGATTCGGTGATGCCGATGGCCTCGGCCAGTTCCTTGGACCGCACCTTGCGACGCGCCAGCATGACGTCGAGATTGACGATGACCGGCATCAGACGATCTCTGCCAGATCCTGCTGCGTGCGCACGCCCGCCTCCAGCGCCCACACCGTCGCATAGGCGGCGATCGCCAGCATCAGCGCGGTGCCGACCTCCACCAGGTCGACCGAAACCTGCCAGCGCGCGCCCGATGGTGTACCCGGCGCGAGCAGCATGGCCATGAGGCTGTCGGACACCGGCCTGGCGATCGCCCACAGGATCGCCGCGATCGAGGCGCGGCGCAGCCATGGCAACGCCCGCGCGAACGTCCCCTCGCCGCGCCCGCCCAGTCGCCGCAGCGCCAGCCCCACGCCCAGCAACAGCATCGCGAACGGCCCCGACTCGACCAGATCGACTCCAACCAGTCCAAGCCGGACGATCGGGCGGGCGACATGGGCGTCGAACGCGCGCTCCGCATCGCCGGACGCCATGACGGAGGCGCGATCGTCTTCCTCGAGCAGGAGGGCCGGCTTCATCGTCCAGACACAGCCCCCGTCTTCGCAATGGCTTCTCGCGCCGGGCCAGATGCCGCCGCTCGGAATGCCGAGCGCGACGATCGCTGCGAACATCAGGAACAGATTGCCTGCGAAACGACAGATCCGTGCCTTGGGCGGCGGTAGCAAATCACTGTTTCTCACTATTGTCTTTCTGTTTGACAGAAACTTATTGCGATCTTACCCCATCATCATCGGCCGGGCGACGGTCGTTTCGATAGGGTGGGAACATGGTTGGCTGGAAGAAGATCGTGCTTGGCACGGCGATGGCGCTCGTCTCGGTTCCGGCGGCGGCGCAGGACCGTATCCAAGGGGCAGCCACGCCGTCGCGGTGGACCGGGTCGGAGATCGTGGTCGGGCTTTTCGATCATGGCTCCAACTTCCACCCGCTTGGCGAAGAACTGGTATTTCCGCGATTGCCGGCGGGTCAGCTTCTCGAGGGCGAAGAGGAGAAGGGGACGGTCGACATCCAGCTCGCCTACCGCAGCGCGCCCTTGCGCTGGGCGCTGAAGCCGCGGCTGACCGCCAAGGGACAGATCAACACAGCCGGCCGCACCAGCTTCGCCAGCGTCGGCGCGGAATGGCGCCAGCATGTTCTGCATGGGCGGGTCTATGGCCAGGTCGGGATCGGGCTGACCATCCATGACGGGTATCGCTTCACGCCCGATCCGTTCGTACCCGGGCTGGATCTGGGCGAGGCCCGGCGGCGCTACGGCATCTACCGCGATCACACGTCCTGGGGCTCGCGGGTCCTGTTCAATCCCAACGCATCGCTGGGCGTCCGGCTGAACGCGCGGTGGGCCGCCGAGCTGGCGTGGGAACATTTCAGCCACCGGCAGATGTTTTCCAAACAGAATCCCGGCATCGACCATCTGGGGCTGCGACTGGTGCGAAGGCTGGGACGATGATCGTAGCGGTCCTGCTCGGCCTTGCCGCCCCGGTACAGGTCGCACCGGCCCAGACACCGCTCCCGCCCTCCGACGACATCGTCGTCACCGCCCGGCGACTGAAGCAACTGAACCGCCTGCGGATCGTCACCCGTGCCGATCGCAGAACGGGCACCCAGCGCTGCGTGTTCAAGCGGCGCAGCGGCGATCCGCGGCTGGATGCCGCCGTCTGCGCGACGGTCCTCGCCTGCGCTGCCCACGTTCGGACGGAGGCGGAGATCGTCCCGTGCGTCAAACCGGCGATGGACACGCTCGTCCCGGGGATCCCCTGGCAGGCTAACCGGTCGGGGGAGCGACACTAGAACGTCGCCATGTTGCATGCGCGCAGGCTCCGAGCGGATATATCGGATGCGGTTGCGCCCTACGCACCTGGCCTATGGAACAACGCCCGGTTCGGGCAGCCTCATCTTCCTTCGCGAACGGTTTCGCGTGCCGGATACCACCGGCTAGACGAACGGCTCAAGGGGTGCCCGGGGCGACCCCGTCACATCAATCCGCATGCAATTCGGTCAGGAAAATGCTCACCGCCTGCCGCAGGCGGCCTGCATTGCCGGTCAGGTCCTCGGCCATTGCGCGCATCCGCCCGGCATGTGCGACGGAGATATGGCTGTCGCCCTCGGCTGCCGCGACGATCGCGGCGGCGGCCTGCGCCGCGTCGCGCGCGGCCCCGGCGCTCTCGCCTGCATGGTCGGTCACGCCGCGCTGCGCGGTGACCGTCGCATCGACCGATCCGGTCAGCGTGTCGACCGTCGCCACCACGTCGCGGATCGCCGCCTGGCCCGCGGTCACCTCGGCGACCAGCGTCAGGATCTGCGTCACCTGACCGCCGATCTCGGCCGCGGCGCGCCGCGTCTGGCCCGCCAGTTGCCGCACCTCGCTCGCCACCACCGCAAAGCCGCGGCCCGCCTCGCCAGCCCGCGCCGCCTCGATCGTGGCATTCAGCGCGAGCAGGTTGACGCGCCGCGCCACCGCCTCGATCAGCGCGGTCGCCGGTTCGATCGATCGTGCCGCCGCCGCTAGCTGCGTCGTGCGGTCCGATGCGGTCGACGCCACCGCCACCGCCCGCCCCGCGATCGTGCGGGCGTCCGCGCTCTCGCCCTGCAGTCGGCGCAACGCGTCGGCCAGCACCAGCGTCTGGCCCGCCAGCCGGTCGATCTCCCCGTCCGTCCGCGCGACATTCCCGGCGATCGCGGTCGCACGCGCGGTGCTGCGGCGCGCATGGGTCGCCGCCGTGCCCGCCGCCTCGTGGATATCGCCACCCAGGCTGGTCAGCAGGTCCGCCAGCGATCCCGCGACAGCCTCGAAACGCGCGCCCGCCGCGGTCAGCCGGGCCAGCCGCGCCGTCTGCTCCGCCGCGCGGTCCGCCTCGCGCGCTGCCGCCATCTGCATAAGCGTCCGGTTGGACAGTACGCCCGCCAGCCGCCCGTCGCGGGTCAGGATCATCCCGTCCTGGATCGCCGCCGCGGCATAGCGTTCCAGCATTGGCCCCGGCCCGGCATCAACCTCCGCCATCGGGCAGGGGCGCGGCAACGTTCCCAGTTGGCGGCCATAGGCCGGATTCTGCAGCAGTGCATGCCCGAACGGATTGAACAGCAGGCGCCGCACATCCTGTTCGTAGATCGCACCCGTCACGCGCATCGCGGCATCCACCACCGGCAGGATCCGCGTCCGCGGCTGCGCACGAAACTGGTCGATCGCGCTCGCCAGCGTCGCATCGCCGGCGACGCATAGCTGCGCACTGCCGGGAATGATCCAGCTGTCCGGGTCGGCTGTCGAAAAATCGGTCTGATGCGTATCGGGCATGGGCCGGGGCTAGGGCGGTTAGGTAAACGCCGCGTAAGGATTTCGTTACACTATAATGACATAGCCCTAGTGACGCGGCGGCTGGACTGACCGGATCAGCCGACGAAACGGTCCACCACATGGATCAGCACGCCGACCAGCCCACCCACGACGGTGCCGTTGACACGGATATATTGCAGGTCGCGGCCCACCGCATTTTCCAGCCGTCCGGTGATCGTGCGCGCATCCCATCCGCGGATCGTCTCGGACACCAGCGTCACGATCTGGTCGCCATAGGTCGCGACAGCGCCCACCGCGGTCCGCCGGACAAAGCTGTTGATCGTCTTGGCGAGCCTGGCATCCTGCTGCAACGTCGCGCCCAGTTGGCGCAGCATCTCGCCCAGCTTCCCCGCCAGCGCGGCCTGCGGATCGCGCGCCGCACGCAACAGGCCGGCCCGCGCGCTTTCCCACAACCCGTCGATCCACCGCGCGACCGCCGGATTGTCGAGCAGTTCGTCGCGGATCCGGTCGACCCGCGCCTGCATCGCCGGATCACGCTGCAGGTCGAACGCCAGTTGCGCCAGCCCCTCCTCCGCCTTGATCCGCAGCGGATGGTCCGGATCGGTCGCCATGTCGTCGAGCAGCTTGTACAGCCCGTCGATCACCGCCTGCCCGATCCGCTCGTCCAGCCCGGTCCAGCGCAGGATCGATCCGGATCGTTGGCTGACCATTGCCCGCACTGTCGCCTCATTCCGGAGCAGCACGCGGCTGCCCCACGTGATCAGCGCATCCATCACCGGTAGATGGCGCTTGTTCTGCATCGCGGCGGCGATCGCCTGTCCGATCAGCGGTGCGGCATTCAGCGCGCGCAGTCGCGCTGCGATCGCGCCCTTCACCATCCCGCCCAGCCGGTCCTGATCGAGCGACTCGAGCACATTGGCCACCAGTCGCGATGCGCCGGCACGCAACCGCCCGCCCTCGGTCGGCGTTGCCAGGAACCGACCGGCCGCCCCCGCCACGTCCATCCGCCGCATCCGTCGCGCCACCACGCGGGGGGTGAGGAAATTATCCTTCAGGAACATCGCCAGCGTCGCGCCGATCCGGTCCTTGTTGCGCGGGATGATCGCAGTATGCGGGATCGGCAGGCCCAGCGGATGGCGGAACAGCGCGGTCACAGCGAACCAGTCCGCCAGCCCCCCGACCATCGCCGCCTCGGCAAAGGCGCGGATGAACCCCCAGCCCGCATGGCGCGGCTCCATCGCCCGCGACAGGATGTACAACGCGGCCATCGCCACCAGCAACCCGGTCGCGACGATCCGCATGGTGCGTGGGCCGCCGGTGACGGGGGCGGCGGAACGGGTGATGGGCATCATCCCGCTAGAATGACCGCAACCCCGGATGGTTCAATCCCGTTTCGGCAGATCGCCGCAAGCCGTCACCCGACGCCCGTCCGACGCACGATCGAAGAGAGCCGGGAGCCCGACGCCCGCTCGCTTCGTTGCGGGCGAACGCCGGAACCGCTCGCCGACCCCGTTTGGTTCCAGCCTTGGCGAGAACTTCGCATAAGGATCTCGGCAGGCCTGAACCGAACTGGGCGGGCACAGCGTTTGTCGACTCCCGGTCGCCTCTTCGAGCCAGCGGACCGCCAAATCTTGCCTATCCCATCGGATCCCGCGCCGCCCCTTACTCCGCAGGATGCACCACGCCCGTGCCGCCGCCCTTCACCTCGCCGCCATTGGTCAGCGTGCGGCGCAGGAACGGCCCCACCCTGGCCTCGAACCCGTCGGCCAGACTGAACCCCGCCGGCACGATCAGCAGCGTCAGCAACGTCGATGCGATCAGCCCGCCGATCACCACCACCGCCATGGGCTGGTTGAAGCTGCCGTCGCTGCCGATCGACAGCGCGATCGGGATCATGCCCGCGACCATCGCCACCGTCGTCATGACGATCGGCTGCGCACGCTTGTGACCCGCCTCCAGGATCGCCTCATATTTCGGCACGCCGCGGTCGATCTCCTCGATCGTGAAATCGATCAGCAGGATGGAGTTCTTCGCCACGATACCCAGCAGCATCAGCAACCCGATATAGACCGGCATCGACACCGGCATGCCCGCGATATGGAGCGCGATCAGCCCGCCGAACGGCGCCAGCATCAGCGACCCTAGGTTCACGAACGGCGGCACGACCCGCTTGTACAACAGGATCAGCACCGCCAGCACCAGCAGCACGCCCGCCAACACCGCGGTGATGAAATTGGCAATCATCTCCTCCTGCGACTTGCTCTGCCCGGACGTCACATATTCCACGCCGGCGGGCAGGTTCTTCATTTCCGGCAGCGCCAGGATCTTGGCGCGTTCCTCGCCGTCGATCGCGCCCGGTGCCAGGTCGGCCCCGATCAGCAGGCGGCGGACCTGATTCAGGCGGCGGACCTGCGACGGCCCTTCGCCGAAACCGATGTCGGCGATCACCGAAAGCGGCACCGATCCGCCGGACGTCGTCGGCACGGGCAAATTACGGATCGTCGACAGGTTGCGACGCGCGCCCTCGTCGATCGCCACGCGGATCGGGATCTGCCTGTCGCTCAGCGAGAATTTCGCCACATTCTGATCGATGTCGCCCAGTGTGGCGATGCGGATCGCGGTAGACAGCGCCTGCGTCGTCACGCCCATGTCGGCGGCCAGGTCGATCCGCGGCCGGATCACGATCTCGGGGCGCGGCAGATCGCCCTCGGTCCGCGGCGCGCGGATGTTGGGCATCTTCGCCATCGCGGCCACCACCGTCTGTGCCGCCGCATCCAGCTTCACCGGATCGTCGCTGGCCAGCACGATCGCGATATCGCGTCCGCCACCGCCGCCACCGTTCTGCGCCTGGAAATTGATGCGCGCGTCGGCAATGCGGTTCAGCTGTGGCTGCAACTGCCGTTCGAACTCGGTGCTGGTCCGCTTGCGATCCTTGCGCAGCGTGATCAGCACGCGCGCGGTGCCCACCTGCACGGTGGTATAGGCCGACTGCACCTCCGGCTGCGCATCGAGCAGCCGTGCGGCGCGGTCCGCCACCGCTTCGGTCTGCTGCAGGGTGGACCCCGGCACCAGCTGGATCCGCAACTGGCTGTAGTCGGTATCACCGGTCGGGAAGAAGGTCTGCGGCAACGTCGCGAACGCGACGATCGTCCCCAGGAACGCCAGCAGGCCGAACCCCATCGTCCACCAGCGATGGTCGCGGATCCAGGCGAACCGCCGCGCCACGCCGCCGCGCGCGCGGGCCGCCTCGGCCCCCGTGCGGTCCAGCGTCCAGCGCAGGAGCGACTGGTACAGGACCATCGCCTTGCCGTCGGGATGCTCCTCGCCGCCATGGGGGCGCAGGAAATAGGCGGCGATCATCGGCGTCACCAACCGCGCGACCGCCAGGCTCATCAGCACCGCCACCACGACGGTGAACCCGAAATTCTTGAAAAACTGCCCGGCTATGCCCGGCATCACGCTGACCGGGAAGAACACCGCCACGATCGAGAATGTCGTCGCGACCACCGCCAGCCCGATCTCGTCGGCGGCATCGATCGATGCCTGCCAGACGGATTTGCCCATCCGGATATGCCGCACGATGTTCTCGATCTCCACGATCGCATCGTCCACCAGCACGCCCGCCACCAGGCTCAGCGCCAGCAGCGTCATGTTGTTCAGCGTGAACCCGATCAGGTCCATCGCCCAGAATGTCGGGATCGCCGACAGCGGGATGGCCAGCGCCGATATCACCGTCGCGCGCCAGTCGCGCAGGAACAGGAACACCACGATCACCGCCAATATGGCGCCCAGGATCATCGCCTCGATCGCGGCTTCATACTGCGCTTCGGTATAGTCGACGCTGGTATAGAGCTGGCGGAACGTCACCCCCGAATTTTCGGTACGCAGCCGTTCGATCGCCTTCTGCACTTCGGCATAGACGGTGACGTCGGAAAATCCCTTGGCCTTGTACAGGTCGAAACTCACGACTTCGCGGCCGTTCATCCGTGCCAGCCGGCGCTGTTCGGCATAACCGTCCACCACCTGGGCGATGTCGGCCAGTTTCACCGCGCGGCCGTTGCCGACCGAAATCTGCTTCTGGCCCAGTGCATAGGCATCGGCCGCATTCCCCAGGATGCGGACCGACTGTTCGGCGCCCGCAATCTCGGCGCGCCCGCCGGCGGCGTTCAGGTTGGTCGATCGCAGCTGCGCGTTGATCTGGTTCGCGGTCACGCCCTGCGCCTGCATCCGCGCGGGATCCAGGATCACGCGAATCTCGCGCGTCACGCCGCCTTCGCGTTCCACCGATGCCACGCCGGACACGGCCAGCAGCCGCTTGGTCACCTGATTGTCGACGAACCAGCTCAACTGTTCCAGCGTCATGTCCGTCGCGGCGACCGAATAGGACACGATCGCATCGCCATCGATGTCGATCCGTGTCACCTGCGGTTCCTGAATCCCGTCGGGCAGGTCGCTGCGCACGCGCTGCACCGCTTCGCGCACGTCGGTCACCGCGCGGTCGATCGGCGTGCCCAGCACGAACTGGACGAACGTGTTGGAATTGCCTTCGGTCACGGTCGACTGGATCTCGTCGATCCCGTTGATGCCGCGCACCGCCGCCTCGATCCGCTGGGTGACCTGCGTTTCCATCTCGCTGGGCGCGGCGCCGGGCTGCGACACGGTGATGTTCGCGCCGGGGAAGGCGATGTCCGGCTGGTTGTTCACGTCCATCCGCATGAACGACAGGATCCCCGCGATCGTCAGTGCCGCGAACAGCACCAGCGACGGGATCGGGTTGCGGATCGACCAGGCGGAGATGTTGCGCATGTGCGTTCCTTCAGCGCGCGGACGCGGCGACGGCGGACCGCCGTTCGGGAATGACCTTGTCGCCGGGGTTCAGGAACGCGCCGGCCGACACCACGACCTGTTCGGTCCCGTCCAGCCCCGCTGCGATCGATACGCCGGTATCGCCCACCTGGCCCACCGTCACCGTGCGCCGCGCCACGACATTGTTCGGCCCCACGACATAGACGAAGTTCGTCTTGCCTTCCGCCAGCACCGCCGATTGCGGCAGTAGCGGCTGGTCCACCGATCCGCTCGTGATGACGACGCTGGCGAACCCGCCGGGCCGAAGCGCGGGATCATAAGGCAGCGCGATCCGCGCGATACCCTGGCGCGACGTCGGGTCGATCACCGGCGACAGCTGCCAGATGCGGCCGTTGAAGGTCCGCGTCCCGCCTACCGGTGTCACCTGCGCGGGGCGGCCGACCGACAACCCGGTCAGGTCCTGCTCCGCCAGCCTTGCCTGCAATTCCAGCTCGCCGTCGCGCGCGATGCGGAACAGCGGGGTCCCGCCACCGCCGCTCACGATCTGCCCGGCCTCCACCGATCGCGACAGGACCAGCCCGGCGGCCGGCGCACGCACGTTCAGCCGCCCGATCAGCGCCTGCGATTCGTTCAGCTGCGCGCGCGCCACCGCCACCCGGGCCGCGGCCGCATCGCGCGTTGCCACCCGACTGTCCAGGTCCGCCTTCGATACGAAACCACGCCCCACCAGGCTGCGCGCCCGGTCCAGGTTCGATTGCGCCAATGCGGCGTCGGCCTGCGCGACGGTGATCGATGCGCGCAACTGCGCCGCCTGCTGCGTCTGTACGGAACGGTCGATCACGACCAGCGTCTGGCCGGCGGCGACCCACTGTCCCTGTTCGGCCAGCACCGCGGTCACCCGCCCGCCTTCGCCCGCGACGCCGACCGGCATCTCGCGCCGGGCGGCCAGCGTGCCGGTGGCCGAAATGGTGGCGGACGACGCGCTGCGCCCCGGTACGACCACGGTCACGCGCTGCGTGGTGGTCTTGCCTCCCGCCTCGGCCGCTGCATCCGCGCCGGCGGGTTTGCCGCCGCCGCGCTTCGTCAGGAACAGCGACACCGCGACCGCCGCGACGATCAGCAGCAGCCCGATCACGATCCAGCGCCTGCGGCGCGGCCGTGCGTCCGCCACATCGGCCATCGCGAACGATCGGTCGGTGTCGGGGGACTGGATGTTCATCGGGTCTTCGCCTCGCTGTTCATGGCCGGTCCGTCCGGCGATGCTGTGTTATCCGACTAAATCACTTGGCTCAAGCCTGATTCCGTTGCGGTGCGTAGCATGTTTCGCAGGCGACCGGTGCGCATCCCGCGACGAAAGCGTCCTGCGCTTCGATGAAGCCGCGCCCTGCCGTTCAGCCGGGATGCAGCCCGCCCGGTTCAGACGGACCGCGTCCATAATAGGAGGATCCTCATGAACCCGCTCCGTCCGCGCGCCGGATTCCACTGCGCCATTGCCCTGTCCGCCGCCGCGTGTGCCGCGGCCCTGCCCGCCATCGCGGCGGCCCAGGTCGCCCCGCTGCCCGTCGCCACGCTGGGCGGCACCCGGCTCGATATCGTCGCCACCGGCGAAGTCGCCCGCGCGCCCGACATTGCCACCATCTCGGCCGGCGTCGTGACGCAGGCGGCGACCGCGTCAGCCGCGCTTGCGGAAAATGCGACGCGGATGACCGCCACCATCGCCGCGTTGCGCCGCGCCGGCGTCGCCGACCGCGATATCCAGAGCAACGCCATCAACCTCAGTCCGCAATATCGCTACGGCGAAAACGTACCGCCCGTCCTAACCGGCTACCAGGCATCGAATCAGGTCAGCATCCGCTTCCGCGATATCAAGCGTGCCGGCGCGATTCTGGATGCGCTGGTCCAGGCCGGCGCGAACCAGATCAACGGCCCCGCCTTCTCGCTCGACAAGCCCGCCGCCGCGCTGGACGAAGCGCGGACCGCCGCCGTCGCCGCCGCCCGGACCCGCGCCGATCTCTACGCCCGCGCCGCCGGCCTTACCGTCCGCCGGATCGTCGCGATCGCGGAAGACGGCGAACAAAGCGCCCAGCCGCGCCCGATGATGATGGCCATGGCGCGCATGGAAAAGGACAGCACGCCGGTCCAGGCCGGTGAGCAGACGCTCGCCATCACCCTGCGCGTCACCTTCGAACTGCAATGACGCGAAACCGGCCGTCTTCCTTAACGGAAAGCGGCCGGCATCCACAAGAAAAAGGCCGCCCCGGTTTCCCGGGACGGCCTCGATCTCAGTCTATCGAAGTAATGTTCAGCGAACGCGACCACGACGGAACAGGTTGACGATCGCGAGCAGGATGACGGCACCTACCAACGAAACGAGGAAGGTCCGCAGATCGAGACCCGCATTGTTGATCGAACCGCCGCTGATGATGAGGCCGCCGATGAACGCGCCGACGATGCCGACGACGATGTTCAGCAGGATGCCCTGCTGCGCGTCGGTACGCATGATGATGCTGGCCAGCCAGCCGATGACACCACCCACGATCAACCACATGATCAAACCCATTACGACCTCCCTGTTATGACGACGGCCCGTGCAGCCCTTGCGTCGAGTAGGATGTTGATACGCGTGGGAAACGATCCGGTTCCTACGGAAACATCGGGTCTTGGGTTGCATCATGTTGATAGCCGATCCGCCCCGGCGCCGCGATCGGCGCGCCGCCGTCGGTCAGGCTCAGCCCCGATCCCGTAGCGAAAACTCCGATCCGGCTGATCCGCATGCCGATCGCCGCCGCTGCCGCCTTCAGTCCGTCGGCCGCTTCGGGCGCGACGGCCAGCATCAGCTGGTAATCGTCGCCCGCGGTCGCCGCGGCCAGCCGTGCGGCCCGCGTGTCGCCCGCTGCCGCCAGCAACGCGCCCGACAGCGGCACGGCATCGACCGCGATCGACACGGCGCATCCGCTTGCGGCCGCGATCCGCGCCGCATCGATCAGCACGCCGTCCGAAACGTCCGCCGACGCGCGCGCCCAAGGCACCAGCGCCAGCCCCGCTGCGACTTGCGCCACCGGTCGGCGATAGGCGGCCAGCAATTCCGCTGCCCCCGCTCCGCCCGCCCGCGCGATCGCCAGCCCCAGCCCCGCATCGCCGATCGTCCCGGTCACCCACAATGCATCGCCCGGCCGCGCGCCGCCGCGCGCGGGTGCGCCGTCCGGCATCACCGATCCGATCGCCGTCATCGCCAGTGTGCGCGGCCCGCGTGCCCCCACCGTATCGCCGCCCAGCAACGGCACCGCATAATGCCGCGTCGCCGCACCAAGCCCGTCCACGAACGCCGCGTCCCACGCGCGGTCCGGCCCCAGCGTATAGCCGAGCAGCACCCCCTCCGGCCGCGCGCCCTTCGCGGCCAGGTCGGACAGGTTCACCGCAACCAGTTTCCACGCAACGTCCGCCGGCGGATCGCCCGTTAGATAATGCACCCCCTCCACCAGCATGTCGTGCGTCAGCACCAACGCCCGCCCCGCCGGCGGCACGAACAGCGCCGCATCGTCGAGCAATCCCCGCGCCGCCGGATCGGTCGCGATGCCCTTCAGCAGATCGATGAAGAAGGCTTCGTCGGACATAGTATCCTTACTAGGCCCCTCTCCTTCAGGGGGAGGGGCTCAGACAATGATCAGACTCGCACGGCCTTCGCGACAGCGTCCAGCAGCCCGTTCACGAACCCCTTCTCCCGCTTGTCGTAAAACGCCGCCGCCACATCGACATATTCGGAGATCACGCTCCCGGTCGGCACGTCCGGCCGCGCGATCAGCTCGTACGTGCCGGCACGCAGGATCTGCCGCATCGGCTTGTCCAGCCGCGCCATCGACCAGCCGGCCGCCAGCTTGTCGGAAATCGCGGCGTCCACTTCCTCGCGCCGCGCATCCACGCCGCGCACCAGATCGTCGAAGAAATCGACTTCCGCATCGGCATATTCGACATCGTCGACGGTCGCACCCAGCCGGTGGCGGTGGAATTCGTCCAGCAGCCGCGGAAGCGTGATCGTCTCCATCTCCTGCTGGTACAGCGCCTGTACCGCCGCCAGCCGCGCGGCACTGCGCGACCGCGAACGTTCGTTGATCTTGGCCATCTTAACTCCCCAGCCGGACCGCGACCGACGCCGCATGCGCCGGCAGTCCCTCCGCCGTCGCCAGCGTCACCGCCGCCGGCCCGATCGCACGCAGCGATGCAGGGTCCAGCGCCAGGAAACTGGTCCGCTTCATGAAATCCAGGACCGACAGTCCCGATGAAAAACGTGCGCGTCGCCCGGTCGGCAACACATGGTTCGGCCCCGCGACATAGTCGCCGACCGCTTCCGGCGTATGCCGCCCCAGGAACACCGACCCGGCGTGCCGCACGCGCGCGAAAATCGCATCCGGATCGTCCGTCGCGATCTCCAGATGCTCGGGCGCCAGCCGGTCGATCAGCGGGATCGCCGCATCCAGCGTCGGCACCACGATGATCGCGCCGTAATCGGCCCAGCTCGCCCGCGCCACGCGCTCGGTCGCCAGCGTCGTCAGCCGCGCCTCGACCGCCGCCATCACTGCGTCGCCGAACGCGGCATCGTCGGTGATCAGGATTGACTGGCTGACCGGGTCGTGCTCCGCCTGGCTCAGCAGGTCGATCGCGATCCAGTCCGGGTCGTTGGCGCCGTCCGCCACCACCACGATCTCGGACGGCCCGGCGACCATGTCGATGCCGACCACGCCGTACAGCTGGCGCTTGGCCTCCGCGACCCAGGCATTGCCCGGCCCCACGATCACGTCGGTCGCCGCGATCCGCTTCGTTCCGTATGCCAGCGCCGCGATCGCCTGCGCCCCGCCGATGCGATACACCTGGTCGACGCCGGCAATCTCGGCCGCGGCCAGCACCAGCGGGTTCACCTCGCCATTCGGCGTCGGCGTTACCATCGTCAGCCGGTCGACACCCGCCGCCCGCGCCGGCAACGCGTTCATCAGCACCGACGACGGATAGGCCGCGCGCCCGCCGGGCACATACAGCCCGGCCGCCTCGACCGCGCGCCAGCGCGATCCGAGCCGCACGCCCTGCGCATCGACGGAATCACGATCGGCCGGCACCTGCGCCGCATGGAACGTCCGGATCCGCTCCGCCGCCAGTTCCAGCGCATTGCGCAGATCGCTCGCCAGCCCGTCGAGCGCCGCGCGCCGCTCGGCCTGCGGCACCTCCCATCCGGTCGTCGCCAGGTCATGCCCGTCATACCGCGCGGTCAGTTCCGCCACCGCCACGTCGCCGCGCGCCCGCACGTCCGCCACGATCGCCGCCACCGATTCGCGCACACCCGCATCCGACTCCCGCCGCGCATTCACCAGGGTTTCGAACGCCGCGGCAAAGCCCGTGTCGGTCGCATCCAGCCGCTGGGTCATCGCCCGTCTCCGCTCTTCATATCAGGCCGCACGCTGCGCCCCCGCCATCCGGAACCCGTCGATCAGCGCCGCGATCTGCCCGCTGCGCGTCTTGAACGCGGCGCGGTTGACGATCAGCCGGGCGGATACCTGCGCGATCACCTCGACCTCGACCAGCCCGTTCTCCACCAGCGTCCGTCCGCTCGACACCAGGTCAACGATCCGGTCGGCGAGGCCCAGCACGGGCGCGATCTCCATCGCACCGTTCAGCTTCACGCATTCCGCCTGCACGCCACGCGCCTCGAAATGGCGCCGCGTAATGTTCGGATATTTGGTCGCGACCCGCACATGGCTCCAGCCGCGCGGATCGTCACCGGCCGCCAGCGCGACCGGTTCCGCCACCGACAGCCGGCAATGCCCGACGTCCAGATCGACCGGCGCATAAAGCTCGGAATAGTCGAATTCCATCAGCACGTCGGACCCGACAACGCCGATCTGCGCCGCGCCGTGCGCCACGAACGTCGCGACGTCGAACGCGCGCACCCGGATGATCCGCACGCCGGGATCGTTCGTCGCGAACATCAGTGCGCGGCTGGATGGATCGGAAAAGGCCGCTTCCGGCACGATCCCGACCTGCGCCAGCATCGGCAGCACTTCGTCCAGGATACGGCCCTTCGGAATGGCCAGGGTGACGGGTTCGATCATTCGCGCGCCTTACGCGCCCAACCCGCGCCCCACAAGAAACCACTTTGCCCTACCTACGGGGCCGGTCGCCCGGCCCCGCGCGGCGTCATGCCTTGCGGCTGGTCTCGAACAGGAACCAGGCGCGCTCCTCGGCCTGGTCGGTCCAGTCGTCCAGAATGCCGCTGGTCGCATTGTCCTTGGCTTCGTCGACGATGTCCTTGGCCTCGCGCAATGCCTGCACCAGCTGGAGATTGTCCTCGCGCAGCTCCGCCAGCATGTCGTCGGCGCTGACGAACGGCTTGTCGTTGTCCTGGATCGTCTGGCGGCGCGAAATGTCACCGATCGACCGCAGCGTCACGTTGCCGGTCTTGCGTACCCGCTCCGCGATCGCATCGGTCGTGCCCAGGATCTGTGCGGCCTGGTCGTCCAGCATCAGGTGATAGTCGCGGAAATGCGGGCCGGACACATGCCAGTGAAAATTCTTGGTCTTCAGGTACAGCGCGAAACTGTCCGCCAGCACGCCGTTCAGTGCGTCGGCCACGGTCTTCGCGTTGGTCGTGGCGATATCGGTCGGGGTCGCCAGTTTGGGTTCGGGCGTGTCGGCCATGATGCGTCTCCAGATGTTCGGTTCGGGTCCCCAACGATCGAACCCCGCCGCGGTCGCATCCCGTCCGGTCGAATATTTTCGATCGCCCTGATCGGCGAGGGTCAGATCAGCCGCAGCGCATCCAGCCCGAACCCCAGGCCGGCCAGGATCAGCACGACGCCGATCCCGATCCGTACCGCCCGCAACGGCACGACATGGACGAACCGCCGGCCCAGCATCGCCGCGGGCACCGCCGCCGCCAGCACGCCCAGTGTCGCGCCGATCGCCGCCAGCACCGGCGACGCGCTGCGGGCGGACAAGGCGAAGGTCAGGAACTGCGTCTTGTCGCCGATCCCCGCGGCCAGCAGCACCGCGAGGCTGCCCGCGAACGCGCCCAGCCGCGGCGAAACGGTGAGTTTGGGCGTCTTCGGCCGCGCCAGTGATCCGATCCCCGCCGACAGCAGCGCCAGCGCCGCCATCAGCGACAGCGCCCGGAACGGCACCATGTCATGCACCACGGCCCCGCCCGCGGCACCGATGCCCGTACTGACCAGCGCGGCAAGCCCGGCCGCCGCCAGCACGCGGCCCTGTCTTCCCGGAAACCGCATGCACAGCAGGATGACGAGCAACTGGCTGCGATCGCCGATCTCGGCCAGCCCGCACGCCACGAAGGCGCTCAGCAACGCATCCATCTAGAGGATCAACGTCCGGGTCAGTCCGCGAATCGCACGCTGATCGACGCCAGCAACGCATGGACGGCATTCTCGTCGCCCGGCGCGCACCCGCACGCCTCGCGCAGGCCACCCAGGTAGGGCCGGATCAGCGCGGCCCGCCCGTCGCGCGCGATCGCGTTCGCCAGTTCGGTCGCGACCCCCACCACCGCGGACAGCCCGTGCAGCCGCGCCGTCCCGCGGATCTCGCCCAGCCGCTGCATCAACCGGTCCAGCGACAGGGTCGACAGGTCCGCCTCCAGCGCCACGATCCGCCCGCACAGGCGCGTCGAAACCGGCACGTCGCCGTCGTCAATCTGCTTATAAGCGGTCGCCATCGCGTCCTCCCCTTGACGCCCCTCGTGCGCCCGCACCGGTTAGCGTCCGATTAAGACGCGCCCGCGACATTGCCCATGTGGCGGCTCCGGACGGCACGCCGCGGACTTGACTCTGCCACGCGTCTCGCCCAAAGGACCCGGCATACAGGCGGCGGCAACGTCGCCTTCTTTTTTTCGCGTTCGCAAAGGTTCCGGGTCATGGCAAAGCCGACCACCGTCAAGATCAAGCTCGTCAGCACCGCCGACACCGGCTTCTTCTACGTCACGAAGAAGAACCCGCGCACGCAGACCGAGAAGTTCTCCTTCCGCAAGTACGACCCCGTCGTGCGCAAGCATGTCGAGTTCAAGGAAGCCAAGATCAAGTGATCCATGGTCCGGCGCCCGTCGGACCCTAGATCATTCTCGCGCAGGCGGGGATCAAGACGAAAAGCCCGCTCGGCATTCGCTTTCATAAGCACAGGTCGGGCGGGCTTCGTGTGTTCCTCCTGGAACGTCATCCGACGAAAGCCGGGATCTCTCTTCGGTGGCAGGACGACCAGGCACCACGACACTTCGGCCTGCACCGGGACGACGAGCGAACGGCGGGAACGACCACCGAGTGCCGCCTAAAGTAAGGCCTGCACCGACCCCACGAATCGCATCACCGATATCGGTTTGGACACATAGGCCTGCGCGCCGGCCTTGCGGATCCGGTCCTCGTCGCCGTGCGCGGCGTAGGCGGTCACTGCCATGATCGGGATCCTGCGCAACGCCGCGTCCGCCTTCATCAGCCCGATCAGTTCCAGCCCGCTGACATGCGGCAGCTGGATGTCCATGATGACCAGGTCGGGTGCGAAGTCGCGCGCTGCGGCCAGCGCCTCGCGCCCGTCGCTCACCCCGCGCGCATCATAGGCATGCGCACGCAAAAGGTCGCAGAACAGCTTGAGGTTCAGCTCGTTGTCCTCGACAATCAGGACTTTCTTCGTCACCGCACCCCTCACGTTCCGACGATGGGATTAGAGGATGGCGGCAAAGGATACAATGAACCCTGACGGGGCGGCGGCGCTTGCGCTGAACGCGCTGGTCTGGACGCTGGGGGAGCCGTCACGCGCGGACCGACTGCTCGCGCTCACCGGGCTGGACCCGACCGATCTGCGCACCCGCGCGAACGATCCGGCCGTGCTCGGCGCGGTGCTGGGCTTCCTCGAATCGCACGAGCCGGACCTGATCGCCTGCGCCGAAGACCTCGGCGTCGCGCCCGACCGGCTGGTCCGCGCCAACGCGTTGCTGTCCGCATGAGCCGCCCGCTGCTTATCACCGACTGCGACGAGGTGCTGCTCCACATGGTCACCCATTTCGGGGCCTGGCTGGATGCGGAACATCAGCTCGATTTCCAGCCGCGCGGCGGCCACTTCACCGCCAGCACACGCCGCCGAGGCGACGGCACGCCGTTTCCCGACGAACAGCTCTGGCCGCTGCTCAACGGCTTCTTCGAAACGCAGATGCATCGCCAGACGCTCGTCCCCCATGCGGCCGAGGCGCTGGCCGCAATTGGCGAAGTCGCCGACATCGTCGTGCTGACCAACATCCTGCCCGACTGGCATGCGGGCCGCGTCGCGCAACTCGCCGCGCACGGCATCCGCCACCGCGTCGTCTGCAACCAGGGCGGCAAGGGCACCCCGGCGCGCACGCTGATCGATGAATTCGCGCCGTCGGCCGCCGTGTTCGTCGACGACCTCGCTGTCCACCACGCCTCGCTCGCCGAACATGTGCCGCAGGTCTGGCGGCTCCACATGGTGTCCGAACCCATGCTCGCCCCCGACGTCCCCCCCGCCCCGGCCGCCGACGCCCGCATCGACGACTGGCGCGAAGCGAAGGACTGGATCCTGGCGCGATTCGAAGAAGGGCATCGGAAGTAGCGGACGGAGCAGGAAGCCATCGAGCCCCTCTGCTTTAGTGGAGAGGCTAAGAGCCCCCCCCCAAATCACCCTTGACCCACCCGTCCCCCCATCCGAAAGACTGCTACCCATGACCATTGATACCCGCCTCGCCGAACTGGGCATCGCCCTCCCCGAAGCCGCCGCGCCCGTCGCGGCCTATGTCCCCGCGGTCGAGGCCGCCGGCCTGCTGCATCTGTCGGGCCAACTGCCGTTCGAGGACGGCCAGCTGATGACCGGCTATGTCGGCGGCAACCGCGATGCGGAATATGGCAAGAGAGCCGCCGAACGCTGCGCCGTCATGGTGCTGGCCCAGGTCAAGAAGGCGCTCGGCTCGCTCGATCGGGTCGAACGGATCGTGAAGCTCGGCGTGTTCGTCGCGTCCGACCCCGCCTTTACCGGCCAGCCCGCGGTCGCCAACGGCGCGTCCGAACTGATGGTGTCGGTGTTCGGCGATGCCGGCCGCCATGCGCGCTCCGCGGTCGGCGTGCCCGTCCTGCCGCTCGGCGCGGTGGTGGAAATCGACGCGGTCATCGCAATCCGTCCGGCCTGATCCTTACCGGCGGTGCCCGTTCCCGATCCGGCGCGCACCGCCTTCCTCCGCGCGCAACCCTTCGCGCATCGTGGCCTGCACGGCGACGGACGGATCGAGAACAGCCGCGCCGCCTTCGCCGCGGCCATCGCTGCCGGATACGGTATCGAGTGCGACGTGCAGGCCAGCCTCGATGGCGAGGCGTTCGTTTTCCACGATACCGATCTCGATCGGCTGACCGACCGGTCCGGCCCGCTCGCCGCGCGCACCGCCGCCGTGCTCGACGGCATCCGCCTGTCCGGCAGCGCGGAGCCGATCCCCACGCTGTTCCAGCTCCTCGCCCGCACGCTCGGCCGCGTCCCCGTGCTGATCGAGGTCAAGACGCCGGCATCCGACATCCTGCCCATCTGCCGTGCCGTCGCGCGTGAACTCGACGGCTATCGCGGCCCGGTGGCGGTCATGTCCTTCCACCCGGGCGTCCCGCGCTGGTTCCGGCGCAACGTGCCCGCCATCGTCCGCGGTCTGGTGGTCACCGAAGAAGGGCGCCGCGGCCCGGCGCACGACATCCGCCGCGCCCTTGCGCTGGCGCATGCGCGACCCGATTTCCTCGCTTATGATATCCGCAGCCTGCCCAGCCCGTTCGCCGCACGTGCCCGCGCCCGCGGGATGCCCGTCTTGACCTGGACGGTACGCGATGCGGCGGCCGAACGCACCGCCGCCGCTTATGCGGACGAAGTGATCTTCGAAGGCGTCCACCGATGACCGGCACGCAGCAGGCCGGTCCCGAAACCGGTTTCGTCGCACGCATGGCGGGTGGTCTTGCCGACTTCAGCGCCGCCGACTGGGACGCCTGTGCCGGCACCGACAACCCGTTCGTCGGCCACGCCTTTCTCTCCGCGCTGGAAGATGCCGGCTGCGCGCAACCGCGCACCGGGTGGCAGCCCGTCCCCGTCGTCATCGACGGTCCGGACGGCCGCCCCGCCGCCATCGCGCCCGCCTATGCCAAGAGCCACAGCCAGGGCGAATATGTGTTCGACCATGGCTGGGCCGACGCGTTCGAACGGGCCGGCGGTCAATATTATCCGAAGCTCCAGATCGCCGTCCCGTTCAGCCCCGTCCCCGGCCCGCGCCTCCTCACCCGCGACCCCGCACTCCGCGTCCCGCTGGTCAACGCGATCGCCGCCGTCGTCGACCGGCTCGGCCTGTCGTCCGCGCACGCGACCTTCGTGGCGGAGGACGAAGTTGCCGTGTTCGAAGCCGCTGGCTGGCTGATCCGGGCCGACCGCCAGTTCCACTGGACCAACGACGGCTATGCCAGCTTCGACGATTTCCTGGCCGCGCTGGCCAGCCGCAAGCGAAAGGCGATCCGCAAGGAACGCGCCGCCGCAGTGCAGGGCCTCGACATCGTCCACCTGACCGGCGCAGCAATCACGGAGGCGCATTGGGACGCCTTCTGGCTCTTCTACCAGGATACCGGGGCCAGGAAGTGGGGCCGCCCCTATCTGAACCGCCGCTTTTTCTCGCTTCTGTCGGAACGGCTGGGCGACCGTGTCCTGCTGATGCTGGCACTGCGCGATGGCGTGCCGATCGCCGGGGCGCTCAACCTGGTGGGGGCCGACACGCTCTACGGCCGCTATTGGGGCTCGACCGAGGACGTCCCCTTCCTCCACTTCGAACTCTGCTATTATCAGGCGATCGATGCCGCCATCGCGCGCGGCCTGGCGCGGGTCGAGGCGGGCGCGCAGGGCTCGCACAAGCTGGCGCGCGGCTACGCCCCAGCCGTCACCTGGTCCGCCCACTATATTCCCGACCCCGGCTTCCGCCGCGCGGTCGCCGCCTATCTCGACGCGGAACGCGCCGCGGTGGCGGAGGATATCGAGGAATTGGACGAGATGACCCCGTTCAAGAAGGGCTGACGATGCACCGCCACTAACCGTTCATCCCGAGCGAAGTCGAGGGACCCTTCGAGCGAAGCCGAGAAGCCACCAGCACCACAGGGCCAAGCTCTGGGGAAGCTTCCCCTTTCACCCACCCGTCCGGTTCGGCCCTGTCGAAAACCCTGCCCGGCCCGGCCAGCACTCTCGACAAGCCCGAACCGGACCGCACGCCGTCAAGCCGCCGCCCGCATCGTCAGCCCCAGCCAGGCCCGCGCCGCTTTCTGCGCATTCGCGATCTCGCGCGCGGTCATGTCCTCGGCGATCTCCGCCCGGCATTCCTGCCCCCGCCGGCTGCCGCCCAGTGCCGCCAGGTTGAACCATTTATGCGCCTCGACCAGATCCAGGTCGATCCCGCCCGCGCCGGACGAATAGGCCATGCCCAGATCGAAATAGGCATCGATGTCGCCCCGCGTCGCATCCGCGATCCGGCGCTCCATCCCGAAAGTCCCCGTCTCCAGGCTATATCCCATGTGCCGTTCCCCGTTGTGACGCGAGTCGTCAGGGCTGGAAACATGAGGCCCCACGCGCAAACAAGTGGTTAACGGCGAAGGCCGCTGCGAACGCAGGCGGCGTCAACCGGACAGATGCGCTGTCACCCCGGACTTGATCCGGGGTCCCGCTGCCTTCAAGCGCAACAGAACAGGCGGGATCCCGGATCAGGTCCGCAATGACGTTGGCAAGACCCGTCCACCCCGAGCGAAGTCGAGGGACCGGTCGAGCGCAGCCAAGACGGTCGACAGCGCTCCCCCGGCTACGCTCGGGAAAGTGCCTCGACCGCGCTCGGCATGGACGGTCGTGAGGTTGAACATTTGAAGAGCCTACTTACTCCACTGCCACCGCCAGATTGTCGATCAGCCGCGTCGTCCCGATCCGCGCCGCGGCCAGCAAACGCAGCGGGCGCCCGTCGACCGCCACGACCGGCACCAGCGTTTCCGCATCGCACAGCGTGACATAATCCACGCTGCCGAACCCGCCGTCCAGCAAGCGCCGCTCCGCCGTCGCCATCGCCTGCGCCACATCGTCCCCCCGCGCGATCGCCGCCGCCGCCTCGCCCAGCGCGCGCGGCATCGCCCGCGCCGCCGCCCGCTGTTCGTCGTCCAGATACGCGTTGCGCGACGACAGCGCCAAACCGTCATCCTCGCGCTGCGTCGGCACGCCGACGATCTCGACGGGCACGTCCATGTCCGCCGCCATCCGCCGGATCACGGCCAGCTGCTGCCAGTCCTTCTCCCCGAACAGCGCGACGTCCGGCCGCACCTGGTTCAGCAGTTTCGCGACCACCGTCGCCACCCCGTCGAAATGCCCCGGCCGCGCCGCGCCGTCATGGCGTTCGCTCACCCCGCCCACCGACAGGCTGCTCGCGAAGCCGGCCGGGTACATCGTCGCCACGTCGGGCGCCCACAGCACGTCCACCCCGCCCGCATCCAGCATCGCGGCATCGGCCGCCTCCCGCCGGGGATAGGCGGCCAGATCCTCGTTCGGTCCGAACTGCGCCGGGTTGACGAAGATCGACACCACCACATGGTCCGCGCGCCGCCGGCCCGCATCGACCAGCGCCATGTGCCCCGCATGCAGCGCGCCCATCGTCGGCACCAGCGCCACGGTCTTTCCAGCCATGCGCCAGCCGGCCGTCACTTCGCGCAGGCCTTGCACGGTACGAATGATTTGCACCTTGGGGTGGCCTCCGATAGGGCTGACGACAGGGCTGATACGCGTCCTTTGGGGGCCGCGGCGGACGAGATCAAGGGGGCGGGGCATACCCGCGAACGGCTTTTGCAGACAGCGCATCTCATCGTCTTCGCCAATGAAAAGGGTGGGTCGGGCAAGTCCACCACCGCGGTCCATACCGCCGTCGCGCTGGCCGCGGCTGGTCGCCGGGTGGCGACGCTCGATCTGGATCATCGCCAGCGGACGCTTGGCCGCTACCTGGAAAACCGCATCGCCACCATCAAGCGGACGGGAATCGACCTGCCCCTGCCGCATGTCGAGACGCTCGATCCGGCCAAGGGGCCGCAGGTCGGCGAACGGATCGACGAACTGCGCGGGCAGGTCGATATCATCGTCGTCGACACCCCCGGCCGCGACGACCCCGCCGCCCGCGCCGCGATCGAACGGGCCGACACGCTGGTCACGCCGATCAACGACAGTTTCATCGACCTCGACCTGATCGGGCAGGTCGATCCCGACAGCTACAAGATCAAGCGCCCCAGCTTCTACGCCGAAATCGTGTGGGACGCGCGCAAGGTCCGCGCCAAGACCGACGGCGGCACGGTCGACTGGGTCGTGCTGCGCAACCGGTTGCAGCATATCGAGGCGCGCAACATGAAACGCGTAGCCTCCGCCCTTGCCGAACTCAGCAAGCGCGTCGGCTTCCGCGTCATCCCCGGCCTGTCCGAACGCGTCATCTACCGCGAACTGTTTCCCAAGGGGCTGACGCTGCTCGATCTGAAGGCGATCGGCGCCGACGCCGGGATCGCCCATGTCGCCGCCCGCCAGGAACTGCGCGAGATGATCGCTGCCCTGGCACTTCCCGACCGGGTGCAGGCGGCGGCCTGATGCTCCTGCTGCTGCTGGCCGCGGCCGCCATCGCCTTCTGGGCGTACAAGGACGGATCGCTCAAGACGCTGCGCTATGCCGATGTCGCCGCCGGCATTGCCGCACTGGTCGGGATCAGCCTGCTGAAGGGCAACCCCGCGCTAGGCTTGCTGGCACTCGGCGGCGCGGGCGGCTGGGTCTGGTTCCGCAAGCAAACGCCTGTCCGCGCCGCCATGACCGAGACGGAGGCGCTGGCCCTGCTCGAACTGCCGATCGGCGCGGATGCGGACCGGATCCGTGCGGCCCATCGCCGGCTCATCGCCCGCGTCCATCCCGACCACGGCGGCACCAACGATCTGGCACGTCGCGTCAATCTCGCCCGCGACACGCTCCTCGCGGTGACCCCGGCCGGGCCGTCCTCCCGCTGACCCCCCGCCCGCCGACCCACCGCTTCGCGCCATCGATTCTGCGCGAATATGACATTCGCGGCATCGTGGGCGATACGCTCCATGCCGCCGACGCGGTCGCGGTGGGGCGCGGCTTCGGCACCGTCGTCGCGCGTGACGGCGGAACCCGCATCGCCGTCGGCCGCGATGGCCGGACGCACAGCCCGATGCTGGAAGACGCGCTCGTCGCCGGCCTGCTGGCAAGCGGCTGCGACGTTGTCCGGATCGGCGTCGGCCCAACGCCCATGCTGTACTTCGCCGAAACCGTGCTGGGCGTCGATGCCGCGGTCATGGTCACCGGCAGCCACAACCCGGCCTCGCACAACGGTTTCAAGCTCGTCCTGCGCCACCGCCCCTTCTTCGCGGACGATATCCAGGCACTCGGCGCGCTGGCGTCCACCGGCGACTGGACAAGCGGGGCCGGCACCGCGACCGACATCGATATCGCCGATCGCTATGTCGATCGGCTGCTGGCCGGGGCCGATACGTCCACATTCCGGATCGGCTGGGACGCGGGCAACGGTGCCGCAGGCGCCATCGTCGAATCGCTCGCCGCCCGTCTGCCCGGCACGCACCGCCTGCTCTTCACCGCCATCGACGGCACCTTCCCCAACCATCACCCCGATCCGACGATCGACGCGAACCTCGATGCGTTGCGGACGCTCATCCTGTCCGAACGGCTCGATTTCGGCGTTGCGTTCGATGGCGACGGGGACCGGATCGGCGTGATCGACGCGTGCGGCCGCACGCTGCCGGCCGACCGGCTGCTCGCCATCCTGGCCGAACCGCTGCTGGCCGACCATCCCGGCGCGACCGTGATCGGCGACGTCAAGATGTCGCAGACGCTGTTCGACCGGGTTGCCGAACTGGGCGGCGTGCCCGTCATGGGCCGCGCCGGCCACGCCCCGATGAAGCAGCGGATGCGCGAAACCGGCGCGCTGCTGGCCGGCGAACAGAGCGGCCACATCTTCTTCGCGGACGACCATCCCGGCTATGACGACGCGCTCTACGCCGCGCTGCGGCTGATCCGTACGCTGGGTCGCGCGCGCCGGCCGCTGGCCGATCTGGTCGATGCGCTGCCCGTCCGCGTCGCCACGCCCGAACTGCGCTTCGCTTCCCCTGAAGATCGCAAGTTCGTGGTGGTGGCGGAGGTGGCGGCGCGGCTGGCGGCGACCGGCGCGGCGGTTGACACGACGGACGGCGTCCGCGTCACCACGCCCGACGGCTGGTGGCTGCTGCGCGCCTCCAACACGCAGGATCTGCTCGTCGCCCGGGCGGAGGGGCGCGACCAGCCCGGCTGCGACCGCCTGGTCGCGGAACTGAACAGGCAACTGGCGGCCAGCGGCGCATCTCCCGCTACCTGACCCGCCGTCCGGCCGATGGCGGAACCCCCGGCCGCCCCGCCGGGTTACCCCTTCACCAGATCCGGAGACCTGCCATGTTCCGCCCCGCCACCGCGCTACTCATCCTCGCCGCGACCGCCGCGCCCGCCGCCGCGCAGCTCTCCGGCGGCACCGCCTCGACCGGCAGCGTCTCCGCGACCAACGCCGGTTCGGGATCCTCGAGCAGCAGCCTCGGCATCGGCCTGGGCAGCGGATCGTTGTCGGGCAGCACATCGACCGGGGCGGCGAGTGCCATTCCCAATGTCGGCGGCACCGGTTTCGGACAGCCCGGCACCCCGATCGGGTCGCAATCTTCGCTCAGCGCACGCATCAATGCCCGCGCCGGCATCGGCACCGCGTCGCGGCTGAACACGCGCCTTGCCACCGGCAGCGCGGGCTATGGTGGCGGCAGCGGCGGTGCCGCTAACGGCAACAACGCGGTTGCCGGGCTGTCGTCCGGTACGACGCTATCGAACGCCGGCCAGCCGTCCGGCGCGCCGCTCGGCTCCGGCAACTGATCGCGTCCCACCACTGAAGACTTGTCTCGTCCCTCCACGCGCCCCATCTTGCTGCAACGCAGCGAAGGCCCGTACATGATCGAAGCTTCTACCCGCCATGGCGGCCCTGCCCACCCCGGCATGGGCTTTCGTCAATTCGTCGCGTTCGTCGCGGGGATGATGGCGATCAACGCGCTTGGCATCGACATCATGCTGCCCGCTTTGCCCGCCATGTCGGACGCGCTCGGTATCACGATCGAGAATCAGCGGCAGTTCATCATCGCGGCCTATGTCCTGGGCTTCGGCGCGGCACAGCTCGTCTACGGGCCGCTGTCCGACCGGGTCGGGCGCAAGCCCGTCCTGCTGGTCAGCCTGTCGCTGTTCGCGGTCGCCAGCGTCGCCGCCACCTTCGCCACCGACTTCACGACGATCGTCCTTGCCCGGCTGCTCCAGGGTGTGGTGGCCGCATCGTCGCGCGTTCTGGCGGTATCGATCGTGCGGGATTGCTATTCGGGTCGCCAGATGGCGCGCGTGATGTCGCTCAGCTTCATCGTGTTCCTGGCCGTCCCGATCCTGGCTCCCAGTATCGGGCAGATCATCCTGTTCGCCGGGCCATGGCCCTGGATCTTCTATTTCCTGGCCGCCTTCGCGATCGGCATCGTCCTGTGGGGTTGGTTCAAGCTGCCAGAGACCCTGCACCCGGAATATCGCCGGCCGATCTCGGCACGGTCCATCCTGTCCGCCGCGCGCGAAGTCGTCACCAACCGCTATGCGCTGGGCTACACGCTGGCGACCTCGCTGCTGTTCGGCGGCCTCATGGGCTATATCAATTCGGTGCAGCAGATCTTCGCCGACGTGTTCCAGCGGCCGGCAATCTTCACCACCGTCTTCGCGGCTACCGCCGGCACGATGGCGGTCGGTTCGTTCTTCAACTCGCGGATCGTCGAACGGCTCGGCACGCGCCGGGTGTCACACACGGCTCTCCTGTGCTTCATCGCATTCAGCGCACTGCATCTGGCGGTCGCCGCCGCGGGCTATGAAACGGTCCTGAGCTTCGCGGTGCTGCTTGCCGCCACAATGGGCTGTTTTTCGCTTGCGGCCTCCAACTTCGGATCGATGGCGATGGAACCGGTCGGCCATATCGCTGGCACGGCGTCCTCGATCCAGGGTTTCGTCTCCACCACCGGCGGGGCGCTGGTCGGCCTGCTGATCGGGCAGAGTTTCAACGGCACCACGATCCCGGTCGCGGCCGGTTTCTTCTTCGCCGGCCTCGCTTCGCTCGGCGTCGTGCTCATCGTCGAACGCGGCCGGCTTTTTCAGGCCCGCAATGCCCCGGTCACGGTGCCGGCCCCCGCCGCCTGACGCTTCCACCCCCGCCGGCGCGTCGCTATACCGCCTTGTATGCCGAACATTCCCCTGCACATCGCCGTCATCGGCTCCGGCGCGATCGGCGGCACCGTCGCCGCCTGGCTCGCCCAGTCGCCGGCGCACCGCGTCACGCTCTGCGTCCGCACCCCGCTAAACGATCTGCAGGTCGATACCCCCGGTGGCCGGATCACGGCACGACCACAGGTCCTGACCGACCCCGCGCAGGCGACGCCGGTCGACTGGGTCCTGACCACGACCAAGACCTACGACACCGCCGGTGCCGCCCGCTGGATCGACGCGCTGGCTGGTCCGGCCACCCGCGTCGCCGTGCTCCAGAACGGCGTCGAGCACCGTGACCGCTTCCCTGCCGTCTCGGCCGACCGGCTCGTGCCGGTCATCGTGGACATCCCGGCCGAACGCGACGCCCCCGGCCGCATCCGGCAGCGCCGCACCGGCACGCTGACGGTCGCGGACGACGCCGCCGGCCGCGCCTTCGCCGCGTTGTTCGCCGCCACGCCGATCACCACTGTCCTGACCGATGACTTCGCCACCGCCGCCTGGGCCAAGCTGGCGATCAACTGTGCCGGGGCGGTCAACGCGCTCACCCTGCTGCCCGCCGGGATCGCGCAGGACCCCGCCGTCGCCGGTGTGATGCGCGCGCTGGTAGCCGAATGCCTTGCGGTGGGCCGGGCGGAGGGCGCGAACCTCCCCGACACGCTGCCCGACGACGTCGTCGCCGGTACTGTTGCGGGTCCGGCCGACGGCATCAACTCGATCCACGCCGACCGCGCCGCCGGCCGCCCGACCGAGGCCGACGCCCGCAACGGCGTCATCGCCCGGCTCGGCGCGCGTCACGGCATCGCGACGCCCCTCAACGCCATGGCCGCCGCCCTCCTCGCCACCCGCGCGCCCTGACCGTGCCGTACGGGCGGCCAGCCTCTGTCCCGCGATAAGGGCTTCCGGCATCCCGGACTTGATCCGGGATGACGACTGGTTGGCCCGTCACCGGATCAAATGGAATCGGGGCTGGAGTGAAGCCATGCGATGCGGTCGCGCTGCAAACCGGATCGCAACCGCCCCACCAACCCCGAACAGCAAAAAGCCCGCATCACTGCGGGCCTGCTGGAAGAATGGTGGAGCCGTGGGGGATCGAACCCCAGACCTTCGCAATGCCATCGCGACGCTCTCCCAGCTGAGCTACGGCCCCATATCCTGTCCGCCGGCTGGGAACCGGCGGGATGGGCGCGCTCTACGAAAGCCGGCGCGCCCCTGCAAGCATTAATTCTCGTCTTCGTCCGCAGGTGCTGCAACACCGATATCGTCGTCGCCGCCCAGGTCGACATCGTCGTCGGGGCTCGGCTCGGCATCCTCGTCGACTTCCAGGTCCTCGCTCAGGTCCGAATCGTCCTTTTCCTCGACGACCTTCTTCGGCGCGTCATAGGACAGCGGCTGCTTGGACTTCAGCACGCTTTCGGGTTCGAACTGCGTCGCGCATTCGACGCAGGTGACGGGATCGTCCTTGCCCAGGTCGTAGAACCGCGTCCCGCACTTCGGGCAGGTCCGCTTGGCGCCCCATTCAGGCTTCGTCATGGATGGTTGCTCCGCAAAAAGGGAAGCGCGCCGAAAGCGAAGAGCCGTCGACGCGAATTGCCGCGCGCCTTGCCACAGCCCCATGCCCCTGTCAAAGCCGCGCCCCATGCATGCTCCCGCCCTTCGGCCTGTCCCCTCCCCTGCGGCCTTCAGCGCCGATGGCCCGCTCACCGGCCGCGTCCGCGTGCCCGGCGACAAGTCGATCTCGCACCGGGCGCTCATGCTCAGCGCGCTGGCGGTCGGCCGCAGCACGATCGACGGCCTGCTGGAGGGCGAGGACGTCCACGCCACCGCCGGCGCACTCCGCGCCATGGGCGCCACCATCGTGCGCACCGACGGTGAAGAGGGTGTCCGCTGGACCGTCGACGGCGTCGGGGTCGGCGGCCTGCTGCAACCCGCCACCGCGCTCGACATGGGCAATAGCGGTACGTCGACCCGGCTGCTGATGGGCCTCGTCGCCAGCCACCCGATCACCGCCACCTTCGTGGGCGACGCTTCGCTCAGCAAGCGGCCGATGGGGCGCGTCATCGATCCGCTGTCGGCGATGGGCGCGGACATCACCGCCAGCCCCGGCGGCCGGCTCCCGCTCATGGTCCGCGGACTCAGCCCCGCCGTCCCGCTCGACTACCGGCTCCCCGTCGCCTCGGCGCAGGTGAAGTCCGCGGTGCTGCTGGCGGGGCTCAACACCCCGGGCATCACCCGCGTGATCGAACCCGTGCCGACCCGCGACCATAGCGAACGGATGCTCGCCGGCTTTGGCGCGACCGTCGATCTGCATACCGACCCGGACGGCATCCGCACCATCGCCGTCCATGGCGAGGCCGAGCTGAAGCCGCAGCATATCGTCGTCCCCGGCGACCCCTCCTCCGCCGCCTTCCTGGCCGTGGCCGCGCTGATCGTGCCCGGCTCCGACGTCCGGATCGAGAATGTCGGGATCAACCCGACCCGCGCGGGCCTGTTCGGCGTGTTGCAGGCGATGGGTGCCGACCTGACCTTCCACGACATGCGCACCGTGGGCGGCGAACCGGTCGCCGACATCGTGGTGCGCGCCTCCCCGCTCGCCGGCACAGACGTCGCGGCCGATATCGCGCCGTCGATGATCGACGAATATCCCATCCTGTTCGTCGCTGCCGCGCTTGCGCAGGGCCGCACCACCCTGCGCGGGCTGGAGGAGCTGCGCGTGAAGGAATCGGACCGCATCGCCGCCATGGCCGCCGGCCTCCGCGCGATCGGTGCCATGGTCGAGGAACTGCCCGACGGCCTGATCATCGACGGCCGCGACGGCGCGCCCTTCCCCGGCCTCCCCCCCGGCGCAGCGGCCGTTCAGACGCATCTGGACCACCGTATCGCAATGAGCTTCGCGGTCGCCGGTCTCGCCGCCACCGGTCCCGTCGTCGTCGACGATATCAGCCCGATCGCGACCAGCTTCCCGACCTTCCCTGCCCTGCTGGCCGCGCTCGGCGCGCGTTGCGACACGGCGCGATGAGCCTGCCCGGCGCCGCCTGTCCGGCCGACCGGCCCGCGCCGTCGACCCGCGCCCTGCGCGTCGCGGTGGAGGGCGGGTCGCTCCATGTCCGGATCGACGGCGACCTCGCGTCCGCCCGCCCACCGCTGCTGCTCGTCCATGGTGGCCCCGGCGGGTCGCATGCCGGGCTGATCCCGGCCGCGGCACTCGGCCACGACCGCGCCATCATCTTCTACGACCAGCTCGATTGCGGCCGTTCGGACCGGCCCGGCGACCCCGCGCACTGGACGCTCGCGCGCTTCGTGGCGGAAATCGCGGCGATCCGCACGGCGCTCGGGCTCGATCGGCTCCATCTGCTGGGGCATAGCTGGGGTGCGACGCTCGCGCTCGAACATGCCGCCCGCGCACCCGGCGTCGTCAGTCTCGTCCTGATGGGGCCGCTCGTCTCGACCGCCGCCTGGCTGGCCGACGCCGCCACGTTGCGCGCCCGCCTGCCTGCCGACGTGCAGGCCGTGCTGACCGCCTGCGAAGGGCCGACCCCGCCCCCGGCCGCCGCGTGCGCCGCCGCCACCCGTGCCTATTATGACCGCTACTGGCGGCTGCGCGATCCCGATCCCGTCGTCACCGCCTACGAAGCAGCGATGCCGCACTGCTTCACGCCCGCGCTGTACGAGGCGATGTGGGGGCCGAGCGAGTTCCGCGCCACCGGCACGCTGGCCGACCATGACGGCACCGCCCGGCTGGCCGAACTGCGCTGCCCCACGCTGTTCCTGATCGGCGACTCGGACGAGATAACCGAACCGACCGCGCGCCGCTTTGCCGCCATGGTTCCGGGCGGGGCCGAAACGATCGTCGTGCCCGGTGCCGCCCACCGGCTGCAGAACGACCGGCCCGACCTGTTCGTGGCGCATCTGCGCGACTGGATGCGGCTGCACGACGGAGACCCAGCATGATTATCGCCGTCGACGGTCCGGCCGCATCGGGCAAGGGCACCATCGCCCGCGCGCTCGCCGCACATTACCGGCTGCCCTATCTCGACACCGGCCTGCTCTACCGCGCGGTCGGCACCAACGTGCTGCGCGGCGGCGGCAACCCGTCCGACCCGGACGATGCGCTCGCCGGCTGTCGGTTCGACGACCTGCTGCTGTGCGATCCGAAGCTGCGCTCCGAGGATGCCGGCGCCACCGCCTCGATCGTTTCCGCCCATCCGGCGGTCCGCGCCGCGCTGGTCGAACGACAGCGCGATTTCGCCGCGCGGCCCGGCGGCGCGATCCTTGACGGGCGCGACATCGGCACCGTCATCGCGCCGCATGCCGACGCCAAATTGTTCGTCCGCGCCAGCCCCACCGTCCGCGCGCAACGCCGCCATGCGGAGATGGCCGGCATGGGGCAGCAGGTCTCGGTCGACACGCTGCTCGCCGAGATCCGCGAGCGCGACCGGCGCGACAGCACGCGTGATACCGCCCCGCTGGTGCAGGCCGCGGATGCCGACTTGCTGGATACCAGCCTTTTGAGTATAGAGACGGCCGTCCAGCGGGCGATCGCGCTCGTGGATGCCCGGATGGCCGCGCGCTAAGCGCGCCGGCTGACAGGCGCGTCAGGCTCCGGTCCACGGACCGGCGCGCCCGGCGTGCCCTTTTGCCATGGAGCCACCCCGCTCCGGCTCCCCGCATTCACGTGTGTCTTGGCCGCGGGATGCTGTGCCGGCATGGGGTCGTCGCGGCAATACGGCCTTCCAAAGTCCTCCGGATTCTTCCCGGACGGCCGAACCTAGACTCAGGAAATTCCTCTTTATGGCCACTGCGGCAAACCCGACGCGCGATGATTTCGCGGCACTGCTCAACGAAACGCTCGGCGGCGAGAACGAAGGCTTCGAAGGCCGCGTCGTCAAGGGCACCGTCACCGGCATCGAAAACGACATGGCCGTCATCGACGTCGGGCTGAAGTCCGAAGGTCGCGTCCGCCTCAGCGAATTCGCCGCGCCGGGCCAGAAGGCCGAACTCGCGATCGGCGACACCGTCGAGGTCTATGTCGACCGCGTCGAGAACGTCCACGGCGAAGCGATGCTGTCGCGCGACCGCGCCCGCCGCGAAGCCGCCTGGGACAAGCTGGAAGCCGAATTCTCCACCACCGCGCGCGTCGAAGGCGTCATCTTCGGTCGGGTCAAGGGCGGCTTCACGGTCGACCTGTCCGGTGCCGTGGCCTTCTTGCCCGGTTCGCAGGTCGATATCCGCCCCGTGCGCGACGTCACCCCGCTGATGGACATTCCGCAGCCGTTCCAGATCCTGAAGATGGATCGTCGCCGCGGCAACATCGTCGTGTCGCGCCGCGCCATTCTGGAAGAGACGCGCGCCGAACAGCGCACCGGCCTCATCCAGTCGCTGGCCGAGGGTCAGGTGATCGAAGGCGTCGTGAAGAACATCACCGACTATGGTGCGTTCGTCGACCTCGGCGGCATCGACGGCCTGCTCCACGTCACCGATCTCAGCTACAAGCGCGTCGGCCACCCGAGCGAGATGATCAACATCGGCGATACGCTGAAGGTCCAGATCATCCGCATCAACAAGGACACGCAGCGCATCTCGCTCGGCATGAAGCAGCTCGAGAGCGATCCGTGGGAGGGTGCCTCCGCCAAATACCCGATCGAGGGCAAGTTCACCGGCCGCGTCACGAACATCACCGAATATGGTGCGTTCGTCGAGCTGGAGCCGGGCATCGAAGGCCTCGTCCACGTGTCCGAAATGTCCTGGACCAAGAAGAACGTCCATCCGGGCAAGATCGTCTCGACGTCTCAGGAAGTCGACGTGGTCATCCTCGAGGTCGATCAGGACAAGCGCCGCATCTCGCTCGGCCTCAAGCAGGCGATCAACAATCCGTGGGATGCGTTCATGGAACAGCACCCCGTCGGTTCGACCGTCGAGGGTGAAGTCAAGAACGCGACCGAATTCGGTCTGTTCGTCGGCCTCGACGGCGACGTCGATGGCATGGTCCACATGTCCGACATCGCCTGGGGCGTCACCGGCGAGGAGGCGCTCGCGCTTCATCACAAGGGCGAGACGATCCAGGCCGTCGTGCTCGACATCGATCCGGAGAAGGAGCGCATCTCGCTCGGCATCAAGCAGCTCGAGCGCGGCGGTGTCGCGGTCGGCGGCGGCGGCGGTGCAGCGGCGGCCGCTTCGGGCGGTGCGTCCTCGCAGGGCGGCGTGAACAAGAACGTCGTGACCACGGTCACGGTGCTCGAGGTTCGCGACGGCGGTCTCGAAGTCCAGATGGGCGACGACGGCGTCACCGGCTTCATCAAGCGCATCGATCTCGGCCGCGACCGCGACGAACAGCGTCCGGAGCGGTTCCAGGTCGGCCAGAAGTTCGATGCGATGGTCATCGGCTTCGACCGGTCGAAGAAGCCCAACTTCTCGATCAAGGCCATGCAGATGGCCGAAGAGAAGCAGGCCGTGGCGCAGTACGGGTCGTCCGACTCCGGCGCGTCGCTCGGCGACATCCTCGGCGCCGCCCTCAAGGCGCGCAACGAAGACAGCTGAAGCCGGCTTGCCTGAAACGGCGAACCGGGGGCGCGAACCGAAAGGTTCGCGCCCCTTTTTTGTGTTTTTCGTACAAAATGAACAGCGCGCGCACCGGTGGCAACGTTGACCGCCGTCCGGATCGTCCGTTACGTGGCACGTCAGGTGGGGAGGGGGTCCGCACCGTCGTCCCGCCGACTCGCATTTCCGGATGCGGTCGCGATCGTGGAGATCGCATGATCAGGTCCGAACTCGTCGCCAGCCTTGCCGCTGCCAATCCCGGCCTTTCGACGGCGGAGATCGAACGGATCGTCACGCTCGTTTTCGACGAAATCGTGTCGCGGCTGGCCGCCGGCGGTCGCGTCGAACTCCGCGGGTTCGGCACTTTTTCCACCCGCGCCCGCGCCGCCCGCCTGGGCCGCAACCCGCGCACCGGCGATGCCGTCGCGGTCGACGCCAAACGCGTCCCCTATTTCAAGCCCGGCAAGGAAATGCGCATCCGCCTGAACGTCTGATCGGGCTTGACCCACGGGGCCCGATGCGGCCATCGCTGCGTGGGGGCCGGGTTCAGCACCGGCGGACGTGGCGAAACCGGTAGCCGCGACGGACTTAAAATCCGTTTCTTGTAAAGAGTGCGGGTTCGAGTCCCGCCGTCCGCACCCTTCCCGTTGTTTGTAGGCGGCCTCCGTCTCGCGCCAAACGTATTTATCTCAACACTCAGTTCCGTTTGGTTCGAGCCTGTCGAGAACCCAGCGCCGGGTTCTCGACAGGCTCGAACCAAACGGAATCAGGCGTGAAAGCTGTTTGACGGGACGAACGGTGAGAATCGCTCCCCCCCCAGCCCCAGCTTTCCCCACCCCAACCGCAACTCGGGTGCAAAACGGCGCATCGTCCGTTAAGGGACCACGCAACCCCACCCTCCGCCGCCGCTGCGGCAAAAGGACCGACATGACCGATTCCGTGGCAGTCGCCGCCTCCACCGCCGCCCCGGCCCCGACCGGCCTCGAACCCACCACCGCGCTTTCGGTCGAAACCGTGCTGTGGGTCCGCCACTGGAACGAACATCTGTTCAGCTTCGCGATCACGCGGCCAGCAAGCTTCCGCTTTCGGTCCGGCGAATTCGTGATGATCGGGTTGCCCGGCCCCAAGGGCAAGCCGCTGCTGCGCGCCTATTCGATCGCCAGCCCGTCCTACAGCGACGAACTGGAATTCCTGTCGATCGCGGTGGAAGACGGCCCGCTCACCTCGCAGCTCCGCCTCGTCCAGGCCGGCGACCAGATCTTCCTCGGCCGGAAGCCCACCGGCACGCTCGTGTCCGACGCGCTGCTGCCCGGCCGCCGGCTGTTCCTGATTTCCACCGGCACCGGCCTCGCGCCGTTCCTGTCGGTCGCGCGCGATCCCGACATCTACGACCAGTTCGAAGAAATCGTGATCGTCCACAGCGTGCGCCGCGTCGCCGACCTCGCCTACCGCACCGAACTGGAGGCCGCTTTCGCCGACGATCCGCTGATCGGCGAACAGGCGCAGGACCAGCTCGGCTACGTCCCCACCGTCACGCGCGAGGAGTTCCGCACGACCGGCCGGATCGACGCGCTCGTGGCGTCGGGCGAACTGTTCGTGCCCCCGCTGACCGGCGGACGTGAATTCGATCCCGAACAGGATCGGATCATGCTCTGCGGCAGCATGGCGATGATCAAGGACTTCGCCGCCTTCCTCGATGGCCTGGGCTTCAGCGAAGGCTCGAACGCCGCCCCCGGCCACTATGTCATCGAACGTGCCTTCGTGGGGTGACGGCCTCGGCGGTCCCGCGTCTCACGTCAGGATGCCGGGTCGGCTTTACCTGTCATCCACCAGCGTCGTCCCCGCGCGGGCGCAGATCGCCCTCTGGTCATGCGCCAGCTCCAGCCAAAGGGAGATCCCGGCCTGCGCCGGGATGACGTATCCGGAAGACGGCAAAGCGAGCCTGCTCCGGCGGCTGCGGCCACGTCCCAGGACCGTCCCGTGCGCCGAAGCAAAAGAAACCTGACCCCGTACACACTATGCTCTAGGTTAAGCCGCAATGCGGTATCTCCTCCTGCTCCTCCTGCTGCTGCCCGGCGCCTGCGACACGCGTGGTCACGCGCCCGACGACGCGCCGGTGGTGGTCAGCGTCATCGGCCCGCGGCCGCGCATCGTCGATCCCACCCGGCGCGGCTACACCCCGCCCGACGCGGTCCTGCTCGGCGCGGTGGCGCAGGGACTGGTGCGGTTCGACGCGGCCGGACAGGTCAACCCGGGACTGGCGATCCGCTGGGACGTGTCCGACGACGGTCTTTACTACACGTTCCGCATCGCGCCCGATGCGACGCTCGATGCCGCCGCCGTCGCCCGCCGGCTGCGCGCCGCGATCGCACCGGGCAGCGAAAACCCGCTCGCGTCCGAACTGACCGCCATCGCGGAGGTCCTCGCGGTGACCGATGCGGTGGTCGAAATCCGCCTCTCCGCCCCCCGCCCCGATCTGCTCCAGCTGCTCGCCCAACCCGCACTGGCGATGATCGGCACCCGCCCGCCCGGCGGCAGCGGCCCGTTCCGCATCCTGTCGCGTGACCGCGCCGGCGTGCAGGGTGCCGCCCGCGGTGCCGCGCGGCTGACCCCCGCCCGCCCGACCGACGATCCGACGGTCCCGGACGCCGTGCCCGATCCCGCCGCCGATATCGTCCTGCGCGGGGAACGCGCGGCGCTGGCGGTGGCGCGATTCAAGGCCGGGGCGGCCGGCGTGGTGCTGGCCGGCCGCTTTACCGACATCGCGATCGCGCGGGCCGATGGCGGCGCCGCCACCACGCTCCATATCGATCCTGCGACCGGCCTGTTCGGCTTTGCCATCGTCGACAATCACGGTCTGTTGTCCGCCCCCGAAAACCGTCTCGCGCTCGCGCTCGCGCTTGATCGGGACAGGATCGTCCGGCTGTTCGCCGATGGCTGGGCGGTCCGCACCGGAATCGTGCCGGCGGGCGGGGACGACTTGCCCGATCCGGTGGTGCCGGACTGGTCCGCCACGCCGCTGCCCCGCCGTATCGCGGTCGCCGCCGCGACGATCGCCGGCTGGCGCGCGCGGAACCCGGCCGTACCGCCAACCCCGCTGCGCATCGCGATGCCGGCCGGGCCGGGCGCGCGGATGCTCTACGCGCTGGCCGCACAGGACTGGCGGCGGATCGGGGTCGATACCGTCGCGGTCGCGGCCGATGCCCCCGCCGACCTCCGGCTGGTCGATCGGGTCGCTCCGTCGGGCAGCGCCGCCTGGTATCTCCACCGCTTCACTTGCGACCGCAGTCCGCTCTGCAGCGAACGGGCCGATGCCGCGCTGGCCGCCGCCCGCACCGCGCCTGATCCCGTATCGCGCACCGCGCGGCTGGCCGATGCCGACCGCAGCCTTGCCGATATTGGTGTGTTCATCGCCATTGCGTCGCCCTTGCGCTGGGCGCTGGTCGCCCCCAACCTCAAGGGATATCGCGACAATGCCCGCGCGATCCACGCGCTGGATCAGCTGCGCAGCCCGGATTAGGACCAGCCATGCGGATTTCCCCTGAACAGATCGACCGCATGGCCGCCGGCCTGCCCGGGCTTGGGCGTGACCCCGCAGCGGTCCGTGCCCGCGTCGAAACGATGGAACATCTCCTCGAACGCGCTTTCACGATCCCCGGCATCAACCGCAAGGTCGGCATGGACGCGCTGCTCGGCCTGGTCCCCGTCGTGGGGGACATCGCCACCGCCGCCATGGGCGCCTGGATCGTGTGGGAAGGACGCAATCTCGGTCTGTCCAAATGGCAGCTCGCACGGATGATGGGCAATGTCGGGTTCGATACCGCGATCGGCGCGATCCCGCTGGTCGGCGACCTGTTCGATTTCGCCTTCCGCTCGAACAGCCGCAACCTGGCGATCATCCGCCGGCATCTCGACAAGCACCACCCGGCAACCGTCGTGGTCGAAGGCGTCCGCACGCCGCATTCCTGACCGCACTATCCGGGAAAGCGCCCATCGCCGTCATCGCGGCGAAAGCCGGGATCTTGCCTGAACCTGACCGTCCCGCGTCACCGAAACGAGATCCCCGCCTCCGCGGGATAACGCTCGTGGAAGGGCAAACCATCAAGCTTGTCCGTTCCCCCAACCCCACTTGGTTCGAGCCCGTCGAGAACCCTGCGCAAAGTTCCAGACAGGCTCGAACGGAACGGCATCAGGCGCCGATCCATCCCCGGGATCATCCACCTCCGGGGAAGCGCCCTAACGGCCCCCGCCGCGCCAGATCCGCAACGGCGCACCCGCCGGCAGCCCGCCCTGATGCGCCGGGCATGCCACCGGCCTGTACGTCCGCGACAGGCAGATCCAGACCTCGTCCAGCCAGCCGTTGCGCGTTGCGGTCACCCGCATCATGTCCGCGCGCATGCCAGGATTGACGGCGGCAAAGGCCCGCGCGAACCCGCCCGCATCCAGCGTCCGGCGCGACAGCGCGTTCATGTCCGGATAGCGCAGCGTATCGTACAACCGCCGCGACTGCGCGAAATAGTCCGCCGGCCGGTCCGTCATGCACGTCCCGTGCTTCGCCCATTCATGCTGCAACAGTTGCGCGGACGGCGTCGCGCACAGGTTCGCGCGGACCACCGGTTTCGGCAGGACGGCAGTCGCCCGGCAATATTGCGGCCATTCCCTGCCCGCCCCGTCCGGCCACAATCCGTGCAGCGTGAAACCGAACTTCGGTCGCGTGCCCGCACATTGGAACGCGTCGCGCGCGCTGGCCTTGCGCGCCCGGCAATATTCCGGCGACCAGGTGATCGCCAGCGTATAGCTCGCGATCGGCAGCACGCGCCGCGGCTGGCTATCGGACGGCAGGTCCGGGCGCGGCGCGTCGACCACCGCCGGCACCGCACAGGACAGGGCCTGCGCGCCCGCCACGCCGGGCATCAGCAGCGCCAGTGCCGCGACCGCGCCGCGCGCGACCATCATCCGCGCACCCCGGCGAACCAGGCCTTCGCATCGCGCCGGAACAGCAGGTAGATCACCACGATCGCCAGCACGAACTGCGACACCGCCAGGATCGAGACAGGCCCCATCAGCGGCAGCAGCGGGATCGAGAACGGGAAGCTGACCACCGCGAACGCCGCCAGCACGACGATGATCCAGCGCGCCACGTTGCTCGCCTTGCGCGACGCCAGCAGCGCGATCGCGACGAAGATCGCGCTCAGCGCCCACTGGCCGAAGATCAGCGTCGCATCGCTGACCGGCAGTCCGCTGTTGCGCATCATCGCCGCATTCTTGTCAGCGGTCAGATACGCGGCCAGGATGCCCAGTAGCATCGAGCCGATATAGACATATTCGAACTGCACGATCGATTTCGGTCGCATGATATTCCCCCCCAAAGGTCGTGCCGCAGCTTAGCCCAAGCACCGGCCCGCGCAACTGCTGGCGGTCGATCAGACCGTGGTGAAATCCAGCCCGATATCCGCCGCCGGTGCTGACTGCGTCAGCCGCCCGACCGACACATAATCCACGCCGGTCCCTGCGATCGCCGCGATAGTATCCAGCCGGACGCCGCCCGACGCCTCCGTCGGCACGCGTCCGGCCACCTGCGCCACCGCCGCGCGCAGCGTCGCCACGTCCATATTGTCGAGCAGCAGATGCGTCGCACCCGCCGCCAGCGCGGGTTCGATCTGCGCGGCGCGGTCGACCTCTACGATGATCCGTGCGATCCCGGCATCGACCGCGCGCCGCACCGCCGCACCGATGTCGCCCGCCACGGCGACATGATTGTCCTTTATCATCGCTGCATCCCACAGGCCCATGCGGTGGTTGGTCGCCCCACCCGTCCGCGTCGCATATTTCTCCAGCACGCGAAGCCCGGGGATCGTCTTGCGCGTATCGAGCAGGGTCGCGCCCGTACCCGCCATCGCATCGACATAGCTGCGCGTCATCGTCGCAATGCCCGACAGATGCTGCACGGTGTTCAGCGCCGCCCGCTCCGCCGTCAGCAGCGCGCGCGCCGAACCCTGCAACCGCATCAGCACCGCGCCGGCGGCGACCTGCGCGCCTTCTTCCGCGACGATCTCGACCGCAACGTCGGCATCGAGCGCGCGGAAGAACGCCGCCGCGATCGGCAACCCCGCAACCGTCACCGGATCCCGGCTCGCCATCACGCCTGCGAACATCGCGTCGGCCGGAATGACCGCGGCCGACGTCACGTCGCCGGTCCCGACATCTTCCGCCAGCGTACCGGCGACGAACGCATCGAGATCGAAACCGGGCAGGGAAAAGGTCATGATCGCTTCTTTCAATGCCACCCCCGTCTCCACCGTCATCCCGGACCTGATCCGGGATCCAGGGACGCAAAGGGCAGCGCTTGTGACTCCGGACCCCGGATCAGGTCCGGGATGACGTGGGTTTGCGGCACCGGCTTGGCACTCTTAATCCCCCGTCACCCGCGCGAACCCCAGGTCGCCACGCCCGACCGACCCGGCCGCCATCGCCAGCATCCGGTCGAGCGGTGCCTTGGCCCGCAACCGCGTCGCCTCGTCGATCTCGATCCGCGGCTCCAGATCGCGCAGCGCGACGTACAGCTTCTCCAGCGTGTTCAGCGCCATGTACGGGCACATGTTGCAGTTGCAGTTCCCGTCCGCGCCCGGCGCACCGATGAACAGCTTGTGCGGCGCGGCCTTCTGCATCTGGTGAATGATGTGCGGTTCGGTCGCCACGATGATCGTCTGCGCCGGGCTCGACAGTGCGAATTCCAGGATCGCGCGCGTCGATCCGACCTGGTCGGCATGGTCGAGGATATAGGCCGGGCATTCCGGATGCGCCGCCACCGGCGCATCCGGGTGCAGCGCCTTCAGCTTCAGCAGTTCGGTCTCGGAAAACGCCTCGTGCACGATGCAGGCGCCCGGCCACAACAGCATGTCGCGCCCGGTCTTGCGGTTGAAATAGGCCCCCAGATTCTTGTCGGGGGCGAAGATGATCTTCTGGTCCATCGGCAGCTGCGCCAGGATCTTCTCGGCCGACGACGACGTCACGATGATGTCGCTGTGCGCCTTCACCGCCGCCGAACAGTTGATGTACGTCAGCGCGATATGGTCCGGATGCGCCGCGCGGAACGCCGCGAACTGTTCGGGCGGGCAACTGTCCTCCAGGCTGCACCCGGCATCCATGTCGGGCAGGATCACGGTCTTCTGCGGGCTCAGGATCTTGGCGACCTCCGCCATGAACCGCACGCCACAGAATGCGATGACGTCCGCATCGGTCGACGCTGCCTTGGACGACAGGTCCAGACTGTCCCCGACGAAATCCGCCAGATCCTGGATCTCCGGGTCCTGATAATAATGCGCCAGGATCACGGCGTTGCGATCCTTGCGCAACCGATCGATCTCGGCCCGCAGGTCCAGTCCGGCCAAGCTGGTGGTCGGTGCATTCATCCCCGTTCTCCTCGTGGAATGCAGATAGGGCGTCGCGACCCGCTTGTCAGGTGCCCGCATGCACGGACCCGAAAACCAACACCACAACCGTCATCCCAGCGGATGCTGGGATCCATTATCACTACGGTCGCAGTCCATTCACGACAGCGCACCGAACGCCGAGCGACGTGCGACAAGAACATGGCGAACCGTCACGGCCACCCGTCCGTCAAAGGCTGTTCCGCCCCATCACGACGCGCCCACCCGACCGGCGACGGAGTAATAATGGATCCTGACGTCCGTCAGGATGACGGCGTCTCAGGCGATACTTCCCGTCAAGGCAACGCCAGTATCTCCGCGATCGACCGGCTGCGGTCCAGCTGCGCATCGTCGCCGCCCGGCTCGCCCTCGTACCGCACCCGCACCGTCGCATCGACGCCCGCGATGCGCAGCGGCCGCACCAGCAGCGCCGCGATCTGCGCCCGCCCGTTGCGTCGCGCCGCCACGATCCGTTCCGGCGCGTTCGCCGTGCGACGCGCCACCGTCATGGCCCCCGCCGACGCCTTCTGCTGCAACGCCGCCATCGCCGCACGCGACACGAAAACGCCCGTCGTCCGGTCCACCGTCATGCGCGACTCGTCGACGTTCACCGCATCGACCCGTACGTCGGGCACCGTCACGATCAACGTGCGGCTGCGCGCATCCCACCGGAAATCGCGCCGGTCGAGCCGCGACAGATCGACGAAGTAGCTCGCTTCGAATGGGGCCTTCATCACGCGGTTGGACACCAGCATCCCGCCCATCCGCGTATCGGACGCGACGCTCTGCGCGATCCCGCCGATCCGCGCCACGCGCAGGTCGCCCATCGGCTGAAACGACGTTACCACCGCTTCGGCCACCGCACGCCCGCCATCGTCGGTCCCCACTTCGTAGCGGCTGGTATAATGGCGATAGCCGATCGTGCTGGCGGCGACGGCCAGCACGATCACCGCGATTCCGATCGCCCATCCCGGCACGATCCCGCGCGTCGGCGTCTTCAGTTCGTGCTCGCCCATGCCGCGCCCTCCCGCATCACCAGCCCACGCCGTTCCAGATCGATCAGATGCGCCAGCACCGATCGCGCCGCCGCACCATGCAGCGCCTCGGCCAGTCCGGCGTACATCGTCGCAACCAGCGCCTCGACGCCGGCCGGCCCCGCCGCCAGCCGCCGCAGGATCTGTCCCTCGCGCTGCCGGCGATGGCCCAGCATCCCGCGCACCAGCCGCTGCGGCCGGTCGACCGGATCGCCATGCCCCGGCCAGAACACGGCCTCGTCGCGCCCGACCAGCCGTTCCAGGCTCGCCATATAGGCGCCCATGTCGCCGTCCGGCGGCGACACGATCGAGGTCGACCACCCCATCACATGGTCGCCGCTGAACAGCCCGTCCGCCTCGGGCAGGGCATAACAGAGATGGTTCGACGTGTGCCCCGGCGTCGCCACCGCGCGCAACGTCCAGCCCGCGCCCGACACCGCCTCCCCGTCCGCCAGCACCCGGTCCGGCGCATAATCGAGGTCGTAGGCCGCATCGACACCGCCGTCCGCGCCCGCCGCCGGCACCAGCGCCGCACAGCCGACGATCCGCGCACCGGTCGCGGCCTTCAACGATACCGCCGCCGGGCTATGGTCGCGGTGCGTATGGGTGCAGACGATCGCCACGATCCGCTCTCCCGCGGTCGCCGCCAGGATGGCCGCGGCATGGCCCGCATCCGCCGGCCCCGGATCGACCACCGCCACTTCGCCGCGCCCGACCAGATAGGTCTGTGTACCGGTATGGGTATAAGCCGACGCATTGGGCGCGGTCAGCCGCCGCACCAGCGGATGGAGGATGGTGACGTCGGACATGCGCTACGCCTCCTCACATCCTCGAAACGTCATCCCGGCGCAGGCCGGGATTACCCTTCGACCAAGCGCCACCCCAAGCCCGAACGAAATCCCGACCACCGCCGGGGATGGCGACGGCAACGCAGGATCCGACCAGCAAGCCCTCCTCCCAATGGGGGGGAGGGAAACGCGCTTCAGCCCCGCACCACCTTCTTCTCGTCCAGCAACTCGGCCAGTTCGCCCGCCTCGTACATTTCCATCATGATGTCCGATCCGCCGACGAACTCGCCCTTCACATAGAGCTGCGGGATCGTCGGCCAGTCGGAGAATTCCTTGATCCCCTGCCGGATGCCCTGGTCCTGCAAAACGTCGACCGTCGCATATTCGACGCCCAGATGATCGAGGATCGCGATCGCGCGGCTGGAAAAACCGCACTGCGGGAACAGCGGCGTGCCTTTCATGAACAGCAATACGTCGGCGGATTGCACGGCGGTGGCAATACGGCCCTGGGCGTCGTCGGTCATGGCATGGTCCTCGAAATCGTCGATTGCAGGGTTAGGAGGTGGGAACGCCCGTCTTCAGTTGCAACGCGTGCAGCACGCCGCCCATCCGCCCGCCCAGCGCGTCGTATACGCGGCGTTGCTGCGCGACGCGCGTCTGCCCGCGGAAACTTTCCGCGGTCACCGTCGCGGCATAATGGTCGCCGTCGCCGGCCAGGTCGGTGATCTCCACCACCGCATCGGGGATCGCAGCGGCGATCATCGCGGTGATATCGGCGGCCGTCATCGCCATGATTACTGCGCTTCCATCAACTGCCGGCGCGCCGCGATGGCCCGCTCGCTCAACGCCTCGCGGATGCGGCCCTCGTCCATCTCGACCCCCGCCGACGTCAGGTCGCCCAGCAGCTTGCGCACGACATCCTCGTCGCCCGCATCCTCGAACTCGGCCTGGATCACCGCCTTGGAATAGGCGTCGGTCTCCTCCGGCGTCAGCCCCATCAACCCGGCCGCCCATTCGCCGAGCAGCCGGTTGCGCCGCGCCACGACGCGGAACTGCATCTCGTCGTCGCGCGCGAACTTCGTCTCATAGGCCTGCTCGCGCTCGTCGAAGGTGGTCATCGCTCATATCCCCGGTCGGTCGTTCCCTAGGGGGATAGGGTGCGCGTCCGCCCCGCGCAATGCCCGCCGCCGCATGACCGGGTCCGGCGCGGGTACGGCGCGGGGTCAGGCCACCTCCACCACCAGCTTGCCGATTGCGTCGCGCGCGCCCAGCTTCGCGATCGCCGCCCCCCCGTCGGCCAGCGCGAACCGCTCGGTCACCACCGGCGCGATCCGCCCCTCGGCCCACAGCTGGAACAGCGTGTCGACATGCGCACGGTTCGCCGCCGGGTCGCGCATCGCGAACGCCCCCCAGAACACGCCGCACACATCGCAACTCTTCAGCAGCGTCAGGTTGAGCGGCAGCTTCGGGATGCCGGCCGGAAACCCCACCACCAGATATCGCCCGCCCCACGCGATCGCGCGCAACGCGGGTTCCGCATAATCGCCGCCGACCGGATCATAGATCACGTCCGCCCCGCCCGGCCCGACCGCCGCCTTGAACAGCGCGCCCACCGCCCTGGCCTGATCCCGGTCGAACGGCGCGCGCGGGTACACGACCACGTCGTCCGCCCCCGCCGCCCGCGCGGCATCCGCCTTTGCCGCGCTCGATACCGCGGCGATCACGCGCGCGCCATATGCCTTGCCCAGTTCGATCGCGGCCAGCCCCACGCCGCCCGCCGCACCCAGCACCAGCAACGTCTCGCCGCTGCGTAACCGCCCGCGGTCCAGCAGCGCATGGATCGTGGTGGCATAGGTCAGCAGCAACGCCGCACCCTGTGCGAAGTCGCGTCCCGGGGGCAGCGGAAACGCCATCGCGGCCGGCACCGCCACCTGCTCGGCCAGCCCGCCATGGCCGGTCGTCGCGACTACCCGGTCGCCCACCGCCCAGTCTTCGACCCCCGCGCCCACCGCCACGACCGTGCCGGCCACCTCGCACCCCGGCGAAAACGGCCGCTCGGGCCGCATCTGATACTTGTCCTCGATGATCAGCACGTCGGGATAGTTGATCGCGCACGCCCGAACATCGACCAGCAGCTCGCCGATCTTCGCCACCGGTGCCACCACCTCGCCCAGCGTCAGGGTTTCGGGGCCGCCGGGCGCAATCGACAACAGGGCTTTCATCGCTGGGATCCTCTCGCTGGTCTATTTGCGAACCTTGTCCCCCACCTTGCCGTTAACGTAAAGCCCCGACCGCCAGCATCGCATCGACCCAGTCCGGCACCAGCAGCCCCGCCGGCCCCAGCCGCGTCTCGTCGAAGAATATGCTGCCCGCCGACGGGTCGAGGTTCAGCTCCAGCGTCCGCGCGCCATAATGCCGTGCCGTCTGCACGAACCCGGCGGCCGGATAGACCGCGCCCGACGTTCCGATCGACACGAACAGGTCGGCATCGGCCAGCGCCGCCTCGATCGCGTCCATATGATGCGGCATCTCGCCGAAGAACACGATGTCCGGCCGCAGCGCAGCCGCGCCGCACACCGGACAGGGCGGCCCGTCCACCAGCGCCCCCTCCCACGCGATCCGCCCCCCGCACGCGCGGCACAATGCGGACCGAAGCGTCCCGTGCATATGCCACACCCGGTCCACCGGCAGCCCCGCACGCTCCAGCAGATCGTCGACATTCTGCGTGACGATCGTCAGCCCGCCGTTCCACTCCGCCGCCAGCCGCGCCAGCGCCCGGTGCGCCGCATTGGGCACCACATGGTCCAGCGCCGCCCGCCGCCCGTCGTAAAAGGCCTGCACCAGTCGTTCGTCGCGCTCCAGCGCCTCGGGCGTGCAGACCTCCTCGATCGTGTATGCCGTGCCGTCCCCCGTATCCCAGTAATTCACGCCCCCCACCGTCCGAAAGGTCGGTATCCCCGACTCCGCCGACAGTCCCGCCCCGGTCAGGACGACGATATTGCAGATGCCACGCATGGCACCGCCTTAGCATGCGGCGGGCAACGCGAAACCTGCCCGTCGCGCTGACGACGCTACACCCCGTCCTCCCTCGGATCCGATCACGGCCGCTCATCGGAACAGCCGCCAACAGTCAATGGCGCACAGTCATCATTACTTGTCTGCGATGTCGGAATTGGTCCTTTAGGCCAACCGAACTATTCCGGTTTTTTCATGTCCCACATGCGATGTAGGGAAATTCGTTCAGCTGCAACCAGTTTTGTTACCGCGATTCCAATAGCAGACGCCGGGCGGTTTCGTTACGTTGATCATTGGAATCTACATATACAGGCGATGCAGCGCATCTTCACAGGAGATTTCGATGCGACCGGTGCTTCTGGCAATGATGATCGCGACCACCACGCCGGTCGCGGCGCAAACCACGAACTTCGATGCAGTCGCTGCTGCACCGAATAGCCATCAGGTCTTGATGGAGGATGACAGTATCCGGGTGCTGCGGGTCAAGGTGGCCCCTGGAGCAACCGAGCCGGTCCACGATCACCGATGGCCGAGCGTGATGTATTTCGAACAGCCGCAACCGATCACCTACATCATGTACAAGCTGGTTGACGGGCGGCTGGTGGAGACGGAGCGAATGGATGCGCCCGCACTCGAGGTTTCGCAAACCATCCGGGCCGAGCCGGAGGGCCTGCATGCCGTGCTTAACCGGGGATCGGCACCATTTCTGGCGGTAAGGTTTGAGTTCAAGAACGGCGACTCATCCAAAGCCCGCTAGAAGGGTGCCATGGTTTTCGACCATCGCGACGCTCCTGCTCCGTTTCATAAATGGACCCAGCCAGAGCCAGATCCCATCGGAGCCGTTCCCGTTTCCTCCATGTTTCTCGGAAAGGAAGCGACGTCACCAGACCGCTGCCCTCGCCGTCCCGCTCCCTGAAGGCCGCCGGACCGCTTACCATCGAGATCCGCCGCATCTCCGGGCATCACCCCATCGATGGATGCCGTCCTTCCGCGACGGGTCGCATCGAACGGGGTCAGGCGCTATAGTGAAGGCGAACCGTCTGGAACCGCCATGAAAATCCGTCTCGCTCTCGTCCTGCTCGCCTCCCTGCTGGCCGCCGACCTTGCCATGCTCGTCGTGCGGGCGGACTGGTGGATCGTGCCGGGCGCGCTGCTCGGCTGGTATCTGGCCGACATGATGTCGGGCGCGGTCCATATGTACATGGACTATAAGCCGTGCCGGACGGGCATCGGGCTGGACACGATCTATTTCTACGAGGGGTCGCGTGAATCCGAAGACTATATCCGGCTGCGGGACGCCACCTTTGCGCAGCTCGGGCCGTTCGAGCGGCTGGTGTTCGATTTCAAGAACCACCATCCGCGCCCCGATGCGCTGGGCCGGCGCAACATCGTGCGGCTGATCGGGTCGACCGTGCTGTTCGCCACGCTGCCGGCCGCGCTGCTGCTGACTCTGGCCTGCCTGCTGCTGCCGTTGCCGGCCGGGGTCATCGCGGCCGGGATCACCTTCGTGCTGGGCACCACCTTCGCGCAATATTTCCACGGTGCGCTCCACCGTACCGACGTGCCGTGGATCGTGCGCGCGCTCCGCGCCACCCGGCTCGTCATGCGGCCGCAGGACCATGCCCACCACCACGCCACGCTCACCTGCGATTTCAGCACGAACAATGGCTGGTCCAACCCGCTGCTCAACCGCGTCTTCGCCTGGCTGCAACGCACCGGCCGCATGCCGCCGCACGGACTGGAACCGGAACGGGCGTAAAAAGCGCCGCCGTTCCCACACTCCATCCCGGCGAAGGCCGGCATCTCCCTCCGGTAAAGCCTGCACTCCAAGCCAGAGCGCGGTCCCGGCCTGCGCCGGAATGACGGGCGAAGGAGGAACAGCTCAACCCCGCCGCCGCCCTCAACCGATCTGGTTCCAGGCCTCCGAAATTTCGCCGATCAGCTTCTGCGCCGCGTCGATCTCGGCGGTGTCCAGGCTGCGGCATCCGCTGGCGATCAGGCGGTCCGCCTCGCGGTACACCGATGCCAGCGCGGTTGCGATATCGCCGCCCTTCGCGTGGTCCAGCCCCGCATTCAGCGTCTGGACGATCGACTGCGCCCGCGCGCGGCCTTCATTGATCCGCATCGGTTCGCGCCGGCGGATCGCGCCCTTCACCATCGAAAGCGACAGGATCAGTTCGTCGTACAGGATCGCGATCAGCCGGTGCGGCGACGCGGCCTCGATCTTCGACGTCAGGTCGATCGACCGGTAATGATCGCCGACCCCTGCCGCCCCGGCGCCTGCCGACGGCGATGTACGAAGTGCTTGATACATGCTGTAATGTCCCGGTCTGTCGGCTTTAGTCGTCGTTGGTCCACACAGCGATCTGCTGCTTCAGATAGGCCTGCGTCGCCTTCAGCGCGCCGACCCGGCTGTCCATCTTGGTGAAACTGGTGGAAAGCTGTTTGGTATAGAGCGCGTCGCGGCTCTCCATTGCGGTACGGCTCTTGGCCAGTTCCTTGGCCTCTGCGCTCGCGCTGCTGTAACTGTTGAACAGCGGGCCGTTGGTTGCCTTCAACTGGTCGCGGATCGTCTGCAACGCGCCGCCAAGACCCGAATCGACGATGATCGTGGCGCTGGTCACGCCCGCCTTCACCGTGAACGACAGGCCCGCTGCACTCGTCACGCCGGACGCGGACAGCACCCCGCCGATCGACACGGCCTGCACGCCGTTGATCTTGGCCGACGGCGGCGTGCCGGTGACGATATCGGTGATCTGGTACGTGCCCGGCTTCGTCCGCCCCATCGCGCTGGTGATCGTCAGCAACGGGTCGGAACTGCGTTGCGCCGGGTTGAACAGCGCCTCGACCCCGTCCGGGTCCTGCGCCAGCATCCTGTCGAGCACGGCGGTGTCGACGCTCAGCGATCCGTCGCGCGCGGTCCGCATCCCGATTTCGGCCAGCGTGCGCGGGCCGGTGCCGGACGCCAGCACCGTCGCGGTCAGCCGCCCCAGCTGGCGCTGCATCTCCCGCACGCCGGTGTCGGACCGCAGCGCACCCACGCCGCTGCCGCCGCTCCCGCTGGTCGTCAACGCGTCCAGCGTGGTCTTCAATTCGTTATAGGCGTTGGCGAAGTCCTGCACCGCCGTGCGGATCGCCGCGGTCGGCGGTTCCGCGCCGATCGCCACCGCGCTGGTGGTGACGGTCTTCAGGTCGATCTTCACGCCGTCGACCAGATCGGTGATGCTGTTGGTGGCGCGCGTCGTGGCGACCCCGTCGATCACCACCTCGGCATCCTGTGCCGCCTGCGTCGCGGTCATGCCTGCCGCACCGTCGGCCTCGCCGGTCGCCGGGAACCCGAACTGCGCCAGATCCCCGGTTCCGGTCATCGTGAACGCGCTCGCCGTGCCGCTCGCGCCCTTCACCACCAGCCGGGCGGTCGTCCCCTGCGTCACCACGCTTGCAGTCACGCCCCTGCCCGATCCGCTGATCGCTCGCGCGATGCCGGCCAGACTCCGGTCGCCGGCCGGAATGTCCACATCGAACGCCGCCGCCCCGCCGACCTTCATCGACAGCGCCCCGCCGAACGTCGCATCGCGTGCGACGGGTGCCGACATCAGGCTCTGCGCCGTCGCCAGCCGGTTGACCTGGATGCTGGCCGACAGCCCCGCCAGCCGCGATCCGGCCAGCGCGCTCACCGACACCGCGCCGGCATTGCTGCTCGTCGGCTGGGTATAGAGCGTCCCGCCGGACAGCAGCTCGTTCAGCGACGTCGCGAACGTCTCGATCCCGCTCGACGCCGCCCCCAGCGCGGAGACACGCGCGGTATTGGCGGCCTCTTTCCGCGCGATCAGCGCCGCCTTCGGCGCCTTCGCCGCCGCCGCCAGGTCCTTGACCAGCTGCTGCGTGTCGATCCCCGACCCGGTCCCCAACGATGTTGCGATCGAAACCACGGCGCGTCCTCTTCAACCCCTGTAACGACCGTAGCGGACAGACCTTAAACGGATCGTTTCGCGGAACGGATGACGCCCATGTCCACGCCGTCACCAAACTCCCCCCCAAATCCGTTTGGTTCGAGCTTGTCGAGAACTTCGCGCAGGGTTTTCGACAGGCTCGAACCAAACGGAGTTGGCATGACGGTCCGGCAGTTCGTGCTCACCCCCGTCCATCCCGAGCGCAGTCGAGGGGCCCTTCGAGCGCAGCCGAGAAGCCGACGCCGCTCCGCTCTGCCAGGTTCGGGGAATGCCCCAACGCTCCACGGTTCCGGAGCCACCCCCTCACGCCCCGCGCTTGCCCTGCTCGTCGAACCGCGCGTCCACCGGCACGTCCACCACCGGCTGCGGCTGCCCCTCCGCCATCGCCTGGTCCAGCCGGAACACGAACGCCAGCACGGTCGCCACCGCCATATACAGGTCCTCGCGCACCAGCTGCCCCGACCGCGACGTGAAATAGATGGCGCGCGCCAGCTGCGGATAGCTCAGCATCGGCACCGCCTGCTCCTTGGCCAGTTCGCGGATCGCGGTGGCCGTCTCGCCGCGGCCCTTGGCCACCACCGTCGGCGCGGCATCCTCCCCGGGGCGGTAGCGCAGCGCGATCGCGAAATGCGTCGGGTTGGTCAGTACCACCGTCGCCTCGGTCACCGCCACGCGCGCGGACCCACGCAACACCTCGGCCGCGCGCCGGCGCTGCTGGCCCTTCATCTCCGGGTTGCCGTCGGACTCCTTGTTCTCGTCCTTCACCTCCTGCTTGGTCATCCGCATCCGTCCGGCGCGCTGCATCACCTGCGCGGGCACGTCGACCCCCGCGATCAGCAGCAGCGCCAGCGCCATGATGAGCACCGCATGGACGAACGTCCGCCCCATCGCGTCGATCGCGGGGCCGACCTCCGCGCTGCCATAGCCGGTGATCGACCGCACCTCGCCGGCGATCAGCCACCAGCCGATCCCGCCCAGCACGACCACCTTGGCCAGCGACTTGCCCAGTTCCACCAGCCCCTGCGTGCCGAAGATCCGCTTGATCCCGGTCAGCGGATTGAGCTTCGATGCCTTGAACCCGACCGCACTCATCCGGAACCCCAGCGACCCGAGCAGCGCCGGCGTCACCACCGCCGCGAACATCGTCAGGAACAGCAGCAAGAACAGCGGCACCACGATGCCCGACAGCTGGCTCGCAAACGCCGCCCCCGGATCGAACCCGATCACGTCCTCCCGTCCGAACCGCAGCGACCGGACAAGCATGTCGCGCAACGCCTGCACCATCCACGGCCCGGCCATCGCCAGCCACCCCGCCCCCGCAAGCACCACCAGCGCGGTGCCCAGCTCGCGCGATTGCAGGACGTCGCCCTTCTCCGCCGAATCGCGCCGCCGCTTCTCGGTTGGCGCCTCGGTCTTCTGGTCGGTGTCGGGCGCGTCCGACATCGCTCAGCTGCGCCCCAGCGACAGCGTGCGCGAATATTCCAGCGCCGCGGTCAGCGCGCGGGTGATCGCATCCGCCATCGACGGGGCCGCGAACGCCATCAGCACCAGCCCGGCCAGCAACGCCGCGGGCAACCCGACCGAAAACAGGTTGAGCGCCGGTGCCGACCGCGCCAGCATCCCCATCACCAGTTGCACCAGCACCACCGCAAACCCCACCGGCAGCGCGATGACCAGCCCCGCCGCGAACACCGTCCCCCCGAACCGCACCAGCCCGGCCAGCGCGTCATAGCCCAGCCACGCCTCCCCCGGCGGCAACGCGCGGTAACTTTCGAACACGATCATCGCCAGCAGCAGATGGCCGCCCATCGCGAGGAACAGGAAGGTGCCGAGGATATTCAGGAACTGCCCCAGCGCCTGGCTCTGTGCGCCTGACGTCGGGTCGATCATGCTGGCAAAACCCAGCCCCATCGCATTGCCGATCGTCTCGCCCGCCAGCAGCGCCGCCGAAAAACCGATCTGCACCGCAAAACCCAGCGCCAGCCCGGCCAGCACCTCGCCGATGATGAGCGCGAACCCGGCGATGCTCGCCAGCCCGTCCGCCGGCAGCACGAACGGCACCGCCGCCAGCGCCGGAATCCCCACCGCCAGGCTGACGATCAGCCGCACCTGCACCGGCACCTGCGGCGCGCCGAAGATCGGCGCCGCCAGAAACGCCGCCCCCGGCCGGATCATCGCGATCAGCCAGATCCACAACTGCGCCTCGACGCCGGCGAAGCCTGTCGGGATCATGCCCGGACACCGCCCGAACAGTACAGCGACCCAGAACCGCACCCCACGCTGGAATCGTGCCCCAACCCCGAACCGTACCCCGGACGCGAGGCGCCCGTACCCCCGCGCAGGCGGGGGTCCAGATCGGAGCGCGAAACTGGACCTTCGCCTGTGCAGGGATACGCTGTCCCGACGCACGCAGCGCCAACCCTCACCGCATCAGCTCCGGGATCCGCGCGAACATCTCGCGCGTGAAATCAGCGATCAGCATCAGGATCGCCCCGCCGAACAGCGCCAGACACATCCCCACAACGATCAGCTTCGGCACGAAACTCAGCGTCTGTTCCTGGATCGACGTCGCCGCCTGGATCATCCCCAGGATCAGTCCCGCCACCAGCGCCGGCACCAGGATCGGCGCAGTCGCCAGCGCCAGCACCCACAACGCCTGCTGCGCGATCCCGACGAAATAATCCGCATCAGCCATGACGGACGCGCCTGTCGGTCCGAACGCTGCCCCCTCCCCCGTCATCCCGACGAAAGTCGGGATCCATTATCACTCCGCCGGCAGCCAACCCGGACCGTAGTGATAATGGATCCCAGCCTTCGCTGGGATGACGGGGAAAAGAACAGCGCTCCTCACGCTGGTCATACCAGCGAACGCCGTGTTCGATCACCACGCCGGACGTGGCGGATATCCAACCCATGCTCACCCCGTGCCGAACGAGGCCGCCAGCGACCCCATCGTCAGCGCCCAGCCATCGACCAGCACGAACAGCAGCAGCTTGAACGGCATCGATATGATCGCGGGGCTCAGCATCATCATGCCCAGCGCCATCAGCGTGGACGCCACCACCAGGTCGATGATGAGGAACGGCAGGAAGATCAGGAACCCGATCTGGAACGCGGTCTTCAGCTCCGAGGTGACGAAGGCGGGCAGCAGGATCGTGAACGGAATGTCGCGCGGGTTGGCGAACGCCGGCACCTTGGCCATGTCCGCGAACAGTTTCAGGTCGGTCTGCCGCACCTGCCCTTCCATGAACCCGTGCAGCACGGTCGCGGACCGCCCGATCGCCTCCTCGATCCCGATCTGGCCTGCGCCATAGGGGCGGAACGCGTTGGCGTTGATCTGGTCCACCGCCGGCCGCATGACGAACAGCGACAGGAACAGCGCCAGCCCCACCAGCACCTGGTTCGGCGGCGTCTGCTGCAACCCCAGCGCCTGCCGCAGGATCGACAGCACGATGATGATCCGCGTGAAACTGGTCATCATCAGCACCAGCGACGGCAGAACCGTCAGCAGGCTCATCAGCACCAGGATCTGCAACGACAGCGACAGCGGCCGCCCGTCGCCCGATATCGTCGTCAGCGCGCGGTCCAGCGCGCCCGTCTGCGCCGCCCCCGCCGCCAGCGTGGTGCCGGGCGGAGGCGCCACTCCCTGCGCCAACAGCGGCGCGGCATAGGCCAGCAGCACGGTCATGACGACCGAAAGCAACACCGCCTTTGCCCAGAAAGCCGGCCCGTAGGCGCGCAGCGTGGTCCATATGCCGGCGCGCAAACGCAGTCCCCGCTTCCCAAAAGCCGTTCGGTCCGAGCGAGCGTCGTGCGCAGTCGAGACGCGGAGTCGAGAACCTCGCGCAACAGCCGGACCGGGTTCTCGACAGGCTCGAACCGAACGGAGGCCGTGGGGGCCAGCCCCCACCCCCTCACGCATCCGCATCGTCCGCCGGCACCAGCAACGGGGCCGGCCCGTCGGCCAGCAGCGTGATCTGCCCGCGCGATACCGCGATCAGCAGATGCCGTTCGTCGAACTCCACCACCGCCAGCCGCGACGTGCCCCCCATTGGCACCGCGTCCACCACCTTGACGTACCGCTGCCGCCCGCCGAACCCCAGTCCCGGCTGCGCCTTGCGCCACAGCCACAGCGCGCCCACCGCCATGCCCGCGACCAGCGCGAGCATCAGGATCAGCTGCAGAATATAGCCCGCACCGATCATGTCCGGCGTTCAAGGCCGGCGATCCGCGCATCCGTCGCCACCACGTCAACCACGCGGATGCCGAACCGGCCGCCCACCGTCACCACCTCGCCGCGCGCCACCAGCGTGCCGTTCACCAATATGTCGAGCAGTTCGTTCGCCTGCCGGTCCAGTTCCACCACCGAACCCTCTGCCAGATCGAGCAGCTCGCTCAGTTTCAGCGAGGTAGACCCTACTTCCACCGACAGCCGCAGCGGAATGTCCGACAGCATCTTGTAGTTGCGCCCGGCAAGCCCGCCGCCGGCGTCATCCCCAACCCCTTCTGCGCCCATGTCCATCATTCGTCCCCGCCCCCGACCTGTTCGATCATCAGGGCCGCCCGCCCGTCGCGCTCGCCGATCGTGCCATGGGCGAACTTGCGACTGGCGACGATCAGCGGCGCCTTCTGCGCCAGCGTGATCGGGATGACGTCCCCGACCTTCAGCTGCATTAACTGCGATACCGAAAGCTCCGGTCGCGCTAGCACCGAGCGTACCGGCAGGCGAACATTTTCGAGTGCATGCGCCATCCGCGCGCGCCAGTCCGCATCCGCCGGCCCGGCATCGTCATGCACCTTGGCCGCCAGCTGCGCCTCGAACGGGCGGATCGCGGCCAACGACCAGACCAGCGACACCGTACTGGCCGGCTGCCCCATCGGCGTCACCACGAACCGCTGCACCACCACCGGTTCGTCACCGCGCACCAGGCTGACATGGTCGATCTTGGTCTCGCGCCCCCCCAGCGACGGCGACACCGTCACCACGTCCGCCCAGATCGCGACCAGCTTCTCGACCAGCTCGTCGGTAATGCGGGTCAGCATCTGGTCCTCGGTCGGCGTGAATTCGCGGGCCACCGCTCGCCCGGCCTTGCCCGCCCCGCCGTAGAATGTGTCCACCAGCCGTGCCACGAACCCCGGCTCCACCGCGATCAGCAACCCCGCCTTCATCGGCCGCAACCGGAACAGGCTGATGCTCTGGAACCCCGGCATCCGGTCCTTCCAGACATCGAACCGCACCGTCTCGATCGGTTGCGCGATCACCTCCGTCCGCGTCCGGGAAAACGGTTCGACGATCGCGCGCAATGGCTGCGTCAGCCGTTCCGCAATCCGTTCCAGCCCGGCCAGCCGCGCGGTCGGGTGAAACGCCTCGCCCCCCAGCACGAACGGCTGGACGTCCTTCGTCGCCGGTTTCGCTCCGGGCTGCGCCCGTGCGCCAAGTCCGGCGGAAAATGGCGATGGGGGCGCATCCGTCATGCGCTTCTCACTGGATGATGAAACTGGTGAAGTACACGTCGTCCACCCCGCCAAACCCTTCCTTGTCGATCAGCACGTCGTTGATAGTCTTTTTCAACGCCTTCTGCAGCGCCTTCTTGCCCTGCGGCGTCGCGATCGTCTCCGGATCCTGATCGGCCAGCAGCATCAGGATTTCGGACCGGATGGGGGTATCGTCCGTCTTCACCGCTTCCAGCACCCGCTCGTCATAATAGGTCGATACGCCCAGCGCCATCTGCACTACCGAATCGCTGTCCAGCAGGTTCGACGTGAACGGCTGTTCGATCGGCGCATAGGACACCTTGTATTTCAGCCTGTCGATCCCGCCCGTGCCCTTCGGCCCGCCGGCATCCTCGTCGGCATGCAGGCCGTCGCGCACGACCAGCTTCGGCCGGTCGACCGTCTCATGCTCGGCCGCCTTGCCGCCGCCGGCCCAGATCCCCGCACCGACCCCGCCGCCACCCAGCAGCACCGCGCCCAAACCGATCAGGATCAGCTTCTTCCTGCCCGCGCCCTTCTTGACCGGCGCGTCCGTCTTGTCGTCGCTCATCGTCTGTCCCCGTGTCATGCGTAGAGTTCACTGGCCGCGGACGGCCTTGCCGATGCGGCACCGGAACCAACCGGATCGATCAACCGCCCGCGCGGCGGTGCATGCGACTGGCGACCGGCACCGCCGCCCTGACCCGGCTGGCTGCCCTGCCCGCCCGCACCATGGCCACTTGCCTCCGCATGCTGTCCGCCCGGCTGCCCGCCCGACTGCGCCGTTTCGCGCCGCGCCTCGGCCGGCTTGTCGATCACCTGCACGCTGGCGATCTGCACCCCGGCCGCGCGTGCATCGTTCACCAGCCGCGTCTCGGCCTCCGCGATCCGGTCGCGCGCCTCCGGCCCCTGCGTCGTCATCCGCACCGCCAGTGCCGCGATCCCGCCCGACAGGTCGATCGTGACCGGCCCCATCCGCGCCGTATCGATCCGGAATTGCATCGGCGCCGCCGCATCCCCGCCCGCCACGATATCGCGGCCGATCGCATCCAGCGCCGCCCCCTGCCGCGCCGCATCCACGTGCAGCGCCAGCGCCGCATCGCCGGCCAGTACCGGCGCGGCGGACGGCGCGGCAGACGGCGTCCCGTGCACCTGCGGCAAACCAGGCACGACAGACGTCGCCAAGATGGTATCGCCGCCTGCCTTCATCGGCAAGGCGACGTCGGTATCCCCGCCCCGGTCGTCGATCAGCGCCGCCACCTGTTCCCGGATCGCCGCCTCCGCGACCCCGACCGGCGCTGGCGCGTCCGCCTGCGCGACGGGCGCCACCACCGCAGCCAGTTGTGCGGTTGCCGACGTCGGTCCGATGACCGGCGGCGTCGTCATCAGTTGCGCGACCGGCGACATGACGACCCCCGGCTGCCCGGCCAGCAACGCCGAAACATCCCGCATCGCGACTGCGGCCGGCGCGACCGCCAAAGCCGGATCGAACCGCACGCCCTCCGCTGTCCGGGGGGAGGGCCGGGGTGCGGGGCCGAGGCCAGCGGCAACCCGCCCGTCATCGCTGCGACCGGCGGGAACCCGAACACCCGCCAGCGAACCGGAAAGGGTATCGCTTATGGGAGGATCGACCACCAAGCCGACACCCTCATCCCCGACCCACCCCCCGATGGCGGGCGGGGGTGCTGGCATCACAACCAGCGCTACCGGATCAGGCATGGCCACCCCCGCCATCGACGGATCGGCGAAGACTTCGGCTTCTCCGTCGGACTCTATGGCGATATCGGCATCACTGCCGTCCGACACGCCCGCCCCGGCCGCCTCCAGTGCCGCCCCGAACGCGCTGCCCCACTCGGCAGCGCGCGGCAGTACGGCACGCATGGCAACGCCCGCCACAAACCCCGTCGTCACCATCATGCCCCGTCCCCCCGCACCGGCCGCCGCCCCGCGATCCGCGACAGCCGCCGCTCGCGGTCCGCCGCCCACAGCGCGTCCGACCGTTCCTTCAGCCGAACCGCGCTCTCCTCGCGGATGCGCGCCGCCAGCCGCAGCGCCGCCTGTTCCGCCGCGGTCGCGCGCGCGCCCACGATCGCGTCGGTCAGCCCGTCGCGCACCTTTTCCAGCCGCGCGCCCAGTTCGTTGACGTTGGCCAGCGCCGCGCCGAACGTCACGCCCGGCGTCGCGGCCAGGCTTCCGCGCAGATCGCGCAACCGGTCCGATGTCGTCTCCAGCTGCAACGCCCGCCCCTCGGCCTGCGCCGCCGCCGCCGCGACCTGCAGATGCTGCACCCGGCGCACGCGCACGATCCGTTCCCGCCGGCGCACCAGCCCCTTCATCGACCGCCGCCATGGCCGAAGCCTGCGGTCAGCGTGGCAGCGGACGTCGCATAGTCGACCCGCTCCTTCTGCCCCTGTTTCAGGAACAGCAGGATATCGTCATGCCGCGCAATCGCCTCGTCCACCGTCGGATCGCTGCCGGCGCGGTACGCCCCCATCAGGATCAGGTCGCGATTCTCCTCATAGACCGACCATAGCCGCCGCAGCCGCATCGCGGCCTGGGCATGATCGTCCGGCACGACATCGGCCATCACGCGGCTCAACGACTTGCCGACGTCGATCGCCGGGAACACACCCTGTTCGGCCAGCGACCGTGACAGCACGATATGCCCGTCCACGATCGCGCGTGCCGTATCGACGATCGGATCGTCCACATCGTCGCCGTCCGCCAGCACCGTATAGAGCGCCGTAATCGACCCCCCGGTCCGCGCGCACGCCCCCGCCCGCTCGCACAACCGCGGCACCAGCCCCAGCGCGGACGGCGGATAGCCCTTCATCGTCGGCGGCTCGCCCAGCGACAGCCCGATCTCGCGCTGCGCATGCGCGACGCGCGTCAGGCTGTCGATCAGCAGCAGGACCTTGCAGCCCCGTTCCCGGAAATATTCGGCGATCGCGGTGGCGCGCATCGCGGCACGCAACCGCAGGATCGGCGGATGGTCCGCCGGCACCGCCACCACGACGCTCTTGCGCCGCACGTCGCCGCTCAGCTTCGTCGCCAGGAAATCCGACACCTCCCGGCTGCGCTCGCCGACCAGCCCGACGACGATCACGTCGGCATCGGCCCCCGCGATCATCTGCCCCATCAGCACCGACTTGCCGACGCCCGACCCCGCCATGATCGCAATGCGCTGTCCGACGCCCGCGGTCAGCAGCGCGTTCACGCCGCGCACGCCCATGTCGAACGCCTCGGTCACGCGCCCGCGGTCCAGCGGATTGCCCGGCCGGCCGGCCAGCGGCCAGGTCTGTGCCGTCGCGACCGGCCCCAGCCCGTCGAGCGGATGGCCCAGCGCATCGACCACCCGACCGAGCAGCGCATCGCCGACATCGGCCATCCCGCCGTCGCCGTCCGGCTCCACCCGCGCGCCGCAGGCATGCGGGGCCTCGCCGTCCAGCGCGACCATCAGCGTCCGGTCGCCGCGAAACCCCACGACCTCCGCGCGCTTCGGCACGCCATTGGCGTCGATCACCCGCGCCCCGCTACCGATCGGCCGGCGGAACCCGGTCGCCTCCAGCATCATGCCGTCATACGCCGCCAGCTTCCCGATCCGCCGCGGCCCCTCCGCCGACAGGTCGATCGCATCCAGCATCGCCGCCGCGCAGGTGGCGAGCATGCCTGGCCCGGCCCATTCCGTAGTCCCACGCAGACGCGGGGCCAGGTCGGAGCCCGGAACTGGCCCACCGCCTGCGCGCGGGTACGGCAACGTGTCGACCGCAAGACCAAGATCGGGCATCAGGCCACCACCCCCATTCGGTCGAGCGCATGGCGCAACCGTTCGAGCGCCGCCGCCGGCCCGTCCTCGATCCAGCCGAGCGCCCCTTCCACCGACACCGCGCCCGGCGCGATCGCCGGATCGGCGACCAGTTCCACGGGCAGGTCCGCCCCCGCCAGCCGGTCATGATCGTCGGGATGCACGCGCATCCGCGCCGGCGCGGTCTCCTCCGCGATCAGCTCGGCGGCGCCCCGCGCCCGTTCCAGCAGGCGGTCGGGATCGATCGTTACTTCGCCCACCACCTGCCGCACCAGCCGCTCAACGGTGCGCGCCAGCAATTCGGCCAGCGGCCCGGCCGGTTCGGGGTGCAGCGCGGCCAGCGATGCCGCCAGCGCGGTCACCGCCTCGCGTTCCGCCAGGATCGCGCGTTCCAGCAACGCCGTGCCCGCGTCATAGCCGGCGGCGAACGCCGCATCGTGGATCGCCGCCGGGTCGATGACGGCGTCATCCTCAACGTCGTCCAGGAACGGCTCCCCCGCCACCGGCGCCAGGCTGGGCACCCGGCCCCAGGCCGTGAACCCGCCCGGTGCCGGCGCCACCAGCGACCCGATCCGCGCCACCGTGCCGGTGGACCAAGGGTCAGACATAATCATCGCCCTTGCCCCCCAGCATGATCGTTCCGTCCGCGGCCAGCTGGCGGGCGATTTGCAGCACCGCCTTCTGCGCATCGGTCACGTCGGCCAGTCGCATCGGCCCGCGCTCCCCTATTTCATCCTGGATCGATTGCGCCGCCCTGCTCGACATGCATCCGAATATCTTGGTGCGCAGCGCCGGGTCCGCACCCTTCAGTGCGATGACCAGCGTATCGTTGTCCACGCCGCGCAGGATCGTCCCCATCGACTTGTCGTCGACCGCCATCAGGTCGTCGAACACGAACATCTCGTCCTCGATCGTGCGGGCCAGCGCCTTGTCCAGCTTCGCCAGCGCCTTGATGAGCCGCTGTTCCGCGTTCGTGCGCGTGCCGCCCACGATCTTGGCCGCCTCCGCCGCCCCGCCGCGCTTCGAACTGCTGCCCCCGGTCGATCGCGCGACCTGCTTCAGCAGCGTACGCTCAAGCTCCTCCAGCGCATCGGACGATACCTCGCCCAGCGTGGCGATGCGGTACACGATGTCCGCCTGCGTCTCCTCGTCCAGCAACTGCAGCACGTCCGCCGCGATCCCCGCGTCCAGATGCGCCAGCACCAGCGCCGCCACCTGCGGATGTTCGTTGGCCACCAGCTGCGCGATCGTGCGCGCATCCATCCATTTCAGCGAATCGAGCGACACGGTGCGTGCCGGCGGCGTGATCCGCGCCATGACGTTGTCCGCTCGGTCCTGGCCCAGCGCGCGCTGCATCATCCCGCGGATCTGCACGTCGCTATCGAACCCGATCGTCGTGCGCGCCCTCGCCCGTTCCACGAACAGGTCCAGCACGCCGTCCACCTGTTGCTCGCTCACGTCGGCGACGTTGAACATCGCGCCGCCCAGCTGCTGGACTTCGTCGGGCTCCAGCCGGCTCAGCACCTCGGCCGCCTCGTCCTCCGACAACAGCATCAGCAGGATGGCCGCGGCCTCGCTCCCGCCCTTCAGCATCGCGCCCGGGTCGGCGGTGATGGTCTGGCCCTCAACCATGCGCCGGGGCCTCCGCACCCTTGCCGTCCGACCGGATCAGGTCGCGGATCACCAGCGCGGCCCGCGCCGGATCCTGCTTCACGAAATTGCGGATCAGTTCGGCCCGCGCGGCATAGCCCGGCGCGCCCTCGATCATCTCCAGCGTGATCGGCGCACCGATCGCTGCGGTCTGCGCGGTCTGCTGCGCCAGCGCGGTCGCGATCTCCTTGCCGGTCGCGGACTTGTCCGCCGCCCCGGTCGCCGCCACCTGCGCCGCGATCGGTGCCAGCTTGCGCTTCATGATCGGTCGCGCCACCCCGAACACCACCAGCAGCGCGATCAGCAGCGCCGATCCGTTGCGCGTCACCATCGGCATCCAGCTCGCCTCGTACCACGGCGCAGCCTCCTCGGTGACCGTCGCGAATTTGCGCGCGGACAAGGCGATCACGTCGCCGCGCCGCGCATCATAGCCGACGGCCCCCTGCACCAGCTTCTCCAGCGCGGCGATCTCGACGGCGGGCCGCTTGGCCCCCTTCTCGTCCTTCAGCGCGACCGCCACCGACAGCCGGCGGACGGTGCCCACCGGGTTGCGCGTCACGGACACTTCGCGCCCCAGTTCGAACGTGCGGTTGTAGTTCTCGGTCGTCCGCGCGGCCTCGCCCGTCACCGCTGCGGTCGTGCCCGGTGCGGGCGGGGCGGCCATCGTCTGGTTCGGGGCCGCGGTCACCGTCGCGGCGGGCGGCGGCGTGTTGGACAGCGCCCCCGGAATACCCGATGCGATGCCGTCCGGCCCGCCTTCCTTGGTCCAGCCGCCCTGTTCGGCGCGGATCGCCTGCAATTCCTTGGGGTAGCTTTCGCGCGTCGCCTGCACCTCGGCGAAATCGAGGTCGGCATGGACCTCCGCGGTATAGTTGCCCGCCCCCACCAGCGGCGTCAGCAGCTTGTCCAGCGCATCGGCGTAGCGCTGCTCCACCTGTTCCTGGATGGCCAGCTGGCGATCGGCGGCCTGCGCCTGAGGATCGCCGCCCGCCTTCGACAGCAGCCGGCCCGACTGGTCGACGATCGACACTGCGTCGGGGGTCAGCCCCGGCACCGACGACGCGACCAGGTTGGCGATCGCCTGCACCTGTGATTCGGACAGCGCGCGCCCGCCGTTCAGCTTCAGCATCACCGATGCCGCCGCGCGCTTCTGGTCGCGCAGGAACACGCTCGCCTGCTCCACCGCGATATGCACCTTGGCGGTCTGCACCGCGTCGATCGCCTCGATCGTGCGGGCCAGGTCCGCCTCCTGCGCGGACCGCAGGCGCTCGCCCTCGACCGCACGGCTCGATCCCATCGGCAATGCCGCCATCGTCGCGTCGCCGTCGGGCGCGCTCTTGGGCAGGCCCTGCTGCGCCATCAGCATCTTGGCCTCGTAATATTTGTCGTCCGCCACGGTCAGCGCGCCGGTGTCGCGGTCGATCTCGTACGGGATCGCGGCGGCCTGCAACGCGTCGGCCACTGCCGCCTTGTCGCTGTCGCCCAGGCCCCGGAACAGGTCGCGCTGCGGGGCGGAACTCAGCGCCGCCCAGATCAGGAAGGCCAGCCCCAGCAGGGCGACCATCCCGACCATCGGCATCGCCTTGGCGACCGCCGGTTGCCGCGTGAACGCGCGAATGCGCTCCAGCATGGCGCCCGCCGGGCCGTTCGGAAGACGGGCCGGCACCGGCAGGGTGCGGACGTCGGTGGGGGTGGCGACCAGTTCGCTCATGTCAGACCGGCATGCTCATGATATCCTTGTAGGCGGACAACAGCTTGTTCCGGACCTGCAACGTCGCCTGGAACCCAACCGACGCCTTTTCGCGCGCCAGCATCACCGCGGCGATGTCGGTCGTCTCGCCCTTGTCATACGATTCCGCCGCGGCCGCCGACTGCGACTGCATGGCATTGACCTGGCCGATCGCGTCCTTCATCGCCGTGCCGAAATCGGGCTTCCCGGTCCCGGCCACGCTCCCGCCGGGGCCGGCGACCCCGCCCAAGCCGTCGACGGCGTTGCTGCCGGCCGATGCCTTCTGCAAGGCGCTGTTCTGCTGCAGGATCGATGCCCGCATCTGCATAAGCGAGGATGCATCGATCTTCATGCCGCAGTCCTCATTTCAGCCATCCGGTAGCGCAGCGTCCGTTCGGATATTCCGAGCAGTTCCGCCGTGCGCACGCGGTGCCCGCCGGTGGTGGCCAGCGCGTCCGCAATCGCCTGCGCCTGCACATTGCGTGCCACTTCGGCCAGCTTAGGTACGGCCGCGCCGTACAGCCGCGTCGCGACCGGTTCGACGACCGGCGCATCGGCAACCACCGCCGCCGGCACCGTCGCGCCCAGCACCAGGTCGCCTGCATCCAGCCGCTCACCTGCGCGCAACAGCATGCCGCGTTGCAGGACATTCTCCAGCTCGCGGACATTGCCCGGCCAGCGATGCGCCATCAGCCGATCCAGCGCGGTGGTCGTCGGCCATGGAAACGCCTCGTCCGCCCGCACGTGGCGGATCATCAGCGCCGCGGTGATCGCGCGCACGTCCAGCCGGCGTTCGGCCAGCGGCCGGCACGTCATCGGCAACACGTTCAGCCGCCAGTACAGATCGGCGCGGAACCGACCGGCCGCCACTTCGGCTGCCAGGTCGCGGTTGGCCGCCGCCACGATCCGCACGTCCACCGCGATCGGCTTCGTGCCCCCCACCGGCAGGACTTCGCGTTCCTGGATCGCGCGCAGCAGTTTCGCCTGCAACACCAGCGGCAGCTCGGCGATCTCGTCCAGCATCAGCGTGCCGCCGTCCGCCGCCCGGAACAGCCCGTCGCTCGCCGCGCCCGCACCGGTGAAGCTCCCCTTCTGGTGGCCGAACAGCATCGCCTCCAGCATCGTTTCGGGCAACGCCGCGCAATTGACCGCCACGAACGGCCCGGCCGCGCGCGCCGACCGATCGTGCAGGTAGCGCGACAGTCCTTCTTTGCCGGTGCCTGTCTCGCCTAGCACCAGCACGGTCGCGTCGCTTTGCGCGACCCGCGCGGCCAGCCCCAGGAACGCAGCACTTTCCGGCTCCCCGCACGCCGGCCGCATCGCCGGGCGCAGCAGTTCGGCGATCAGCGCGTGGCCGAACGCCATGTCGGCCAGGCCGAACCGCAGCTGCGCCGGCATCCCGCCGCGCGCCCGCACCAGCATCGGCGCACCGTCCGCCAGCTCGACCAGGATGTCGCGGTGCGTGGCCTGCGTCATCTCCGACATGTGCAGCACGCGGATGCCTGTCTTGGGGCGAGAGCCGGTGACGTCGCCCGTCCGGCACGCGATCCCGACACCGGCCAGCCATGTGGCCAAGGCCGGATCCTCGATCGCTGCCATCGTCGAAATCATCGTCACGCGCCGGCCCCCCTTTTGCTGCCGATCGAATAGCGTGAGTCTGGTAAATCAATCGTTACGCCGTGCAGGAGGCGGACCACCGCAGTTCAACGCCGCCCACGGACATGCTTAAACGTCTGTTTACCTGTTTCCTTCATACCGATTCCGACTGCCCCGAACCGGCAGTTCTTTGGAAGAAGGACCTCCGGCCATGGCCGTCATCAACACCAATTCCGGTGCGCTGCGTGCCCAGAACGCCTCGCGCATCGCCACCAACATGCAGGCCACGTCGATGGAACGGCTGTCGACGGGCAAGCGGATCAATTCCGCCAAGGACGATGCCGCCGGCCTCGCCATCGCCAATTCGATGACCGCGCAGATCCGCGGCATGAACCAGGGCATCCGCAACGCCAATGACGGCATGTCGATGCTGCAGAGCGCGGAAGGCGCGCTGGGCGAGGTGACGAACATCCTGCAACGCGTCCGCGAACTGACGGTGCAGGCGGGGTCCGAAACCTATTCGCAAACCGACCGCACCAGCATGCAGGCGGAGGTGACGGCGCTGACGGCGCAGGTGTCCGACATCATGGCCAACACCACGTTCAACGGCGTCAAACTGTTCCTCAACGCGAGCCCGACCGCCGACAGCCTCGACGCCGGCACCCCGCCGCAGACGATCCCCGGCAATGCCGTCGCGCTCGATGTGCAGACCGGGGCCAATGCGGCCGACAAGGTCGCGGTCCGGATCAAGGCGATCAACCTGCGCGCGATCACCGGCGGTGCCGAAATCGCGGCGAACGCCGGGTCCGCGCCGACGCCGACCGCGCCCGCGGTCAAGAAGCAGGCCTATGAGGCCGCCATCGCACCCCTCGACATCACCGGTCCCGACGGCACGAAGGCACGGACCGCGCTCGGCACGCTCGACACCGCGATCGGCGCGGTCTCCTCCGCGCGTGCCGATCTCGGCGGGTCGCAGAGCCGGCTCGAATCGGTCATGAACGTCCAGACGTCGAACGCCACGAACCTCGCCGACGCGCGCAGCCGCATCGAGGATACCGATTATTCGCAGGAAACCACCGCGCTCGCCAAGGCGCAGATCCTGAGCCAGGCGAGCCAGGCGATGCTGGCGCAGGCCAACCAGTCGACGCAGGCGGTGATGAACCTTCTCCGTCAGTGATCCGTCGTCACCCCCGCGACCGCCCGGCATTCCCGCATGGCGGGCGGTTTCATGTCCGGCGCAGACCGCATCGAGCGGTCGCAAAAAGTTCCTTCGCCATCGACTTAAGGCCGGACCGGCGCCGCCGTTACTTGGATCGTGCCTGCCGAACATCGGCTGAGAACGAACCAAGGGACCAGAAGCATGGCCGTCATCAACACCAACTCCGGCGCCATGCGCGCCCAGAACTCCTCCCGCCTGGCTTCCGCCGCACAGGCGACCGCGATGGAACGCCTGTCCTCGGGCAAGCGGATCAACAGCGCCAAGGACGACGCCGCCGGCCTCGCCATCTCCAACACCATGACCGCGCAGATCAAGGGCATGAACCAGGGGATCCGCAACGCGAACGACGGCATCTCGCTGGCGCAGACCGCTGAGGGCGCCCTTGGTGAAGTCACCAACATCCTCCAGCGCGTCCGTGAACTCGCGGTGCAGGCGAAGAGCGGCACCTACTCGAACGATGATCGTACCAACATCCAGGCCGAAATTACCGCGCTGACCGCCCAGGTTTCGGATGTTCTGGACAACACCAAGTACAACGGCGTCTCCATGTTCGACAAGACCGGCGTCTCCACCGCCGACAAGAAGTTCACGATCCAGACGGGCGCGAACGGCTTCGACACGGTAGAAATCAAGATCAAGAGCATCGACGGCACGACGTTCAAGAATGAAGTGACCGCAGCGACGGCACCGGCGACCGATCCCCAGGCGGGCCGGGTCATCGGCATGAACGTGACGGGCGTCGCATCGGCCGCCGCGACGACGGCGATGACCACCGCAAACGCCATGGCGTCCGGCACGGATACGGAAAAGGCCAGCAAGGCAACCGCGGTTGCCGCTGCCAACGCGCTGATCGAAAGTTCCAAAAGCGAGGACGCGATCAAGAACGCCGGCACGACGCTGACCAACGTCGATACTGCATTGCGGACGGTCAACACGGTCCGCGCAGACCTTGGCGCCTCGCAGAGCCGGCTGGAATCGGTCGTCAACGTTCAGACGAACAACGCGACGAACCTTTCCGATGCGCGCAGCCGGATCGAGGACACGGACTATTCGATCGAAACGACCAACCTCGCCAAGGCACAGATACTGAGCCAGGCCAGCCAGGCGATGCTCGCCCAGGCGAACCAGTCGTCGCAGGGCGTGATGAGCCTCCTGCGCTAAGTTCTCCCCTGAACTGACGCGACCGACAGGGCCGCGGCGTCTCCCCAGACGCCGCGGCCTTCGCACGTCCGGCGGTCCTAGCCATCTTCCCTCCCGGGAGAGGAGTGGGAGAAGGGAGCAACGGCACCATCAGGTCACGACCGTGACACAAGCAAAGTCCTCCCCCCCACCGGGGGAGGAAGCAGCAGGCAAAAACCAAGACCCGTACTCCGGCGCAGGCCCGGGCCTTGGCGCAACCGCCCCCACCACCCCCCGAACACACACAAAAAAGGCCCGGTGTCCCCACCGAGCCCCCACCCCCAAGCAAATCCCGCCGCGCTCAGCGCCAGTCGCTCAACGCCCCCCGCAACCGGTCCAGTGCCGCCTTCTTGATCTGGCACACCCGCGCCGCACCCACGCCCAGCGTCAGGCCGATCTCCTCCAGGTTCATCTCCTCGACGAAATACAGCTGCAGCACGGTCGCCTCGCGCACCGGCAACTCCGCGATCCGGCCCGCCAGTGCCGCCTTCAGCTGCGTCCGTTCGATCGCGGTGTCGGCCGCGTCCTCGACGTCGGCGAACCACAGCGACTGATCGGAATACACCTCGTCCAGGCTCTCGGTCCGGGCCGACGTCGTGGCGTCCACCAGTTCGCGGTACGCCGCCGGGGTCAGGCCCAGCGCCTCGCCCAGTTCCGTCTCGGTGGGCGCACGACCCAGCGTCGCTTCCAGCGCACGCCGTTTGCCGTCCAGTTCGCGCTTGCGCACCATCGCGGACCGGCAGATCGTGGCGTGGCGGCGCAGATGATCGATCATCGCGCCGCGGATCCGCATCGACGCATAGGTCGCAAACGCAAAACCCCGGTCGTCATAGCCATTGGCCGCCTCGACCAGCGCGACCATCCCGATCTGGACCAGATCCTCGACATCGATCGCGGTCGATACCCGGCCATGGACATGCCAGGCGAGTTTCCGGACCAACGGCATGTGCCCGCGCACCAGCACGTCAGGCGCCGGTCGCGCCGGCTTGCGCGTGTAGAGGCCGAGTTCCGGGTTGCCATCTGGGCCACGGTCCGGGCCACGGTCTGGATCGTCACGCGCCACGGGCGATATCCTTCTTTGCGGGGTTCAGCAGGGTCGTCACAGCGCCATCTCCGGCTGCGGCGCATGCGCCGGTCGCGGCACGGGGGCCGCGCCACCGACGACGGCGACCACCTCGACGGGCTTGCCGTCCGGGATTTCCAGGAAACTCAGCACCGGCGCATCGGCCAGATGCGGGCGCAGCAACCGCGCCAGCGCCCGCCGCGCGATCGGGCTGGTCACGATCGCGAACTTGCGCGCCTCGCCCGCCAGCGGCACCGCCGCATCGCTCACCGCCTGCACGATCCGCGCGGCCAGCGCCGGTTCGAACGGATGCGCCGCCCCCGGCCCGGTCCGTACCGCCTGGGTCAGCAGCTGTTCCAGCTGCGCGTCCAGCGTGATGACCGGCAGCGGCAGCTTCACCGGCACCAGCGCCTGGATGATGATCGCGCCGATCTTCGCGCGCACCGCCTCGACCAGACCGTCGGCCGTCGCCTCGGTCCGCGCCGCGTCCGCCATCGCCTCCGCGATCCGCCGGAAATCCTTCAACGGCACGCCTTCGGCCAGCAGCGCGCGGCACAAAGTCGCGATCGACGCCAGCGGCAGCGGCGCGGGCGTCAGGTTCGCGACCAGCGCGGGCGCCGTCTCCTTCAGCGCGTCGAGCAGGCTCTGCGCCTCGTCCATCCCGAACAGGTCGGCCGCACCGTTCACGATCATCTGGTTCAGATGCGTCGCGATCACGGTCGCGGGATCGACCACGGTATAGCCCGCGATCACCGCCGCATTGCGCTTGTCCGCGGAAATCCACACCGCCTCCAGCCCGAAACTCGGGTCGCGCACGATCCGCCCCTCGACCGTCCCGTCCAGATATCCGCTGTCCAGCGCCAGCAGCTCGTCCGGAAACGCCTCGTCCTCCGCCACGATGACGCCCGCCACCGTAATGCGGTATGCATTGGGGCCGAGCGTCAGATTGTCGCGCACCCGCACCAGCGGCACGACGAACCCCAGGTCGCGGCTCAACTGCCGGCGGATGCCCGTGATCCGCCCCATCAGCGGCGCGCCCTTGCGTTCGTCCACCAGGCTGACCAGTCCGTAGCCCAGCTCCAGGCTCAGCGCCGCGCCGTCCGACACCTCGTCCCACCCGATCGCGGCGGGGGCGGCGGTCTTGGCGGCCACTTCCGCCGCGCTCGGTTCCGGCGCGGTCGCCTTCGGCGCGCGCAGCTTCCAGGCGATGAACCCGGCGATGGCGGCGGCGGGCAGGATGATGAAGTGCGGCATGCCCGGCGTCAGGCCCAGGATCGTCAGGATCACCGCCACCGGCACCCACGCCTTCATCGACGCGAACTGGCTCGTGATCTGCCCCGACAGGTCCAGCGGGCTGGACACCCGCGTCACGATCGCGGCCGCCGCGATCGACAGCAGCAGCGCCGGCACCTGCGCCACCAGCGCATCGCCGATCGCCAGCAGGATATAGGTCTGCGCCGCCTCGCCGATGGTCAGACCATGGCTGACGACGCCCAGCACGAGGCCACCCAGGATATTGACCACCAGGATCATCACGCCCGCGACCGCATCGCCCTTCACGAACTTGGACGCGCCGTCCATCGATCCGTAGAAATCGGCTTCGGTCGCCACTTCCGCCCGGCGGTTCTTCGCGTCTTCCGGGGTCAGCAGGCCTGCGGACAGGTCGGCATCGATCGCCATCTGCTTGCCGGGCATCGCGTCCAGCGTAAACCGCGCCGACACTTCTGACACGCGCCCCGCGCCCTTGGTGATGACGACCAGGTTGATGATCATCAGGATCATGAACACGAACAGCCCGACGGCATAGTCGCCGCCGATCAGGAACGATCCGAACGCCTCGATCACATGGCCGGCGGCCGCCTCGCCTTCATGCCCGTTCACCAGCACGACGCGCGTCGACGCGACGTTCAGCGCCAGCCGGAGAAGCGTGGTGAACAACAGCACCGTCGGGAACGCGGAAAAATCCAGCGGCTTGGTGACGTTCAACGCGACCATCAGCACGGCCAGCGAGATCATGATGTTGGCGATGAATCCGACGTCCAGCAGCGCGGCCGGCACCGGCACGACCATCAGGCCCACCAGCATCAGCGTCGCGAACGGCAGGATCGCCCCGCGCCCCGCGTTCAGCCATACCGCCTTGTTGATCGCCCCGGTCGCCACGTCCACGTCTCCTGTACGGACGCAAACAAGCAAAGGTCATGCCAGCTTCTGGAGGACTTAGGTGCTGGCAGATCCACCGTCATTCCAGCGGACGCTGGGATGACGGGGAAGGGGTACGGTGCCGCCCCAACCCGTCATCCGATCAAATCCGACCGCAGGCCTCTCAAAGCCCCGCCAGCCGGAACCCCCCGTTGCGGCCATAGCTCGCCACCGCCGCCGGGCGGCGGAGCGAGGCGACCATCGCCAGCCGCCGCCGCGTGCGGTCCGCATGATATCCGGTCCGCATCCGCGCGGCGTCGCTGGTGGCAAGCGCGGTCCGCAACCGTTCGCGCAGGTCCGCGTCGGCATGCCAGCTGCCCACCGTGCGGACACCGTCGACCGCCGCCTGCACCAGCGCGGTCGCGCGCTCGATATCGTCGGGATGGCCGCTGTCCAGCGCCGCGACCAATGCGCGCTGCGTCTCGATCAGCCGGTCGATCGCCGCGCCGCTCACCCTTGCACCGGCAGGTCGGTATCGACCATCCGGTCCGCGATCGCGGTCGGGTCGATCGCGTAGCGCCCCTCGGCGATGGCGCTGCGGATCGCCTCGATCTTCGCCAGGTCCAGCGGCGGGCCCATCGCGCTCACCATGTCGGCGGCCAGCGACGGCGGCGTCAGACCGGCCGGCCGATCCAGCTTCGCCTCCACCTTGGCCGAAGCCGCGGCGCGCGCGGTGCTGGTGCGGGCGGTCTCCGTCCGTGCGTTCGATGCGGGTGCGATACCGTTGATCATCATCCTGGGTCCCGTGCCGCCGGCCGTGAGGGCCGCCGGCTTCATAACCCTATAACGGCAGGTTTCGGGATCATTTAAATCCGGGAATCCTGACCCGTCCCGACTCAACGACCTCGGCCAGGATGACCGCCGCTTTCCCGTCGGATTTCACGCGGATCCGCGCACCCGGTGCACCGTCTTCCTGCGCCACCGCCTGCGTACTTACCACGAACGCGCCCGATCCGGCCTCCAGGTCGACCGGATCGCCGCGCCGGATTACCGGCTCGGCCCGCTCCGGCCGGCTGTATGCGACACCGCGCACCGGCGCATCCTCCGCCGCCTGCGGCCCCCGCGACAACGGCACGCGCAACCGCCAGCCGATCGCCGGGCAGCGTACCGTGATGGCATTCTGATACGGCGGATCGGCGGTTACCTGCGGGCATGCCGCCAGCTTCAGCCGCCGGTCAATGGGCGCGACAGGCCCGCCCGGCGCCCCGATATCGGCCCCCGCCGCGATCACCACCGCGCGCTCCACCGCATCCAGATTCTGGAACGCAGGACCGACCAGCAGCGCGAGGAACAGGATGGGCGTCATGGGGGCAACTCCGATGGTATCGGCAGGCACGTTGCAATCCCCGCGCCAGTTGCAACGCACACCAGTAAGCCCCTTCCCTGAACGCGGGGGCTGGGAAATTTCACCGCATCCGCACCACGATCACCTGCGCCCCGGCCTCGTGCGACGGAGTCATCACCAGATCCACCCGCGCCGGATCCACCCCGCCCGCCGCCACGGCGCGCGCCACCGCTGCCGCGCGCGCCGCGGCCAGTTCCCACGCGTCGAACCGCCGCCCCGACCGGTCGGCCCCGCGGCTTTCCACGGTCACCCGCCGCGTCCCGGCCTGCGCGCCCAGCACCCGCAACCGGTCCGCCACGCCGGCGCGAAACACCGCTTCGCCCGGCTCGAACCAGTCCGCCGCCGCGTCTGACGCGTTCGAAGCACCCGTCACGCCGCCGAACGCCGCGCGCATGCCCGCGCTCACCGCCCCCGCCTGCCCGCGCTGCGCCTGCAGCAGCACGAAGAACCCCAGCAGCAACAGGCACAGGTCGGCAAAGCTCATTAGCCACCGCCCGCCGGCTCGGCGGACCGGTCGCATTATGCCACCGCCTGCAACGGCACCACGCGCGACGGCGTGTCCAGCTCGGCCTGCGCCAGCAGCGCCAGCCGCCGCACCACCCAGTCCTGCCACGCGGCTTCCTCCTCCGACAATCGTTCCAGCCGCGCCGCGATAGGCCCCGCCACCACATTGCCCAGCACCAGCCCGTACAGCGTGGTCAGCATCGCCACCGCCATCGCCGGGCCGATCGCGGCGGGATCGTCCATCGCGCCGAACATCGCGATCAGCGCCACGACCGTCCCGACCATCCCCATCGCCGGCGCACCGTCCGCCGCCGCGCGCCACACCGCCGCGACCCGGTCGTGCCGTGCCCGCCGCGCCGCGATCGCATCCTCGGCCCACAGCGCGAAACCGCGCGCGCTCGCCGCATTGGCCAGTTCCAGCGCCGCCTGCCGCAGGAACGGCCCCGCCGTCGTCACCCGGTCGACGCACGCGATCGTGCGGACCTGCGCCAGCGCCTCGATCCGTCCCACCGCCACCCGCGCCGCCAGTGCGTCGGCCGCCGGGTCCGCGCGGAACAGCACGGCCAGGCTCGCCCCCGCCGCGCCCAGATCGGCACGCGTCGAACGCAACGCCGTGATCGCCAGCGTGCCGCCGAACACGATCAGGATCGCGAGCAGATCGATGAAGCGGCCGATACTGTCCAGAAAGCCCATATTTCCCCACGTTCCGCCGCACCACCGGCAACGACCGGCAAATTTCTGCCGGTCCCGGCAAAATCCTGCCGGTCGGCCGGCAACACCTAAGTGTCCGGCGTTTCGGCGACCGCCGGGTCCAACTTGGCACGACCTCTGCATATGCCCGTGCATAGACAGCGCCATCGCACCCGGACCAGCCGCCCCTCACCAAAGGGAACGACCGGTCCGCACCAAACTTTAGAAGGAAAGGCAGTTCATGGCCGGCATCGACCCCCTGTTCGGCATGCACGGCAATGCGCTCGCGCTCCGCAGCCAGCGGCTTGCCATGCTGGCGTCCAACATCGCCAATGCCGCGACGCCGAACTACAAGGCGCGCGACATCGATTTCGGCAAGGCGCTCGCCGCCGCGTCGGCCGGGTCCAGCGTCAACGGCGCGGCCGATGCGGCGGTCCAGTACCGCGTGCCGCTCGAAAGCTCGCTCGACGGCAACACGGTCGAACTCACGACCGAACAGACCGCCTTTGCCGAAAACGCCGTCCAGTACCGGACGACGCTCTCCTTCCTCGAAGGCCGCATCCAGACCGTGATGCAGGCCCTGAAAGGCGAATGAAAATGACCGGCCCCCTGTCCGTCTACGATATCGCCGGGCGCGCCATGTCCGCGCAGATGCTGCGGCTCAACACCACCGCGTCCAACCTGGCCAATGCCGGCACCGTGTCGACCACGAAGGAAGGCGCGTTCCGATCGCTGAAACCGGTGTTCAGCGCGGTGACGGCCAGCGCCGGCGTCGCCACCGTCCGCGTCGACCGGGTCGTCGCCGCCGCGACCGAGCCCACCCGCCGCCATGCACCGGACAGCCCGCTGGCCGACCAGAACGGCGATGTGTGGGATGCCGGCGTCGATAGCGCGGCCGAGATGGTCGAGATGATGGAAACCGCCCGCCAGTACCAGAACAACGTCCAGGTCATGCAGACCGCCAAGACGCTCACCCTAGACACGTTGAGGATCGGCAAATGACCGTTACCGCCCTTTCGACCGATTCCCTGTCGATCGCCAACACCGCCGCGGCCAAGACGGCCAAGAGCAGCACGCTCGACCAGTCGTCCTTCCTGAAACTGATGACCACCCAGCTGAAGACGCAGGACCCGTTCAGCCCGGTCGACAACACCCAGATGGTCGCCCAGATGGCGCAGTTCAGCTCGGTCGCCGGCATATCGGAGATGAACACAAGCCTCAGCGCGATCAAGGAAAGCCTGTCCGCCTCGCGGATCGGCGACGCCGCCAGCTGGATCGGCCGCAACGCGCTCGTCGCGACCGACACCGCCACGCCGTTGTCCGACGGTCGCTATGCCGGCGAGATCGCCCTGCCCGACGACGCGTCGGCGGTGACGCTCGACCTGATCGACGGCAACGGCACCGTCGTCCATTCGCGCGCACTGGGCGAACAGAATGCCGGTACGGTCGGCTTCTCGTGGGACGGCAAGGCCGCGGACGGCACCCCCGCGGCCGGCGGCCCGCTCACGATCCGCGTCTCGGCGCGCGGGCCGGACGGCGCGATCGCCGCCACCACCGCCAGCTGGGCCGCGATCGGCGGGGTCCAGTCGCCCGCCGGCGGGGCCACCACCCGCCTCGTCACCCCGCTCGGGCTGATCGCGCCCGACGCCGCGCTGAAACTCGGCTGAGCCCCCTTTTCAAGATCCGGAGCAATCCATGTCCTTCTACACCTCGCTTTCCGGCCTGAAGGCCGCGCAGACCAACCTGTCGGTCGTGTCCAACAACGTCGCCAACGTCGGCTCGACCGGATTCAAGAAGAGCCGGGCGGATTTCGGCGACATCATGTCCGCCTCGCCGTTCCAGTCCGCGAACATGGCCGGCAGCGGCACGCGGCTGCAGAGCATCGACCAGGAATTCAGCCAGGGCGGCATCCAGACGTCGGAACGCGGCCTCGACCTTATGATCTCGGGCCAGGGCTTCTTCGTCACGCATCAGGAGCAGTCGGGCGGCCAGACCAGCTACACCCGCAACGGCGCGTTCGGCACGGACAAGGACAACAACGTCATCGACAGTCGCGGCGCCTATCTCCAGGTCCTGCCGGTCGACACCACCGGCGCCGTCACCGCGACCGGCCTGTCCGCCACCCGCAACCTGACGATTCCGCAGATCAGCGGCACCGCACGCGCCACCGAACGCGTCAGCCAGACCGTCAACCTGCCGTCCGACGCCATCGTGCCCGCGTCGCGCGCGCAATATGCAAATGGCTACACGTTCGATCGGCTCGATCCGAACAGCTATAATTTCTCGGCCACCTCCACCGTCTACGACAGCGCCGGTGCCGCGTTCCAGGCGACGACCTATTACAGCCGCGACACCGCACCGACCGAGACGGACAAGTCGAGCAGCTGGTCGGCGCGCACCTTCGTCGGCGATACCGAACTCAGCGCGGACGGGGCCGCCACCGTGCCCGCCGTCGCGGCGCGGCTGACCTTCGATGCCGAAGGGCGGATGACCGCCCCCACCACCGCGGTCCGCTACGGCGCGGCGACGCCGCGGGGGGCCGCCGGCCCGCTAAACCTCTCGGTCGATTTCGGCACCGCGACGCGGCAGTCGACCGCCGCCTTCTCGACCACCAACCTGACGCAGGACGGCGTGCCGGTCGGCAAGCTCGACAATGTGTCGATCGGCAAGGACGGCCTGGTCACCGCCACCTACTCCAACGGCGACGACCGGAAACTGGGCAAGCTGGTCATCGCCACCTTCGCCAACCCGGCCGGCATGCGTCAGCTGGGCGACGCCGCCTGGACGCAGACCGGTGAATCCGGTGCCGCGACCGTGGGCGAGGCGGGCGCCGGCGGCCTGGGGTCGATCAGCACCGGCCAGCTCGAAACCGCCAATGTCGACATCACCGAGGAACTGGTCGCGCTCATCACCGCGCAACGCAATTTCCAGGCGAACGCCAAGGCGATCGACACCGCGAACCAGATGACGTCGATCGCCGTCAATCTGCGCAGCAGCTAAGGGGGGCGCTGATCCATGGACCGGCTCGGATATTCCGCCGCATCGGGCATGCGGGCCGCCATGGCCCGCCAGACCACGATCGCCAACAACCTGGCCAACGCCAACACCGTCGGTTTCCGCGGCGATCGGTCGGCGTCGACCGCGCTCTACATCCAGTCGACGGGCAGCACGCCCGGCCTCACCGCGCGCGCGATGGCATCGGAGGAACTGATGACGTCGGACATGACGCAGGGCGCGTTCAACCATACCGGCCGCGCGCTCGACGTCGCGTTGCACGGCGATGCGCTGCTCGCGGTGCAGGCCGCCGACGGAGAGGAATCCTACACCCGCCGCGGCGATCTGGCGGTGTCGGACAGCGGCCTGCTGACCAATGGCGACGGCACGCCCGTGCTGGGCGAAGGCGGCCCGATCACGCTGCCCCCGTACGACGACGTCCGGATCGACGACCAGGGCGTCGTCCGCATCGTCCCCGCGGGTCAGCCGAACACCGTACTGGTCCAGGTCGATCGGCTGAAACTCGTGTCGCCCGCCGGCTCCACGATCGTGAAGGGCACCGACAACCTGTTCCGCGTCCGCGGCGGCGGCACGCTGCCGTCCGATCCGGAAGCGAAGCTCGCCACCGAAACGCTCGAAGGGTCGAACGTCAACGCATCGACCGCGCTGATCGAGATGATCGACGCCAGCCGGTCCTGGGATTCGCAGGTGAAGATGCTGGCCTCCGCCAAGGAAATCGACACCGACGCGACCAAGCTGATGAGCCTCGACTGATCCCCTTCTCTCTCCGGAGTAGCCTCCCATGACCAACGCCGCCCTCCACGTCGCCCGCACCGGGCTCGATGCGCAGTCCACCCGGATGCGCGTCATCGCCAACAACCTGGCCAACGTGAACACCACCGGGTTCAAGCGCGACCGCGCTTCCTTCGAAACGCTTGCCTACCAGGCGATCACCGCCGCCGGTGCCACGTCGTCGGGCGACGACAAATATGCGATCGGCACGAACCTCGGCACCGGTGTCCAGATCAACGGCACCGCGCGCATCGACACGCAGGGGTCGACACAGGTCACCGGCAACCCGCTCGATCTCGCGATCGAGGGCGGCGGCTATTTCCAGATCCAGATGCCCGACGGCAAGACCGGCTACACCCGCGCAGGCGATTTCAACCAGTCCGCCGATGGCAGGCTGGTGACCGCGGACGGCATGTCCGTCCTGCCCGAAATCACGATACCGGAAGGCGCCACGGCGATCACGATCGGCACCGACGGCACGGTGTCCGCGATGCTGGCCGGGCAGACGGAGACGAGCGAACTCGGCAAGATCCAGCTCGCGCGCTTCACCAACGCCGCCGGTCTCCAGGCCGCGGGCAACAACCTGCTCACCGAAACCGCCGCATCGGGCGCACCGCAGGTCGGCGATGCCGGCCTCGAAGGGCGCGGCCTCATCCAGCAGAACAGCCTGGAGGCATCCAACGTCAACGTGGTCGAGGAACTGGTCGACATGATCGAGACGCAACGTGCCTATGAGGTCAATTCCAAGATGATCAAGGCAACCGACGAGATGCTGCAATATGTCAACCAGCAGCTCTGACCCGGTGATGACCGCGCCGTTTCATTCCGCCCCTCTCCGCTTGGTTCGAGCCTGTCGAGAACGCTTGTCGACCTCGACGCACGCGATGCCGTCGGACCCCGACGCCGTGTCGCTCCGCATCGCGCGGCAGGGCGCGGGCCTCTGGGCGCTCACCATGGCGGCCGGCCTCGCCTTCGCGGTCCACGCCAATCCGGTCGACGCGCGCCGGCCGAAGACGCCGCCGGTCAGCTACGCGGCCAGCATGCCGGTCGAGGCCGCAGCCCCGGTCGCGAACGGCGGCATCTACCAGGCATCGACCGGCTATGCCGCGCTCACCTCCGGTGCCCGCGCCGCGCGCATCGGCGATACGTTGTCGATCGTGCTGGTCGAACGGACGCAGGCGGTGAAGAGCAACTCGGCCTCCACCGACCGCAACGGCAATATCGGCCTCACCCCGCCCGCCGTCGGCCCGCTGTCCTTCTTCCGCGCGGCGGAGGCCAGCGTGGGCGGCGGCAGCACCTTTGCCGGCACCGGTTCCGCGACGCAGGCGAACGCGCTGACCGGCGAGGTCACCGTCACCGTCGAACGCGTGCTGCCCAACGGCAACCTCATGGTCCGCGGCGAAAAGCAGGTGACGCTGAACCGCGGCGACGAATATATCCGCATCTCCGGCATCGTCCGGCCGGCGGACATCCTGCCCGACAACCGCGTCGCCTCTACCAGCGTCGCCGATGCGCGCATCACCTATTCCGGATCTGGCGAGATCGCACGCGCCAGCCGCGCCGGCTGGCTTAACCGCTTCTTCACGATGCTCAGCCCATTCTGACGGCATGACGATCCGCCGACTCATCCTGCTGCTTGCTGCCCTTGCCGGTCCGTGGGCGCTCGCCGCCCCCGCGCGGGCCGACCGGATCAAGGATCTCGGCACCTTCCAGGGCGTCCGTTCCAACCAGCTGACCGGCTACGGCATCGTGGTGGGCCTCGCCGGCACCGGCGACGACGGCCTCGAATATACCGTCGCGGGCATGAAGGGCGCCGTCCAGCGCTTCGGCCTTACCCTTCCGCCGGGCATCAACCCGTCGCTGAAGAACGCCGCCGCCGTCCTCATCACCGCCGAACTGCCCGCCTTTGCCAAGCCCGGCCAGCGGCTCGACATCACCGTGTCGGCGCTCGGCAAGGCCAAGTCGCTGCGCGGCGGCGCGCTGATCGCCGCGCCCTTGCTGGGTGCGGATGGTCAGCTCTACGCCATGGCGCAGGGCAACCTCGCGGTCGGCGGGCTCGGCATCGATGCCGCCGACGGATCCAAACTCACCGTCAACGTCCCCACCGCCGGGCGTATCCCCGGCGGGGCCTCGGTCGAACGCGCGGTCGACACCGGTTTCGCGTCCAACGCGCTGGTGTTCAACCTGTCGGAGGCCGACCTCACCACCGCCGGCCGCGTCGCGACCGCGATCAACCTGGCCTTCGCCGGCCAGCGCGCACACGCCATCGACGCCGTGTCGGTCGCGATCGACGCGCCGCGCGGCGCGGAAGGCCGCACGCTGCTGATGGGGCAGATCGAAAACCTGCCGGTCGACCCGGCCGACGCCGCCGCCCGCGTCATCGTCAACGCGCGCACCGGCACGGTCGTCATCAACGGCGCGGTCCGCATCTCGCCCGCCGCGGTCGCGCACGGCAAGCTGACGGTGAAGGTCGACGAGGACCCCCGCATCGTCCAGCCCGCGCCCTTCTCGCGCGGCCAGACCGCGCTCGAACCGGCCAGCACCATCACGGTCGAGGAACGCCGCAACCCGATGGTCAATTTCCGCCCCGGTGCGTCGCTGGCCGACATCGTGAAGGCGGTGAACGCGATCGGCGCCTCCCCCGCCGACCTCGTCGCCATCCTGGAGGCGCTGAAACAGGCCGGCGCCATGAAGGCAGAGCTGGTGGTGCTATGACGACCATATCGAACACCACCCCCGCCGCCGGCACCAGCGCCGCGAACGTCTCGCTCGCCGCGCAGAAGGACGGGCTGGCCAAGGTCGCCAAGCAGTTCGAAGCGGTCTTCCTCCGCCAGATCATCGGATCGATGCGCCAGGCATCGCTGGCCGAAGGGGCGCTGGACAGTTCGGCCTCCGCGCAATTTCGCGACATGCAGGACGGCCGGCTGGCCGACAGCATGACCGACGCCGGCGGCTTCGGCGTGGCGCAGATGCTGCTGAAACAGTTCGACGCCAATCCCGCCAGCGCCGCCGGCCTCGTCGCGCCCGCGCCGGCCGCACCGGTGCCGCCCACCCCGGCGCTGCCCGAATGAACGATCTGATCGGCATTGGTGCCTCGGGCATCCGCGCGTACCGCACCGCGCTGTCGACCGTCGCGGAAAACACCGCCAACGTCGACACGCCCGGCTACACCCGCCGCCAGACGCAGCTGAAGGATATCGGCGCGACCACCGGCGGCGATCCGTACGGCACCGGGTCCGCGCGGCAGGGCGGCGTCGCGGTCGGCGCGATCGCGCGGGTGTGGGATGATTTCAAGGCCGCCGACGCCCGGCTGTCGTCGTCCGACGCCGCCCGCGCCGCCACCCGCACCGAATGGCTGTCCGCTGCCGAAACCGCGCTACCGGACGACGATCGGGGCGTCGGCGCGAAACTCACCGCGGTCTTCTCCGCTGCCACCGCGCTGTCCGCCGGCCCGAACGACATGCTGGCGCGCCAGACCATGGTGTCCACGCTCGACCAGGCGGCGACCGGCATCCGTACCGCCGCGGACGCGCTGACCCGCGTCGGCAAGGGCATCGGCGATCAGGCCGACACGATGGCGCAGGGGATCAACGACGATCTGACCGCGCTCGGAAAGGTCAATCTCGCGCTGGCCCGCGCCACGCCCGGCACCGGCGCCGCCGCCAGCCTGGCCGACGAACGCGACCGGCTGCTCGACGGGCTGTCCGAACGGATCGGCATAGACACCAGCTTCGATGCCAAGGGTGCCGTCACCGTCGCACTCACCGGCAATGCCGGCACGCCCCTCCTGTCCGGCGGCACGCGCAACGCAGTCGCCGTCGAACGCGCCGCCGACGGCCGCCTCGCGCTTTCGGTCCGCGGCGATACGGTCGTCGCGGTCGTCCCCACCGGCGGCGCGATGGCCGGGCTGGTCGATGCCGCACGCCAGGTCGCGGGCAGCCGCACCGCCCTCGACGGGATCGCCGCCGGGTTCGCGGCCCAGGTGAACGGCTGGAACGCCGCGGGCACCACGCCGTCCGGCGCGGCGGGCGGCGCACTGCTCGCCGGCACTGACGCCGCCTCGCTCACTTTGATCGCGGGCGTCACCGGCAACGCGATCGCCGCGGGCAAGGACGGCATCGCCAACGGCAATGCGGTCGCCTTCGCCGGCTTCCGCGGCCCGGACGGGGCGGAGGCGCGCATCGAATCGCTGATCGGCCTCAACGCGCAGACGCTGTCCGCCAGCCGGTCGGAAGCCGCCGCCACCGCCACGCGCAGCGACAGCGCCTTCGCCGCACGCGATGCCGTGTCCGGCGTCGACCTCGACCGCGAGGCGAGCGACCTGCTTCGCTACCAGCAGGCGTACAGCGCCTCGGCCAAGGTCCTCCAGACGGCGCGCGATACGCTCGCCACCATCCTCCAGCTGTTCTGACCGGGAGAACCTGCATGATAACCCCGCGCAACCGGTTCAGCCCGGACCTCAACCGGTCGGCCCAGCTCCGCCAGACCATCGACCGGCTGTCGACGCAGCTGGCGACGCAGAAATCGGTCCAGGTCGCTTCGGACGATCCGCAGGCCGCGGTCCGGATCTCCGGCCTGCGGCGGGATCAGGCGAACAACGCCGCCTATGCCGCCAATGCCGACACCGCCGCCACGCTCGCCACCCGCGCCGATGCCGGCCTGGCCAACGTCACCACCCGGCTCGACCGCGCGCGTGAACTGACGCTGCAGGCCGCGACCGATACCTACACACCCGAACAGCGCGCCGGAATGGCCACCGAACTGCGCGGGATCGCGGCCGACATCGCCGCCGCCACCGTGCAGAAGGACAGCCGCGGGCAGGACGTCTTCCCCGCCGGCGCGCCGGCGCGCTTCCCGATCGCCGCCGGCACGCTGGCCAGCGGCACGGTTTCGCGCGACACGGTCTTTGCCGGCGTCGCCACCGCCGCCGGCCCGGCCAGCATCGCCGACATCCTGGAGGCCGCTGCCGTCGCCGCCGAAAGCGGATCGCCGTCCGACCGCAGCGCCGCCGTCGTCGCGGTCGCCGCCGCCTCTGCCCACGTCATCGACGCGCACGCCGCACAGGGCATGGACGCCGCACGGATCGACCGGACCCGCGAAACGATCGCCGAAGCCGACCTGTCGTTGACCGACGCCCGCGCCGGCGTCGAGGGCGTCGACACCGCCGCGCTCATCACGCTGATCCAGCAGAAGATGACCACGCTCGATATCGCCAACCAGGTGTTTGGCAAGATCAACGCGAAAAGCCTGTTCGACGTCCTGGGCTGATCGAAGTCACCTGAAAACCGCCCATCCCGAGCGCAGTCGAGGGACCGACCGGGCGCAGCCGAGGTCTCCTTCCTTCGCGCTTCTCGACTACGCTCGAAGAAGCCCCTCGACTGCGCTCGGGACGGACGGACAGGGATGAGAGCCCCCCCCAATAACCCCTAATGCGCCATCAATCATAAACCCCCCACCCCCGCGCCGTTAACCTGATTGAGGCAAGTGCAGGTCCATGATCGCACCCGTCGGCCGCATACTGTTCCAAGGGTAGAATCGCATGTTCGCAGGCATCGGCCTCGTCATATTGCTGCTGATGGTGTTCGGGGGGTTCGCGCTCACCGGCGGCGATCTCGGCCCCGTGCTGCACGCCATGCCGCACGAGATGCTCATCATCGGCGGGGCCGCGGTCGGCGCGATCGTGGCCGGCAATTCGATGAAGGAGCTGAAGCAGTTCGGCGGCGGCTTCGTCACGGTGTTCAAGGGCAACCGGTTCAACCGCAAGGATTATCTGGACGTCATCTTCCTGGTGTCGGGCCTGATGAAGAAGCTCCGTACCGAAGGGCCGGTCGCGCTGGAGGCGCATGTCGAGGATCCCAAATCCTCCGCCATCTTCGCGGAATATCCCCGCCTGCTGAAGGACAATACGCTCGTCCACCTCATCTGCGATACGCTGCGGCTGATCGTCGTGTCGTCCGGCACGCTCGATCCGATGGCGGTCGAGGACGTGATGGACAATGCGCTGAAGACGCACCACCATGATGCCATCCGCCCGGCCGACATGCTTCAGAACCTGGCCGACGCGCTCCCCGCGCTCGGCATCGTCGCAGCCGTGCTGGGCGTGGTGAAAACGATGGGCTCGATCGACCAGCCGCCGGCCATCCTGGGCGCGATGATCGGTTCGGCGCTCGTCGGCACCTTCCTCGGCATCCTGCTCGCCTACGGCATCGTCGGGCCGTTCGCCGGCCGCTGCCGCCAGGTGGTCGAGGGCGACGCCGCGATCTATCAGGTCGTGAAGCAGATCATCATCGCCTCGCTTCACGGCCACCCGCTGCCGCTGGTGATCGAGGCCGCGCGGTCCGGCATCACCCATTCGAACCAGCCGGCCTTCGCCGACGTGTTCGACGGCATGCGCGGGCGCTGAGCCGGTGGCCTCCCACGCCAAGCGGAGCCGGGATCCGGAACCCGTCCGCCCGATCATCGTCCGCAAGATCATCGAGGCGAACCATGGCGGCCATCACGGCGGCGCGTGGAAGGTCGCCTATGCCGATTTCGTAACCGCCATGATGGCGTTCTTCCTGCTGATGTGGATCCTGGGCGCCACGACGGAGAAACAGCGCAAGGGCATCGCCGACTATTTCGCCCCCACGCTGGTCGAACTGCGGTCGAAGTCGGCCGGTGCCAACGGCCCGTTCGGCGGTGATTCGCTGACCGCGAAGGAGAAATACGCGCACGGCGCACACCAGAGCGGCACCAAGAGCATCACCATCCCCAAGGGTGCCACCGGCGGCACGAAGGAGGGCGACGGAATCAAGGCGAAGGACCAGGCGCGCTTCGCCCGGCTGAAACGCCAGCTGGACGACCGGATGAAGCGCGACCCGAAACTCGCGCGGCTGCGGCGCAACGTCCGCTTTACCGACACGCGCGAAGGGTTGCGGATCGACCTGGTCGACGAATCAGATTTCGCGATGTTCGCGCTCGGCACGCAGGCGCTGCTGCCTGCCGCGCAGGCGCTGATGCAGCAGGTCGCCACCGTCATCGCGGCCACGCCCAACGACGTCATCGTCCGCGGCCATACCGACGCGCTGCCCTATACCGCGGGCCGCACCGTCAACAACTGGACGCTGTCGAGCGCGCGGGCGGAAGCGACGCGCAAGGCGCTGGCGGACTCCGGCGTCGGCCCCGCCCGCTTTGCCCGGATCGAGGGGGTCGCCGAACGCGAACCCTATGTCCCCGGCAACCTGTACGACCCGCGCAACCGCCGCATGTCGATCACTCTCGCCTGGTCCAGGGGCGCCGCCCCCGTCGACGAACCCATCCACATGGCGGACGCCACGCCGGCACCGGCAGCGCATTAGGCGCAACGCTTACCCTGAACCGCCGATCCCGAGCGCAGTCGAGGGACCCGTCGAGCACAGCCGAGGCGGCTGTAATCGCCCTTGGCTAAGCTCAGGGGTAAGGTGTCTCGACTGCGCTCGGCATGGACCGAACTCTGGGATGGGTTGGCAAGCCTCGACAAAACCAAGGCCTCCAACCTATCCGCCTGCCGCGGCCCAGTCCGCACGCACCGCGGGCGACGTCAGGAAACTGCGCGGTGGCTGCGACACCGGCGGCGGGTCGCACAGACCTTCCTCGATATAGCGCATCGCCGCCATCAGCCCGGATCGCGAGAAGGGCTTGGGGATGATCCCGTAGGCCCCCGCGAAATCGTCAGGCACCTTCTTCGGGTTTGCGGTGACAAACACCACCGCCGTGTCGGTCCACTGCCGCCTGATGAGTGCCGCCACGTCCAGCCCGTTCGACCCTTCGGCCAGCTGGATGTCCACGAATGCCAAGTCGGGCGGGGCCAGCCCATGCAGCGCGCCGACCTCGACCAGGCTCGCCGCCTCCGCAACCACGTCGTGCCCGCAATCCGCAACGATTGCCTCGATATCCATCGCGAGCAACGCTTCGTCCTCCACGATCAGGACGCGCAACGGGGGATGGGGCAACCGTTTGTCCTTCATGTCGCGACGGGGAAGGACATCAATACGCATGTGCCGGGGTTCGCGTTCCGCCACACGGTCTCGGCGCGCAACTGGCGCGACAGGCGCGCGACCAGTGTCCGCCCGATCGTGCCGCCTTCCGCGGCATCCACGTCGAACCCCGGCCCGTCGTCACGCAGCTCGATCCGGCCCGTCTCGCCGTCGCGGTACACCTTCAACGCCAGCGTGCCCGGCCGATCGTCCGCAAAGGCGTGGCGCACCGCGTTCACCACCAGTTCGTTCAGGATCAGCCCCAGCGCAGTCGCGTCCGCCGCGCGGATCTCGACCGACGCGACATCGGTTTCCAGCACGATGTCGTCGCGCCCGGTGCCCGCCAGTATGTCGCTGGTCAGATCATGCGCGAACGCCCCGGCATCGAACCGGTGGATATCACGGTTCTGATACAGCCGGCGGTGGACCGTCGCCAGCGCGTCCACCCGTTCCAGCATCGTTTCCAGCGTGGTCCTGAGCGACCGGTCCGGTATGGCCCGCGCCTGCAACCGCAACAGCGACCCGACCATCGTCAGGTTGTTCTTCACGCGGTGGTCCACCTCGTGCAGCAACAGCGTCTTGGTCTCGAGCGCGGCTTCCAGGTCCGCGGTCCGGCGGCGGACCTGTTCCTCGATGTCGGCCTTCTGCGCCGCGATGGTGTCCTGCGCTTCCACCCGGTGGGTCACGTCCATCTGCGATGCGAAATAGAACTGGATCTCGCCGTCCTCGCTGCGCACGGGGCTGACGTACAGCGCGTTCCAGAACGTGCTGCCGTCGCGCCGGTAATTCAGCAGGTCGACATTGATCGGTTCCTCCGCGCGGATCGCGTCCCTCAATCGGGCAACGGCATCGCGGTCGGTGTCAGGCCCCTGCAGAAACCGGCAGTTGCGCCCGATGATCTCGTCGCGCGCATAACCGCACAGGTCCTGGAACGCCTCGTTGGCGAACACGATCGGGTTGTCCCGCTGGCGGGGATCGGTGATGACCATCGGCATCCGGGTGCCGCGGATCGCCGCGGCGAACGGATCGCCCCGGCCCACTTCGTGCAGGATGCGCTCGGTCAGGCGCCAGTCTTCTTTCTGCTGCATCGATACTCGTTTCCGTGCCCTGGCCGGCCCATTTCCCTACCTGAACGGTCTAGAACCCGATGATGAACCGCTCGGTTCCAACATAGGTCAACATGCCGGAACGAACCCTGCCGCCGGTCATTCTCCGCGGCATGATGGAATCGGCCCCGGTCGCGATCCGCAACGTCGCCGTCGCCATCCCGCTGCGGGACGAGGCCGAGACGATCGCCGCCTGTCTCGACGCGATCGATCGCGCCGCCGCCCGGTATCGGGGCCACGTCACCGTCGTCGCCTTCGCCAATGGCTGCACGGACGACAGCGTCGCCATCCTTGCCGGCTATCGCCCGCGCCATTTCCGGCTGGACGCCCGCGCGGCATCGATGTTGCCGGGCGCGGCACATGCCGGCTGGGCCCGGCGGCTCGCGCTCGATGCCGCGGCGGACCGGCTGACCGACGATCGCGACCTGCTGCTCGGCACGGATGCCGATACGCTCGTCGCGCCGGACTGGATCGTGCGGACGGTCGCGCATATCGATGGCGGGCACGACGCCGTCGCGGGTCTCGCGCTGACGCTACGCGCCGAACGGGCGGCGCTCGGCCCCGCCGCGGCCGCGCGGCTGAACCTGCTCGGGCGCTATTTCACCGCCGTCGACTATCTCCGTGCGCCCGCCGCCGCGCATGATCCCTGGCCCTGTCACGGCTATGAGGGCGGGGCCAGCATGGCGCTGACCCGCGGCCTTTATCGCCGGATCGGCGGCGCGCCCACACCGCCGGTCGGCGAGGATCGCGCGCTGTTCGCCGCTGTCCGCGCCGCCGGCGGGCGCATCCGTCACGCCCGCGACGTCCGTGTCTTCACCTCATGCCGCACGCACGGCCGCGCGCCCGGCGGCATGGCCGATACGCTGCGCACCTGGATATCGCAGGATGCGCAGATGCCGCTCCACGAAACCTACCCGGTCCATGTCATGATCGCGCCGCAGGATCATGACGACCGCCGGCCGCTGACCTTCGCGACCCTGCCCACCGCGGTGGCGACCGCGCGCCGCATCGTCCGTGCCCGCCGTCACGCGGCGGACGCCGCCTCAACCGGCGTCCCGCTCCGTCCCGCGCCACAGGTCGAGCCGGTAGGCGTCGTGGCGCTCGGCATGGACGGCTGACACCGCCGGTCCCAGCGCCGCGCGCAGTTCCTCCGTCGCCGCATCGGCCGTCTTCGGATAATCGGTGACGCCCGTCCAATGGACCAGCAGCAGGTGCGCGCCCGCCGCCATGGCCCCGCGCAGATAGTCCGCCAGCCGGACGATATCGGCGCTGTCCAGATAATAGACGACCTCCGACAGCAGGACGAGGTCGAACACGCCGTCCGGCACCCGGTCCGGCACCGCCATCTGCGCGAACGTCACCTGCCGCAGGTCGGCGCACCGTTCGGCCGCCTGCGCCAGCGCCGTCGCCGACACGTCCACCGCGACCAGCGCATCGCACCGCGGTGCGATGCGCTGCGTCAGCACGCCGATCGAACAACCCACCTCCAGCACGCGCGCGAACCGCCCGGCCGGCAATGCCGCCAGCGTGCGGTCATATTTCGCCGCCTCATAGTCGCTCGTCGCGAACTTCCACGGATCGGCATCATCGCGGTACATCTGCTCGAAATAGTCCGCGCCGATCGTCGTCTCACGCCGCATGTCCGGTTCCTTCCAGCAACACCGTTCGCGGCCGGCGGGTCAGCGCGATCATCGCGCGCGGCAGGCGGAAGGGGTCGGTCGCCCCGCGGATCCGCGTTCCCGTCTGGCTGCGGTGGCAATCGATCGCCCGGCGATGCGCGCCGCGTACCCTCGCCACGTCTACCGACAGCGTCCGTCGCCCGGCCAGCTTCGCCCCCAGCGCCGGATCGGTCCAGCCCCACACCAGATACTCGTAAAGCCGCACGCGTCCCCTTGCTGCGCGCACGACCGCCCGGGCCAGAGCCGCGGCGGCGGCATGGTCGCAATGCGCCTCGCCAGACCAGCAGACCGCCAGCGCGCGGATCCGGTGCCGCGCGACCAGGATCGCCAGCCGCCGCGCCCCCGCCCGGAACGTCGCGTCACCCACCGCCGGCGGGGCCGCGTCGCGCCACCCCAGATGCTCCGCCGGCCGCACGCCCAGCACGCGCACCGCATGCCCCGCCTCCCGCCC
>NZ_MOLY01000041.1 GCF_001956315.1 Sphingomonas montana | reverse complement strand
CCGCACCGGTCGCCGCGCCCGTCGTCGATACGCCCGCGCCGGCCCCGACGCGCGCGGCACCGCCCGCCCCGCCGGTCGCCGCCGCGACCATCGTGGCCGAACCGGCACCATTCGCGATCGATGACGAGCCGGAGGACGACGTCGAGGTCGAGGCCGAACCCGCGCCACGCTCGACGGTGCGCGAGATCGAGACCGCAATCTCCTCCATGCCGGTCGCGGCACCGCAACCGGTGATCCGTTCCGTCGGGCCGGGCGGCTTCCTCCGCCAGGGGCCGGGCGACCAGCAGCCGCCCGCGACCCCGGCCCCGCCACGCCGGCTCGTGCCCGCCAAGCCCTCGTCGGACATCGCCGGCAAGACCGGGCTGCTCGATCTCAGCGACAAGATCTGCAAATGGCCGCTCGGCCATCCGGGCGAGCCCGATTTCCACTTCTGCGGCCGGCCGATCAATCCCGGCTTCCCCTACTGTCTCGACCATTGCTCGGTGGCCTACCAGGCGCAGCTTCCGCGCCGCGACCGCCGCCCGCCGCCGCCCCTCCCCTTCGGCGGCCCGCGGGTTCGCTGAAGTCTTTAGCCTGCCCCCTTCCGTACGACGGGGGCAGGCGCGCGCGCCTTGGCGATCGACGGCCGTCGGGACCAACAATCCCCCTCGCATCGCCGCCGTCCTGTCCATATAGAACACCCGGATGGACCTGACCCCGCTCGATCCCGGCGATACGCCACGCCCCGGTGGCGCGCCGAACCCGACATACGACCCGCAAACCCACATCCTGACCCCCATCGCGCCGCAACCCCGGTCGCGCTGGCAGCGTCTGCTATGGCCGCGCTGGCTCGGTTGGCGGCGGCTCGTCGGTGGCGCCGTGCTGCTGTTCATGGTGCTCGTCGGCTGGCTGGCGATCACTGCGCCGCTTTCCAAATCGCTACGCCCCATCGCGCCGCCCAGCGTCACCCTGCTGTCCGCCGGTGGCCGGGCGATCGCCCGCCGCGGCGCGGTCATCGACAAGCCGGTCGACGTCACCGCGCTGCCCGATCATGTCGGCGAGGCGTTCATGGCGATCGAGGACCGCCGCTTCCGCTCGCATCTCGGCATCGATCCGCAGGGCATCGCGCGCGCCGCCTGGGCCAATGTCCGCGCCGGCGGCGTGCGCGAGGGCGGCAGCACGATCACGCAACAGCTGGCGAAGGTCGCCTTCCTCGATTCGGACCGGACCGCCGCGCGCAAGCTGCGCGAGGTCCTGATCGCCTTCTGGCTGGAAGCCTGGTTGACGAAGGACGAGATCCTGTCGCGGTACCTCTCCAATGTCTATTTCGGCGACAATGTGTACGGCCTGCGCGCCGCCGCCCGGCATTATTTCAACAAGCGCCCCGAACAGCTGAACATCGGCGAATCGGCGATGCTCGCCGGCCTGATGAAGGCCCCGTCCCGCCTCGCCCCCACATCCAACCTGGCCGGTGCCCGCGCGCGCCAGAAAATCGTGGTCGGCGCGATGGCGGAGGCCGGGTTCATTGATGCCGCCACGCGCGCCCGCGTCCGCCCCGCCCGTCTGAACGTCCGCACCGTCGGCGCGCTGCCCACCGGCACCTATTTTGCCGACTGGGCGATGCCGCAGGCCCGCGACCGCGCCGGCACGCTCTACGCGGAACAGACCGTCCAGACGACGCTGGACGACCGGATGCAGCGCGCGGCGGTCCGCGCCGTCAACCGCGCCGCGCTGGGCGGCGCGCAGGTCGCATTGGTCGCCATGCGCCCGAACGGCGAGATCGTCGCCATGGTCGGTGGGCGCGACTACAAGGCCAGCAGCTTCAACCGCGCCACCCAGGCCCGCCGCCAGCCCGGATCCACGTTCAAGCTGTTCGTCTATCTGGCCGCGCTGCGGGCCGGCATGACCCCGGACGACAGCGTGTCCGACACAGCCATCACCGTCGACGGCTGGTCCCCGGCCAACAGCGACAAGCGCTATCGCGGCGACATCACGCTGCGCGAGGCATTCGCCCGGTCCAGCAACGTGGCCGCCGTGCGCCTCCAGGAACAGGTCGGCCGCGACAAGGTCATCCGCGCCGCGCGCGACCTGGGTGTCACCAGTCCGCTGCGCTCGGATCCCAGCCTCGCGCTCGGCACGTCGGGTATGACCCTGCTCGAACTGACATCCGCCTTCGCGGCGGTCGCGAACGATGCCTATCCGGTGAAGCCGCACGGCCTGCCCGCGGCCGAACGCAGCTGGTTCGACACGGTGTGGGACCGTCAGAGCACGTTCGGGAAATCGCGCCGCGCCATGCTGCTCGACCTGCTGTCCGCCACGGTCAATCAGGGCACCGGCCGCAATGCGGCGCTCCGCACGCAGGTCTTCGGCAAGACCGGCACCACGCAGAACAACCGCGACGCCATCTTTATCGGCTTCGCAGGGGAAATCGTGACCGGCGTCTGGGTCGGGAACGATGACAACACGCCGCTGAAGGGGGTCGCCGGCGGCGGTCTCCCCGCACGGATCTGGCGTGATTTCATGGCCAGTGCGATCGGCAGCGTGCCGCTCGTGCTCGCCGCCGCGAAGCGCCCCGCCCGCCCGCCAGAGGAAGTCCTGCCCGGCCTCAACCTCGACATTCCGCCGATCACCGTGGGCGACGTCACGATCGGCATCGACCGCGACGGCCTGACCATCGATCCCGCCTCGGATCAGCCCCGCGACCGGCCCCGCGACCGGCAGCAGGATCGCGCACCCGACGAGCGGGAGGAACGGCGCTTCGACCTGCCCCCACTGCGCCCCGATCCCGGCGACGAGGAACCACCCTACCCGGATGGGAATTGATCGCGCATGAGCGACAGCATCGCCGATCTCCGCCGCCGCATGGCCGAAGCCGCCGCCGCCCTCGATTATGAGGAGGCGCAGCGGCTTCGCGACCTCTTGGCGACATTCGAAACCGACGGCCTGCACGAACAGCAGCCCGGCGCGATGGGCCTGGGCACCAGCCAGCAACGCATGCAGCCGCCCCCCGGCTGGGTCCGCCCCGCCAAGCCCGACCCGATGACCCGCAACCGAAACCGAAACCGCGGACGGACGGCGCGGGACGACTGAAGCGCGCCGCAACCGACATCCGGCGCGACCGCACCGCGTGAACTCCCTCGGCGTCGGGTCCGTCTCGTTCGAACCAGACAAACCAGCATGATCCTGTCGCTAGGGTCATAATTCAGAGTGTCATGAAGTTGGCTCGACGCGTCCATCCCGAACATGGTCGGGATGCCTACAGCCCCCAGCCACGCTCGTGGGACAGTGCCTCGATTGCGACAGCCACAGCCTGTCCCGAATGCCCGCCCGCTCATCGAAGGGCTCGACATGTTCAGAAGCGGACCGACCCAAAAGACGATCACGCTTCAAGCCTTCCGTCCCCCTACCCGCGCTCGGCACGTCATGCGCGGTAAGCATCGGCCCTAGATTTCGAGTTCGGCCCCGTCCCGCCCGAACGTCCGCTGCAGGAACGCCGCGATATCGCCCCCCGCCGCTACCCGAAGATCGGCAACGGCGATGCCGTTCTCCTGCGCGTCGCTCTCCCACTGCTCGGCGAGCATACCGGCCTCGGTATCGCTCAGCGGGGCGTGATGATCCTGCTGCAACGTCCACACATCCAGAAATTCCTTCGCCGCGCCCGACATGTCCGTTCCTCCCGCATCAGTCGTTCCGGTGCATAGGTCGTCCGAACGCGCGTCTTTCACAACCGCCGGCATGCTTCCGATCGGACAATTCGCCGGATCAACGTCCGTGACGGCGGTGATCGCCGACAGGCAACGGCGGAAGTGCGGCACTCCCCGAACAACCTTTCGCTTGCGCTTGAAAGGAACCATCCCGTAAGGACCCCGCAGTCGGGGAGTGGCGCAGCCTGGTAGCGCATCTGGTTTGGGACCAGAGGGTCGCAGGTTCGAATCCTGTCTCCCCGACCATAGATCCAGTCAGCCGTCGCTGCCCTGCGCCGGGATCCGAGCGCCGAGCACCAGAACGCCGTCCGCGCCGTCGGATGCCTGCACGTCGCCACCCATCTCGGTCGCCAGTGCGTGGACCAGCCATGCCGGCGCGGCGCGCGGGGTGACCGCATCGGGTGTGGCCTGCCCGAGCAACGCGGTCCGCAGTTCGGGATCGAGCACCAGCCGCGGTCCTTCTGCGCGCACGACGATCTCGCCCCCTTCCGCGCCGATATCCAGCCGCCCGCCGCGCACCAGCGCGTCCCCCGCGATCAGCGCGAGGTTCAGCAGGATCTTGATCTCGCCCTTCGGCATAGACGGGTCGGACACCATCCAGCCAAGCTGGATGCGCTTGTCCTGCCCGAACAGCCCTTCGATCGCGGACCGTGCCTCGCGTGTGTCGACCGCATCGCCGAACCCGCCGGCCGCCCCGAAGGCGAGGCGGAAGAATTTCAGCTTGTTGGCCGATGCCCGCGCGCTTTCGGCCAGCAGTTCCAGGCACCGCGCGCGCATTTCCGGATCATGCTCGTCGGCCAGCAGTTCGATCCCGTTGTTCAGCGCGCCGACCGGGCTCAGCAGGTCATGACAGAGCCGTGAACAGAGCAGGCTGGCGAAATCGATCGAACTGCGCGACATGGGCTGGATATCCTGGGTCCGGCACGTGCGGGACGCGCCGTGATGCTGCATCTATTGGCCTGCGGCATGCCAATGTTCAAGTTCAGGACGTCGTACATGCGCCGAAATCCCCGTCATGATCGCGGTGGTAGAGCCGCGCGTCGGTTCCCGCCAGAATGAGCCAGAACTGACCCGGTTCCGCCCCCGCGATATCCCGTGCCGACGGGGTTGCCGGACCGCGCGGGTGCGAATGGTAACAGCCGACGATCGCCGGGCCGTCCGCCCGGGCGGCCCGGTGCGCGGCAAACAGCGCCGCCGGATCGAGCTCGAACGCCGTCGTCGGATCCGCCGCGACATTGGCCGCGACCGTATAGCCATCGATCCGCGGGTCCGTCCCGGACGGTGTCCCGTACAGGATACCGCACACCTCCCGATCCGGGTCCGCCGCCGCGAGGGCGAGCAGTTCGGCGATCAGCCCGGTTGCTATTTCGACGCGCATCGCCATCTGATACCGCGATGGACGCGGGGGTGTCGACTTTGGAAGCGGTCCTGTCCGCCGAGCATCACGGCTGGCGGCTGGATCGCGCGCTTGCGTCCGCGCTGCCGACCCTCTCGCGTGAACGGCTGAAGGCCCTGATTTCCTCGGGTCAGGTCGCGACGGACGCCGGTCTGGCGCGTGATCCCGCGCTCAAGGTCGCCGGCGGGCAGGCCTACCGCGTCACGATCCCCGCCCCCACCCCGGCGCACAATATCGCGCAGGATATTCCGCTGGTGATCGCCTATGAGGACGAGCATCTGATCGTCATCGACAAGCCGGCCGGGCTGGTCGTCCATCCGGCGGCGGGCAATTATGACGGGACGCTGGTCAACGCGCTGCTCCATCACTGCCGCGGCACGCTGTCCGGGATCGGCGGGGTGGAACGGCCCGGCATCGTCCACCGGATCGACAAGGATACGTCCGGCCTGATCGTCGCGGCCAAGACCGATCCGGCGCATGAAGGGCTGGCCGCCCAGTTCAGGCGGCACAGCGTGGATCGGCGCTACCGCGCGATCGTCGCCGGCGTGCCGCGCCACCTGAACGGCACGATCGATGCAGCACTCGCCCGCTCGGCCACCAATCGACAAAAGATCACCATCGTCGATGGCGATCGCGGCCGGCACGCCATCACCCACTGGTCGCTGCTGACCCGGCTGAACCGCGCGGCGCTGGTCGAATGCCGGCTGGAAACCGGGCGGACGCATCAGGTCCGCGTCCACATGGCATCGCTTGGTCACCCCCTGTTGGGCGATCAGAGTTATGGAAAGAACCGTCCTGAACATATGGCGTTGTTGACGCGTTTGGGTTTCGAGAGGCAGGCGCTTCATGCCCAGAGGCTCGGGTTCACCCATCCGCTGACAAGCGAGGCTTTGGCGTTTGAAAGCGACATTCCGCCCGATATGCAGGAACTGTTCAGCGAACTTTCTGTATGAAGGCTGCAAGAGTCGTTCACGGAAATATCCGGCCGGCCGACCATATGAAGGGAAGTTGAGAATGGCTGCCGCGAAGAATCTGCCTGCGACGATCCCGGCGCTGGGCGGCGAAGCCAGCCTGAACCGGTATCTGAGCGAGATCCGCAAATTCCCCCTGCTCCAGCCGGAGGAGGAATATATGCTCGCCAAGCGGTTCCAGGAACATCAGGATCCGGACGCCGCCGCGCGTCTGGTAACCTCGCACCTCCGCCTCGTGGCAAAGATCGCCATGGGCTATCGCGGCTATGGCCTGCCCACGTCCGAATTGATTTCGGAGGGTAATATCGGCCTGATGCAGGGCGTGAAGAAGTTCGAGCCGGACCGCGGCTTTCGTCTTGCCACCTATGCGATGTGGTGGATCCGAGCCTCGATTCAGGAATATATCCTGCGCTCCTGGAGCCTCGTGAAGATGGGCACCACAGCAGCGCAGAAGAAGCTGTTCTTCAACCTGCGCCGCATGAAGAGCCAGCTGAATGCGTTCGAGGACGGCGACCTGCGCCCCGAGACACTGACCAAGATCGCGACCGATCTGGGCGTGACCGAGGCCGAGGTGACGTCGATGAACCGCCGCATGGCGATGGGTGGCGACACGTCGCTGAACGTGCCGATGCGCGAGGATGGCGAGGGCCAGTGGCAGGACTGGCTGGTCGACAACGACCCGCTCCAGGACGAGCTGCTCGCCAACAGCGAGGAGAAGGATGTCCGTCACGACATGCTGCTGGAGGCGATGGACGCGCTCAACGATCGCGAGAAGCACATTCTGGCGGAACGCCGTCTTGCCGAGGATCCCAAGACGCTCGAGGAACTGAGCCAGGTCTACGGCGTCAGCCGCGAACGTGTCCGCCAGATCGAGGTCCGTGCGTTCGACAAGCTGCAAAAGGCGATGATGCGCATCGCCGGAGAAAAGCGCCTGCTGCCCGCGATGGCGTGACGAGTGCCGTATTCTCAACGAGCTTGGTCATCCCGGTAGGGGCCGGGATGACGATCGGGTGGCAGTTCAGTCCCACCACTTGTTGATCGCCAGATGGGCGAAAACAACGCCTAAACAAGCGAGCCGACGGCGTAGGCGCAGTCATTCCCGCGAGAGCCGTGAATTCGGTTGGTTAAAGCGACCACTCCTAGCCAGAACCGGCTACCGTAAGTACAATAGTAGCACGCTGTCCTACCCGCCCATCAACCGCGCCGCCAACGGCGCATGATAGGTCAGCACCCCCGCCGCCCCCGCCCGCTTGAACGCAATCAGCGTCTCCAGCACCAGCGCGTCGCGGTCCCCCGCCCCCGCCGCGACCGACGCCTCGATCATCGCATATTCGCCGGACACTTGATATGCGAACACCGGCACCGCGAACCGTTCCTTCACGCGGCGGACGATGTCCAGATAGGGCAGTCCCGGTTTGACCATCACCGTATCGGCGCCTTCGGCCAGGTCGAGCGCCACTTCGCGCAGCGCTTCCTCCGCATTGGCCGGATCCATCTGATATCCGCGCTTGTCGCCTTTCAGCAAACCGCGCGTGCCGACCGCATCGCGGAACGGACCATAATAAGCCGACGCATATTTCGCGGCATAGGCCATGATCTGCACATCATGATGCCCCCCCGCCTCCAGTGCGGCGCGGATCGCGCCGACCCGGCCGTCCATCATGTCGGACGGCGCGATGATGTCGCTGCCCGCCTCGGCCTGCACCGCCGCCTGCTCCACCAGCACGGCGGACGTTGCATCGTTCATCACATTGCCGTGGCTGTCGATCAGCCCGTCATGGCCGTGGCTCGTATAGGGGTCTAGCGCCACATCGGTCAGCACGCCGACCCCAGGTGCCGCCGCCTTCGCCGCCCGGATCGCCCGGCACATCAGATTGTCGGGGTTCAGCGCCTCGCGCCCGTCCGCACTGCGCAGCGCGGCCGGCGTGTTGGGGAACAGCGCGATGCACGGTATCCCCAGCGCCTCCGCCTCCCGCGCCCGTTCCGCGATCCGATCGACCGACCAGCGCGACACGCCCGGCAGGCTGCCGATCGGTTCCTCCACTCCGGCCCCCTCCATCACGAACAGCGGCCAGATCAGGTCGGCCGGCGTCAACACGGTTTCCGCCACCATACGGCGGCTCCAGGGGGCGACACGGGTCCGGCGCATGCGGATCGCGGGATAGATGGCGTCTGTCATGTCCGGTCCTGTAGCCGCTGCGCCGCCGGACTTCCACAGCGCACGCCACCGCCACATACGCGGGAACCGGTGGTTCACCCCGTCGCGAACATCCGCTAACGCCCGCTCATGATGACCGATATCGAGATCTCCCGCGCCGCGCGGCTCCGCCCGATCGCGGACGTCGCCGCGGACCTCGGCCTGCCCGCCGACGACGTCGAGCCCTATGGCCGCCACAAGGCGAAGCTGACCGTCCCGCCCGCCGGCGGCACGACCGGCAAGCTGATCCTGGTCACCGCGATCAACCCCACCCCGGCGGGCGAAGGCAAGACCACCACCTCCATCGGACTGGCCGACGCGCTCGTCCGCACCGGGCGCAAGGCGGTGCTGGCGCTGCGCGAACCGTCGCTCGGCCCCTGTTTCGGGACGAAGGGCGGCGCCACCGGTGGCGGCTATGCGCAGGTCGCGCCGATGGAGGACATCAACCTCCACTTCACCGGCGATTTCCACGCCATCACATCGGCGCATAATCTGCTGGCCGCGATGATCGACAACCATGTCCACTGGGGCAACGCGCTCGGCATCGATCCGCGCCGCATCATGTGGAAACGCGTGCTCGACATGAACGACCGCGCCCTGCGCGACGTCGTCCAGTCGCTTGGAGGTCCGGCCAACGGCTATCCGCGCGAGTCCGGGTTCGACATCACCGTCGCGTCCGAAGTCATGGCGATCCTCTGCCTCGCAAACGATCTGGACGACCTTCAGGCCCGGCTCGGCCGCATCGTCGTCGGCGAGACACGGGACCGCCGCCCCGTCACCGCCGCGGATCTGAAGGCGGATGGCGCGATGGCCGTACTGCTCAAGGATGCGATCAAGCCGAACCTGGTCCAGACGCTGGAGGGCACGCCCGCGCTCATCCATGGGGGTCCGTTCGCCAACATCGCCCATGGCTGCAACTCGGTCATCGCCACGCGCACCGCGCTGGCGCTCGGCGACTATGTCGTGACGGAGGCCGGGTTCGGCGCGGACCTGGGCGCGGAGAAATTCTTCGACATCAAGTGCCGCCAGGCCGGGCTGGTGCCCGCCGCGGCGGTGATCGTCGCCACCGTCCGCGCGCTGAAGATGAACGGAGGCGTCGCCAAGTCGGACCTCGCCCGGCCGGACGTCGATGCGGTCCGCCGCGGCGCCGCCAACCTGCTGCGGCATATCGAAAATGTGCAGGCATTCGGCGTTCCGGTCGTCGTCGCAATCAACCATTTCGCCACCGATACGGCGGAGGAGACTGCCGCGATCCAGGCGATCGTCGCGGCGCGCGGCGTGCGGGCGATTTCCTGCCGTCACTGGGCGGACGGCGGTGCCGGCGCGGTCGAACTGGCAGACGCGGTCGCCGCCCTGGCGGACGCCCCGTCGCAGTTCCGGCTGCTCTACGACGACGGCCTGCCCCTCCTGCAGAAGGTCGATCGCATCGCCACCGCGATCTACCGCGCCGATGGCATCGCGCCTGCCCCCGCGGTCGTCCGCCAGCTGGCTGCGTGGGATGCGGCCGGCCATGGCGGCCTTCCCGTCTGCATGGCGAAGACGCAATACAGCTTCGCCGCCGACCCGGCGTTGCTGGGTGCCCCGGTGGGCCATGTTGTGCCGATCCGCGAAGTTCGGCTTGCTGCCGGCGCGGGCTTCGTCGTGGCGATCTGCGGAGACGTCATGACCATGCCCGGCCTGCCCCGGACACCCGCGGCCGAAGCGATGCGGCTGCATCCCGACGGACGGATCGAAGGCCTGTTCTGACCGATAGGACGTTGACCGCGCCCCGCCCGGAAACTACCCCGTCAGCGGCTGCCCCGATAGCTCAGCAGGACAGAGCAACGGTTTCCTAAACCGCAGGTCGGGAGTTCGAGTCTCTCTCGGGGCACCAGCTTTTCTGTCGAACTCTTGCAATAGGCGACGACGGTTGAAACAATTCATCCGTGGATCGTTCGAAAAGAGTTGGATCAGGAGACGAAAATGCCCGAAGTGCATGACGACCCGAGCGATGTCGTCGCGACGGACGGTGTCGTCCGGGCTACGGGGCCGGATTCCGTGAAGGTCGATCTGACGCCCGATGCCGCGCTTGAAACCGGTAACCGCCTGATTGATGCGGCCGCGACGGCAGAGGGTCAGAAGCGGTTCGCCGCACGTCCGCCCGCTCGAACAGGCAGCGGTCGGTCGCAGGATAAGCCTTGAGCGCCGACCTGTATTCCTTCCCGCGAAGTGAAAATACTCCGCTGACCGCCGCTGCAAGATAAGTGTCTGTCCATGACGTGGACAGATTTCAAACATCAATATGATGCCCAGGGACGCGAAAAAGCCGACGGTTATTCGGCAAGTCACTTCGACGGCATGACCGAGGACGAACGGTCGCTTGCCCGAACCATGATGCTGGATCGGGCGCTGAACGGCGACACGATCGATCTCAACGGGTTAGGCTATATCGGTAATGCCGACACTGTGGCGGCGCTGTGTGCCGCTGCCGTCCAGATCGCCGGTCTCGGCTGGCGTCACGACATTCTGCGCCACGAAGTCCTGTTCAAGCTGACCGGTGAGCCGCACTACCTTACCGATCTGGCACGATATCTCGACCAGCCGGATCGCGCGTCGCAGGAAAATGCCGCCAGCGTCCTGACTTGGTACGTCCTGCCCCGCGACATCGAACCGTTCCTTCTGGAACGCATCTGTGATGGCCGCCACGACCCGGCGATCCTTCCGCTCCTGCAGGCGTAAATCACTCTGCGCCAGCGTACCGTGTGCGACATCCTGTGCTTCCAGCGTCACATCGACTTCATCCGCCGGGTTAAACGAGTACCGCGCCGCCGCCGCGCTGCCCTGCTGGCCGACTACGGCGCAACGCTTTCCAGTTGACGCTGCGGCTACCAGCGAGCCGACAATGTCCTGACCGCGCCCGGCATTCGTCCAACGACTGCTCCCGGCATGGTCCCGGCAAAAAGGCCCCTGAGGGCGACGGCTTACGCCGTCTTCTTGGCGAATTCCTTGTTCAGCACCAGCGCACCCAGCGTGCACAGCGCACCCGACAGCAGGTAGACACCCACCGAAAAGAGCCCGAACCGGCTCGACAGGAGCAGCGCGGCCAGCGGCGCGAAACCGGCCCCGATCAGCCAGGACAGATCCGACATGATGGCCGCCCCGGTATAACGATAGCGGATCGGCAGATTTGCGGTCACCGACCCGGACGACTGACCGAACGACAGACCAAGCAGGATGAACCCGGTAATCATGAACAGCAGTTCGCCGCTTTCCCCGCCGTTCAGCAGGCGTGGGGCAAATCCGCTATATACCGCGATCATCGCAGCGGAGATGCCGAGCAGGTTACGCCGCCCGATGCGATCCGCGACCACGCCCGACGCCACGATCGCCAGCACCCCGATCGCCGCGCCGATCATCTCGATCACCAGGAACCGCGTCACCGACTCCTTGGTGAACAACAGGATCCACGACAGGGGGAACACGGTCACCAGATGGAACAGCGCGAAACTTGCCAGCGGCGCGAATGCCCCCAGCATGATGTTGCGCCAGTTCGCACGATAGGTTTCGCGCACCCGGGCTGGCGTCAGCTCGCGGGTCTGGAACAGCTGTTCGTAATCCGGCGTCGCCACGATCCGCAACCGTGCGAACAACGCGACCACGTTGATCGCGAACGCCACGAAGAAAGGATAGCGCCAGCCCCAGTCGAGAAAATCGGCGGTCGACAGACTGGCCTGGAAAAATGCGAAAAGCCCGGATGCCACCAGCAGCCCCAGCGGCGCGCCGAGCTGCGGGACCATGGCATACCAGCCCTTCCGCTCCTGCGGGGCGTTCAGAGCCAGCAGCGACGCCAACCCGTCCCAGGTACCGCCCAGCGCCAGACCCTGCCCGATGCGCAGCACGCACAGCGCCAGCACCGAGCCCCAGCCAATCTGTTCGTAGGACGGGATGAACGCGACCGCCATCGTCGATCCGCCAAGCAGGAACAGCGCGATGGTCAGCTTGACCCCCCGTCCGTGCCGCCGATCGATCGTCATGAACAGCCAGGTGCCGAACGGGCGTGCGATGTAGGCGAGCGCGAAGACCGCGAACGAATAGGTGACCCCGGTCAGCGCATCCACGTAGGGAAACAGCAGAGCCGGGAACACCAGCACCGATGCGATGGCATAGACGAAGAAGTCGAAGAATTCCGACGTGCGGCCGATGATGACGCCGATCGCAATCTCGCCGGGCTGCACCGTGCCGTGCCGCGCGTTGATCCGCCGCGCGTCCTGCTCGATCGAGTCCGATTTCGGTTGGGCGGTCTGGGCACTCATCGCGGTCACTTCGCTCCTGATCGACGGCATCGGGGGAAGGAAAAAACCGTCATTTCCCGGGCATGACGGCCCCCATGCATTATTTGCTGCACCTGCGAGATTGGACAAACTGTCCAACTGTCCGCGGGGGTGCTGTTCGGCTATATCATGACCCATGATGCTCGATCGGTCCACACGCTCTCCGCGCCGCCGCCGCCTTCTGGCCGGCCTCCCGTTGCTGCTGCTCGGCGGTTGTAACATGGTCGTGATGAACCCGGCGGGCGACGTCGCAGTGCAGCAACGCGACCTGATTCTGGTCGCCACGGGTCTGATGCTGCTCATCATCCTGCCCGTACTGGCGCTCACCGGTCTGTTCGCATGGCGTTACCGCGCGAGCAACCAGGCGGCCAAGTATGAGCCGGACTGGGACCATTCGACACAGCTCGAACTGGTCATCTGGGCCATCCCGCTGCTGATCGTCATCGTGCTCGGCGCGGTGACATGGGTCAGCACGCATGTCCTCGACCCCTATCGCCCGATCGAGCGGCTGGGCCCCGGCCGGACCATCGCGCAGAATGTTCGTCCGCTGGAGGTTCAGGTCGTCGCGCTCGACTGGAAGTGGCTGTTCATCTATCCGGAATATGGCATCGCCACCGTGAACCAGCTGGCGGCGCCGGTCGATCGTCCGATCGAATTCAAGCTGACGTCGTCCACGGTCATGAACGCGTTCTACATCCCGTCGCTTGCCGGGATGATCTACGCGATGCCCGGCATGGAGACGAAGCTGCACGCCGTCATCAACAAGCCCGGCAATTACGAGGGCATGTCGTCCAACTACAGCGGCGCGGGCTATTCCGGCATGCGTTTCCGCTTCTACGGCATGTCCGACCAGGGTTTCGACAAGTGGGTCGCCGGCGTCCGCGCGAAGTCGATGCCGCTGACCCGGGCAAACTATCTCCGGCTTGAAAAGCCGACCGAGAATGTCCGGCCGATGCATTTCGGCACGGTCGATCCGCAGCTTTACAAGGCCGCCGTCAACATGTGCGTCCGCCCCGGATCGATGTGCATGGATCATATGATGATGATCGACGCGCAGGGCGGCGGCGGCAAGCATAGTGCCGAGCCTAGGAACGGCGTCGGTCATGCTGAAGGCGCGCTTGAGAAACAGCCCGAGGAAAAGGGCGCGCCCGGCCATTGGAGCAAACCGCGCGAGCCCACGCCGCCGGGTGCCCAGCAACCCGGTGCGCAACGCAACCGTGACCTGACACTGAACCGCATGCCCCCCGCAGCGACGCCTGGCCTTCGCCAGTCCGTGCGCGCCTGACAGATAGGCACAGTCATGTTCGACCCCGCAATCATGAAGACGATTTTCGGCCGCCTGACGCTGGAATCGTTGCCGCTCCACGAACCGATCGTGATGGCCACCTTCGCCGCAGTCGCGGTGGGCGGCATCGCGCTCCTCGCCGCGATTACCTATTTCAAGCTCTGGACCTGGCTCTGGAAGGAATGGCTGACCAGCGTCGATCACAAGAAGGTCGGGATCATGTACATGATACTCGGCACGGTCATGCTGCTCCGCGGCTTTTCCGACGCGATCATGATGCGCGCGCAGCAGGCGATGGCCTTCGGCGCGAACGAGGGCTTCCTGCCCGCGCACCACTACGACCAGGTGTTCACCGCGCACGGCGTCATCATGATCTTCTTCGTGGCGATGCCGTTCGTCACGGGCATCATGAACTACGTCATCCCGCTCCAGATCGGGGCGCGCGACGTGTCCTTCCCGTTCCTGAACAATATGAGCTTCTGGATGACTGCGGCCGGTGCCGTGATCGTCATGATGTCGCTGTTCATCGGTGAGTTCGCACGCACCGGCTGGCTGGCCATGCCGCCGCTGTCGGGGGTCGCGTACAGCCCGGACGTCGGTGTCGACTATTACATATGGGCACTGCAGATCGCCGGGGTCGGGACGCTGCTGTCCGGCGTCAACCTGATCGCCACGATCGTCAAGATGCGCGCACCCGGCATGTCGATGATGAAGATGCCGATCTTCTGTTGGACCGCGCTCTGCACCAACGTGCTGGTCGTGGCCGCCTTCCCCGTGCTGACCGCCGTGCTCGCGCTGCTGTCGCTCGATCGCTACATCGGAACCGCCATCTTCACGAACGAACTTGGCGGCAACCCGATGATGTACGTGAACCTCATCTGGATCTGGGGTCACCCGGAGGTCTACATCCTCATTCTGCCGCTGTTCGGCGTGTTCTCGGAAGTCACCTCGACCTTCTCGGGCAAGCGTCTCTTCGGCTACACCTCGATGGTCTACGCCACCGTGGTCATCACGATCCTCGCCTACCTCGTCTGGCTGCACCATTTCTTCACGATGGGGTCCGGCGCGAGTGTCAACTCGTTCTTCGGCATCACGACGATGGTGATCTCGATCCCGACGGGCGCGAAGATCTTCAACTGGCTGTTCACCATGTACCGCGGCCGGATCCGGTTCGAGCTGCCGATGATGTGGACGGTGGCCTTCATGATCACCTTCACGATCGGTGGCATGACCGGCGTCCTGCTCGCCGTGCCGCCGGCCGACTTCGTGCTGCACAACTCGCTGTTCCTGGTCGCCCACTTCCACAACGTCATCATCGGCGGCGTGCTGTTCGGGACCTTCGCGGCGATCAACTACTGGTTCCCGAAGGCTTTCGGCTTCCGCCTGAACGAGTGGTGGGGCAAGCTGAGCTTCTGGATGTGGGTGCCCGGCTTCTACGTCGCGTTCATGCCGCTCTATGTGCTCGGCCTGATGGGCGTCACGCGCCGCCTGCGCCACTTCGACGATCCGTCGTTGCAGATCTGGTTCGTGATCGCTGCTATCGGTGCCGCGATGATCGCGGTCGGCATCGCCGCCTTCCTCATCCAGATCTTCGTCAGCGTCCGCAACCGCGAGGCCCTGCGCGACACGACGGGCGATCCGTGGAACGGTCGTACGCTTGAGTGGGCGACCTCGTCGCCGCCGCCGGCCTACAACTTCGCCTTCACGCCGATCGTGCATGACGGGGACGCCTATGCCGACATGAAGGCGCGCGGACATGACCGTCCGGTCACCGGCTTCCGGCCGATCCACATGCCCAGCAACACGGGCACCGGCGTCATCCTCGCGGGGTTCGCGGTGGCGCTCGGTTTCGGGATGATCTGGTATATCTGGTGGCTCGCCGCTGCCAGCATGCTGGGCCTGGTCGCGACGTCGATCATCCACACGTTCAACTACAAGCGCGACTATCACATTCCGGTCGAGGAGGTTGAGCGGATCGAAAACGCCCGCACTGCCCTGCTCGTGCAACACAAGGTGACTACGGCATGAGCGCCACCCACAACGCGTCCGGCACGACGGCCGACGACGCGACCCGGTTGGCGTTCTACCAGCTGGACGAGCATGACCATCCGGAAGGCGGCAGCACGATGCTCGGCTTCTGGATCTACCTGATGAGCGATTGCCTCATCTTCGCATGCCTGTTCGCGATCTACGGTGTGCTGGGTGCGAACTACGCAGGGGGGCCAGCCCCCAAGGATCTGTTCGAGCTGCCGCTGGTCGCGATCAACACGTCCATGCTGCTGCTGTCGTCGATTACCTACGGCTTCGCCATGCTGGCGATGGAACGGCAGCAGGTGCGTGCCACGCAGTTGTGGCTGGCGGTCACCGGCCTGTTCGGTGCGACGTTCATCGGCATAGAACTCTATGAGTTCGCCACGCTGATCCACGAAGGCGCGACGCCGCAACGCAGCGCCTTTCTGTCCGCTTTCTTCACGCTGGTCGGCACGCACGGCCTGCACGTCACCTTCGGTCTGATCTGGCTGGTGACGCTGATGGTCCAGGTCGGCAAGCATGGTCTGATCCAGGCGAACAAGCGCCGGCTGCTCTGCCTCAGCATGTTCTGGCATTTCCTCGACGTCATCTGGATCGGCGTCTTCACCTTCGTATACCTGCTGGGGATGCTGCGATGACCGATACTTCCAGCCATACGCACGCCCACGCCGACGCGCACGGCAAGGGGGCTGCCGACGGCCACGCGCATGGGGACTCCGCATCCCATGGGTCGTTCCGTGGCTACATGACCGGGTTCGTCCTGGCCGTGGTGCTGACCGCCATACCGTTCTGGCTGGTGATGGCCGGGCCGCTTGCGCCGCAGACGACGGCCCTGCTCGTCATGGGCTTCGCGGTGGCGCAGATCGTCGTCCACATGATCTACTTCCTGCACATGGATACTAAGTCCGAGGGCGGCTGGACCATGATGGCGCTGATCTTCACGATCCTGCTCGTCATCATCGCGATCAGCGGCTCGCTCTGGGTCATGTACCATCTCAACACCAACATGATGCCGATGAACCCGGCGATGATGGAATCCATGTAACCATGGCGGCCGGGGCACCCGATGCGGGCACCCGGCCGCCGCGATCGCGGCTGACGCTGGCGGTCTTCACCATGATTGCCGCGCTGGTCGTTGTCGCCCTGCTGGCGCTCGGCACCTGGCAGGTCCGGCGTCTCGCGTGGAAACGCGATCTGATCGCGCGGGTGCAGTCGCGGATTGACGCGCCCCCTACCCCCGCCCCCGGCCCGTCCACCTGGCCCGGCGTGACCACGGAAACGGCGGCCTACCGCCACATACGACTTTCCGGTCGGTATCTCCATGATCGCAGCGTGCGGACGCAGGCGGCGACCGCACTCGGCGGCGGAAGCTGGTTCATGACACCCATGGCCACCGATCGTGGCTTCACCGTACTGGTCAACCGCGGCTTCGTCCCGCCGGGCTGGCGCGAGTCCAGCCCGCCCCCCGGTCCGACTGTCGTCACCGGCCTGCTGCGCATCACCGAACCGGGTGGTGGCTTCCTGCGCCGAAACGATCCTGCCGCCGGCCGCTGGTATTCGCGCGACGTGGCCGCGATCGCCGCCGACCGTCGCCTCACGCGCGTCGCGCCCTATTTCGTCGATGCCGCCGCTGACCGGGTTGCACCCGCCCGCCCGCCGGTCGGCGGCCTGACGATCGTCGCCTTCCCGAACAATCACCTCGTCTACGCAATCACATGGTATGGTCTGGCACTGATGGTCGCGGGGGGGTGGATGCTGGTGCTGCGCTACGAACGAAGGCTGCCGCGATGAGGATCGCTCCGCTCGCCCGCGCCGGCATGCCCGCCCCGCTGCCGCTGACGGGTGACGGCGCGACGCGATCGATCGGCGATGCCGGACGGCGCAACATGCTGCAACTCGTCCAGCTGCGCTGGCTGGCGGTCGCGGGGCAGCTGTCGGCCATCGTGATCGCGCAATATGGGTTGGGCGTCCGCCTGCCGTTGCAGGCGATGCTCGGCGTGGCGGGGGCGACGATCCTGCTGAACCTGGCCAGCATCGTGCTGCTCCGCAAGCAGATCGGCACGTCGAACGGATCGCTCTTCTTCGCGCTCATCCTCGATGTCGCCTCGCTTACCGCGCAGCTGTATCTTGGCGGCGGCGTGACCAATCCGTTCATTTCGTTGTTCCTGCTGCATGTCGTGCTGGGCGCGATCCTGCTCGACACCTGGTCCGCGGTAGTGATCGTCCTGGTGACCAGCCTGTGTTTTGCGTTTCTGACCGTCGTCTATCGTCCCCTCGCCTTTCCGCTCGCGTTGCTGGATTACCGCCGGCTGATCGAGACGGCCGGTGCCTGGGCCTGCTTTGCGATCATTGCCATGCTGCTCGTCCTGTTCATGACACGGATCACGCAGAACCTGCGCGCGCGCGACGCGCATCTTGCCAACCTGCGCCAACAGGCGGCGGAGGAGGACCATATCGTACGGATGGGGCTGCTCGCATCCGGCGCGGCGCATGAACTGGGCACGCCGCTCGCCTCCCTCGCGGTCATCCTGGGCGACTGGAAACGCATGCCCGCTTTGTCCGCCGACCCGGATCTGGTGACCGAGATTGGCGAGATGCAGGCCGAGGTGCAGCGTTGCAAGGCGATCGTCACCGGCGTCCTGCTCGCGGCGGGCGAGGCGCGCGGCGAAGCCCCGGCAATCACCGGCATGCGACGGTTCCTGGACGGCATTGCCGAGGACTGGCATGCCGCCCATATGGCCACCACGCTGGACTATCGGAACGATTTTCCGGGCGACCTTCCCGTCGTGGCGGACCCCGCCCTCAAACAGGTGTTGTTCAACGTGCTCGACAATGCAGCCGAAGCGTCACCGGGCTGGATCGGTTTCAGCGCGTCGCAGGCCGACGACGCGCTGGTCATCGCGGTGCGCGATGCCGGTCCGGGCTTTTCCGCGGAACGGCTCGAACGGATCGGCAAGCCCTATGAATCGAGCAAGGGCCGCCTGGGCGGCGGGCTGGGCCTGTTCCTGGTGGTCAACGTCATGCGCAAGCTGGGCGGCGCGGTGACGGCGGCCAACTGCGCGGACGGCGGCGCGGTGGTGCGGTTGACGTTGCCGCTCGCCGCCATCGCCGCACCGCCGGGGCGCGGCGCATGACTGCCGGGCGCCTGCTCGTCATTGTCGAGGATGACGCCGCCTTTGCGCGCACGCTGAAACGTTCGTTCGAACGCCGCGAATATGAGGTGCTGCTGGCCGCCAGCCATGAGGATCTGGTCACGCTACTGGATGGCCGTACCCCGGACTTCGCGGTGGTCGACCTGAAACTGGGCGGCGCGTCCGGCCTCGTCTGCGTCCAGACCTTGCGTGCGCATGATCCGCGGACGCTGATCGTGGTCCTGACCGGCTTCGCCAGCATCGCCACCGCGGTGGAGGCGATCAAGCTCGGCGCGTCGCATTATCTCGCCAAACCGTCCAACACCGACGATATCGAGGAAGCGTTCGGCCGCGCGACCGGCAATGTCGCCGCCCCGCTGACCGAACGGACGACGTCGATCAAAACGCTCGAATGGGAACGGATTCACGAGGTGCTCGCCGAAACCGGGTTCAACATCTCCGAAACCGCGCGCCGGCTCGGCATGCACCGCCGCACGCTCGCGCGGAAACTGGAAAAGCGCCAGGTAAAGTGAACGCGGTTACCGCTTGAACCTGGGGAAGTGCCGGGTGAAGAACGGGGCGGATCCAAGGAGTTGCCCCATGCGCCGCCGTACGTTCATCGCATCCCTGCCCGCCGCCGCACTGGTGCCCACCGCCGCGCTGGCCCAGGCTGCCGCCACCGGTGGTGCGAAGGCGGCGGCACCGGGCGATGGGGCCGCACCCCAGCCGCCCACCCCGGCCGGCGCGCCGCTGCCACCGGTCTGGGAACCGGGCGCGGACCGCTTCATTCGGCCGGACGTGCATGCCGGGGATCGGCCAGTGGGCGCCAGCTTCGCCTCCCGCACCGCCGCCTACGGCCTCAGCGGCGCGGTCGGCACCGCACATCCGCTCGCCACGCAGGCCGGCATCGATATCCTGAAACGCGGTGGATCTGCGGTCGATGCCGCCATCGCGATCAACGCCTGCCTCGGCTTCCTCGAACCCACCGCCAGCGGCATTGGTGGCGATGCCTATGCGATGATCTGGGATCCGAAGGCCAAGACCGTCGTCGGCCTGGCCGGGTCGGGTAACAGTCCGCGCGGGTTGAGCCTGGAAACCGTCCGCGCCCGCGCCCCGAACGGCGTCCTCCCCCCGCTCGGTGCGATCAGCGTGTCGGTGCCGGGCGCGGTCGACGCGTGGTGGACGATGCATCAACGCTACGGCAAACTGCCTTGGGCGGACCTGTTCCAGCCGGCCATCGCGCATGCCGAGGCGGGCGCGCCCGTACCTGACATGATCGCCTTCTACATCCGCCGCAGCCTCGCCGCGTTCCGCCGCCCCGGCAACGGACTGGAAGAATCGGCCAACGCAGCGCGCACCTATGGCATGGCGGACGGCAAGGGCCCCGCGGCGGGGCAGATATTCCGCAACCCCGACCTTGCGCGCACCTACCGCGCGATCGCCGCCGGCGGGCGCGACGCCTTCTACCGGGGTGATCTGGCCGACCGGATCGACCGCTATTTCCAGCGGATCGGCGGCTGGCTGCGGCGCGCCGATCTGGCCGCGCACCGTTCGGAATGGATCACGCCCGCCCGGACGGACTATCGCGGCACGACCGTCCATGCGCTCGGGGCGAATACACAGGGTCTCGCGACGCTGCAGATGCTCAACATCCTCGAACGGTTCGACCTGAAAGGCGCCGGTTTCCAGTCTGCCCTGTCGATCCATCTCCAGGCGGAGGCCAAACGCCTGGCCTATGAGGACCGCGCCCGTTACTACGCCGACCCGCGCTTCGCGAAGGTGCCGGTCGAATGGCTGATCTCGAAGGACTATGCCGCCGAGCGTGCCCGCCTGATCCGGCCGGACCGCATCCTGACCCCCGCCTATCCGGGGCAGGCGCCCAGCCGCGGCGACACCACCTATTTCAGCTGCGCCGACCGGGACGGCATGATGGTGTCGATGATCCAGTCCAATTTCCGCGGCATGGGGTCGGGGCTGGTCGCCGACGGCCTCGGCTTCATGTTCCAGGACCGCGGACAGCTGTTCAGCCTGAAGGACGGCCATCCCAACATCTACGCGCCGGGCAAGCGTCCCTTTCAGACGATCATCCCCGGCTTCGCCACCCGCGCCGGCGCCCCGTGGATGAGCTTCGGCGTCATGGGCGGCGACATGCAGCCGCAGGGCCAGACCCAGATCATCGTCAACCGCGTCGACTACGGGCTGGAAATCCAGTCGGCGGGCGACTCCCCCCGCTGGCATCACGAAGGCTCGTCGCAGGCGATGGGGGAAGACGACGCGGGCCTCGGGCCGACCGGCCTGCTGCGACTGGAAAGCGGCGTACCGCTGGCCACGCGCAGCCGGCTGGCGGACATCGGCTGGACGATCGGCGATCCCGACGGCGGCTTCGGTCGCTACCAGTGCGTCGAACACCGCATGGACGGCCCGAGCCGCGTCTACGCCGCCGCCAGCGAAATGCGCGCCGACGGATGCGCGCTGGCCTACTGATCGGCAAGGAACGGGCCGATGGACCGGCCGCCCGTTGGCTTACCTGAACCCACCGAAGAAGCGGGCGATGCGCGCACCCAATCGGACCGGTTCGCGCGGTCGCGCCGCCAGTTCTGCGATTGCTTCCGCATGCGCCGCCTCTAACCGGCCCTGCAGGTCCGCCAGGGCCGCGGTCCGCTGCGCTTCATGCTCGCCCGCAAGGCGCGTGTCGCGCTCGGCTGTCGCTGCCGCATGCCCCGCCTCCAATCGCGCCTGCTGATCCGCCAGTTCCGCAACGCGCCGGGCTTCATGCGCCTCCGCAAGCCGCATGCCCTGCTCGACGAACGCCACCGCATGTGCCGCCTCCAGCAAGGCATGCTGCTCGGCCAGCGCCGCCGTCCGCTGGGCTTCGTACTCGCTGGCAAGACACACCTCCCGATCGGCGGCTGCCGCCGCATGGGCCGCGTCCGCTTGCGCTTGCTGCTCGGCCAGCGCCGCTGCATGCGCTACCTCGAGTCGATGCTGCTGGTCTGTCAACGCCGCTGCATGGTTCGCGGCGTCCGCCAGTTGCGCCTCGCGTTCCGCGATCACGACCTCGTACCGCGCGATACGGGCATTCAGCTCCGCGGCGTCCCCTGCCGCCGTGGTCAGCGCCGCCGTCATGGCTTCCAGTGCGCCCGCCTGCGCACCTGCCTCCGCGTCGAGTACCGCGATCCGCGCCCGATCCTCCGCCAGGGCCGCCGTCAGTTGCATGATCTCCGCTGTTCCCGCGGCCACCTGGCCCTGGAGATGTTCGATGTCCGCGATCCGTGCCGCATCCCGCACGGCCTGCGCATCAAGCATCGCCGATAGCCTGGCCGCGTGCGCCGTCGTCTCGGCCAGTTCGGCGCGAAGCTGCTGCTCGGTCAGTGCCGCGGCGTTCACGAACTCGGCGATCTCTGCTTCGCGCCGCTGGCGGTCCTGTTCGAGCAGGTCGAAACGCCCTACCAACGTGGCCCGCTCCGTCTCGTACCGCGCCGCCTCCTCGCCGCGCGCAGTTATCTGCGCAATGATGTCCGCCGCCAGCGCGGCAATCCGTTCCTCGCCTTCACGGACAGCCTGTGCGTTCGCATCGGCCTGTTGCTGTGCCGTCGCCAGAGCTGCACCATGGTTGGCCAGCGCGGTCGTTAAAGCATCGGTATGGAGCTGCGCCGAGGCACGCTCGGCGGCGGTCGTTGCCAGCATTGCGGTCACCATCGGCGCGGTGATTGCCGCGACATCCTGCAACCATCGGGAAACGTCGGTCGGTACATCCTCGTTGGGCAGAATGCCGGTCGCCGCCGTCGCCATATATTCGTACAACCGCGTCACCGGCGCGAACGCGGACGGTAGTGCGGTCTTGGCGCGTGCGTCATGATGGTTCAGCGTTGGATCGACGAACGTCGCGATATCGTCGGACGCCTTCCAGCTTCGCCGTGGAAACTGAAACCCCAGCTTTTCTTCCACGTCGTCCAGAACGCTTTCCGGATCGCGCAACAGATCGTCATATTTTACGAAATGCCGCCGCATGGTGCGCGTCGCCCGTTCGGACTCGAGCATGTAGGACGTCCACAACAGCAGCGCCTTGTTCCGGTCTATCCCGTCGCGTTCGCGCAGCGATGCCGCGACCGCAGCCGGCGGGCGAACCATGATGAGGTAGCTGACCTCGAACCCCTCCTGTTCCAGCGCCGTTTGCCAGATCTCGGTCAGCCGGGCGACCCGCGGCTCTTTCACCACGATAAGCGGCGCGTCGCCATATTCGGTGCGGACCAGCGCGCGAGCACGATCGATATAGCCGCCAACGGCAAGCGGCCGGTCGTGGCGGCGGCGGGGCCCGAACGGATCGTTCCAGCCACTGTCCATCTCCTGCAGGATCAGATCGTTGTAGCCGGCGATACCTTCCGGCTCCCAGTGGCCGGTGACGTTTCCACGTCCCGCAGGAATCATCTTCGTCGGCAGCGCGGCACCCACCAGTGACAGGATGCGCGTCATCGCCGAGGTACCCGAACGGTGCATTCCGATGACGACTACGGCCCGTCGCGGACGGGCAATCGTCACTGTGTCATGATGCATCCTTCTACCTTCGATGCGCCGGGCGATAACATTGGCCGACTGCCGCGTCGGGTTACGACCACCCAGGGTGAAAGGCTCCTGTCTATTATGAAGCCCGCCTCGCACGCAACCGATGGTGGCGGACAGGACGGGCCTTTAGTCTCATGCTGCCCGAGCCGGACTGGAGCGGCAGTGTCGCTCCCGCCCCAGTCCGGCCCGATCAGATCGCGGTCAGATCATGCTCAGGTGATGATCGTCGGCCATCCGGGCAGCATACATCGTCCCGGACAGGTCCAGGCTGTCTGCGAAGTGACCGACGTCCGCAGCGACAGGTTCGGCGGAGAACGCACCGGACGAAACGGTTGCGAAATCGCCTGCCGTGTCGGGCGCGGGCGCATCCGACGTCGTCACGGCCGCAGACCGCAGCAGGAGGTCGGACGACGTCACCGCGTTCGGGCCGGTCACCTGGATGTTCAGGTCCACCACGCCGTTGCCGCCCAGATCCACCGCGACGAACGTATCGCTGCCGAAGGTGAAGATGTTGATCCGATCGGCAGCGCTCGTGTTCACCGCGGTCAGGTCGATCTTGTCCACACCGGTCTGGAAATCGGTGATGACGTCGGCAGTCGCAGACGGCGAGTCAGCGGCCACGACGTAGCGGAACGTATCGGCGCCGCTGCCGCCGGTCAGGCGATCCGAGAGTACGCCGCCTTGCAGGATGTCGTTGCCGTCCCCGCCGTTCAGCACGTCGGCACCCTGCCCGCCGAACAGCGAGTCGTTGCCGATCCCGCCGAACAGCGTGTCCGTTCCCTGGTTCCCGAACAGCGCATCGTCGCCATCGCCACCCAGCAACGTATCCGTCCCCAGCCCGCCGGTCAGCGTGTCGCCGCCGGCCCCGCCGGTCAGCGTGTTGGAGGCATCGTCACCGGTCAGGCTATCGGCAAAGGCCGAACCGGACAGGTTCTCGATCGACGTCAGCAGGTCCGGGCCACCGGCGCCCGTATCCTGCACCACCCCGGCAAGCGCCAGGCTGACCGCCACGCCCGCCGTCGCGCTGGCATAGCTTGCGGTGTCGTTGCCGATCCCGCCGGCAATCGTGTCGAAGCCCGACGTGAACGTCCCCGTCGGCGTCACCGCGGCCGACGTGGTCGAGATGTGCATCGTATAGGTCTGGCCGGCACGCAGGCCGCCCGCGGCCGGGTTGCCCAGCGTATCGAAATCGATGACCCGGACATAGTAAGTGCCGGCGGTCGCGAAGGTGAAGTCGAGGCGGCTGGCCAACTGCGAACTGCCGGGATCGGTGAAATCATCGTCATTTTCGGCCAGCACCGTGCCGTTCGCATCGACGATCTGGATCACCGAGTCGAACGTGATCTGATCGATATCGAACACCACACGCGCACCGGCGTCGACCGCGACGCCATAATATTCCAGGCCGTTGCCGGCTGCCGTCGCGTTGATCGTCGCGTGCGGAATGCTGCGCGCGGCCTCGATGTCCGGATTGTTGACCAGGTCGAAATTCCCGGTCGCCGTCGTGTCTAGCACCACCGCGGTCGCGATGCTGTTGTTGGTCGTCGTGGCCGGCTTCACCACGTCGGGGCGATCGACCGTATCGGCGAACTGCGTTTCGTTGCCGAAACCACCGTCGATGACGTCGTCACCTTCGCCGCCGCTGATCGTGTCGCTGCCCGCGCCGCCGCTGATGACGTTGTTTTCGACGCTGCCGGTGATCGTGTCGCCGAAGTTCGACCCGATTGCATTCTGGATGTTGTTCAGCGAGTCGGTGCCCGCGCCGCCGAACGCGGTCCCGGTGCCCAGGTTGATCGAGACGGCGGCCGTCGCATTGCCGTAACCGGCGGTGTTGGTGCCGACGCCGCCGATGATCCGGTCGTCACCCAGTCCGCCCTCGAGATAGTCGTCGCCGGCCCCGCCGTTCAGCGTGTCGCTGCCCTGCCCGCCATAGATGATGTCGTTGCCGGTCTCGCCGAAGACCTGGTCGGCGTCCTGGTTGCCGAACAGCGTGTCGTCGCCTGCCCCGCCGTAGATCATGTCCGCACCGGTCCCGCCCGTGACGCTGTCGTTCCCGGCATAGCCGTACAGCGTGTCCGCCGCACCGCTGCCCGTGATCGTGTCGTTCAGGCTCGTGCCGTACAGCGTGGTCTGGCCGGAGTTGGAGATGTTGAGCGTCGTCGCGAACTGGACCGACTTGTCGGCCAGCACGAAGCCGGAACCGGTCCGGACATCCTGCCCGACGTCGAACCCGACGGTGGCCGAGTCGTCCATGTCGACCGACGAGTTCATCATGAGCGCGCGGACGTCCGCCGGGGTGAGCAGCGGATTGGCCTGCAGCATCAGCGCCGCGACCGCCGCCGCGTCCGGTGCCGCCGCCGACGTGCCGAAGAAGTTCGGGAACGTGTCGGCGTCCGCGGCGGAATCCGCGGAGAAGAAGGTCGTGTTGCCACCGTCCACCGCGGTCATCGCCACGGTATTGACGAGGGCCGTCGCCAGCCGGTTGCCATTGTCGTCGAACAGAGTCGTCTGCGTACCGCGCGACGAGAAGCTTTCGGCGATCGGCGGGTTGTAGCCGTAGGCCGGCGTGCGCGCGAACGAGGCGGCGGCGATCGCCATTGATCCGGTTGCAGCATGGTGACCGTACAGCGTGCCCTCGTTCAGGTTGGACAGCGGATTTTCCAGGTTCACGGCGGCGCCGTTGCCTGACGCGATCAGCCGGATTTCGCCCGGTGCCGCACCGTCGTACAGACCGACCCGGATCTGGAACGTGCCGGCGGCGGGCGCGGTGAAGCGGAACACCTCGACCGGATCGCCGCCCTCGTTGCTCGTGGCCGCTCGTGCGCGGACCGTCGTCCCGTCCGCGTCCGTCAGGAACACGTCGAGATCGTTGGCCGAACCCGGGCCGCCCGCCGATGCCGCCGGCGAATCCCACTGGAGGATGAACGTGCCGGTCGCGCCGGCACCCATCGTGACGTTGATGAAGTCCTGCCCCGGGGCGAACTGCATCAGCGTATAGTCTGCGCCCTGGATGGTCTGCGTCGCGCCCGACACCCAGGCGCCCTGATAGCCTTCGCGGCCGTCATTGCCGGCAGAGCTGAAATAGGCGACGCCGCGCTCGGCGACTTCGTTCACCGCCTGCGAGATGATGCCGTTCTGATAGGTCAGTTCCGCGAAGTAGCTGACATCGTCCACGATCACCCGGTCGCCGGCATTGGCAAGCGCGATGATGTTGTTGGCAAACGATGCCTGGCCGTTGAACGCGGTGGCGAAATCGATCGCGGAGCCGGGTGCCAGATCGTGGATCAGCTGGGCCATCGCGCGGCCTTCGTCGGTGCCCGCCCCGTTCACGTCGGCCAGGACGCGCGTGTCGGTCGGCAGGTCGTTGCTGGCGATGTTGGTCGCGATGGTATCGGTCGTGCTGCCGTTGCGTCCGAAGCTGTCGGAAAGCACGCCGACACGGATCCCGCTGCCGTCCACACCGTAGGTCGCGCGCGCCGTATCCGCCGCCATCGTCTGGTCGGCCTGCGTCGTGGTCAGCCCGACGCTGCTCGTAAAGCCGGACTCACGCGCGGCCAGCAGGTTCGTCGCGCCGGTCAGCGCGCCGATCTGGTCCACCGGGATATAGCCGGACGCCACCGCGCCGTAGCTGCTACCGCCCTTCAGCCCCAGGCCCTGCAATTCGGCCAGCAGGCCGGCACCGTTGCCATCGCGCGCCGTCGTGTCGATCAGCACATATTTACCGTCCGCGGTCAGCGCGCTGGCGATCTGTTCGACACTGGCGGTGAAGGCCGACATCGCGACCGCCTGCGACGAGTTGGCGTAATAAAGCGATGCCAGCTGATCGTCGAGCACCGACAATGTTCCGGTCTTCAACGCCGCCATCGCGACAGACGACGCATCCTCCAGGCTAAGCGGAATTACGTCCCCGCCACCGATCGTGACCAATTCCGTCGGAACAGCTGCTGCATAGCCGGCCGACGACACGATGTTGAACTCGTCCGGCCCGTAATCGAGCGACGGCGTAAGCGGTGCATAACGCGAAACCGCGAACTGGTCGCCCACGTTGCCGAGCGCTGGATCCGTCGGTTCGGCGGGGAAAGATGTCGCGGGACGGAATGATGCCATGGAGCAGGATCCATTTCAGAAAATGCAGTGACAGGGCGACCGTGCGGGCAAGAACTTACTTACCGCACAGGGCGATCTCGAATATCCGGGGGCCGGGCACGGCAGAAAGTCGCGCGCGGTCGCCATCAATCTAGAATTCGTCGAACGTATCTTTGATATTTTTGCTTCGCAAGCCCGCTGACACGATTTATTAATCATTCCCGCAAATCGTGACCGACGGCGCTGCGGGACGTGGCCGAAGCCGAATTTTCGACTATGCACGGTGCCGACCCCGGGGGCACCCACGCCCCCGCCACATACGAACCGGCAGCAGGTCCGGCAGGACCATGGACAGGGCGGACGATCGGTTTGGAATAGTCGGGGGACGGTTGAGTTGAGCGTATCGAAAGTTCGTCCCGGCCGCGACGCATGGCGGCCTGCCGGGGCGACGCTGCTTCTGATGATCGCGGCGCCCGGCCCGGCGGCGGTCCCGTCCGTGCGGGCGACGAACCCGATCGGCCTCGTCCAGACGCCGGCCCCGGGGCCGGCCGCGACCGACCTGCCGACGCCGGTGGCCGATCCGATGCGCATCGATCCGGCCGCCGATCCGGTGCTGGCGCTGGCCCGCGTCAATGCCAGCGAGGATCGGTTCCGCATGATGATCGGTCGCGCGGTGCGCGAGGCGCCGGCATCGCAGGAGGCCGCGGCCGAACGCGACGCGGCGGTCGCGGCCCGCGGCCAGGCGCGCGCCGGGCTGTTTCCCTATGTCGATGTAGCGGCGACCGGATATCGCGCCGTCGCACGCAATTTCTCCAACGACATCAATAATATCGTCGAACGGTCGCGCGCGGCCGGGCGGACCGACGCCACCGTGAACATCCAGCAGACGGTGCTGGATTTCGGCGCAACGTCGATCCGGATCGCGGCGGCCGGTGCCCGGCTGCGCGCCGCGGCCGCCGGGATGGACGCGTCGGCCGACCAGGTCGCGCTGGACGCGATCGGCGCGTGGTACGACGTGTTCGTCTACCGCGCGCTCGTCCGGCTCGGCATCGCCTTTGCCCAGTCGCAGCGCGACCTGCGCGTCGCGGTCGAACGGCGCGTCGCCGACGGCGTCTCGGCGCAGGGCGATGTCGCCCGCGTCGAAAGCTATATCGCCAGCGCCGACGTCCGCCTGGCCGGATATCGCCGGTCGCAGGCCAATGCCGAAGCACGCTTCGCCCAACTGCTGCGCGAAACCGCCCCGCCCCAGCTGCAACGCGCGCCGCTGCTCGATCGGACGCAGGTGACGCAGGATTACGCCGGCATGGCGTCGCTCGCCACGCCCGGCGTGCGGCTCGCCACCGCGCAGGCCGACGCCGCCCGCCAGGATGCCCGTGCTGCGCGGGCCGATACGTTGCCGCTGCTGACCGCCGGGGTCCAGGCCGGGCGCTACGGCGTGCTCGAAAACCCGGACGATTACGATGTTCGCGGTGTCGTGACGCTGCGCAAGCGCTTCTTCGGCGGCGTGGACGCGCGCGCCGACCAGGTCCGCGCGCAGGCCAATGTCGCCGAGGCCCGCGCGGCCCGGGCGCGGCAGGAAGCGGCGCGCGACGCCAGCATCGCCTGGTCCGACGTCCGCGCGCTGGAGGATCAGCTGAAGGCGTTCGAGGAAAGCTATATCGCCGCCCGCCGGTCGCGCGACGTGCTGTTCGAACGGTTCCGCGTCTCGCGCGGCACGCTGTTCGACGTGCTGGGAGCGGAGGACTCGTTCTTCCTGACCGCATCCGCCTATATCCAGGGGGTCGGGGAACTGGATGCCGCGCGCTATGTCCTGCTGTCGCGCACTGGCCGCCTACTGGGCGCGCTCGGCATCCCCCCCGCCCCGACCTCCGTCTCCCAGGCCCAAGGAACAGCGCGTTGAGCGAAGACATCGTCATCGAAGCGCCCAAGCCGCGCATCGCCGCCTGGCTGACCGAACCGATGCGCCGCAACCGCGCAACCTATCTGAAGGTCGCGGCGGCCGCCGTCATGATAAACCTGTTCGGGCTGGTCACCTCGCTGTTCGCGATGACCGTGTATGACAGCGTCCTGCCCAACAACGCGACCGCTTCGCTCGTCGGCCTGTCGATCGGCCTCGGCATCGTCGTGTTGTTCGATTTCTTGCTGAAGACGCTGCGCGCCTATTTCGTCGATATCGCGGGGGCGGATATCGACCGGCGTGTCGGCACCGCCATCTTCAACCGGCTGCTGTCGATGCGGATGGACATGCGGAGGGGGTCGACCGGGTCGCTCGCCGGGCTGATGCGCGAACTGGAAACGCTGCGCGATTTCTTCGCATCGGCCACCATGACCGCGATCGTGGACGTGCCGTTCGTGTTGCTGACGCTGGCGGTCATCGCGCTGATCGGCGGCAAGGTGGTACTGGTGCCGCTGGCGCTGGTGCCCATCGTGCTGATCGCCGGCGCGCTCACCCGTCCGGCGATGGACCGGCTGTCGGCGCAGTCGATGGGCGAGGGTCTGGCCAAGCAATCCGTGCTGGTCGAGGCGATCGGCGGGCTGGAAACGGTCAAGTCGGTGCAGGCCGGCCCGTTGCTGACGAAGCGCTGGCGGCGCGCGATGGAAAGCCATGCCGACAGTTCGCTGCGCCAGCGGCTGGTCGGCGCGATCAGCGTCAATATCGCGACGTCGGGCCAGACCATCTCCTATGCCGGCGTCGTGATCGTCGGCGTCGCGATGATCGGCGCGCAGGAACTGACGATGGGCGGCTTGATCGCCTGCTCCATGCTCGCCGGCCGCGCGGTGGCCCCGCTGGCGCAGATCGCCAGCCTGCTGTCGCGCCTGACCTCCACCCAGGCCGCCTACCGTCAGCTGGACGGCATGATGCAGGCGCCGAAGGAAGGCGCGCAGTCCAATCCGCTCGTCCTGGCCAAGGTGAAGGGCGCGATCGAATTCCGCCGCGTCACCTTTCGCTACCCCGGTGCCACCGCGGACGCGCTGGACGATGTCAGCTTCTCGATCGCGCCGGGCGAGCGGGTCGCCATCCTCGGCCGGATCGGGTCGGGCAAGTCCACCGTCGCCCGCCTCATCCTCGGGCTCTACCCGCCGGCCGACGGACTGGTGATGATGGACGGCACCGACCTGCGCCAGCTCGATCTCGGCGCGATGCGCGCCCAGATGGGGGTCGCGCTGCAGGAAAGCGTGCTGCTGTCCGGCTCGGTCCGCGACAATATCACGCTCGGCCGCGACGGCGTCGACGATGCGGAAATGCTGCGCGCCGCCACGCTGACCGGCACGCACCAGTTCATGGGGCAGATCGCCAACGGCTACGACCTGCGCCTGAACGATCGGGGGGAAAGCCTGTCCGGCGGCCAGCGCCAGTCGATCGCCATCGCGCGCGCATTGGCCGGGCGGCCGCAGGTGCTGGTCTTCGACGAACCGACCAGCGCCATGGACACCCAGACCGAAGGCGCGCTGCTCGAACGGCTTCAGGCCGAACTGACCGATCAGACGCTCGTCGTCATCACCCACCGCCCGTCGCTCGTGAAGCTGGTCACCCGGCTGATCGTGATGGAAAACGGCAAGGTCATCGCGGACGGCGAACGCGACGCGATCCTCAAGAAGCTTCAGCCGAGGGCCGCCGCATGACCACGCATATCGAAGACCTGGCCGATCAGGTCCGGCCCCGCGTCGTCTCCAGCGTGCTGCTGTGGGCGATACTCGCTTTCTTCGCGATCCTGATCGTCTGGGCCTGGGCGACCGTCATCGACCGGTCGGTCAACGCACAGGGGCGGATCGGGCCGACGTCGCAGCTGCAGATCGTCTCCAATCTGGAGGGCGGGATCGTCAGCGAGATCCTGGTCCATACCGGCGAGGTCGTGCGCGCCGGCGCGCCGCTGCTCCGCCTGGACCAGACCAGCACGACCGCCGAACTGGGCAGCGGTCGCGCCACCATGGGTGCGCTGTCCGCCAAGCTCGCGCGGCTGTCGGCGGAAATGGCCGGCACGCAACCGAATTTCGCGGGCGTCGCCGGGGATAGCGGGCAGATCGCCAGCGAACGCAGCCTGTACGCGTCGCGTCAGGCGGATCTCGCCAGCATGCTCGCGGTCGGTCAGGCGCGTATCGTCCAGTCGGAACGCGCGGTTGCGGAGGCCCGGTCGGCGCTGGAGGCCCGCATCGCAGCGCGCGACTCGCGGCGTACCGAACTCGCGCTCATCCGGCCGCTGGTCGAACGCGGGATCGAACCGCGCCTGACCCTGATCCAGACCGAATCCGCCGCCGCCGTCGCCGCAAGCGAGGCAGCGGCGGCATCCGCCGCGCTCGCCCGCGCCCAGTCCGCCGTGGCGGAGGCGCGCGCGACGCTCAGCCAGCAGCGGCAGGACTGGCGGACCCGGACGAGCGACGAACTGGCGACCGCACGCGGCGAACTTGGCAGCCGGTCCGAAACCATGCCGTTGCTGGCCGACCGGCTGGCGCGCACCGTGGTCCGCGCACCGCGTGCCGGCCGCATCAACCGCGTGCTGGTGGCGACGGTCGGCGGCACGGTACGGCCGGGCGACCCGCTGGTCGAACTGGTGCCCAGCGACGACACGCTGGTGGTCGAGGCGATGGTGACGCCCAAGGACATCGCCTTCGTACGCACCGGGCAGCGCGCCAAGGTGAAGATCACCGCCTATGACTCCGCGATCTACGGGTCGCTGGACGGCCGCGTCACGACGATTTCGCCGGACGTGACGGTCGATCAGCGGACGGGCGAAAGCCACTATATTGTCCGCGTCCGGACGGACCGCGACGCGCTGAAGGACGGTGCCGGCCGCCCGTTGCCGATCGGCCCCGGCATGATCGCCGACGTCAGCCTGCTCGGTGACAAGCGCTCGGTCCTGTCCTACCTGCTCACCCCCTTCACCCGCCTGCGTGATAACGCGTTCCGGGAGTGATCGCGAACCGGAGCGTGCCGACGTCGGTCTGAACCATCCGGCGAACGGCCTCGGGGCGGGTCCATCGAACGGGACCCGCCCAACCGACGTCAGTCCGGCACAGCCTCCACCGGCGTCCCGCGATAGCGGATCAGCAGCGGGACGGTCAGCGTGGCCGGGCAGGATATGCCATGCTCCCACAGCCCGTCCTCGCCCCACGCATCGCCGTGATCGCCACACAGCAGGATCGTCGCATGCGCGAAACGGGCGATCAGCGGCGCGATCTGCCGATCGACATATTCGCACGCCAGCCGCTGGCGGTGCTGGCAGTCCGCGCGCCGGTCCACCGCCTGGAACGGCGTGCACGGATTGTCCGCCGCGGGCCAGTCCGCCCCCTCGAAATGATAGGGAACATGCGTCTCGCCCACGTTCAGGAAGACGAAATGGTCCGCGGCGGTCGATGCCGCGATCTGTTCCTCGATCCACGCGACCTGCCGCCCGGCATGCTGCTCGAACTGGAACGTGTCGAACCCGTCACGCAGCGTCGCCGAAACCGCGGTAGCCGGGTCGAACCACCCCATCGCCGCCGATCCGATCGTGTGATGGCCCGCATTGCGGAACCCGTCCGGAATATCCGCCCCCGCCACCACAAAGCCCGGCTCGCTCAGCCCCGGATGCCCGGCCGCCGCCAGCCGGAACAGCCGCCCCAGCTTCGGATTGACGAACCGCTTGCGCAACGCCGCGACGCCGGGCGTGAAGCCCACGAACATCGCCGCATGCGACCCGTAGGTGAAATGCGATGGCGCCTGCGCCTCGTACAGGGCGGACACGCTCTTGGCCGCCGGCGCATAGGCCGCGACGAAACTGTCGAAACGGCAGGAATCGAGCGTCACGAACAGCACGCTGTCGTCCGAAATCATACGGGGCGGTTCATGCTGCATGTCATCGTCTCTCCCGCCCATGCCGTCCGCCCGGGCGCCTACGGGACATAACCTGCCCCGGCCCTGGCCGGAAGGCCGCCAAACCGGGAAGCCGGAACGGCATCCCCGGCTTCCCGTCCGGTCCGGCAACGCGTACGATCCGGCCGGTCGATGCTGCCGTGGAGCGCGCTATCACTGGTCCCGCCGTCATCCTCGCGATCCTGGCCTACGGCGCGCTGCTGTTCGGCATTGCCTGGATCGTGGACCGGCGCGGGCTTTCGCCGCGGCTCGGGCGGATCGCCTATCCGCTGTCGCTGGCGGTCTATTGCAGCAGCTGGACCTTCTTCGGCGGTGTCGGAACCGCGGCGACCCGCGGCTGGGACTATCTGGCCATCTATCTCGGCCCGGCGCTGCTGTTCCTGCTTGCGCCGCGTTTCCTGGCGCGGCTGGTCCAACTGGCGCGCGACGAAGGGTCGAGTTCGATCGCGGACTTCATCTCCGCACGCTACGGGCGCAGCCGCGGCACGGCGGCGATCGTCGCGGGCACAGCGCTGCTGGCGTCAGTGCCCTATATCGCGCTCCAGCTGCGCTCGGTCACGCTCAGTTTCGGCGCGCTGGCCGGGATCGGCAGTTCGTCCGCGGTCGGCACGCTGGTGGCACTGCTGCTGGCGGTGTTCGCCATCCTGTTCGGCGCGCGGCGGTACGAGGTCGCCGGGCGCAACCCCGGCGTCGTCGCCGCGATCGCCACCGAATCGCTCATCAAGCTGCTGTGCTTCGTGGTGCTCGCCGGGTTCACCCTCCTGCTGCTGGCCGACGTGCCGAACGCGGCGCTGGCCGCCCCGCTGGCCCGGCTGGGGGCGGGCTTCACCTGGGGGGCGCTGACGTCCGACTTCTGGGTCCGCACGCTGCTGTCCGCGCTGGCGATCCTCTGCCTGCCGCGGCAGTTCCATGTCGGCGTGATAGAGGCGAGCGGCCCGGACGCGGTGGCCCACGCCCGCTGGCCGTTCATCGCCTATATGGTCGTCATCTCGCTGCTCGTCCTGCCGCTCGCGCTGGCGGGAATGACGGTGCTGCCAAATGACGGCACGCCCGATCTGTACGTCCTGGCCGTGCCGCTGGCGCAGGGGCACCGGCTGGTCGCGCTGCTCGCCTTCCTCGGCGGCTTCTCGGCCGCGACCGCCATGGTCGTGGTCGAAACGATCGCGCTGTCCACCATGGCGACGAACGACCTGCTCGCCCCGCTGCTGCTGCGCCGCCACAGCGATGCCGGCGAGGGCGCGCTAGGCCGGCGGATGCTGCGCGTCCGGCGCGTCATCATCGTCGCCATCGTCGCCACCGCGCTGGTCTACGGCCGCAGCCTGGAGGCGGGCCTGCCGCTCGCGTCGATCGGCCTGATCGCGTTCGCCGGCGTCGCGCAGTTCGCGCCGGCGCTGATCGCGAACATCGGCTGGGGGTTCACGGATCATGCCGCGGCGCGCGGCGGGCTGATCGCCGGCGTGCTCGTCTGGATCTACTGCCTGCTGCTGCCGTCGATCGGCGACGGCGTCGGCCCGACGCTGGCGCAGTTCACGCACGGCTGGCTCGATCCCGCCGCGCTGCTCGGCTGGCGGATCGGTTCGCCGCTCGTCAACGGTACGGTCTGGAGCCTGGGCCTGAACGTCGCGTTGATGGCCGCGCTCCATGTCCGCCGCTGGCGGGGCGGCGGCACGATCGACCATGTCACGACGCTGGGCGAACTGCGCACGCTCGTCGCCCGTTTCGTGGGGGAGGCGGAGGCGGCCGAGATGATGGACAGCGTATCGCTCAACGCACGCGCGCCGATCGACGGGCCGGCCGCCCGCACCGCCGAACGGCTGATCGCCGGCGTCATCGGTGCCCCGTCGGCGCGCAAGATCGTGGCGTCCAGCATCGCCGGATCGGCGATCGACGTCAGCGACGTGGTCCACCTGCTCGACCAGCGCGGCCGATCGCTGCGCTTTTCGCGAACCTTGCTGTCCGCCACGCTGGAAACGATCGATCCCGGCGTCAGCGTGATCGATGCGGACCTCCGCCTCGTCGCGTGGAATCCGCGCTATGTCGAAATGTTCGATTATCCGGAGGGCTATGTCGTCACCGGCCGGTCGATCCGCGATCTCATCCGCTACAATGCCGAACGCGGCGGCAGCGGGCCGGGCGAGATCGAGGCGCATGTCGCGCGGCGCATGGCGCATCTGGCGCGCGGCACGCCGCACAGTTTCGAACGGCAACGCCCGTCGGGCCGCTGGATCAAGGCGGTCGGCCGCCCCATGCCTGGCGGTGGCTATGTCCAGAGCTTCACCGACATCACCGCTGAAAAGGAACGCCAGGCCGATCTGGAGGCGCGCGTCGCCGCCCGCACGCAGGATCTGGCGCAGTCGAACCTGATGCTGGACGAGGCCCGCGCGGTCGCCGAAACCGCAACGCGCGACAAGACGCGGCTGCTGGCGGCGGCCAGCCACGACCTGCTGCAACCGCTGCACGCCGCCCGGCTGTTCTGCGCCGCGCTGGATGCGGGCAAGGCGGCGCACCAGGCCGAACTGATCCACGCGATCGATGGCGCGATCGGGTCCGCCGACACCCTGTTGCGCGCGCTGCTCGATGTTTCGCGGCTCGATGCCGGCGGGGTCGTGCCGAAGATCGAACGCTTCGCGCTCGGCCCGCTGATCGCCGAACTGGCCGCGCAGTTCGCGCCGCAGGCGCGCGAACGCGGGCTGCTGCTCGCGGCCCACGCCGGCACGTTCAGCGTCGCGACCGACCGGTCGCTGCTCCGCTCGATCCTGCAGAACTTCCTGTCGAACGCGATCCGCTATTCCACGGACGGCCGGATCTGGATCGGTGCGCGGCGGCGCGGGGACGCTGTGTCGATAGAGGTGCGCGACGCGGGGCCGGGCATCGCGGCGGCGGACCGCGAACGGATCTTCGACGAATTCGAACGGCTGGAAAGCAAGGGCAGCGCGGGCGGCGGCGTCGGGCTCGGCCTCGCCATCGTACGGCGTATCGCGCGCCTGCTGGGTGCCACGGTCGAACTGCGCTCCGCACCGGGCCGCGGCTCGACCTTTGCGATCCGCGTGCCGATCGCCCCCGCCGGCGCGGACCATCTGCCGACCCCGCCGACCCCGCCCCGCACGCTGGTGCCTGGAACACGCATCCTGTGCCTCGACAATGACGCGACGATCCTGGCGGCGCTCGATGCGGCGCTCCGTGCGCGGCGCTGCGTCCCGCTGCTCGCGGCGACGATCGCGGAGGCGTTCGTGCTCGCCGCCGACGAGGAACCCGATATCGCGCTGATCGACTTCCACCTCGACGAGGCGGAAGACGGCCTTGACGTCGCCGCGCGGCTGGCGGCGATGCGCCCCGCCCCCGCGATCGCGCTGGTGACCGCCGACCGCGCGATCGCCACCGACCCGCGCGCAGCCGGCCTCACGATCCTGATCAAGCCCGTCGTTCCCGCCGACCTGTGGCATTTCATCGAAGGCGCCTCGATGGCGGCGGCGCAGGGGATGGAATAGGACCTGACCCGCTTTGCCGAAAACCGCCCATCCCGTGCGAAGTCGAGGGACCCTTCGAGCGTAGCCGAGAAGCCAACAGCGCCCCTCGGCTACGCCCGGGGAAGGTGCCTCGACTGCGCTCGGCATGGACGGATTGAAGTAGAGCTGTCTGAAGTCATCCAGCTCCAAACCACCTCAATCCGCGAAATGCACGTCCATCGCGCGCGCCGCCAGCACGGCCTGCGTCCGGTTCTGCACGCCCAGCTTGCGCAGGATCGCGGTCATATGCCCCTTCACGGTTCCTTCGGAGATACCAAGGTCATAGGCCACCTGCTTGTTCAGTCGCCCGGCCAGCACGCCGAGCAGGACCTTCAGCTCGGTCGGCGTGAGGCTGGCGACGCGGACCGCCATGTCGTCGGTCGGCGGCAGGTCGCTCGCCACGTCCCGCTCGCCTGCCAGCGCGCGCGCCACGGCCGCCTCCAGCGCGGCCAGGTCCGCCGTCTTCGATACGAACCCCACTGCGCCATAAGCGCGTGCGCGGGGTGCCGCCTCCGCTTCGTCCGCCGACGATATGACGACGATCGGCGTGTCCGGCCGCTCCGCATGCAGCAACGCCACGCCGCCGAACCCCTCCGAACCCGGCATCCGCAGGTCGAGCAGGATCAGGTCCAGCCGGCTGGCCGCCCGCGCCGCATCCACCGCCTCGCCCAGCTGCCCCGCCTCGATCACCACCGCGTCGGGCGCCGCGCGGCTGACCGCCAGCCTCAAAGCCTGCCGGAACAGCGGATGGTCGTCCGCGATCAGGATCCGCCGGGCCGTCATGCTGCGACGGCGGTCGCCTCCGCACGCCCGGCGATCAACGCATCGACCACCGCCGGGTCGGCCAGCGTCGAGATATCGCCCAGCGCGTCGAGCTGGTCCTCGGCGATCTTGCGCAGGATGCGACGCATGATCTTGCCCGACCGCGTCTTGGGCAAGGCCGGCGCGAACTGCAGAATGTCGGGCGTCGCGATCGGCCCGATCTCGCGCCGCACCCACTGGACGAGTTCCTTGCGCAGGTCATCGCTCGGCGCGGCATTCGCGTTCAGCGTCACATAGGCATAGATGCCCTGCCCCTTCACGTCGTGCGGCATGCCGACCACCGCCGCCTCGGCAACCTTGCTATGCGCGACCAGCGCGCTTTCCACCTCCGCCGTGCCCATCCGGTGGCCGCTGACGTTGATGACGTCGTCCACCCGGCCGGTGATCCAGTAATAACCGTCCTCGTCGCGCCGGCACCCGTCGCCCGTGAAATATTTGCCGGGATAGGTCGAAAAATAGGTCTGGAAGAACCGCGCATGGTCGTTCCACACGGTCCGCATCTGACCGGGCCAGCTGTCCGCGATCACCAGATTGCCCTCCACCGCGCCGTCCAGCACCCGGCCGTCGGCATCCACCAGTTCGGGCATCACGCCGAACAGCGGCTTCGTGGCGCTCCCGGGTTTCAGCGCGGTCGCCCCTGGCAGCGGCGAAATCATGTGCCCACCGGTCTCGGTCTGCCACCATGTGTCGACGATCGGGCAGCGCCCTTCGCCCACGACGCTGTGATACCAGTTCCACGCCTCCGGATTGATCGGCTCGCCCACCGATCCCAGCAGGCGCAGCGACTTGCGGCTGGTCCGCGTCACCCAGTCGTCGCCCTCGCGCATCAGCGACCGGAGCGCCGTGGGCGCGGTGTAGAGAATATTCACCTCATACTTGTCGACGATCTGCCAGAACCGGCTGTGGTCGGGATAGTTCGGCACCCCTTCGAACATCACCGTCGTCGCGCCGTTCGCCAGCGCGCCGTACAGCGCATAGGTGTGGCCGGTCACCCAGCCGACGTCGGCCGCGCACCAGAAGATTTCGCCGGGGCGGTAGTTGAACACATATTCGTGCGTCATCGACGCCCAGACGAGGTAGCCGCCGGTGGTGTGCAGCACGCCCTTGGGCTGCCCCGTCGATCCGCTGGTGTACAGGATGAACAGCGGGTCCTCCGCCCCCATCGGCTCCGGCGGGCAGTCGGTCGACTGATCCGCGACGCTGTCGGCATACCAATGGTCGCGCCCCGCCTTCATCGTCACCGCGCCGCCCGTGCGGCGCACGACGATCACCGTCTCCACCGCCACGCCGTTCTGGTCGAGCGCGGCGTCGACATTGGCCTTCAGCGGCACCGTCTTGCCGCCGCGCAGCCCCTCGTCCGCGGTGATGACGATGCGGCTGTCGCAATCCTGAATCCGGTTTCCCAGGCTCTCGGGTGAAAATCCGCCGAACACGACCGAATGTATCGCGCCGATCCGCGCGCAGGCCAGCATCGCGAACGCCGCCTCCGGGACCATCGGCAGGTAGATCGTGACGCGGTCGCCCTTCGCCACGCCGTGCGCCTTCAACGCATTGGCCAGTTTCGACACTTCGTCGCGCAGCTCGGCATAGCTGACCGCGCGCGCATCGGCGGGGTCGTCGCCTTCCCACAGGATCGCGGTGGCGTCCGGCCGCGTCGCGGCATGGCGATCGACGCAGTTCGCAGCGACGTTCAGCTGCCCGTCCTCGAACCAGCGGATATGGAAATCCTGCTCGTCGAACGACGTGTCCTTGATCTTCGTCGGTGCCACAATCCAGTCCAGCCGCTGCGCCTCGCGCGCCCAGAAGGCGTCCGGGTCGGCCGCGGCCTCCACAGACATCCGGTCATAGGCGGCCGCGTCGATCAGCGCGTCCTTCGCCCAGCCTGCGGGGACGGGATAGCTGGCCTCGGTCATCACACTCTCCTTTTGCCGGCCTTTACGCGGTGGCGTCCGGACGATCATCCCGCACCAAAGTCAGGGATGGCCGGGCGTCCGCGATGCGCCATGACTGCGAGGCTTATTCCACGCGCAAGACCAGTGGAAAAGCGCGGAGACGGGTATGACAAGAAAGGCGTTCAAGACGCGGCTGGCCTTGACGGCGTTGCTGGCGGGAACGGCGCTGGTACCGGGTATGGCGCAGGCGCAGACGGCACGCGAGATCGAGCTCGAGACGCGGTTGAAGGCGCTCGAAGCGGCGGTGCAGGATCTGCGTGGCGAGTTGAATGCGGCGCGACGAACGGCTTCGGCGCCGATCGCCCCGACTTCCATGAACCCGGCTCCCATGAACGCCAATCCCATGACCGCGTCTTCGATGAGCGCGGCATCCGAGTCGCCAGACCGATCGCCCGGCGCGACCAATGTGGCCGAGGTCAGGCCTGTCGCGACGAAGTCGGCACCGACCGACGGTTTTCGCGTCGGCAACACCACGGTCAAGCTGGGCGGCTTCGTCCGCCTCAACGCCATCGCCAGCCGCTACAGCGACGGGGAGGTCGCGGTCGGCGGGCTGGGCAAGGAGTTCTTCCTGCCGCAGCAGATTCCGGTCGGCGGCGGGTTCTCCAGCCAGGACCTGCTGCTCTCCGCGCGCCAGACCCGCCTGCAATTCAGCACGGCGACCCCGATGAACGGCACCGAGATAAAGACGCTGGTGGAGTTCGATTTCGCGCTCGCGACGGCGCCGGTCGGCGCGCAGCGCGCGACCAATCCCTACACGCCCACCTTCCGCCGTGGCTTCATCGAATATGGCAATCTGCTGGTCGGGCAGGAATGGTCGACCTTCCAGAACATCGCGGTGCTGCCGGAGACGACGGATTTCGTCGGACCGCTGGACGGCACGGTGTTCAACCGCCAGGCCCTGGTCCGCTACTCCATCCCGTTGCGGCCCGGGCTGACGCTGCAGGTCGCGGCCGAAAACCCCGAAACGCAGACAGCGCTCCCGACCAACGCAGCGCTGGTCGATACGGATGACGACCGCCTGCCTGACGTGGTGGCACGGCTGAACTGGAAATCGACGCTGGGCGATTTCGCGCTCGCCGGCATCGCGCGCGAACTGCGCACCGATACGCTGGGCAGCGGCGATACCGCCTTTGGATGGGGCGTTTCCGGGTCCGGCAAGATCCCCATCGGCAAGCGTCACGACCTGCGCTTCATGGCGACCTACGGACAGGGCATCGGCCGGTATCTGGGTCTGGGATATGTCCCCGACGCGATCTTCGGTGGCACTGCGGGCCAACTTGAGCGGATCGACAATTTCGCAGGCTTCGCGGCGTTGCGGATCGGCTGGACCGACGCGATCCACTCCACGATCATGGGCAGCTACCAGTCGGCCGACTATCCGGCCGGCGTGATCGTCACCGGTTTGGCCAATGCGAAGTCCTATGGCGGTGCTGCCAACCTGTTCTGGTCACCGGGCAAGGGCTTCGACATCGGCGTGGAATATCGCCACGCCGTCCGCGAGCTGGTCTCGGGTGACACCGGGGCGCTCGATCGCCTCGAATTCGCCTTCAAATACGGGTTCTGATTGCCCAACGCTTCAGAATCCCCACCGCTTACTTCAGAGGATACCGTCATGGTCACGACAACAGGGGATGCTTCACCCCTCGCCCATGTGAAGCAAAGCCAACCGTTGATCATCATCGCCTCATCCCTGGGGGCGGTGTTCGAGTGGTATGATTTCTACCTGTACGGCCTGCTCGCGACGATCATCACGGCGCAGTTCTTCTCCGGCGTGAACGAAACCACCGGCTTCATCTTCGCGCTCGCGGCGTTCGCCGCCGGCTTCGCTGTGCGCCCGTTCGGCGCGCTGGTGTTCGGGCGGATCGGCGACGTCGTCGGGCGCAAGAACACCTTCCTCGTCACGATGGCGATCATGGGGTTGTCCACCTTCCTGGTCGGCCTGCTGCCCAGCTATGCCTCGGTCGGCGTCGCCGCACCGATCATGCTCGTCGTTCTCCGCCTGCTGCAGGGCTTGGCGCTCGGCGGCGAATATGGCGGTGCCGCCACCTATGTCGCCGAACATGCGCCGGACAAGAAGCGCGGGCTGTTCACCAGCTTCATCCAGACGACGGCGTCGCTCGGCCTGTTCGCCGCGCTGCTGATCGTCATCGGCGTCCGCACGCTGGTGGGTGAGGAAGCGTTCGCCGCATGGGGCTGGCGCATCCCGTTCCTCGTTTCCATCGCGCTGCTCGCCGTTTCGCTCTGGATCCGGATGCAGCTTGAGGAAAGCCCGGTCTTCCAGAAGATGAAGGACGAGGGCAAGACGTCGAAGGCCCCGCTGACCGAGGCGTTCGGCCAATGGAGCAACCTCAAGGTCGTGCTCATCGCGCTGTTCGGCGCGGTCGTCGGCCAGGGCGTCGTGTTCTACACCAGCCAGTTCTACGCGCTGTTCTTCCTCGAAAAGAACCTCCGCGTCGACGGCCCCACCACCAACATCCTCATCGCCATCGCGCTGCTGATCGCCACGCCGGCGTTCATCTTCTTCGGCTGGCTGTCCGACCGGATCGGCCGGAAATGGATCATTCTGGCCGGTTGCGCGCTGGCGGCGCTCACCTACATGCCGCTGTTCCACGCCCTGTCCAAGGCGGCGAACCCCGCGCTGTACGCCGCCAACGCCGCCTCGCCGGTCACCGTCGTCGCCTATCCGGACGAATGTTCGGTGCAGTTCGATCCGGTCGGCAAGAACAAGTTCGACGGCAGTTCGTGCGATATCGCCAAGGCGTATCTGGCAAAGGCCGGCATCTCCTATAGCAACGTCGTCGCACCCGCCGGCACCGTGGCACAGGTCAACATCGGCGGCGCGACCATTCCGGTCGTCGACCCGGCGGTTGTGTCTGGCGCGGACAAGGCCGCCGCGATCAAGGCGTTCGGCACCCAGGTGAAGACCGCGCTCACCGCCTCGGGCTACCCCGAAAAGGCGGACCCGGCGCAGATCAACAAGCCGATGGTCGTCGCGATCCTCGTCATCCTCGTGCTCTATGTGACGATGGTCTACGGCCCGATCGCCGCGCTGCTGGTCGAACTGTTCCCGACGCGGATCCGCTACACGTCGATGTCGCTGCCCTATCATATCGGCAATGGCTGGTTCGGCGGGTTCCTGCCCACCACCGCCTTCGCGATGGTCGCAGCCACCGGGGACATCTACTACGGCCTCTGGTACCCGATCGTCGCCTGCGCGGTGACCGTGCTGGTCGGCCTGGTCTTCCTGCCCGAAACCTTCCGCCGCTCGCTGGACCGGTAAGGCTTCGGCAAAGAAGCGACGACGAAAAATGCTCCCGCCCGGACCGCCCGGGCGGGAGTTTCTTTCTCCGGCATGACGGCTCTGGATTGATGTGTGTCTGACCCCCGTCTGGGCAAACCCGATATCATCAAGATCCGGTCAACGGCCGCTCAGGTCACCAACCCCCGCACCGAAAAGCGCGGGTCCCGCCACGCCCCGGTCGCCATGATGTCCGCGAGCATATCCACCGCCCGCCAGACGTCGGCCAGCCCGACATATAGCGGCGTCAGCCCGAACCGCAGGATATCCGGCGCGCGATAATCGCCGATCACGCCACGGTCGATCACTGCCTGCATGATCGCAAACGCATCGGGATGCCGGAACGCGATATGGCTCCCCCGCGCCGCCGCATCCGACGGCGTCACACAGGGGATAGCCGGCAACAGCGCCGCCATCCGCGCCGCGAACAGGTCGAACAGGTCCGCCCCGCGCGCGAACAATGCGTCGCGCGGCGCCTCGCGGAACAGGTCCACCCCGCTTTCCAGCGCCAGCATCGCGATCACCGACGGCGTGCCGGCCAGGAACCGCGCCACCCCCGGTGCGGGCACATAGCCATCGCCGAACGCGAACGGTTCGGCATGCCCCATCCACCCCGCGATCGGCGACGTCACCCGCGCCTGCACCGTGTCGCGCACATACAGGAACGCCGGCGCGCCCGGCCCGCCGTTCAGATATTTATACCCGCATCCCACCGCCATGTCCGCCCCGTCGCGGTCCAGCGCGACCGGCACCGCCCCCACCGAATGGCTGAGGTCCCACAGCGACAGCGCCCCCGCCGCCCGCGCCGCGGCCGAAACCGCTAGCATGTCATGCCGCGCACCATGCTTGTAATGAACATGGGTCAGCATCACGACCGCGGTCTCCGGGCCGATCGCCTCCATGACCGCCCCCGCGTCAACGGTGCGGACGGTGACGCCGGGCAGCATCGCCGCCACCCCCTCGGCCACATGCAGGTCGGTCGGGAAATTACCCGGTTCGGTCAGGATTTCCGTCCGCCCCGGTTGCGCCCGCAACGCAGCGACCAGCAGCTTGAACAGGTTCACCGACGTCGAGTCAGCCACGATCACCGACCGCGGATCGGCCCCGACCAAGTCGGCGATCTTCGCGCCGACGCGCTGCGGCGCGCCGATCCAGTCCGCCTCGTTCCACGACCGGATCAGCCGCTGGCCCCATTGCCGCGTCACCACATCCGCGGTTTGCGCCACCGTCTGCGACGGCAGCGCCCCCAGCGAATTGCCATCCAGGTAGATCACCCCCTCCGGCAGATCGAACCGCGCACGATACGGGTGCAACGGGCTGGCCGCGTCGGCGACGATCGCCTCGTCCAGACTGGCCGGAACGCTCACTTCGGCAGGCCCAGCGCGGCGCGGATCAGCCCCAGCTCGATGCGCCAGGCGTTGGTCCCGGGCGCTACCAGTTCGACATGGCCCGCCTCCGGGATCGCGATATGGCCGACCGTCCCACCCGCCGTCCGCACCCGTACGGCATAGGCGGACGCCAGCGTCACCGGCGCGATCCGGTCGCGCACGCCCGTCACCAGCGTCTGTTCGGTCGCCAGCGGCAACAGGTTCGGCACCGACGTGTCGGCCAGCACGTTCGGCCGGTCCCCGCCCGGCAGCCCGACGAGCCGCGGCACGCCCGACACCCCGCAACTATTGCCCGGCAATGCCTGCGCCACCGCCAGATCGGGCAGCGCCCCCAGCGCGATAACCGCATGCAGCGCGATCGGATCGCCCGTCCGCAGCGGACTACTCGCCGGCAAACGCTCGCGCCCGGCCAGCCACAGCGCCAGATGCCCGCCCGCCGAATGGCCCACCGCCACGATACGGTCGGTGCGCAGCCCGTAGCGCGGCCCCAGCACGCGCAGCATGTCCGCCGCCTGCGCCACGTCGGTGAACGTGCCGGGATATCCGCCGCCCGCCCGGTCCACGCCGCGATAGTCGATGTTCCACACCGCGATCCCGCGCTTGGCCAGGTCCGCCGCCGCCCAGTCCATCAGCGTGCGGTCCGCGATATCGCTCTGCCAGCACCCGCCGTGGATCATCAGCACCACCGGATGGGCCACACCCTTCCGCCCGCGCGGCAGCCACAGGTCGCCGACCTGCAACGGATCGGCCCCGTAGGAAATGCGAATCCCGCCTACCGGACGCGGCCGCCCGGTCAGCGCCGCCCAGCCCATCGTCGCCCCGTCGGTCGGCGCCGCCGGGGCCGCGGGAAGCGGCACGGACCCCAGCCCAGCCACGATCGCGGCCAGCATGACGCCCCGTTGCATCCGTCCCATAGCGGCTCTCTCCCCCGATTTTTCCACCCCGACTCCGTTTGGGGAACATGTCCGTCGACGCAATCGAAACCATGCGCTTATTTGAACAGCACCAGTTCCTCGGCCATCGACGGGTGCAGCGCCACCGTGTCGTCAAATGCTTCCTTGGTCAGGCCGGCCTTCACCGCCACCGCGGCGGCCTGCAGTATCTCCGGCGCGTCCGGCCCGATCATGTGCAGCCCCAGCACGACATGCGTCTCCGGGTGGCAAACCATCTTGTACAGCGCCCGCTCGTTGCGCTGCGCCAGCACATTTTTCATTGGCCGGAAATCGGACGTATAGACCTTGGCCGTGCCATGCAGGTTGCGGACCTGCGTCTCGGTCATGCCAACTGCGCCGATCGGGGGGTGGCTGAACACAGCGCTCGGGATGTTGTGATAGTCGACCCGGCTCGGCTTGCCGCCGAACACCGTATCGGCGAACGCCTGCCCCTCGCGGATCGCGATCGGGGTCAGCTGCACCCGGTCCGTCACGTCGCCAACCGCGTAGATGCTCTCGATGTTCGACCGGTTGTCCTCGTCCACGATGATCGCCCCGCGCTCGCCCAGCGTCACGCCCGCGTTTTCCAGCCCCAGCCCCTGCGTATGCGGCCGGCGCCCCGTGGCGAACATCAGCAGGTCGGTCTCGATCGGGTCGTGATTGGTGGTGAACACCAGCAGCGATCCGTCCGCCTGCTTTTCCACCTTCTCGAACGCGGCGTGGAACTTGAACTCGATCCCCTTCACCGTGGAGATCTTCAGCAGCCGGTCGCGGATCTGTTCGTCGTAGCCGCGCAGGATCACGTCGGACCGGTTCACCAGCGTCACATGCGACCCGAACTGGTGGAAGATTCCGGCAAACTCGTTCGCGATATAGCCCGCGCCCGCGATCACCATGCGCTTCGGCACGGCGTCGAGGTGAAAGATCTCGTTCGACGTGATGCCATGTTCCGCGCCCGGAAACTGCGGCGTATCGGGCCAGGCGCCAGTCGCGATCAGGATCTTGCCGACGCTGATCTCGCGTCCCGACGCCAGCGTCACCACGTTCGGACCGGACACGGTCGCCCGCTCATGGAACAGCGTGACGCCGTTGCTGTCCAGCGTGTTGGTATAGAGCCCCTCAAGCCGGGTGACGTCGGCCAGCACCGCATCGCGCAAGCGGATCCAGTCGAACGACGTTTCCGGCACGTCCCAGCCGAAATGCCGCGCATCGGCCAGGTCCTCGGCGAAATGCGCGCCGTAGATCAGCAGCTTCTTGGGCACGCAGCCACGAATGACGCAGGTCCCGCCGACACGATGTTCCTCCGCCAGCGCGACCTTCGCTCCGTGGGCCGCGGACACCCGCGCCGCGCGCACGCCACCGGACCCGCCGCCGATGACGAAGAGGTCGAAATCATAATCGGACATGCAAGGCTCCGGAAATCGATCGAAAGGAATAGCCCCTCCCCTTCAGGGGAGGGGTTGGGATAAGGAGCAAGAGCGCCCCGGAATCGAACCTTCCAAGTGGGGAGGCCTAGCCCCCACCCCAACCCCTTCCGTGAAGGAGAGGGGCTAGGAAGACGTCCCCAAGGCCCGCGCCATCAGTGCGCGGGTCGAGGCGTCGAACCGCCCGGTCCCCTCCTCGACGATCGACCGGGCGATGGTCTTGCCCAGTTCCACTCCCCACTGGTCGAACGGATTGATGCCCAGCAGCACCGCATTGGCGAACGTCCGCTGTTCGTAGAACGCCAGCAGCGCGCCCAGCCGGGCCGGGTCCAGCCGGTCGATCAGGATCGTCGTCGACGGCCGGTCGCCCGGATAGGCGCGCTGCGGATCGTCATTGCCCTGCCCCGCCATCAGCGCCGCGCCCTGCGCGAAACAGTTTACCAGCAATGCCTCGTGGTGCGCTTCGTCCAGCGCGTCGCCCGGCTCGATCACCGCCACGAACTCCACCGGCACCAGATGCGTACCCTGATGCAGCAACTGGAACACCGCGTGCTGCGCGTCCGTCCCCACCCCGCCCCAGGTGATTGGCGCGCTCGGCATCGCCAGCGCCGCGCCGTCGACGCCCACGCGCTTTCCGTTCGACTCCATCTCCAACTGCTGGAGGTAGGGCGGCAGCAACGCCAGCCGCTCGTCATAGGCGAACACCGCACGCGTCTCCGCGCCCCGCACGACCGCATAATAACAATCGACGAAAGCCGCCATCAGCGGCGCATTCTCCAGCGGCGCGGCCAGCCGGAAATGCCGGTCCATTGACGCGGCGCCCTCCAGCATCGTTTCGAACGCATCCCAGCCGAGCGCCAGCGCCGCCGGAAACCCGATCGACGACCACAACGAATAACGCCCGCCGACGCTTTCCGCGAAGGGCAGGATGCGCGTCTCGTCCACGCCCCATTCCACCGCGCGGTCGGGCGCGGCGGTCAGCGCCACCACCTGCCCGTAGGGATCGGCGACGCCGTTCTCCGCCAGCCAGGCCAGCGTGCTTTCCGCGTTCAGCATCGTCTCGGCCGTCGTGAACGTCTTGGACGCGATCACCACCAGCGTGGCCGCCGCATCGAACCGCCGAAACACCCGCTCCAGCGCCATCCCGTCGACGTTGGACACTACCGCCACGTCATAACGGTCGGCATCGTCGCCCAACGCGTCGATCAGCAGGTCCGGCCCCAGCGCGGACCCGCCGATGCCGATATGCAGGATGTGCCGGAACGGGCCGATCGCCTCTGCCTCGATCGCGTCGATCAGCCCGCGCATCCGGGCGTGCAGCATCCGCGCCGCCGCCACCGCATCGGGCGCGCCCTGCCCGCGTTCCGCGATATGTTCGGCCGCGCGCCCTTCGCTGACGTTCACGGCATCGCCCGCGAACAGTGCGTCGCGCCGCGCCCCGAACCCTTGGGCATCCGCCAGCGCGACGAACCCGGCCAGCATTTCCGCGCTCAGGTGCGTCTTGCAGAAATCGAACCGCAGCCCCGCTTCCTCGATCACCATCCGCGACAGCCGGTCGGGCTCCGCCACGAACAGTTCGGTCAGTTTCGGTACGGGCTGCGTACGCAACGCGTCCCATGTGGCCGTCGGTCCGTCCTGCATCATATCGTCCCCGCGCGAATGGTCCGTGGTCTCTGGTCCGCGCCGCTCTAACGCGCCGGGTCGTCCCCGTCATCCTCGTTGCACACGCTTGACGTCGGCGGCCCCGACCCGCCATCCGTGATCCATGGCCGCCGCCCCCGCCCCCGCCGCCCGCTTCGCCACGTTGCGCCTGATCGCATTGCTGTTCGTCGCCGGCTGGCTGGTGCGCAGTTTCGGGGTCGGGGCCTATGCGATCCCCAGCGGGTCGATGCTGCCGCAACTGCGCCCCGGCGACTACATGCTCGTCGCCAAATGGCCCTATGGCTGGTCGCGCTACGGCGTGCTGGGCGGGGTGCCGCTGTTCGACGGGCGGTTATGGCCGCGCGATCCCGTGCGCGGCGATGTCGTCGTGGTGCGCGATCCGAATCGTGACGGCGGCCGCAACGTGGTGAAACGCGTCATCGCCCTGCCCGGCGACCGCGTCGCGATGCACAACGGCGTGGTCTCGATCGGCGGGCGCGCGCTGCCCCGGCTGCGGATCGGCGACGCGCTCGTCCCCATGCGCCGGGGGGAACCGTGCCGCGGCGTGCGCCGCGAAGGACCGGAGTGCCGTTTCCGCCGCTATGCCGAAACCATGCCCGACGGCGGCACCCATGCCGTGCTGGACAGCGCGCCCGGCGCGTCGGACGACTATGCCGCCCGCGTGGTGCCGCCGGGCATGCTGTTCCTGCTCGGCGACAACCGCGACGACAGCATCGACAGCCGCGTCCACCCGGACGACGGCGGCCTCGGAATGGTTCCGGCGGATCGCCTGCTCGGCCGCGCGGCGATCCTGTTCTGGTCGACCGACGGCACCGCGCGGCTTATGTCCCCCCGGTCCTGGTGGACCACGATCCGCTGGGACCGGATCGGCCTCGGCATCGACTGATCCGCGCTTTGACTAGAACCGACCATCCCGAGCGAAGTCGAGGGACCCGTCGAGCGCAGCCGAGACGGCGCACGGCACCCTTTGACTACCCTCGCGGGAGGTGCCTCGACTGCGCCCGCAAGCCCGGATTTCGCAGTTCAATCTAGGATCATCGCACTTTACCCGATCGAATCGATCACCGCGCCGATGATGTCCGGGGACGGCCCGCTCAACCGTGGCGACGGGGCCGCGGTTCGCACCCCGTTCGACACCGGCGCGCCGTAGATGAAGCCATAGGTCGGGTAGCTCGTCCCACCCAGCGCCTCGTTCTGGTGATACCACACCCGCACCCGGCTCCAGTTTCCGGCTTCGGATGTATCGGTCATCGTCACGTCGCGTTCCACCTGGCCGCGCGTGCCGTCGATCCGCGACCAGTTGCTGTGCGTCACCATCACCACGCGCGGGCCGATCACCTGGCTCACCACCGCGACATGGCCCAGCCGCATCGCGCCGGTCGGCCGGAACACCAGCACGGCGCCGACCCGTGGTGCCGTACCTCGCGCATAGCGACCGTCCGCCTGCGTCCACCATGTCCAGGCATTGCCGTACAGCTGGATACCGGACATCGCGCGGGCGAACGGCACGCATTCGCCGACCGTCTCGCCGGTCACTTCGGCATGCACCTGGGCCGCACAGAGCGACCCGAACAACAACAGGAGACTCGACCAGCGCATTGCCACCCCGACCATCAGAGACCCGGACATTGGCCGGGGGCGGCTTAACAAATCGTAGCGGGCCAGTCACCCATGCGCCCGCCGGGTCTTATCGTGCGGCGAGCTGCGCGGCGCGCTCCAGACCGACCGTCGCCAGCGTGTGCGACCATGCCGGCGATCCGTCCGGGCGTGCCATCTGCACATTGGGTTCGGCCAGCACGCGGCGATACAGCGTCTCGGCCTGCGCGGCGCGCGCCGTCTGGCGATAGACATGCGCCAGGTTCAGCAACACGCCCGGCTCGGCCGATCCGGCCGCGACCTGCGCCACCAGCGTCTTTTCCGCGCGATCCAGCTTGCCCTGGGCAATCGCCTGAAACGCCACCGGATCGGCCTGGGCCAGCGTGGAAACCGAGAGCAGCAACGCCCCTGCGAACAAACGAATCATAGCAACCTCCATTTATGTTACGTCTTGATGACACGGAGGCTACGCTTTTGCGTCAGTGAGTAAATAGATCATTTGTCCCAGCTCGGGACGCGCGGAAACACCCCGTTCCGGCCTGGAACGGGGTGCATCCTTTTATCGCTTCAGGGCATCAGGGTGTCAGCGGCGCCCCTGATGGCGGATGTTGCGGGGCCGGCCGGGCTTGCCGCTGCGTGGACGCTCGCGCGAATCATGCCGGCGATGCGGCAGGTGGCTCGCCCCCTCCACCGGTTCGAACCGCAGCGCACCGCTGATCGGGTCCGCCTCCACCAGCCGCAGTTTCAGCAGTTGCCCGCTGACATAGCGGTCACCGCTCTCGTCGCCGACCAGCGCCTGCGCCGCCTCGTCGAAGGTGAAGCGTTCGGCGCCCAGCGTGGACACCGGCACCAGTCCGTCGCCGCCGATCTCCTGCACCGTCGCGAAGAACCCGAAGGCGCGCACCCCGGTGATCCGCGTATCGACGACCTCGCCGACGAACCGCGTCAGATAGGCCGCGACATAGCGGTCGATCGTCTCGCGTTCCGCCTCCATCGCACGCCGCTCGGTTCGGCTGATCGCCTCGCCCAGCGCGCTCATCCGCTCTGCATCGGCAGCGGGCAGCCGCGTCGCCTCGACCGCCGGCTCCAGCCCGAACGCACCGACCAGCGACCGGTGGACCAGCAGATCGGCATAACGCCGGATCGGGCTTGTGAAATGCGCATAGCTGCCCAGCGCCAGCCCGAAATGCCCGGTGTTGGCCGGCGCATAATAAGCCTGCGTCTGCGACCGCAGGATCTGCTCCATGATCTGCGGCCGCATCGCCGCATCCTCGACGCGCGCCAGCAGGTGATTGAACGTCTCGGGCCGGATCACCTGCCCCAGCGCGAACGACACGCCGCAGGTTTCGAGATACTCCTTCAACGCGACCAGCTTCTCGCGGCTCGGCGGCTCGTGATCGCGGTACATCACCGGCTGCTTCTTCGACTCAAGCGCCTTGGCCGCCGCGACGTTGGCCGCGATCATATATTCCTCGATCAGCCGCATCGAATCGAGCCGTTCGCGCGGTGCCACCGACTGGATCCGCCCGGTCTCGTCCAGCTCCACCCGCCGCTCCGGCATGTCGAGGTCGAGCGGCCCGCGCCTTTCCCGCGCGCCCGCGAACAACCGCCAGCAGGCCCAGAGCGGCTTCAGCGCCGTCTCGACCAGCGCGTCCGGCACGCGCCCCGCCTCGCCGTCGATCGCCGCCTGCGCATCCTCATACGCGATGTTCGCCGCGATCCGCACGGTTGCGCGCGTGAAATGCCACCCCTTCAGCGTCCCGTCCGCGCCGACGCGCAGGTGGCACGCCAGCGCCGCGCGATCGACGCCTTCCTTCAGCGAACACACATCCGCCGACAGGATCTCGGGCAGCATCGGCACCACCCGGTCGGGGAAATACACGCTGTTGCCGCGCTTGCGCGCCGACCGGTCCAGCTCGGAGCCCGCTCGCACATAGTAAGCTACGTCGGCGATCGCCACGATCGCACGATACCCGCCGGCATTCCCCGGGTCCTCGTCCGGCGTCGCCCATACGGCGTCGTCATGGTCGCGCGCATCGCTCGGGTCGATCGCCACGATCGGGAGGTGCCGCAGATCCTCGCGCCCCTCGCCGACCGGCAGTTTCGCCGCCGCCGTCGCCTCGTCCAGCACCTCTTGCGAAAACACGTCGGGAATGCCGAACTTGTGGATCGCAACCAGGCTGAAACTGCGCGGCGCGAACGGGTCGCCCAGCCGCTCGGTCACGCGCACCGTCATGCGCGGCGGCCGCCCGGCCTTCTCCGCCAGCACCAGGTCCCCGACATCCGCCTCGCCCGCGTCCGACACCGGCCAATCGCGCTTCTCGCGCTTGTCGACGGGCTTCAGCCACAACCGGTCGCCTTCACGGCGCAGCACGCCCAGCACCAGCTCCTCGCCGCGCGCCAGTTTCTTCATCGGATGCGCCAACCAGCCGGACCCCGCCTCCTCGGTCCGCGACAGGATGCGGTCGCCCGGCCCCAGCGGATCGCGCTTGCCGCGCACCACGACGCGCAACCGCGGCGGCGGCTGGTCGCTGTCCCAGTTTTCCGGCACGGCGATCGGTACGCCCTCGTCGGTCACGTCCACGACGCGCAGCACCGTCACCTTCGGCACGCCGCCCATCTTGTGGAACGCGCGGCCGGGTGCGCTGTCGATCAGGCCTTCGTCCGCCATATCCTTCAGCAACGCCTTCAGCAGGATCTTGTCCTGTGCATGCAAGCCGAAGGCGCGCGCGATTTCGCGTTTGCCCGCGGGGGTATCGCTGCTTGCGATGAAATCGAGGATTTGCTGGCGGCTTGGGAGGCCCGGCGACTGTCTGTTACGCATTGCGCACCCTAGCGTGGCGCATGCCATCCGTCATCCGGCCATCTCCAGGCCGGCGGCACTACGCCTGGCACTGGAAGATGAAATATTTTGTGCTGGTCTGACGCCCTTTTTCAGGCATGACACGTTTTAGATAAGAGAAAAAAGACGCGTGATTGGAGAGGCTGCAATGACAATTGGCTTCACGAAGACCGATATCGGACCACTGACGAAGCGGGACGACGTGCCGATTCCGATGGCCATCATGTGTGCCGCACTCGCCTCTGCGCCGGTTTGGCTCGCATTGGGCTGGGTCGTCACGCTGGTCCGTTAACCCGTTCTGCCGGCATCCTGGTCGGCAGACTTGCAAACCAGCCCCGCGCTCCGCTATCCGCGTCACCGGGGCCTGTAGCTCAATGGTAGAGCCGGCCGCTCATAACGGCTAGGTTGCGGGTTCGAATCCTGCCGGGCCCACCAATTTCCCCGCGCATCGTGTTCCATACCGGCGCAGAACCCTTGTAAAACCTCACTTTTTCCACCATCCTTTGGGTCATGGTGTCGCATCGTGTCGCACCTGATCGCGGGGCATCCGGGGGCACTTTGGGGGCACCGGTTCGGAAATTGGGGGCATCGTTGCTGACCGACGTACAGGCTCGGAAGGCCAAGGCCACCGACAAGGATCAGAAGCTGAGTGACGCGGGCGGGCTATACCTGTTCGTCACGCGAACCGGCTTCAAATCCTGGCGCATGAAATACCGATACGGCGGCAAGGAGAAGCGCCTGACGTTCGGCCCCTACCCGGAGGTCAGCCTCGCCGAGGCACGCGATCGGCGCGACGCCGCCCGCCGCCTCCTGCGCGACGACCGCGACCCGTCGATCGAGAAGATGAAGGCTCGGGCAACCAGCGCCACAGCGGCGGCAACGACATTCGAGATGAAGGCGCGCGAGTGGCATACGGCCCAACGGCCGCGCTGGTCCCCTGACTATGCCGACCTGGTGCTTCGTGCGCTCGAGCGCGACATCTTTCCAGATCTTGGCCGTATGCCCATTGGGGAGATCGACGGCCCGCTCGTGCTCGCCCAGCTGCGGAAGATCGAGAGGCGCGGGTCGATCGAGACGGCCAAGCGGATCCGCCAGCATGTGTCGGCCGTGTTCGTCTACGCGATGGCAGAGGGCACAGCTGCGAGCGATCCGTCGGCCAGCCTTGGCAAGGCCCTTCAGCCGCTGGCGAAAAAGGGCAAGCAGCCGGCGTTCGTCGACATCAAGAAGGCTCGTCAGCTGCTGGTCGATACGGAGGCGTCCAGCGCCGGCCCGGTCACCAAGCTGGCGTCACGGCTGCTGGCACTGACGGCGGCGCGACCAGGCATCCTGCGATCAGCACCCTGGCCGGAGTTCGAGGGCATCGACTGGGACAAGCCGGATGCCCCCAGCCCGGGGGCACTCTGGCGCGTCCCCGCCGCCCGAATGAAGCTGGAGATGGACCGGAAGACGGATGCGGTGTTCGAGCACATCATCCCCCTGTCTCCGCAGGCGGTCGACGTCCTGCACGCGCTCCGTCGTCTGACCGGCCGGATCGCCCTGCTGTTCCCCAGCACGCGAAGCACCATCCGCCCGATGTCCGAGAACACGATCGGCTACCTGTACAACCGGATCGGCTATCGCGGCCGGCACGTCCCGCATGGCTGGCGTGCATGTTTCTCGACCATCATGAACGAGCGCGTCGGCGACGACGTTCGCGTCGGCGATCGGGCGGTGATTGACCTGATGCTCGCGCACGTCCCGCAGGGCCTGTCGGGTTCGGAGGCGGCTTATAACCGGTCGCAGCATATGGCGCGGCGGCGGCAGTTGGCCGACGAGTGGGCCAATCTGCTGATGGACGGCATGGCGCCGGCGAACGATCTTCTGCGGGGGCAGGAGCGCTGATGCCGAGGATCAAGCGCAAGATTGAGTCTGACCCTGCGAAACTCCGGTTCTCAATCGGGCGAGGCAAGTCAGCCGGGCTTGTAAAGCTGGATAGGCACCTCGCTGACTTGCAAAAAAATAGCCCCCTTTGCCGGCCTCAGAAAGGCGCGCGTCGCGTCATCGCGGTACGACAAACGACTTCGGGGTTCGAAGCTGATGTGGAGTTTGAAAATAAAAGTGAAGCCATTTACGCTCACGTTACATGGTCCGTGCCCTAGCGCTTACTGACAACCCATTCGTTAGCTTGCTTTCGAACAGACGAAGCAGCTCCTGCGCGTTACGAATTGCTTCTGATGTCAGCAAAACTAAGGTAATTGTATAATTGAGTTATTAGTCTAGGCGAGCCGAACCACCGATATCGCAACGAACATCGCCGACGCTTCAAACCTGATAATGGACGGAAGTCCGGTCTACAATCGCATAGGACGCGAGTTCGGTGCATACACTACGGTGAACCGTGGCGCAGGAGATTACATCGCGCACAAAACGCTTCACGCGAACACGGTCGAAAGCTGCTTTTCGATCTTCAAGCGCGGCGCAATCGGCGCCAATCTTTACATAAGTGAGGCTCATTTGGGCGGTTACTGCGCCGATTTCGATATGCGCTACAACACGCGCTATCTGAATGACACGGAACGTGCTGCCATGATCCTCAAAGGCGGCGAAGGCCGTCGTTTGACCTATCGACGGATTGGTAACGTTGCCGCCTAAAACGGCGCATTCCCCGGGTGGTCGGGCAGCCACGCAAGCGCCAATAGCTATTCTTGGGACTCGACTCTCTTGCGCTTGTCGATAGGATCGTGCGGTTTGTGGGGAGTGGCGAGAATGTTCCGCAGCGCCGCCTCTCGACGGGCCACTGTCTCCGCGTCGGAGTAGGTGTCATTCTGACCTTGATTGGTTTCTACCATGTCTTCGCCTTATTCCAGTAAGGGCGCGGCGTTGACACCGTACGCTCTTAGCCAAGAGGATTATGCAGCCATTGGCCGCCTTGTAGCTACCTGCGCCCAACTCGAAATCAGGGTTAACTTATGGTTGTCAAAACTGGCATCGATCACGCCAGGTGCCCTTGATATTATCTTAGGAACGATGCCCATATCCGGGAAGGTGAAACTGCTTGAAACATTCGCCGAATTGGCGGGTGCTGACAGCCTTAAAAAGTACAAAGCCATTTTTGCACATGAATGGTGGAAAGCCACGTTCGATGTGCGAAATATCCTTTGCCACGGGGTGCCGTTAGGGAAGGACGAGAACGGTTTACTCGCTTTCAAAAGCGTAAGGTTAGTCGGCAAAAAGGTCGGAAAGGCTACGTTTGCGATATCGACCGTCAAGATGGAAACCCTCCCATCAATGACGGACTTTGCCGAAGGCGCTATCGGCCCAATGAGTGCTGAACTCGAGCTAACATCATTGCTCGAAAAACATCTTCCGACAGCTGTCGGCCCCCATCCAAAAAATCCGAGTCAAAGTCAGCCATCGAGAGTTCCCTCGCGCCCGCATCCTTCATCTCAGAAGTGATTTCAATTTCAGCGCCGGCTTCTCTCGAATCATGCAGCATGGCGAATCCGCTAACTAAATTACATAATTGCCGCTAGTTGGCTGCGACCTCACTGGAACTCGTCGCAGACGTGGGCATGGCGAGTGCAGTTTGCAAATTCCGCCGCGTGACGGGCCTGTATTGGAAAGGTAAAGAGCCGCGCCTCAGTATACTTGCTGCCCGCTGACATTTCCCGGTTTCCGATACCGACAAACTACGATCTCTTCCGTAGCACTTCGGCTCAAAGCACAACCGATCTCGCCCGTCGCGCGCCAGATTATCTGCGTGTAGTGCGCGACATCGGCACCGTCGCCCGTGCGACTGCTCGCGGAGAACACACCCCCTCGAAAGTGCTGCCGTTCCGACACCCAGAGCTTTACGACCGATTCCGGGGTGAAAATGCTCGGATCGCCGCACCAGATGTTCTCGCCCAACAATTCCTCGCCGGATCGGTCCGGCGAATGTGTGAACTGCCCCGTTTCTCCTAAGGCGTCAGACCAAGTCCGTGCCCCGGCGGCAAGGTTCGCACTCCACCGCAACGGAAGAAGCCGAAGGCCGGCGCGCTCCTGATTGTGCGCCGCGAGTATGCGCACCTCGAAGTCCGACTGCGATCCCGCTGCACCAGTCAGCATCGGCCATGCGAGAACAACCGACGTTGCGAGCCACACCCTCTTCACAGGGAAACTCATGACACCCCCAATTTATCACCAGTCTGCGCCGGACCCGGCAAGACTGGTAACATACAGATGAGTGTTCGCAATCGTGTGTTAGCGCGCGTTCAGCCAGACGCACCTGGATAGCTACGCCGACGAACCCAGAGCCTTTGTGCGGTACACCGGGCTGCGACCATCTCCCGTCGAGCCCTGCGACCGCCTGGTGTCCCCCCCCATGAGCCACCCCCCGATCAGCGGGGATCGGCGACCCACGCGTTGACGTCCGACTCGTACCAGCCAACGCAATTCTGGCTCAATTGGAATTGTTGGGGGAACGTCCCTGCAGCCACCTTCCGATAGATGGTTGCCCGGTGCAGGCCGGTCCGACGTCGGACCTCCGGCAGTCGAACGATGTTGTCATGCTCGCGGGTCATCCGATTACCTCCACCTGTCGCAGCATCAGTTTCTCGAGCCGCGCGAAATAGGTCAGGCGGCTGGCGACGCTGTCGTCGTAGAGCCACAGCTTCTCGTCCCGCGTGTTCCACCAGACGTCCAGCGCGGTCGGATCGCGTGCGAAGAAGACGCCGTGCGTCGATAATGCCTCGTCGTAATCGATCCATTTGCCCCGGGTCATTCCCAGCGGCACATAGTCCCGGTTCAACGGTAGGAACGCGTGCTTGTGCTTCGGATGCTCGAGGCGCTGGAACAGGTACGGCATCCATCGTTTGAAAAAGGTTGATCCGGTGGCCCGGCCGTGGCCGCAGGTCAGACCTGCCGCCTGTCGATCAGACATGGTCATAACGCCCCACCCTGTCCCGTTCTGGGATCTATTACAGTTAAATGACGGTTACGAATCTTGGGCATCGTATGTGATGCTTCGTGTCTGCCAACGCCGAAAACGGCTTGGCTGCTTGGGAGAGTTTCACGATGATCGCTGACTATGCTGACAGTCTTATTTGGAAGCTCGTCTACACCATTTTCCATTCGACGATCGACCGCCTGGATGCCGGAGAACTCGTGTAAATCAGGACCGCCATCGGATTGACGACGGGATTGGTGAACCATCGCGCTATGGTCGCCCGCGCCAGCGACCAGCGACAGCGGCGGTTCCAGCTGTACCGCGATCTCGGCTAGTTCTGACATTAAAGCGAATGCCCGCTGAAGGCGGTGCGCCTTAAGCGCCACCACGACCCGCTCAGCGGACTGTGCCGCCTCCCGCTCCATGGCAACCAGCGTCTGCGTCACGGCGCTGTACTCGGCCCATGTGTCGGCGATTGCGTCCTGAGTGGGGATGCCGGCGATCATGATGGAACCGCCCGGACGGCGTGTTCGCGATCATTTTCCAACTTGGCTGCGTGTTCCACAGCCCACGCGGAAAGGAAGAGTGACCGATCGTCATAGCCGCAGTCGCTCGCCTCATCCCATATCGAGCCGTCAGGATACTCAATTGGCATAGGTCGAAACATGCCATCGTGAACACCACGGGCGGTCAACGGCCGCGTCTCTGCGTTTGCCGCGACAGCGAAGCCGATGACGGGAACGGAGCGTGAGATGTAGCCCCTCCCCTGATCGTTCAGGCAGGCGTGGAGAAGGCTGTAACCAGCCGGAGCCACGATGGTGCTGACAACTCCGCCACTGATCGCGTCAATCTCCGAAGTTCGAACGATGGCATCCTCATCACCTTGCAGGAAGATTTTCGAGTAGCCCTCACGATCACCTTCCGGCCCACAGTCGTCTTGAATTTCTTCGATGCGGCTAATCGGATACCGGGTGGTGAAACGGCTGTTCCAGACAAACATGGTCGGCTCCTTCAGCAGATGGGCAAATTGGCGGGATTGCGATGCGGCGGCAGTTCGAACTGGCCGCACCAGTCGGAGAAGCTTGTCGAAGGGAACAGAGTGGCCCTGCTCAGTGCCCCGGCCCCCAGCCAATCGTTCGGCCCGGAAGCCTTTGTCACGGCGTTCGCGATGCTCCCAGCGACCCGGGGCGGGTTTCGTCGGCACCAACCGTAGCGGTCGTCCAAGGGACTGATCTCGTGCGTGTCCTCACGCCAGAACCGACAGTCTGCGCACTTCTCGGTCATGCGCGCACCGCCTCCCTCGGGAAATGCGGGACGAAGCGCAAGGCTTCCTCTGCCAGCCGTGCATCCCAGTAGTCCGCCTGGCGTCCATCGGCATGCGCGACCAAGAACTTCAAGGCGAAGGACTCGAGGTCGGGCGCGTCAATTGCCATCAGCGCTTCTTCGGTTGCGAACCGCAGGTTCAGAAGCCGGTCGCTCTCCGCGTCGATGTCGTCCGGGATATCGATCTTGTCGGCAGCGTATCGCGCGAACGCGGGCAGGTACGTGGTCTCGTCGTAGATCCGCTCAGCGGTCTTGGCCGCTACGTAGGGGACGAGAGCCGCATTCCACATGTTCGGCATCGCCTCCCGCTCGAATTGCTTCAGGTCATCGAGCAGCGACCAAATTTCACCGATCTGGACATTCGCCTCAAGTGCGAGCTCGAGCTTGATACGGGCTGCCGCGAGATCAGGCGCCGGTGTGGCGAACAGAAGGTTCTCCGCCTCCGTGTCGGCCTTCATTGCGACCAGGACGACGGCCTCCGCTTCAGCGTACCCCGGATCGTCAGGCAACATCTGAGAGTAGGGCGCGTTCGCGATCGTGAAGGCCTGGTTCGCGATCCGGTATGACGCGAGGTTGCGGTCCCACTCCGACCGCATGGTCCCATCGGCCGAGGTGCGATTCCCGGTCGGACCTCCAGCATAAACGATATCGTTTATTGCGGGGCCGTTGCTGGCAGACGCTGTCGACACCACGTCCGCGAGCCGAAGCGCATCAGTCAGCGTGGACAACATCGCCTCCCCCGCCTGCGTGCACTGGAAGTCATCAGGATCGACGGCCAGCCAGCCGTCGACGGTCGACTGCGGGTGCGCGTGATGCACGGCGACCAGCAGCTTGGCCCCCAGATCCGGGACGGTCATGGCCGGGAAGATGCGGATGTCGTCTGCGGCTGCAACCACCTGATCCCCCGCCGTCTCAGCGTGCGAGAAATAGGCGGCGAAATACGCCTCGAAGAGGTCAGCCATCGTGTCGCTGATGCCTGACGGCAGCGGTGGCAGTGGCACCGGGCCGACCAGCCCCGCACTAGCGGCAGCGGCAAGACTGCCCGGCGTCGCATTGAGACGCGGACCGGCATCGATCCACGGCGCAACGGCGATCGCGCCGGTCGGACCCGTCGGCGTCAGACCGTGGTGGTCCTGCAGGTAGCCGATGCCGAAATGCTTGCGCGCTTCGAAGATCGCCTGCACCGCCTCGGTCTCGCCGAGCTCGTGACCCTCGGCCGTGACCTGCAGCGCCGCGATCATCTTCACGACCGCGTCGTCCGGGGTGGCGGCCGGGGAACCCAGGACCAGCCGTTCGCATTCGCTGACGACCGAATAAAGTTCGCCCTGTTCGACATCGCTCAGGCTGTCGATCGCATCGTCTTCGTCCAGCTGCTGGATCACGGCGTTACGCCGCGCCATCAGCGTGCGCAGCGTCGTGTCGGTGTTCAGTTCGTCGAGCGTGACGTCGCGGTTCGGCGTGCCCGCCAGCGCACGGCCGATGGCCGCAACCGCGGGGCCGTTGCTGTAGGCGATACGGACATTGGGCCGCGGTGCGGCGGTATGCGTGAAGTCGGCGTGCTTGAACTGCGTGGCCATGATGCGTCTCCCTGCGAGGACGCAGGGGTGCGGCAGAGGCCTCCGGAGAGAGCGTGCGTTACGAGCCTGCGATCACCGTCTGGCGACCGCTGGGGTGCTCAGGTGATGAGAGCTAATTAGCCGTATCCGCTAAATTGTCAACTTCGCGTTTTAGAACCTCAGGCAAATCTCGCTCGGGCGGCCGCCACATTGTGCTTACCTCCCAGCGCACCTCGCCGATCACACTGATGTCGGACACACCAAAGTAGAGATTAAGAGAATGCTCGCAGCCAGGATATGGTTCAAACCTAGGAGGGTCTGACTTATATACACCTAGAAATGGCCATGAGTCATCTGCGTAGTATGCATACGGCCAATCTTCAAACAAAAGCTTCGAACTTGCATCAATACAAACAAACGAGCGAAACAAGGTTGTCTTAATAAATCCAAAAAACATGTCCTTTTCGACTGCGTAAACATCTTCTCCGTAAATGTTCACATTTATCAAATCGCCAATCCACGCATCTTCCAGTTTTGCTCTTTTGGATAAGTACACGAGGGGTATTTTTTGATCACCAGGCCTGGAATTACCCGTGTCCTCGAAAATTTCAGACAACGGGACTTCTAAGGCGGTTGCCAGTTTTTGCATCCAGACAGCCGAAAGCGCCATTCTACCCTTTTCGATCTTTTGGATCGTAGATAAATGGGCGCCATCGCCAATTTTATCTGCCAACGCTTTCAGCGTCATGCCTCGTAGCTTACGAAGTTCTCGAACACGGTTTTGTAGCATAGCGCCTCCAAAGGCCAATATAGCCGTTCCGGCCAAAACAGGAAAATCCTACAGAAATAGCGGTTGCGGCTAATTTTCACTCCTTCTATGATTAGCGGATGCAGCTATCTTTGTATCTCGCCCGTGAGGGTTTTACCTACCTCGCGTTCGCTAAGCGCATCGGGAGCGATCATGCGCGTACGGTCGAAAGGTACGCCAAGGGTAAATCCGTACCCAACCGAACAATGATGCTGCGCATCGCAGAAGCTACGAACGCCGAGGTCACCGCGAACGACTTTTTCGCTCCCCCCTCTACGACTTCTCAGGTTGAGGTGTCGCAACTTCGTCACGCGCGCGCCTCCCAAATCGAAACAGACCTCGCGTGACGCCCCCCTCAATCATTCACCGGCACCGACGCCCGCACGATATCGACGATCTCGTCGAGCATCGCGCCGGCCGCGCCGTAGAGCGTAACCCCGTTCAGCCGCTCCAGCCCGTCAAGGAAGCCGTGCGTAACGTCGTTCGGCAGATCCGCACGCCGCATCGTGTCGACCAGCACGGCGATGAGGTTCGCGATCGCGATCACCGTCATGCGGTTTCCGTCCCGGGCTTTCCTGTCTTTCGTCATGACGAGGCTTCTGTCGCATGAACGCACCGAACATCCACGGCCAGCGCCGCACTTTTTCCGCGTCAAGCGCGGTCGATGCGCAGAACGCCATCCTGACGGACATCAAGACCGAGGACGGCACGACCTGGGCCGACATGGGCCGGGTACTGGGCAAGTCCGACGATCGGGCGGCCGCCTATGCCAACACCGCGGCGGCGATCGACCTGCCGACGTTCCTGTTCGGCTGCAAGGAATGGGGTGGCCGGTTCGCGGATCCGCTGCTGGGTTTGGTCGGCGGGCGCTGGGCCGATGCCAACGCCGTCTGCACCGGTGACGACCAGGCGGCGCTTACGCTCGCCACCCTGCTGCCGGCGATCATCGCGATCGAGGCGGACAACCTGACCGAGGCGCACGAGCTGACGCCGCACGAGGCGCTGATCCGCCGCGTCCACACCCTGACGGCATGCTGGCTCGACATGATCGCCGCCGACAAGGGGCAAGCCCAGCGATGAACCGCCCCCGGCTCGACCCCGACGCGTTCCGCCGTGCCATCGGCGACGCCAAGGGCCGTCACCTCCTGTCCGAGATCATCGGCCGCAAGACCGCGCTGAAGAAGCGCGGCCCGCGCGAGATGGTCGGGTTGTGCCCTTTCCACGTGGAGAAGTCGCCGTCGTTCGAGGTCAACGACGACAAGGGCACATACCATTGCTGGGGCTGCGGTGCGGTCGGTGACGCGATGACGTTCCTGATGAAGGCGGAGGGCCTGTCGTTCCGCGATGCTCTCCAATCGCTTGCAGGCGATACCTTTCCGGTCATCTCCGACGAGAACCGGACCCGACGCAAGCAGGAGGCCGCTGCCACGACAGCGCGCCGTATTCGTGCGGGCCAGGACTGCTGGCGTCGAGCCGTGCCCTCCGAAGGCACCGCTGCAGAAGCGTATATACGTTACCGCGGCATCACCGCCCCGCTGCCCGACACGGTCCGCTTCGCCGAACTGGATTACCGCGACCAGGAGACCGGAACCGTCATCGCGTCCCGCGTGCCGGTCATGGTCTGCGCGCTTCAGGATGCGTCCGGCTCGGTCGTCGGGGTCCAGCGGATCTACCTGGCGCAGGACGGGCGCGGGAAACTCGACGTGCCCAAGCCGAAGATGTCGCTTGGCATCATCGTTGGCTCGGCATTCCGCGCCACCGGGCACGACCTCGGCAGCGCGACGCAAGTCATAGGCTGCGAAGGCCCGGAAGACGGCTTGACGCTCGCGCAGGAGATCACCGGCCGCCCCGTGCTGGTCGCGTGCGGCACCGCGCTGCTGTCGCGTCTGGACCTGCCGCCGCAGGTTCGCGAAATCATGCTGGCCGGCGACAACAATGCGGCCGGGCGAACAGCGGTCGAGCAGTCGCGTGCCGTCTACCTCGACCGCGGTATCGACGTCGTCGAGATGTACCCGGCGGACGGGTTCAAGGATTATAACGACCAGTTGCGCGGGGTGCGCATGTGACCGGGATGTTCGAACAACAGCTGGCCAACGCCAGCCCCGCCGCACCGCTGCAGAACATGAAGGCGGAACTGAGCCTGCTCGGCGACATGATCGCCGACAACCGACTGATCGACCTGGTCGCCGATCGCTGCCGCCCCGCCGATTTCTCGGTCGCGATCTACGGCGCCGTCTTCGCCCGCATGCTGGAACAGTACGCGGCCGGCGCAACGGTCGATGCTGTCACGCTGGCACCGTTCTTCGCAGGCGAGGAGGACTGGCCACGCACATTCTCGACCCTGTCCGCGGCATCGCTGAACGCCGGTACCCGCGCGCAGACCAAAGCCTATTTCGAGCAGATCCTGATGCTGTCGAGCAGGCGGCGGCTCGTGGCCGGGCTGCAGGACGTGATCGCGTCCGCCCGCGACGTCACGATCGCGAAGGAGGAACTGGTCGCAAACGCGGACGAAGCGGTTGCGGAACTCGCGGAGCAGACGGCGACAGCGCAGGCGACCGTGGGTGCCTATGCCCAGATCGTGATCGACAGCTTCGGGAAGCCGATCGTCGGTGTTCACTGCGGAATGATCGGATCGCTCGACAAGGTTCTCGGCGTCCTGCGTCCGACGAACATGGTCGTGGTCGGCGGCCGTCCTGGCATGGGCAAGACGTCCCTCGTGACCTCCTATGCGCTCGGCGCGTCAGGTCTTGGGCATGGCGTGCTGATCTTCTCGCTGGAGATGAGCGCGGACGAGCTGACCCGACGGATGTTGGCGGACCTGTGCTTCACCACCCGCGGCGGCGTGCCCTACGAGGATATCCGCGACGGGACCGTGAAGCCGGGGGACCTCGACGCCGTCATGCGGGCAAAGCGCCGCCTCGACGATATGCCGCTGGAGATCAACGAAACGTCTGGTCTGACGCTGGCCAAATTCGTGCGTCAGGCGCGCACGCACAAGCGCAAGCTGGCGGCCCGAGGCCAGAAGCTCGAACTGGTCATCGTCGACTATCTCCAGTTGATGACGCCCAGCCGGAAGGGCCTGTCGCCGTACGAGCACGCCAGCGAGGTCAGCCGCGGTCTGAAGGAGTTCGCGAAGGCGGAGAACCTGACCGTGATGGCCGTGGCGCAGCTCAGCCGGGAGGTCGAGAAGCGCCCTGACAAGCGTCCCCAGGCCTCCGATCTGCGCGACAGCGGGCAGATCGAGCAGGACGCCGACATCCTTCTCTTCGTCTACCGCGAAGAGGAATATCTGCGCCGCACGGAGCCTGAGGACCAGTACGGTTCGAAGCATCAGGCCTGGCGGACCGACATGGACGCAGTGCGAAACAAGATCGAATTTCTGGTCCCGAAGCGACGCAGCGGGCCGACTGGCAAGGCGCTCGGATGGTTCTTCGGAGCCAATTCTGCGGTGCGTGGCAGCAGTTTTTACAGCGAACTCGAGGAAAATTATCCGTGACGGTTCCAGAACCAATGACGCCGCCCGACTGCGATTTGCGCGGCCTCGAGTACATGCCGCTGCTCGGGCAGCGCCTGTTCGGCAGCGAGTTCGATGCGCTTGCGAACGACAGCGAGTGGCGTGCGGGCCTCACGCTCTGGTGGGCGGCCTGGACACAATGCCCGGCCGGGTCACTCCCGGACGACGATGCGGCGCTGTGCCGGCTCGCCGATTTAGGGCGCGATATCAAGACGTTCCGCAAACTGCGGGTCAGGGCTTTGCATGGGTTCGTCAAATGCAGCGATGGTCGCCTGTACCATCCGACCCTGTGCGAACAGGCGCTGGTGGCGTGGGACAAGCGCGTCAAGGAACGCGCTCGGAAGGCTCAGTGGCGGGCGAAAAAGTCGGGACAGGATGAGGGACAGGACGGGGACGTCCCACCTGCTGTCCCGCGGGACAGAACGCGGACCGAACCGGGACAGAACGCGGATGTCCCCGCTGACGTGACGAGACGGGACAGTAATACAGTAGCTAACGCTACTGGCGCCGAAGCGCCGCCGGCCGATTTGTCGAAGGTGATCTTCGCCACCGGGGTCGCCCTGCTGTGCGGAACCGGCATGGCGGACCGGAGTGCCCGAACCCTGATCGGCAAGTGGCGGAAGCAGAACGGCGATGCGTGGACCCGGGATGCGATCATCAGCGCTGAGGGCCGTTCCGAGCCCGTCGCCTGGATCGAGGGCCGCCGAAAAGCACAGGACACCGACGCCGACGAAGCCCGGGCTATCAGCAGCGCGACGGCCGAACGGTACCGCCAAATGGACATGCCGGGTCCGCCGTCCGGCACCGCTCCAGCCACCACCGCCCACTAGTGAAGGATCGGACCATGACCCAGTATCACCCGACTGCGACCGACATCACCGATGGCGTCCCGGACGACGTGCTAACCGACCTGCCGGAGGAGGCGAAGGCGATCGTTCGGACGCTCTTGGCCCGTGTTTCGGAGCGCAGCTACCGGCGGGGGGTTCAGCAAGGCGTGACGGTGTTTCAGCGCAGCCCGGGCTCGCTGCCGAAAGACCTGCACGACTGGCGGTACGGCACATCCACCGACCTGAGCGTCTGGGCGGACTTCGACATGTCCGAGGCTTCGGTTTCCCGGCTGTACACCGAAAATATGAGTTTGCGGCGGGCCGGGTTGTGGGAAGCCCGGGAAGCCGAATGACTGCTACCGGGCCACTTTTGGATCAGGCCGCGCGTGCTGTCGGTAAGTTCAGCGCGTCACCGACGGTTACGAACTCGCAGCCGTACTGGGCAAAAATCTGCCGCACGACGCGAGCATCGCCCAACGTGGCACCTGCGGTTTCAATGCTGATGATCGCGCCAACCGGCAGATCCACGTCGGCGTCGATCAGGAAGCCACGTGCGGACAGATCGCGGACACTCACCTCGATCAGCGTGCCGCCACCCTCCATGATCTGGCCCGGGAGGTTCATGGACCACCGTGGCATCGCGCGACGGTCCGGCATCTCCTTCAGCTTCAGTTGGGCAACGATCATGCTCGGCCTCCGACATTCTGGGTCGCCAACAACATGCCCTGCCGCTCGCTACGAAACTCATAACGTGGTGCCGAAGCTCGCGGTCTCAGCAACATTTCAGGGACAGGGGTAGGGATCGTGGAGACCAACCAGAAGACCAGCGCCTCATGGTGCATTTTGCGGATGAGTGGCCCGCGCACGCTGACGCTCGTCCGGTCGCTCGTCGCTGCCGGCATCGAAGCATGGACCCCCACGGTCACGCGATCGATCCGGGTCCCACGGAGCAAGGCGAAGCGTGAACGGGACTTCCCGATCATGCCGACGTTCGTGTTCGCGCATGCCCGGCACCTGCCCGAACTGCGCCGATGCCTCGGCCTTCCGAGCAACCCGCATCCGGCCTTCTCGATCTTCCGTCACGGTGGGCGGATCCCGCTCATCACTGATCGCGAGATCGAGAGCGTCCGCGCGATCGAGACACAGGGTCAGGAGGCCCGCCGGCTGGCGCACCAGCAAGCCATGGACGCGGCACGTCGTGCCAAGCGTCATCACGTCGAGGTCGGGTCGGAGGTCGAGATCCCGGAAGGTGGCTTCGCTGGGCTAACGGGGATCGTCGAAGAGAGCGACGGCAAGTTCGCGCTGGTTTGTTTCGGTGGCAGCCTGCGCGTCAAGGTTGCCTCTTTCCTCCTGGCGACAGACGGTGTATAGGACACCTATCCTGACGTTGTTTCGGCGTTGGGGACTGCTGCTTCAGCGGCTGAGTGCGAGCATAGAGCCGGTTGGTCGACGGACCTTACCGCCCTCGCCATCCCCCCTGCGGAAGCTGCGCTTCCGGGGTTGTCCTACGGATGTGAATGAGCATCGGTCTCGCGTCAGGCGGTACTAGCCGGCGATCCTGTGTTACGGGCCTTTGCTAGAAGTTCTCTCAAGTCCTTCCGCAAAGAACCGCCAGCAAGATGCGAGTGAACATTCTCGTACCCCTCACGAATCAACGTCCGGGTGATATCCGGGACGTTGTTGCACTTCCCAGTGCGGGCGATCTGGTATGCACGTTCAATAACGCAAGCTTCGATTGTCATGCTGCGTTCGTAACAGGTTCGAAACAGTAGCGTAAGGCCTGGGTAAGACGTCAAGACCGTGATCCGGTCAGTCCAGTTTCGCAATTATGTTGAGGAATTCAAGCCCGGCCGGAAGCTTCGGCTGTCTGTTCAATATCTCGAACTCAGCTTCCTGTTCAAACCGATGGCGTATCGCTGATGCTGCAAACGCGCGCAGATGTCGCGTTCGAAGTCGGTCTTCGTCCGTGTCGTTAGTGTCGGCAACGACCATACGTCGATGTTGCATGCCGAACTCCTTAAGGCTGACCTCGTTTGCCCCCGGTCAGTGAGTTGAATGGACGAATATGGTTATAACCTGGTTAACGAGCTGGCTCGGGGGAGAAAGGGCGATCCCGAACGGGGTCTCAAAGGACCCCTAGATCGTGCTCACCTAAGCCTTGCATTTCTGGTGTTAGTGGAGGCTGATCGGTCAGTATGCGGCCTTCGCTCGATTGCTCCGTCCCGAGCCGACCAGCGGCCGCTGCAAATGCTCGAAGGTGGCGGGTTCGCAATTGATCCTCTTCCATCTCGTACACGTCCGCTGGGACAATTCGGCTGTGTTCCATGTGCTGCTCCAATCGCTGCCGGAGTACACGATTTTGCTGAATGCGGTGTGCAGGACGATGGTTACGGACATGGTAACGCAAAGACTGGGGTAAGCGACGATGCCCACGTGCGCCCCTTCCCCTCATACGCCGATGGTCAACGCGGCCAGTAAGCTGTCCAACTCGCACAAGCGCACGTCGATCAAGATCGCGATCAGCTGATGGTCGAACGTCTTCGCGGTTCTGCCGGCGTTGCCCAGCGAAAGCGCCGGCTAGCTCGATCCCACGGCCTTTGCGAACGCTGTCCGGATCGGGGGCGGACAACTCTGGCGGTCGAGGTCGACCACATCGTGCCGCTCGACAAGGGTGGCACCGACGATGACAGCAACACGCGCAACCTGTGTAAGTCGTGTCATGTCGAGGTGACCGCTGAGCAGTTCGGGCACCGCAAGCGCGTGGCGATCGACGCCGATGGGTGGCCGGTCGACTGATCGGTCCCAGACCGGGGGGGTGGGTAAAAACTCCGGGGGGTCATTGCCCTGGACACCGCACCATCCAAAACTTTTCACATCCACAGTTCAAAATTCAGGGGTAGGCGATGGCGGCACGACGGTTGCCGGCCGGCAAGGCCAAAGCGACCGGCGCCGCGCTCCGCAATCCAGGACGGCATAAAGATCGGAAGGAACCGGCCTCCGCCCCGCTGGGTGGCGCGCCGGCGCACCTCGACCTTCACGCCAAGCGCGCCTGGGACCGCTTCCGGTCCGAGCTGCCGTGGCTGACCGCGGCCGACAAGGCGCTGCTGGAAATCGCATCGATGGTGCGCGGCGAGATGCTGGCGGGCGATATCCCCGGTGTCACCAAGCTGAGCATGTACCAGTCCGTGCTGTCGAAGCTGGGCGCGACGCCGACCGATCGTAGCAAGGTGAACATGCCGGATGACGAAGCGGAGCCGGACGAGTTCTTCGGGGCAGACGGTAGCTGCTGACCCCGCCGAGGATCGAGCAACGGACTGGGCGCGCGCCGTGGTGGCGGGCGAGATCGTCGCCGGACCGCACATTCGCAACGCTGCCCGTCGTCATCTTGACGATCTCGAACAGGGCGGCGCACGCGGACTGCGGTTCCACCTGCCGACAGCCCAGCGCGCCATCCGGTTCTTCGAGACCAAGCTGCGGCTGAACGGCGGCCAGTTTGAGGGTCGGCCGTTCCTGCTCGCGCCTAGCCAGGCGTTCAAGGTTGGATGCCTGTTCGGCTGGCAGCGTGCAGACGGCACCCGCCGATTTCGTCGGGCGTACATCGAAGAGGGCAAGGGCAACGGCAAGTCGCCGTTCGCAGCCGGCATCGGCCTGTACGGCATGATGGCGGACAACGAACCGGGCGCGGAAATCTACCCGGTGGCGGCCCACCGCGACCAGGCGATGATCCTCTTTCGGGATGCCGTCGCGATGGTTGATCAGTCACCGGACCTGTCGCGCCGCATCACGCAGAGCGGCGGGCCGGGCCGGGTCCACAATCTGGCGCATCTTGGCACCGGGTCGTTCATGCGGCCACTCAGCCGGTCCGCGGGCAAGTCCGGCTCCGGTCTCCGCCCGCATATCGGTCTGGCCGACGAGGTTCACGAAGCGCCGAACCGCGACGCGATCGAGATGGTCGAGCGCGGGTTCAAGTTCCGCCGGCAGCCGTTGCTGTTGATGATCACGAACAGCGGCAGCGACCGGAACTCGATATGCTGGGAAGAGCACGAGCACGCGGTGCGCGTCGCCGCCGGCACCGCGACGCCGGGCGAGGACTTCGCCTATGTCGGCGAGGTCATCGACGACACCACGTTCAGCTTCGTCTGTTCGCTCGACCCGGGCGACGATCCACTGAACGACCCGTCATGCTGGGCGAAGGCGAACCCACTGCTCGGCACTATTCTGACCGAGGATTATCTGGCCGGTGTCGTCGCCCAGGCGAAGGCCCTGCCCGGCAAGCTCAACGGGATCCTGCGCCTGCACTTCTGCATGTGGACCGATGCCGACGCGGCGTGGATGTCGCGCGCAGTGCTGGAACCCTGCCTGGCCGATTTCGACCCCGCCGAGCATTACGGCAAGCGGATCAGCATCGGCCTCGACCTTTCGCAGAACCGGGACATCACGGCGAAGGGATGCGTCGTCGAGACGGGCACAGTCGACGTCGAGATCACGGTCGACGGTGTCACGTCGACGATCACGAAGCCGACCTACGATGCCTGGATCGAAGCATGGACGCCGGGCGACACGCTTGCTCAGCGGGCGCTTCAGGACAAGGCACCGTACGAGACCTGGGTTCGCGACGGCCACCTTCAGGCTCCCAAGGGTCAGAGCATCCGGTTCGATCACGTCGCCCAGTCGCTAGCTGACGATGACCGCGAGTTCGAGATCGGGGCGGTCGGCTACGACCGGTACGCGTTCCGACGGTTCGAAGAAGAATGCACGCGGATGGGGTTGTCGATCCCATTCGTCGAGCATCCCCAGGGCGGCACCAAGAAGGGCAAGCCGACCGACGCGATGAAGGATGCGGCGAGGCAGGCCGGGCGGGAACCTGAAGGTCTCTGGATGCCCGGCTCGGTCCGCGAGCTCGAAAGCGCGCTGCTCGAACGACGTATTCGCCTCCGCCGTAACCGGGTCCTGATCTCCGCCATGATGTCGGCGGTCACAGACGAGGACCGCTGGGGCAATCACTGGCTCGCCAAAGAGCGGGCCACGAACAAGATCGACGCCGCGGTGGCGTTGGCAATGGCGCTGGGGGTTGCGATGGCTGTTCCGACTTCCGCTTCCGTTGATGACTGGATCGCGAGCATGCGCGCATGACGGGTTACCGCCTGTCCGCACGTGCTGCCGAGGCGGAGGCCCGGCGCGATCTGTCGCTGGAACGCAAGAGCGTTACCGTCGAGGGCCCCGACGGCGCTCGCAGCGACCGCGACAACTTCATCACGAACAGGATCACGACCGAGACGTACGACGACTATCGCGGGAACGGCGTCGGCGCGGCGCTTAGTTTGTCCGCCACCTGGGCTTGCGTCAGTTTCTGGGCCGGCAACATCGCCGGTCTGCCGATCGCGGTCTACCGGAACGGCCCCGACGGCGTCGCGGTCGAGGCACGCGATCATCCGCTTTTCTGGCTCCTGCACGACAGCCCGAACTATGATCAATCCGCGTTCGATTTCTGGGAGTTCATGGCCGCGTGCATCGAGTTGCATGGCAACGCCTACGCCGAGATCGGCAAGCGTGATGATGGCTTTATCGTCTCGCTGACGCCAGTCCGCCCGGACCTCATGAACGTGTCGCGCCTTCCGTCGGGCGACCTCGGTTACCGGTGGAACGACAACGGCCGGGACCGCAGGGTCGCGCAGGAGTCGATACTGCATATCCGCGGCTTCGGCGGCGGGCCGCTTGGTGGCCTCTCGCCGCTCGCCACCTGTCGGCGGTCGTTTACCAGCGCGATGGCGGTAGATCGGGCCTCTGGTTCGATGTTCGCGAACGGCGTCCGTTCCAGCGGCGTGATGTCGATCGACAAGCCGCTGACGGGTACCCAGCGACCGGAACTGGAAGCGCTGCTGCAGGAGAAGTTCGTCGGCGCGCAGAATGTCGGTAGGCCCATGCTGCTCGATAACGGTCTGAAGTGGCAGCAGCTGTCCATCAATCCGGCCGACGCCGAGATGTTGGAGAGCCGCAAGTTCGGCGTCACGGATATTTGCCGCGTGTTCGAAGTCGATCCCCATCTGGTCGGCCATACCGAGGGCAACAGTTCGCTGGGCAGCAGCATCACAGACCAGACGCTGTCGCTGTTGAAGTTCAAGCTGCGCAAGCGGCTGAAGCGCATTGAGGGAGCGCTAGAAAAGCAACTGTTGACCCCGGTGGACCGCCGCAACGGCGTGTCGATCGAGTTCAACCTCGAAGGCTTCCTGCGTGCTGACAGCGCCGCACGCGCCACTTTCTACACCGCCATGACCGGCATGGGCGCGATGTCGATCAACGAAGTCCGCGCGCTGGAAGGCCTGCCGCCGGTCGCCGGCGGCGAGGTTCCTCGCATGCAGGTCCAGAACCAGCCGATCACGGCGACCCCGGCGCTGCCGGCCCCAGGAGCGACGCCATGAACGAACTCGATTTCGCTCTCGACACCAAGTCGATCGACGACGACGGTAATATCACAGGTCTCGCGGTCGGGTTCGGCAACGTCGACCACGGTGGCGATATTGTCGCCAAGGGAGCGATCGACCTGCAGGGCCGCAAGTCCCTCCCGATGCTGCTGTTCCATGATCAGAAGCGCCCGGCCGGCGCGTGGCATTCGTTCGAAGAAGTTTCGGACGGGCTGCTTACGAAGGGCCGTTTCTCCACGTCGCAGACCGGCAAAGATGCTCGCGAAGACGTGCGTTCCGGCGCGCTGGCCGGAATGTCGATGGGTTTCAAGACGTTGAAACACCGGATGGAGGGCAAGTCCCGCCATCTGCTTCACGTCGCGCTGCACGAGATTTCGCTTGTGACGATCCCGATGAACGATCGGACGCGCGTCATGAGCTTCAAAGACATCCTGGGCGTCGGCGATCTGCCGACCGTCCGTGATTTCGAGGATCATCTGCGAGACGCAGGTTTTTCCCGAGCCAAGGCAACGGCGATGGCCTCTGCCTGTGCGCCGCATCTTCGGGGGGACCCCGAGGCGAAGGCGATCGACGAGGCAATGGAGTTCCTGAGTATGCTCCGGGCCTGATCTTTCATCTCTGCCGAAAGGGCAACCAATGACCGACAAGACTCCGAGCGAGCTCGCGCTCGAACTCAAGACCGCGTTCGACACCAAGCACGACCAGGTTAAGGCGATCGCCGAAAAGGCGTTGGCCGAAGCCGAGCGCGGCACGCCGCTGTCGCAGACCGCCAAGGAACTCGCGGACACCGCGATTATCGGAATGAACGAGGCGAAGGCCCGCCTCGACGATCTGGAGCAGAAGGCAGCCCGCCGCGGTTCCGACGAGGAAGTCATCGCCACCCCAGGCGAGGCCTATACGAACTCCGACGAGTTCAAGGCGCTGAACGGCAACATCACCCAGGGCCGCTCGATCACGGTCGAGATGAAGGCGATCACGTCGCTGTCGACCAACGCCGACGGTTCGGCCGGTGCGCTGTACCGCGCGGAGCGCGTCGCCGGCATGCTCACGACGCCGCCGACCCGCCAGCTGCGTATCCGCGACCTGCTCGCCCCCGGCAGCACGGCGTCCAGCCAGGTCGAGTATCCGCAGGAAAGCGGCTTCACCAACAGCGCCGACATGGTGCCGGAAGGTGGTCTGAAGCCCGAGTCCAGCCTGAAGTACACGACCAAGACGGCCAGCGTCCGCAAGATCGCGCACTGGATGCGTGCTTCGACCGAGATCCTGGCGGACGCACCCGCGCTCCGGTCCATGATCGACGTCCGTCTGCGGTACGGGCTGGCCTTCAAGGAAGACGCGCAGCTGCTGAACGGCAATGGCGTCGGCAACAACCTGCTGGGCATCAACGCCGTGGCGGTTCCCTACGTGCTGCCCACCGGTGCCACCGCGCCGGTGCAGCAGCTCGACAAGCTGCGCATGGCTATCCTGCAGGTGGCACTGGCGGAATATCCCGCGTCGGGCTTCGTGCTGAACCCGATCGACGCCGCAAACATGGAGGTCTTGAAGGATGCCGCGAACGGCTACCTGATCTCCAACCCCACCGAGGCACCCGGTCTGCGCATCTGGGGCCTGCCCGCCGTCGAGACGCAGTCGCAGGCGACTGGCCGGTTCACGACGGGTGCCTGGAACATGGCGGCGCAGATCTTCGACCGCATGCAGGCGGCGGTGACGGTGTCGAGCGAGGACCGCGACAACTTCGTCATGAACCTTGTAACAATTCTGGCTGAAGAGCGTCTGGCGCTGGCGATCTACCGGCCGGAAGCCTTCGTCTACGGCGCGTTCTGATGACCGGCGGGGCGGGCTGATCGCTCGCCCCGCTATCAGGGAGACCATTTCATGAAGAATTATCGGTTCACCCGCCCCCTAGATGGGGTGGCGGTCGGTGACGTGCGCGAGATGTCGATCGACGAGGCAGCGCCGCTGCTCGCATCCACCGCGATCGAGCCCGTCAACGACGAAGCGGATCCCGACGTGGCGGATGCCGAGCCGGCAACCGCGCCGGCGAATGCGTCGGTCGTTCACGAGAGGCCCGCACGCGCAAAAAAGGTACTGAACTGATGGCTCGCAGCCCGCGCTCCCTCCGCCCCACCGGTATGTCCAACCCGGCCGCGCGGGCTGCAACCGCCGCGGCGAGCGGCTTTCTCGCGATCATAGACGCGGCGCTCGGCGCGGTCGTGGAAAGCAGCACCGTCACGCTGCTGAACCTGACCGGCTCGGTGCCGCTCACGATCAACGGCGGATCCTATGCGAAGAACGGCGGCGCCTACTCGACGGCCGGCACCACGGTCGCGAACGGCGACACGTTGAAGGTGCGGCTGACAAGCTCGACCAGTGCTGGCACGATCGCGACCGCAACGGTGACGATCGACAGCGTGCCGCGGACTTTCTCGGTTACCACGGCTGCGGCATTAGTAACACCGACGCCCACTCCGACGCCTACCCCAACGCCCACCCCAACCCCGACGCCTACGCCGACCCCCGGTGTTGGAGTCCCGGTTGCGTCCGGCAACCCAACGATCAGCGGCGGAGTGAACGAGGGCGATACGATGCTGGCGACGGCACCGTCGTACAGCAATATGAGCGCGACTTCGTATGTGCGCTGGCAGTGGACGCGTGACGGCGCCGCGATCCCGCTGGCGACCAAACCCGCCTATACCCGGCGAGGCGAGGACGTGGGCAAGACGCTCGCGGTGCAGACGATCGGCGTGAACGCGTCCGGCGCGTCGGCCCCGTCTGCCACCACCGCGGCGGCCACTGTCGCGGCGGCAGCACTCGGTATCACGCATATCGCCAGCATCATCGGCGCGGCCAACGTGTTCGATCTGGATCCGGCCGTGAACGTCACGGCCGATGGATCGAGCAAGGTCTCGTCCTGGGCGAACAAAGTGGCCGGTGGCACCGGAGCGATGGCGCAGGCGACCGCGGTCGCCCAGCCGACACTGATGCCGACCGGCTGGGGTGGCACGCTGCCGGCCGTCCAGTTCCTATCCGGCTCGTCGCAATATCAGGGCCTGACCTCCAACGCGGCTCCGCTCTGGGAACTGCAGGGGATGTTCGGCGTCATGCGCCGCAACGCGAACCAGACGAACCTTGCGACCACAAAGGTGGCAATCGAGTTCCCGCGTCCCAGCGACAGCGCCCGCACGCAGGTCACGATGGCCAACGCGACGTCGCAGCCGGCGCAGAACACGATCGGCATCTCGGGCCTTGGTGGCGCGTCCGGCGGCATCTCGTTGACGACTTTTACCGCCGGCACCGCCGCGATGATGTCGCTCCGCCAAGAGGCCAGTCGTCATCGCGGCAACTGGAACGGTGCCGACCCGATGACCGAGGGTGGTTCGCCCTCTTCGCCGCCCGGCAGCACCACCACGACCGACACGATCGGCGGGTACAGCAACAATACCGGCGCACGGTTCGACCTCGGTCGCCTTATCCGCGTCAACCTCGACGCCTTCCCCGGCGGCGTGGGCCAGCGGTACGGTTCCCGCCTCATCGAAGGCATGCTCGCCTGGAAGTACGGGATCGCGGGCGACGCCAACACCGACCTCGTCGCCGGTCTGAACGCAGGTCATCGGTTCAAGGCGCGCGCGCCCTCGACCGCCGACTTCCTCGGCAAGGTCATCAGCATCCAGACCTGGGGCAACTCGATCACGAACGGCTTCTCTGGGCAGATCGGGAACGCGCTCGGCTATAACGACGACTTCGGCGGCAACGCGGGGGCGTCGTGTTCGAACGGCGGCGTCGGCGGCGATACGGCAAACCAGATCCTCGACCGTTTCCTGAACGGTCGCGATCTCAGCCCGGCTGGCACGTCCGGCCTGCCGGTCACAGTCCAGCGCCAGAAAGTCACCGTCATCGGCGATCTTTTCACCAACGGCACCGGCCCCGCGACCGGGTCGGCCGCCGCGACGTCGGTCTACGATGCGATTGCACAGATGGTCGCAGCGACCGAACAGGCGCAGGGCGTGACGGCGGGAAACGGCCGGATCGTGGTGCTGGGCCGCTACCGCACGACGGCCAGCGGCTATTCGGGTGACCCGGCGACGGATGCCGTCGAGACCGCCGACGCGCAGCTGAAGGCCGCCTATCCGAACTATTACTGCAAGCTGTCGGAGGCCCTGTGGCAGGCCGGCGCGCCGGACGGCCCGTACCCGGATGCCGCCGCATTCGCGAACCAGGCCTGCCCGACCGTGCTGCGGTCCGACGGCACCCACCCGACCGGGCAGGGCTACCAGCTGCAAGGCCAGTACATCGCGGCATTCATCAAGTCGAAGGGATGGGACCGGGCATGACCGATACCGCGCGCTATTACCGGGCGTCGATCCGTGACCGCGGACCGGGGCATCGTCCTGAGTGGCGGTGGGAGGGCGTTCTAGTAGATTTCCACGACCCCAGCGGCTTCACTGGATCATGGGCACCGGATCGTGAGACGCTGCTTTTGAAGCTTCGACGGGAAGTGGTCGAAGCACGGGCCTGGTTCTTGGAGCGGGGGTATAAAATTCCCGCTCCGGTAAGCTTGGCCGACGTTGATGACGACCATTCTGCCATCCTTTTGTCAGGCGACCAGCCCTAAAGGATTTCCTTCGTATCAACGTAGAAGCACGCGAGAGACTGCAACTGCAACTGGCGAAGCTTCTCGATCAAGCGATTGATCTCGATCTGCTGATCCGGCGTCGGAGTTCTGTTTTCAAGGTCGCGCCAATCCAGATTATTGAGACGAAGATACGTGTCCCAAATCTCGTCGATGGTTGCTTGAGAATTGAACGACACCATAGGCGGCGGGCTTAGCTTCACGCGTTCGAATGGTCTCCGATACTCCGAAAACACGTTACCTCTTGATTCGATGGCCGCGGCGATAAACCGATCAATGGTCTCATGGACTGCGATCAGATTTCGGACACGATCTGCAGTGCGCTCGGCGAGCATATATCGTGCTGCCTCTGCCAGAAATTTTGATCGGTTCGTGGTGTGCCGATCAATCTGGGCGAGAAGACCCATATCCAAGGAAATATTCACCCGCGTCGACCTTCCGACGATGTCCGCGCGGATCAAGAGCCGACCAACCCCATCATCTTGATTGACATCGTCCAGTTCGGACCGGGGAGGCAGGGGCATATTCTCAGCAAGCAGATAGTTCAGGTGTTTGGACAGCTCTGTTGTGGCTCGCTCGACGAGGAGCTGCTGCGATTCTTCGATCACCCCGTCCATCAATCCGGGAATATCGGGAAACTCGAGAGACCAGTGATCTCGTCCGCCCAACAGCAAGGCCGGATAGGAATTTTCAAACATGCAAAATCTCCGCTAACGGTGTGCTCCCAATACACACCTATTCCGAGTGACGCAACCCGATACACACTCAGACCACAAGAAGGATGTTCTACGGCTATGACCTCGAACACGTTCACCAGCGCCACGCATCTGGTCGGCAAGGTCGCCGGTCAGATCACGTCCAGCGGCAAAGTCCCGGGCCTCGGTCCGAAGGGTGCCGTCTGGATCGACAAGGGCCAGCAGCCGAACGGCTCTTGGCTCTACTGGCGGAAGGGTTATGCACCGCCCTCTCCCACAGCTATCCCCACACCTATCCCCAGCCCAACGGCCCGGATCGACTATATCGGCGCGGAGGCCTTCATGCAGTCGGATCGCCTGGCTGTCGGTCTCAACGCCAGTGGCACGCTCGGCACGCGCGCGTCGGCGCCCGCGGGCATCATCACGGACCGGGACAGCGGGTTCCTGCGCGTCGGCATGGTCGCGATCGGCGCCAAGGGCGAAGACATCGCGGGGGATGCGATGCTGAAGGGCACGCCGGTCGAGGCGTTCGTGGTCGCGTATCAGGTTGGCGCCAAGATCGTCCGAGTGGTCAATGCGGAGCGGCTCGGCCCGTCCCAGATGACCGGCGAGATCTTGCCGGAGCCGGACCGCGTGACGTGGGTCGGCGATACTGCCGACCTGCACATCCTGCAGACCATGACGCTGGCGGGCGGCGTCCTGACCATCGACGTCGCGATCGTGAACGCGTCCACCAAGACGCTGACCGACTTGCGCTACATGCGCTTGATCGATCCGGACCATGACGCGAACCCGGACGCTTTCAAGACGACGAACGCGATCGTTGCGCCGGCTGCGGTCAGCGCCACGGCCTCGGGTGTCACGCTGACCTTAAGCAGCGACGACCCGCGCGCACGTGCATCGATCCAGCCGTTCGGTCCGCCGCTGATGCTCGACCCGTACAAGGCGAGCGCATGGGACGTGCCGCAGCCGGTCGCGCCCGGTCGCAAGGCGGACGACCTGCTGCACCTGACGTTCGCGCTCGGCTCGCTGGCCTCGGGTGCCACGGCGCGGCTGACGCTGCGCTACGAGATCGCGGTCGCCTGATGGCCGAGCCGGTCTCGATGGAACTGGCGCGCGCCCAGCTGCGCGTCGATCCGGATGCCGCGCAGGATCTGCTGATCGAGCAGGCGATCGTCGCGGCGCGCGAATGGGTCGAGCGTTACACCGGCCACCTGCTCGTCCGCCGCGAGGTGGCCGAGGTGTTCGGTTCGCTGTCCGGCACGGTCGACCTGCACGCCTGGCCGAACGTAGAGGTGACGCGGGTCGACTATCTCGCCGCCGACGGCAACGTCACGCTGGACAAGTCCAACTATGTCGTGTCGCCCATGCAGCGCCCTGCCCAGCTGGGGCTCGTAGCGCCATCGGGGTGGGGCCAGTTCGGGCGCGCGGCGGCGGGCGCGGCGACGTCGTCGATCGTCACGGTGACGATGCAGGCGGGCTATGCCGAGGACGAAGTGCCGGGTCGGCTCATCCGAGCAATGCGCCTGCTGATCACCGACGATTTCGAGAACCGCGGCGACGGTGATTATTCCGCCAAAGTCATTGCGGCGGCCGAGTCCATCTGTCGGTCGGACCGGCGAGTGGTCGTCTGATGGGGGATCGGCCGAACCTCGCGAGCCGCATGCGGCACCGGATCACAGTCAACCGGTCGGTCGAAGTCTCGGATGGCCGCGGCGGCTATGACGACGAGTGGCAGCCGATTGCCACGCTCTACGCGGAGGTCACCAGTCTAGCCAGTCGCGAGGCCCTGATTGCTCAGGCGATGCAGGGCGTGTCCAGTTACAAGATCGTGGTGCGGTACGGCGCCGACGTGCGGGTGTCCGATCAGATTCTGCACGACGGGAAGACGCTGAACGTCCGGTCGGCCGACGATCCTGACGGCAAGCGCGTCGCATTGCTGATCCTCGCAGACACCGCGAACGCGCAGGCAATGACGTGACGGGGCGGGTCAAGGGCGCGGCCGGCGTCCGCAAGCTGCTGCGCGCCCTGCCCGACGCCGCGCGCGACGGCATGGCCGATGTGCTGGACGATTACGGTTCGAAGGTTCTGGCGGCGATGCGCCAAGACGTGGCCTACAAGACGGGCTTTCTGCGGTCGCGCCTGTCGAAGAACCTGAGCCGCAAGTCCCTCCGGCTGAAAGTCGGGTTCATCGGCAAGCGCGCGAACGGCGCGATTAAGTTGAGGGGCGACCAGTTCGTCGGCAAACAGTTCTACGGCCGGTTCATCGAGTTCGGGCGAAAGGCCCAGACCGTCACGGTCCGGCGACGTAGGGCAGGCGGCAAGGGTCTGCGTAACGGCAAGAAGAAGGCTGAGGACATCGCGGCGACCTACCAGCTGCGCGTCCGTGCACAGGGCGCCCGACCCTTCGTTTTCAAGAAACGAGCGGCGTTGCGCGGCGGACTGACCACTTCGCTGAATACCTACTGGGACGATGTCCTGACCGCCGCGGCATCGGGAGCCAGCTTCGATGATTGACCTGCTCGTTTCCACTCAGGACGCGGCGTTCGCCGCGCTGTCTGCCGCGGTCCCGCCCGAACTGGCGGCGGTCTATCAGCATGTTCCCGAGGGCGCGCAGCCGCCGTTCATCGTCGTCGGCGACATCGAGGCGGAGGCGTTCGGCGGCAAGGATGGCGGGCTGGAGCAGCATGTCCTGGAGATCAACTATGTCTACCGGGGCAAGAAGCGCCGTGACCTGCTGGCGATGATGCACGCGGGTCGCGAGGCGCTTGACGGACAGTCGATCGCCGCGGACGGCGCCAGTTTCGGCGATCCGGTCTGGACCAGCTCGGCGACCGGCGCGGCGGACGACGGCGTCACCTACGGCGGCAGCCAGACTTACGAGATCCTCGTCCAGCCGGGCTGACCCGGCCCGACTTCTATTCCCCCCCTGCCCCGCGTCACCGGGGTTTTTCTGCATGGAGAACGATCATGGCCAAGAAGCTCGGCAACAACCTGCGGCTGTTCGTGAAGGCCGCCGGCGCGGAAACCTTCGCGCAGCCGCAGGGTCAGGGCAACCTGACGATCAATCGCAGTTCGTCGCCGATCGATTTGGGAACGAAGGACACTGGCCAGTATGGCGCGTCTGCCCCCGGCCCCAAGACGCTGTCGCTCGCGCAGTCATTCATCCCCGACCTGCCCGACACAGCATACGCGCGGATGAAGTCGCTGGACGCCAGCGGCGATACGACGATCTACCAGGTCCGCGAGAAGCCGTTCGCCGAGGACAATGTCGTGTTCGAATGCGAGATGTACACGGTGTTCGGCAACACCGACGGCAACCAGAACGCGGCCGTCGGCACGTCCGCCACGCTGAACGCCGCGACCGCCCCCACCGTGGACGAAATCTGATGGGGAGCGCGAATGAGGTGCGCGGCGAGGCCGTGTTGACGCTCGCCGATACCGAGTATCCGCTGCGTCCGAGCTTCGAAGCGATCGTCGCGTTCGAGCGCGCTACCGGCATGACGCGATATCAACTGGCGGACGCCGCCAACAGCAATGCTCTGACCCTGGAGACGATGGGCGTCGTCGCCGCCGAGCTGATCCGGGCGCATGCGAAGGCCAACGAAGATGCCGACATGGCCAGGGTGCGGCCAGAACGGATCGCCCAGTTGATCTACGAAGCCGGATCTTTCGGCATCAGCCTGCAGCTGGCGCTGGTTCTGATGCGTGCGGCGGGCGGCGGGTACACGATCGAGGGGGAAGCCAAGAAGGTGGGGAAGAATATTCCGGCGATCCCCACCGCCGCCTGATGGCAATTGCCATCGTCGATTTGGGTTGGTCTCCGGATACGTTCTGGCGGGCAACGCCCCATGAATTCTATGCGGCATGCGAACTGCTAGTCGCTCGAAGTCAGGATCGAGAGGTTTGACCGCGGACGCTATTTCCGGGGCAATACTGTTGGATCGCGAGAGTTTGCTTTGTCAGTTCATCTAGTTTCGTCTGCAACTCGCTTCGCTGCCGTGTCGGGGATGAACTGACACCCCGAGCATGCGACGGCGGCAACCAAAATAACCCAACGCATAAGCGCCTCGTTCAAAGGTAATCTCATGGCTTCTTCGTCAATCGATGTGAAGCAGCTCCAGCTGCAGATCTCGGCGTCGACCGAATTGCTGCGCCGGAGCATTGGCGATGCAGATCGTGCGATCGCTGGGTTCGAGCGCGAGACGAGCGTCCGGCTAGACCGGGTCGAAAGCAGCTTCGCCGGACTGGGAGGGTCGCTCGGCACGCTGAAATCGGGCTTGCTGGCTTCGGTGAGTGGAATTGGGATCGGCCAACTGGCAACCGAGTTCATTGCCGTCGCCGACGAGTTTAAGTCGCTTCAGGCGCAACTGCGGCTGGCTACGCGCGAATTCGGGTCGTTCGGCGTCGCGCAGGAGGATGTTGCTCGCATCGCACAGGCGACGCGCGCGGGGCTGTCTGAAACGACCGCTCTTTACGGGTCGTTCGTCCGGGCGTCAGAGCAGACGGGCCGTTCGCAGGAAACGGCAGCCCGTGCGACGGAGACGTTTTCGAAGGCGCTCAAGATTGGCGGGGCCGATGCGGGGGAGGCGTCGTCGGCGACGCTGCAGTTCGGGCAGGCGCTGGCGTCCGGCGCGTTGCGTGGCGACGAGTTCAACTCGATCGCGGAGGCCAGCCCCCGCATCTTGAAACTGCTCGCCGACAGCATGGGATTGCCACAGGGCCAGCTCCGCGCCTTGGCCGAGGAAGGCAAGCTGACAGCGGACGTCCTGTTCAGAGCCCTGACGGACACAAAATTCACGGCCGGCATTGATGCGGAGTTTCGCGAAATGCCCGTCACATTTTCAGAGGCAATGACGCAGGTCAACAACTCAGCCGTTCTGACGTTCGGCGCGTTCGACCGAGGCGGCGATTTCTCGACCATGCTCGCGAACTTCGCGATGCAGGGCGCAAACGATTTTGCCGCCCTTGGGGACCGGGCTACGGATTTTGGAGTGGAGGTGCGGTCCGTGTTGGCCGGACTGTACGACGCGTTCGATCCGCTGAAAATTGGTGGCGACGAAGCGATCTCCTTCATCCGCGCCAAGTTTCAGGGGCTGCGCGGAGAGATTTCGTCGGTCCTCGGCGCAGTGGACCAGATCCGCAACTTCGGGCGGGGAATGTCCATCAATCCTTTGGCTGGTGGTCAGCCATCCGGATTGAATATCGGTGGAATACCAATTTACGCGGGGCAGAGCCAAAAGGGCCTTTCCGCGCCGTCCGATAGCCGCGGAGTATTTCTGCGAAGCTACGACCGCACGAAAGCTGTTCGTGAAGGCGAATTGCGTGACGAAGCGTTGGACGAACGGTTCGGGTTCCGTCGGGCCGGCGACATCACCTCTGGCTACGGGCCACGAACGACAGCAGCAGCAGCACCACGTCCGGTCAGTGCCGCTACTTCAACGTCAGCGAAGCGTGCGAGCGGGGCGACCCGTAAACCGGCAGCTGCCCGCGTCAGACCAATAGCAGATCGGGTTCGCGAAGAAGCCGGCGGCATCTTCGCCTCGAACGAAATCCAGATCGGCACCTTCGATATCTTGTCGGACGGCGCGACAGACGTCGACACGCTGAAAGCATCCTTCGATAACCTGCGTACCGGGATCGAGGATGTCGATATCGGCAGCATCCTGACCCCGGAAGAGGCAGACCGGATCGTCAACTACACGCGCGAAATCGATCGGCTGGGCGAGGATGTAGTCGGGTCGCTACTAGGTTTGAACGACCTGTCGTTCGATGACCTGATCGGCGAGTTCCAGCGTCTCGTTCTGCAGATGCTGATTGTCGAGCCGTTGCTGGGCAGCTTGCGAAATGCCCTGGGGGGCGCGGCCGGCGGCGCGTCCGGTGGGTTCGTCGGGTCGCTCCTATCGATCGGCTCCAGCATCTTCGGCGGCGCACGCGCGGCCGGCGGGCCGGTGGATCCGTCGAGCGTTTACATGGTCGGCGAGCGCGGCGCGGAGATGTTCGTCCCCAACACGCGCGGTACGATCATCCCGAACCACAAGATCGGCGGCGGCGGTAGCGGCGGCGGGGTCACCATCATGCAGACGGTCGACATGCGCGGCTCGGTGCTGACCGAGAAACTGTACGCGGACATGCAGGCGATGGCCCAGCAGAGCGGCGTCGCGGCAGCACAGATCGGCGCACAGCTTGGGTCCGCCGATGCGCAGCGGTCGGCCCGGCGATCCTACTTGCCGGGGAGTCCGGGATGACTGTCATCGCTATGCCCGCCAGCCCGGTCCCGCGGACCGTGGCGTGGAACCTGCGCCAGCCGACGCAGGTCAACCGGTCCGAGTTCACCGGTCGCCGCAAGGTGACCATTCTGGGTACCGCCCCGCGCTGGACTGCCAAGGTCACGCTGCCACCCATCATCGGGGAGCCGAAGATCCACGCTTGGCGGGCGTTCGCCGTCGACTGCAACGGGCAGGCGAACAGTTTTCGGGTCATCGCCTGCGAGCGCGATCAGATCGTCGGTGTCACCGTCCGCGTTGCTGGCGCTGGCCAGGGTGGTTTCGCGGTCGTGACCAACGGCTGGGGCGGCGCTGGCGTGAAGTTGCGACGTGGCCAGTTCGTGACGATCGCGGACCAGCTGCTGATGCTGATGCAGGACGTCGTTGCCGATGATGCCGGTACAGCAACGCTCCGGTTCAAACCGTTCCTGCGCCGCGCAGCCGCGAACGGCGCGGAGATCGAGGTTCGCCGGCCTTACGCGCTCATGTCGATGACGGGTGACGAGGCTGGCTGGGTGGCTGACGTCGGCCAGCAATATGCTGTTTCGTTCGATTGCGAGGAATCCTACTGATGGCCCGGCCCGACATGGACACCGCCGCCGCGCTCGATCGCGACGTCATCCATCCGGTGATGTTCGCCTATCTCGACATCCTGGGCGACCCCGTGCGCGCGACCACCGCGCCGTACAGCGTCGACATCAGCGGCACCGGAGATCCCGATCTCGACGGTCACGTGTTCGACGCGGTTGACCCGACTTTCGTCGCCGTGTCGCCGGTGAAGTCGAAGGAAGGCGGCACCGATACCGTCACCGTCCAGATGTCGGGCCTGATCGGGATCGACACGGACCTGATGAACCTGATCGGCAACAAGGCCAACTGGCAGGGCCGCCCTGCCCGGCTCTGGCTTGCGCTCTACGACGAGCATTTGACGCGGATCGGTGCGATCTGGCCGTTCCACACAGGCTATATGTCGGTGCCGAAGATCATCGGCAGCGCGGACAGCCAGACCATCAGCCTCGATATCGAAAGCTATCTCGCGTTCCTGACGCAGGCGTCGAACCGGTCCTATCTGAGCCAGGCCGAATATGATCCCGGCGACCTGTCGGCCGAGGCGTCGATCGCGATGGCGAACGGCGGCACCGGTGCCGGGCTGACCGGATCGTCGGGTGGCAGCAGCGGCATTATCCGCGGCGTACAGCGAGCGATGGCATGATCCGGCTGCCTGACTGGGAAGCGCGGCTCGGCGCCTACATGGAGCCGCTGCGCGCTCTGGCGTTCGCCTGGGGCGAGCACGATTGCTGCACATTCGCGGCGGGTGCCGTTGCGGCCATGACCGGGGTCGAGACAATGGACGAGTTCCGCGGCCGCTACACCACGCGGCGCGGCGCGGTCACGGCGCTTCGTCGGTACGGCGCCGGCACGCTGGCCGACACGATGGCGGCGAAGTTCGCCGCGATCCCACCGGCGCAGGCGCAGCGCGGTGACCTCGTCATGATCGCGGGCAACCTGGCGGTGAACATGGGCCGGTTCGCGGTGACGCCCGGTGTCGCCGCGCCGGGCACGGCTGATGAACGTGCTGGGCTGATCCGGCTGCCGCGTGGCGACAACTGGACGCACGCATGGGCGGTGCCATTCGCAGGGGAGCAGCGTCATGGGTAAAGGTGCCCTGATCAAGATAGGGATCGGCGCGGCGATCATCGGCGCGGCCTTCCTGACTGGCGGCGCTTCGATCCTGCCGTCAATCGCAGCGACATCGGGAACGGTTGCAGGCGTCACCGTTGCGACAGCGGCGATCGGGACGGCGCTGACCACGACCGCGATCGGCGCCATGGCGTTGGCGGCTGGTGCGTCGATCGCGCTGAGCGGTGTCAGCCAGGCGTTCGCGAAGGCACCGTCGGTCTCGCTGTCCCAGATCGATCGGCTGAACGCATCGATGGTGCCGTCCGCACCGCGCAAGATGGTGTTCGGGCAGACCGCGATGGCGACCGATATCCGCTACGTCGAGCCGTCCGGCGAGAACCAGGAATATATCGACTACATCATCGCTGTTGCCAGCCACGCGGTGCAGAGCATTGATGAGATCTGGCTCGAAGACACGATCGCCTGGCGGGCCGAGGGGGACGTTCAGGGCAAGTATCGCAACTACCTGTCGGTGAACCCTGTGCTCGAAGGCTCGGCGGGCAATGCCATCGCGATTAACGGCGGCGGCAAATGGGGATCGTCGCGACGTCTGACCGGATGCGCGTACCTGCACCTTCGCATCAAGCGGACCGGCAACGGGAAGAAGGCGGAAAGCCCGTTCTCGGGCGGACTGCCGGGTCGCATGACGATCACCGGCCGAGGTGCCAAGCTGTACGATCCGCGCCGCGACAGCACCATCCCGGGCGGGTCTGGCCCCATGCGTGCCGCTGACCAATCGACATGGCGCTATGTGACGGACGACGGCGCGACGATCGGCGAGAACCTGACGCTGCAGGCGCTGTGGTATCTGCTCGGGTGGCGGATCAACGGCAAGCTGGCGGTGGGGCGCGGCCTGCCCGCGGACAGACTGAATCTGGTCGAATGGATCGAGGCCGCCAACCTCGCCGATGAGCAGGTCCAGCTGGCGAGCGGTGGCATGCAGACCCGATACACCGGCGCGGGCGTCACGTCGGAAGGCGATGATCCCGGCTCCGTGCTGCAGACCTTTGCGGTCGGGTGCAATGCGCGGTTCCGCGACGGTGGCGGCAAGCTGTCGCTCAGCGTCATGCATAACGATCTCGCGGCCGCGGCGACCGACGACGGTCTGACCGACGACGACGTCCTGTCCCCCTTCACATGGAACCCGGATCCGGCGCTGGAGCAGACGTACAACATCGTCCGCGGACGCTACACCGATCCGTCGCCGGCCTCGCTGTATCAGCTTGTCGACTATCCGGAGGTCAGTCTGCCGAGCCCGGATGGCATCGACCGGGTCATGACGCTCGATCTCGCCATGATCGAGGACGCGGCGCGCGCCCAGCGGATCGCCAAGCAGGTGCTACAGCGCAAGCAATATGACCGGACGTTCACGGCGACGTTCGGCGCGCGCGCCTGGGCCTATCAGGTAGGCGACGTCCTGCCCTTCACCTTCTCTCCGCTCGGGTTCGATCGCGCGCTGTTCCGGATCCAGGAGCAGCAGCCGACCATGGACGGCACCTGCCCGATGGTCCTGACTGTCGAGCATCAGCAGATCTATGTCTGGGACCGCGACGACAGCGCCGCGGTCGTTGCAGCAGAGCCGGTGCGATACGACCCATTGAACAACGCGATCATCCTTGCCGTTGCGGAAGCGGACGGGGCCTATCTCGGGACCGATCAGATCCCCGGTAATCTGTACGGGCCGGACGGCGTCACACCGGTCCACCCCGACGACGTCCTGAACGACGCTATCAGCCTGACCCCGGACGGCCGCCTGCTGCAGCGTCTCGGCAACGCGATCGTCCCGCTCGGTACGCTCGACCTCGAGGCAGCCGGCGGCGTGACCGACGCGGCGCTGGCGGTCGTCCGCGAGGCAGCCAAGGCCGGCGATCGTCAGGTGGCAGCCGGGACCGCGGCGCTGGCGGAAGCGTCGCAGTCCGCATCGCGCCAGATCGACCGGGCGCTGATGTCGCTGACTGATGCGCTGACGCTGCTATCGCTGGACGCGCAGCGCACGCGCGATGTTCTCCGCGACGCCGGCATCGTCATCGACCCGGTGACCGGCACGGCGCGGATCTACGCGATCGACCGCCAGGCGGAGACACTGTCGCAGGTGGCGATCACGCTGGCGGCGCAGCAGGCCGCGATCACGCTGTCCGCGACCCGGACCTATGTGAACGAACAGATCGTGCTGGCGCAGCTCGACCCGTCCCAGACGGTCGGCCTCGAACAGATCATCGCCCGGATCACGGCCAGCGAGATCGATATCGATGCGCTGAACGGTCAGGTCGCGTTGAAGGCGGACGCGGTTACTCTGACGACGCTGTCGCAGACGGTGACGACAGTCAGCCAAGTGCTGGACGCGCTGGCAGGAACCGTATCGACCAAGGCGGACAGCACCGTGCTGAACGCGCTGGGCGCACGCGTCGCGTCGGCCGAACAGGTGCTGACCGCGCTCGGAGACGTGTCCTCGGTCGTGACGCAGCTCAGCCAGGCGCGCTACAGTGTCCGTGCCGCGGCGGACAACGCCTATGCCCAGTTAGGCGCGGTCGTCGCGGGCGAGGCCGACCGGCGCTACACGCTGGAGATGCTCGCGACCGCACGGTCCGAGCTCTATTCGCGGCTCGTCGACGGCGATGCGGCGGAGGCGGGCCAGCGGCTGCAGCTGGCCGCGAAGTTCGCGGCGACCACGCAGACGCTCATGGCGCTCTACTCGGCCGAGACGCTGGCCCGGGCGACCGGCGACGACGCGGTGGTCCGCCAGATCGAAACGCTGGCAGCCTCGATCGCGGGTCAGGTCGACCGCATCGATGCCCAGTCGGTCACGGACCGGCAGGCGCGCGTCGATGGCGACAGCGCCAGTGCGACCGCCCTGGAGGCGGTACGGGCGGGGTTGGCGGACGCGGATGCCGCGATCAGCGCCGACGTCGCGGAAAAGGACAGCGCATCCGTGACGCGCGACGCGGCCAATGCGGATCGGATCGAGACGGTCCGGGCAGCGCTTGACGCGACCGACGGTGCGCTGGCTGCATCGATCACCGATGTTCACGAGGCCGCCGTCGAACGTGACGCAGCGAGCGCGCGCCGGATCGAAGAGGTCAAGGCAGGGCTCGACGCGACGGACGGCCAGATTGCTGCATCCGTCGTTGCGGTGAACGAAGCGTCGGTCGATCGCGACGAGGCCAACGCGTCCAGGACCGATCAGGTGCGTGCCGACCTGACCGGGGAAGTCGGCGCGGTCGATGCGCGCGTGACGCAGGAGGCGAGCGCCAGCGTCGAGCGGGACAACGCGAATGCTGGCCTCGTCGCGCAGGTGGCGGCGCGGCTGGACGGCGCGGGCGGCGGCGGGGTGACCGTGGAGCAGGCGCTGCTTGCGAACGCATCCGCAATCAACGGCGTGCTGGGCGAATATACGGTCAAGATTCAGGGGACCGACAGCGCCGGCAACCCGATCATCGCCGGGTTTGGGCTCATTGCGGGGGAAGGCGTGAGCGAGTTCGCGATCCTGGCTGGGATCATCCGGGTCGGCACCGGCAAACTGATCTTCGACAGCGGCACGCACATGAAGGTGCTTGGCGTCGGGTTCGGCGGCGCAGGCGATCTGCTCGAATGGTCTGGTCCGACAATGCCGATCGCCAGCTGCACCCGAGCCAATGCGATTTCGTATCTGACGATCCGCGGCGATGCGTATTTCGGAGGGTCGTTGACGGCGGGCGAGCTCGGCAACGCGACCACTGGATCCAGCACGGCCGCCGATGCGCAGGCTGTCCTCGGCCCGTTCCGGTCGAACGGTGGTCGCAAGGATATCGTGTTGAGCTACGCTTTCGCAGCGCAGATCAGCATCGCCCGCGGGCCGCCGGGCAGCTTTCAGCCGGAGAACCCGACCGCGACGCTCGTTCTTGAGAAATTGGTGGGTGGGTCCTTCTCCACCGTGGCCACGCTGCGGGTCACCGGAACCTACGGCTACGACCCGCCCAACCCGCAGGAAGCGGGATTCTACGCTCAGCAGATGGGCGGAAGCCTCACCTACACGGACAACGCAACCGAGACGGACGGCTATCAGTACCGCGCCCGCCTCACGCTCCGCAACGCGATGAGCTTCGGCGACCCGATCACCCAATCGATCACCATCGTCTCGTCGGAAGAATAGGAAACACACATGGCAATCTGGTACGCGACTGGCACCGTCTCGGTGGCCAGTGGGTCGCCGGCCGTTAACGGCGCAGACACCGCATTTGTCGGCAACGTCTTCGCCGGCGACGCTTTTATCGGGCCGGACGGCCGGACCTATGAGATCGCGGGGGTTTCGGCCGACACGCTACTGACCCTGTCCCGGCCTTACGGCGGCGTCGGCGCGGCAGGCCAGCCCTACCAGATCCAGCCGACGATCGGCCCCACGGTCGATGCGAGCCGCCAGGTCATCGCGCTGATCCAGCGATACAGCCTGATCGCCGAGAATGCGGAGCTTGGTCGGTTCCGCGACGGCGGCGTCACGGTCCCGGCCATCACATTCGGGGCGGACCAAGACACCGGCTTTTACCGGACGACGGCGAACGGCATCGGGGTCACACTCGGCGGGCGGCTGGCGGCGCAGTTCTACAGCGCTTTCGCGATCTACACGGACCCGGCGACCGCCTACACGGTCGACCTGATCGGCCGGGGCGACAACACGTCGCAGGTCCGGTTCATCAACAACGGCAACAGCGCGGTCCTCAGCACGCTCGGCTACGAGCCGACTTATGGCCTGCAGCTTATCTGCGCGCTGGGTGGCCTGCGCCTGGCTGCGCCGGCTGGCGCCTCGGTGCTGGTGCGGGTCGGATCGAGCGACATCACCCAGACCACCGGCAGCGCGTTCGTGCCCGTCGCGGATAACGCGGTCGCGCTGGGCGGTCCGGGCAGCCGCTGGTCGCAGGTCTATGTCGCGTCGGGAGCGATCAGCACGTCGGACGAACGTGACAAGGACTGGCGCGGCGCGCTGACCGACGACGAACTGGCGGCCGCGCGGGAGATCGCCAGAGAGATCGGCGTCTATCGCTGGCATGCGTCGATCGCGGCGAAGGGCGACGACGCGCGCCTGCATGTCGGTGTTCGGGCGCAGCAGGTCGCCGCCATCCTGGCGCGACACGGTCTCGATCCCGATTGCTACGGGCTGCTCTGCTATGACGCGTGGGAAGCGGTGGCGGGCACCGCCGACGTCGCCGCAGTGCCGTCCGTGGCGGAAGCACGCGATGCGAGTGGAGCGGTGACGGCACAGGCACAGCCCGGCTCCCCTGCCATCGCCGGAACAGCGCCGCGCGCGCCCGGCGAGCGATACGGCGTGCGGTACGACGAGCTCGCGATGTTCATCGCCGCCGCGCAGGAACAGCGCCTTTCCGCGCTCGAAGCGGCCGCCTGACCCTTTCCATCTTAGGAGACGACCGATGTTCGAAACGTGCCTCGTGCGCGGCGGGAGCCGTGCGCCATGACCCCGAGCACCAACGCTGCGGCAGCGATGGTCGCCAGTTCGCCCCTCCCCCTCAGCTTCGCGGGCGACGAGACGCTGTTCGCGGCCAGCCTGGGTGGCATGACCGCGCTCATGTGCCTCGGTATCATGCTGGCTGGCGTGAACGTCCTGACGATCGCGCGGACCTGGCGGATCGACCGGTGGAACCATCCCGTCTCGATCTGGCGCTACGCCTTTGCGCTGGCCGGTCTGGCGACCGCGCTACGCTGCGGGTCGGAGGCGATGCTGCTGTGGAGCTGGTCGCCGCAGGACGCGGTGACGTCGGCCCGGGTCATCATGGCGAAGCGCTGGGTGGATCTCGCCGCGATCAGCTGCGGCGTCGGGTGGATGACGCTCTTCGTGCTGTCGCGTCGCCAGATCGAGATCCACCTGCAGCGACGGCCGCTGCCCCTCGAAGTCTGGGAGATGATCCCGGCGCTGCGGCGGCCCGCGCTGGTGGTCATATGGAGTTTCATCATGGCAATCGGCGTCGTCTGGGCACGCGGGTGAGCAAGGTTGCGGCGACGGCCGCTGCCACCGTCCCGCCCGTCATCTGGACCTTTCTCGGCTACCAGTTCGAGGGGGCCAGCATGATCGCCGGGCTGGGTTCGTGCCTGATGGTTCGAATCTGGGTCTCGCTGAACGACAAGTCGGTACGCGCCTGGACAGTCGATATCGCGGTGATGGGCCTGACGCTCTTATGCACCGCCAGCTGGATCATCGAACAGCGGCCGACCCCCTTTTACGCGCTGCTGTCCGGCACCGGGTTCGGCGCGCTGGGCGCGGGCATCATCACCGTCGCGCTGAAGTATCTGCGCAAGTTCGGGCTGACCGACAACGACGGCAGCGGCGTCGGCCCGACCCCGCCTGACATGGGCGCGAAGCTGCATGAGATCGACAAGCCGAAATAACAGATCGTCCCCACCAGCCCCTGCGGGCAAGGCGGTCTGGCAGGGACTGCGCGGAAGACCGACTCAACCGCGGTTTCCCAAACTACATCCGCCTAAGTGCCGGTCAATAAGCACAAAGTACCATTGGTCGCATGCTTTGACATGTTGGTGGTTCGCCCCGTCGGTCCGGAGTGCCGTCGCCGACGGGGCAGGCGGCAAGTCGGTTACCGCACGGCAAGAAGAGACTCGTTAACCAAAGGTCTGTTCCCGGCGGTTCCTCACAATAAGGCGAGCCGGTCGATTGTGACGCTCCGCCGGACCGAGGGCTCCGGCGGAGCGTGCGGCAAGTCGGTTGCCGCGCCACGACGATTAGCCGGTCTTTTCCTAACGCACGTTGAACGTAACTCGCATTGGAGACGATTATGACGAAGGCTCTCGAGCCGGCGTGGCTTCGCCATGCGCGGTCCCTGTTGGGCACGCGTGAAGCGGCCGGCGCTGCAAACAACCCGACGATTATGGCCTGGGGGCTGCTGCTGGGCGCGAAAGTTCTCGGCATCGTCTTCAACGCAGACAGCGTGCCGTGGTGCGGGCTGTTCGTGGCCAGATGCATGCACGCTGCAGGCCTGCCGTCCGCGCCGATCGCGTTGCGTGCTAAGGCATGGGCAGCGTGGGGCGTCAATTTGGCGGCGGACCGCCTGTCGCCCGGTGCAGTACTCGTCTTCGAGCGCCCCGGCGGCGGTCACGTCGGCTTCTACGTCGGCGAGGACGCGACCGCTTACCACGTCCTCGGTGGCAACCAGGGCGACCGGGTCAGCGTCATGCGGCTGGAGAAGTCGCGCTGCATCGCCCGGCGCTGGCCAAGAGGTGAGGTCGTTCTCGGCAAACCGGTGAAGATGCTGATGACCGCTGGCGTACCGGTGTCGCGGCATGAGGCATGACAGCCGCGCTGCTGACCCTCCGCAAGATCTGGCCTTACCTCGCGATCGTCGCCGGGTTGGCCGTTGCCTACTTCTGGATCGACCACCGCGGCTACGCGCGCGGCAAAGCCGACGTCGAGGCCCGGCACGCGGAGGCCGTCGCTCGCATCCTCGCCGATGCCGAACGCATCCGGATCGCCACTGACAAACTCGCCGAACAGGTAGCCGCCTCCCGGACCGAACAGGTCACCACAGAAAGGACCATCTACCGTGACGCGATCAAGATCATCGACCGCCCCGTGTATCTGCGTCAGTGCATGGATGCTGATGGCGTGCAGTTGCTCGACCGTGCCCGCGACAGCGCCAACCGTGGCCTTACCGGCGAGCCTGCTGACGCCGCCGCCGACGCTTCCCTTGATGCCGCGCAACGTTGACGGGATGCTGAGCGGGCAGCAGTGCCTGATCGGCGCGCTCGATCTGTACGGCGTGGCCGGCGGGATCCGGTTGCAACTGCTTGGACTGATCGCCGCGGAACAGGCGCGCCAAGCGACAAAGTAGGCGACGAAACATTGCGGGCCTGTAGGTTGGTGATCACTCGTCCGGCAACCCGAGCTGGCGCAGGATGCCTCGCCAGCCGCCATAAACGCTCGCGCTGATCGAGATCGGGTTGTTGCTGCCGGCGTCCCTATAGAGGCGATCGCACCATGAAGGGTCAGGACAATGGCACGAGAGACGCGCCAGCGCGACGCGCAGGGCTTCCGTCTGGATCGGCTCTTTCCCGGCTCGATTTACCGACCACCGGACAAGCTCGATCGCCTCGGCGAACCGCTGTCGCGTCTCGTCGCGAAGCCTGTCGGCGAACGCCACGACCGATAGGCGCACATCCTTAGATCCGCAGGTGCATCGGAAGTGATGCGGCAACAGGTACCAGTCGAGGTTGCGACGGCGGCGCATAAGATCGACGATCAGGGTTTCTCGGTCGAACTCGTGCGAGTGCCGGCACGTTCGACAGGTGACGATAAGGTTCGCTTCGATCTTGCGGAGATCGCGAAGGGACTTGGGTGGACCGACCATGCGGAATGAGGCGCAGAGAAAGCATGTGTAGGAAAACGGTTCGTGGGAAAATTATACCGTCTCCCCAAATGATGGTTGTCCCAGCAGGCCGGTCTTGATCCATGTTTAGGTCCACCACCTTGACGCGGCAGGCGACTTACTAGCGAATGCTGCTCGCAGCCTCAGGGGAGGATGCGAAGGGGGCTTCAATGAAAAAGAAAACACTCGCGTGCGCCGCATTGGTTGCGCTCGGATCAATCACTGCGACTGCGCAGGTTCCGACCTATACCCCGCTGCCCGGAGCGGCGGCCCGAGCAACATTGCCGATGGACACGATGATCCAGGTCACGCCGGTCGAGGAAATCACCTCGATCAAGATGAAAGAAGGCGACTCCTACATGCTGCAGGTCGCGGCCGACGTAGCGCAGAACGGGGTCGTCGTGATCCCGCGCGGCGCACCTGTGAAAGGAACGATCACCTGGCGCACGGGCAAGGGCATCGGCGGGAAGTCGGCAAAGTTCGACATGACGTTCAACAGCGTGACCGTGCAGGGTCGCCAGTTCGCGCTGAAGGGTAAGCATCGGCAGGAAGGCAAGGGCAACACGGTCGCCGCGCTGCTTGGGTCGATGTTCGTCTCGGGTCGGTCTGCGATCATCACGTCCGGCCAGGTGTTGAACGCGTTCACCGCTGAGGCTATCCCGGTCGCTTAACCAGCGGGATCAGTCGATGCGCTGCGCGATCTACACCCGGAAGTCAGCCGACGAGGCGATCGACACTCAGCACAGTTCGATCGAAACGCAGCGTAATCTTTGCGAGAAGTACGTCGCCAGCCAGGCTGGTGAAGGGTGGGTCATCGTACCCACCCGCTATGACGACCTGGGCGCATCGGGCGGGTCGCTGAAGCGGTCCGCCCTCACGAGGCTACTCGCCGACATCGATGCCGGCCTGGTCGATGTCGTCGTGGTCTACAAGATTGACCGGCTGTCCCGCTCGCTCCGGGACTTTCTGAACCTAATGGAAGTTTTGAACGACCGGGGCGTCACCTTCGTATCGATCACCCAATCGTTCAGCACGACGACAAGCGTAGGGCGGCTGACGCTGAACGTGCTGCTGTCGTTCGCCCAGTTCGAGCGTGAACTGATGGGCGAACGTCGCAAGGACTGGATCGCAGGCGCCCGCATGCGAGGTCTTTGGACAAGCGGGCCGGCGCCGTTCGGCTACGCGCTCGATAATCTGCGGCTGGTAGTTCACCCCGAGCGCGCCGAGCTGGTTCGCCTTGTGTTTCGCGCGTTCCCTCGCACGCGATCCGCCGGCACGATCGCAGATCAGCTGAATGATGCTGGCCACCGTAACCGGTTCGGCCGGACGTTCGACGGTCGCACTGTCAAGCGCATGCTGACCAACCGTGTCTACCGAGGCGACCTTAAATATCGAGGCGAGCTAATCGCGGGCACGCATGAGGCGATTATCACCGAGGCGTCGTGGCGGCGCGCGCAGACCATCCTCGCGGCGACCGGTGGAGCCGGCCTGCATTCATGGCAACGCGACCGAAAGCCTCAACATCTGACCGCCGTTTAGAGCAAGTCAGTGAAGAGGTTCGCGGCGACGATCGCGACGACCAGCCCGACGATCACAACACGGATAAGGCGCATTCGCACCTCGGGCCGTTTGCGCAGCGGAGGCCATGGCTCCAAGCTCACGATTTCCTCGTTGGAAAGACGGGCCCACGAACGGTCATTCTGTCTGACGAATAGGGTCGCTGCAACGCGACGACGTCGTCGTAGCTACCAGTGAGCCACCGATCCCAGTCAGCTTCCTCCAGCACTGTGATCATAGCCTTCGGATGGATCGGCGCGACCAACTCGTTGGGATCGCAGGTCACCATCGTGAACCCGTTCCCCTTCGCCGTTGGCTGCCAGAAACCAGCAACCGCGAACACGGGCTGATCCGTGACGCTGAACCACATCTCTCCTTTGAGTGGCGGCTTGCCATCACCGAGGTTGTGCTTGTCGGGGGTGAACTCAGCGAACTCGGTCAGAGGCACGAGACAGCGGTGCTGTACCGGCCCGGCGAGCTTCCGCCACTGCGGCAGGCCCATCTGTCGGACATTGGTCATCGGGAATTTGGCTTGCCCGCCCAGGACGTCCCATGACATCACATCGATGCCGCGCCCGCGATCGTCCTGACGCACGATCCAGGCGCGCGAGCGTGGTGTCAGTTCCTGCGGATGGAAACGGTTGTCCATAGGGCGATCGGCAAGCCAACGGCCCCCGAACCGCTCGGTGATCGTCTCCGGCTCTCCGGCCATGCGGGCGCGGTTACACATCGTCAGTCGCCTCCTCTTCGAGCGCCCACACGCCGCGCACGATCACAGCGCGCACCCCACAGCAGCGGCCAACCGCCCGTCCCGGCTCCCCGTCGATCGCGGGCAGGATCTGCCACACATGGCCGACACCATCACAGTCTACAGGCGGTGGCGGTTCGTTCTGCTTCATATATCCGTGAGTGGGTGACGCAGTCCCGGCTGCTCCCAGTCCGTCGTGATGTCGACCGCAAGGGCTGTGCAATGCTCGAGCTTATTATCGTCCCACCATGTGAGGCCTTCTCTTACAGCGTCTTCCAGCGCTTCCTCGCGCGTCTCCCGCCATGGGCCGCGGGGCCTGCCGTAGAAGGTAACGCGGTGGCGGGTCACAGGTCCAGGTTGCGCCGCTCGATCTCGCCAAGCGCCAAGACCTGTTCCTCGGTCGGATCGCCGTCGACCGCGTCCCATAGAGCAATGACATCCACGTCGGACATACCGGCGAGCCGGTTTTCGTATGCTGTCATCTCATCGTCGGTCATAGCGGTCCTCCAATGGCGGTCGCGTCGTATGTACGCGGTCCAAGAGATTTGAACACACTCAACCACCGATAGGCGAGCGGGGGTGCTGTGCGCTAACACAGCAACCGACGGAATATTACCCTGTCGAACCGTCCTACGATCAGTGCTTAGTGCGCTGCCCGGCGTGCCCGCAGTCGGACAGTTGATCGACGCGATCGGCGATCTGCTTCCAGGTCTCGACACCTGCGATGTCGCCAGCCAGCGCCAGCGATCCGATCCGTTCGGCGATATGGACCTGTGCTTGCGTGCCGTGCTGTTTCAACACCTGCTGCGCGCAGGCCCAGAGTTCCCAGTCGGTCAGCGGCACTGATCGAGGCTGGCCCTAGACTGTGTCATGGTCGGCTTCCTCATCAAGATCTTCAGCGATCCGGCTTTCGAGATAGTCAGGCGTCGGTTCCGAACCTGGCCAGTCTGCCTCAGCGTCGTCGACAGCCTCGAACAAATTCCCCTTGGCCATCGTCTCGCGCAGCCGGGCGCGGACGTCTTCCGGGCTACCGGCGCGGGGGAACTGCGGATCGGACCGAGCAGCTCTCGCAAGATCGCCTACCGAGTCTTCGCGATCCTTCTGTGTCAACAGCCAAGCGCCGAACGTCTCACCCTTGCCGTTCGTGTCGGCCATACTGCCCTCCTGCTCGTCATCCTGGTGACATGCTATCATCGAAGCAGCTAGGTTACAGTCCCGGTTAAGGACGAATGTTTTGGGGGCATTTCTGGGGGCATCGTCAAAAGCCAACGCCGGATAAACGGCGTCTTTCTCTCGCTTCTACCGCTTAATATGATAGGTGCCGGGCCCACCATACCATTGTCCGGGCAGGGCGCTTTAACCGCCCCGGCGAACATAGACTTATGCATCGTCGCCGCTGCTCGACAACCACGCACTTTCCGCGTCGTCCACCGCCTCGAACATGTCACCTTCCGCCATCATTTCGCGCAGGCGCCCACGGACGGCTTCCGGGTCGCCGCTCCGCGGAAACTTCGGGTCCGTCCGGGCCGCCTTGGCCAGGTCGCCGACCCATCCCTCCCGGTCTTTCTGCTGCAACAACCAGGCTCCGAACGTCTCGCCATTATCGTTCGTCATCGTCGTGCCTTCCGATTGCGTAGGTCTTGGCCTTTACAGTGCGACGGTCCCAAACGAAACCACGCGCGCGCCGCCGCTGCCGCGCGCACCAGGTTCAGGCGCTACCGACCTCGCTGCCGACCGCCGCAAAGGGCAGGCGCACCAGGAAACGCGTGTCCTCGATGCTCAGGCTGCCGCCCGCCGCGGTCGCCAGATTGCGGATCAACCGCAACGAGAAGCCAAGCCCCAGTAAAGGGGCATCCGGCCAGTCGCCGTCCGGCGCATAGCCCGGATCGAGCAACGTCCGCTCGTCCCGCCCCGCCAGCCGCCGTGGCCGCGACAGCGTGAACAGCAGCCCGCGCGCCCCATCCGCATCCAGCGTCGCGGCGATGCGCTCGCCCGCGTCGGCCAGCCCGACCGCAGCGGCGATCAGCCGCGACACCATCCGGTCGTACACCGTCCCGTCGCCTAGCCGGCCGTCCAGCCCCGGCGCAATGGCCAGGTCGATCGGGTTTTGGCCGTCCGGTCCGGCATGGCGCGCGACGATATCGACGAGCTGGCTGGCCGGATCGATCTGCCCGGACCCCACCGTCATCCGCTCCGCATCCAGCCGTGCGGCAATGTCCAGATCGTCGATCGCCACCACCAGCCGGCGGCCATCGTCCGAAATGGCGTCCGCGCGCCGGCGATATTCCGGGCCGACCGGCCCTAGCATCTGCGCGGCAATCATGTCCGCGAACCCGACGATCGCGTTCAGCGGCGTCCGTAGTTCATGCACCAGCTGCCGCAGCGAATCGGGCGCGAGTGCGACGCCCAGCAATGCCGTCTCCCGCGCCACCGGCAGCGCGATCTCGTCGGCGCGCGGCCGGCGGGCGGTGCCGCGATATCCCAGGAACCGCCCGTCGACCGGCGCGAACAGCGGCACTGCGGAAATCCGCCAGTCGCCCGCCGCCGGCCCGGCGCCGCCGACCACCAGCCGCGCGTCGCGGAACGGGCTGCGCTGCCGAAACGCACCGGTGACCTGACCGTCGACGCCGTAGCCGCCGAGCAGCGATGCGGCACGCGCCAGCGTTTCGCCGATGATCGCCTCGCGCGGGGCACCGTCGACCCAGAATATCATGCCGTCGGCCCCGGCCTCGAACCGGAAATCCTGCGCGGGCGGCGCGGCGGGCGGCGTCGTGCCCACCGGCCGGTCGCGGCGATAGGCGTCGATCCGCTTGACGAGGTCGCTGATCGACACGCCGATCGACACGCCAGGCCGGGGCGTCGCGCCATCCGCCCCACGGTCCGGGTTGCCGTCCCCACCCGGCACGGCCGCCTGGGGATCGGGAACCGGCTCCTGTGCCGACAGCGCAATCGCCACCGGTGCGGCCAGCACAAGGTCGATCGCGCCGAACGCGGACAAGGCCCGGCGCGTCTCGGCATCCAGGTCGCGCCGGTTGCGCAACATGCCACGCGTCGTCGGCGACAGCGCAGGCAGCACCGCCGCCCAGCTCCCGGCCGCCAGCCGCGCGGTCGCCAGGATCGGCGCAGCGATCGCGGGCGTATCCTCGGCGAACAACAGGACCAGCCCGGTCGGCAACCGCCGCCCCGCCAGCGATCGTGCGCAACGCGCGCGCAGGTCCGCCGGCACCATCGATCGGCCGGCGCGCAGATAATCATATCCCCGGTCGGTATCGTCGCCACCGCGCCCCTGCGCAATCAGATCGACCACCTGCCGCCATGCCGTCGACCGCGCATCGTCGGTCGCCGGCATCTGGTCCAGCACGGTGCCGATCATGTCGTCGTAACGCACCGCCGGCGATCCCCCGAAAAACGGCGCCATCCATCGGTCCGCATCTTCCGATCCTGCGGTAGCCGCAACATAACCCGCTGGGAACAGCCGATTTCGCGCTGTCACATTCCGAGACGATTTCAGCCGCTTGATAGATTATTCCAATCCGGCACCAGATCAGTATAGGCTCGTGACCATGGCCAATCGCTACCCCCTCGATTCAATCGATCGCACGATCCTGACGTCGCTTCAGGAGGAGGGCCGGATCACGAATGTCGATCTTGCCCGCCGTGCCGGTCTCACCGCCCCGCCCTGCCTGCGCCGCGTCCGCGCACTGGAAGAGGCCGGTATCGTCGAGGGCTACCATGCCAAGCTGAACGCCGCGTCGCTCGGCTACGGCATCATGGTGTTCGCACTGGTCTCGCTGCGGTCGCAGGCGGAGGAGGATCTGCGCGCGTTCGAAAGCCACATGGCCGCGCTCCCCCAGGTCCGCGAATGCCACATGCTCAACGGCGAAATCGACTTCATCCTGAAGATCGTCGCGCACGACCTACAGAGTTTCCAGGCGTTCCTTACCTCCGAACTCACCACCGCCCCCCATGTCGCCAGCGTCAAGACATCGCTGACGATCCGAACCGCCAAGGACGAAAGCGGCATCCCGGTCGATCCGGAGTAAGTCGACTTGAGACGATCCGGGTATCAGGCACCAGGAGCCCGGAGCGCGCTCCAGGCTCGAACCAAACGGGTCAGACGCGGATCCGGCCGAAGTCGTCATGCCCTGCTCAGAGTAGCGGCCAGGCAACGGTGAAAATCAAGATCCGGAACGTCTGCGCCGGTCTGCGATGCAACAACGCCAGACCCGGTCATCAGTCGATCCGACCGAGTTCCGCCGAAAACCGGTAAACCCTACCGCAGGGTGATCCATGTCGGCGCATGGTCGGACGCCTTCTCCTTGCCGCGCGTCGCCTTGTCGACGCCCGCGTCCGCCAGCCGGTCCGCCGCAGTCGGGCTCAGCATCAGGTGATCGATCCGGAAACCCGCATCCCGCGCCCAAGCGCCGGCCTGATAATCCCAGAATGTATAGACCGGGCCGGTCGGATGCCGCGCCCGGATCGCATCCGTCCAGCCCTGGAACCGCAGGCGCCGAAACGCGGCCTGCGACTCCGGTTGCAGCAAAGCGTCGCTCGCCATCGCCCGGACCGAATAGGTATCGTCATGCGTGCTCGTCGGAATGACGTTATAGTCGCCCGCCAGCACGACCGGCTGCTCGCTGGCGAGCAATGTCGCGGCATGATCGATCAGCCGGTCGAACCAGGCCAGCTTATATTCGAACTTCGGCCCCGGCTGGGGATTGCCGTTGGGCAAGTAGATCGACGCCACGATCACGCCGTTCACCGCCGCTTCCAGATAGCGGCTCTGCGCCGGATCGGGATCGTCGGGCAGGCCGCGCCGCGTCTCGACCGGGTCCGTTCCGCGCGCCAGGATCGCGACGCCGTTGAACCCCTTCTGGCCATGCCAGATCGCACCATACCCTGCCGCGCGGATTTCCGCTTCGGGAAAGCTGTCATCCTGCGCCTTTACCTCCTGAAGGCAGGCGACATCGGGCTGCGTTTCCTCCAGCCATTCGAGCAGCCGGGGCAGGCGCGCGCGCACGCCGTTGATGTTGAAAGTCGCGATCTTCATGGCACGCTGTCTAGCGGCTGGCGCCGGCTTGTGCAGCCCCCGCGCGCAGCCCTGGAACATGGCCACTTCAGGTAGGGTCGATCGGTCCGTCCGGTCCGAGCCTGTCGAGAACCGGAAATGGGGTCAAGTAAACCCAGTTGATTCGATCGTGACCTAGACCGAGAAGCTGGTCCCGCATCCACAGCCGGAAGCCGCATTCGGATTGGTCACGCGAAATGCCGATCCGCCCAGCGAATCGACAAAATCGACCGCGCTACCGCGAACGAGATCGAGGCTCATCGGATCGACCACCAGCGTGACGCCATCGCGCACTGCGGACGTATCGTCCTGCTCGATCAGGTCGGCCAGGCCGAACTTGTACTGGAACCCCGCACATCCGCCGCCATCGACGGCCAGGCGCAGGATCGCGGGTTTGCCCTGACGCTGCGCGATGAACGCGACGCGCTTGGCGGCGGAGGGCGTCAGGTCGATGTCGGACATGACTATTAGATAGGCCGGGGCAGGTCCGCCCGCAACGTCTACTCGCCGATCGGGCCGCCCATCGACGCCAGCTGCGTGCCCGTCGCCGTCCGCTTCTCGAACGACGCGACATATTCCGCCGACCGCAGATACGGGACCGGGTTGACCGCGCGGCCGTCGATCCGGACTTCGTAATGCAGGTGGCTGCCCGTCGAACGTCCGGTGGACCCCATCAGGCCGATCAGCTGGCCACGGCGGACCCGCGTATTGGCGGCGACCAGGATGCGCGACATATGGCCATAGCGCGTTTCCATGCCCGCGCCATGGCTGATCTGGACCAGATTGCCATAACCATTGCCCCAGCCCGCCTTGTTCACCACGCCGTCCGCCGTGGCGTAGATCGGCGTACCGACCGGGCCGGCCAGGTCGATGCCGGCATGCATTGCGGCGCTGTGACGGAACGGATCGGACCGAACGCCGAACCCGCTGGTGAAGTTCAGCGACGTCAGCGTCACGGGGCGAAGCGACGGAACACTGACCTGCGGGCCGGACGGCATCGTCGCGACACCCGGCTGATTGAAGGCATCGGCCCGCTTCCAGTTGGTGAAAAGCGCGTGGAACTGGGCATCGGCGGGCGCCTGAACGTCCGTGTCGACCTGCTCATACCCGCCGTCCATCGCCGTACCGTCCTGCGGTGCGGCTGCGACTGCGGTGCCGGACAGGCACGCCGCAGCGCAAAGGAACCGAATGGCAGAAGCGACGTTGGAAGCGGTGAATGTCATTCAGTCCCCGGTAGTCGGCGCAGGCCGCAGGCTAGACCCACGGGTGCTGGAAGATTAGGTCGTTGCCGGGATTTGCTCCCCCCCCCGACGGCGTGAAACCCTACTGCTTCATCGTCGCCAGGTTGGAAAGCGCGTGCTGCGCTACTTTCGTCAGGGCGGCTGTTTCGTGCGGCCAGCCGCGCGACGGGTCGCCGACGGGGGCGGGGGTCGGCACGAACCCGACTCCGCCCCGGCCCATCATCCGGCGTGCGGCTCGGCCTGCCCTTTCAGCGCGCGCGCCGCTTCCAGCACGGCTTCGGCATGGCCCGGCACCTTCACCTTGCGCCACACCTGTGCGATTCGCCCGTCGCCATCGACCAGGAAGGTCGCCCGGTCGATCCCCATATATTTCCGGCCGTACATGCTCTTTTCCACCCACGTCCCGAACGCCGCGCACACGCTGTCGTCGCTGTCGGTGGCCAACGGCACGGTCAGCCCGGCCTTCGCGATGAAGCTGTTCTTGCCCTTCGACGTGCCCTTCGAAATGCCCAGCACATGCGCGCCTTCCATCTCGAACGCGGCCTTCAGCCGGGAAAAGTCCTGCGCCTCGGTGGTGCAGCCTGACGTGTCGTCCTTGGGGTAGAAGAACAGTACCAGCGTCTGCCCCGCCATGTCGGCAAAGCGCAGTGTGCCGCCGTCCGGCGTTTCGAGGGCGAGATCGGGCAGGCGGTCGTCGATGTCGAGCATGGCAGGGTTCCCGAATAGCGAAGTCAGACCCCGCTGATGCGCGCCCATTCTGCTGCGATCAACCGTTGCGCATCGTCGCGCGCCTCGATTAGCGCCGCCCAGTCCGCGACTCCGCACGCCGCGGCGATCATCGGCCGTACTGCGGGGGGCGGTTCGGTCGATGCCGGCGACACCAGCCGCAACACGACCAGCATCCGGGTCAGCAACGCATGCGCCGCCGCCATCCCGCCGTCGATCAGCCCGGCATCCGCCAGCGCGGCGATCGCGCTACGCAACCGAGTGTCCAGACCGATCGCATGGCGCAGTTGCAGGACGTGAACCGCGAACTCGGCATCCACCAGCCCACCGGGCACCAGCTTCACGTCGAACGGCCCCGCCGGCGGTTTGTGCGTGCGGATCTCGCCGCGCATCCGCACCGCGTCCGCCACCAGCACCGCTGCATCGCGCGGCCCCGCCAGCACCGCGCGGATCGTCGCGGACAGCGCAGCTACAGGCTCGGGCGATCCGAACACCGGCCGCGCGCGGGTCAACGCCATATGCTCCCACGTCCACGCATTCTCGCGTTGATAGCGTTCGAAGCTGTCGATCGACACCGCCAGCAAGCCCTGTGCGCCCGACGGCCGCAACCGCGTATCGACGTCGTAGAGTGGCCCGGCCGGCGTCGCGACGCTCAGCGCGGCGGTCACGCGCTGCGCCAGCCGGTTGAAATAGGTGGTGGCGCCGATCGGTTTCTGCCCATTCGATTCGGCCAGATGATCGCCGCTGAACAGATAGATCAGATCGAGGTCGGACGCGTGGGTCAACGCGCCGCCACCCAGCCGGCCCAGCGCCAGGATCAGCAGTTCGCCGCCCGGCACGACACCGTGGACCTTCGCGAATTCCGCCACCGTCGCCCCCGCCAGCGCGGCGATCGCCCCCTCCGCCACGCGGGCATAGCCCGCGGCGACGTCGATCGGATCGGCCGCCGCCGCCACGATCTGCGTGCCCAGCGCGAACCGGCGCTCGTTGATCCGCGTCCGCGCCCGGTCCAGCAGCATCTGATAGTCGCCGCCCGGCTCCGCCCTGCCGAATTCCTGCGCCAGCACCTCGGCCGACGGCGGCGGATCGAACGCGCTCGCATCGATCAGCGCGTCGAGCAGCGCCGGTCTGCGCCCAAGCTGATCCGCCAGCGCGGGCGCCGTCGCCAATATGTCCGCCACCAGCCGTCCCAGCGCCGGACGCGCCGCCACCAATCGAAAGAAATCGATCGCGGTCGGCAGGCCGGACACCATCCGGTCCAGCCGGGCGAACGCCGCGTCCGGGTCGCTCGCCAGGCCCAGTGCTGCGGTCAGTCCGGGGAGCGCCGCCTCCATCGCCGCCTGCGCCGCCGGCGTCCGCAACGCGCGCGGCGTTCCGGCCCGCCACCCCTCGATCCGCCCGCGGACAGCCGCCGCATCGCGAAACCCGGCCGCCGTCACGGCCCGCTCGACCGCCGACGGGTCGCGCGGCAGGTCGTCGTCCGCCACCGGATCCAGCGAATCATAGATGCGTCCCACCGCCGCCACATGCGGCCGCAACCGATCGAGCAGCGCCGCGCCGTCCGCCATCCCGTCCAGCCGCGCTACCGCGTCCAGCGCCGCCGGATCGCGCGGCAGACTGTGCGTCTGGTGATCCTCGATCATCTGCAACCGATGTTCGATCGTCCGGAACAGCCGGTACGCCACCGCCAGCCGGTCGGCCTCTTGGCCGGCGATATGCCCCGCCCCCGCCAGCGCCGCCAGCGCGTCGAGTGTCGCCGGCGCGCGCAGGCCCACGTCGCGGCCGCCATGGACCAGCTGCTGGATCTGCGTGAAGAACTCCACCTCGCGGATGCCGCCGCGCCCGCGCTTCAGGTCATATCCCGGACCGAATAGCTGGCCGCCACTGTAATGATCCCGGATCCGGCTCGAAATCTCGCGGATCTCGCCGACCGTGCCGAACCCCAGCCCGCGCCGCCACACGAACGGCCGGATCGCGGCCAGGAACCCTTGCCCCAGCACCGCGTCCCCCGCCGCCGCCCGCGCACGGATGAACGCCGCGCGTTCCCACGGCAGTGCGCTCGATTCATAATATCCGATCGCCGCCTCGACCGGCAGGGCCGGCGGGGTTGCCTCCGGCGACGGGCGCAGCCGCAGGTCGACACGGAACACATATCCGTTCGCATCGCGCGCCTGCAACATCTCGACCAGCCGGCGGGCGATCCGCGCCGCCGCCTCGACCGGTTCCTCGCCGCGCCGCCGTGGCAGGGTGTCGGGATCGAACAGCAGGATCGGGTCGATATCGCTGGAATAGTTCAGCTCGCGGCTGCCATGCTTGCCCAGCGCCAGCACGCAGAACCCGGTCGCATCGTCGGCCCCACGCTCGCGGAATATCGCCTGCAACGCCCGCTCGACCGCGCGGTCCGCAAAGTCGGACAACAGGCGAACGACCTGCTCGAACGCCAGTCGTCCCGAAATATCGCCCAGCGCGACGACCAGCGATACCGCCTGCCGCTCGCGACGCAGCGCACGCGCGACGTCGGTCGCCCCTTCCCCCGCCTCGTGGGCATCGGCGATCGCACCGGCGAAGTCGCCACCGGCCGCCCGGTCCAGCACCTCCGGTCGGGACAGAGCGAGACGACGCAGGAACGGTGCCTGCGCGATCATGCTGTCGCGCGCATCGGCGATGGCGGGGTCGAACGGGGCGTCGGTCACCGCGCCTGCGTACAGATTACTTCGGCTGTCGTCACGCGTCGGCAACCGCGCCTGTATTGGTGCGTTCTAACTATATGACGAAAGGAAATATTCCGATGCCGCAGGCCCAGGGTGGACCGGATGACCGCGGCCAGACCCCACTCGTGCGCTCGTCGAACCGTCCAGTACAGAAAGTCGGTGTTGCCTTGCGCTCGGTCTACGCTGGCGGACCGGTCCTCCCGCCCGACATACAGGCCTTGCTCGATCGGATACCGTGAACTTCAACGTGGACGGCTGAGTTCGTCCACGTCGCCCATGATGGACTGCAGCGCCGTCTTGTCCGGATCGGACACATAGGATCGCCGGGACGGCAACTTGCCTTCGCTCAGCAACGTCTCAAGCGCGACGCGGCCACGGGCCACCCGGCTCTTGATCGTCCCGACCGCACAGCCGCATATTTCGGCTGCTTCCTCGTAAGCAAAGCCACCCGCGCCGACGAGGATCAACGCTTCGCGCTGCGGCTGCGGCAGATGCATCAGCGCGCGTTGCATGTCGCCAAGCTCGACGTGCCGGTCCTGGCTGGCCGGTGCTGCGAGCAGCTTGGACGCCGTGATCTCGTCCCATTCGCCCTTGAAACGCGCGCGACGCATCTGGCTCAGGAACAGGTTGCGCAGGATGATGAACGTCCAGGCCCGCATGTTCGTGCCGGCCTGGAACCGCTTGCGGGCGGCCCATGCCTTGAGCAGCGTTTCCTGCACAAGATCGTCGGCCAGATCGCGGTTGCCCGACAGGGATCGGCCGAACGCCCGGAGATGCGGGATGACCCGCGCCAGCTCATCCTTGAATTCGTCGTCCGGCAACGGGACCGGCTCGACCGGTACCGGATCGACATCGTCGTCATTTTCGTCGTCCGGCAGGTCCTGGTCCTGGTCAATCACGTGATACTTGCCCCTGCGAACGGACGTTGGCCGTCCCGTGGCCGGAAAATAGGAACGGTCCGCCCGGATTGCGAGCCGTTTTTGAAAGCCGTTACGGCAACGGTAGATCCGATGGTCAGGCGAACATCATCAGCAGGATGATGAACAGTCCGACGATCAGACCGAGCGAAATCGGCAGCACGTACCGTGTCACGTGCGTGCTCGCACCGGCGCGCGCTTCGGTCCGGGTCACTTCCGTGGGGTCTTCCGCCATCTTGTCTCTCCCTGGTCCGACATAGGTCGTCGGTCACGGGCAACGTGCCCGTGCCCGCGGTGGTTCCGTCAGGCGGGCACCGTCGCCTGATCGAAGAAAAGGGCCTGGCTGATCGCCGCCTTTACAGTCGACCGCTGGAACGGCTTGGTGATCAGGAATGTCGGCTCGGGTCGTTCGCCGGTCAGCAGGCGTTCCGGGAACGCGGTGATGAAGATGACGGGCACGGAAAACTCCGCAAGGATGTCTTTCACCGCATCAATACCCGAACTGTCGTCCGCCAGTTGAATGTCGGCCAGCACCAGGCCGGGGCGGTGCGCCATGGCCTGCGCCACCGCCTCGTCGCGCGTCACGGCCACGCCGTTCACCGAATGGCCCAGGTCGCGGACGATCGTCTCCAGGTCCATCGCGATGATGGGCTCATCCTCGATGATGAGCACGTCGGCATGCGTTTGCCGCTCGATCTCCTCCAGCGCCTCGTTCACCAGCATCTCAACTTCCACCGCGTCCGCATCGATCAGATAACCGACGTCCTCGGGGGTGAAGCCTTCCATGGCGGTCAGCAGCAGCGCCTGGCGCGACCGCGGCGTCACCTGCGCCAGTCGTGCCTGTGCGATGCCCTCGTTGCCCGTATCGCCGGCATCCCGGTTCTCGGTTTCGTCGTTGGTCGATGCCCAGATCGCCTGGAATGTCCGGTACAGCCCCAGCCGCGGATCCACGTCGCGCGGAAAGTCGCCCGGCGCGTCGACGATCGCCTGCAGGGCGGCACGGACATAGGTGTCGCCATGCGACTGGCTGCCGGTCAGGGCGCGGGCGTAGCGCCGCAGGAAGGGGAGATGCGGAGCGAGATCCTGGCCAAGCGACATGTCGTGAATATACTCCTGTTTCGACCGGACATATCGGCGTGTGCGCAGGGCATGGCAAGCTGCCAGCGCCCCCGGCACCCGTCGGCCCGATTGTCGTGTTGAGGCTGGAACCATCCGGGCAGTTTTTTGTTTCCCCGCACGAGACAGCAATTTTACCACGTCGTTCCTTTCGGCACATCGCTGCTGTAGGAGCGCCGTCGGACGCGGGTGTGCCGGCAGCACATGATCGATTACGGGGGACGAACCAGTTGGCGCCTGAGGTAAAGAAGCAGCCAGCAATTGCCGGCAAGACCGCGAAGCGATCGGTCCCGGACATGCCGATCGGTGATGCCAATGTCGGTCAGGCCTTGCGCTCGGCCTATCAGCGTACCGTGAACGAGGACGTGCCCTCCGATCTGCTCGACCTGCTGGGAAAGCTGGGCTGACACGGTGCCGGGCTGACCCCCTGGTGTGATTAAACGCCGACGATGCACCCGTGCGTGCAATGTCGGCCTGACGGGACGGCCCGAACCATGACGTCACTGTCCATCTCCAGGCTGTCGACCGGCCTGAAGATGCTGCTGATCCTTACGGTCGCGTTGCTCCCGCTGGGCTTGATCGCGGTCTTCGCCTCGATCGAAAGCGCGCAGACCGCGCGACTGCGCCGCAACGACGATGCCCGCGTCACCGCGACGGAGGCCGCCCGCCAGCTAAGCCTCGCGATTGGACGGACGTCGCTCGATCTGCGCGCAGTCACCGCGCAACTCGATTTCGCGCAGATGACCGCGGCAACGCGGCTCGCCCGCTGTCGCGGCGCCCTGTCGGACCTGCGGGCCGCCCGCAACGGGCGCTACGAATTCGCCGTCCTGACGATCTCCGGTCGTCCGGTCTGCGCCAGCCCCGGTTTCAGCGGCGTGGCGCGGGTCATTCCGCAGCAGCTGTTCGCAACCGAAGTCCGCCTGCTCCCAACAGTCCAGCGTCTTCAGTTCGAGGCCCGCTCACCAGGCGGTTCGCTCTACGGTGTGGTCGAGGCCCCGCTTGCGACCATCGCGGACCTTACCGCCCTGCCCGGCCGCACCATCCGGCATGGCATCGTCCTGCGGCAGGATGCGGCCAGGGTGGTCGTGCGGCCCTATACGGGGCACGCGGCGCTGGGCCCGCGCCTGCGGGTGACCTCCCCCGTCGCCAACGGGCAGGTCATGCTCGAACTGGTCACAAATGCCGTCCCGGTCGGCGTGATTGAACTGCTGCTCGCCTTCCTGCCGATCCTCATGTGGTCGGCCGCGGCGATCATCGGCTGGCTGGTCGTCGACCGGTTGATGATCCGACCCCTGTTGCGCCTGCAACGCATCGTCGCCGACTATCGGCCGGAAGACGGTCCGCTGGCCGTGCCGCATCTCACCACACCGGCTCGCGAAATCCGCGATCTCGGTGCCGCCTTCACCCTGTTGACCGAACGGGTCGCGCTGCATGAGGCGGAGTTGGCGGAAGGTCTGCTCCGCCAGACCAAGCTGACGCGCGAAGTGCATCACCGCGTGAAGAACAACCTCCAGGTCGTCGCCAGCCTCATCAACATTCACGCCCGCGGCGTGGAAGATCCCGATGTCGCGGCCGCCTATGCGTCGATCCAGCGGCGGGTCGATGCGCTCGCCGTTGTCCATCGCAACCATTTTGCGGAAATGGAGGCCAGCCGCGGCGTGGCGTTGCGCCCGCTGATCGGCGAACTCGCCGCCAACCTGCGCGCCACCGCGGCGCCCGGCGCGCAGTTCGGCATTACGCTCGACGTCACGCCCGCTTATTGCACGCAGGACGTGGCCGTCCCGGTGGCGTTTCTCATCACCGAAATCGTCGAAGTCGCGATGATCGCCGAGCCACGCGGCAAGGCCGTTATCCGCTTGTCGCCGATCGCCGGCGTGGATCGCGCAACCCTTTCGGTCACTTCCATGGCGCTGACCGACACGATGGGGCACTCCGAAGGACCGCCGGAACGCTTCCTGCGCGTGATGGAAGGCCTGTCGCGCCAGCTTCGCACCAAATTGTCGGTCGATCCTGCAGTCGGCAGCTACGCCCTCGACATCTCCATCCTCCCCGAACCGACGGAACCCTGACGCGACCGCGTCGAGCCTCCGGCAATCCTGTGGGAGGTCGCACGACCTATCGACGCTAGCCGAACCGCCAACAGCACCCGGCTAGCGTCGTGGCAAAGGAGCGGTCACCGCCCCCGGCAAGGACGGATCCTGCCCGGATCGACCAGCTCGTTCGCGATACGGCGTAGGCTGGCCAACCGCCGGATAAGTCAGTCGCCGATCGCCTCACTGCCGCTATCACTCTCCGGCCGACCCTTCGCCTGGTCGTTCCCACGCTCGATCTGTTCATTGTCGTCCGTATCGACGTTGCCGGGCCGATCGACCCGCAACCGATCCTCATTGACGCCGGTGATGTCGGACGATGGCGGCGATGCGGGTGGTTTTGCCATGGGGCTATCCTTCATGAAATGGGAGGTCCTTCCGGAACCCATACGCGGCCCTCAGGTTGCGCCGCTGCAACAGGCGCAGCGTTTCGGCACGGTTGCGGAACAAGTTAGATCGCCGGGCATTCCCCATCCAGCCGTTGAACAGGCGGCACTGAATCAGGAGTAAGAATATGGTCCGTAAGATCGTCGCTATTGCCCTCGTCACCGGCGGCCTCATGGTTTCGGCCTGCAACACGGTCGAAGGCGCCGGCAAGGACGTGAAGTCCGCCGGCCAGGCCATCGAAAAGACGGCCAACTAAGACGTTCAGTCTTTGCGAGGAGCCCGCCGGTCGATGCGACCGGCGGGTTTTTTTGTGCCTTCGGCGGATCAGTCGGTCACGGCTTCGGCCGCTGCAACGCGCTTGCGCCGCCGTTCCGTGAAGAAGATTGCGATCAGCGCGAATTCGTAGAGAATGACCAGCGGTATTGCGAGCATCAGCTGCGACACGACGTCCGGTGGCGTCAGTACCGCCGCAATGCCGAACGCCGCAACGATGGCGTAACGCCGGCCGGCCTTCAACTGCGCCCGCGTCACCAGCCCGGCGGTTTCCAGCAACATCAGCAACACCGGCAGCAGGAACGCCACACCGAACCCGAACAGGAACTTCGTGACGAAACTCAGATAATTGCCGACGCCCGGCAACGCGTCTTGCTGGACCCCGCCGATATTGCCCTGATATCCCAGCAGGAAATGCAACGCGACGGGCATCGCGAAGAAATAGGCCAGCGACGCGCCGCCTAGGAACAGGACCGGCGTCAGGATCAGGAACGGGAAGAAGGCGCGCTTCTCGTTCTTGTACAGCCCCGGTGCGATGAACTGCCACAGCTGGTTCGCGATCACCGGGAACGCCAGCATCGTGGCCGAAAAGAAGGCGACCTTCAGCTCGACGAAAAATGCCTCGAAAATATCGGTGTAGATAAGTCGACCCTGCCCCGCGCGCAGCAGCGGCTGCACCAGCACCGCGAATATCGGGCGTGCGAAATACATGCAGACGCCGAACGCAACCGCCAGGGCCGCAAACGACCAGAGCAGCCGCCGGCGTAGTTCGATCAGATGGTCGAGCAGCGGTGCGCGGCTCTCGTCGATATCGCCGATCACGGCTGTTCCATCCCGTTCTGCCGCTCGGGCGGTCTTCCCGGCTCGGGCACGACACCCGCCGGCTGGGCGTCCTCGACGTTCGGTGCCGCCATCGGCACGCTTCCTTCGGCCGCAGCGGGTTCGGGGGTCGGAAGGGCGGTCAGGACGGCATCGTCGCCGCGGGCATAAGCCGCATCATGGATTTCCTCGACGGGATGCTCGCGCATGATGCGCGCATTTTCCTTCGCCCAGGTCTCCTCCATCTCCTTCAGTTCCGCCTCGCGCACCATCTCGTCGAAACCGGACCTGAAATGACGGCCGATCCCGCGGACCTTCGCGACGAACTGCCCGACCGTCCGCATCGCCTTCGGCAAATCCTTCGGACCGATGACGATCAGCGCCACGACGGCGCACAACAGCAATTCGGTCGGTGCGATGTCGAACATCGTCAGCTTCTACCCCGGAATACGTCGCGACGCCGCCCGATCATTCGGGCGACGCCGGCTCCACCAACCCTGCCTGCTCGAACCGGGCGCCCCTCAGACCTGAGGACGGTCGTCCTCCATCGGCTGCAGGTCGGCCTGCGGATTCGGGTCGACGGGCGGTTGGGCCTGCAGGCGGGGCGCAGGCTTCGCGGGGACGTCATGGTCCTCTTCGGCCATGCCTTTCTTGAACTGCTTCACACCCTTGGCGACATCGCCCATCATGCTCGAAAAACGCCCACCCCCCAGCAGGAGGATCGCAACGACGGCAAAGATCAGGATATGCGGGAGCGAGATGCCCATCGGTATTCTCCTATTGTCACGCCTATCTAGTCGCGATTGCCGGCGCGTGCCACCTTTTAGCTGCCGCGTCCCGCCAAGGGACGGTCAGGCCAGCGCCAGAAACGCGTCGCGGCGCGCGGCCAGCGCAGCGTAAGGCGTCCCGTCGCCACCGCCCGTCACCGTCGCCAGCGCACGGTCCAGCCGGCGGCGGGCGTCCGCACCGATCTCACCCACTGCGGCGGCGCAGGCGTCCATCTCGTCCAGCACGCCGGAACAATGCAGCGCGATATCGCATCCAGCCGCGATCACGCCCCCCGTCCGCGCGCCATATCCGCCGCCCAGCGCGTCCATGCACAGATCGTCGGACATCAGCAGCCCGTCAAACCCGATCGTACCGCGAATGACCTCGCCGATCACTACAGGCGACAGGCTGGCGCAACGGTCCGGATCCCACGCGCGGTAGACGACATGCGCGGTCATCGCCATTGACGCGTCTGCCAGCGTGCGGAACGGCCGGATATCGGTTTCCAGTTCGTCCGCGTCGGCGGTCACCACCGGCAATTCGACATGGCTGTCCACCAGCGCGCGGCCATGCCCGGGCATATGCTTGATGACCCCGATGACGCCGGCGCGGGCCAGCCCGTCGATCGTCGCACGGCCCAGCGCCGCGACCTGCACCGGATCGCGCCCCAGCGCGCGGTCGCCGATGATGTCGTGCGCGCCGACCTGCGGCACATCCAGCAGCGGCATCAGGTCCACCGTGATGCCGACTTCCGCCAGCAGCGTACCGATCGCCTGCGCGTTCGCCAGCATCGCCTCGATCGCCGATACCGGTGCGCGGTCGTAGAGCGGACCGAACACCGCGCCCGGTGGAAAAGCTGGCCATTCCGGCGGCCGCATCCGCGCCACGCGCCCGCCCTCCTGATCGATCAGGATCGGCACGTCCGTGCGACCCGACACCGTCCGCAAGGCATCCGTCAGGCGGCGCAACTGCCCGCGATCGGTGATATTGCGGCGAAACAGCACGAACCCGGCGGGGTCGCATGCGGTGAAGAAGGCGGTCTCGTCCGATGTCAGTTCGGTACCGGACATGCCGAGGAAGAGCGGGGTCATCGCAGGGGCATAGCGTGGATGCCCCGCACCGCAAACCCCGCGAACACGGCCGACCGCCGACCATCATTCCGGCGGAAGCCGGTATCTCCCTCCGGTAAAGCGCTCTCCCGCGGCCGAACGAGATCCCAGCCGACGATCGGTCGAGACCGATAGATACCGACCCTTAGCCGACCACCGAACAGGTCTCGCCCGCCACCTTCAGCCGGGCGCAGATCGACGCGGCCTGTGCGCCGGTGCCGGCCCGCAGCCGGTACAGCGTCTTGCCGCCGACCTCGACCGGCGTCACCGCTTTCGCCAGCGGCGCCAGGAACGCGAACCGGCCGGACAGCGTCTTCCACGCGGCATTCGCCTTGGCCTCGCTGCCGAACGCACCAAGCTGCACCTGCCCGCCACCCGCAGTGACGGCAGGCGCCGCCGTGACGGGTGCCACGACCGGCGCGGGCCGCGCCTGGGCCACCGGTGCCGGTCGCACGACCGCCCCGGCGGATGAGGCCGGAGCCGGAGCCGCGGCCGGAGATGGCGTCACCGGCCGGATCCCCAGGCCGCCGGATGCCGCATCCGCCGTCGTCACGCTGCCCGCACCGGCAACCGGTGCCTCCGGAATGGCGGACAGGTCGATCGACGCATTCGTCTCCCGACCGTCGCTCGCGGCGAACGCGGTCTCGCCCTCACCCTCCACCTTCATGCCGCCCGGCTGGTCCGGCTTTACCTTGTAGTCGCCTTCGGGCGCCGCGATCAGGTCGCCGGACGCAGTGCCGGGCCGGCTCGCGCTCAGCCAGAATATGCCGCCCACGACCAGGCCGATCACCAGCAGAGCGACCAACAGTGCCGCGATCGTCTTGCCCGTCCCCGGGGCACTGCCGCGGTCTTCCTCGACCGGTTCCAGCCAGGGAAGACGATCATCGTCGCCGGCGGTCCGGCCGCGTTCGATATCCGACATCAGTGCATCTCCTCCGCTGCCGCGACACCCATCACGGCCAGGCCATTGCGGACGATCTGCCCGATGGCATTGGCGAGCGATAGTCGCGCGAGCGTCGTTTCAGTGTCGTTAATGAGCAGGAATCGCCGTTCGGGATCGTCGTTCCCGCGGTTCCACAACGCATGGAACGCGCCCGCGAGGTCCGACAGGTAGAAGGCGATACGGTGCGGTTCCCGAGTCGCGGCTGCCGCCTCCACGATCCGCGGGAACTGCGCGGCCAGCCGCACCAGCGCCAGCTCCTCCGCGTCCAGCCGCCCCAGGTCCGCCGGCGCGGACACGTCGATCCCCGCTTCCACCGCCTTGCGGCCGAGCGAGCGGATCCGGGCGTGCGCATATTGCACGTAGAACACCGGATTGTCCTTCGATGCCTCCACCACCTTGGCGAAATCGAAATCCATCTGCGCGTCGGCCCGGCGGGTCAGCATCGTGAACCGCACGACGTCCTTGCCGACCTCCTCGACCACGTCGGCCAGCGTCACGAAGCTGCCCGACCGCTTGGACATCTTCACCGGTTCGCCGTCGCGCAGCAACCGCACCATCTGCACCAGCTTCACGTCCAGCGGAACCGCCCCACCGGTCAGCGCGCGCACCGCCGCCTGCACCCGCCTCACCGTGCCGGCATGGTCCGCACCCCAGATGTCGACCAGCAGATCCGCGGTCTCCGCCTTCTGCGCATGATACGCCATGTCGTTGCCGAAATAGGTATAGGCCCCGTCCGCCTTGCGCACCGGCCGGTCGCTGTCGTCGCCGAACTGCGTGGCGCGGAACAGCGTCATCTCGACCGGTTCCCAATCGTCCGGCAGCTCCCCCTTCGGCGCCTCCAGCACGCCTTCGTAGATCAGGCCGTCGGCACGCAGCTTGTCGATCGCGGCGACAACCCGGCCGTCCGCCTGCACCTGCGCCTCCGACGAGAATATGTCGTGCACGATGCCCAGCAGTGCCAGGTCGGCGCGGATCATGTCCATCATCGCCGCCACCGTCCGCGCGCGGAACAGCGGCAGCCATTCCGCCTCGGCAGCGCCCACATAGCGATTGCCATATTCGGCCGCGAGCAGCGCCCCGATCGGCTTCAGATAGTCGCCCGGATACAAGCCTTCCGGTATCGTCACCGTCTCGCCCAGCGCCTCGCGGTAGCGCAGGTGCGCGGACCGGCCGAGCGTCTCGACCTGGCTGCCCGCGTCGTTGACATAATATTCGCGCGTCACGGCATGACCGGCATATTCCAGCAGGCTGGCGAGCGCATCGCCCACCACCGCCCCGCGGCAATGGCCCATATGCATCGGCCCGGTCGGGTTGGCGGACACATATTCCACGTTCACCCGCACGCCCGCGCCTTGGCGCGAACGGCCATAGTCGGCGCCCGCGGCGAAGATCGCGCGCATCTCGTCGCGCCACTGCTCCGGGTCCAGCCGCAGGTTCAGGAAACCAGGCCCGGCTATCTCGACCGCGGTCACGCCCGGCAACGCCGCCAGCTTCGGCTGGATCAACGCCGCCAGTGCGCGCGGGTTCGTCCCGGCCGGTTTCGCCAGTACCATCGCGGCGTTGGTCGCCAGGTCGCCATGCGTCGCGTCGCGCGGCGGCTCCACCGCGATATTGGCCCGGTTCAATCCCGCCGGCAGCGCGCCCTCGGCCTCCAGCATATCCAGGACGGTATCGATCGCTGCGGCGAAACGGGCATAGAGGCTCAAGGCAATTTCCGGGCGTTGCAGAAGGGACACGCGGTCATAGGGTAAGTCGCGCCGTTCTGAAACCGGGGACACACGCCCAATCCGTCATCCCGGCGAAAGCCGGGATCTCGCCATAGCCAGAGCCGACCAGGCCAGATGACCACCCCTTTCCCGTCATTCCAGCGAACGCTGGGATCTATTATCACTCCGCTCGCCGACACCCGCCGCCGTAGTGATAATGGATCCCGACGTCCGCCCGAATGACGTGCGACGAGGCGGCACTTACCTCAGACCACCCCGAGCCATTCCACCATCGCCCGCCCCAGTTCCGGCTTCACCACCGCGCTCATGTGATTCCCCGGCACCGCCACATACGCGCCATGCGGCAGCAGTTCCGCCAGCGCCGCCGACGATCCGTTGTCGTCATCCTCTGCGCCCGACACCACCAGCACCGGCCGGTCGATCGCCGCGATCTCCACCCGCGTGGTATCGACGAAGCTGCCCAGCAACGGCAGCAGCGCCTTCGGATCGCCACCGCTCGTCTTGAGGAACGCCTCCGCCATCCACTCCGGCGTGCCGCGCTCGAACGTACCCAGACCCGTCAGGATTCGCCGGAAATGCGCGGCGCGGTGGCCCGTGTCGAGCAACCCGTCCAGTCCCATGCCCGACAGGATCACGCGGTCCGGGGCGGCCCCGCGCACCAGCATCCGCACCACCGTCCGCGCGCCGAGCGAATATCCGCCCAGGTCATAATCGGTCAGCCCGAGATGCGCGATCAACGCCTCGGCGTCGTCCGCCAGCACGTCCGGCGGATAGGCCGCGGCGTCGTGCGGCCGGTCGCTCTCCCCGTGCGCACGCAGGTCCGGCATGATCACCCGTTGTCCCAGCGCGGCGATCCGCTTGGCATGGCCGAACTTGATCCAGTTCGTGTCGGCGGACGAGAACAGCCCATGGATCAGCATGATCGGCCGCCCCTCGCCGACCTCATGCCAGGCCAGCCGCACGCCGTCCGGCGCGATGAACTCATGCGTCGTGACCATCCAAAACCTCCGCTTCTGCACCGACCGCCAAGCAGCCGCATACTTGTATCGTTCCCCGGCGCAGGCCGGGGCCTAGGTGAAAGACCTGTCCGCAAACCCCGCCCGCCACGCCGCCATGTCGGCCGGTTGCGTCTCGTGCGTCGGCACCCCCGGATCGAGCCGCACCCAGTCCAGCTTGCGCGACACCCAGATATGCGCGCTCGGCACCGCCAGCGTGCGATCGTCCAGCGAACCGCCCTTCACGCTCACCCGGTCCGGCGTCAGGCTGTCGATGTGGAACACGCGGGTCCCGCATTCGATGCAGAAGACGCATGTCGTCCGCGCCCCCAGGTCGTTCTGCCGGTCCCAACGCCGGACCGGACCGGTCACCGCGAATGCCGACCGCGCCACTGCCAGTGACAGCCCGAACGCGCTGGCCGACTGCGCCTGGCATTCGCGGCAATGGCAGGCATGACAGGGCGGCACCGGCCCCACGATCAGATAGCGCACCGCGCCGCACTGGCACCCGCCCGCGATCGGGGCGCCGTCCGCCGAACGGGTCACGGCCGGTCGTCGCGCTGCGATCGGAGCGGGGCGACGGCGATCATCGCCCCCAGCGCTGCGATCGCCATGTCCTTCTGCGCATCGAACGGATCGCCCTGCTGCCCGTTATACGCCTCGGCATCAGCCGGGCTCATCCCGACCGCGAGCAGCCATTCGAAGACTTCGTACAGCGCGCTGGCCGCCAGCACGAAGCCGACCGCCGCCCAGGCCGCGTGGCGCGGCGTCTGGTCGCCATACCGGACGAGCAACTCGCGGACCGGTCGGACGGCCAGCAGGCCGAAGGCGAGATGCACCAGCCGGTCGTAATGATTGCGCGTCATCCCGAACATCCCGCTCAGTCCCTGTCCGGTCAGGCGCCGTGCCCAGTCGTCATAGGGCACGAAGGAATAGCTGTACCGCGCGCCCAGCGTATGCAGCAGGAAGAACAGGACGATGCGTCCTACCGCCGCGTCGCTCATCGGCCAGCGCCGCAGCAGCGGCGCCGCGGCCAGCAGCAGGATCAGCGTCGGCGCGGTCTGCAGAACGGTATTGCGCGGGTAGAGCGCGCCCCAGCTGCCGGCGACCATCGCGACCGCCAGCAACCAGAGAAGGCGGACCTGCAACGCAGGCAGCCGCGATACCGTCGTGCGGCCCCCCGCCGGGCCGTCCGTCATCGCCTCAGTCGTCCGACGCGTCGTCGTCGTCCAGGATCGCGCCGTCCTCGATCATGTCGCCCTTCTTCAGGTGACGCCGGCCCAGCAGCTCCGCGATCTGCACGGCGTTCAGCGCCGCCCCCTTGCGCAGATTGTCGCTGACGCACCACAGCAGCAGGCCGTTGTCGACGGTCGGGTCCTCGCGCACCCGGCTGACGAAGGTCGCGAATTCGCCCACGCACTCGACCGGCGTGACGTATCCGCCGTCCTCGCGCTTGTCGATCAGCATGATGCCGGGTGCCTCGCGCAGGATGTTCTGCGCCTCGACCGCCGATATCTCGTTCTCGAATTCGATCGCCAGCGCCTCCGAATGGCCGACGAACACCGGCACGCGCACGCAGGTCGCGACGATCTTGATCTTCGGACCCATGATCTTCTTGGTCTCGACGACCATCTTCCACTCTTCCTTGGTGAACCCGTCGTCCAGGAAGACATCGATGTGCGGGATCACGTTAAACGCGATCTGCTTGGTGAACTTGCGCGGTTCGGCCGGGTCGCCGACGAAGATGTTGCGGCTCTGCTCGAACAGCTCGTCCATTCCGTCCTTGCCCGCGCCCGATACCGACTGGTACGTCGATACCACCACGCGCTTGATCGTCGCGGCATCGTGCAGCGGCTTCAGCGCGACGACCATCTGTGCGGTCGAACAGTTCGGATTCGCGATGATGTTGCGGCGGGTATAGCCGTCGATCGCCTCCGGGTTCACCTCCGGCACGATCAGCGGCACGTCCGGGTCCATGCGGTAGAGCGAGCTGTTGTCGATCACGACGCAGCCCGCCGCAGCGGCCTTCGGCGCGTAGAAGGCGGTGGCTTCGGATCCGATCGCGAACAGCGCGATGTCCCAGCCGGTCCAGTCGAAATATTCGATGTTCTGGACCTTAAGCTGCCGGTCCGTATCCCCGAAATCGACCATGTTGCCCTGGCTGCGCGATGACGCGAGCACGGCGATCTCGTCGATCGGAAACTCCCGTTCCGCCAGGATGTTGAGCATTTCCCGCCCGACATTGCCCGTCGCACCCGCGACGACGATCCGATAGCCCATGCTGTCCGCTCCGTTCCAAAGTTGCGGCGGGGTTTAGGCGGGAAGATGTGTTTGTCCAGCCGCTACGCCTATGGACGGAGCAACTTCTTCTAAAGCCCTCCCCCACCGGGGGGAGGGAGCAGGTCACTCGACCGTCAACACGACCTTCCCGACATGATCCCCCGCCTCCAGATACGCATGCGCCGCCGCCGCCTCGCGCAGCGGGAAGGTCCGGTCGATGATCGGCTTCAACCGCCCCTCGCGGACATGCGGCCAGACCTGCCGGTCGATCTCGTCGGCGACCAGCGTCTTGAACTCGGTGCTGCGCGCGCGCAGCGTCGATCCGGTCAGTGTCAGGCGGCGACGCATCACGTCCCAGATCTGGAACGACGCCTCCCCCCCGCGCTGTGCCGCGATCGATACATGCCGTCCATCGTCCGCCAGGCATTTCAGGTTTCGCGCGAAATAGTCGCCACCGATCATGTCCAGCACCGCATCCACGCCGCGTCCGTCGGTCAGCTGCTTCACGACCTCGACATAGTCCGCGGACCTGTAGTTGATCGCGTGCGCCGCGCCGATCTCCAGCGCCCGCGCGCACTTCGCGTCCGACCCGGCGGTCACGATCACGGTCAGCCCGAACAGCCGCCCCAGCATGATCGCCATCGTGCCGATCCCGCTCGTCCCGCCGTGGACCAGCACGGTGTCGCCCTCCATGGCGTAGGCCCGCTCGAACAGGTTGGTCCACACGGTGAACAGCGTCTCCGGCATGGCCGCGGCCTCCACCATGGTCAGCGCGGCGGGCACCATCAGGCACTGCCCGGCCGGCACGACGGCATATTCGGCATAGCCCCCGCCGGATAGCAGCGCACAGACCGGCTGGCCCAGCATCGCCTCCGTCGCCCCCGCGCCCAGCCCGACGACCGTCCCGGAAATCTCCAGCCCCGGGATCGACGAGGCACCCGGCGGCGGTGGATAGGCCCCCGCGCGCTGCATCAGGTCCGGCCGGTTCACGCCCGCCGCGGCGACGCGCACCAGCACCTCCCCCGCCCCCGGGACGGGCAGCGGGCGGGTCACCGGCAACAAAATCTCGGGTCCGCCGGCCCCTTCGGGGTCGATCGCGGTCATGCTGTCGGGCAATACGGCCAAGTCGGTCTCTCCCGCACGAACCAGCCGTGCCGCGCAGTTTATTGACTTGGGGGGCGGCGCGGTCAACGCTGGGCGTCATGGAGTCGGAAGAAACTTTTCCGAAACGGTCCGACGATCCGCTGGCAACACTCGCCCGCCAGGATCTCGATCCGCTGTCGGTGGCCGAACTGGCCGCGCGCATTGCCGCGCTGGAGGCGGAGATTACCCGCACGCGCACGCATGCGGACCGGGCGAACAGCAACCGCGCCTCTGCCGACGCGCTGTTCCGGACGTGACGGGCGGTCGGCCGCCTCGCCATGATATGGGGTGCCATGGGGCGTCCGTCACCTCCTTGATCGTGGCTCGCGGCACACGACATATCCAACAGACGGGATGGTCCCTTGACGGTCCCGAAGGAGTAGACATCCATGCCCTCATTCGCCCGTGAGCTGGAACAGACGCTGCACAATGCGCTGACCGCCGCCAGCACCCGCCGCCACGAATATGCCACGCTCGAACATCTGCTGCTCGCCCTGATCGATGACGAGCATGCCTCCAAGGTCATGCTGGCCTGCGGCGTCGAAGTGTCCGAGCTCAAGGACGCCGTGACGCTGTATCTCGATACCGAACTCGACGCCTTGAAGGTGGAGGGTCAGACCGACCCCTCCCCAACCTCCGGGTTCCAGCGTGTCGTGCAGCGTGCAATCCTGCACGTCCAGTCCTCCGGCCGCGACGAGGTGACCGGCGGCAACGTCCTGGTCGCGCTGTTCAGCGAGCGCGAGAGCTATGCCGTGTTCTTCCTGCAGCAGCAGGACATGAACCGCCTCGATGCGGTCAGTTTCATCAGCCACGGTGTCGGCAAGGCCGGTGCCCCGACGGAGGCGCGCGACGTGAAGGGTGCCGATGACGACAAGCCGCAGGGCAAGGACGGCAAGAAGGGCGAAAGCGCCCTGAAGCAGTTCACCGTAAACCTGAACGAGAAGGCCGCCACCGGCAAGATCGACCCGTTGATCGGGCGCGGTCCGGAGGTCGACCGCACCGTCCAGATCCTGTGCCGCCGCTCCAAGAACAACCCGCTGTATGTCGGTGAGCCCGGCGTCGGCAAGACCGCGATCGCCGAGGGCCTTGCGCTCAAGATCATCAACGGCGACGTGCCGGAAGTGCTGCTCGAAGCGGTGATCTACTCGCTCGACATGGGCGCGCTGCTTGCCGGCACGCGCTACCGCGGCGACTTCGAGGAACGGCTGAAGCAGGTCGTCTCCGAACTCGAGAAGCTGCCGCACGCCGTGCTGTTCATAGACGAGATCCACACGGTGATCGGCGCTGGCGCCACCAGCGGCGGCGCGATGGACGCGTCCAACCTGCTCAAGCCGGCACTGTCGGGCGGTTCGATCCGCTGCATCGGTTCGACGACGTACAAGGAGTTCCGCAACCACTTCGAAAAGGACCGCGCCCTCCTGCGCCGGTTCCAGAAGATCGATGTCAACGAACCGACGATCGAGGATGCGATCGCGATCCTGACCGGTCTGCGCTCCGCCTACGAAGCGCATCACCACGTCAAGTACACGCCGGCCGCGATCAAGGCGGCGGTCGAATTGTCGGCCCGCTACATCAACGACCGCAAGCTGCCCGACAAGGCGATCGACGTCGTCGACGAGGCCGGCGCGATGCAGATGCTGGTGGTCGAGGACAAGCGCAAGAAGGTCATCACGCCCAAGGAGATCGAGGCCGTCATCGCGACGATGGCGCGCATCCCCCCGAAGTCCGTGTCGACCGACGACACCAAGGCGCTCGCCACGCTCGAGACCGACCTCAAGCGCGTCGTGTTCGGCCAGGATGCCGCGATCGAACTGGTCGCCTCCGCGATCAAGCTCAGCCGTGCCGGCCTGCGCGATCCGGACAAGCCGATCGGCAACTATCTGTTCTCCGGCCCCACGGGCGTCGGCAAGACCGAAGTCGCGCGCCAGCTGGCGGCCATCATGGGCATTCCGCTGCAACGCTTCGACATGTCCGAATATATGGAGCGTCACTCGGTCAGCCGACTGATCGGCGCTCCCCCCGGCTATGTCGGCTACGATCAGGGCGGCCTGCTGACCGACGCCGTCGACCAGCATCCGCACAGCGTGCTGCTGCTCGACGAGATCGAGAAGGCGCATCCCGACCTGTTCAACATCCTGTTGCAGGTCATGGATAACGGGAAGCTGACCGACCATCACGGGAAGACGGTCGATTTCCGCAACACGATCTTGATCATGACCACCAATGCCGGCGCGTCCGACATGGCGCGGGAGTCGCTCGGCTTCGGGGCGCTGACCCGCGAGGGCGAGGACGAGGAGGCGGTCAAGAAGATGTTCACGCCGGAATTCCGCAACCGGCTGGACGCGATCGTGCCCTTCTCCTACCTGCCGACCGAGGTCATCAGCCGGGTGGTGGACAAGTTCGTCCTCCAGCTCGAACTCCAGCTGGCCGACCGGCACGTCCATATCGCGCTCGATCAGGAAGCAAAGGACTGGCTGACAACGCGCGGCTACGACAAGCTCTACGGCGCACGTCCGATGAGCCGCCTCATTCAGGAAAAGGTGAAGCAGCCGCTGGCCGAGGAACTGCTCTTCGGCAAGCTGGTCCATGGCGGCGAGGTGAAGGTCCACGTCAAGGACGGCGCACTCGCCTTCGAGATCACCGCCGCCCCGCCGAAGAAGCCGAAGAAGCGCAAGGCGAAGGTCGTCGCCGGTTCCGACGAGGCCGAGGCCGCCGAGGAACAGGATTATGACGACACCGACATGACCGACGAGGACGGCGACGACGAAACCCCCGTCGCCGAATGATCGCCCCCCTGTCCCGGCGTGAGCCGGGACAGGGCATTCGATTGCGACAACCCAAGGTCGAACCATGCAATGCCAGTTCGATCGGTTGGCAATCGAAGCGGCCGTTACGCGTAGCTCTACAACCGACATGATGATGGTTCGCGGTCAGCCGAAAAGCCTTCGAACCTGACCTGCGTTGCGGGACGAAGGTTTGCCGGTAAATCTCCGATCAGATCATTACGTTATCAACTTGGTGCCCAGCCTTGCATCAATCGGTCCGATCCGGATTGATCGGATGCTTCGCGTATTCGGCAGAAGGCGGTTATTCGGTTTACTGTGCAAATCGTCACGGCCCCTGGCTTGACCGCGGCCTGCACCCTGGAATATCCCGCTCCGTAGCAGCGGTCGGGGGGAACGCTGCATCTCCGGGGGGAGGCTGTCATGCATCGTTTGTTCCGAGTGGCGCTTGCCGCGTCGCTAAGCTGCGCATCCATCCTTGCGTCTGCACCCGCCGCCGCGCAGGAAAAATCCGCGATCAGGGCAGGCTTCGAACTGGCTGCCGGATCGAAGAGGATCCTGCTTGTCCGCCCCGCGATCAAGGTCGGTGCGCAATCGACGGGCGGCTCGTTCGAACCGAATGCCGACTGGACCGACCAGGCGAAGGCGAACATCGCCACCGCGCTCGATGTCGCGCAGGGCAATCTCGGCAACAGCGTCTTCGTCGCACCCGACGCCGTCGGTGCCCCGGCGCGCACGCTGGCCGGCTACCGCGCCCTGTTCTCGACCGTCGCCGATGCGGTCATCACCTACCAGTTTTTCCCCGGCAACCGTCTGCCGACCAAGAAGCGCAAGGGCGCGCCGTTCGAATGGACGCTGGGGCCGGGCGTGCGCGACATTCCGGGCGCGGCCACGGCGGACTATATCCTGTTCCTCGAAACGGAGGATCATTTCGGCTCGACCGGTCGCAAGGTGGCGCAGCTCTTCGCCGCCGGCCTGGGCGTCGGCATCGTGTCGGGCCTGCACAAGGGCTATGCCGGGCTGGTCGATGCCCGTACCGGCGACCTCCTCTGGCTGAACGCCGATCGCCAGATGGGCGGCGACGTGCGTGATGCCGCGGGTGCCGCCAGGCGCGTGGCGCAATTGCTCGAAGACTTCCCCGGCAGTACGACGTTGACCACCGCGCCCGCGACCACCGCGACGGCCCTGACGCCGACCGCCGCAGCGCCGGGCGCGCAATGATGCGCCGCACGCTGTCCACGCTGCTGCTCCCGGCACTCGCACTCGCCCCATCGATCGCGCCCGCCGCAAAGACCCGGATCGTCCCGCCGCCGCCCTACAGCGGCGCCTATCAGCCGCAGACCGTGGACGAACGCGGTCTTTGGGGTGAAGTGGACGAGATGGAACGGACGCTGCAGGACTCGCCCGCCGTCCTCCGCGACGTCGCGTTGAACGCCTATCTCCGCCAGGTGCTGTGCGACACGGTCGGCGCCGATCGCTGCGCCGGTGTCCGGATCTACGTCCTGCGCGTACCCCATGCGAACGCGAACATGGCCCCAAACGGCAGCATGCAGATCTGGACCGGCATGTTGCTGCGCGTCCGGAACGAGGCCGAACTGGCGGCGATCCTCGCACATGAATTCGCCCATTTCGAGAAGCGCCACACCCTGGCCGCCTTCAAGGCCCATCGCACGACCGGTGACATCGCGATGTGGGTCGGGCTCGCCGGCGCCTATGCCGGCACCGCGACCGGCTCGACCCAGCTCAGCCTGTACGGGACGCTCTATTCCTACCAGCGTGATCAGGAACGGTCGGCCGACATTCACGGCTTCCAGTATCTCGCCGGATCGCGCTACCGCCCGGGCGCCTTTTCCGAATTCTGGCAACGGATGATGGACGAGGCCGACGCGACCGCATTCGGCCGGCAGCAGCGCAGCACGCGCTACGATCGCACCGCCTTCTTCGCGACCCATCCGACCGATCTGGAACGGGCCGGCTATCTGAAACAACTCGCGGTCAGGGACGGCGACGATGGCGATGACGGCGTCACCACCTTCGCCGCCGCCATGCAGAAATGGCGTCCCCTGTTCCTGGCGGACCAGCTCAAGCGCAACGATTTCGGCGGCAGCGAATATCTGCTCGCGCAACTGGCCGGCACCGGCTGGACGCCCGACCTGCTCTTCGCACGGGGCGAGCTGTACCGCATGCGCGGCAACCCGCGCGATCTCGTCGCCGCCGCCGATTTCTACCGGGCGGCGATCGCCGGCGGCACGGTCGATCCGCTCGCTCATCGGGGGCTCGGGCTGGCCCTGATGCGGACCGGCCGGCCCGCCGAGGCGAAGGTCGCACTCGCCACCTATCTCGTCGCACAGCCTGATTGCGAGGATGCCGCGCTGCTCCGCAGCCTGATCGAACAGCCATGAGGACCCGCCCCATGAAATCGCATCGCTTCGCCATCCATAGCCTCGGCATCAGCCTCGCGCTCGCGCTGTCCACACCGGCATTTGCCGGCAACTCGCTGGTTCCGGGCGGCGCACCGGTCGCCGTGGCGAAATCCACGCTGACCGTCACGCCCGCGACGGAGTGGAACCGGCTCGGCGCACGTCCCGGTCGCAACGCCGAAACCTGGACGCTCGACGGGGATACGCTCAACGATCTCACCTTCTACGGCGGCATCGCCGATGGCCAGCCGATCGTGCGAGAAGTCTCGAAGAAGGCCCGCCCCCTGCCCCGGTTCAGCGGCACGATGCTGCTGAACGACCTTCCCGCGCTGTTCGAACAGACCTACCGAGTCGCGCTCGATACGCCGTTGATGGAGATCGGCCGTGTCGAGCCGACCCGATTCGCCGGCCGCCCGGGCGTTCGGTTCGGCTACCGCTTCACCCGGCCCGACGAGAATGTCGAACGGATGGGCGAAGGCTATGCCGCAATCGTCGACGGCAAGCTCTACATGGCGACGTTCGAAGCTCCCGCGATCCACTATTTCGCAAGCGGCATCGACGCGGCCCGCGCAGTCGCGACCAGCGCCGTCCTGCCATAGCGACAGACACAAGCGGGGTTGGCTTTCCAACACCGATCTTCTATATGGGTTCCTATAGCCGCGCCGCCTTTCGAGGGGGACCGCGGCGGTCCGGCCTCCCCGGGACACGATCCGACATTGCGCGACGGATCGCGACGCATTGGGAAGACCGGAAATCATGACGCTGAAACTGCGATATCCGCTCGGATGCCGCAGTTTTTTGTCGTGCTGCGTATCTGCGGTCCCGCCCTTTTGCAGGCGGTGACCGCGACGAACCGGTTTCACGGCGCGCTGCCACAGCGTGCCGACGAATTTGAGCGCGAAGGATTATCCATGGCGACCCAGGCAATCACCCCAACCGTGCAAGGTGCCGCGAAGAAGCGCATCCGCAAGGTGTTCGGCAACATCCACGAAGTCGTGCAGATGCCGAACCTGATCGAGGTGCAGCGCGAGAGCTACGAGCATTTCCTGCGCTCGCGACCCGAGGACAGTTACATCTCCGGCCTGGAAAAGACGCTGCGCAGCGTCTTCCCGATCCGCGACTTCGCCGGCACCGCCGAGCTCGATTTCGTGAACTACGAGCTGGAAGAGCCGAAGTTTGATACGGACGAGTGCCGCCAGCGCGGCATCACCTATGCGGCGCCAATGCGCGTCACACTGCGCCTGATCGTGTTCGAAGTGGATCCGGACACGGAAACCCGCTCGGTGCTCGATATCAAGGAGCAGGACGTCTACATGGGCGACATGCCGCTCATGACGTCGAACGGCACGTTCATCGTCAACGGCACGGAACGCGTGATCGTCAGCCAGATGCACCGTTCGCCGGGCGTCCTGTTCGATCATGACCGCGGCAAGACGCACGCCTCGGGCAAGTATCTCTTCGCCGCCCGCGTCATCCCGTATCGCGGTTCGTGGCTCGACTTCGAATTCGACGCCAAGGACATCGTCAACGTCCGCATCGATCGGAAGCGCAAGCTGCCGGTCACGACGTTGCTCTACGCGCTCGGCATGAACGACGAGGACATCCTCAACCACTTCTACGGCACGGCGACCTATGTCCGCGGCCAGGGTGGCTGGCAGGTGCCTTACGTCGTCGAGAATTGGCGCGGCCAGAAGCCGTCGTTCGACGTCGTGAACGCGGAGACCGGCGAGGCCGTGTTCCCCGCCGGCACCAAGATCAGCCCGCGCGCCGCCAACAAGGCGGCCAAGGACGGCCTGTCGATGCTGCTGATCCCCACCGAGGAGATTTTCGGCCGCTACAGCGCGTTCGACCTGATCGACGAGGCCACCGGCCGGATCTACATCGAGGCCGGCGACGAAGTCAGCCCCGAGAATCTCGAGATGCTCGACGCCGCCGGCATCGAGAAGCTCGAACTGCTCGACATCGACCATGTCTCGACCGGTCCGTGGATCCGCAACACGCTCAAGGCCGACAAGGTCGAGGAGCGCGACCATGCGCTGTCCGAAATCTACCGAGTCATGCGCCCCGGCGAACCGCCGACGAAGGAAACCGCGGAATCGCTGTTCTCCGGGCTGTTCTTCGACCCGGAACGCTACGACCTGTCCGCCGTCGGCCGCGTGAAGCTCAACATGCGCCTCGACCTCGATGTCGAGGACACGGTCACCACGCTGCGCGCCGAGGATATTCTCGAGGTCGTCAAGACGCTTGTGAACCTCAAGGACGGCAAGGGCGAGATCGACGACATCGACAATCTCGGCAACCGCCGCGTGCGTTCGGTGGGCGAGCTGCTCGAGAACCAGTACCGCGTCGGCCTGCTCCGCATGGAGCGTGCCGTGAAGGAGCGGATGTCCTCGGTCGACGTGTCGACGGTCATGCCGAACGACCTTATCAACGCCAAGCCGGCGGTCGCCGCGGTGCGTGAATTCTTCGGCTCGTCGCAGCTGTCGCAGTTCATGGATCAGACGAACCCGCTGTCCGAAGTGACGCACAAGCGTCGCGTGTCCGCACTCGGGCCCGGTGGTCTGACGCGTGAGCGCGCCGGCTTCGAGGTCCGCGACGTTCACCCGACGCATTATGGCCGCATCTGCCCGATCGAAACGCCGGAAGGCCCGAACATCGGTCTGATCAACTCGCTGGCGTCGTTCAGCCGCGTGAACAAGTACGGCTTCATCGAGACGCCGTACCGCAAGGTCATCGACGGCAAGGTGTCGGACGAGGTCGTGTATCTCTCCGCCATGGAGGAAGCCAAGCACACGATCGCGCAGGCCAATGCCGAGCTGGACGAGACTGGCGGCTTCGTCGAGGAGATCATCTCCAGCCGCGAGGCCGGCGAGTTCCTGATTGCCCCGCGCGACCACATCACGCTGATGGACGTCAGCCCCAAGCAGCTCGTGTCCGTGGCCGCATCGCTCATTCCGTTCCTGGAAAACGATGACGCCAATCGCGCGCTGATGGGCTCCAACATGCAGCGTCAGGCCGTGCCGCTGGTCCGTGCCGAGGCGCCGTTCGTCGGTACCGGCATGGAAGAGACCGTGGCCCGGGACTCCGGCGCCGCCATCTCCGCCAAGCGCGGCGGCGTGGTCGACCAGGTCGACGCCGCCCGCATCGTCATCCGCGCGACGGAGGGCATCGAAGCCGGCAAGTCCGGCGTCGATATCTACACGCTGATGAAGTTCCAGCGGTCGAACCAGTCGACCTGCATCAACCAGCGTCCGTTGGTGAAGGTCGGTGACATCGTCGACAGGGGCACCGTGCTGGCCGACGGTCCGTCGACCGAGTTCGGCGAACTGGCGCTCGGCCGGAACACCCTCGTCGCGTTCATGCCGTGGAACGGGTACAACTACGAGGATTCAATCCTCATCTCCGAACGGATCGTGAAGGACGACGTGTTCACGTCGATCCATATCGACGAGTTCGAAGTGATGGCCCGAGACACCAAGCTCGGGCCGGAGGATATCACCCGCGACATCCCGAATGTGGGTGAAGAGGCGCTGCGCAACCTCGACGAGGCGGGCATCGTCTATGTCGGGGCCGAGGTCGAGCCGGGCGATATCCTCGCCGGCAAGATCACGCCGAAGGGTGAATCGCCGATGACGCCGGAGGAGAAGCTTCTCCGCGCCATCTTCGGCGAAAAGGCGTCGGACGTGCGCGACACCTCGCTTCGCCTGCCGCCGGGCGTGTCCGGTACGGTCGTCGACGTCCGCGTCTTCAACCGTCACGGTATCGACAAGGACGAGCGCGCGATGGCGATCGAGCGCGAGGAGATCGACCGGCTGACCAAGGATCGCGAAGACGAACGCGGCATCCTCAACCGGTCCTCCTACGCCCGCCTGCAGGACATGCTGGTCGGCCAGACCGCTGCGGCCGCCCCCAAGGGCATCCGCAAGGGAACGGCGATCGACCAGGCGCTGCTCGACACCGTCGAGAAGCGCGACTGGTGGAAGTTCGCCGTCGCCGACGACGCCCGCCAGTCCGATCTGGAGGCCGTGAAGGCGCAGTATGACGACGCGGTCAGCATCATCGTGAAGCGGTTCGAGGACCGTGTCGAGAAGCTGCAGCGCGGCGACGAGCTGCCGCCGGGCGTGCTGAAGATGGTCAAGGTGTTCGTCGCGGTGAAGCGCAAGCTGCAGCCGGGCGACAAGATGGCCGGCCGTCACGGGAACAAGGGCGTCATCAGCCGCATCCTGCCGAACGAGGACATGCCGTTCCTCGCCGACGGGACGCCGGTCGATATCGTGCTCAACCCGCTCGGCGTGCCGTCGCGCATGAACGTGGGTCAGATCTTCGAGACGCATCTGGGCTGGGCCGCACGCGGCCTGGGGCAGCAGGTCACGCAGGCGCTCGAGGAATGGCGCGAAGCCAATCCGGACGGCGTCACCGCGGCCGGCTCCCCGCCGGAAGCGGTCAAGGAGCGGTTGAAGACGGTTTATGGCGAGCAGTATCATGCCGACATCGACAGCCGGACCGACGAACAGATCGTCGACCTGGCCGCCGTCCTGAAGAACGGCGTGCCGATGGCGACGCCGGTGTTCGACGGCGCCCGCGAAGCGGACGTGGCAGCGATGCTGCGTCTCGCGGGTCTCGACGAAAGCGGTCAGTCGGACCTGTTCGACGGCCGCACCGGCGAAATGTTCGATCGCAAGGTGACGGTGGGCTACATCTACATGCTCAAGCTGCATCATCTTGTGGACGACAAGATACACGCCCGGTCGATCGGCCCCTACTCGCTCGTCACGCAGCAGCCGCTGGGTGGTAAGGCGCAGTTCGGTGGTCAGCGCTTCGGCGAGATGGAGGTCTGGGCACTCCAGGCCTACGGCGCCGCCTACACGTTGCAGGAAATGCTGACGGTGAAGTCCGACGACGTCGTCGGCCGCACCAAGGTCTACGAGGCGATCGTCAAGGGCGACGACACGTTCGAGGCCGGCATTCCGGAAAGCTTCAACGTGCTGGTCAAGGAAATGCGCTCGCTCGGCCTGAACGTGGAACTCAACACCCACGAACCGACCGCCGAAGAGCTGGCCGACGCCGCCGAGTAACCTTCTGCTCCCTCTCCCGCGTGCGGGAGAGGGCCGGGGAGAGGGGCGAGCCTAGCGAGCAGCCAGGCCCCCTCACCCTCCCACCGCGAAGGCGCGGCGGGCCCCTCCCTCTCCCCTCACCGGGGCGCGGGGCAAGTTTCGAGAAGAGGTTCTTCCATGAACGAACTGACCAACTTCGCCAATCCGGTCGCCAAGACCGAGACGTTCGACCAGATCCAGATCGGCATCGCCTCCCCCGAGCGCATCCGTTCCTGGTCGTTCGGCGAGATCAAGAAGCCAGAAACCATCAACTACCGCACGTTCAAGCCGGAACGTGACGGCCTGTTCTGCGCGCGCATCTTCGGTCCGATCAAGGATTACGAGTGCCTGTGCGGCAAGTACAAGCGCATGAAGTACAAGGGCATCGTCTGCGAGAAGTGCGGCGTCGAGGTCACCGTGTCCAAGGTCCGTCGCGAGCGGATGGGCCACATCGAGCTCGCCGCTCCCGTCGCGCACATCTGGTTCCTGAAGTCGCTGCCGTCGCGCATCGGCCTGTTGCTCGACATGCAGCTCAAGCAGCTCGAGCGCGTCCTGTATTTCGAAGCCTATATCGTCATCGAGCCGGGCCTCACCCCGCTCGAAAAGTATCAGCTTCTGAACGAGGACGAGCTGCTCGAGGCGCAGGACGAGTATGGCGAGGACGCCTTCTCCGCCGGCATCGGTGCTGAGGCCGTCCGCCGGATGCTCGAGGACCTCGACCTGGAAGGCGAGAAGGCCGACCTGCTGAAGGAGCTGGCCGAGACCAAGTCCGAGCTGAAGCCCAAGAAGATCATCAAGCGGCTGAAGGTCGTCGAGAGCTTCCTCGAATCCGGCAACCGCCCGGAATGGATGATTCTCGAGGTCGTCCCCGTGATCCCGCCCGAGCTGCGCCCGCTGGTGCCGCTCGACGGCGGCCGCTTCGCCACGTCCGATCTGAACGACCTCTATCGCCGCGTCATCAACCGCAACAATCGGTTGAAGCGCCTGATGGAACTGCGCGCGCCGGACATCATCGTCCGCAACGAGAAGCGCATGTTGCAGGAGTCGGTCGACGCATTGTTCGACAACGGCCGCCGCGGCCGCACGATCACGGGTGCCAACAAGCGTCCGCTGAAGTCGCTGTCCGACATGCTCAAGGGCAAGCAGGGCCGCTTCCGCCAGAATCTGCTCGGCAAGCGCGTCGACTATTCCGGTCGTTCGGTCATCGTGACCGGTCCCGAGCTGAAACTGCACCAGTGCGGCCTGCCCAAGAAGATGGCGCTCGAGCTGTTCAAGCCGTTCATCTATGCGCGCCTCGATGCCAAGGGTCTGTCGATGACCTTGAAGCAGGCGAAGAAGTGGGTCGAGAAGGAGCGCAAGGAGGTCTGGGACATCCTGGACGAAGTGATTCGCGAGCACCCCGTGCTGCTCAACCGCGCGCCCACGCTTCACCGTCTGGGCATCCAGGCGTTCGAACCCGTGCTGATCGAGGGCAAGGCGATCCAGCTTCACCCGCTGGTCTGCTCCGCCTTCAACGCCGATTTCGACGGCGATCAGATGGCGGTCCACGTGCCGCTGTCGCTCGAAGCGCAGCTTGAAGCCCGCGTCCTGATGATGTCGACCAACAACATCCTGTCGCCCGCCAACGGCAAGCCGATCATCGTGCCGTCGCAGGACATGGTGCTGGGTCTGTACTATCTGTCGATGTTGAAGGAAGGCGAGCCCGGCGAGGGCATGTTGATCTCCGACATGGTCGAGGTGCATCAGGCGCTCAATGCCAAGGCGGTGACACTGCACACCAAGATCGTCAGCCGCGTTCCGCAGACGGACGAGGCCGGCAACCAGTATATGAAGCGTTTCGAGACCACGCCGGGCCGCATGCTGCTGGGCGAGTGTCTGCCGAAGAACTTCAAGGTGCCGTTCGACACCGTCAACCGCCTGCTGACGAAGAAGGATGTCGGCGACGTGATCGACGAGGTCTACCGCCACACCGGCCAGAAGGAGACCGTGCTGTTCGCCGACGCGATCATGTCTCTCGGTTTCCGCCACGCGTTCCAGGCCGGCATCTCGTTCGGCAAGGATGACATGATCATCCCCGCCGCTAAGGTCGAACTGGTCGACGAGACCAAGGCGCTCGTGAAGGACTTCGAGCAGCAGTATCAGGACGGCCTGATCACGCAGCAGGAGAAGTACAACAAGGTCATCGACGCCTGGTCGCGTTGCGGTGACCGGGTCTCCGACGAGATGATGAAGGAGATCAAGGCGGTCAAGAAGGACCCGGAGACCGGCCGTGAAATGCCGATCAACGCGATCTACATGATGGCCCACTCCGGTGCCCGCGGTTCGCAGGCGCAGATCAAGCAGCTCGCCGGCATGCGCGGCCTGATGGCCAAGCCGTCGGGCGAGATCATCGAAACGCCGATCATCTCGAACTTCAAGGAAGGCCTGACCGTCCTTGAATATTTCAACTCCACCCACGGCGCCCGCAAGGGTCTCGCGGATACGGCGTTGAAGACCGCCAACTCGGGCTACCTGACCCGCCGTCTGGTCGACGTGTCGCAGGATTGCGTCGTGGTCGAACTCGACTGCGGCACGGAACGCGCGCTCGACATGAAGGCGATCGTCCAGGGCGGTTCCACCATCGCCTCGCTCGGCGAACGCATCCTCGGTCGCACGACCGCGGAGGACATCGTCGACACCAAGAACAACGAGGTCCTGATCCCGTCCGGCACGCTGCTGGACGAGGCCATGGTCGCGCGGATCGAGGCCGTCGGCACGCAGGGCGTCAAGATCCGCAGCCCGCTGGTCTGCGAATCGAAGGGCGGCGTCTGCGGCGCCTGCTATGGGCGCGATCTCGCCCGCGGTACGCCGGTGAACATCGGTGAGGCCGTCGGCGTCATCGCGGCGCAGTCGATCGGCGAGCCCGGCACCCAGCTGACGATGCGGACGTTCCACATCGGCGGTGCGGCGCAGCTCAACGAAGTCTCGAACCTCGAAGCCGTCACCGACGGCCGGATGGAATATCGCGACTTGCGCATCATCATGGACACGCGCGGCCGCCGCGTGTCGCTCAGCCGCTCGGGCGAACTCGCGATCATCGATCTCGATGGGCGCGAGCGGGCGACGCACCGTATTCCGTACGGCGCGTACCTGCTGTTCGACGACGGTCATGTCGTGACCAAGGGCGACCGGATGGCGGAGTGGGATCCCTACACCATGCCCGTCATCACCGAGACGGGCGGCGTCGTGAAGTATGTCGACCTGGTCGACAAGCAGACGCTGTCCGAGCAGACCGACGAAGCGACCGGCATCACGCAGAAGGTGGTGATCGATTACCGCGCCACCGGCCGCAAGGAGGATCTGCGTCCGCGGATCACCCTGATGGACGATGCCTCGGGCGAAACCGCACGTTACATGCTCACCACCGGCGCAGTGCTGTCGGTCGAGGACGGCCAGGCCGTCTCCGCGGGTGAGGTGCTGGCGCGTGTGTCGCGTGAATCGGCCAAGACCCGCGACATCACCGGCGGTCTGCCGCGGGTGGCGGAGCTGTTCGAGGCACGCAAGCCGAAGGAGAATGCGATCATCGCAAAGGTCTCGGGCCGTGTCGAATTCGGCAAGGACTACAAGGCCAAGCGCAAGATCAGCATCCGTCCGGACGACGGCAGCGAACTGATCGACTACCTGATCCCGAAGTCGAAGGTCATCGACGTTCAGGAAGGCGATTACGTCAAGCGTGGCGACAACCTGATCGGCGGTTCGCCCGATCCGCACGATATTCTCGAAGTGCTCGGGATCGAGCCGCTGGCGGAATATCTCGTTTCGGAAATCCAGGAGGTCTATCGTCTGCAGGGCGTGAAGATTAACGACAAGCACATCGAGACGATCGTCCGCCAGATGCTTCAGAAGGTCGAGATCACCGACGCGGGGGACACGCAGTTCCTGGCGGGCGAGCAGATCGATCGTCTGGAAATGGACGAAGCCAACGAGAAGCTCGAGAAGGGTGCGATGCCGGCACAGGGCAAGCCGATCCTGCTCGGCATCACCAAGGCGTCGCTGCAGACCCGCAGCTTCATCTCGGCCGCATCCTTCCAGGAAACGACCCGCGTGCTGACCGAGGCGTCCGTCCAGGGCAAGATCGACAGCCTGACGGGCCTGAAGGAGAATGTGATCGTCGGCCGCCTGATCCCGGCCGGTACGGGTGCGGGCCTCAACCGCCTGCGCGTCACGGCCAACAGCCGCGATGCCGCTCTCCGCGCCGCCAACCGCGGTTTTGCGGCGGCGACCGCGGCGGCCTCGGCCGCGGCGGTCGAGAAGGCGCTGATCGCGCCGTCCTCGGCCGCCGAGGAGCATGAGGCGGAACTGGCCGACGCGAACGTCTCGGTCGGCAACGATCCGCTCGGCAATGCGGTCGGCGAAAGCCATGGCACCGATGCCGACGCCGGGGAATATCTGAACGACTGACCATCCGGTCGATCGCGCACGCGGATAACGCCGTCGTTCCCGAATGGGGGCGGCGGCGTTGTCCGTTCTGGCGGCTGGTGATCCCGCCTGTCCGGCCTACTGTTCCGTTTGGATCGGCACTCCGTTAGATCGTACGTTGTCGCGCTCGGGATCCCTGTCCCGCGCTGTTCCCCGCATCGAATACACCGCCGGGCCGCGGCCTCTTGTCGCCACCGCGGAAAAACGCAACAATCCGTGCAGGACGGACGTTCAGTGAACCGTTCGACATCAGGGAGACGAGACGATGGTAGCCAAGAAGGCCGATCCGGCCACGAAGGACGAGGCCAAGCCCGCCGCCAAGAAGGCCGCCGCGCCGAAGAAGGCCGCTGCGCCGAAAACCGCTCCGGAAGGCGGCAAGCGCACCGACGGCATCCACAAGCCGGTCCAGCCGTCCGCCGAACTTGGCGAGATCGTCGGCAACGATCCTATCGCCCGCGGTGAGGTAGTGTCCAAGATGTGGGAATATATCAAGAAGAACGATCTTCAGGATCCCAAGGACAAGCGCCAGATCAACGCCGATGCGAAGCTGGAGAAGATCTTCGGCAAGAAGAGCGTGAGCATGTTCGAGATGAACAAGCATCTATCCGCACATCTGAAATAGGCGACCATCGTCGCGGATGGGGCGGACATCCCCCGCCCCATCCGACCACGGTCCTGTGCTGCGACCGTTCACAGCGATATCGGGCGCTGTACCCTGGTCCGACAGCCCGATGCGGGTTCAGGCCGGTTCCGGTGGTATCGTCCGGCAGGACAGGCTAGGGGCGCGCGATGCAGCCAACCGAACTTCGCGTCGCGCTTTTCAGCGGCAATTATAATTATGTGCGGGATGGTGCAAACCAGGCGCTCAACCGCCTCGTCGGATATCTGCAGCGACAGGGTGCGCAGGTCCGGATCTATTCCCCGCGCACCGATAGACCCGCCTTCGCGTCGGTGGGCAAGGTCGTCAACATTCCGTCCGTGCCCTTCCCCGGCCGCGGCGAATATCGCCTCCCGCTGCTTATCTCGCCGCATGCGCGCGCCGATCTCAAGGCGTTTGCGCCGAACATGGTCCATGTCGCCAGCCCCGAATTTGTCAGCCACCGCGCCGTCACCATCGCGCGCGCGCGCGGCGTGCCGGTCGTCGCCTCGGTCCACACCCGCTTCGAAACCTATCCGCGCTATTACGGGTTGACCTTTCTCGAACCGGCGGTGGCCGCGATCCTGCGCCGCTTCTACCGGCGGTGCGACGCGATCTTCGCACCGTCCGAATCGATGGCGCAACTGCTGCGCGAACAGCGCATGAATTACGATGTCGGCATCTGGTCGCGCGGCGTGGACCGTGAGATCTTCACACCCGACCGGCGCAGCATGGACTGGCGACGCTCGCTGGGGCTGGCCGACGATGCCGTGGTGATCGGCTTCCTCGGCCGGCTGGTGATGGAGAAGGGGCTGGACGTGTTCTCCGACACGGTCGACCGCCTCCGCCGGCGCGGCATCGCGCACCGCGTCCTGATCGTGGGCGAAGGGCCGGCGCGCGCCTGGTTCGAACAACGCCTGCCCGACGCGATCTTCACCGGCCAGCAGACGGGGGCCGACCTCGGTCGCGCGCTGGCATCGATGGACCTGTTCTTCAACCCGTCGGTCACCGAGACGTTCGGCAACGTCACGCTGGAAGCGATGGCGGTCGGCCTGCCCGTCGTCGCCGCCCGCGCGATCGGCAGCGAAAGCCTGATCGACGACGGCGTCAGCGGCCGGCTGATCGCACCGGGTGGGGTGGAGGCCTTCGCCGACACCCTAGCCACCTATGTCGGCGATCATGCCCTCCGCCGTGCGGCCGGCGCGGCCGGCGAACGCGCTTCGCAACGCTACACCTGGGACGCGGTCAACCAGACGCTGCTCGACGCCTATCTCCGCATCGCCGAACATCGCCGCAACGGCGGCAAAGCTCCGAAAGGCCCGCTGGGCTGAATGCAGCGGCGCGTCGCTTTCTCGGCCCAACCAGAACCGTCATCCCGGCGCTGGCCGGGATTTCGATCCGGTAGAGCACCCAGCCCAAGCCCAAACGATATTCCGGCCCCCGCCGGGATGACGACTGCCCGGGGAACCGGTCGCGGACCGGCGCGACAAAGTTGGCCACCCTCACCCCGCCCCCCTATATCGATCGGCGATGGACCTGTTCGCCCCCGCCCCCGATCCCAGCGCGTCGCAAGATACCGCACCACTCGCGGACCGGCTGCGTCCGGCCACGCTGGCGGAGGTTATCGGTCAGGACCATCTCGTCGGTGCGGACGGCGCGATCGGGCGGATGGTCGCGGCCGGGCGGATGTCGTCGATCATCCTGTGGGGGCCGCCCGGTACGGGCAAGACCACGATCGCGCGGCTGCTCGCCGACGCGGTCGGGCTGCGTTACGCTGCGGTCTCGGCCGTCTTCTCCGGCGTGGCGGAGCTGAAGAAGATCTTCGCCGAGGCGCGCGACCATCGTCGGCTGGGCCAGCGCACGCTGCTGTTCGTGGACGAGATCCACCGCTTCAACCGCGCGCAGCAGGACGGCTTCCTGCCCTATGTCGAGGACGGCACCGTCGTGCTGGTTGGCGCAACCACCGAGAATCCCTCGTTTGAACTCAACGCCGCGCTGCTCAGCCGCGCGCAGGTCCTGATCCTCAACCGGCTCGATGCGGTTGCGCTGGGTGGCCTGCTCGATCGTGCGGAGGCTGTCGAGGAACGCCCGCTCCCGCTGCTTCCCGACGCGCGGGCCGCACTCATCGCATCGGCGGACGGCGACGGCCGCTTCCTGCTGAACCAGGCGGAAACGCTGTTCGGCATCGCCGTCCCCGCCCCGCTCGACCCCGCCGGGCTGGCCGCCCTCCTCCACCGCCGGATGGCCGTGTATGACAAGGATCGCGAGGGACATTACAACCTCATCTCGGCGCTCCACAAGGCCGTGCGCGGCTCGGATCCGCAGGCGGCGCTCTACTATCTCGCGCGCATGCTGGTGGCGGGGGAGGAGCCGCTGTTCCTGCTCCGCCGGCTGGTGCGGATGGCGTCGGAGGATATCGGCCTTGCCGACCCGCAGGCGCTGGTCCAGTGCCTCGCCGCCAAGGACAGCTATGATTTCCTCGGTTCGCCGGAGGGTGAACTGGCGATCGCCAACGCCTGTGTCTACCTCGCGACCGCGCCCAAATCGAACGCCGGCTATGCCGCGTGGAAGGCGGCGGCCCGGTCCGCCAGGGAAACCGGATCGCTGATGCCGCCCAAGCTGATCCTGAACGGATCGACCAAGCTCATGAAGGATGTCGGCTACGGCAGCGGCTATCATTACGATCACGACCAGCCGGACGCCTTTTCCGGCGACGATTACTGGCCGTCGGAAATGGCGCCGCAGACCTTTTACGTCCCCGTCCCGCGCGGGTTCGAGGCGAAGATCGCCGAGCGTCTCGCTTATTGGGACGGGCTCCGTGCCGACCGGCGGAGCGATCGCCCCGGTCGGGGCGTTTAGCACCCGAAGGAGAGGCGCCATGCTCGAACATATCCCCGAAGGCCTGGGCGAGGCGATGCGCGACATCCGCCCCGGCCTGGAACGGCTCGTCTGGGCGGACCCCGCGCTGGTCGATGTCCCCGACACGATCCGGCTGACAAGTTCCGCGTTCCAGGACGGCGCGCCGTTGCCGGTCCGCTTCACAGACGATGGACCCGGCGTGTCGCCGCCGCTGGCATGGGACGCGATTCCCGATACCGCCGCCGAACTGCTGCTGATCGTCGAGGATGCCGACCCGCCGCTGCTGTCGCCGCTCGTCCACGCCATTGTCCACCGCCTCACCCCCGCTGCGGGATTCCTGACGGAAGGCGGCATGTCCGTGGACGATCCCGGCATCCATATCGGCCGCAATTCCTACCTGCGCACCGGCTGGCTCGCGCCCGATCCGCCCAAAGGCCATGGTCCTCACCGCTATGTGTTCCAGCTTTACGCGCTGGGCGCACCCAGCGAACTGGGCGAACATCCGGGCCGTAGCGCGGTGCGCGACGTCGTCGAGGCGCTGGCCATCGCCCGCGGACGCCTGATCGGAACCTATGAGCGGACCTGACCGGCCGTCCCGTCTTACAGCTGACGCCTATCCTGGTCCGATCCACTAATCGGACATCTAACGTCCCTTCCGGAGCCTGCATCAATGTCCGTCGCATTTCGTCGCGAGAGCGACGAGGAACATCTCGAACCGCGTCCCGACCTGCCCATCCCGCCCGGCCCCAACCTCGTCACCGCGCGTGGCCTCGCGCTGATCGCGCAGCAGGCGTCCGATTGGGAGGCGCGTTTGGATGCCGCGCTCGCCGCCGTCCCCGACGAAGCGGCGATCAAGGAAGTGCGGCGCAACCTGCGCTACTGGCACGCCCGCCGCGCAACCGCACAGGTCGCGCCGATACCCGACGGCACGACCGTCGCGTTCGGCACGCGCGTTACCTACGCGCGCGACGAAGACGACACGCAGACCGTCGATCTGGTCGGCGAGGACGAAGCGACGCCTGCCGAGGGCCGCATCGCCTTCACATCCCCGCTAGCTCGCGCGCTGATGGGGCTGGTCCCGGGCGACATCGCCGCCTTCCGCGCCGGCGGCCGGACGACCGACCTCGACGTCGTTGCTGTGGCACCGATCCCGGTCGACTAGGCTCCGTCCGAGAGGATCGCTCATTCAGGTCCCGTTTGGTTCGAGCCTTTCGAGAATTCCGCGCAGGGTTCTCAACAGACTTGAACCAACCGGACCGCTCCGTGCCTTAGTCCGAATTCACTCCGGTCCGAAACGGGCGGACCGCATTCAGTCCGCCGCCGTCACCCGAAAACCCGCGGCCGGACCTCCAGCACGCCATCCTGCACGATCAGTTCGTTGAACGAAGGCCGGCTGGTACGCAGCCGTTCGGACAGCGTGCCCGCCCCGATCAGCCGCACGGTCCGCCCCGCTACCGGATGGGGCACATCGAACGGATCATGGACATGCCCGCTGAGCACCGCATCCGCCCCCGCCGCGCCAAGCGCCGCCAGTGCCGCGGCCCCGCCGGCGGTCCGCGCCTCGCCGTGAACATGCGGACCGTCGATCAGCGGGTGATGGCATAGGATGATTGCCAGCGTATCGGCCGGCTTGGCCCTCAACTGCGTCAGCGCCGACACCAGCCCGCGCGCGCTGACCCGTCCATAGGCCCAGTTCGTCCGCCACTGGAACCGCGCCGTGGTCTTCAGCGGGATCAGCGCCACACCCGGCAGGTCGATCGGCCGTTCCAGCGCGCGTTCCACTGCGGCATAGCGGCGATAGGGCGACAGCAGCCGCATCAGCGGATTGTGGTACGGAATATCGTGATTGCCCGGTTCGATCGTCACCGGCACGCCCAGCCGCTCCAGCCAGGTCCGCGCCGCCGCATATTCGCTAGCCCGCGCGCGCATCGTCAAGTCGCCGGTACAGATCACCGCCGTCGGCTTCTCCGCATGGACCAGTCGTTCGAACCAGTTCAGTGCTTCGCCGTCGGCGCGGCCGAAATGCAGGTCCGAGACATGAAAGAGGCGTATCGTCATCGCGCGACTACGCCCCGCCCCGTCGGGAGTTCCGCCCGGATGGCAACGCGGTTCAGTCCGTCGATACGCCGCCGACGCGGCGCCGGATCGTCAACATCGCCCGCAGCCCTTCCGGTTGCAGGTCGAACTTTACCGTCCCCCGCATCTGGCTGCGCACGATGCTGGTCAGCATGCGCCAGCCGAAACCCGGCACCGGCTGCGCCGTCACGGCTGGCCCGCCGGTTTCGATCCACTCGATCGTCACGCCGTCCCCATCCTCGACCGGGGCCCAGCGGATCACTACGCGCCCGCCCGGCACCGACAGCGCACCATGCTTCGCCGCGTTGGACAGCATTTCGTGCATCACCAGCGCCAGCGGCTGGACCTGCACCGGCGCGATCGCCACCGGCGGCCCGCTCGGCACGACATGCTGCCGCCCGAACGGTTCCATTTCGCCGCGGATGATCGCCTCCAGATCGACGTCGCGCCACCCGCCCGCCGCCAGCAGGCCATGCGCATGCGCGATCGAATCGACGCGCCCCTGCACCGCGCGGGCATAGGCCGCCGCATCGTCCGACCGGCTGAGCCGGACGATCCCCTGCACCAGCGCCAGCGCGTTCTTGGCGCGGTGGTCCACTTCCTTCAGCAACCGATGCTCGGATCTTTCCAGCGACGCCGCCTGTCGCCGGTCGGTGACGTCCAGTTGCGATGCGAAATAATAGGCGACGGAGCCGTCATTGTCGCGGATCGGGCTGATATGCAGCTCGTTCCAGAACGCGCTGCCGTCCTTGCGGTAATTCAACAGCGCGACGGTGACGTCGCGTTCGGCGGCCAATCCCTCCCGGATCTCGGCGACTGCGGCCGGGTCGGTATCGCGCCCCTGCAGGAAACGGCAATTGCGCCCGATGATCTCGTCCGCACCATAGCCGGTCAGGGTCAGGAACGCCTGGTTCGCCAATATGATCGGTTCGTCGGGCTGCCGCGCGTCGCTGACCACGATCGGCATCCGCGTCCGTTCGACCGATATCAGCGCCAGCGCGGCGCGGTCCGTCAGCCCGATCTCGGATGCCGCGGCAGGGTCTGCGGGCAAACGCGTCGTGGGGGCCAGGATTTCGGTCACGCCGTACCTTTTGTTGCATTGTGCTTCGTCTGAACGTCCGGACTCATGCCAGGTTCACCGCATTTATTGCACCGGCCGCGCGGAACCGTTGCGGAACGTCGCCGTTCCGGCACCGCCGCGGACATGAACGATCGCACCCCTCACCTTCCGACCGGAGCCCTATTCATGCTGCGTTTCCTCATCGCCGAAAGCGAGACGAAGACGGAACGCGACGCACGGCGGGCGCATGTCGGCACCAGTTCGGGCGAAACCTATATCGATACGCTGCGCGAACTGGCGCCCGGGGCCGCCTGCGATCGCATCACCCCGGCCGATCCCGGTGCTGTGGCACCCGATGCCGCGGCACTGACCGGCTATGACGCGGTCTTCATCACCGGCTCGCCACTCCACGTCTATGACGACAGCCCGGAGGTGCGGCGGCAGCTCGATTTCATGCGCGCGGTGTTCGCATCCGGCACACCCGCCTTCGGGTCCTGCGCCGGGTTGCAGGTTGCGGTCGCGGCTGCCGGTGGCCGCGTGCGGGCCATGGGCAAGCGGCAGGAGGCCGGGTTCGCCCGCCGGATCACACCGACCGCCGCCGGCCGGGACCATCCCCTGCTGGGCGGCCGCCCCGCCGCATATGATGCGCCTGCGATCCACGGCGACGAGGTCGAGGCGCTGCCCGCCGACGCGACTCTGCTCGCCTCCAACTCGGTCACCGCCGTCCAGGCGGCCGAGATCCGCCATGACGGTGGGATCTTCTGGGGCGTGCAATATCATCCCGAACTGTCGCTCGGCGAAATCGCGGTCGCGCTCCGCCGGCAGCAGGACGACCTGATCGAACAGGGCCTCGTCGCCAACGGCGCGGACCTCGAACGGCAGGCCGCGCTGATCGAAACGCTGGGCGACGATCCGACCCGGCACGATCTTGCCTGGCAGCTTGGCCTGAACGAGCAGGTGGTCGAACTTGCCGCCCGCCGCACCGAACTGCGCAACTTCATCGACCATCTCGTCGCCCGCATCCGCCGCAACCGCGGCCGGGCCTGACCGCCCCGTTTACTCGGCCCGAGTGAGGCCCACCGCAACCTCGTGTCCCGCCAGCCCCGGCACCGCAACCGGGAAACTGAACAACGCCCCCGCCAGCGGTTGTGCCGCCAGCGCTTCCGCATCCAGACCCTGCCGCGCGGTCGTGGCAAAGGCGGTGCGCAGGTCCGGCCCGCCGAACGCAACCTTCGTCACATTGGCCACCGGGAAGGACACGCTGTCCACCAGCGTCCCGTCCGGCGCATAACGCCGGGCACACCATCCGCCGTACAGGCCGACCCAGACATGCCCCTCGCTGTCCATGCTCACCCCGTCGGGGTGGCCGTCCGCCGGATCGATCGTGGCGAACACCCGCCCCGCGTCGATCCCGCCGTCGGCATCCAGCGCAAAGGCGTGGATCGTCCGGCCCAGCGTATCGACATGGTACAGCGTCGCGCCGTCCGGGCTGATCGCCGGGCCGTTGGTGATGACGCACTGCCCGCCCATCGCGCGTGGCGCGCCGTCATGATGCAGCCGGTACAGCATGCCGCTGGACGCCTGCTCGTCATTGTCCATCGTCCCGAACCACAACCGGCCGGCATGGTCCACGACCGCATCGTTCAGCCGGTTGCGCGGCAGTTCCGGTTCGACGCCCATGAAATGCGCGAACGATCCGTCCGCCGGATCGAACCGATGCAAGCCGTCCGCCATGCCGACCACGAACCCGCCGTCCGCCGCCGGCAGGGCGAACCCCGGCATGCCGGGTGCGTCCCAACTGCCGCGATCGCCGCTGGCCGGATCGAACCGGTGGATACGCTGTCCCTTGATATCGGTGAACCACAACGCGCTGTCGCGCCCCACCCACACCGGCCCCTCGCCCAGTTCGGTGGCAAGCGCCCATACCGGTTCGGCTGTCATCGTTTCGCCCATCGCACTCTCGCCTTGTTCCGGATCCTGTTTCCCTGCACCCGTCACGATCTAGGCCGCAACGTGCCGTCGCCACGCGGTCACCAGCGCCTCCGCCTTCGCCGCCACGTCGGCCGCGCCGTCGCCCGGGCGGAACAGCGCACCGCCGACGCCGACGCCCTCCGCCCCGGCCGCCAGCCACGCACCGATATTGTCCGCACCCGTACCGCCCACCGCCCACAGCCGCACTGACTTGGGCACCACCTCGCCGATCGCCTTCAGATAGGCGGGGCCGAACGCGGTCGCGGGAAACAGCTTCAGCCGCCGCGCACCCGCATCGATCGCCGCGAACGCCTCGCTCGGCGTCACGAACCCCGGCATCGGTTCCAGCCCGGCCGCCACCCCCGCGGCGATCAGCGCCGGGTTCGTGTTCGGCGTCACCATCAGCCGCGCGCCCGTCGCCGCCAGCGCGGCGACCGCATCCGCGTTCAGCACGGTCCCCGCACCGATCAGCGCGCGGTCGCCATAGGCCTGCTGGATCGCGACGATGCTGTCGATCGGGTCGGGCGAATTCATCGGCACCTCGATCAGCAGGATGCCCGCGGCCACCAGCGCGCCCGCCACCGCCACCGCCTCGTCCGGCCGCACGCCGCGCAGTATTGCCACCACCGGCGGCGCACCACCGGCCAGCACATCGTCGATCGTCATGCCTGTCGTGGTCGTCATGCCCGTCCCTCCAATACCCGCAGCCCGGCAAGCGCCGCCGCCGATCCGTCGCCATAGGTCGCACTGCGCCCATGCCGGGCCAGCGCCTGGCCATAAAGCCGCGTCAATGCCGGATCACCGACCAGCATGACCTCGCCATCCGCTGCCACGCCGGGCAGTGCCTCGCGCACCTCGTGCCCGATCGTCAGGCCGGACAGGAAGCCCACCGCCCAGCCCCGCGACCGGCCGGCCCGCAACTGCGCGGCCCGCGCCTCGAACAGCGCCCCCAGATATCCGCCCGCTTCCGCCCGCGCCAGTCCGTCGGCGAAGCCTTCGTCGCCGCCGCTGTCGTCGCCGCCCGCCGTCGTCAGGATCGACCGGTCGCGCAGCAACGCGAACAGTTCACCCGTCAGGAACGTCCGGAACCCCAAGACGCGGCCGTCCGCGACCTCCGCCCATTTCCCGTGCGTCCCCGGCAACGCGATGCAGTGCCGCCCCTGCGCCAGCGCCGGATGCAGCGCCAGCATGCCGAAGATCTGCGTCTCCTCGCCGCGCATCACGTCGGGCGCGCCATCCTCGCGCACGCAGGCCAGCCCCGGTGCGATCACGACCCGCAACGTTCCAACCGCCACCGTGCCGGCATGCGCGCGCCATCCGGCCGCATCGACCGGACATTCGGCATAGGCCACCTCCGCGATGCCGCCGCGCGATCCGGCCATGCCGCACAGCATGATCTCCGCGTCGGTCGGCAGCCCCTGCGCGAACCATGGGGCCAGCGTCGCGGCCAGCACGTCGCCGGGCGGGCCCGCCACCACGCCGATCCCCGGCCCTTCCAGCATTTTCGTCACTCGAGACCCACGCAGGCGGAACAGCCGCAACCGGCTCGTTCCCCAATCCCCCGCGATCCGGTCGCCGGCCTGCCATCCGGCCACATCCTGACCGGTGTCTTCCCGCCCGGTGTCTTCCTGCAAAGCCGCCCCACTCCCGCGTCGCGCCGGCTTGATCGCTGCCGGCATGTTCGATAGCTGTTTGTAGGACAAGAAACCTGACACGGCAAATGGGGGAGGATCGACATGACCGATCGGAAATCGGCGTTGCGGATGATCGTCGGGGGCTGGCTGCTCGCCACCGCCCCGGTCGCCGCCTACGCCCAGACGGCTCCGACGGCGCCGGCGTCGGTCGCTTCGGCTGCCCCCGCGGCGACCATGACCATCCACGCCGACCAGCCGGGCGCCCGCCTGAACCGGCAGTTGTTCGGACAATTCGCCGAACATCTCGGCACCGGCATCTATGGTGGCCTCTGGGTAGGCGAACGGTCGAAGATCCCCAACACCCGCGGCTTCCGCAACGATGTGGTGGGGGCGTTGCGCGCGTTGAAGGTGCCCGTCATTCGCTGGCCCGGCGGCTGCTTCGCCGATGAATATCATTGGCGCGAGGGCGTCGGCCCGCGCGGCAAGCGCCCGGTCAAGATCAACACCCACTGGGGCGGCGTCACCGAACCCAACAGCGTCGGCACGCATGAATTCATGGATCTCGCCGAACAGATCGGGGCGGAGGCCTATATTGCGGGCAATGTCGGCAACGGCACGCCGCAGGAAATGGCCGAATGGGTCGAGTACATGACCGCCCCCGCCGGATCATTGGCGGACGAACGCGCCCGCAACGGCCATCGCGCGCCGTGGAAGGTCCCCTATTTCGGCGTCGGCAACGAGCTGTGGGGGTGTGGCGGCAACATGAAGGCGGATTATGCCGCCGATCTCACCCGCCGCTACGGCACCTTCATCAAGGCACCCGCCGGCACCAGCATCCTGCGGATCGCCAGCGGAGCGAACGCACAGGATTACAACTGGACCGAGGTGATGATGCGCGACGCGGGCGACCGGATCGACGGCATCGCGCTGCATTATTACACGCTGCCCGGCAGCTGGGGCAAAAAGGGGTCCGCCACCGAATTCGACGAGGACGGCTGGGCGCGTACCTTGTCCAAGACGCTTGAAATGGACGCGCTGGTGACGAAGCACAGCGCAATCATGGACAAATATGATCCGAAGAAGCGCGTCTGGCTGCTCGTCGACGAATGGGGCACCTGGTATGATCCGACACCCGGCAGCAACCCCGGTTTCCTGCAGCAGCAGAATTCGCTGCGCGACGCGCTGATCGCCGCGGTCAACATCAACATTTTCGCGCACCATGCCGACCGGGTGAAGATGGCCAACATCGCGCAGATGGTGAACGTGCTGCAGGCGATGATCCTGACCGATGGCGACCGCATGGTGCTCACCCCCACCTATCACGCGTTCGATCTCTACAAACCGTTCATGGATGCCACCTATCTCCCGATCGACCTGGTCTCGCCCTGGTACAACAAGAACCAGTGGACCATGCCGTCGGTCAGCGCCGCGGCGGTCCGCGGCACGGACGGGAAAGTGCATGTCGCCCTGGTCAATCTCGACCCGAACCGGCCCGCCACCATCACCGCGAAACTGGCGGGGGTCACCGCTGGTGCCGTCACCGGCCGCATCCTCACCGCGCCTGCCATGAACAGCGTGAACAGCATGGCCCAACCCAACCTGGTCCGGCCCGTCCCCTTCACCGGCGCACAGGTCGCCGGCGACACGCTCACCGCGACGCTGCCGCCCATGGCGGTCATCATGCTCGACCTGAACTGACGGGATGGGGGGCGGAGTGCGCGTAGACCGTGACGACTTCCGGTTTACCCGCTTCCGCAACCCCTGGTTCGACCCTGTCGAGAACCCTTCGCGGTTCTCGACAGGCTTGAACCAAACGGATCAGGCACGATCTGACTCATGCGATCACAGTGTAGCGGAAGCCCCGCGGTCCGCGCCCAAGTTCAGGAACCCGGCGCGCCTGATTGAAACGTCCGGCAGCGCACATCCCGCCCAACGCTCAGTCCTCGAACGCCGCCACCACTACCCGCGCGCTGCGCAGATAGGCGTCCGCCACATGGCGCAGCGGGCTGACGTCCACGTCGCTTTCCCTGCGGGCCACCAGCGCGGCGAACCGGTCGTACAGCCCGCGATATTCCGCCTCCGGTGCCGTCTCCTGCACCATGCCGGCGATGGTCAGCACGCTGCCGCCCTTCGACAGGACCAGCGCCCCGTCGTCGGTCTCGACGCGGATGTCCCAGGTCTGCGGTCCGGTCTGCCGCCAGTCGAAGGCCGCCGTGATCGGCACGCCGGTCTCGTCGCGGAACGTCAGGTCCGCCGCGATCGGCGCGCCGCGGTTGGCCGGAAACGACAATGTCCCGTCCAGCAGGAAGAACGGCCGCGGCAGGATATGCGTCACGATCGACAGGGCGTTGATGCCCGGATCGAACACGCCCAGCCCGCCGGGTTCCCAGATCCATGCCTGCCCCGGATGCCACACGCGGACATCCTCCTTCCACGCGACCGAGACGGACCGGATGACCCGCCCCGCGATCCAGTCCTTCGCCGCCGCCACGCCCGATGCGTAGCGTGAATGCCAGCTGGCGAACAACGATACGCCATGGTCGCGCGCCAGATCGGCCAGCGTCTTGACCTCGCTCAGCGTCGCGCCCGGCGGCTTTTCCAGGAACACATGCTTGCCAGCCAGAATGGCCGCACGCGCCGCCTCGTACCGCGCCTGCGGCGGCTGGCAGAGCGCGACCGCGTCGATCGCGTCGCCGTCCGCCAGCATCGCCGCGATGTCGTGATGATAAGGCAGATCGGGCAATCCCCCGCTCCGGCTCGCCACCGCGGCCAGCGTGAAATCGGGGGATGCCGTAATCACCGGGACATGCTGGTCCCGCGCGATCTTGCCCAGTCCGACGATGCCGATCCGGATCGCCATGTCAGAGCACCTTCACGGCGACCGGAACGGCATCCGCCACCGCGATCGGGTTGCGCACCGGCAGCACGAACGGCGCGGCCTCGATCTCGAACACATCGCCCGCCTGCGTCTGCACACCTTCGCTGAACGACAGCGTGGCGGTGCCGAAGAAGTGGACATGGACGTCGCCCGGCCGGCGGAACAGCGCATATTTGAAATGATGCGCCTCCAGATTGGCGATGCTGTGCGACATGTTCGCCTCGCCCGAAAGGAACGGCTTCTCCCACATGGTCGCCCCGTCGCGCACGATCCGGCTCGTGCCCCGCACGTCCGCCGGCAGTTCACCAACCAGCAGTTCGGGGCCGAGCGCTGCCGGGCGCAGCTTGGAATGGGCGAGCCACAGATAGTTGCCGCGCTCGGTCACGTGATCGGAAAACTCGTTGCCCAGCGCGAACCCCAGCCGCACCGGCACGCCGGCCTCGTCGATCAGGTAGACGCCCGCAATCTCCGGCTCCTCGCCCATGTCCTGCGCGAACGCAGGCGACGTCAGCGGGGCACCGGGTGCCACCAGCTGCGTCCCGTCGCCCTTGTAGAACCATTCCGGCTGCACGCCTTCGGCGCCCGCTGCGGGCTTGCCGCCTTCGACCCCCATCAGGAACATCTTCATCGAATCGGTAGGGGCCGCGTCCACCTTGGCCGCACGGTGCATCGCGTCGCGCCCCTCGGCGGACCCGAGATGGGTCAGGCCGGTCCCGGTCATCGCCAGGTGCGCGGGGTCGTCATGGTCGATCGGCGGCAACAGCGTCACGGTCGCCAGGTCGACGACATCGCCGGTTCCCGCCGCGGCAACCGCGTCGGCCAGTCCCTGCCCCGCCGCGATCGCCGCCAGCGCCAACGCCCGGACCGAGCCTGCACCCGGCACGATCCGGGCCACCCCGTCTTCACGGATCGCGGCCACGGAACGGCCTCCCCCGGCATCCCGATACTGCACCAGCGACAGACGCATCCCGACTCTCCTATCCTCGTCGTTTTCCAGTGCGGCTGTACCGCTCACGGGCTCAGGTCACAGTGTCAGGCCGGGGTCATCGTCCCGTCGATCCGCCGCGCCACGTGCCACGGGTTGGCGTCGCGCAGCACCGGCGGCAGCAGCGCGTCAGGCAGCGACTGGTAGCAGACCGGCCGCAGGAACCGATCGATCGCCAGCGCCCCGACCGACGTCGTGCGCCCGTCCGACGTCGCCGGGAACGGCCCGCCATGCACCATCGTGTGCGACACCTCGACCCCGGTCGGCCAGCCATTGGCCAGCACGCGCCCGACCTTTGCGGCCAGCAACGGCACCAGCGCCGCCGCCATCGCCTCATCGTCCGCATCATGCTGGATCGTCGCGGTCAGCTGCCCTTCCAGGCCGGTGATCACGTGCGCGATCTCGGTCTCGTCGCGGCACGCCACGATGATCGCGGACGATCCGAACACTTCGTGCCCCAGCGCCGCATCCGCCAGGAACTGCGCCGCATCGGTGCGGAAGATCGCGCCGCGCGCCTGGTTCACGCCATCGCCCACGCACCCGCGCGCCACGACCGTGACCGCCGCATGCTGTTCCAGTGCGGCGACACCCTGTTCGAAACTGGCATGGATGCCCGGCGTCAGCATCTGGACCGGCTTGGCCTCGGCCAGCACCTTGCCCGCTTCGGCCGCGAACGCGTCCAGATCGGGTCCGGCAATCGCCAGCACCAGCCCCGGATTGGTGCAGAACTGCCCCGCCCCCATCGTCAGCGACTGGACGAACGCCGCCGCCATCGCCGGCCCGCGCGCCGCCAGCGCCTGCGGCAACAGCACGACCGGGTTGATGCTGCTCATTTCGGCATAGACCGGAATCGGCACCGCGCGCTCCGCCGCGATCTTCACGAGCGCCAGTCCGCCGCCACGCGATCCGGTGAACCCGACCGCGGCGATCCGCGGATCGGCGACCAGCCCGCCGCCCAGTTCATGCGTGGTGCCCGGCAGGAACGAGAACACGCCTTCGTGAAGGCCGCAACTGTCCACCGCGGCGCGGATCGCGCGTGCCACCAGCTCGCCGGTGCCGGGGTGGGCGGGGTGCCCCTTCACCACCACCGGGCAACCGGCCGCCAGCGCGGATGCGGTGTCGCCGCCACCCACGGAGAAGGCGAGCGGGAAATTGCTCGCGCCGAACACCGCCACCGGGCCGAGCGCGACGTTGCGGCGCCGCATGTCCGGGCGCGGCAACGGCGCACGATCCGGCATCGCCGGGTCGATCGTCACGTCCAGGAAATCGCCCGCGCGCACGACGCTGGCGAACAGCCGCAACTGGCCGACAGTGCGCCCGCGCTCCCCCTCCAGCCGGACGCGCGGCAGGCCGCTCTCCGTCATCGCGCGCACGATCAGCTCGTCCCCCAGCGCCATGATCGCGTCGGCGATCGCTTCCAGGAACGCGGCCCGCGTCGTCAGGTCGGTTTCTGAAAAGCTCGGATAGGCGTCCGCCGCCAGCGCGCAGGCGGCGTCGATCTCGGCCGCGCCGGACTCCGCGAACTGCGGTTCCAGCATCGCGCCGGTGGCCGGATCGACCGCGCGGAACAGGCGCTGGCCGACATGCTCGGTCGCGCCGACCAGAATAGAGCCGTTGATCATGTATTTCCCGATCCGCTGATTTGTCGGACATTGGACTAACGGCTGCCCGATCCGGGCGCAAGGCGGTCCCGTCCCGTCCGGACCGGTCTGCCGTGGTGGTCAGGCGGCCAGTCGCAACCGGTTCCGCCCGGACCGTTTGGCATCGTACAACGCCCGGTCGGCCCGGTTCAGCAGGATCGTCGCGGACGTGTCGACGTCCGGATCCAGCCGCGCGACGCCGACGCTGATCGTGACGGCGGGCGCGTCGCCGGCATCGGCATCGGCATCGGCCCCATTGCCGCTCGCCTCGATGGCGGACCGGACGCGTTCGGCGATCTTCATGGCGACGGTCTCGTCCGCGCCGGGCAACAGCATCACGAACTCCTCGCCCCCCAGCCGGCCGACCAGGTCGTCGCGCCGCGACGCGCCGGTCGCGGCGCGCGCGATGCGGCGCAGCACCGCGTCGCCGATCAGGTGCCCGAACCGGTCGTTCACCGCCTTGAAATGATCCACGTCGAAGATCGCGACGGACAGCGGTTCCCGGCCGGTGCGGGCCGTTTCGATCGCCTCGTCCAGCACCCGCAACGCGCGCCGCCGGCTGGCCAGCCCGGTCAGCTGGTCGGTGTCGGCCGCCGCCTCGGCCGTTGCGCGGGCCGCCTCCAGCGCCGCTGCGGCGGTCACCCGGTCGGTTACGTCCTGGATCACCCCGAACAGGCTGATGAGCGTCCCGTCGGGCGCGCAGTCGGCGTGGCCGCGCGTCAGGACATGGCGGATCGCCCCGTCGGGATTGACGAGCCGCGCCTCGAACACGAACTCGCCGCCGATGTCGGCCATCGCCGACGTGATGAACGCGGTCACCCGTTCGCGGTCGTCGGGGTGGTACGCGGCGATCGCGTCGGCCAGCGACGGCGCGTCGCCCACCGCCATGCCGTGCAGCCGGAAGACCTCGGGCGACCACAGCAATGTCCGGGTCACGGTGTCCATCCGCCAATGGCCCATCTGTGCGGTGCGCTCCGCCATCCGGAGCAGGCGGTTGCTCTCGCCCACCTGACGCATCAGTTGTCTGTGCGTCGCCAGCAGCGCCGCCAGCGGCAACGCCGTACCCAGCATGACGAGCAGGTAGAATTGCAGGAACAGCGATACTGCGCGCTGATTGTCGTGCAACAGCATCATGGGGCCATGCGCGTCGGTGGTCAGCGCCGTTCCGATCGCCGCGATGGTCAGCACGCCCCCCGCCGCCCCGATCGGCCCCAGCCGGTATGTCGCCGCGAGCAGGGCGACCAGCGGCAGGAACAGCAACGGGTAGCCGGACTGTGCGAATACGCCGGCCGTCACCACCGCGACCAGCCCCAGCAGCAGCAGCAGGTCCCGCCGCCGCACGACCATATCCGGGTTCCGACCGCGGACCGCATCGGCCGCGATCAGGATCAGCGGCGTCAGGATCAGCATGCCCAGCAGGTCGGTCAGGAACCAGGATGCGCTGAACTGCGCGCTGCCGAACCCGGTGCCGATCGACGCCAGGAACGCACTGGCCGATGCCGCCGCGGTCGCCGCGACGCAGAACCGCCCGATCTCCGCCGGTTGCGTGAAGCGCGGCCGCGCCTCTCCCCGGCCACGCAGCATCCACCAGCCGATCACCGCCTCCGCCATGTTGGCAAAGGTCATGCCGACGACATCCCCCGGCGCGGCACCGAACGCCAGATTGGCCGCCGCGCTCGCCACCATGGCGCCCGCGACATAATAAGGGATCAGCCTGCGTCCCGACAGCAACAGCGTGGCCAGCAGGATGCCGCTGGGCGGCCAGATCGTCGCAATGCCGTCCGCACCCTGCGTCAGGTGCAGCGCCAGCCATGCGAAGCCGAAATACAGCACCGCCACCGCGATCGGCCCCAGGATGACGAAAGGTCGGGTGGGAGGCAGCGCCACGTGCAGTGTCCGTTCGGTTGAGACGCCCCCGCCGGTAGCACCGCCCGCCTTAATGCTTCGACAACGGCGTCGGTGCCGCCCGATCCGCCCCTATCGCAGCCGCAACGCGGCCAGCACGTCGGCCCAAGCCGTCAGCTTGAAATTCTGCGTCGCCGGAGCATTGTCCCCGTCCTGCACCACCAGCAGCCCACCCGGATAGTCCGGCCCGAAATCGCCGGTCACCAGGTCGATGCCATCGGTTTCGGACGTCGCGTCCACCCGCCCGTCGCCGATCCGGAACCGCCCGGCAAAGCGCATGTCGGGCAGCCGGTACAGCGCATAGGCGTTGTCGCCCTGGCTCGACACGATCAGATAGCCGCCCGTCCGGCCGCGCGGGGCCAGCGCCATCCCCTCCGCATCCGCGAACAGCGTCACGCCGTCCACCCGGCCCAGCGGGCGTGGCGTCACCGGCGCGTCTGGTTCGGCGTCGAAACTCCACAGGCCGACATCCTCTTCGGATACGTACAGCCGCCCGGTGCGGTCGTCGGCGACGCAGCCTTCGGATTGCGTCCCCAGTTTCAGGCTGCGGACCCGGCGCGCGGTCGGCGCCGCGCCACTCAGGTCGAACGCCATCTGGTCGATCCGCCCGTCCTTCATCACGACGAAGCCGAACAGCGCCCCGTCGCGCGCGCGCCGCCACAGGCACATGCCATAGGCTTCGCCCGGGCCGACCGGCACCGACGCCAGCGGCAGCAGCCGCCGCGTGACCGCATCCAGCCGGAACAGCGCCATCTTCGCGGCGGCGACATCGGCCCGGTCGCTCGCCGCGACCAGGATCGCGGGCACGCCGCCGATCGTCACCCGGTCGCGCAGGTCGACATTGTTCAGCCGCGCGGACGGCGTGAACCCCAGCCGCTTGCCGTTCAGGTCGTACAGATGGATGCCGGCCCGCTTGTCGGTCGCCACGATCAGGCTTGCCGCCGGGTCCGCCGGGTTGCGCCAGATCGCGGGATCGTCCGCCGCATCGTCCAGGCTGTCGACCGGATCCGTCTCCGCCCGCGCCTGCACCACGGCCGTGACGGGCGCTACGACCGCATCCGGCTGCGGCACCGGCGCGCAGCCCGCCAGCAGCAGCGCGAAGATCGCCACCGTCCGCATCAGAAGTTCACGCGCACGCCGCCGGTATAGCGCCGACCGAACGTCTCATGCTCGATCGTCCGCGCGCTGATGCCCGCATAACGCCGCCCCGGCCCGTTCAGCAGGTTCGCCCCGTCGACATAGATTTCGACATTCGGGGTCAGGGCATAGCGGGCCGACGCGTCCAGCTCGTCGTCCGTGCCCCAATATTGGTCGCCGCCATCGCCCAGCGCCAGCACCGCCACGCCGTTCCGCACGCCCTCCTGCGGCGACGCGATCGAATCGATCCACGGTGTCCGCTTCTGATAGTTCACCCGCGCCGAAAAACCGTATTTCTCGTAATAGGCGCCGACATTGTAGACGAATTTCGACGTACCAGGGAACATGATCTCCCGACCGTCGGGCGTCGTGGCCTCGCTCTTGTTATATGTCGCGTTGGCCTGGATCCCGAAGCCGCCCATCCAGTCCGGCAGACCCAGGTCGCCCACAAATGGTTCGAGCTGCTGCTGGAACGCGCCTTCGACCCCGTAGATCTTGCCGTCGCCACCGTTCAGGGTCGTCGACAGGATATATTGCGACCGGTCCTGCCCACCGCTGTTCAGCACGGTCGATCCGAACGTGCGGGTGTTGTTGAACAGCACGTCGCGAACATCCTTGTAGAACGCACCGACCGAGAAGAAGCCCTGCGGCTGGATATACCATTCGAAATACAGATCGACACCGCGCGCCTTTTCGGGCGTCGCCTCCGGGTTGCCACCGGATACGGTCAGGTTGGCGTCGTTGAACGTGAAATTGGGTCGCAGCTGATCGTAATCAGGCCGCGCGGCACCCGTGTTGAACGACAGCCGAAGCTTCTTGGATCGGTCCAGGTCGAAATTGAAATGCAGGCTGGGATAGATCAGGGTCTGGTCGTTCTTCACATCGATCGGGGTGTTGACGTTGTTCAGCACGACGATGGCGCTGCCGTCGTTGCGGATATGTTCGACCCGCGCGCCGCCGACGACGTTACCCCAGTCATATTTGACCAGCGCCATGGCATAGCCCGCCAGCACTTCCTCGCGGACGCGGTAGAAGTTCGCGGTCTGCGGCACATAGGTGCCGACGCCGCGCGCCTTCGCCAACGGGTCCTCGACCCGCTCGCGCCCGAAATAGCGGAAGTCGTAGCCGAGCGGGATTTCACCGCGGAACGGCCCGTCGATCGCGATCGCGTTGTAATTCGTGCTGATCCCCGCGCCCGCGAACGCTGCGGTGCGTACGTCGAGCAGGTCCTCGTTCGACGTCTTGGTACGGTGGTCATACTGACCGCCGACCGAGAACACCGCCTCCCCGCCCAGCAGGCCGGCTTCGTAACTGACGTCCAGCTTGCCGGTGTAGGCCCGCGTGATATCCTTGGCGAGCAGCGAACGCAGCCGGACCAGGTTCAGCGGAAAATCCTCGATCTGGCGGACCTGCGCCCCGCGACCATAGGTCCCGTCGGCGTTGGTGATGGTCCGGTACAGCGTCACATAGGACTGCTGCGGATCGCGCAGGTCGTAGTCGATCGTCGGGCGGTTGGCGGCCGCCGACGGGCTTTCATAGTTCAGCTGCGCCGGCTGCGTCCGGTCGTCGATCGACCGCGTGTAATTGCCGCGCCACCTGATCTTCAGCGTGTCGAGGTCGTGATCGCCGCCGATCGTGCTGGTGAAGATCGACTGCTTATATTTGCGGATCGTGAAATTGGGATTGATATCGATGCCGTACAGCGTGCCCTGAGATGGCGTGTTGCCGGTGCAGACGTCGGCATAACCGGTATTGGGGGCGCGCGGCGCGGACGGCGTGGTCGCGCATGCCGTCGCGGCGGTCGGCACACGCGCCGCCTGATCGTCCAGGTCGAAGATGTAGTTGGACCGCAGTTCGTCGTCCTTGAACGCGGAATAGATGGACGACACGAAGAAACGGTTGTCGCCGTCCGGCTTCCATTCCAGCTTGGCCGAACCGGAATAGTTGCGGCGCGTCAGGCGGTACAGCTTGTTTTCGGTTTCGCGCGCCCAGACACGGTCGGCGAACCCCGGGCGGTTGTCGCGAAATTCGTTGGCCCAGTCATTCTCGAAATTGTCGGTCACCATGCCGCGCTGATAATAGCTGCCCGACACCAGCAGGCCGATCTCGCCGATCCCGGTGTTCCACCGGTTCGCCAGCACCAGCGAACCGTCATATTCCACGGTGTCGCCCAGCTCGACATAGCCCGCGCCCGCCTTTGCCGCGACGTGGAAGCCCTTATAGTCGAACGCGGACCGCGTCACGATGTCGACATTGCCGGCGATCGTCTCGCCCGTCATGTCCGGCGTCACCGCCTTGCGCACGATGATCTGCGACGCGATCGCCGACGGGATGGAATCGAACCGCGCGTCGCGGCCTTCCGGGCTTACCACGTTGATCCCGTCGAACGACAATGTTGTCCAGTTGATCGGCGCGCCGCGCAGGTTGATGTAGCGCGCCTGGCCCTGGTCGCGCTGGACCGCCACGCCGGGCAGCCGGCTGACCGCCTGCGCGATATTCTGATCGGGCAGGCGCCCCACCGCGTCGGATGCCACGACGCTCACCAGCGACGGCGATGCCTTCTGGATCGCCAGCGCCGCGGCTTCGGACTCCGCGATCGGGCGGGTGCCGGTCACGACGATCGCGTCGGCTTCCGCCTCGGCGACCGCGCTGGCCGGCAGGTCGGCGGCCGCTTCTGTCGGGACGACCACCTGCGCGCCGGCGGCCACGCTCGTCATGCCGATCGTGGCACATCCGGCGGCAAGGAACGCGCGCATGGACATGCGGCCGGCGTTGCGCCGGTTAAACTGACTGGTCACGATATGAGCCCCCAACGACGCCGTGCGTCCGATCAGGGGCAGCTAGGGTCGCTGCATGACGGCGGGGCTACGCGACGATGACGGCCCCGCGTCGATGACGTTACGGTTCAATGACGTTACCGCACTGCAACATATTATTTACCACAGGATACCCTTCACCGGTTCCAGCGGCCGCGGCGCCTCGTCGCCGATCGCCTCCAGCAGATCGATCTCGATCGTCCGACACATCGACGTCAGCGGGACGTCATGATCGTCATTGGCGAACGGATCGACCAGATCGTCGCCGATCCGCAGGATCGCCAGGAACATCAGCCCCGCCACGGTGGATCCCAGCGGCGTCGCCCAACCCAGCGACTCCACCAACCCGATGGGCAACGCCACGCAGAACAGCCGGGCGAAGATTTCCGGAAAGAAGCGGTACTGCATCGGCAGCGGCGTGTTCTTCAGCCGCTCCATCCCGCCCTGTGCATTGGCGATGTCGACCAGCACGCGTTCCAGCTGCGTCTGCTGGATCGTGTCGATCAGCCCGCGGCGCTGCGCCTCCGCCATCCGCCGCGCGGTTCCGTCCAGCAATCCGTTCGGCACGTTCTGGCGTGACAGTCCCTCCTGCGCCTCCTCCGGCGACAGCATCCGCAAGACTTCCGGGGCCGGGTCCTGCTTGCGCAGCCGGCAGCGCAGCGCATGGACATAGGCGATCTGGCGCAGCACGATCGTCCGCTTCAGGTCGACCACGCCCGGCTCGTCGTCGTGCAGGAACGCGATCGTGCTGCGCGCCAGACTGCGCGATGCGTTGATCATCAGCCCCCACAGCCCGCGGCCTTCCCACCACCGTTCGTACGCGCTGTTGACGCGGAACCCCAGGAACAGCGCGATCGCCGAACCGAACAGCGTCAGCGGCAGCGACGGCGCCTTGAACGGCAGCACGAAATAGGTGACCGTCACGATCACGTCCCAGATGAACAGGACGGTCAACGGGCGCCACACCTCGCTGACCATGCGCCGCACCCGCGGCGTACTCGGAACGATCATTCGCGCCTGCCTTCCTCGTCAATATCGTCGCGGGCCAGAGCGTTCCGGGCCCGATATGGTTGCATCCATCATGCTGCACGCGCGTGCAACCGATCGGCTGCCGCGGCGGGACGCACTCGACAGCCTCCCCGCCAACCGCCAATAGGGGGCCATGCCGGGCAAGCATATCCTCCTGATCGTCGGTGGCGGCATCGCGGCCTACAAGGCGTGCGACCTGATCCGCACGCTGCGCCGTGCCGGCGCCACCGTCACCTGCGTCCTGACCGACGGCGGCGCACGCTTCGTCACCGCCATGACGCTGGCCGCCCTGTCCGAACGCCCGGTCCATACCAGCCTGTGGGACCTGGACGAGGCGGAAATGGGCCACATCCAGCTCAGCCGGCAGGCGGACCTGGTCGTCGTCGTGCCCGCTACCGCCGATCTGCTGGCGCGAATGGCGGCCGGCATCGCGGACGATCTGGCCACCACGCTGCTGCTCGCCACCGACAAGCCCGTGCTGGTCGCGCCCGCGATGAACGTGCGGATGTGGCTGCACCCTGCGACGCAGCGGAACGTCGCCACCCTGCGCGCCGATGGCATCACTGTCGTCCCGCCCGATGAAGGCGCGATGGCCTGCGGTGAATATGGTCCCGGCCGGCTGCCCGCCATCGATGCGCTGAGCGACGTCATCCTCGCCCGCTTCGCGGCACCGGCACCCCGGCCCGGCCTGCTGGCCGGTCGCCACATGCTCGTCACCGCCGGGCCGACGCACGAACCGATCGATCCGGTCCGCTACATCGCCAACCGGTCCTCGGGCAAGCAGGGGTTCGCCATCGCCGCCGCCCTTGCCGCGCGCGGCGCGCGCGTCACGCTGGTCGCGGGGCCGGTCGCGCTACCCACCCCGCCCGGCGTCGACCGGGTGGACGTGGAAACCGCGCGCGACATGGCCGTCGCCGTCGACGCCGCCCTGCCCGCCGACGCCGCGATCCTGGTCGCCGCCGTGGCCGACTGGCACGTCGCGCCCAGTCCACAGAAGATCAAGAAGACACGCGACGGTACGCCGGCGCTGGTGCTGCGCGAAAATCCGGACATATTGGCGACGCTCGCCGCCCATCCACGCCGCCCCGCGCTGCTCGTCGGTTTCGCGGCGGAGACGGAGGACGTCGTCGCCCACGCCACGGCCAAGCGGCTGCGCAAGGCGGTCGACTGGATCGTCGCTAACGACGTCTCGGGCGACGTGATGGGCGGCGACGAAAACAGCGTTCATCTCATCACCGCCGCCGGCGTCGAAAGCTGGGCCACCGCGTCGAAAACGCTCGTCGCGGAACGGCTCGCCGACCGTATCACGGACCAGTTCTCATGACCCCGATCACGATCCGCCTGACGCGCCTGCCGCACGGCGCCGGCCTCCCGCTGCCCGTCTACGCCACTGCCGACGCCGCCGGCATGGATGTCGTCGCGGCGGAGGACCATGTCCTGGCGCCTGGGGCTCGCGCCGCCATTGCGACCGGTTTCGCCATCGCGATCCCGACCGGCTATGAGGTTCAGGTCCGCCCACGGTCCGGCCTCGCGCTGCGTCACGGCGTCACCTGCCTCAACACGCCCGGCACGATCGACGCCGACTATCGCGGGGAGGTGAAGATCATCCTCGCCAATCTGGGCAGCGCGCCGTTCACCGTCACGCGCGGCGACCGCATCGCGCAACTCGTTCCCGCCGCGGTCCAGCGCGCGACCCTGACCGAGGTCGCGGAACTGGACGAAACCGACCGCGGCAGCGGCGGCTTCGGATCGACCGGCACCCGGTGAGCGCCGCACCCCCGCCCCTCGGCGACGACCAGCTCGATCGCTATGCCCGGCACATCGTGCTGCGTGAGATCGGCGGCGCAGGGCAGCAGGCGCTGCTTGCCGCCCATGTCGCGATCGTCGGCGCGGGCGGCATCGGCGCACCGTTGATCCAGGCGCTTGCCGCCGCCGGGATCGGCCGCCTGACCGTCGTCGATGACGACGTCGTGGCACTGTCCAACCTCCAGCGCCAATATCTGTTCGGCACCGCCGACATCGGCCGGTCCAAGGTCGCCGCCGCCGCCGATGCGGTCGCCCGGCTGAACCCCGACGTCCGCTTCGTACCGCGCAACGAACGACTTGGAGCGGACAGCTTCGACGCCTTCGCCGACGATGCCGACGTCGTGGTCGACGGTTCGGACAATTTCGAAACCCGCCTGATGGTCGCCGATGCCGCGCTCGCCCGCCGCATCCCGCTCGTCTCCGCGGCCGTCGGGCAGTTCGAGGGCCAGCTCGCGGTCTATCGCGGCTGGGAACCCGGCCGACCCTGCTACCGCTGCCTCGTCGGCGACGCGCCCGACCGCGGCGATGCGTCCTGCGCGGATCAGGGCGTGCTCGGCGCGCTGACCGGCGTTCTCGGCAGCCTCGCCGCGATCGAGACAATCCGCCAGATCGTGCCGTTCGGCGAGGACAGCGCCGGCAAGCTGTTGCTGGTCGACGCGCTCGCCTTCCGCTTTCGCACGCTCACCGTGCCCAAGGATCCGGGCTGCCGATGCGCGGGCTGACCATCATCGTCGCGGACGTCTCGTCCGAACGGTTCCGCACCGCGCTTTCGCTCGCCACCGCCACCGCCGCGCTCGGCGGTCGGACGCGCATCTTCCTGCAAGGCGAAGCGGTCACCCTGCTGCGCGATCCGATCATGGGGCGGGGGGACGACGCCCATGCCGACGCCGGACTGCCGACGCTCGCTACACACTATGCCGAAGCCCTCGCCCTCGGCGTCCGCTTCACCCTCTGCCAGTCCGGCCTGACCCTCACCGCCACGCAACCGAGCGACTATGAACCGACGACGGAGTATGCCGGTCTGGTCAGTATCATGGCGGATCTCGGGGACGATCGCTTGGTCGTCGTCTAACGCGGGTCGGCCCGACCTGGCACGCAATAGTTCGAAGAGGATCCACCCCCACCCCGTTTGGTTCGAGCCTGTCGAGAACGCCGCGCGAGGTTCTCGGCAAGCGCGAACCGAACGGAGCGGGAAGGCAGCGCGAAGACATCTTCGCTGAAGCCGCCCATCCAGAGCGCAGCCGAGACGGCCCACAGCATCACCAAAGTTGCCCTTGTGAGAACTTGCTTGGCCATTCCCCAAAGCGGGGCAGGCTCATTCCTGGCAAAACGCCGCCCGCATCAGCTGCTGATCTACAATCCGCGCCCGGAACCAATCCGCCAGCTGCGCCTCGGACAGTTCGCCATCAGCAAGCGCCATCGAAGCGAGCAGTTCCTCGCCTGTTGTCGAACAAGAGCCCCACCGGATTGATCTTCACATGCAATCACGCGCCGATCCACACCGTCCGCTTGTTGCCGACGAACGGATAGTTCCGCGATACCGAGTTGCCGATACCTACGAGTGTCATGGCCTTCGTCATAACCGTTGTACTACGGGAAACGACGAAGGCTCGCGATCACTCCGCCGCCACCGCCTTCTTCACAGCCGGCTTCTTCGCAGCCGCCGGCTTCGCGCCAGCCTTCTTCGGAGCTGCTTTCTTGGCCGGTGCCTTCTTCACGGCCGCCGTCTTGGCCGCAGGTGCATCGGCCCCCGCCTTCGCCGCTGCGGGCTTCTTCGCCGCGGCCGCCTTCTTCACCGGCGCCTTCTTCTTCCCCTTCGGCGGGCCCTTCGCCGCACGCTCGGCCAGCAGCATCAATGCCTCGTCCGCGGTCATCGTCGCCGGATCGGCCGTCTTGGGCAGCGTCGCGTTGGTCTCGCCGTCGGTCACATAGGGGCCGAACCGCCCCTCCATCAGCTTCACCGGCTTGCCCGTCACCGGACTGTCGCCGAATGCGGCCAGCGGCTCCTTCGCCGCCCCGCGTCCACGCCCGCCACCGGCCGCCGCCTCGGCCAGCTTGACCACCGCCGCGTTCATGCCCGTCTCGAACACGTCCGCCGTCGTCTGCAATCGGGCGTACTTGCCGTCATGCAACAAATATGGCCCGTAACGCCCGATCGACGCGACGATATCCAGCCCGCTCTCCGGATGCGCGCCCACCGTCCGCGGCAGCGACAGCAGCTTCAGCGCACCCTCCAGATCCACCTCCGCCCCGAAATCCTTCGGAATCGACGCGCGCTTGGCGTCCTTCTCGTCACCCAGCTGCACATAGGGCCCGAACCGCCCGGTCCGCTTGCTGACCTCCAGCTGCGTCTCCGGATCAATACCCAGCGCCACCGGCCCGGTATCGGCCCCCGCCTCCGCCCCGCCCGCCTGCGCGAACCGCCGCGTATATTTGCACTCCGGATAGTTGGAACACGCCACGAACGCGCCGAACTTGCCGCCACGCAGCGCCAGCTTCCCGTCGCCGCATGCCGGGCACGCCCGCGGATCGGTCCCGTCCTCCTTCTCGGGGAACAGGTAGGACCCCAGGAATATGTCCAGCTCCGCCGTCACTTCCGAAGGCTTCTGCTCCATCACCTCGGCGGTCTTCGGCTTGAAATCACGCCAGAACGCCTCCAGCACCGCCTGCCATTCGGCCCGCCCACCCGACACATCGTCCAGGCTGTTCTCCAGCCCCGCGGTGAAATCGTAGCTGACATAGCGTTCGAAGAAGCGCTCGAGAAACGCCGTCACCAGCCGCCCGCTCTCGTTCGGCGTGAAACGGTTCTTCTCGACCGTCACATAGTCGCGGTCCTTCAGCACCTGCAGCACCGACGCATAGGTCGACGGCCGCCCGATGCCGAGTTCCTCCATCTTCTTGACGAGGCTGGCCTCGGAATAACGCGGCGGCGGCTGCGTGAAATGCTGCTCGCTGTCGACCGACTTGCGCGCCGGCCCGTCGCCCTCCTTCATCCGCGGCAGGCGGCGGCTCTCCTCGTCCGCCTCGTCGTCGCGGCCCTCCTCGTAGAGTGCGAGGTAGCCCGGGAACAACACGACCTGACCGGTCGCGCGCAGCGCCTGCTGCCCGGTCTGGTCGGCCAGCTCCACCGTCGTCCGCTCCAGCCGCGCCGACGCCATCTGACTGGCGAGCGCTCGCTTGAAGATCAGGTCGTACAACCGCGCATGGTCACCCGATCCCGCCTTGTCGCGCCCGAAATCGGTCGGCCGGATCGCCTCATGCGCCTCCTGCGCATTCTTCGCCTTCGTCGTGTAGAGCCGCGGCTTGTCCGGCACATAGGATGCGTCGTAGCGGTTCGCGATCGCGCCCCGCGCTGCGGAAATGGCGCTATGGTCCATCTGCACGCCGTCGGTCCGCATGTACGTGATCGCGCCGTCCTCATACAGCGCCTGCGCCACGCGCATCGTGTGGCTGGCCGAGAAGCCCAGCTTGCGCGCCGCCTCCTGCTGCAACGTCGATGTCGTGAACGGCGCCGGCGGATTGCGGGTCAGCGGCTTGGTCTCGACGCTCTCTACCGAGAAGCGCCCGGCCTCGACCGCCGCCTTCGCCGCGGCCGCATCGCCGCCATTGCCGATCGACAGCCGGTCGAGCTTCTGGCCCTTCCACCGCACCAGCCGGCTCGTGAACGCGACGCCGTCCTGCTCGAACACCGCGGTGACCGACCAATATTCTTGGTGGACGAACGCCTCGATCTCGCGCTCGCGGTCCACCACCAGCCGCAGCGCCACCGACTGCACCCGCCCCGCGGACTTCGCCCCCGGCAGCTTGCGCCACAGCACGGGCGAAAGCGTGAACCCGACCAGATAATCGAGCGCCCGGCGTGCGCGATATGCGTCGATCAGGTCCTCGTCCAGCGCGCGCGGCCGGCCCATCGCCTCGGTCACCGCCTGCTTGGTGATCGCGTTGAACGTCACACGCTGCACGTCGCTCGGCAACGCCTTCCGCTTGCGCAGCACCTCCTGCACGTGCCAGCTGATCGCCTCGCCCTCGCGGTCCGGATCGGTCGCCAGGATCAGCGTGTCGGCCCCCTTCGCCTCGTCGGTGATCGCCTTCAGCTGGCGCGCCTTGTCCGCATAATTCTCCCACTGCATGGCGAAACCGTCGTCGGGATCGACCGATCCGTCCTTGGGCGGCAGGTCGCGGACATGGCCGTAGGATGCCAGCACGCGGTATCCCGGGCCGAGATATTTCTCGATGGTCTTGGCCTTGGCGGGCGATTCGACGACGACGAGTTTCATTGCGGCAAGCCTTCAATCTCTCACATGTACGCACGAGGGTGGCGATGCCCGCCCCCGGTCGTCAAGTCGCGGCGCAGATGGGGACGCCGTCCGTCCCGCGCATCCCCGCCGCACGCCTCCTACAGGGCGGCCGACGCGGCGTCATCCCCGGCGCGGGTCGACATCGCGACGCACCGTGGTTCAAATTCGGGAAGCGACCGCTGTCGCGCGTCGCGCGGCAGCCGTAACGCTCCGTCGGCCGGGGGGGGGATTGGCCGACGGAGCGAGCGGCAAGTCGGTTGCCGCGTCCGATCTACGTAGGGTCAGCGGGATCGGTTGCAAACCAAATCTTACAAATTTGCGACACCGGGGCTTGCCCGAATTGCATCGTTCAGAACGTTCAGAGCCTTCAGAAGGACAGGCTGACCCGCCCGCCGGCATGACGGTCCAGCCGCCCGCCCAGTTCCAGTTCCAGCAAAACCGTCTGCACGATCGCGGGCGCCAGGCCCGCCTGCCGCACGATCTCGTCCACTCCCACCGCGGTCGGGCCGAGCAGCCCCACCACCCGCGTCCGGTCGCGGTCGTCCGCATCGACCGGTGGCGGAGCTTCATATTCACGCGTCGGCGCCGCGACCCCCTGACCCGTGCCGTGCGCCGCATTGCGGCCGATCGGCCCGATCGCCTCGATCACGTCGGCGGCCGACTGCACCAGTACCGCCCCCTCGCGGATCAGCAGGTTGCAGCCCTGCGCCCGCGGGTCGAGCGGTGAACCCGGCACCGCCATCACGTCGCGGCCGAACTCGGACGCCAGCCGTGCGGTGATGAGCGATCCTGACCGCGGCGCCGCCTCCACCACCACCGTACCCCCGGCCAGCCCCGCGATGATCCGGTTGCGATAGGGGAAATGCCGGGCGCGCGGCTCCGTCCCCGGCGGCTGTTCGGCCAGCAACAGCCCGCCGTCGCCGATCGCACGCTGCAGGTCCGCATTTTCGGGCGGATAGACGATGTCGATCCCGCCTGCGATCACGCCGGCCGTCCGCGCCGCCCCGGCCCCCGCATGTGCTGCTGTATCGATCCCGCGCGCCAGGCCCGACACCACCAGATATCCCGCATCCGCCAGTTCGGCGGCCAGCCCGCGCGCGAACCGCACCGCGGCGGCCGACGCGTTGCGCGCGCCCACGATCGCCACCGCCTGCCGTTCCAGCAAGGCCGTCCGCCCGCGCAGGATCAGTGCGGGCGGCGCGGTCTCGATATGCGCGAGCAGCGGCGGGTACAGCCCCTGCCCAACGAACAGATAGCGTGCGCCCAACCGCTCGACCGCGGCGACCTCCGCCTCCACCGCAGCCAGTGTCGCCACCGCCGGGGCCTTTCCGCCGCCGCGCCGCGCCATGTCCGGCACCGCGGCCAGCGCCGCCGCCGGCGTGCCGAACCGCGCGATCAGCTGGCGGTAGGTGACCGGCCCGATCCCCGCGGTCCGGATCAGCCGGAGCCGGGCGATCCGGTCGTCGTACAGCGTCGCATCGGCCAAGTCAGCTGTCACCGCCGGGCAGTTCGGGCTTGCTGCGGCCGATGCGTGGCTCGGTCCCGTCCAGCAACCGTTCCACATTGCTGCGATGCTTCCACGACACCATCAGCGCCAGCGCCAGGAACAGCGGGACCAGATCGAACTGGCCGAAGAACGCCGCCGCCACGGGCGTGACCGCCGCCGCCGCGATCCCGCCCACCGAGGAATAGCGCGTCACCGCCATCGCGGCGATCCAGACGCCTGCGAAGATCATGCCGGTCGGCCAGTGCAGCGCCAGCGCGATGCCCAGCAACGTCGCCACGCCCTTGCCGCCGCGGAACCGCAGCCAGGCGGGATAGCAATGGCCGAAGAACGCCGCGGCCCCCGCCGCCGGCATCAGTGCCGGGTCGATCGCACCTGCCGCCAGCACCGCCACCGCGCCCTTGCCCGCATCCAGCAGCAACGTCGCCGCCGCCAGCCCCTTGCGCCCGGTGCGCAGCACGTTGGTCGCGCCGATATTGCCCGAACCGATCGTCCGCAGGTCGCCCGCGCCGGTCATGCGGGTCAGCAGGATGCCGAACGGCACGGCCCCAAGCAGGTACGCGCCGACCATCACCAGCGCCGCCACCATCCACGGTTCCATCGTCGAAATCGTCACGCCCCCCAGTCGCGCAGAACATAGCGCCCCCGCACCGGGACGCAAATGATCTTGGTCAGGAGCGGTGCTTCGCCTCCGACATTCCGAAGAGAGGACAACGGTTACTGCGCAACCCGCCCATCCCGAGCGAAGTCGAGGGACACTTCGAGTGCTGTCGAGAAGCCCACAGCACCCCTCGGCTGCGCTCGGGGGAACGTGCCTCGACTGCGCTCGGCAGGGACGGGATGGGAGGCGGAGCGAACGGGGAAAACCCGAGCCACGCCACCTGGCCACCGTCCCACCTAGCTTCCCGACCCACCCCCCTGCTACGACGCGCCGCATGCCGGACCTCCGCCCGATCCTGTTCTTCGACTCCGGCATCGGCGGCCTGTCGGTCCTTGCCCCCACGCGCGCCGCGCTGCCGCTTGCCCCGATCGTCTATGCCGCGGACAACGCCTTCTTCCCCTACGGCGTGAAGTCGGAGGGCGAAATCGCCGGCCGCGTGCCCGTCCTGCTCGGCCGGCTGGCCGAACGCTACCGTCCGCGGCTGGTGGTCATCGCCTGCAACACCGCGTCCACCATCGCGCTGGGACCGGTGCGCGCCGCGCTCGACATCCCCGTCGTCGGCACGGTGCCCGCCATCCGCCCGGCCGCGCTGGCATCGCGCACCCGGGTCATCGGCGTGCTCGGCACAGATGCCACCGTGCGGCAACCCTATGTCGATCGGCTGGCCGCGGAATATGCCGCGGACTGCCTGGTGCTGCGCCACGGATCCGCAGCACTCGTCGCGCTGGCCGAGGCGGATCTGCGCGGCGATGCCACCGCCGACGCCGCCTATGCCGCCGTCCTGTCCGGCTTGCTCGATCAGCCCGGCGGTGACCGCATCGATACGGTCGTGCTTGCCTGCACGCATTTCCCGCTCGTGGCGGACCGGCTGGCGGCCGTCGCACCCCGCCCGCTGCACTTCGTCGACGGCGGGCCGGGCATCGCGCGCCGCATCGTCCACCTGACGCAGGGCCAGTCCTGGCCGGCCACCGCCGCACCCGGCATCGCGGTGTTCACCGGGCCGATCGATCCCGCCCCCGCCTTCGCGGCCAGCCTTGCCCGGTTCCGGCTGGAACGGCACGAACGGCTCTGATCGGCCACGTCGATCATGGCGAGACAAAATGCCGCAATGCTGCGCTGCGATCACGCTGGAGTTCCGGCCCCCGCGGTCGTACATACCGGCATCATCTTGGTTCCGGAGTGCCCCGGTTGGACTATCAGCGTGTTTTCAATCAGGCGATCGATCGCCTTCATGCCGAAGGGCGCTACCGGGTCTTCATCGATATCCTGCGAAACAAGGGGTCGTTCCCGAACGCGCGCTGTTTCGCCGGCCATAACGGGCCGAAGCCGATCACCGTCTGGTGTTCCAACGACTATCTCGCCATGGGCCAGCACCCCGCCGTCGTCACCGCGATGGAGGATGCGCTCCACGATGTCGGCGCCGGCTCCGGCGGCACGCGCAACATCGGCGGCAATACGCATTATCATATCCAGCTTGAGGGAGAGCTTGCCGACCTGCACGGCAAGCAGGCCGCCTTGCTGTTCACCTCGGGCTATGTCTCCAACGACGCGACGCTGTCGACGCTCGCCAAGATCCTGCCCGGCTGCATCATCTTCTCCGACGAACTCAACCACGCCTCGATGATCGCCGGCATCCGTAACTCAGGCTGCGAAAAGCAGGTGTTCCGCCACAACGACCTCGACCATCTCGAGGAACTGCTCGCCGCCGCGAACCCGGATGCACCAAAGCTGATCGCGTTCGAAAGCGTCTATTCGATGGATGGCGACGTCGCACCGATCGCGGCGATCTGCGACCTGTCGGACAAGTATAACGCGCTCACCTATCTGGACGAGGTCCACGCCGTCGGCATGTACGGCGCGCGCGGCGGCGGTATCTCAGAACGCGACGCCGTCGCCGACCGCGTCAACATCATCGAGGGGACGCTGGGCAAGGCGTTCGGCGTGATGGGCGGCTACATCGCGACCGACCAGACGATCGTCGACGTCATCCGCAGCTATGCGCCCGGCTTCATCTTCACGACCTCGCTGTCGCCCGTGCTAGTCGCCGGCGCGCTCGCCAGCGTCCGCCACCTGAAGGCATCGTCGGTCGAACGCGACGGGCAACAGGCCGCCGCCACGCGACTGAAGACGATGTTCGCCGACGCCGGCCTGCCCGTCATGCCGTCCACCACGCACATCGTGCCGCTGATGATCGGCGACCCGGTCAAGGCCAAGCGGATCAGCGACATCCTGCTGGCCGAATACGGCGTCTACGTCCAGCCGATCAACTACCCGACGGTCCCGCGCGGCACCGAACGCCTCCGCTTCACCCCCGGCCCCGCGCACGACGAATCCATGATGCGCGACCTGACCAACGCGCTCCTCGAAATCTGGGATCGCATGGAACTCCGCCTGGCGGCATAACAACAAACCTTGATAGTTCCCCGGCGAAGGCCGGGGCCTAGGTGAAACGCGGCCACCTAGGCCACGGCCTCCGCCGAGGAACAACAACGAGCACAAGAACAACAAAAAGCCCCTCTCCTTCAAGGGAGGGGTTGGGGTGGGGGCAACAGCGCCTAAGAAGCGCAATCGGCCCTCAAACGGCTCAAGCCAACCGAGCCCCATCCGGCACATCCTCATCGGGCACGGCCAGCACGATCGCCCCATCCGCATCGGCGAACCCCAGCACCAGCACCTCGGACCGCATCCGCCCGATCTGCCGCGGCGGAAAATTCACCACCGCCATCACCCGCCGCCCGACCAGTTCCTCCGGCGCATAACGCTCGGTGATCTGCGCCGCACTCTTGCGCACGCCCACCGCCGGGCCGAAATCGATCGTCAGGACGAACGACGGATTGCGCGCCCCCTCGAACGGGATGCACGTCCGGATCGTCCCCGCCCTAATGTCGACCGTCAGGAAATCGGCAAATCGCGTCTCCACCGCAGGTGGTGCATTCGGATCATGGATCAGATGCACGGCAAAACCTCGAACGACCTCACCCCGCCAGCACCCCAGCCAGCACGGTCAGCCCGCCCAGCCCCAGCGACAGCACCAGCCGCAGCCAGCCCCACCAGCGGCCGATCATGCCCTCCGCCACCAGCATCCGGTCGACCAGCCAGCTGCCCGCAATTGCGCAGCCCAGCACGATCAGCAGTGCGCGCATCGGGCTCGCGCCTGCCAGCCCCTGCACGCAGAACCCCATCAGCGACGCGCCGATCCCCAGCAGCAGCAGGATCGACCGCCGCCGCCCTTCGGCGCGGGTCAGCGCGATCCCCCACCAGCTGCCCCCCAGAAATGACAGAATCAGCGCGCCATAGACCAGCGCCAGCGCCTGCCCGTTCAGCCAGTCCATGCCCAGCAAGGGGGACAGGATCGCCGCCCCCTGCGGCAACAGCCCGGCAAGGCCCAGCCCGATCGCCAGCCGCACCGGTTCCGCGCCGCCCACGCGCCAGCCGTCGGCATCCGCTTCCGCGACCGCGTGGACCGTCGGGGGTGCCGCCGCGTCCCCGCGGGCATCGTCGTCTTCGCTCGTCATGCCCCGTCCTGTACCGCCGCACCTAGTCCCGGCAATAGCCTTCGACACCGGCCTGCACGATCAGGCAATCCCGTTTGTTGGCCAGCCATTTGAACCCGGTCTCGGCCCCCGTACCGGGCCGCGCGACCAGCGCCTGTCCGCGCCGCACGAACCGCAACGTGCCGCCCTCCGCCGTCGCATCGAATGTCGTGCGGTCGTCCAGCGTATCCTGGTTGCGGACATGGAAACCGCCGCCTGCCGCCGGCTCGGCCACGAACGACAGCCCTTCCGGCCCGGTCCAGGTGCCGACGAATCTGACGGGCGCGACGGCCGTTTCCGGCTGCGTTGCCGTCCTGCCGGCACCGGTTGCGCTTGCGACGGTCGCGTTCGTGACGGGCGCGACCGGCTCGGCCAGGGTGCTGTTCGCCGCAGGCGCATCGCCGCCGTTCGACGCGCCGCCATCCCCGCACGCCGTCAGCAGCATCGCCGCGACGATCGCCGGCCCCGTCCAGAGCCCCGTCAGAGGCCCCGTCATCCTGTCGAATAGGGTCATTCCGTCCTCCCTCCGCATCGTGGCTGGCCTTCCGGGCCGCACGCTCCTACTAGCCACGCAAACCCCGTCCTGTCTCCGACTCGTTCCCGAAACGGACCTTCATGCTGCACAGCACCCCCCACCGTCGCATCGCGATCGCCTCGGACCATGCCGGTTTCGACATGAAGGCCGCACTGGCGATCACCTTGCGCGATGCCGGGCATGATGTCGTCGATCTCGGCCCGCACGATACCGCCCGCGTCGATTATCCGGACTATGGCTATGAACTGGCGACGGCGGTGGCCGACGACCGCGCCGACGTCGGCATCGCGATCTGCGGTTCCGGCATCGGCATCTCGATCGCGGTGAACCGCAATCCCGCCATGCGCTGCGCGCTCGTCTCCGACGCGCTGTCCGCCCGGCTCGCGCGGCAGCATAACGACGCCAACGTCATCGCGCTCGGCGCGCGGCTGATCGGCATCGACATGGCGCGCGACTGCGTCGACATGTTCCTCGCCACCCCGTTCGAAGGCGGCCGCCACGGCGACCGCGTCGCGAAACTTTCCACGCCCCCTCACGCGAAGGACCCCGCATGAGCACCCAACCGATCCAGGGCGACGATATCCGTCCCGAAGGCTTTTTCACCCGCGCGCTTGCGGACAGCGACCCGGCGGTCTTTGCCGGCCTGACGCAGGAACTGACCCGCGAACGCAAGCAGATCGAACTGATCGCGTCCGAGAACATCGTGTCCGCCGCGGTGATGGAGGCGCAGGGCTCGGTCTTCACCAACAAATATGCCGAGGGCTATCCCGGCAAGCGTTATTATCAGGGCTGCGCGCCGTCCGACGTCGTGGAACAGCTCGCGATCGACCGCGCGAAGCAGCTGTTCGGTTGCGCCTTCGCCAACGTCCAGCCGCATTCGGGCGCGCAGGCGAACGGCGCGGTCATGCTCGCGCTGGTCAAGCCGGGCGACACGATTCTCGGCATGTCGCTCGATGCGGGCGGCCACCTGACGCACGGCGCGCGCGCTGCGATGTCGGGCAAGTGGTTCAACGCCGTCCAGTACGGCGTGCGCGAAGATACGCAGCTGATCGACTATGACCAGGTCGAGGCGCTGGCGCACGAACATAAGCCGCGACTGCTGATCGCCGGGGGCTCCGCCTATCCGCGGATCATCGATTTCGCCCGGTTCCGCGCCATCGCCGATGCCGTCGGCGCCATCTTCCTTGTCGACATGGCGCATTTCGCCGGCCTGGTCGCGGCCGGCGTCCACCCCTCGCCGCTCGGCCACGCGCATGTCGTCACCACGACCACGCACAAGACGTTGCGCGGTCCGCGCGGCGGCATGATCCTGACGAATGACGAGGCGATCGCCAAGAAGGTCAACTCCGCCGTCTTCCCCGGCCTCCAGGGTGGCCCGCTGATGCACGTCGTCGCGGCAAAGGCCGTCGCGTTCGGCGAGGCGCTGACGCCCGAATTCAAGTCCTACAGCCGCGCCGTCGTGGAAAACGCCAGGGTGCTGGCCGCCCGCCTGAAGGAACGTGGCAGCGATCTCGTCGCCGGCGGCACGGACACGCATCTGGCGCTCGTCGATCTGCGTCCGCTGGGCGTCACCGGTCGCGATGCGGACGAGGCGCTCGAACGCGCCGGCATCACCTGCAACAAGAACGGCATCCCGTTCGATCCGTTGCCGCCCGTCAAGACCTCCGGCATCCGCGTCGGCACGCCGGCCGGCACCACCCGCGGCTTCGGCCCCGCCGAATTCCGCGACATCGCCGACATGATCGCCGACGTGCTCGACGCGCTGTCCAAGAATGGCGAGCAGGGCGACCCCGCCGTCGAAGCCGACGTGAAGCGCCGCGTCGAAGCGCTCTGCGACCGCTTCCCGATCTATCCGGGGCTGTAGGACCGCGCCGCAACTGCCGTTCGAGCCTGTCGAGAACCCCCATCCCGTTTGGTTCGAGCCTGTCGAGAACCCTGCGCTGAGTTCTCGACAGGCTCGAACCAAACGGAGTTTGGGAATGCGTTGCCCCTTCTGTGCCCATGACGACACCCAGGTAAAGGACAGTCGCCCGACCGAGGACGGCGCCTCGATCCGCCGCCGCCGCCTGTGCGAGGGGTGCGGCGCACGTTTCACCACCTTCGAACGCGTCCAGCTCCGCGACCTGACCGTCGTTAAGAAGGACGGCGACCGCCAGCCTTTCGACCGCTCCAAGCTCGAACGCTCCGTCGCCATCGCCTGCCGCAAGCGCCCGATCGACCCCGCCCGCCTGGAACGCATGGTCTCCGGCATCCAGCGGCAGCTCGAGACATCGGGTGAAAACGAGGTGAAGGCTACCCGCATCGGCGAAATGCTCATGGACGGCCTCCGCGCGCTCGATACCGTCGCCTACATCCGCTTCGCCAGCGTCTACAAGGACTTCACCGAAGCCCAGGATTTCCGCGACTTCGTCGGAAGCGTGGCGGAGGCGGTGGAGGAGTAGGCTTGAGGCCACCGGGCCGATCGCCATCTCCAACCCACCCCCGTTCGGTTCGAGCTTGTCGAGAACCCGCCTGCGTCGCAAAGACCGAGCATGACATTCTGGACCTACATCCTCCGCTGCGCCGACGGCACCTACTATACCGGCCACACGGACGACCTCGAACGCCGCATCGCGCAGCACGATGCTGGCGCCTTTCCCGGCTACACGCACGATCGCCGTCCGGTCACGCTGATGTGGTCCGAGAACTTCCAGACCCGGATCGAAGCTCTGGAGCGCGAGGGGCAGATCAAGGATTGGTCGCGAAAGAAGAAGGAAGCCCTGTTCCAGGGAAACTGGCCCGCGGTGTCGGCGGCGGCAAAGTCGGCGACGCCGTCGCGTGATCGAGAGAACGAAACCGCGCTACCCACCGTTCGGTTCGAGCCTGTCGAGAACAAAGCGCTCGTTTCTCGACAAGCTCGAACCAAACGGATTGGGGAAGATGCCACCGTGGAAGGTGCGCAGGAAAGCACCGCCCCACCCCCCGTCATCATCCTCGTCCGCCCACAGCTCGGCGAGAACATCGGCAAGGCGGCGCGGGCCATGCTGAACTTCGGGCTCACCGAACTGCGCCTCGTCTTGCCTCGCGACGGCTGGCCGAACCCCGCCGCCACCGCCGCCGCATCCGGCGCGGACCGCGTGCTGGCCGACGCGAAGCTCTACGCCACGCTGGCCGAGGCCACCGTCGACTGCGCGCATGTCTACGCCACCACGGTCCGCAAGCGCGGCGTGGCCAAGCCCGTCGTCACGCCCGAACAGGCCGCGACCGCGATCCACGCCGCGCCCGGCCGCGCCGCGATCCTGTTCGGCCCCGAACGGTCCGGGCTGGAAACCGACGACGTCGCCGTCGCGCGCACGATCATCACCGTCCCGATCAATCCGGAATTCGGCTCGCTCAACCTGGCGCAGGCGGTCATCCTGGTCGCCTATGAGTGGTCGAAGGGCGTCGCGCTGGCGCAACCCACGCTGGTCGAACCCTATCCGCCTGCACTGCAGGACGAACTGGACGGCATGATCGGCCATCTCGACCGCATCCTGGTGTCGACCGGTCATTATTTCCCGCCCGAACGCGCGCCCGTCGACCGCCGCCAGCTCCGCGGCATCCTCACCCGCCCCGGCTGGACCGCGGGCGAGGTCCGCACCCTGCGTGGCGTGCTGCGGTCGATCGAACGGAAGCTAACGGACCCCGATAGAGCGGAATAAGCCCGTCCTTCCCGAGCGAAGCCGAGGTCTCCGACGTCGCGCTTCTCGGCTACGCTCGAAAGAATCCCTCGACTTCGCTCGGGATGGACGGAGTTCAGTTGGAAGGTTCCGCACCCACTCGGGCATCGAACGTCGCCAGTTCATACGCGATCGAAGCCTCTACCAACTGCTCCCACAACGCAGCCACCACATCCGCCGGGGCACCCACCACCCCGGCATGCGCCACGGCCTGCGCGATCACCGCCGCCTTGCGTGCCGCGTCGCGCACCTGCCCACGCTCCGGCTTGATCCGCGCCGCGGCCCGCATGTAGCCGAACCGGACAGCCAGCAGTGCCACCAGTTCGCGGTCCAGCGCATCGACGCCGCGCCGCACCTCCGCCATGGTGCTGCAATTTTCAGGCGACAGGATCGGATCGGTCATGCCGCGGACCCTACCCGCGCGCGCCGCATGCCGTCCAGTTCGGCGGCCCGCTTGACCAACACCCCGCTTTCGCCCATAGGCCCGCCTTCGCAATTGGCTCCGCACCCCGGTGAAGCGGCGGCCCTGCCCCCCGGACTTGATCCGGGGCCAGCAGCGCGGTTCCGGGACATTCCGACAGCAATGTCACACGCAATTGAAGGATCGACAGCATGTCGAAGCGCCATAGCGCCAAGTACAAGATCGATCGCCGCATGGGCGAGAACATCTGGGGTCGTCCGAAGTCGCCGGTCAACAAGCGCGAATACGGTCCCGGCCAGCACGGGCAGCGTCGCAAGTCCAAGGTGTCGGACTACGGCATCCAGCTGAAGGCCAAGCAGAAGCTCAAGGGCTATTACGGCGAAGTGACGGAGAAGCAGTTCAAGCGCTCCTACACCGATGCCGCCAAGATGAAGGGCGATACGTCGCAGAACCTCATCGGCCTGCTCGAGCGCCGCCTCGACATGGTCGTCTATCGCGCCAAGTTCGCGCCGACGATCTTCGCGGCACGTCAGATCGTCAACCATGGCCACATCCGCGTCAACGGCGTGAAGTGCAACATCGCATCGCGCCGCGTGAACCCGGGCGACGAGATCTCGTTGGGCAGCAAGGCGCAGGAAATGACGCTCGTCATGGAAGCCCAGGGCCTGTCCGAGCGCGACATTCCCGATTACGTCACGCCCGACGGCACGACGAAGGTCACCTACGTCCGCGTCCCCACGCTCGACGAAGTGCCCTATCCGGTGAAGATGGAACCGAACCTGGTCGTCGAATTCTACAGCCGCTGACGCAAGGTCGTAGTGACGCTACGACGAGCACCACTCAGCGGCGCGGCCGGCGGCACTATAGTGTCGACCGACAACGTGGCTCTGCCACGGCGCACCGAACCAGGAAGGCGGCCCCGGCAACGGTGCCGCCTTTCTGCTGTTTCATTCCGGAACAGCGAACTATCGCGGCGCCGGGCCTGCCCGCCGCATTAAATCTGGACGCGCGGACCGTTCCCCCTATCGCCCGTGACGATGTTGTGCTGCGTTGCACCATAGGCCGGACAGGAGAATGGACGTGCCCTTCCTTGCGGGACCCCGGCGGTTCGTCTGTCACTATATCGCGGCACGCCCGGCGATCTTCGTCGCGCTCGCTCTGGTCGTCATCGGCGCATCCGCGGCGGCGGTCGGCGTCCAATATGCCATGAAGCTGCTCATCGACGCGATGGCGACCGGTCGCGCGCACGAAGATGCGGTCTACGCCGCCCTCGCGCTCTTTCTCGGCCTGACGCTGTTCGAAAGCCTGCTGCAACGCACCGCCGCGCTGACGCTCGGTCACGCGACCGTGACGTCGGGCATCCGCATCCGGCTCGACATGTTCGAATATCTGACCGGGCATCAGATGCCGTTCTTCCAGAACCACCGCGCCGGGTCGCTCGCCCACCGCGTGTCCAGCCTGTCGGGCTCGTTCGGCACCATCATCCACCGGCTGTTCCAGGAAATCACGCCGCCGCTCATCGCCTTTGCCGGCGCGATCCTGATCTTCCTGTCGATCGACATCCGCATGGCCGTCGTGCTCGGGCTGATCTTCCTGGCGGTCACGGCGGCGCTCGTGCTGCTCGGTATGCGGGGAGACAAATATCACAAGGCGTTCGCGGCCCGCGCCGGTGTCGTCGGCGGCGAGCTGGTCGATCTCATCAGCAATATCTGGATCGTGAAGGCGTTCGCCGCCCGCCGGCGGGAGGCGGACCGGCTGCGCGATTTCCTGGGCGACGAGGCGTCCGCGCAACGCAGCGGCTGGGTATTCGTCGAAAAGATCCGTGGCGCGCACGATATCGCACTCGTCCTGCTGGTCGGCGGCACGCTGGTCTGGGCGATCGGGCGCTGGGCGGCCGGCGCGATCAGCACTGGCGACGTGCTGGTCATCAGCACCATGACCTTCCGCATCCTGCAGGGCTCGCGCGATCTGGCGATGGCGCTGATCGATACCAGCCAGCAATGTACCTATCTGCGCGAAACGCTGGACGTGATCGGCGTGCCGCAAACCCTGCGCGACGTGGCCGGCGCCCCCCCGCTGATCGTGCGCGACGGCACCGTCCGGCTGGACGGTGTGACTTTCGGCTACGACCCGCATGCGCCGATCCTGCACGATCTGACGCTGGACGTACCGGCCGGGCAGAAGGTCGGCATCGTCGGCCCGTCCGGCGCGGGCAAATCCTCCATCCTGCAACTGCTCCAGCGGTTCCACGATGCGCAGGCGGGCCGCGTGCTGATCGACGGGCAATGCGTCGATGCCGTCACGCAGGAAAGCGTCCACGAAGCCATTTCGATGGTGCCGCAGGACGTGCTGCTGTTCCACCGCACGGTCACCGAGAATATCCGCTTCGCCCGGCCCGACGCGGACGACGCCGCCGTCCGCCGCGCCGCGGAGGCCGCCGGTTGCGACGGCTTCATCCGCGAACTGCCGCACGGCTATGACAGCATCGTCGGCGAACGCGGTACCAACCTGTCCGGCGGGCAGCGCCAGCGCATCGGCATCGCCCGCGCTTTCCTGCGCAATACCCGCATCGTCCTGCTGGACGAGGCGACGTCCGCGCTTGACACCGGGTCGGAACTGGAGGTGCAGCGCGAGCTCGATGCGCTGATGGCCAACCGCACCGTCATCGCGGTGGCGCACCGCCTCTCCACCGTCGCGGGCTTCGATCGCATCGTCGTGGTCGATGGCGGCCGCATCGTGGAGGACGGCGCGCCGCAGGATCTGCTCGCGGCGCCGGACGGCCTGTTCCGCGCGCTGTGGCAGCTCCAGGCCGAAGGGCTGGCGACCGCCGAGATCGTGTCGCCCGAACGCGCCTATCTGCGCCGCATGGCCACTTTTTCCGAAGACGCGTTCCAGCGCGGCGTCCAGGCCGCCCGCCGCCGGGCCGAAGCCTTCTTCTGAACGCCGCGGCGCTATGGGCCTTGCCATGGCCCTTGCCACCCACCGGAACGCACGCCATTTCCGCCCCGACCTCCCCTGCCCGAAGGAAGCCCATGCCCGCCCACCGCCAACCCGCCGAATGGGCCCCGCACGACAGCGTCTGGATCGGCTTTCCCAGCCATGCCGACCTGTGGCTCGACGATCTGGCACCGGCGCGGGACGAGGTTGTCGCCTTCGCGCACGCCGTCCATGCGGGCGGGCGGGGCGAGCGCGTCGTGCTCGTCGCCGCGGACGATGCCGCCGCCGACGCCGCCCGCGCACTGGCCGACGACGGTATCGACGTCCACGTGGCTCCGTTCGGCGACATCTGGCTGCGCGATACCGGCCCTATCATGCTGAGCGACGGCACCAGCCGCTGGGCCGCCCTGTTCGAATTCAACGGCTGGGGCGGCAAGTACGACCTGACCCATGACGATACGGTCGGTGCTGCACTGGCCGACGCCGCCGGCTTCCCCGCGCGCGCCAACGACTGGGTGCTGGAAGGCGGCGCGATCGACGTGGACGGCACCGGCATCGCGGTCACCACCGAACAATGCCTGCTCAACCCGAACCGCAACCCGGATCTGACCCGCACCGGAATTACCGACCGGCTCGCCGCCGATCTCGGGCTCGACCGCATCCTCTGGCTGGGTGACGGTCTGGCCAACGACCATACCGACGGGCATGTCGATAATCTTGCGCGCTTCGTCGGCCCCGGCCGCATCGCGATCCCCGTGCCGGCGGGCCAGGACGATCCCAACGCCGCGGTCTATGCCGATGCCGCCGCCCGCGCGCGCGACTTCGGGCTGGAGGTTGTCGCAATCCCTTCCCCCGGCGCGGTGCTGCGCGAAGACGGGATCGTGCCCGCCTCCTACATGAACTTCTACATCGGCAACGCCGCGGTCGTCGTGCCGCTCTACGGCGCGCTCAATGACGACGCGGCCGTCGCCGCTATCGCCGCGCTATTCCCCGACCGCATCGTCACCGGCATGCGCGCGGACCATATCCTGACCGGCGGCGGCAGCTTCCATTGCATCTCGCAACAGGTGCCGCGCATCTGATTGACCGATTCGGGACATGTCGAGGCGACGTTGTGACCGGCGCTCGCTTCGGGTTGCGTGCCGGCGATCGCGCTCTATCTGCTGACCGTCTCCATTGCCGCGCGATACGGCGTTCGCCTGTAGGATCCGTTCATGACCCAGATCACCGTCGCCGCGCTGCAACTCGCCTTCACCGACGACATTGCCGAAAACATCGCCAACGTGACCGAACTGGTGCGCGAGGCCGCCGGCCGCGGCGCGCAGGTGGTCCTGCCGCCCGAACTGTTCGAAGGCCATTATTTCTGCCGGGTCGAGGATGAGGGCATCTTCGCCCGCGCCATGTCGGTCGATACCCATCCGGCGGTGCTGGCGATGCGCACGCTCGCCGCCGAACTGTCGATCCATATCCCGACCAGCTTCTTCGAAGCCGACGGCCCGCATCACTATAATTCGCTCGCCATGGTCGGCCCCGACGGCGCGGTGCAGGGCATCTACCGCAAGAGCCACATCCCCGATGGACCGGGTTACGAGGAGAAATTCTACTTCCGCCCCGGCAATACCGGGTTCCGCGTCTGGAAGGACGCGCCCGTCCCACTCGGCGTCGGGGTCTGCTGGGATCAGTGGTATCCGGAAACGGCGCGCGCGATGATGCTGATGGGCGCGCAGGTCCTGTTCTACCCCACCGCCATCGGCAACGAACCGCATGACCCCTCGCTCGATACCTCCCGCCTGTGGCGGCGGGCGATGGTGGGCCACGCCGTGTCCAACGTCGTCCCGGTCGTCGCGGCCAACCGGATCGGTACGGAGGAAGGCCAGACCTTCTATGGCCACAGCTTCATCGCCGACGAACGGGGCGACCTGATCGCGGAATTTGGCGCGAACGAAACCGGCGTCCTCACCGCCACGCTCGACATCGACCGGGTCAAGCGCCACCGCGCCGCCTTCGGCTTCTTCCGCGACCGCCGCCCGGAACTTTACGGCCGGCTGGTGCAGGATATCTGAACGCATGGCCCCGTGGGCGCGATCGGCGCGTTGAGGACGGAACATTGGAGATCCAGCATGGCCAAGCCACCCCCGTCCCCGCCCAGTTCCGATATCGACGGCGTCTTCATGGATGCCCGCCCCGGCGTTCCGAACCGCGACGTTTCGAAGGGCACCGCCAAGGAACTGGACGACAAGCAGGACCTGAACGTCGCGCGACCCAAGGAGGATTCCGTCTGACCCGGGGCGGATGACTGCAATGGCCGTTCGGACCTGGAACCGAACGGCCGTGATCGGACAAATCGACCCGGCCTCGCCAATCTTACCGACGCCCCCGGCGCGCCAGCCGCCATACGCCCCAGCTGACCAGTCCCACGGCCGCCGCACCCGCCACGATCCACCCCATCGCCCCCAGCGCGGCCATGATGAGGATCAGCATGAAATCCGCGATGGCGAGCGTCAGATGGATCACTCGGCCGGGTCGCCGTCCGCCCGGCCGTCCGTGCGCCCCTCCGCCATCGAACGCAGCACCAGCGCCCGCGCGATCACCGCCTCCAGCACCGCGGCGTCGATGCCCACCCCGTCCGTCGCCAGCGGCGCACAGTCGATCAACCACACCCCGCTCGGAAACCGGTGATCCGCCATCGCCGCATAAGGGGCCTTGGGCAGTTTGCCGCCCAGCGCCTTTACCGCCGACCGATGCGCATCCTCGCCCAGCGCGACCACGACGCGCAGTTCGGGCAGCGCGGCCAGCGGTGCCGCCAGGAACGGCCGGCACGTCAGCAGCTCGTCCTTCGTCGGCTGGTTGTTCGGCGGCACGCAACGCACCGCATCGATGGTCACGACGCCGTCCAGCACCAGATCATCCGCGGTGCCGATATCGACATGATCGTGCGCCAGCCGGAACGCCAGCAACGTGCCGTACAGCGTCCCCCCGCCCTTCTCCGCATCGAACGTCCGGCCCGTCCGGTTCCCGCCCTTCAACCCCGGCGACAGCCCGACGATCGCCAGCCACGCGTCGCCGTCGCCGAACACCGGCACCGGGGCGTTGTGCCAGTCGGGATGCGCCAGCCGCTGTTCGGCCCGGAACGCCGCCAGCCGCGGGCAGAGCGGACAATCGCGCGGCGGTTCGGTCACCGCCAGTTCGGTCGCGGCCGGCGCGGGGCTGGCTGCCGGCGCTTCGGCGTCCAAGGCGTTGGCGGCGATGTCGGCGTTGGCGGCGATGTCGGCGGGGGCGGCGATGTCGGCGGGGGCGGCGGTGGGATCGGTCATCATGCCCACTGCATAGCCGCCCGGCCCGATATTCCCAACCCCGCCGCCGTGACGCGCGTCGCCCGCGATGCTGGACGGCGGTCGCCAAAGCGTGTCTGACGCCGGCAATGACCGGTCCCGTCTTCCGCTATGCGCTCGCTCTGGGCGGCAACCGCCGCACCCGCTACGGCGGGCCGCGTGCCACGCTGGCGGCGGCCTGCGCCGCGCTGTCCGCGGCCGGCATCGCGATCGACCGGATGTCGCCCATGTTTGCGACACCGGCGATGGGGCCGGCCGGCCGCGGGTTTGCCAATGCCGCGATCCTGGTGTCCACGCCGCTGCTGCCGGAACAGCTTCTGGCCCTTCTGAAGCGGATCGAACAGGATTTCGGGCGGCGGCGCGGCCGGCGCTGGGGGCCGCGTCCGCTCGATCTCGATATCCTGCTCTGGTCCGGCGGTGCCTGGCCCCCCGCCCCGCGCCGTGCCGCGGCCGGCCGGTTGCAAGTGCCGCATGCCGGGCTGGCCGCGCGGCGGTTCGTGCTCGATCCGCTGGTCCGCATCGCGCCGCGCTGGGCACTGCCGGCAACCCGCCGCACGATCGCGCAACTTCATGCGCGCGCCAAAGGTTGACCAACCGTCGTTCGCGCCATAGATGGCGCGCTCGGTAGGGCCCATAGCTCAGTTGGTAGAGCACGTGACTTTTAATCACTAGGTCGATGGTTCGAATCCATCTGGGCTCACCAAATATCCGAAACCGCCGCTGCGGCATGCCGAGGGTCAAGCATTGACCGGCCAGACGCCCGCACCGCCGGCCACCATTCCCGCCGCCACGCTGATCCTGTTCCGCGACGCGGCACCCGGTGCCCCGCCCGACGTGCTGATGATCGAACGGGCCGGCGGCATGGCGTTCGCGGCCGGCGCCATGGTATTTCCCGGCGGCCGGATCGACCCAGGCGATCACCGCGCGGCCGGCACCGACCCCGCCCCCGGCGCCAGCGATGAAAACGACGCCGCCGCCCGCATCGCCGCGATTCGCGAGACGATCGAGGAAGTCGGCATCGCCGTCGGCCTGTCGCCCGCGCCGGACGCGCCGACCCTTGCGCGGCTGCGCACCGGCCTGGCTGCTGGGTCGGACTTCGCCGGGCTGATCGCACAGGCGGGGTTGCGGCTGGCACCCGACATGCTCGTCCCCTTCGCACGCTGGTGCCCCAATTTCCACGAGACGCGGATGTTCGACACGCGCTTCTTCCTCGCCCGCGCACCGGCCGGTGCCATCGCGATCCCGGACGGGACCGAAACCACCGCCGCGCTCTGGGCCACGCCGCAGGCGATCCTGACCGATGCCGATGCCGGCCGCCGGCACATCATCTTCCCTACCCGCCGCAACCTCGAACGGCTGGCGGCACTCGGCACGTTCGATCGCGCGGCGGCGCAGGCCCGCGCCATCACGCCCGACCGCATCGTCCCGTGGATCGAGGATCGGGACGATGACCGCTGGCTCTGCATCCCGGCCGACCGCGGCTACCCCGTCACCGCGGAACGGCTGGACAGCGCGCGTCGCGGATGAAGCCTCCGCAACGCAAGTCCGCACCCGCGCGTACTGGCTACACCATGTCGCTGCGCCCGCTCCTCACGACACTCGCCGTCCTGTTCGGTCTCGCCCTAGTGGTGCTGGCCGCACTGACGGTCGGCCACCGCCGGCCGCAGGACGTGCCCTGGACGCGGCTCGACCTTGGCGACACCGTCGGGATGTTCACAGGGCGTAAGCTGTCCGCCCTGAAAGCCGATCCGGCCGAATGCCGCGCTTTGCTGGGCCGGGCGGGTATCGCCTTTACCCGCCTGCCCGATCGCCGCGACGGCCCGTCCTGCGGCTACCGCGACGGTGTCCGCGTGCGGACCACGGGGCCGCTGTCGATCGGCTACCGACCCGCGATCGGTGCGTCCTGCGCCGTCGCCGCGACGCTGGCGACCTGGGAATGGCAGGTCGTCCAGCCCGCCGCAATCCGCCATTTCGGCACCCGCGTCGCCACGATCGACGATTTCGGCACCTATAGCTGCCGGCGGATCGGCGGCGGCAGGCGGGCGGGGGCGACCGCGGGCTGGTCCGAACATTCGGCCGCCAATGCGGTCGACATCGCCGGTTTCCGGCTGACCGACGGCCGCCGCGTCACCGTCGTCGGGGACTGGACCGGAACCGGTCCGAAGGCCGCGTTCCTGCGCGATGTCCGCGACGGCGCCTGCCGGCTGTTCGCCACCACCCTGTCGCCCGACTACAACGCCGCCCACCGCGACCATCTCCACCTCGACCAGGCCCAGCGCGGCCCGGCGGGCTGGCGCGCCTGTCGTTGACGGGCGAAGAGCCACAACCGTCATCCCAGCGGGCGGATGGGATCCATTATCACTACGCGTCCGGTTACGCTCTCAAACGGAGTGATAATGGATCCTGACGTCCGTCAGGATGACGGTCGAGGCGTTTCGAGATTTACGCCCCTCAGTTCGCCAGCCGATGCTCCACCTTCTCCACCCACTGCGGGAAGAAGCAGGGCTCGCGGTTCGACCAGCCCGGCGCGGTCGCCGCCGCCTCACTGATCGATTGCAGAAATATACGCCGCTTTTCCGGGTGCAGATGCGGCAACGCGGCCGCGGCACAGAATGCCCCCGGCAGCCAGGGCCGCACCCCGCCGCCGATCAGCCGCTCGTACAGGAACCGATATGCGCCGAACCCGGACAGCCGGTCCTGCCCCAGGTCGAACGCCGTCATCGTCACCAGCGGCGCCAGGAACGGTTCGACCGCATCCAGCCCGCTGTCGTCCGGCACCAGGTTGCGGACATGGTCCAGCCGCGCATAGATCCGGATCTGCGCGCGAATGCTCGCCGCCTCCACCACATCGCGTGACCAGCATTCCATCGCGTCGCGCCGGTCCAGCCCCACGTCCAGCGATCGCCGGATGTAGCGCTGCGTCGCCGCCGGGAAACTGGCGAACTCCTTCATCTCCGAAAGGGACATCGCACCATAAGCTGGCTTAGACCTGGCACCCATCGCAGTCCCTCCGCTCGAACCATCAGGCGACCGATCATGCACCGCGCCGATTGCCAGCGCATTAACCGCGACCACCCATCCGAACATGAAGGAAGCACGCGCGCTGCTGCAACGCAACAACCGCGCGCGCTATTCCGATAGTTCACCGAAGAGTCATATTCGCGCAACACTCGGTAAGTTGCCCACTCCCTCGTCGATCGAATCGAAAAAGGCCCGCCCCGATCGGGGCGAGCCTTTCTGGTCGTGTGATGGGCCAGAAGGTTATTCCTTGCCGGCCCGCGCGGCTTCCGCTTCGGCATCGTAACCGCTCGACGGGGCCGGGTCCTTGCCCTTGCCCGGCTGTGTGTTGGACGGCGCATCCGACGTCGGAAACGTCTCGTCCAATGCCACGTCCAGCTTGGCATCCTCGTCGGACGGGTCCGCGCTCAGCCGGCTGTCGTCGTCCGCATCCAGTCCTTCGCGCACGACCGGTGTCGCACCCGCGACGGCCGCTTCGCCTTCCGGGCCGCCGGGCGGGGGTGGCGCCACCGCAAGGCCGTCGTCCGCGCTGCCGTCGAACATCTTGTCGTCTGCCATGGTGCGTCTCCGTTACTGAATGTTGCTGGACCAACGACGCCCGACCCGCCGCGTTCCCTCGCCCGCCCCGGCACTTGCCCGACGGGACGAATCGCGGCTTAACCGGCGGACATGCCCGCACCATCCCCCAGCCCGATCGCCGACGATCCCGCGCCCCCCGTCGGCACGGCCGCCGCGATCGGTTCGATTGTGGCGTTCTGGGCCTTCTACTGCGCGGTCGCCACGTTGCGCGCGGCTCTGCTGAACTTCGACGGGCAATATGACCTGCTGCTCCGCCGGCTGGTGGTGACCGCGGTCTCGATGGCGATCAGCGCCGCGATGTGGCGCGCGCTGCGCCGCGTGACGCGCCACGGGCCGGCCCGCGCGGTGGCCATCGTCGCGTTGCTGTCGGTCCCGGCCGCGCTCGCTTATGCCATCGTCAACCAGCGGATGTTCCTGCCGGCCGTCGGCACGCTCCAGGTGGGCGACGACGGGGCCGCGGCGAAAGCGATCGGCACCATCGCCGCGCATGCCGATGTTGCGGTAAATGGCTATTTCTTCTTCGCCGCCTGGGCCGCGCTCTATCTGGCGCTCGCCTATGCCGCGCAGGGTCGCGTCGCCGAACGCCGCGCGGCACGGTTCGCGGCGGCCGCGCAGTCGGCGGAACTCCGCGCGTTGCGCTATCAGGTCAATCCGCACTTCCTGTTCAACACGCTCAATTCGCTGTCCGCGCTCGTCATGACGGGCAAGCCGGACGAGGCGGAACGGATGATCCTCAACCTGTCCACCTTCTTCCGGTCCAGCCTGGCCGGCGATCCGGCCACAGACGCGCCGCTGGCGGACGAAATCGCGCTGCAAAGGCTGTACCTGGCGATCGAGACGGTGCGCTTTCCCGCCCGCATCCTGCTGATCGAGGATATCGCCGATCCCGTCGCCGACGCGCTGGTGCCGGGGCTGATCCTGCAACCGCTGGTCGAAAACGCGGTGAAGCACGGCGTCTCGCGCAGCCGAGGCCTAGTCACCATCGCGATCCGCGCGTGGGCGCAGGACGACATGCTCGCCCTGTCGGTCACCGACGATGCCCCCGCCGATCCGCGACCCGACGATGTCGCGCCCTCCACGACCGGCATCGGCCTGCGCAACGTCGCAGATCGCCTCGCCGCCCGCTTCGGCGCTCGCGCGCTCTGCCGCGCCGGCCCCAGCCCCGGCGGCGGCTTCGCGGTCACCATCCTGATGCCGCTGGTGCGGGAGGAATGAAGGGGGCTACACGGCCCGCCTTCACCCGCCTACCTGTCGGTCCCAAGCGCTCAAAGCCTGTCTCTCGAGCGCCCCCCAACCGCCCATCCCGAGCGCAGCCGAGACGGCCGACATCGCCCCTCGGCTACGCTCGGGAAACGTGCCTCGACTGCGCTCGGCATGGACGGGACTTTAGAAACACAGCCGCCCTAGAAAACCAGCGCGGGCGCCTGCTCCGGCACTGCCGCGCCCCGCCACCGGCCGATCGGCACCACCTCCACGCCCGCCGGCGTCCGCCGCCGCTGCAACAGGCTCGTCAGTTGCTGCGGCGTGTCGCCGATCGTGACCCTGGCCCGCACCCAGAACAGGTCGGACGTGAACCCGGCCCCCGGCGGCACCGATACGCCCGCCCGCTGGAAATCCTCCGCGGTCAGGAACCCCTGGCCGGCCCGCACCGCGACCAGCGTCTGCGCCGCCGCCGGATTGTCCAGCAGGATCGCCAGCAGTTCGGGCGACGCCGCGTTCAGGTTGACCGGTGCCTGCCCCGGCAATGCGGTCGCCAGCTGCGCCAGTGCGACCAGCGTCTGCGGGCTCAGCCCGAACAGGCTCAGTGGGGCCAGGTCGGTGATCGGCCCGCCCTGCCGGATCAGCGCCCCGGCGCGCAACGCCAGTTCGGGCGGCAGCTTCAGCGCCTGCGCGATGCGCGCGGCGACCAGGCTGGCGCCGATGTCGTCGCTGGCCAGCGCATTGATGTTGAACCGTCCCTGCGCATCCGCGATCGCCAGGTCGAACGTGCCGCCCTGGATCTTCGCCCCGCGCTCCGCCAGCGCGGCCCACGGCTCGCCCGCATGGTCCGCCGCCGGCGCGGTCACCGCATCGCGGCGCAATGCCACGATCGCGCTCGCCTCCGCCCCGCGCACCGCCGCCTGTGCCGCCGCCGCATCGCGCATCCGCTGCGCGCGGGTCAGCGCCGCGTCCTCGCCCGACAGCATCAGCGCCACCACCCCGGCCGCCAGCGCCACGAACAGCAACACGGTTATCAGGATCATTCCGCGCTCGTCCGGCCGGGGCGTCACGCGGCAATACCCGCCGCCATGCCCGCCGGCCGGGGCTTCTCGATCGGCACCGGCAACGCCACGATCCGCCGCACCGTCCCCGCCGGCCGGCCCCTGCCCGGGGTCAGCACCAGCGTCACGTCGATCGCGTCGGGCCAGTCGCCCTGCCGTTCCACCTCCGCCGGCGGCCAGCTGTCGCGCCACCCCGCCGCCCCGTCACGATAGCGCCAGCGCGCGGCCGACACCCCGTCCAGCAACCGTTGCGACCGGATCGGCTCGCCCGGCACGACCGGCATCAGCGTCCGGGTCAGCGCGCCCGCGACCAGCGTATAGGCGACCGGCGCGCCATAGCCGCCATTGGCCTGCGCATGCCGCCGGAACGCCACCCCCGCCGCACTGCCGGTGATGGCACCTTCCGATACCTGCTCCAGGTCGCTCGTCACCACGAACATCGCGCGTTGCAGGTCGCCCAGCCGCTCCAGCCGTCCGTCGGTCTGCGCCTGCACGCCCAGTACATTCTCGACCAGCGCCAGCCCCGCTACCGCGATCAGCCCGAACAGCGCCAGCGACACGATCAGCTCGATCAGCGTGAAACCCTGCTCCGCTGCCGGAACATCGCGGCGGCGCAAGGGCGTCATGGGGCTCACGCAGACGCGCTCGCCGCCGCTACCTGATACCCGTCCGGCCCCGCCACCAGGATCGACAATTCGCGCACGCAACTGCCGTCCGACCGGAACTTCAGCGTACCCGTCACGCCGCGATACGCCTCCATCGCCAGCAGGCCGGCCCGGTCGATCCGGTTCTGCGCGCGCAACGTCTGCACGATGCCCGCCGCGTCGTAGGCCAGCGCCGCGATCGTGCCCGGCGTCCCGCCATGCTGCGCCTGATAGGCCGTGGCGAACGTCCCGAACACGGTCGGGTCGGGTGCCGCGATCCACGCGCCGGCCATCGCCTGCAACGCGGCCGGCGCATAATCCACCGCCTGCATCATCCCCAGCAACTGCACCCCGCTGCCCGCCAGCCCGCGCGCCGCCGCCGCGAATCCCTCACCCGCATCCGCCACCAGCAGCGCGTCCGGCACACCGCCCGTCAGCCGCCCCAGCGCCAGCCCGAGACCCGCCAGATCCGCCGGCCGCGCAACCGGCACCAGTTCATAGCCCAGCTCGCCCTGCAACCGCGCGCAGGTCGCCGCCACCTGCGTCGCCCAGGCCCCGTCGCCCGCCAGCAACCCGATCCGCCGCAACCCGCGCTGCCGGCCATACCGCAGCACCGCCGTCGCCAGCTGCGACGCGGTGATGCCCAGCAGGAACGCACCGCTTTCATACAACGCCACATCGTTGCTGAACGACAGCACCGGCACGCGCCCCGCCGCCTCCGCCAGCACCGGGCGCACGTCGCCGCTGAACACCGGCCCCACGATCATCCGCGCGCCGCCCTTGATCGCCGCCCGCGCCGCCGCCGCCGCACCCGTGTTCGTATCGACCGCCGTCGCCAGCACCGGCCGCCCGCCGAACGGCAGCCGCAGCGACGCCGCCCGCTGCATGCTCAGTCCGAGGTTGGCGGATGCGCCGGTCAGCGGTAGCAGGAAGGCGACCGGTTCGCGATTGACGCGCGGCGCCGCCACCAGGGGAGCAACCGACAATGCCACCGACAGCAGCCCCACGGATCCTGCGAGGCGGAACAGCTGCCGGCGATCCATCCCGGTCGGATCCATCGGCGGCCGGTCTGGAAACGTCATCGCCATCCGTCCTCATTCCCATCGGTCGGCACCGCCGCCGCATCCTGCTGTTCGCAGGGCTCGGCGCGGGTGCCTATCTGCTCGCGTTGCTGGCCACCATACCCGCGCGGCTGGTGGTGCCCGAAGACGTGCCGGCGCTGCGCGCTGTATCAGGAACCATCTGGCACGGCGAGGCCGCGTTGCCCGGCGGCGACCGGTTGGAATGGCGGTTCGCCCCGCTCCGCACGCTGACCAGCCTTGCGTTCGCGGCGGACTTCACCGTCACCGGCGCGCAGACCGATCTCGCCGGCCGCGCCGCCTTCACGCCGTCCACCGTCCGGCTCGATTCGGTCGCCGGCCGCGCGGACGGATCACTGCTCCGCGCCGCCTTTCCCGATCTGCCCTTCGCCTGCGAACTCGGGCTGCTGGTCGATGTACCGCGCCTGACGCTGGGCAACGGCGCGACCGACGTCGCCGGCGAGATCCGCAGCACCCCCGGCACATGCACGGCGCGTTCCGGCGGCGTCGCCGCCCCCGTCCCCGCTCTCCTCGCCACCGCCCGCGCCGCCGGCCCGAACAGCACCGCGCTTCTCGTCACCCCCGCCACGCAACGGCGCCAGACGCTCGCCCGCACCGTCTTCACCCGCGACGGCCGCGTCGCGATCACCATCCCCCCCGCCGGCGCCGCCCTCCTCCCCTTCGCCAGCCCGCCGGGCGGCTTGTCGCTGGAAACGACGCTGTAGCCTCCGACCCGCGTCATCCCTACCGACCGTCCATCCCGAGCGAAGTCGAGGGACCCTTCGAGCGTAGCCGAGAAGCCAACAGCGCCCCTCGGCTGCGCTCGGGGAAGCGTGCCTCGACTTCGCTCGGCATGGACGGATCTGGAAAGCTGGGCAGAACCTCAAGGGCGCCCGATCAAGTCGCGCCCCACACCCCAACCCCGTTTGGTTCGAGCCTGTCGAGAACCCTGCGCTGAGCTCTAGACAGGCTCGACCCAAACGGATCAGTGAAAAAGTTCATCGGGTCAGCAGAAACCTACATCCCCACCAGATTGTTCAAGTTGATGATCGGCAGCAAGATCGCCAGCACCATCAGCAGCACAAGCCCGCCCATCATCAACAACACCGCCGGCTCCACCAGCGCTACCAGCGTCGACACCGCCTGCTCCAGTTCCCGGTCCAGTTCCCCCGCGGCGCGACCCAGCGCCGGCCCCAGCCGCCCGCTCGACTCGCCAGACGCCACGATCGCGACCAGCATCGACGGGAAGATCGCCGCCTCGGTCATGCCCGTCTGCAAACTCGCCCCCTCGCGCACCCGCGCCGCCACCGCCCGCGCGCGTTCCCGCACATGCAGGTTGGGCGTCACCGCCGCTGCCGCGTTCAGCGCCTCGACCAGCGGCACCATGCTCTGCACCAGCGTCGCCAGCGATCCCGCGAACCGCGCCGCATTATGCTTGCGGCTGAACCCCGCCACCGGCCGCGTCGTCGCCAGGAAACGGTGGAAGCGCAGCCGGTTGCCCTCCTTCTTCACCCACGCCCGCCACGCGATCACCGCCGCGACGATCCCCGCCGCCATCACCAGCCCGTAACTCTGGAACCCGGCGCTGAGGCCGATCAGCGCACGCGTCAGCAGCGGCAGCTCCGCCCCGCGCGACACGAACACCTTCACGATATCGGGCACCACATAGACCAGCAGCAGCACCATCATGCCGATCGACACCACCGCCAGCAGCGCGGGATACAGCAACGCCAGCTGCACCTTCTGCTGGTTCCGGTGGCGATGCTCGACGAACTCGGCCAGGTGGTTCAACACCTCCGGCAACCGCCCGGACTGTTCCCCGGCCGCCACCGACGCGCGGTAGAATTCGGGGAATGCGGCGGGATGATCACCTAGCGCCTGCGCGAAACTCCGCCCGTCCAGGATCCCGCCGCGCACGTTCAGCAGCAAACCCGCCATCGCCGGCGTATCGGCCTGCGCGGCCACCAGCCGCAGCGCCTCCTCGATCCGGATATCGCTGCTCACCAGCGTCGAGATCTGCCGCGTCACGGTCGACAGCGCCCGCGCCCCCACCCGCTTGCGGAACAGCTGCGACAGGTCGATCCCGCCCTTCGCGTCGCCCACCGGCTTGTCGGTCATCTCGACCGACGTCGGCAACAACTGCCGCTCCCGCAACACCCGCCGCGCCGCGCCCGCATTGGCGGCCTCCAGCACCCCGCGCGAGGCTTTGCCGGCGGTATCGACCGCCTTGTAGGAGAAGGCTGGCATCAGCGACGCGCTCCGGACCGGTTCTCGACAAGCTCGAACCAAACGGGGCGGGAAGACGGACCCCTACCCCCAACTCCGTTCGGTTCGAGCCTGTCGAGAACCCGACCCAAACCCCAAGCTCCGTTCGGTTCGAGCCTGTCGAGAACAAAGCGCACCGTTCTCGACAAGCTCGAACCAAACGGGTTGGAGGAACGGGAAAACCTCACAAATCATCCCTCACCACGCGCGCAACCTCGTCCACCGACGTCAGGCCACCGCGTACCTTCGCAATTCCGTCGTCCAGCAGACTCGGCCCCCGCTCCCGCGCCGCCGCGACCAGCGCCGCCTCCGACGCGCCGTCGTGGATGAGCGCCTGCATCCGCTCGTCCACCGTCACCAGCTCGTACAGCCCCAGCCGCCCGCGATACCCGTCGCCGTGGCACGCCGGACACCCCACAGGCCGGTACACCACATCGCCCACCGCGATCGCCCCCGACATCAGCGCGACATCCCGCGTCCCCGCCACATCCGCCGCCCGACATGCCTGGCACAGCTTGCGCACCAGCCGCTGCGCGATCAACCCGACGATCATCGGTGCGAGCAGATAGCGTTCCACCCCCATGTCGATCAGCCGCGTCACGCTGCCGATCGCGCTGTTCGTATGCAGCGTCGACAGCACGAAATGCCCCGTCATGCTCGACCGGACCGCCACCTCCGCGGTCTCGTCGTCGCGGATCTCGCCCACCATGATGACGTCCGGATCCTGCCGCAGGATCGCGCGCAGGCCGCGCGCAAAGGTCAGCTCGGTCTTCGGATTGACCTGCGTCTGGCCGACACCCTCCAGCTCATATTCGATCGGATCCTCGACCGTCATGATGTTGCGCTGCCGGTCGTTCAGCCGGGTCAGCGCGGCGTACAGCGTCGTCGTCTTGCCGCTGCCGGTCGGCCCGGTGACCAGCACGATCCCGTGCGGCCGCTGCAGCAGCGTATGAAACACACCGATATCATGCTCGTTCATGCCGAGCGCCTTCAGGTCGAGCTGCGTCGCCCCGCGGTCGAGCAGGCGCAGCACCACCCGTTCGCCATGCTGCGTCGGGATGGTCGAGACACGCGCATCGATGTCGTACCCGCCGACCCGCAACGTCACGCGCCCGTCCTGCGGCACGCGCTTCTCGGCGATGTCGAGCTTGGCCATCACCTTGATGCGGCTGACCAGCAACGGCGCCAGCGCGCGCTTCGGCTCCACCCGGTCGCGCAGCACGCCGTCGATCCGGAACCGCACGAGCAGCCGCTTCTCCTGCGTCTCGACATGGATGTCGGACGCGCCCTCCTTCACCGCTTCCAGCAGCAACGCGTTGATCAGTCGGATCACCGGCGAATCGTCGCGATTGTCGAGCAGATCGTCCACCGCCGACGCGCTGTCGGCCAGCGCCGCCAGGTCGCTGTCGCTAGCGGACGCCGCGTCCGACGCCTCGGTCGCGCTGTCGCGATACTGCGTGCTCAGCGCCGCATCGAACGCCGCATCGTCCAGCGGCACGATCGGCATCGCATCGCCAAACAGCCGCTGCACCTCCAGCATCGCCGCCAGCGACGGCATCCCGCGCGTCACGCACTCGCCTCCCGCCGGCGTCGCCCGCACGATCACCCCGTGCCGGCGTGCAAAGCCATAAGGCAGCCCGGCGATCGCCACCGGATCGGCCGGCTGCAACAGCAGCGCCTCGTCCGATGACACATCGACCACGTCGGTCACGATCACGTCGCTCATTCGCCCTGCACTACCAGTTGCACGTTGACCGATCCGGGCGCCGTCCCGCGGTCCAGCCGCAGTTCGGCCAGCGTCACGCCACCGCCCGTCTCCAGGTCAGCCAGCCAGCGGATCGTCGCATCATAAGGCACACCGTCCATCACCACGCGCGTCCGCCCGCCCTCGGGCTCGACGCGCTGCACGGTCAGGCCGAATCCGGCGGCGGTGGTGGTCAGGATCTGCGCCACCGGCCCGGTCCGCGCGGTTCCCGCCGGCCGCACCGCCGGCCCCGCCGCGACCAGCCCGGCGGACAGCGTCTCGTACGTCCGGATATCGGCCAGCGCCTGGCCCCGCGCCGCCTGCAACGGCTTCACGACCAGTACCAGCATCAGCGCGATCACCGCCACGCCGCCCAGCACCGCCAGCATCACGCGCTCGCGCGGCGACCGGTCCATCCACCACGACAGGCCACGCATCACATAAGGTTCGAACGGGATCGCCATCAGCCTGCCTCTCCCGTCGCCGATACCGACGCATTTGCCCGCGTTTGGACCGTGATCTGCCCCTCGGCACCGCCCGCCGCCGCGGTCCCGCCGCCGCCGCTCACCACCAGCCCGGCCGCGCGCATCCGCGCCTCCACGCCCTGCACCGCCGCCAGATCCGGCGCGCTGACGTCCAGCACGATCGTCCCCGCGCCCGCGTCATAGGCCAGCGACCGCAACGTCACGCCCGCGCCCATCGCCTGCGAAATCCGCCCCATCATCGGCACGAACGTCGCCCCCGGCGTCGCATTCCCGCTGGGCAGCAGGTCCCCCGCCACCTCGGCCAGGTCGCCGCTGGTCGACGTCCCCGGTGCGATCCGCTCGACGATCGCCGCGGTGTCCGCCTTCCGGTCCGCCGCGATCCGTTGCAGCGCGATCGTGTCCGCGGCCGCGATCGCACCATGCGCCAGCAACCCGCACCCCGCCACGATCGCCGCCCGCCGCCACAGCGCCGACGTGCCGCGCCGCACCCGTGCGAACACACCCTGCCGCAGGTCCAGCACGGTGGCCGGCACCGCGTCCGCCACGCCATCGACCGCGGCCACCCCGGCGATCCCGTCCGGCAAGGCCTCCCCGTACAGGATGCAATCCGGCCGCCCGGCCATCGTCCAGATCCCTGCGAACCGCGCCGTCGGCACCGCGAACCCGCCGCCGTCCGGCGTCCGCACCACCACCCGGTCGGCGGTCCGCGCCACGCTCCACGCACCCTCGGGCGGCAGGGGCAGCGCCAGCGCGTCGGGTATCAGCACGGCATGGCCCAGCCCCGCTGCCTCTACCCGCGCGACCCAGCCCGCCATCGTCGCGCGCGCCACCACGCCGGCCAGATAGCGCCCCGGCCCGGTCGCGATCCCCAGCGCCGCATGCACCGACTCGATCGGCTCGGCGATCCGGTCCTCGATCGCGAACGGCAGCGCCGCCAACCGCTGCCGCCGCGCCGCCAGCGGCAGGTCGACGATGGTCAGCAGAACCTGCTCGGTCGGCACCAGCACGACCGCGCCGGTCCGCGCGCCCGTCCGCTCTCCCTCAGGCGCCGCCACGCGCAGCACCGGGGCGCCCCCCGGACCGGGCCCGAGCATCCAGACGCCGCCCGGCCCCGCCGGTGGCAGGAACGCCCGCAGACGCCGATAGTCCTGTTCGCGGATCGCGTGTAACGTGACTTTCACATAAAGCCTTATTGGTGGTCCGATGACGACGTTGCCGACAGACATTAGCCTACCGCAGGCCCAACGGGTACTGCCTCAACAAAGACATTTGGGTGACAGTCAGGCCGGGCTGACGCTGGTCGAAATGATCGTCGTGCTGGCGATCATCGCGCTCGTCGCCGCGCTCATCGTGCCCAACGTCATCGGCCGGCCGGACGAGGCGCGCGTCACCGTGGCGCGCACCGATCTGAAGACGATCGCCGCGGCACTCAAGATGTACCGGCTCGACAATGGCGACTATCCGTCGACGCAACAGGGCCTGACCGCACTCGCCGAACGGCCGTCCGGCGCGCCGGTGCCCGCCAACTATGCGTCCGAAGGCTATCTGCCGCAGGTGCCGATGGACCCCTGGGGCCGGCCCTACGCCTATCGCAATCCTAGCGCGAGCGGCACCGGCTTCGACCTGTCCTCGCTCGGCAAGGACGGCCAGCCGGGCGGCGAGGGGCTCGACGCGGACCTGACCGAACGCCGCCGCTGACCGCATGCGCACGAGCGGGTTCCGTTCTCATTCCGGCTCCGAAGCCGGCATGACGCTGGTCGAAATGCTGGTGGTCCTGGTCATCATCGGCATCGCGGCCGGCGCGGTGACGCTGGGCATGGGGGCCACCACCCACGGCGCCGGCGCGGAAAGCGAGGCGCGTCGCCTGTCCGCGCGGATCCGCATGGCCGCCGACGACGTGATGGTCACCGACCGCGCCGTCGCCTTCACCGCCGACGCGCGCGGCTACGGTTTCGTCGCGTGGGACGGCCGCCGCTGGGCCACGTCCGACACGCCGCTGCTCGCGCGGCACGACCTGCCGTCGGGCGTGACGCTGTCCGGCGTCACCCCCGCCCCCGTTCCGATCGGCATCGACGGCATGGGCGGCACCATCGACGCGCGCATCGGCTCGGCGGCGGACAGCTGGCACGTGCGCTACGACGGCATGACCGTGACGACCACCGCGGACGGCGCGTCATGACGCGCCGGTTCTCGACAGGCTCGAACCCACCGGTAAAATCCAGACACCTTCCGCTGGCTCCGCCTGGTTCGAGCCTGTCGAGAACCCCGCGCAACTCGGTTAATTCGACCGAACAGGGCTTCTCACTGATCGAGGCGCTCGTCGCACTCCTCATCCTGGGTGTCGCCGCCGCCGGCCTGGTCCGCGCGGTGGAAAGCCATATCGATTCGATCGCGCGGCTCGAATCGCGCGCCGCCGCAGTCTGGGTCGCCGAAAACCGCCTGACCGAACTGGCACTGGGCGACTCATCCGGCGCCGCCGGCGCAGGAACGGTCGACATGCTCGGCCGACGCTGGCAGGTGCGCACCATGATCCGCACCAGCCCGGACCCCGATCTGTCCCGCATCGACGTCGCCGTCGGCCCGCCGGGTGCCAACCCCATGGTCACGCTCGGCGGCTTCGTCGATCGCGGGCCGAAGGTCGCGCCGGTGCCCGTAGCATGACGCTCGTTGCCGCAGCATTGCCCGTCCGGGTCGCGCGCAGCCGCGCGGCGATCGGCGTCGACCTGTTCACCTGCGCGGTCATCGTCTCGGTCGCGGTGGCACTTGCCGGCCTCACCTGGCGGTTGAGCGGCGAATCGGGGTTGCCCGCCCCCGCCGTCGCGTTCGTGCCCCCCGCCCCGCCCCCGCCGATCGATGTCGCCGCGATCGTCGCGGCCAGCCCGTTCGGATCGTCGGCGCCGCTCGCCGCCACCGCCGTCGCCGGCAACCTGACGTTGCGCGCCATCATGTTCGCGCGCCCCGCCAGCGCATCGACCGCGCTCGTTTCGGCCGGTGACGCGCCGTCGACACTGCTCCATATCGGCGATCCCGCCCCCGGCGGCGCGATCGTCGACAGCATTGCGGTCGATCATGTCCTGCTGCGCGGCCCCGCCGGCCTCCAGACGCTCGGTTTTCCGAAACCCGGCGCGCCGCCTGCCCCCGCCGGCACCGCGCCCGCGGCCCAGCCGTTCGTCGGCCTGCCCACGCCGACCGCCCCGGCACCCGTTCCCTCCGCGCCGCTCGTCTTCTCGCCCCCGCCCTCCGGCCTCGGCGCCCCCTCCGCTTTCCTCGACAGCATGGGCGCCACTGCCACCGACGGCGGCTACCGCATCGGCACGGGCGCATCGCCCGCCATGCGGTCGGCGGGGCTGCAACCCGGTGACCTGGTCGAACGCGTCAACGGCGTCGCCGTCGGCGATGCGTCGCGGGATCGGGCATTGTTCGCTTCCGCCGCCGCCGGCGGCCCGCTACGCGTAGAACTCGTCCGGAACGGCCGTCGTATCGCCGTATCGCTCCCGGCCCGGTGAAGGACCCCGCATGATCCGCCCGACCCGTTTCCTTGCCGCCGTGGCGCTTGCCGCGCTGCTGCCCGCGATGCCTGCCCCCGCGCAGGCCCCGGTCGCCGACGTCGTCGTCAACATGCGCGACGTCGAAATCGCCGACGTCGCAGAACAGATCAGCCGCATCACCGGCCGCACGCTCATCCTCGACCCGTCCGTCAAGGGTCGCGTCAACGTCACTTCCGCCGAACCGCTCAGCATCGGCGGCGTGTGGGAACTGTTCCAGTCCGTCCTGCGCGTCCAGGGGTTCGCCGCCGTCCGGTCGGGACGCAGCTGGCGCATCATCCCGCAGGCCAACGCGATCCGCGATGGCGGCAGTTCGGGCGTCCGCGGCACGGCCGGCGCGCAGGACGTCGTCACCCGCCTCATCCGGCTGCGCAACCTGCAACCGGAGGCTGCGGTCCGCGTGTTCCGTCCGCTCGTCGCCAGCTTCGGCACGATCGAGGCGATCACCAACCCCGACGCGGTCGTCGTCACCGACTATGCCGAAAATGTCCGCCGCATCGAACGGCTGGCCGCATCGCTCGACAGCGGCGGCGGCACCAATTTCGACAGCATCACGCTCCGCAACGGTTCCGCGCGCGATGTCGCGACCGCGATCCAGGCGGTGATGGGCGACGGCGGGGCAAAGGTCGTCGCCGACGAACGAAGCAACATAGTCCTGGTGCGCGGCGACGCATCCTCGCTGGCGGAGGCGCGCCGCATGGCCCGGCTGCTCGACCAGCCCGGCGGCGCCACCCCCATCACCCGCGTCTTCCGGCTGACCAACGGCGACGCGGAATCGATCACGCTCGTCCTGCGCGGCCTGCTCGGCGACGGCGCGGGCGCCGCCGACAACCCGGTTGCGCGCAGCCTGGCCGGTTCGTCGATCGGTGCCGGCGGCCTCGGCGGTGGCAGCAACCTGGGCGGCGGCATCGGCCCGTCGCTGTCCGCGGCCGGTGGTTCCGCGCTGGCCGCGGCGGCCGGGGGCGGCAGCGGGGGCGGGCTAGGCTCGCTGCTCGGCGCGTCGGGCAGCATCGGCGCGGGTGCCGGTGGACAGCGGCCGGCCGTTCAGGGCTTCTCCACCCCCGATCTCGCGGTTCAGCCCGCGCCCGAAATCAACGCCATCGTGGTGCGCGGCACGCCCGCCGCGATCGCCTCGCTCGAACCGCTGATCACCGATCTCGACGTCCGCCGGCCCCAGGTGCTGATCGAGGCCGCGATCGTGGAGATCACCGGCGATCAGGCCGAGGCGCTCGGTATTCAGCTCGGCGTCGGCGCCGCCGCCATCACCGGCGCGGACGGCCTGTCGAACTCCGCCACCACGCTCGGCCTGCCGCTCAGCGCGATCCTGTCGGTCGTCAACCCGGTCGCCGCCGCCGGCGTGCTCGCCAACGGGCTGAGCGGGAATGTCGGCATCGGCAACAATTTTAACATCCTGGTCCAGGCGCTCGGCACCTCCACCCGCGCCAACCTGCTCAGCACGCCCAGCGTCACCACGCTCGACAACGAAGTCGCGCAGATCGTCGTCGGCCAGAACGTCCCGTTCCGCACCGGCAGCTTCGCGACCGACGGCAACAGCACCAACCCGTTCACCACCATCGAACGACAGGATGTCGGCATCACGCTGCGCGTCATCCCGCGCATCCTGCAGGGCAACGTCGTCCGGCTGGAGGTCAGCCAGGAAGTGTCCTCGCTCGTCGGCGCGGTGTCGGGTGCGGCCGATCTCATCACCAACCGCCGCGCGATCCAGACCAAGGTGCTGGCCGACAATGGCGGCACCATCGTGCTCGGCGGCCTCATCACCGACGATCGCCAGAACAGCCGCAGCCAGGTGCCGGTCCTCGGCGACGTTCCCGTCCTCGGCAACCTGTTCAAGAGCCGGTCGACCAGCCGTACGAAGCGCACGCTGTTCGTCTTCCTGAAACCCACCATCCTGCGCGACAAGGCCAGCGCCGACACCGCCACCGACCGCCAATATGCCCGCCTTCGCGGCGAGGAAGCCAATATCGAACTCCGCCGCCGTCCTGGCGACAGCCCCCTTCTCCGCCCCACCGGCCCCCGCCTGACGACGGAGATCAACGGGCTCTACTAGGCCCGCGCGCGCCGTCCGCCCGAAGCGAGCGCGGTTCGGACAGGCGGCGGACGGCGTCAGGCCAGCTTCGGCGCGATCTTCCAGTGGGTCGCATAGCGCTCATGCGCGATCCGGTGGTACGGGATCAGCCGCACGGTCGTCGCGTCCGCCGCGGCGATCGTGAACTCCAGCGGCCGCGCGCCCGGCCGGATCGTCCGTGCGATCGTCTCCGGTTCCCCCGCCAGCGTCGGCGGTGTGAACGGCGTCGCGTTATACTCTCCATATTTGCGTTCGTTGACGATCCGGTCCGCCCCGTCGGGCAAGCCTTCTCGGCCCAGCGCCCCGGCCAGCACCAGCGGGCCATAGGTGAACGCCACGATGTCCGGCGCTGCCGGCGACCGCGCAACGCCGGTTTCCATGACCAGCCGCAGTTCCACCATGTCGCCCTGCCGCCACGTCCGCGCCAGCGCGACATAGCTGCCAGGGGTCGTCGACCGTGCCGCTTCCGCACCGTTCACCAGCACCACCGCGGTCCGGCTCCAGCCGGGGTGACGCAGCTTCAGCGTCAGCGCGGTCGGCCGCTCCAGCGTCCAGCGCAGCGTCGTGGTGGCCGCATCGGGAAACGCCGTCGCCTGCGTCAGCACCGCGCCCTTCTCCCGCCACGTCACGGCCGAAGGCACGAACAGGTTCACGTACAGCGCGGCATCGTCATGAAAATAGATCGAATCGCGATATTTGACATGGTTCTCCATGCCCGTTCCGGTGCAGCACCAGAAGGAATGCTCCGCCGTATGGTACAGCTTCATGTACCCCGGCCGCGCACCCTGGAAATAGGTCGTCATGCCGCTGTTGGGATCCTGTGACGCCAGGATCCCGTTGAACAGGGTCCGCTCGTAATAGTCGGCATAGCGCGCCTGCGGATCGTGCAGGAACAGCGCGCGGGTCAGCTTCAGCATGTTGTGCTGGCCGCAGGTTTCGGATCCCTTTGCGGAAAACACATGCTCGGCAAAATCGGCCGCCGGAAAGAAAAGCTCGTTGTCGCCGTGCCCGCCCGTCGCGAACGACCGCGTCAGCGCTACCGTCTTCCAGAAGAATGCCGACGCCGCATGATATTCCGGCTTGCCGGTCGCCTCCCACACGCGCTGGAACCCGACGATCTTCGGGATCTGCGTATTGGCGTGCATCCCGTCCAGCCGGTCGCGGTTCTGCGCCAGCGGCGCCATCACCGCCTTGTGCGAAAAACGCTCCGCCATGCGCGCATAGTCCGGCTTGCCGGTCATCAGCGCCAGGTCGGCGAACACCTCGTTCATGCCCCCATGCTCGGTATCCAGCATCGTCTCGAACTGCGCATTGCTCAGCGGGCGCGTCGCGACGACCGCCCAGTCCGCCAGCCGCAGCAGCACCGCGCGCGACGTCGTGCTGTCCGCCAGCATCGCCCCGTCCCGCAGCCCGGCATAGACCTTGTGCAGCGTGTACCACGGCACCCCCGTGATCGGCTCGCCGCGCAGGTGCCGCGCCACCAGCGCCGGACCATCGGGGAACGCGCAGACGAGGCCGGTCCCCGCCGCCGCCTGGCAGGCCGCGAGTTCGTCCGCGATATAGTCCACCCGCGCCTTGTAGCGCGCATCGCCGGTCGATCGGTAGGCCAGCGCACAGGCCGACAGATAATGGCCGAGCGTATGGCCGTGGCAGTTGATATCCGCCCAGATCGCCGCTGATTCCCAACCGCCATACACCGCGGCCTTCGGCGCCAGGCCGGCATTCACGCGAAAATTGTGCAGCATCCGGTCCGGCTGCAACGTCAGCAGATACGCCTCGGTCCGGCGTTGGGCATGCAGGAACGGACCGTCGCCCAGCGTCACGTCCGCCAGGTCGAACGGCCGCAGCTTCGCCACCGGCAACCCGGCCGGGCGCGGCACCTGCGCAGTCGGCGCTGGCGCCGCCGCCAGCGCACCAGACCCGGCCAGCACCGCCCCGGTCGCAACCCCGCCCAGGAACGTCCGACGCGACGGGGCGGCACAACAGGGGGTCCTCATCGCCGCATCCTCAGCGCATCTGTTCTCATTATCTCACGGCGTATCATAAGCCGACCGACGATCAAGCGGCCGCCGCTTACCCCGGCGCGGATCCGAAAGCATTGCCTTGCCGCCGGCGATCCGTTAACAGCCGCCCCACTCACTAGGACCCGGTGCAAACCCGGGTGGCTATTCCGGCCGCCGATCCGCCGGACAACGCGAAGCGCATGCCTTTCCCGCCGCCGGTCGAAACCGGCCGGTCCTGCTGCGCGGTCTGCGAGTTCTCACATATGACATCTGCTCTATCCCGCTACCGGGCCGAATGGTTCGACGGCTTCGGCGGCGCGCGGCGCGACATGCTGGCCGGCATGGTTGCCACCTTCGCCCTCATTCCGGAAGTGATCGCCTTCGCGGTCGTCGCCGGCATCGATCCGGAGGTCGGGCTGTTCGCCTCCTTCGTCATCGGCATCGTCATCGCGTTCGTCGGCGGCCGCCCGGCGATGATCTCGGGCGCGGCCGGGTCGGTCGCGCTGGTCGTGGCCGCCCTCGTCCACAGTTACGGGCTGCAATATCTGCTCGCCGCCACGGTCCTCGCCGGACTGTTCCAGATCCTGTTCGGGCTGTGCAAGCTCGACATCCTCATGCGGTTCGTCTCGCGCTCGGTCCGCACCGGCTTCGTCAACGCGCTCGCGATCCTGATCTTCGCGGCACAGCTGCCGCAACTGGTCGACGTCAGCTGGCACACCTATGCCATGGTCGCCGGCGGCCTTGCGATCATCTACCTGCTGCCGCGGCTGACCACCGTCATTCCCTCGCCGCTGGTCTGCATCGTCGTGCTGACGGTCGTCGCGGCGCTGTTCCCGATGCCGGTCGCCACGATCGCCGATCTCGGCCGGCTGCCCGCGTCGCTGCCCAGCTTCGCCTTCCCTTATGTCCCGCTCGGCTGGGAAACGCTGCGTATCGTGGCGCCCTATGCGCTGGCGATGGCGGCGGTCGGCCTGCTCGAATCGATGATGACCGCGGGCGTCGTGGACGAGCTGACCGAAACGGGCAGCGACAAGGCACGCGAATGCACCGGCCTCGGGCTCGCCAATGTCGCGGCCGGGTTGTTCGGCGGCATCGCCGGCTGCGGCATGATCGGCCAGACGGTCGGCAATGTCCGCTATGGCGGGCGCGGCCGGCTGTCGACGCTGGCGGCGGGCGTGTTCCTTCTCGTCGTGCTGGTGCCGCTGCGCCCCTGGGTGGCGCAGGTGCCGGTCGCGGCGCTGGTCGCGATCATGGTGATGGTGTCGATCAGCACCTTCTCCTGGGGGTCGTTCCGCGATCTCGCGCGCCATCCCAAATTGTCGGGCGTCGTGATGCTGGCGACCGTCGCGGTGACGGTGGCGACGCACGACCTGTCGGCCGGCGTCATAGTGGGCGTCCTGCTCAGCGGGCTGTTCTTCGCCTTCAAGGTCACCCGGCTGATGGACGTCCGGACCGACTACGATGCCACAGCGGACGTCCGGACCTACACCGTCACCGGTCAGGTCTTCTTCGCCAGCGCGGATATCTTCGCCGATCGGTTCGACCTGCGCGACACCACGCGCACCGTGCGGATCGACCTGACCGGCGCGCATCTATGGGACGTCACCGCCGTCGGCGCGGTCGAACGGGTGGTGACGACGCTGCGCGCCCGCGGCACACAGGTCGACGTCGTCGGCCTGAACGCCGCCAGCGCCACGCTGATCGATCGCCACGCGCCGCTCATTGACGATGCGGGCGCCGCACCCGCCGGTCCGCCGCCGCTCAGTCGACCGCCAGCCTGACCCGCACCCGCTCCGTCCCGCGCGCGAACACCGCGCTGTCGGCGGCCAGTCCCTCCAGCCGCCACGCGCCGGCCATCCCGCCGACCGCCACCGGCCGGCTGCGCCCGTCG
>NZ_KV887142.1 GCF_001956315.1 Sphingomonas montana | reverse complement strand
CGCGGCGGACCCGCCCTTGCGCGCGAGTGCGGCGGCGTGGCGATCGATTTCGAGCGCGCGGATGTCTTCGCGCGCGTCGGCCAGCCGCATCGGCACGTCGAGCGCCTCCACCCCGCGCCGGACGGCGTCGGCGCCGCGCGCCAGGCCGCGGCCGATGGTGCGCAGGACGGGGGCGATGCGGTCCGTACCGGGCGGGGCGGGGTCGATGGGGGTGGTCGGGTCGGGCAACGCGGGGGTCCTGTCGGTTTCGGGCGGCGTAGCGGGTGTGGGAGGACGTGGGAAGGTCGTTGAGGTTTGCGGGCGGGGCGTTTCGCGGAACGTGCTGTCGGGTTGCAAGGGGCGGTTGGGTCAGGCCACCGCCCCTCTCCCCACCCTCTCCCCGAAGGGGAGAGGACTTTTCCGTGGAGTCTGGGTGGGGAGCCTTTCCGGCCTACGTCCGCCGCCCCGGCCCCCCCCTCCGGTGGGGGAGGGAGCAGGAGAAGGCGTTAGCGGCGGCGGCGTTCGGATTCGCCGCGGGTGGCCATGGCGATGTCCTGTGCGCGGATATAGTCGGGAGTGCCGGGGGGGATGCCTTTCATCGCGGCTTCCGCATTCTGCATGGCGAGGCGGGTTTCGCCCTGCATGCTGTAGCGTTCGGCGCTGGCGAGCATGGCGCGGGCGGTATCGCCTTCGCCCGCATAGATGAGGCCGAGCTGGTACCAGGCGAAGGGGTTCTCGTCGTCGCGTTGCACCGCGACGCGCAGGACGCGCTTGGCCTCCGGCAATTGCGCAGGATCCTCGGTCGCGATCAGCGCATGGCCCAGCGTGGCGGCGATCAGCGGCTGGTCGGGCCGTTCGGCGACGGCTTCGCGCAGCGGCGGGATCGCTTCCCTCGGCCGGCCGGATTCGAGCAGCACCTGTCCCTTCAGTTCAAGATAATAGGGATCGTGCGGCGCGGAAGCGACGAGCTTGTCGATCTCCTTCACCGCACGGTCCGGGTAGGCGCCGCGGTGCCAGGCATAGGTGCGGGCATAGCGCGCCTGCGCGGTCTGGTTGCTCTCCGGATATTTCGCCATGGTGACCGGCGGATCCTGGGTGAAGCCGAACAGCTTGCCCTTGATCCGCTGGAACCGCGCCTCCAGCGCCGGATCGGTCGGGACGGCGAAATAGGGCGATTTGGTGATGTCGCCCTCCAGCGTGGCCTGGCGTTCGGCGGACATGGGGTGGGTCTGCTGGAACGGGTCGGTCTTGCGGTAGCTGGAGGCGTAGCGATATTCTTCCTGCCGCAGCTTGCCGAAGAAGCTGAGCATGCCCTTGCCCGACAGATGGGCGGTGCGCAGGAAGCCGGAACCGGCGGCGTCGGCGCTCGATTCCTGCGCGCGGGAGAAGGAGAGGTAGCGGCCCAGCGCGGCCTGCTGCCCCGCAGCCATCGCGGCCATGCCCGCCGATCCCGCACCGGCCGCCATCGCGGCGACACCGACGAGTAGCGAAAGGATGCTGATGCCGCCGGCCGCCTTCGCCATTTCGCCGCCGCGGATGATGTGGCCGCCGGCGATATGGCCGACCTCATGCGCGATGACGCCCTGAACCTCGGACGCGTTGTCCGCGGCCATGATGAGGCCGCTGTGGATGTAGACGATCTGGCCGCCCGCGACGAACGCGTTGATCGACGGATCGCCGAGCAGGACGATCTTGAGCGCACCTTGCCGCAGGCCGGCGGCAACGCCGATCGGTTGCGCGAGTTCGTTGAGGAAGGCTTCCGTCTCGGCATCACGCAGGACGGACTGGGCGGCGACGGGCTGTACCGCGAGCGTTATTGCGAGCAGTGCCGCGATGGCGAGGCGGAGGGGGTGGGTCATCGCCGTGCCGTGTGGCCGGGGGCGGGTGAACGGGGGGTGAGCATGCGCCGGGTTTTAGCGCGTGTGGGGATGGGGGTGAAGGGGGTGGGTTTGGGGCCTTTGAGGTGACGCGGGTCTTTCCAGCCTAAGCCCCCCCGGCCCTCCCCCCATCGGGGGGGAGGATTGGGTGGGGGGCTTTTCTGGGTGGGGCGGCGGTGGGTTCTGCGTGTGGCCTGGTCGAACCTCGCCACGGGCGTTGCTCCGCTCTCCGTACCCTCTCCCCGGAGGGGAGAGGGCTTTCCGGGTGCGTCAGGCGCCGAAGGTGCGCTGCCACCAGCCGCGGCGGGGGCTGCCTTCCTGGTTTTCAGGCGAAGTCGGCTCCTGCGGCTGGGCATCCGCCTGCTGAGCGGCCTCCGGTTCCGGCGTCGGGGCCACGACCACGACTTCGGCCTCGGGCGCGGCCTTGCGGGTGCGCGGGGCGCGGGGTGCGCGGGGGGCCGGTGCCTCGGCTACGGGTTCCGGCGTGACGTCCGCGGTTTCCGCTGCGTCGGCCTTCTTGCGGCGCGGGCGGCGGGCCTTGGGTGCGGCGTCGGCAACCGTATCCGCGGGGGCGTCCGGCTCCACCGGTTCGGCGGGGGCGGCGACGGGTTCCACCGGCGCTTCCACGGCTGGCTCGGCGACCGGCTCGGTCACGGCGTCGGCCTTGCGGCGACGGGCGCGGCGCGGCTTCGGCGCGACTTCCGTATCCGCATCGACGTCCGGGACGGCGTCGAGCGCGACGGCGTCGGACGGCAGCGGTTCGGCCGGGACCGCGACGAGCAGCGCAGGTGCGGCGACGGGTGCCGCGGTCTGCGCGACCGTGGCGGTGCCGTCGTCGCGACGGGCGCGGGGCCGGCGGCGGGTGCGCGGACGGTCCTCCCCGGCCTCGGCTTCCTCGACCGCAGCGGTCTCGGGCAGGTCGGCGACGGGGGCCGGAACGACCGTTGCCGGGGCGACATCGTCCAGCGCGACCTGATCGACGGTTGCGTCGGCCAGTATGCTGCTGGCGGCGCTCGCCTCATAGCCTGCCTCGGACATGTCGTCGGACCCGACTTCGCCATCGATGCCGTCGGTCGCGGCGGTCGGTTGGACGACGTCGCCGCCATCCTCCTGCCGGTTGCGACGACCACCGCGGCGTCCGCGACGGCCACGACGGCGGCGGCTGTCGCCGTCCTCGTCATTGCCCGCATCGCCGTGAACGGCAGTGTCGAGATCGGCGTTGGCGTGCGTCGCGTCGGCGGCGTCGCGATCCTCGAGCGGGACGTCGTCCACCGCGACGAGCACGTCGGCGTCGGTCGTCTGACCTTCGCCCGCGGGCTGGTCGGCTGCGGTGTCCGCATCGTTGCCCTCGCCATCCTCGCGACGGCCACCACGACGGCGACGGCGACGCTTGCGACCACCTTCGCCGCTGCGTTCCTCGCGACCTTCGCGGCGCGGACGGTCCTCGCGGGCTTCGACCTCCTCGATCTCGGGGGTCTCCTCCTCGATATCCTCTTCCTCCTCGCCATAATCCTCTTCGTCCTCGGCCTCCATCGGCGGCAGGACGGGGATGCGCGGCGGGTGTGCGGGCGGGGGGCCGTGGCTTTCGACGGCCATGCGCGCGCCTTCGAGCTGCCCGTCGGGGCAGATTTCGATCAGCACGCCGTAGCGATCCTCGATCTCGGCGAGTTCGTGGCGCTTGCGGTTGAGGACGTAGAACGCCGCTTCCTGGCTGGCGCGCAGCACGAGCTGCGACCCGCGACCGCGCGCGGCCTCATCCTCCAGCATGCGCAGCGCGGACAGGCCGGCCGACGATGCGGTGCGGACGAGGCCCGTGCCGTCGCAATGCGGACAGGTGCGGGTGGAGGCCTCGAGTACGCCGGTGCGGATCCGCTGGCGGCTCATTTCGAACAGGCCGAAGCTGCTGATCCGGCCGACCTGGATGCGGGCGCGATCGTTCTTCAGCGCTTCCTTCATCGCGCGTTCGACCTTCTTGTTGTTGCCGTTCGATTCCATGTCGATGAAATCGATGACCACAAGGCCGGCCATGTCGCGCAGGCGCAGCTGGCGGGCGATCTCGTTCGCGGCCTCGAGGTTGGTCGAGAGTGCGGTCTGTTCGATGTTGTGTTCGCGGGTCGAACGGCCGGAGTTGATGTCGATCGACACCAGCGCCTCGGTCGGATTGATGACCAGATAGCCGCCGGACTTCAACTGGACGACCGGATTGTACATGGCCGAAAGCTGTTCCTCGACCCCGCCGCGCTGGAACAGCGGCACGGTGTCGATGTAGAGCTTCACCTTCTTCGCCGCGGCGGGCGAGAGCAGCTTCATATATTGGCGGGCCTGGCGGTAGCCTTCCTCGCCTTCCACGATCACCTCTTCGATGTCGCGGTTGTAGATGTCGCGGATCGCGCGCTTGATGAGGTCGCTGTCGCCGTAGACGAGTGCCGGCGCAGCGGACTTCAGCGTGTTCTCGCGGATCTCGTCCCACAGCCGGGCGAGATAGTCGAAGTCGCGCTTGATCTCGGTCCGGCTGCGCTGGAGGCCCGCAGTGCGGACGATGCAGCCCATGGTGGACGGCAGCGCCAGATCGGCCATGATCGACTTCAGCCGCTTGCGATCCGCACCGTTGGAGATCTTCCGGCTGATGCCGCCGCCGTGCGACGTGTTGGGCATCAGCACGCAATAGCGGCCGGCGAGCGACAGATAGGTGGTGAGTGCCGCGCCCTTGTTGCCGCGTTCTTCCTTCACGACCTGGACGAGCAGCACCTGACGGCGGCGGATGACGTCCTGGATCTTGTAGCGGTGGCGCAGGTTCGTGCGCTTCTCACGCAGATTGTCGACAGCATGATCGTCGCCCGCGCCGCCTTCGAGCGGGGTCGAGGCGGCGACGGGTTCGCCGTCCTCGTCCTCGTCATCGCTGTCATGGTCGGCGCGCGGGGCCGGCTCGTCGCCGTCCTCGTCGTCCAGATCGTCGTCGTCCTGGTCGTTCCCGCGCAGGCGCTCCTCCTCGGCGGCATGCTCGGCCTCTTCGGCGAGCAGCGCGTCGCGGTCTTCCTTCGGGATCTGGTAGTAATCCGGGTGGATTTCGGAGAAGGCGAGGAAACCGTGCCGGTTGCCGCCGTAATCGATGAACGCCGCCTGGAGCGACGGTTCGACCCGCGTTACCTTGGCGAGGTAGATATTACCCTTGAGCTGCTTGCGTTCCGCGGACTCGAAGTCGAATTCCTCGATCCGGTGTCCGTTGACCACGGCCACGCGGGTTTCTTCCCGGTGGCGCGCGTCGATCAGCATGCGCATTGTCATTGTGAAGTCTCCTGGCGCGCAGGGCCGGCGGGCAGGGCCGCGGCGGCGCGCAATCTAGTGGGCAGGCCGTCGGCACGGACAGGTCCGGCGCCGGCATCTGCGAAGGGGTATGGAATGCGTTCGTGCCGCAGCCATCGTCCCGGACCGACGCACAGCACCCGCAAGGGCGGCTGTCGGACAACGGGGCGGAATGGATCATCGAGCACGTCAACCTGGTCGGACGGGGCCGCACCGACATGGGCGCCCCAGCGGTCCGGGCGGGGCCCCGCGTCGGACGCGAGGCGCAGTCCGACCGAGCCACCCGCGTGCTAGCATCGCACGTCCCGCCGCACAAGCGATGCGGCACGTCGCGACTTTGTGGCGACACGATGGCAAACAGTACGTTAACCATTTCGGTTCACCATCGGGATAGGTCGGATGGCTAGGCGTGCTGCATGTTTTCCCGCAATTCCCATCGTAACGATTCGCGAATCGGCTGGACTTCGCGACGATCGCGGGGGCAGGATCGCGGCATGACCCTTTTTGCCGCCGTCGCTCTTGCGCTGCTGGCCCCGTCCACCGCCCCGGCCGCGACGATCAGTGCGGTCGACGTGGGGTATGACAGCCTGACGCTGCGGTTCGACGATGCCGTGGAAGGCGCACGGATGTTCCTGCTGGACGAGCCGCAGCGGATCGCGCTGGATATCGTCGGCGCGCGCGCGGCAAAGCTGCCGGCGGTGGCGACAGACGGCTTCGTCAGCCGCGCGCGCGGGGGGCAGCGGGATGCCGATACGGCGCGCGTGGTGTTCGACCTGGCGACGCCGACGATCGTGACCGACGCGGCGCTGGCGACGGACGGCCGGTCGCTGACGCTGTCGGTGGCCCCGGCCAGCAAACGCAGCTTTGCCGAAGCCGTGCGCGAACGGGCGCGCACGCTGTTCACGCAGGTCGGGTTCCGCAACGCGTCGCCCGCCACCGAGAACGGCGCGATCGTCGTGCCGCTGGAACCGGCGCGGCCCTATGTCCCCTATGCGGCACCGCCGATCCGCGGCGGACGGGGCACCAACCGACCGCTGGTGGTGATCGACCCGGGGCATGGCGGGCATGATCCCGGCGCGATCAGCGTCTATGGCGGGCGGAAGGAGAAGGACGCGGCGCTGGCCATCGCGCGCGCGATCCGCGACGCACTGGTCGCCACGGGCCGCGTGCGGGTGGCGCTGACCCGCGACGACGACCGGTTCCTGGTATTGCAGGAACGGCGCGAGATCGCCCGCCGGCTGAAGGCGGACCTGTTCATTTCGATCCACGCGGACAGCGCGCCGGCCGACTTGGCGCGTGGGGCGAGCATCTATACGCTGTCCGAAGTGGCGTCGGACCAGGTGGCGGCGCGGCTGGCGGCGCGCGAGAACCGGTCCGACGTGCTGAACGGCGTGAACCTGGGCAATGCACCGCCGGACGTATCGTCCATCCTGGTCGACCTGGCGCAGCGCGAGTCGATGAACATGTCGTCGAGTTTCGCGACGCTGATGCAGCGCGAGATGGCGCCCAGCGTGCCGTTCCGGTCGAGCTACCACCGGTTCGCGGCGTTCGCGGTGCTGAAGGCGCCCGACGTGCCGTCCGTGCTGCTCGAAACCGGGTATATGAGCAATATCGAGGATTCGAAGTTCCTGTTCTCGTCCGACGGGCGGGCGGCGATCGCGGATGGGGTGACGAGCGCGGTGACGGCGTACTTCGCGCGCCGGATGGCTTCGCGATAGGGTTTGGTCTGACCTTGGGGATCGTGCTGCTGATGCGGTCAGCCCCACCCCAACCCACTCGTTTGAAAGGGAAGGGGTTTTTTCGATGTTCCGGACGGGTCCGCTTCGTCTGGTAATGTACCCATCGCTCCCCTAGACCGGCGCGCGATGGACGAGACAGCGGAATCGATGCACGTGCGGTTGCGGCGTGGGCCGGGGCGGGTGCGGGGGCTGTTCGCGCGGCGCTGGGTGCGGGTGATCGCGGTGCTGCTGTTGCTGGCCGGTGTCGCGGCGGGCGGGTTCTGGATGCTGTTCGCGCGCGACCTGCCGTCGGCGGAGAGCCTGCTGGCCTATGAGCCGCCGCTGCCGACCAACGTGCGCGATATCAACGGGCAGCCGGTCTATGCGTTCGTGCGCGAGCGACGGGTCGAGCTGTCGTTCGACGAGTTTCCGAAGGTGCTGGTCGGCGCGTTCCTGTCGGCGGAGGACAAGACGTTCTTCGACCATGGCGGGATCGACTATCTGGCGTTCGGCAACGGCATATTCGAATATCTGACCAAGCTGGGGTCGGGCGAACGGGCGCGGGGCGGATCGACGATCACGCAGCAGGTGGCCAAGAACCTGCTGGTCGGCGACGAATATTCGCCGACGCGCAAGATCCGCGAGGCCATATTGGCGCGCCGGATCGAGGGCGTGCTGACCAAGCCGCAGATCCTCGAAATCTACCTGAACCAGATCTTCCTGGGGCGGAACGCCTATGGCGTGCAGTCCGCGGCGCGCGCCTATTTCGACAAGGATGTCGGCCAGCTGACCCTGCCGGAGGCGGCGTATCTGGCGGTGCTGCCGAAGGCACCCTCGACGCTGACGCCCGAACGGCATGCCGACCGGGCGCTGACCCGGCGCGGCTATGTGCTGCGCCAGATGCAGGCGAACGGATACATTACCGCGGCGCAGCGTGCGGCGGCGGATGCGGCGCCGCTCGGCACTGTCGCCAAGGCGCGCCCGCCCAAACGGCCGGCCGGCGGATATTTCCTGGAGGACGTCCGCCGGGACCTGATCGGCCGGTACGGCGAGAAATCCGACAGGGGGCCGTACAGCGTCTATGATGGCGGGCTGTGGGTGCGCACCTCGCTCGACCCCAAGGTGCAGAAGGCGGCGGAGGACGCGTTGCGCGACGGGCTGATGCGGTACGATGCCGGACGCGGATGGCGCGGTGCGATCGCGACGATCGACGCGGCCGAACTGGGCGAGGGCGGCGCATGGCGATCGGGACTGGTGCGCGCCAATGTGGGGGTCGGCTATGACGACTGGCGGTCCGCGGTGGTGCTGGACAAGGCCGGCAGCAGTGCCACGATCGGTTTCACGGACGGATCGACGGGCACGCTGCCCGCGTGGGGCGCGACCATGCCGCGCCGCGGGATCGGCGGCACGGCGTTCCGGTACATGAAGCCGGGCGACATCATCGCGGTGAAGCGGCAGGGTGCGGACTGGCTGTTGCGCAACGTGCCGGAGATTTCAGGCGCAATGGTGGCAGAGGACCCGCATACCGGCCGCGTGCTGGCGATGCAGGGCGGGTTCGACGAACGCGGCAACAGTTTCAACCGCGCGACGCAGGCGATGCGCCAGCCGGGGTCGAGCTTCAAGCCGTTCGTCTATGCCAGCGCGCTGGACGCTGGGATGACGCCGGCGTCGATGATCATGGATGCGCCGTTCTGCGTGTACCAGTCCGCGCGGCTGGGCAGGAAATGCTTCGTCAATTTCGGCGGCGCGCGGGGTGCGGGCCTGCAGACCATGCGCTGGGGCGTGGAACAGTCGCGCAACCTGATGACGGTGCGCGCGGCATCGCAGACCGGCATGAAGAAGGTGGTGGCGACCGCCAAGGCCATGGACATCGGCATCTACCCGGCGGTGCTGGCGATCTCGCTGGGCGCGGGCGACACGACGGTGGCCAAGCTGACCAACGCCTATGCGATGCTGGCCAACCAGGGGCGCGCGCTGAAACCCACGCTGATCGACCTGATCCAGGACCGGCACGGCAAGACGATCTTCCGCGCCGACATGCGGCCGTGCGAGCGGTGCAACATGAAGGACTGGGACGGCAAGCCGATGCCGCGCCCGCGGATGCGGACCAAGCAGGCGATGGACGCGATGACCGCGTACCAGACGGTGCATATCCTGGAAGGCGTGGTGCAGCGCGGGACCGCGACGACGCTGCGCGACCTGAACCGCCCGCTGTTCGGCAAGACGGGCACGTCGACCGGGCCGACCAACGTGTGGTTCGTGGGCGGATCGCAGGATCTGGTGGCGGGCGTATATATGGGGTTCGACAAGCCGCGGCCGATGGGCGGCTATGCCCAGGGCGGCACGCTGGCCGCGCCGATCTTCAAGCAGTTCGCAAGGCAAGCGATGGCGGACATGCCGGTCGTGCCGTTCAAGGCGCCGCCGGGAATCCGGATGGTGCGGATCGACCGGAAATCGGGGCGCAAGGTGTATGGCGCGTGGCCGACGAACGACCCGCTGGCGTCGGTGATCTGGGAAGCGTTCAAGCCTGAAAGCGAGCCACGCCGGTCGATCCGCCGTTCCTCGATCGTGGCACGCAACCGGCCGAAGCCGACGCCCGACGCGGCCGATGCCGTGATGCAGCGCCGGGCGCAGCGCGCACGCGATACGGATTTCCTGCAGCAGCAGGGCGGGATCTACTGAGGGCCGGGTCTTCGGTCGGTCGGTCGGTTCGGAGGGCAAGAAGCCCCTTTCCTTCATGGGAGGTGTTGGGGCGGGGCCGACCGCTTCAAGCTGGTGACGTTGGAGGTGTGGTGCTGTTGCCCCCACCCCAACCCCTCCCCCGAAGGAGAGGGGCCTAGGTCATGCCACGGACTTCAGGCTTGGTACGGTCGTCGGTCGAATTATCCGGAAAGGCCGGCCGGTAGTTCGCATCGGGCATGTTTTTCGGCGCGGTTGTCGGGGTTCTCCCTCCCCCGGTGGGGTAGGGCTTTCGGTCGTTTTCTAGAACAGCCCCGGAACCTCGCGCTGGGCGGCGGTGGGGGTCGATGGCATCAGCAGTTCCATGCCGCCGAGCGCGCGGCCGGACAGGCCGGCGGTGGCGGACGGGGTGGGGGAGATGGGGGTGCAGGGGCGCGCGGCGAGGAAGTCGAGCGCGCGGGCGACGCTCGATTCGCGTGGGTCGCCGAGCGGGAAGGCGAGGTCGTCGCCGGCGGCGCAGCTGGCCCCCACCGTGGCGGCCAGACCGTCGAAATAGGCGGCGGAGCGCGCGCTGTTCTGCACCGCGATCGCCACGACGCGCAGCCGATCGTCACAGGCCGGTCGATCCAGGGCGATCTGGCCGACTGGCTTGCCGAAGGTGTTGCCGCCGATCAGCGCGGACCGGCCGCGTAGATAGGGGGTGAAGGCGTTGACGACCAATTCGCTGGCCGATGCGGTGCCGCCGGTGCCGATGAACGCCACGCGGGTGGGCGCGATCGATTCGGGTTGCCGCTCAAAGAAGCGGACGATGTCGTTCGACGCCTTTTCGGGGCGGAAGCTGGTATAGCCCTGGACGTCACTGGTCGTGCGGTCGCGGCCGAGCAGATCGACCATCAGTTCGGCGATCGAGATCAGCCCGCCGCCATTGTAGCGAAGGTCGACGATGACGTCGGTGATGCCGTCGCGCCGGAACCCGGCGAAGGCGGCACGCAACGCGGGATCGGCGCTGGCAATGAAGGTGCGCAGATTGATGTAGCCGACACGCCGCCCGCCGTCGGTCAGCACCCGCGCGCCGTAGCGGCTGGAGACCGGCGGGATGTCATAGTCCGCTTTGGCAAGCGTCACGAGGCGCGTGCCGGCGGCATTGCGGATTCGGAGCGTGCGAGTGACGCCGACGCGGTCTTCGCCGAGCGCCACGGCGATCGGATCGGGACCGCCGAAGTTCAGATATTCGGGAATCGATCGCAGGGGCGTGTCGCTGCTGCCGATCGCCAGTATCTCGTCGCCGCGATCGATGCCGGCCGCGGCTGCGGGCGTGCCTTCGAAGGTTTCGTTGATGAAGACCTGCCGCCCGTCGCCCCCGACCGACAGGCGGATGCCGAAGCCCGCGCTGGCCCCGGAGGCGTAGAACGCATCCTCCTCCCTGATCGAGGTGAGGTAGGTGAAGAACCGGTCGCGGCGTTGCCCGCGCGCGGTGGCGGTGAGCGCATCGACATAGGTATCGACCGAGCCGAAGGGCGTGGGATCGAACGTGGTGGGCAGCGTTTCGGGAAACAGATACCATTCGCGCAACTGGGCGGCGGCCCAATCCTGCCGTTCGCGCAACGAGCAGCCCCCGCCGGTGCCGGCGACGGGTGGGGGGGTGGGGCCGGGCGTGGGGTTGGACGTCGCGATACCGCCGCCGTTGCCACCGGTGACGGGTGCGTTGCGTCCGCCGCCGCCGCCGCCGCAGGCCGAAAGCAGCGCGGCGACCGAAAGCATTCCCACCAGACGGCGACACCGCATTGCACATCCCCCAGACCCGGTGGCGAGCCTATCCTTTCCGCGGTGTTGCGCCAGTGCGAAAGCGGCATCGTGCAGGCGGCCGGGCGATGTCGCGGGTTGCGGAACCATGGGCGATTCCCCTATCTGCGGAAGATTGCGCGGACGAGCCCCATGCGGGCGCCGCGACCGTACCGGAGAACCGTCATGCGCGCCGAAGCGCAAGCCCACGCCGACCAGATCAACGCCGCATTGGCGTTGCTCCGCCGTTTCCTCGATTGGGACCGCGCGCTCCGCCGCCTGGAGGAGCTGAACAACCGCGTCGAGGACCCGACGCTGTGGAACGACCCGAAGGCCGCGCAGGAGGTGATGCGCGAACGCCGCCGGCTGGACGAAGCCGTCAACGCGACCCGCGCGATCGAGGGCGAGCTGGCCGACACGATCGAGCTGATCGATATGGCCGAGGGCGAAGGCGACGCCGCGATGGTGAACGACGGCATCGCCAGCCTGGGCGCGCTGGCCGAGCGGGCGGAGCGCGACAAGGTGACCGCGCTGCTGGCGGGTGAGGCGGACGGCAACAACAGCTATATCGAGGTGAACGCCGGCGCGGGCGGGACCGAGAGCCAGGACTGGGCGGGGATGCTGAGCCGCATGTACACGCGCTGGGCCGAGCGGCGGGGGCTGAAGGTCGAGCTGATCGACCATCATTCGGGCGAGCAGGCGGGCATCAAGTCCGCCACCATCCTGGTCAAGGGCGAGAATGCCTATGGCTATGCCAAGACCGAGAGCGGCGTTCACCGCCTGGTGCGGATCAGCCCGTATGACAGCGCGGCGCGGCGGCACACGAGCTTTGCCAGCGTCTGGGTGTATCCGGAGGTCGACGACGACATCGACATCGAGGTGCTGGACAAGGACCTGAAGATCGACACGTACCGCGCGTCGGGGTCCGGCGGACAGCATGTGAACACCACCGATTCCGCGGTGCGGATCACCCATCTGCCGACCGGGATCATTGTGGCGTGCCAGAACCAGCGCAGCCAGCACAAGAACAAGGCGGAGGCGCTGAAGCAGCTGAAGGCCCGGATGTACGAGCGCGAGCTGGCGATCCGCGAGGCGGCGGCCGACGAAGGCTATGCCGCCAAGACCGAGATCGGCTGGGGCCACCAGATCCGATCCTATGTCCTGCAACCCTATCAGCTGGTGAAGGACCTGCGCACCGGGGTGACGTCCACCGCGCCGGGCGACGTGCTGGACGGCGACCTGGACAAGTTCATGGCGGCCGCACTGTCGCAGCGCGTGACCGGCGAGGAAGTGGATGTGGAGGACGTCGAGTGATGCGCACGGCGATCGCGCTGTCGGGGCTGCTGATGGTGGCGGCGTGCGGGGCGGCCGCGCCCCCGGCCGCGCCGGACGCGAAGGTGAAGCCCGGGGCGTTCCCCGACGCGCACCGGCCTGTCGCGGCGATCGTATCCGACCGGTGGTCGAACGAGGAGGAGCGCGACCGGTTGCGCGAGGCGGACACGGTCATGGACTATTCCGGCGTGCGCAAGGGCATGACCGTGGCCGATATCGGCGCGGGCGAGGGATATTACACGATCCGGCTGGCGCAGCGGGTGGGGGCGGAAGGCCGCGTGCTGGCGGAGGATATCCAGCCGGCGACGCGCGACAAGCTGGCCGAGCGCGTGACGCGCGAGGCGCTGGACATGGTCAGCGTGAAGCTGGGCACGCCGGCCGATCCGAAGCTGCCCGAGAATAGTTTCGACCGGGTGTTCCTGGTTCACATGTATCACGAGATAGAAACGCCGTACGAGTTTCTGTGGCGATTGCGGCCGGCGTTGCGGGCGGGCGGGCGCGTGGTGGTGGTGGATGCCGACCGACTGACGCAGAACCACGGGACTCCGCCGGCACTGCTCGACTGCGAATTCGCGGCGGTGGGCTATGTCCGGGTCGAGCGGCGGGCAATGCCGTCGGCCGGCGGTTATCTGGCGATGTACGAGGCGCGCGGACCGCGGCCGGAACCGGGCGCGATCAAGGCGTGCGAGAGCGTTTCGGGCAGCTGACCGTAACGTCGCCGCGCCACCCGACGTTTTCGTTAACCCATCCGATCTAGTCTGCCGGGCGGTGGATGAAGTATCTCGGGGGCTGTCCGGCGGTGAGGGCTGATATTGGGGCAATGGGCGAACGGCCCGAGGCCAGTCTGATGTGCCGCGCGGCGGCGCTGGCCGGGTTCGGCGCGTGGGAATGCGACCTGGCCGACGACCGGCTGTCCTGGACGGACGCGGTGTACGACATGTTCGGGCTGTGCCCGTCGCGGCCGGCGGTGCGGGCCGAGATGATCGGACAATATAGCGAGGAATCACGCGAGCTGCTGGAACGGGTCCGCAGCGATGCGATCCGCCGCTGCCGCCCGATGCGGATCGACGCGGAGATCGTGCGTACGGACGGAGCGCGGCGGTGGCTGCGGCTGACCGGCGACGTGGTGGTCCGGGGTGGACGTGCGGTGCGGCTTTACGGGTTGAAACAGGACGTGACCGACGAACGCCTGCGATGGGACGCGATGCGCCGCATGGCGGAGCAGGACGCGCTGACCGGCCTTGCCAACCGGGCGCTGTTCCAGAACCGGTTCCTGGATACGGCGTCGGTGCGGCCGCTGGGGGCGCTGCTGTTGCTGGACCTGGACGGGTTCAAGCAGGTGAACGACCGGCTGGGCCACGACGCCGGCGATGCGTGCCTGCGCGCGGCGGCGGAACGGCTGGCGACCGGGTTCGCCGACGCGGAAATGGTGGCGCGGATCGGCGGCGACGAGTTCGCGGTGCTGCTGCATGCGGACGGAGCGGACGGGGACCGGCTGGAACGCCGGGTGGCGCGCTATCTGGCGGCGCTGGGCGTGCCGATCCCGTGGAACGGCCGGATGCTGGAGGTGCGCGGATCGATCGGCATCGCGCGGCCGGACGACCCGTGGCGCTACGATCCGGAAGCGGTCTTCGCCGCCGCCGACGCCGCGCTCTATGCCGTAAAGGCGGCGGGGCGGAACGGGTATCGTGTGGCGGAGCGGGGTGTCCCGGCGGAGCTGGGGCGGCAGCGGGCTTAGCGCCGGTTACCCGGCTCGAACCAAATGGGGTGGAGGAGCAAGTCTTTCGACACGATCATGGTCTGGCGTCAGGAGCGATCAGGTTTGACCGCCCGTCGTCGCGGACTTGATCCGGGATGACGGTGTGCTGAGCCGACTTCAATGTAACCAAATGCGCTTGGGGCTTTGCACTGCCTGCCGATGTTCCCTGCGGTGCCGTAGGGCGTCTCGACTGCGCTCGGGAAGCGCGGTTTTTCGGCGGGATCATCACGCCGGACGAGGCGCGACGATGGAACCGGCCTCGGCCTCACGTCGCTTGGACGGTCAGCCCGGCGTCGCCATCAGGATAACGGTGTCGGCATAGGCCGGGTTGTCGGCGTCGAAGGCGGGGTGGCGGGTGAAGGGGAAGGAAGTTAGCGCCAGGTCGGTCAGACCCGAGAGACGGAAGGCGCCGAGCTTGATGAGCTTGGGGCGCGCGCCGTCGCGTTCCAGCACGACCGCGTCAAGGATCGGATCGTCGTGCCGCGTGTAGAGGACGTGCGGCGCGATGCGGATCGACGTCTTGTTGTAGGTGGCCTGAAGGCAGAGCTTGCGCGCGATGGCGGTGGTGACGACCGGCGGGACCGGCGTGACGACGTCGTCGGGCACGACGGCCGCGGCGGGGGCGCGGAGAACGAGGCGGGGCTTTTCCATAGCCCTTTCCTGTACGGCAGGCGAGGCGATTTTGCACGCGGAAAGGCGTGCGGTCGCGGTTGGGACGCGGTCTTTCCAAGCTACCCCGCCCTCCCCCCGGTGGGGGGAGGGGGACGGTCGGGTCAGGTGATGACGTCGGGTTCGGTTCGGCCGGTGTGCGCCGTGATGCCGGCCAGCGCTTCTGCCGCAGCGATGAGCGGGGCGAGGGCGTCGGCGACGGCGTGGTCGAGCGTGCCGTCCGCCGGTTCGTAGCGTTCGAGATAGACGCGCAGCGTGGCGCCTTCGGTTCCGGTGCCGGAGAGCCGGAACACGATGCGCGATCCGCCATCGAACAGGATGCGGATACCCTGGTTGCGGCTGACCGATCCGTCCGTCGGATCGGTATAGGCGAAGTCGTCGGCGGTGGCGACGGTCAGGCCCTCGACGGTCGTTCCCGGCAGGGTGACGAGCCGCGCACGCAGCGCGGCCATCAGCGCGTCGGCACCGGCGGTGGGGACGCCTTCATAATCGTGACGCGCATAATAGTTGCGGCCGTGGCGCGCCCAATGGTCGTGGACGATGTCGGCCACGCTCTGCCCGCGGACGGCGAGGATGTTGAGCCATAGCAGCACCGCCCACAGCCCGTCCTTTTCGCGGACATGGTCGGAGCCGGTGCCGGCGCTTTCCTCGCCACAGAGGGTGACGAGGCCGGCGTCGAGCAGCGTGCCGAAGAATTTCCAGCCGGTGGGGGTTTCATAGGCGGGGATGCCGAGCGCGGCGGCGACGCGATCGGCCGCCTGGCTGGTGGGCATCGAGCGCGCGATCCCGGCGAGGCCCTTCGCATAGGCCGGCGCGAGGTGCGCGTTGGCGGCGAGCAGCGCGAGCGAATCGGACGGCGTGACGAAGATGTCGCGGCCGATGATGAGGTTGCGGTCGCCGTCGCCGTCCGACGCGGCGCCGAAATCGGGCGCGTCGGGGGCCATCATGCGCGCGTGGAGTTCGTGCGCGTGGACGAGGTTGGGATCGGGATGGTGCCCGCCGAAATCGGGCAGCGGCGTGCCGTTGACGACGGTGCCGGGGGCGGCGCCCAGCCGGCATTCGAGGATTTCGGTAGCGTAGGGGCCGGTGACCGCGTGCATCGCATCGAACGACAGCCGCGTGCCGGACGCGATCATCGCGCGGATCGCGCCGAAATCGAACAACGTCTCCATCAGATCGGCATAGTCCGTCACCGGATCGACGATACGGACGCGCATGGTGCCGACCCGCGTATCGCCGTCGCGGTCGAGATCGACGTCGGGGGTGTCCATCGTCAGGTAGCGGTCGATCGTCTTCGTGCGGGCAAAGATGGCGTCGGTGATCGCCTCGGGCGCAGGGCCGCCATTGCCGATATTATACTTGATCCCGAAATCCTCGTCCGGGCCGCCGGGATTGTGGCTGGCCGACAGAATGAGCCCGCCATAGGCGTGGTGCAGGCGGATCATGTGCGATGCGGCGGGCGTGGACAGGATGCCGCCGCGCCCGACGAGCACCGCGCCGAACCCGTTGGCGGCGGCCATGCGGATCGCGACCTGGATAACGTCGCGGTTGAAATAGCGCCCGTCGCCGCCGATCACGAGCGTCTTGCCGGCGAAGTCGGACAGGCTGTCGAACACCGACTGGATGAAATTCTGCGCATAATGCGGCTGGGCGAAGACGCGGACCTTCTTGCGCAGGCCGGACGTGCCGGGTTTCTGGTCGTCGAACGCTATGGTCTCTACGGTCTGGATCACGCGTGTTTCCCCCGAAAGCAGTGTCGCGGCAGGGGGTATGCGGATATCGGGGCGGTCGCAAGCCGCAGGAGCAGGGCGGCGGGACCGGGGGCGGGACGATATCGGCGGCCTTGACGCTGGAACGTCGGGCGGGGCATGGCCGTGCGCGACTATCGAGGCGATCGGACGGACCATGGGCAAGGCGCGGATCTACCAGCGGGCGAAGAGCAGCATGAGTTCGGGACGCGCGCGGACCGGGCAATGGGTGCTGGAACATGAACCGGCCGAACGCAAGGTGCCGGACCCGCTGACCGGCTGGGCCGGGTCGGGCGACACCAACGGGCAGATCAGCCTGACCTTTCCCACGCTGGAGGCCGCGCAGGCTTATGCGGCGCGGAATGGGCTGGAGACGACGATCATCCCGCTACAGCCGCGGAAGCTGAAGCTGCAGGCCTATTCGGATAATTTTCAGTAGGATCCGGGGCTCCGGACTGGTTTCGGTGGCTTTTTAGATCTGAGTTCCGTTTGGTTCGAGCCTGTCGAGAACTCCGCGCGGGGTTCTCGACAGGCTCGAACCAAACGGGGGTTTGTATTGTTTGCCGGTTCGGCTTTTGTGTCCGGGTCCCGTTTGATGCCTGTGAGGGCCAGGTAGTTTCCCCGGAGGTCTGTCTCGGGGTGTTGTTGGCTTCTCGGCTTCGCTCGAAGAGTCCCTCGACTTCGCTCGGGATGGGCGGTTTCTTGTGCTCAGGTTCCGTTCCCTGGCGAAGGCCGGGGACCTGTTTGAGTGTTTTGAGAACCGTTCGAGGTGCGCGAAACGTCGTGCGGTCTCCACTCACCGCCGGTAGTTGAAGCTCACGCTGATCCGTTCCGACTTCGCCGTCCCGGGGGCGACTTCGTGGCGGAGCCAGCTTTCCCAGAGGAAGATGCTGCCGGGTTCGGGCCGGGCGTAGACGAAGGTCTGGCTGTCCTCGGGCGCATTGTCGGTGCGTTGCGGGGCGGCCATCATCATGGGGAGGCGGGGGTCCTCCAGCTTCAGCGGGCCGGCGCCGGGCGGGACGGCGATGTAGACCGTGCCGGACACGACGCTGCCCGGATGGAGGTGGCCGCTGTGCATGCCGGCGGGTTTCAGGACGTTGACCCAGAGGCTGTCGAGTTTCAGCTTCCGCCCGCCGAGATCCATGAACGATTCGGTGGCGAAGCGCTGGACGTGGGCATCTAGCTTGCGTTTCAGGTCGGCGAAGGCGGGGTCGCGCATGGGCAGGTCGTCGAGCGAGGCGTAGCTGGTGTAGCCGGGATAGCCCTTCGCCTTGCACCAGGCGCGGCCGGCGCGATCGTCCTGCGCCAGTGTGCGGCAGCTGTGGTCGAGTTCCTCCAGGAGGTCCGCGTCGGCGAGGGCGCCTTCGTAGAAGCGCGTGGCGAAGAGGCTGCGTGTGGTCATTGCCAAGCTGGAAGCATGGCGCGGGGGGTGTGGGCAAGGGGTTTGGTTATTCCCGCCCCGTTTGGTTCGAGCTTGTCGACCAGGTTGAACGCTACCGCCAAACCCCGTCCATGCCGAGCGCAGTCGAGGCACGCTTCCCCGAGCGTAGCCGAGGGGTGATGTGGGCGTCTCGACTGCGGTCGAAGGGTCCTTCGACCTCGCTCGGGATGGACGGGGTTTAGGGGGGAGCGTTTGAAACTGTCTGGAAAGAACGTGGTGCGGCGTTCTCGACAGGCTCGAACCGAACGGGGTTGGTGTCGGGTTCGGGTTTCAGGCTTGGATCCCGCTGGCGTGCCGACCAAGCGATGCGGTAGGTGGAGGGATATTGCGGGGGGCATCCTTTGACCGAGCGGCCGATCAGTTTCTTCATCCATCATCAGGGGCGCGGGCATGCGAACCGGGCGCGGGCGATCATTTCGGAGATGAGCCCGGCGCGGCGGGTGACGGTGATGACGGCGAAGCCTTCGCTGTTCGACGGGTATGACCGGCCGATCAAGATCGTGGAACTGCCCGACATGATCGGCGCGCCGGTGCCGACGGCGGCGCTGTTCGCGGAGGCGACGCCGGATGTGATGCACTGCGTTCCGCTGGGCGTGGAGAAGACGCGGCGGACGATGCGGACGATCATCGATCATCTGGACGATGCGGACCCGACGCTGTTCGTGATCGATGTTTCGGCCGAGCTTGGGCTGCTCGCGCGGATCGCGAGCATGCCGGCGGTGACGGTCCGGATGCATGGCGACCGGATGGATCCGGGGCATCTGGGGGCGTATCAGGCGTGCGTCGGGATGCTGGCGCCCTATGACGCGGCGATCGAGCAGGACGATTATCCGGCCTGGGCGCGGGCGCGGACCTGCTACACCGGCGGGCTGTGCACCACGCTGGCGCCGGTGCCGGACAAGGCGGCGGCGCGGGTCAAGCTGGGGCTGGACCCGGCACAGGACATCATCGTCGTGCTGACCGGCGGGGGCGGGGCGGGGACGCCCTATGCGCCGCTGACGATGGCGGCGCGGGCGTTGCCCGATACGCTGTGGCTGGTGCTGGGGCCGGTGCACCGCGAGGGACACGAGACCGATTTCGGCAATCTGCGCGAACTGGGCTGGGTGCCGGACGTGACGGAGTATCTGGCGGCGGCGGACGTGGTGATCGCGTCGGCCGGCGACAATACGGTGCACGAGATCGCGCGGGTGGGGCGGCCTTATCTGTGCGCGCCGGAGTGGCGCTATTTCGACGAGCAGCTGCGGAAATCGGAGCGGCTGGGCGATGTGGGGGCGGCGGTGGCGTTGCCGAACTGGCCGGGGTCGAATGCGCGGTGGCGGGAGGTTGTGGCCGAGGCGCGGCGGCTGGATGTGGGGCGGTTGCAGGCTTTGTACGATCCGGGGGCGGCGCGGCGGGCGGCGGCGTATCTGGAGGGGATTTCCGATCGGTTGTGGGGTTAGGCTTGGTGGAGAAGCGGGATCCCGGATCAAGTCCGGGATGACGTTGGGATTCTTCATAGCCCCTCCCCTGCAGGAGAGGGGCTTCATGTGTTCCTGACCGGCACTTCCTCCCGGGGCTTCCCGTTTCGTGTCCTGGTCCCTAGATCGCGGGGGTGAGCGATACGACCAGCAGCACCGACCGTTTCAACGAGGAGAAATCCGCCTTTACCGTCCGGGGGAGCGATGCGCCCGATATCGAGGCGGGGGTGGCGGCGATCCGGAACGTGCTGGCGACGCTGCCGCTGCGGCCCGGCGTGTACCGGATGCAGGACGCCAAGGGCGACGTGCTGTATGTCGGCAAGGCGAAGGCGCTGAAGAACCGCGTCGGCAATTATGTGCAGGTGTCGCGCCTGCCCAAACGCATCGCGCGGATGGTGGCGCAGACGCGGTCGATGACGATCGTGACGACCAACACGGAGTCGGAGGCGCTGCTGCTGGAGGCGCAGCTGATCAAGCGGTATCGGCCGCCGTACAACGTCCTGCTGCGCGACGATAAGAGTTTCCCGTTCATCCTGCTGCGTGAGGATCATGCGTTTCCGCGGGTGCAGAAGCATCGTGGCGCGCGCCGTGCGGTCGGGCAATATTATGGGCCGTTCGCCAGTGCGGGGTCCGTCACGCGTACGTTGAACGCGTTGCAGAAGCTGTTTTTGCTCAGGTCCTGCACCGACAGTTTCTTCGCCAACCGGTCGCGGCCGTGCCTGCTGCACCAGATCAAACGCTGTTCCGCGCCGTGCGTCGACCGGATCGCCAAGGAGGACTATGCCGAGCTGGTGAGCGACGCGAAGGCGTTCCTGGGCGGCAAGTCGACGCAGGTGCAGAAGAAGCTGGGCGAGCAGATGTCGGTCGCTGCCGAGGCGATGGATTACGAGCTGGCGACAATTTTGCGCGACCGGTTGCGCGCGCTGACGTTCATCCAGGGGACGCAGGCAATCAATGCGGAGGGGATCGGCGACGCGGATGTCTTCGCGCTGGCCAACCGGTCGGGCGTGATGGGGATCCAGGCGTTCTTCATCCGCGGCGGGCAGAATTGGGGGCATCGCAGCTTCTTCCCCGCACACACGGCCGAGGTGCCGGAGGAGGAGGTGCTCGCCGGGTTCCTGATGCAGTTCTACGAGGAGGTGCCGCCGCCCAAGCTGGTGCTGCTCGACCGCGTGCTGCCGGAGGCGGTGCTGATCGAGGCGGCGCTGACCGAGAAGGCGGAGCGCAAGGTGCAGCTGAAGCAGCCACAGCGCGGCGACCAGGTGAAGCTGGTCGCGCAGGCGAGCCGCAACGCGATCGAGGCACTGGACCGGCGGCTGGCGGAGTCGACGACGCAGGGGAAGCTGCTGTCCGAGGTGGCCGACCTGTTCGAGCTTGAGGGGCCGCCGGGGCGCATCGAAGTGTACGACAACAGTCATATCATGGGCACCAACATGGTCGGCGCGATGATCGTCGCAGGGCCGGAGGGGTTCCGGAAGGGCGCGTACCGCAAGTTCAACATCAAGCGGCCGGAGACGGCGGCAGGCGACGATTTCGCGATGATGCGCGAGGTGCTGGAGCGCCGGTTCGCGCGGCTGGAGAAGGAGGACCCGGAGCGGACGAGCGGCGAGTGGCCGGACTTGTTGCTGATCGACGGCGGCAAGGGGCAGCTGTCGGCGGTGTGCGCGGTGCTGGAGGAAATGGGGGTGCAGGACGTGCCCGTCGTCGGGATCAGCAAGGGGCCGGACCGCAATGCGGGGCGCGAGCATTTCCACATGCCGGGCGGGCGCGAGTCGATGTTGCCGCTCAATTCGCCGGTGCTGTTCTTCCTGCAACGGCTGCGCGACGAAGCGCACCGCTTTGCGATCGGCGCGCACCGGGCGAAGCGGGCGAAGGCGTTCACGGCGAACCCGCTGGACGACGTGCCGGGGATCGGCCCGGCGCGGAAGAAGGCGCTGCTGATGCATTTCGGGACCGCCAAGGCGGTGCGCGCGGCGGCGCTGGAGGATCTGCAGCGCGCGCCGGGGGTGTCGGCGGCAATGGCGCGGGCGATCCATGACCATTTTCATGCCGGGGGGTGACTAAGCACCAGCCCGTTTGGTTCGAGCCTGTCGAGAACGCTGCGCTAAGTTCTCGACAGGCTCGAACCGAACGGGGTTTGGGGGTTGGGTCGGGTTCTCGACAGGCTCGAACCGAACGGGGGGGGTGCGGGCCTTCGAACTCCTGTCCTCCGAACTACCTCACGCCCCCCGTCCATCCCGAGCGCAGTCGGGGGCCTTTCCCCGAGCGTAGCCAAGGGGCGATGTGGGCTTCTCGGCTTCGCTCGAAGGGGCCCTCGACTTCGCTCGGGATGGACGGGTGTGGGGGGGTGACCGACCAGCGTGGTTTCGCAGATCCGGGGGCGCGCTTGCCGCGGGCGGTCCCCGACCATATCTCCGCACCATGCCAGAATTACCGGAAGTCGAGACGACCGTGCGGGGGTTGCGTCCTGTGCTCGAGGGGGCGCGGCTGACCCTGGTGGAGCCGCGCCGGGCGGATATCCGGCGGGCGATACCGGTCGACCTGCGGCAGCGGATGACGGGGGCGGTGGTGACCGCGCTGGGGCGGCGTGCCAAATACGGTCTGGTGAGCACGGACCGCGGCGATACGATGATCTTTCATCTGGGCATGTCGGGGCGCTGGCGGATCGATCCGGGCGAGGTGGGGAAGCATGACCATCTGGTGCTGGAAACCGATGCGAGGCGACGGCTGGCGCTGAACGACGCGCGGCGGTTCGGGTCGATCGACCTGGTGCGGACCGACGACGTGGAGGCCTTCCCGGCGTTCGCCGCGCTGGGGCCGGAGCCGCTGGGGGCGGCGTTCAATCGCGCCTACCTGAGTGCGAAGCTCGCCGGACGGGCAGGACCGATCAAGGCGTTGCTGCTCGATCAGCGGATCGTGGCGGGGCTGGGCAATATCTATGTGTGCGAGGCGCTGAACATGGCGGGGATCGCGCCGTCCAGTGCAGGCGGTTCGATCGGGCCGCGGCGGCTGGGGCGGTTGGTCGATGCGGTGCGCGCGGTGCTGCTGTCGGCGATCGACGCGGGCGGATCGACGTTGCGCGACTATGCGCAGCCGGACGGCAATCTGGGCTATTTCAGCACGCAGTTCCGGGTCTATGGCCGGACGGGTGACGCCTGCCCATGCGGGGGTGTGGTGGAACGCCGCGCGGAGGGCGGGCGATCGACCTTCTGGTGCCCCAAATGCCAGCGTTGAGGAACGCCGTTTCGGTTGACCGGTCCGGGGAATCGCAGTAGGGAACGCGCCTTCACGGTTCGGGCCTGCGCCTGCGCCGTTTAAATCATTTAGCCTGTCGAGGACTGATTTCTATGGCGAACACGCCACAAGCCAAGAAGCGTATCCGCCGCAATGAGCGTCGTGCCGAAATCAACGGCGCGCGCGTGAGCCGGATCCGGACGTTCGTGAAGAAGGTCGAACTGGCTCTGGCGACGGGCGACAAGGATGCAGCGGCAACGGCACTGCTGGCGGCTCAGCCGGAGATGATGCGCGGCGTGTCCAAGGGCGTGCTGCACAAGAACACCGTTTCGCGCAAGATTTCGCGCCTGACCAAGCGCGTCGCCGCGCTGGGCTAAGGCGTACGCATCGCTCTTGGGCGGTGTTAGCGGATGGTATGAAAAGACCCGGTGGCTACCAAGCCGCCGGGTTTTTTCGTGCGTCCGGAAAAGCGCGGATTACCGCGGTTCCTCGTTTGATTCGTTTGGAACAGACGGGCAACGGCTGCCGGAAAATCGTTGAACTGGAATGGCTTGCGAGGCATCGGACGCATTTCTGCGGGCTTTGGCTGTCAAACGGTTTATTTCCGTTCAGTGACATTTCCGGGGATTGATCGCGCCCCGCGCCTGTCCCTAGAAAGGGGTCTGCCGCGGGGCGACTCTCCGTTGGCGGCACACAGTCTTGGTGATCCGGACTCCGGTGGTGGCCGTTCGCGGCTTTCGCATCGGAAACGTGCGTCCTTCCGTCGGAAGGACGCAGGAGACCTTTCCGGACGGTGGATCGACAGGACTGACATGTCGCAGCCTTGGTGGCGCGGTGAATGGGGAGACGGGCGTGGCAGTTGCAATGGAGGCGATCGACGATGTTGCCGCGGGGATGTCCCCGGTCGAGGCCGCATGGATCGCCGTCCGCGATATGCTCCGCCGGTCGTTGGGTGCGCGCACGTTCGACGGCTGGCTGAAGCCGCTGGGGCTGGACGGATTCGACGACGTTGACGGCGTCGTCACGCTGGCCGCGCCGTCCGATTTCATGGCGAGCTGGGTCGCGACGCATTTTTCCGACCAGCTGCGCGCAGCGTGGCGCGCGGTGTTGCCGCATGTGACCGAAGTGCGCGTGGCGGCCCGCAGCGAGGCCGTCCGGCTGGCAAGTTTTGGCGCGGACACCCCGTCCGCGATCGAGCCGGTCGCCGCTGCTGCCGTCGCCGAGCCGGTGGTGGCGCCGCTGTCGCCGATCGGGACGCCGCTGGAAGCGCGCTACACCTTCGACAGCTTCGTGGTCGGCAAGGCCAACGAGGTCGCGTACAACGCGGCGCGGACGCTGGCGCTGGGTGGGCCGGTGACGTTCAACCCGCTGTTCCTGCATGGCGGCACCGGCCTCGGCAAGACGCACCTGATGCATGCGATCGGCCAGGATTATCTGGCGCGCCACCCGGATGCGCGCGTGATCTACATGTCCGCCGAAAAGTTCATGTTCGAATTCGTGTCCGCGATGCGCGCGAAGGATACGCTGTCGTTCAAGGCGCGGCTGCGGTCCGCCGACCTGCTGATGATCGACGACGTCCAGTTCATCGCGGGCAAGGATTCGACGCAGGAAGAATTCTTCCACACGATGAACGAGATCATCTCGGCCGGGCGCAGGCTCATCATCACTGCGGATCGCAGCCCGCAGGACCTGGAAGGGATCGAAAGCCGCATCCTGTCGCGGCTGGGCTGGGGCCTGGTGGCGGACGTGAACCCGGCCGATTTCGAGCTGCGGCTGAACATCATCGACAAAAAGCTGGAAGGCATGACCGGGGCCGCGGTGCCGGCCGATGTCGCGATGTTCCTGGCCAAGCGGATCAGCGCGAACGTCCGCGAGCTGGAAGGCGCGCTGAACCGTGTGGTGGCCTATGCCACGCTGCTCGGGCGGACGATCGACATGGATTTTGCGCAGGAGACGCTGTCCGACCTGTTGCGCGCTAACCAGCGTCGCATCACGATCGAGGAGATCCAGCGGCGTGTGTCGGATCATTATCGCATCCGCCAGACAGAGATGTCGAGCGCGCGCCGCGCGCGCGAGGTCGCGCGGCCGCGACAGGTGGCGATGTATCTGTCCAAGCAGCTGACGCCGCGTTCGCTGCCCGAGATCGGCCGGCGATTCGGCGGGCGCGATCATACGACCGTGATCCACGCGGTGAAGCAGATCGAGAAGCTGCGCGCGCAGGATGCCGAACTGGACGCCGACGTGCGGTTGCTGATCCGCCAGCTGGAAGGCTGAAGGCCCGCGCCGGCGTGTCTGCCGCGCGTCGGGGTGTCGGGTGTTGCGGATAGGGCGCGTCGCTCAGGCGGGGGACCGGCCCGGCCGACATGACGGCGGAGATTTGATGCTCATCGTTCTCAGCGGACTGCCCGGTACGGGCAAGACGACGATCGGAAAGGCGTTGGTCGTCAGATTGTCGGCGGCCTATGTTCGGGTCGACGAGATCGAACATGCGCTCCGGCACTATCCGGGATTTGCCGACGATGTCGGTGCCGCAGGTTATGCCGTCGCCTTTGCGGTTGCAGCGTCGAACCTGAAGCTTGGCAATCCGGTTGTCGCCGACGGCGTCAACCCCGTTCCCGAAAGCCGCGAGGGCTGGCGCGCGGTGGCGCGCGCCGTGGTGGGGGTACGTCTCGTCGAGGTGGAAGTCGTCTGTAGCGACGAAGCCGAACATCGGCGTCGGGTGGAGGGGCGTGCGCCGGACATACATGGTTTCACGCTGCCGACATGGGCGTCGGTGGTCTCGCACGACTATGTCCCGTGGACGGAACCTCGGCTCATCGTGGATACAGCAATTGTTAGTGTTTCGGACGCCGTCGCGCTGATCGAAACGCAACTGGTGGCGATGGCCGCGCAGGGCCAGACGTCGCGATAAGGCGACGCGTTGCGCGCGTCAGCGATCCGCCTCACTTCCGCTTGTGCCGAGCGTAGTCGAGGACCGGACTAGCGTCATCACCCTCTGCGGGACGCGGGCGATGCCAATGAAAAAGCCCCGGCCTTTCGGTCGGGGCTTTCGTTCTTGCCTGGCGCGGTGACTTAACGGCGACGGTCGCGGATGGTGGAGGGGCGGTTGTCCTCGGGGATGGTGATACGCACCTCCTCGCCCGAACGGCCGGGGAAGGCGGTGAACATCGCTTCGACCAGATTGGGGACGATGCGCGGCAGGCTGTCGGTGCGCGAGCGGGCCTTGGCCTTACCCTCGAACAGCCGTTCGCCATCGGCGGTGCGGCTGATCTGCATGTCGAGGAAGGTGGTGAAATAGGTGTAGCTCTGGACGTTGTTGTAGCCGCCACCGAAGAACGGATCGCCATAGCCGTAGAAGAAGGGCGAGCCGAACCCGTAGCGGCCATAGCCAAAGCGCCCGAAGCCGCCGAACCCGCCATAGCCGAATCCGCCGCCGAAGCCGGGGGTGGAGACGACCTTCTCGTTACCATTGTCCACGCCGTAGTCGAGCGAGACGACGAAGGTGGCGGCCGACGGCGTGGCGGCCGGACGATAGCCCTGGCGGGCCAGTTCCTGCGTCACGTAGCTGGCATACTGTGCGAATTCGAGGCCACCGCGCTTGTCCGGATCGAGCGCCTGGACGACGAAGCTCTGTCCCTGCGGCGCGGGCATGCGCTGGTAACGCGAAACGTCGGCCGCGAACGGCGTGGCACACGCGCTGAGCGCGAGCAGGGAGAGCGGAGCGGCGAGGGAGAGAATCGTGCGACGGAGCGACATGGGGTTCGACTTTCTGGCGGACGGAATTCTGGGCAGTTGACCGCCTATATGGGGCGGTTTGCCTGAATGACAATTGAACGTCCGGGCCAGGGCTTTCGTTGCCTCATGTCCGAAGGAGGTACGCGCGGGAGTGCGCACAGATGAGTTCTGGTTGACTCAATCCAGATCCGTCCATGCCGAGCGCAGTCGAGGCACTCCCCCGAGCGTAGCCGAGGGGTGCTGTCGGACGTCTCGGCCACGCTCAACGGGTCCCTCGACTGCGCTCGGGATGGACGGTTTAGTTTAAGCCCATGTCGCCGTTAGCGGCGGGCACCTAGCGCGGCGGTGGATGCCAGTATGTCGGCGCGTTCGTTGTCGGGATGGCCGGCATGGCCCTTGACCCATTTCCATTCGATCCAATGGCGGGCGGAGGCGGCGATCAGGTCCTGCCACAGGTCGGCATTCTTGACGGGTTGGCGCGCGGCGGTCTTCCATCCGTTTTTCTGCCAGCCCTTGATCCACTTGGTCAGGCCGTCCATCACGTAACGGCTGTCGGTGGAAAGGATGACGTGGCAGGGGCGGGTCAGCGCCTCCAGCCCGCGGATCGCGGCCATCAGTTCCATGCGGTTGTTGGTGGTCAGCACCTCTCCGCCGGACAATTCCTTCTCCTTGCCCGCCGCGCGGATGAGCGCGCCCCAGCCACCGGGGCCGGGATTGCCCTTGCAGGCGCCGTCGGTCGCGATTTCCACGGTCGTGAGCGCAGCGGGGTCGGTGGCCGAAAGCGCGGCGAGGTCGGTCGTCATAGCGGGAACAGGTCTTTCACAGGCAGATCGCGATAGGCGTCCATGCGGCGGACGAAGGCGGTGGGATCCTTGCGGGTGACCAGCGCGTCGCCGGGCGTGTTCAGCCAGTCCCACGCGCGGGTGAGCGCGAAGCGAAGCGATGCGCCGCGGGCCAGGATGGGGAGGGCCGCACGCTCGGCATCGGTCAGGCCGAAGGTCTCGGCATAGCCGGCCAGCAAGGCCGCCGCCCGGTCGCGGTGAAAGACGCTGCCGTCCGGATCGAAGCACCAGGCGGCGTGGGTGACCGCGACGTCGAGCGCGCGCAGATCGGTACAGGCGAAGTAGAAGTCGATCATCCCGGTGACCGCGTCGTCCAGCATCAGGACATTGTCCGGAAACAGATCGGCATGGATGGTGGAAACGGGCAGGGCGTGCGGCCAGTGCGCGTCGAGGAACGCACGTTCGTCGGCCACGCGCGCCGTCAGCCCGGGGATCACCCGATCGAGATCGTCGCCGCAGCGATCGGCCAGCGCGTTCCACCCCGCGATGCCCAGCGCGTTCGGGCGGCGGGGCGCAAAATCGCGCAGCGCGGCATGCAACGCGCCGAGTGCGGCCCCGGCGGCGCGCGCCTGCACCGCGGTGGGATGGGTGACCGACACGCCGGACAGGAACTCGATCAGACAGGCGGGGCGGCCGGCGACGGTCTGGACCTGCACCCCCGCCCGGTCGCGGATAGCACGCGGGACGGGCAGGCCGGCATCGGCGAGATGATCGAGTAGGGACAGGAAGAAGGGCAGGTCGGCCGCGTCGACGCGCCCTTCGTACAGCGTCAGGATGTAGCGGCCGGTGGTCGTGTCGACCAGGAAGTTGCTGTTCTCCACCCCTTCGGCAATGCCCTTTGCCGACAACAGCGTGCCGGCGGTGTAGCGGGCCAGCAGGGCTGCCATCTCCTCTGCGGAGACCTGGGTGAATACGGCCATGGCGGGTTCCGGTGCGTGAAGCGGAGCGGGTGTCAGGCGGGGGTGTCAGGCGGCTTCGAGGCTGCGCGGCAGCTTGAAGACCATCGTTTCCGCGACGCTCTCGACCTCGCGCTCCTCGATCGTGAAGCGGGTGGCGAGCCGGTCGACGACCTCGCGGACCAGCACCTCCGGGGCGGAAGCACCCGCGGTGATGCCGAGCGTGCGCACGCCGGCGAGCCATTCGAAATCGATCTCGGTCGCGCGCTGGATCAGTTTCGCCTTGGTGCCGCCGCGCGCCGCGACCTCCACCAGCCGCAGTGAATTGGACGAATTGGGCGCACCGATGACGAGCATGGCGTCGCACTGCGGCCCGATCGCCTTGACTGCGGCCTGGCGGTTGGACGTGGCGTAGCAGATATCCTCCCCCTTCGGGCCGAGGATCGACGGGAAGCGGTGGCGCAGGACGGCGATGACGTCCGCCGTATCGTCCACCGACAACGTCGTCTGCGTCAGGAACGCCAGATTGTCCGGGTCGGCCGGAACGAGCCGTTCGGCGTGGGCCGCGGTTTCGATCAGCGTCATGCCGCCGACGGGCACCTGGCCGAACGTGCCGATCGCCTCCGGATGACCGCCATGGCCGATGAACAGGATGTGCCGGCCCATTTCGACCAGCCGTTCCGCCTGGCGGTGGACCTTGGACACCAGCGGGCAGGTGGCGTCGAGATAATAGAGCCCGCGTGCCTCCGCGTCGGCGGGCACCGATTTCGGCACGCCGTGCGCGGAGAAGACGACCGGTACGCCGTCCGGCACCTCGTCCAGTTCCTCGATGAAGATCGCGCCCTTCGCCTTCAGCGAGTCCACGACATATTTGTTGTGGACGATTTCGTGGCGGACATAGACCGGGGCGCCATGTTTCTCGATTGCCAGTTCGACGATCCGGATCGCGCGATCCACGCCGGCGCAGAAACCGCGCGGGGCCGCGATCAGCAGCGCAAGCGCGGGACGCACCGGGGACGCATCGCCGCCGGCGGCAGATGTGGCGGCGGGCGTGGCGGGGGGAAACGGATCGGACATACCGCAGGCTTTACGCGATTGCTTGCCTGTCCGGAAGCCGGTTCCTATGATCCGCCCGTTCCCATCCGTGTTCCGGAGTGCCGCCTTGCGCCTGTTGACCCCCGTATTGATCGGCGCCGTCGCGGCCGTATCGCTCTCCGCCTGTTCGTCCGCGGGTGAATTCGACGAAACGGGTGGGGTGCGCATCACGCGGTCGGCCTGTCCGGCGGTGGCGGTGCCGACCTATACCGGTGACGTCACGCTGTTCGACCCGCCCGCCAGCCGCGATGCGCGCGCGATCGACGTGACCGCGACGATCACCAACCTGCAATCGACGTGCAGCGGGCCGACGGACCCGATCCGTACCAACGCGACGTTCGAAGTCCAGGCGCGGCGTGCCGTGGCCGGCCCGGCGCGCGACGTGACGCTGCCCTATTTCGCCACGGTCATGCGCGGCGGGACGACCGTGGTGTCCAAGCAGGTGCAGCAGGTGACGCTGCGGTTCGCGGAAGGCCAGTTGCGCGCGAGTGCCATGGGCAGCGCGGGCGCGACCGTGAACGCGGCCGCCGCGACGCTGCCGGCGGACATATTGGAAAAAGTGACGCGCCGCCGCAAGCCGACCGACGCCGACGCATCGATCGACCCGATGAACGATCCGGCGACGCGGGCGGCCGTGGCGCGCGCCAGCTTCGAACTGCTGATCGGGTTCCAGCTGAACGAGGAACAACTGCGGTACAACGCGACGCGGTAATGGGTCGCGTTCTTTTCCGTTTGTGCTGAGTAGGGGCTGAGCCTGTAGAGAACTCTGCGCGGGGTTCTCGACAGGCTCGAACCAAACGGATTTGGCTGCGGTTTCTGTACCGAGGCCACCAGCCCTAGAACAAGCTCGGCTGGTCCGGTTCGTCGACCGGGTCCGCCGCGCCGTCCCGCCGCCGCTGTTCGGTCTGGGCGGAGTAGCGGACGTCTTCGTCGCGGTCGGTGGTGAAGCGGGTCAGGGCGTCGGTGTCGAGCGCGGTCCAGGCGGTGCCGCGCAGGGGCCCGGCGGGGACGCGGGGGAGGAGGCCGGGGAGGGCGCTCCATTCAAGCAGCGTCGCGACGGACGTGGTCTGGAGCATGTCGCGCAGATGGTGCGCGGTGACGTAGGCGTCGGGAAAGGCGCGGTGGACGGGCAGGCCGCGGTTGCGGTCGAGGCCGGCCGGGTTGCGCCAGTAGCGCAGCACCTGGTTGGAGAAGGACGGGCTGCCCGGCCAGAGGCGGAGCGCGCATTTCCAGGTGCAGATCCAGCCGGCATTGCCGGTCAGCGGCGCCGTGCAGTAGCGTTGTTCAAACGTGGCGCGGTGGGCGGCCAGTGCGACCGCGTCGCTGCGCAGGACGGTCGGCGCGATGTCCGGCCACCGGGGGGCGTCCGCCACGTCGGCGTCGATGATGTGGTGGACGGCCTGCGTCACTGGCGGGATCGGGCGGCCGGGATTGACGAAATGCGCGCCGTCCTGACCGCCAACCCGCCAGACGCCGTCGTCGCCCAGCACGACGTCCTGCCAGCCGATTTCGCAGACCGCGTGCGCAGGCGGACGCGACCCGGTGGTTTCGAGATCCACGACGCGGACAAAGACGGGCGTGGTCGTCATAGCAGCAATCCCGTCTGGCTCGGCGGTTCGCGCGAACAGAGCGCCGACAGTGTCACGCCGAGCAGCCGGACGCCCTTGGGCACCGGCAGGAGATCACGCAGCAGCCCGCGCGCGGTTTCGTCCAGTACGGCGCGCGTCGCGACGGGCCGCATGCTGCTGCGTGCGCGAGTGATCTGGTGGAAATCGCCATATTTCACCTTCAGCGTCACCGTGCGGCCGGCGGCGTCGGACCGGGCGATCCGTTCCCAGACGGCGTCCAGTACGGGATCCAGCGCGGCGAACAGGCCGGCATCGTCGGCGATGTCGGCGGAAAAGGTGCGTTCCGCGCCGATCGACTTGCGGACGCGGTTGAACCGGACCGGGCGGTCGTCCAACCCCGCGGCGGCGCGCAGATAATAGTCCGCCGCCTTCCCGAACCGGGTGCGCAGCCAGTCGGCCGGCCGGGTCAGCAGGTCCGCACCGGTCAGGATGCCATGTTCGGTCATCTTGGCCGCGGTGACGGGGCCGATGCCGTGGAAGCGCCCGACCGGGAGGGCGGCGGCGAAGCGCGGGCCGGCGGACGGCGGAATGACGCAGATGCCGTCCGGCTTGTTATGGTCCGACGCGACCTTTGCCAGGAACTTGTTGTAGGATACGCCAGCCGAGGCGGTAAGGCCGGTCTCGGCGCGGATCGCGGCACGGATCGCCTCCGCTACGTCGCGCGCGGAGGGCACGCCGGTGACGTCGAGGTACGCCTCGTCCAGCGACAGCGGTTCGATCCGGTCGGTATGGCGGCGGAAGATGGCGTGGATCTGGTCGCTGACCGACTTGTAGACATCGAACCGCGGGCGGACGAACAGCAGGTCCGGGCATTTGCGGCGCGCGGTGACCGATGCCATGGCGGAGCGCACGCCGTAGCGCCGTGCCTCGTAACTGGCGGCGGCCACCACGCCGCGTTCGCGCGATCCGCCGACCGCGACGGGCTTGCCGCGCAGTGCCGGATCGTCGCGCTGTTCGACCGAGGCGTAGAAGGCATCCATGTCGACATGGATGATCTTGCGCGACAGGTCGGGCGCGTCCTCGGCGGGCGCGGTCATGCGTCCACCGGATCGAAGACGGACCAGCCGAGCGCGGACGACAGCCGTTCCAGCGCGAGCGTGCCGAGTTGCGAATTGCCCTGCGCGTTCAGCCCGGGCGACCAGACCGCGATCGACCCGCGGCCGGGCGCCACCGCCAATATGCCGCCCCCGACCCCGGACTTGCCCGGTATGCCGACCCGGAACGCGAAATCGCCCGACGCGTCATAATGGCCGCAGGTCAGCATGATCGCGTTGATGCGGCGCGCGCGCACCGGGGTGACGATGCGCCCCGCCCCGGGCGACCGGCCGCCGAGCATCAGGTAGCGCCCGGCCATGGCAAGTTGCCGGCAGCTCATGGCGATGGCGCACTGGTGGAAATAGGTGCCGAGCACCGCATCGACCGGCTGGCTGAGATTGCCGAAACTGCGGATGTAGTTGGCGAGTGCGGCGTTGCGGAACCCATGTTCCTGTTCGGACCGGGCGACGGTTTCGTCGATCACGATATCGTCGTCGTCGGCCAGCGCGCGGACGAAGCGCAGGATTTCACCGATCGCCTCGCGCGGGGAATGGCCGGCGAGGTGGACATCGGTGCAGACCAGCGCGCCGGCGTTGATGAACGGGTTGCGCGGGATGCCGGCCTCGCGTTCCAGCTGGACGATCGAATTGAACGCGCTGCCCGACGGTTCGCGGCCGACGCGCGACCAGAGCGCGTCGCCGACCTTGCCGAGCGCGAGCGTGAGCGCGAAGACCTTCGATATGCTCTGGATCGAGAAGGCGACGTCCGCATCGCCCGCGACGTGGCAGCTGCCGTCCGCGGTGCAGAGCGCGATCCCGAAGCAGGCCGGATCGACCGACCCGAGGCTGGGGATATAGTCGGCCACGCGTCCGCGATCCGGCGCGGCGCGCATTTCGGCGGCGATGCCGGCGAGGAGATCGTCGAGCGGCATGGGGGGCGCTAGCGCGCGACGGCTGTGGACCGAACCACAGCAAAACCCGTCCATGCCGAGCGTAGTCGAGGCACTTCCCCGAGCGTAGCCGAGGGGCGATGTTGACCGTCTCGGCTTCGCTCGACGGGTCCCTCGACTTCGCTCGGGATGGACGGTTTACGCATCATGACGGCGTTGATAGGCGCGCCGTCCGGCGGGGTCAAATCGGGAACAGAGTGTGGATCAGTGCGGGCCGGGTGCGGGCGGCGAAGCGCGCCAGTATGTCCGCGCCGGTCATCGGCCGGCCGTAGAGATAGCCCTGCCCCTCGTCGCAGCCGAGCGACAGCAGGACGCGTTCCTGCGGGCCGGTTTCGATCCCCTCCGCGATCACGGTCAGGTCGAGCCGGTGGCCGATCGCGATCACCCCTTCGACGATGGCGGCGCTATGCGGATCGGTGACGATGTCGGTGACGAAGGACCGGTCGATCTTCAGCCGGGACAGCGGGAAGTTCTTCAGCGTGGCCAACGAGGCGAAGCCGGTGCCGAAATCGTCGAAGGCGATCGCGACCCCGGCGGCATGCAGCGCGCGCAGCGGTTCGAGTTCACCGTCGTGACGCAGCGCGATCGTTTCGGTGATTTCCAGTTCCAGGTCGGTCGGCTGCAACCCATGCCGTTCCAGCGCGGAAAGGACGATATCCTCGAGGTTGCCGGCGCGAATCTGCGCTGCGAACAGGTTGACGCTGATCCGATCGATCGACAGCCCGGCGGCGCGCCAGTCCCGGATCCGTGCGCAGGCCTGGTCGATGACCCAGCAGCCGACCTCGAACGCGGCGGCATGCGTTTCGAGGAGCGGGAGGAAGGCGGCGGGGGGCAGCATGCCACGCTTGGGGTGACGCCAGCGGAGCAGCGCCTCCGTTCCGACCAGCCGCCCGCTGTGGAGCGCCACCTGCGGCTGGTACAGCAATTCCCATTCGCCATTGGCCATTGCGCGGCCGATTTCCATCTTGAACGCGCGGTTGGCGGCAAGATCGGCCCCCATGCCGGAATCGAAGATGCGGTAGGCGCGGCCGCCCTCATGCTTCGCGCGGAACAGCGCCAGATCGGCCCGGATCATGAGTTCGTCCGCGTCCGTCGCGTGGATCGGCGCGACGGCGATGCCGATGCTGACCCCGACCTGCAGATCATGCTGCGCGATGATGATCGGATCGCGCAGCGCCCGCAGGATCGCGCGGGCAACGTCGGTCGCGCGGACCAGCCCCGTATCGCCGGTGAGCAGCACGGCAAATTCGTCCCCGCCGATCCGCCCGAGTGACGCGTCGCCGGTGATCGCGGTCGTCAGGCGGACCGACAGGGCCTGGAGGAACGCATCGCCGACCGCATGGCCGAAGGCGTCGTTCACGGCCTTGAACATGTCGAGATCGAGCGCCAGCACGGTGGCCCGCCCCTGATCGGCCAGGCAGCGTTCGACGCATTCCATGAAACCGCGGCGGTTGAGCAGGCCGGTCAGTTCGTCATGATGCGCAAGATGCTGGAGCCGCGCCTCCCGCGCGCGGCGCGCCGAAATGTCCAGGATGTGCGCGCCGAAGCCCTGGCCTGATGGGCCGTTCCAGTAGGACAGCGTCATCTCGATCGGGAATTCACGGTCGTCGCGGTGCAGCGCCTGCACCTCCACCGTCTTGCCCGCCAGCGTGGGCACGCCGCCGCGGACCAGCCGGGCAAGGCCGACCTGATGCGCGTCGCGGAACCGTTCGGGCACGATCAGCATCAGGTTCCGGCCGATCGCCTCATGCGCGGGATGGCCGAAGATTGCCTCTGCCGCCGCATTCCAGAAGGTGATCCGCCCGTTATGGTCGGCGGTGATGACCGCCATCGTGGTGGTTTCGACGAAGCGTTGCCCGGCCGCCCCGGTCAGCCGGTTGCGCCGCGCATCCAGCGCGCCAGCCGCGATCGCCGCCAGCCGGACGAGCAGCGCGCGGGCATCGTCGGAAAAGTCCGCCCGCGGCGTGTGGTCAAGGATGCAGAAGCTGCCGACCGGCATCCCGTCGCGGTCCAGCAGCAGCGTGCCGGCATAGAAGCGCGTATTGCCGGGCGGCTGGACGAAAGGGTGCATGCGATACCGGTCGTCGGCCGAAAGATCCGGCACGACATGGACGGCGTTGCCGCCGCGCAGCGTGTCGTTGCAGAAGGAGAGGGTGCGGGGGATATTCCGTGCAGCCATCCCGAACCGGCCGATGAACACCTGTTCGTCATGTCCGAACACCGACACCATGCAGACGGGCACGGCCAGCAACTGCGCGCCGAGTGCTGCAAGTTGATCGAACACCGGTTCGATCGCGGTTCCGTTCAGATCATAAGACGCGAGCCGGTCCAGTCGGTCCAGCCCGTACGGCTGATCCGTAGGCAGTGCGAACAGGGTCGCCTTCGAGGTCAGGCTATTCATGGCTTCACGGTTGGGGGTATAGTCTTGCCAGAACATGAACGTTTGGATCGATGGTCTAAGCAGCGCCGCGTGGACGGCAAAGATAGTATGTTTCGGCAGGTTGGACGGGATCGACGGGCCGCCGTCATCAAGCGTCGGGCAGCGTCTGATCGACGATGCACCAGGTGGCCAGTGCGGGGGAGGCGGCGCGTTCCAGCAGTTCGGCCGCGTCCGCGATGGTGTAGCGCGCGGCGGTTTCGGTCGATTCCAGTTCGTCCCAACTGATCGGCGCGGCCACGGGGGCGTTGGCGCGCGCGCGTACGGCGTAGGGCAGGATCGCGGTCGCCCCGCGCTGGTTGCGGAGCCAGTCGAGGAAGATCCGGCCGGTGCGTTCGGACTTCTTCATGTTGGCGGTGAAACGCCTGGGATGGGCCTGCGCCAGCGCGCGGGCGAGGCGATCGGCGAAATCCTTGACCGCCGGCCATTCCGCGCTCGCATCGAGCGGCGCGACGACGTGGATACCCTTGCCACCGGACAGCAGCGGCCAGGTGACGAGCCCGAGGTCGGCCAGCGTATCGCGCACCGTAAGTGCCGCGGCGCGGACGTCGGCGAAGGCCAGCCCTTCGTCCGGGTCGAGATCGAACACCAGCCGGTCGGGGCGTTCGAGCGCGTCGATCCGCGACCCCCAGCCGTGAAACTCGATCGCACCCATCTGCACGCAGGCGACGACGCCGGCGGCATCCTCGACATAGAGATAGTCCTCCGTCCCGCCGTCCTTTTCGGGAATGGGGACGTGGCGGACATGATCGCCGAACGTGCCGGCATCATGTTTCTGGAAGAAGCAGTGCTTTGCCCGCCCCTGTGGACAGCGCACGAGGCTGACCGGGCGGCGGGCGGCGAAGGCGAGCATCGGATCGGCGAGCCGGGCGTAATAGTCCACGAGCTGGCCCTTGGTGATGTCCGATTCCGGGAAGACGATGCGGTCGGGATTGGTGAGCGTGATGCCGGCCGGCTTGTCGGATGCGGGCCTAGCCCTGGTGGTGCGCGCGACGGATATCGGGGTTTCGGCGATCACGTCGGCGGCGGCCTTGTCCTCGCGCAGGCCGAGGAAGCTGGAATGGCGCAGGACGCCGTCGCCGGTGACCTCCGCAAAGGCGACCTCCGCCACCAGCCGGGGGGTGACCCAGTGCGCGCCGCGGACGGCCGCCTTGGGGGCCGTCACGGTCGCCGTCTTGCGTTCGATCGGGCGGAGTTTGGCGAGCAAGGCGGCCATGGTGACGGCATCGAAACCGGTGCCGACTTTACCGGCGTAGCGCAGACCGTCCGGCCCGTGAACGCCGAGCAGGAGCGAGCGGAACCCGCGCGTCTTTTCGCTGGGCAGCCAGCCGACGATCACGAATTCCTGCCGGCGGGTGCATTTCACCTTCAGCCACGCCTGCGACCGTGCGCCGCGATAGGGGGCGTCGGCGCGTTTGGAGATGACGCCTTCGTAACCGGCGGCGCACAGGCTTTCGAACAGCGCTTCGCCCTTGGTCAGGATATGGTCGGCATAGTGGAGCGGGGCGGCGACCCCGTCGAACAGGTCGGCGAGTGCCGCCTTGCGTTCGATGTTGGGCAAGCCGGCCAGTTCGCGGCCGTCGCGTTCGAGCAGGTCGAACGCGAAGAAGGACAGCGGGGCGCCACCATCCTTGAGTGCGGCCTGGAGCGCCTGGAAGCTGGGGCGGCCGTCCTTGTCGAGCACCACGACCTCCCCGTCGATCAGCGCGCTGCCGGACAGTCGGGCGGCGGCGGTCACGATGGTCGCGAACCGATCGGACCAGTCGAGGCCGGTGCGGGTATAGGCCTTCGCCCGACCGTCGCCGACAGCGACCAGCACGCGGTAGCCGTCATATTTGACCTCGTGCAGCCAGTCCCTGCCGGCCGGGATCGCGTCGACCAGCGTGGCGAGCTGCACCGGGCGGAAGGCGGGCGGGGGGCCGGATGCGGGTTTCGTGGCGGTCTTCGGCTTGGCCTTGCGCGGTCTGGCGGATGCTTTTCCAGGTGCCTTGCCGGCCGGGGCGGCGGCGTCGGCAATCTCGGCCATCGTGCGGCCGGTGTCGATGCTGGTCAGTTCGGTGGCGACCAGATCGCGTGCCGGATCGGCCGCGGCGTCCTCGACCTTGCGGAGCAGCCAGTTGTCGCGCGTTTCGCGGCCGCGCGGCTTCATCCGGACGAGCAGCCATTCGCCGGTCATGCGTTCGCCGGCCAGCGTGAAGTGGAGATGGCCTTCCTCGATCGTGCGCGACGGATCCTTGCCCGGCACCGAGGCCCAGGTGCCGCGATCCCACAGCATCACCGTGCCGCCACCATATTCGCCGGCCGGGATCGTCCCTTCGAACGTGGCGTAGGACAGCGGATGATCCTCGGTCCGGACGGCGAGGCGCTTGTCGGCAGGGTCGAGGCTGGGGCCGCGCGTGACGGCCCAGCTTTTCAGCACGCCGTCCAGTTCCAGCCGGAAATCGAAATGCAGCCGGGTGGCGTCATGTTTCTGGACCATGAAGGTCCGGTCCTGCCCCGCCTTCGACCGGGCTACCTTGCCCGCCGGTTCGCGCGTCTTCGCAAAGTCGCGCTTCGCATTGTAGGACGTCAGCGGATCGGGCACGGCCATGTCAGGCGCGCTTGCGGGCGGGGGCCTTGCGGACGGGTTTCGCGTCCTTTCCGGCATCGGCATCGGCCTTTGCCGTAGTCTTGCGGGCCGGGGTCTTCTTCGCCGCGGGCTTTGCCGCGCCGCCGCTGCGATCGAGCGATTTCTTGAGCGCGGCCATCAGATCGACGACGTTGCTGCCCTTGGCCGGCGCGGCGTCCTCGCTCTCCTCGACGATCCGGGTCTCCTTGCTTTCCTTCTTGCGCTCGATCAGGTCGCGCAGCGCGTCGACATAGCGGTTGTGGAATTCGGTCGCGTCGAACGGCGCGGTCTTCTTGTCGATCAGCGTTGTCGCCAGGTCGAGCAGGTCGGGATCGGGCTTCGCATCGTCGATGTCGCGGAAATAGGACGCGGCCTTGTTCACCTCGTCGGTATAGCGCAGCGTTTCGAGCACCAGGCCGCGGCCGCAGGGTTTCAGGCTGATGACATATTCGCGGCCGCGCATCGCGAGCTGGCCAAGCCCGACCTTCTTGCGGGCGCGCAACGCCTCGCGCAGCACGATGAACGCTTCCTCGGCCAGATCGTCGGCGGGCACGACATAATAGGGCTTGTCGAAATAGATCGCGTCAATTTCGTGCGCATCGACGAACTGGGTCAGTTCGAGCGTCTTCTTGGACTCCAGCTTGACGCCCTCGATCTCCTCGTCATCGAGCAGGACATATTCGCCCTTCTTGTATTCGAACCCCTTGAGGATCTCATCCACGTCGACCGGGCCGATGCCGGGGACGATCTTTTCATATTTGATCCGCTTGCCCGACGGTTCGTGGATCTGGTGGAAGGCGACGGTCGCGCCGCTCTTGGTGGCGGAGTAGATCTCTACCGGGATCGAGACGAGCGCCAGCCTGATCTGACCCTGCCAATAGGCGCGTGCGGCCATCGTCCCGTTCCCCCGATACCGTTCCAGCCCCGATATAATCCGCGGCGGACGCGGCGGTTCCGTTGCATGACGGGCTAACGCCGCCTTAACCAGCGGCGTGGCAGAGCGTGGCCATGGGCACCGCGACGGACATGGCATGGACGAACTGCTGAACGATTTCGTCGCGGAAACGCGCGAGACGGCGCAGGCGATCGCAGGCGAGATCGTGCTGTGGGAAGCCGACCCGGCCGACCAGGCGCGGCTCGACAGCATTTTCCGGTTCATCCACACGGTGAAGGGCAGTTGCGGCTTTCTGGACCTGCCGCGGCTGGAACGGCTGAGTCATGCGGCCGAGGACGCGCTGTCCGCGGTGCGGGCCGGCCTGCGGACGCCGGACGCGCGGCTGGTGACGGCGGTGCTGGCGATCATCGACCGGATCGGCATGCTGGTCGATGCGATCGAGACCGGCGAGAGCGTTTCGGACCGGGACGACACCGCGCTGGTACAGGCCCTGTCGCTGATGGCCGATCCGGCCGCAGCCCGTCCGGATGCGGAACAGGCGGCGTACCCGGCGCCGGTGCGGACGATGGCGCGCAGCATCCGGGTGCCGATCGACCTGCTGGACCGGATGATGGCGGGCGTTTCGGACCTGGTGCTGGCGCGCAACGAATTGTCGCGCGGCCTGCGCGTGTCGGCGGAGGGCAGCGCCGTGATGGCCGGGTTCGAACGGCTGTCCGGATCGATCGCGGAGATGCGCGAGACGATCACCCGGACCCGGATGGCGCGGGTGGACCAGCTGTTTTCCGCGCTGCCCAGGCTGATCCGCGACGTGTCGGCGGAACTGGGCAAGCGCGTCGTCCTGCATATCGAGGGCGGCGACGTGGAGCTCGATCGCGAGATGATCGAGATGGTGCGCGACCCGCTGATCCATATCGTGCGCAACGCGGTGGACCATGGGATCGAGCCGCCGGCCGACCGCGTGCTGGCCGGCAAGCCGGCGGCGGGCGCCGTCCGGGTGGCGGCGCGGCAATCGGGCAACCAGATCCTGATCGAGATAAGCGACGACGGTCGCGGGATCGACCCGGACGCCCTGCTGCGCAAGGCGGTGGCGGCGGGCGTGGTGAGCCAGGCGGCGGCGGCGCGGATGGACCGCGATGCGGCGCTGGCGCTGATCTTCCGCGCCGGTTTCAGCACCGCGGAGCAGGTCAGTACCGTATCGGGGCGCGGCGTGGGGATGGACGTGGTGCATGCCAACGTCGAACGGATCGGCGGGCAGGTGACGATCGACAGCCAGCCGGGGCAGGGCTTGCACATCATCCTGCGCGTGCCGATGACGCTGACGATCATCCCCGCGCTGACCGTGTCGGTGGCGGGGCAGCCCTTCGCCATTCCACGATCGGTGATCGAGGAGATCCTGCGCGTGTCGGCCGCGTCCGTCCGGATCGAACGGGGGTGCGGGCTGACGACCGTGTCGATCCGCGGCGAACGCTTGCCGTTGGTCGGGCTTGCCGAGACGCTGGCCGGCGGGGCGGCCGGCGGGGCGGCCGGCGGGGGGGCGGGGGATTGCGATCCACCCATCCTGGTCGTGCTGCGGCCAGGCAATGGCGGGCGGTATGTGCTCGGTGTGGACGCCGCACACGACCATGAGGAACTGGTGGTGAAGCCGGCCGCGCCCGCGATCATGGCGATCGGTATCTATGGCGGGGTGACGATGCCCGACGACAACCGGCCGATGCTGCTGCTGGATGCCGCCGGGATCGCCGCGCGCACCGGGATCGACATCGCGACGGCCCCCGCCCCGATCGTGGCGGAGGCCGCGGTGCCGACCATCCCGACCCTGCTGTTCCGCGACCTGGACGGGGCGGAACGCGCGATTCGGCTGGGCGCGATTGAACGGATCGAGGAAGTGGCGGGCAGCGACTGCACGCTGATCGCGGGGCAGTTGCGGCTGAACCGCGACGGGGTGGTGGTGCCGCTGCTGTCGATGACCGGATCGGTAGCGGATCGGCCGAAGCTGCGCGTGCTGCGGATCAGCGACGGGACGGAACGGCTGGCCTATGCGATCGATCAGGTGATCGACATCGTCGACCTGGCCGAAGCGGTCGCACCCGCGCCGGACCCGGGGCTGGTGTGCGGCGTGGTGATGGTGGCGGACCGGCTGGTCGAACTGGTCGATCCCTACTGGATGTTCGCGGCGGTCGCGCGGGCGCAGGTGCCGGCCGGCGTCCGGCCGCTGGCGTTGCTGGTCGCGCGGGAGGACGGATGGATGCGCGCGTTCCTGCGCCCGATCGTGGAGGCGGCGGGATACCGCGTCGCCTTCGCCGGTGAAGACGGGGCGACGACGGCCAGGGCCACGGTCGTGATCGCGGACGGCAGCCTGCCGGATGCGGGGGGCGGCGACGCGGTCCGCCTGCGCCTGCGCCACGCGGCGACGGGCGATGCGGATATCTGGCGCTACGACCGGCAGGCGCTGGTCCGCGCGCTGGACGCGGCACGTGGGGGCGCACGGTGATGGATGGCCTGATGCTGATCGTGCGGATCGCCGGCGAGAGCGTGGCGTTGCCCGCCGAGACCGTCGAATCGGTCGTCGAGATCGAGGCGATGACCGCCGTGCCGCTGGCCCCGCCGCATGTCGTGGGGCTGGCCGCGTTGCGCAGCCGCGTCGTGACGATCGTCGATCCGCGTGCGGTGATGGACACGCTGACGGGAGTGCGTGGCGCGCCGGACATGCCCTTTTCCGCGGTGGTCGTCGCGATCGACGGACATCCTTACGGAATCGTCGTGGACGAGGTGTTGGACGTGCTGCCGGCGACGGGCAGCCCGAGCCCGTTGCAGGGCCGGGTCACGGGCGGGTGGTCCGCGATGATGCGCAGTTCGGTGATCGTCGAGGGCCGGCAATATCTGCTGATCGACCCGGCAGGCCTGGTGGCCGGGGGCAACGGGGACGTCCAGCCGACGGCGGCCGCCGTGAATTAACCCAATCGTTACCGACACTTCCTATTCATATCGGATCAATCCCATACCGAAGGCCATAGCATGAAGACGTGTCTCGTCGTGGACGATTCCAAGGTAATCCGGAAGGTCGCGCGGCATATATTGGAGACGCTGAACTTTCGCGTGGAAGAGGCGGGCGACGGGCAGGAGGCGCTGAACCGTTGCACCGTGGCGGCCCCGGACGTCGTGCTGCTCGACTGGAACATGCCGGTGATGAGCGGGATGGAGTTTCTGCGCGCGCTGGGCAACAGCGCGGTTTCGCCACGCCCGAAGGTCGTGTTCTGCACCACCGAAAACGGAATCGGCCATATCCGCGCGGCGATCGACGCCGGCGCGGACGAATATGTGATGAAGCCGTTCGACCGCGAGACGTTGCAGAGCAAGCTCAGCCTGGTCGGCGTGGCCTGACGCGGCGCGAACCGGTGGGATATGCGATCGACCAAGGCCAGGGGACGGCGACGGGCGACGCGGCGACAACCCGCGTCCTGATCGTCGACGATTCGATCGTGGCGCGGACGGTGTTCCAGCGGATGCTGGACGAACATCCGCGGTTCAGCGTGTGCGGCGTGGCGCGCGGCGTGGCGTCCGCGCTCGCGCTGCTGGCGGACATGACGGTCGATATCGTCCTGCTGGACGTCGAGATGCCCGGCATGGACGGCCTGACCGCGTTGCCGGCGATCCTGACGGCGGGGCGGGGCGCACATGTGGTGATCGTGTCGTCGTCGTGCGGCGAAGGTGCGGTCGCCAGCATGCGCGCGCTGGCGCTGGGCGCGTCGGACACCGTGCTGAAACCCGCGGCCGGGGACCTGGGCAGCGAATTTACCGGACGGCTGGCACAGCGGCTGCAGCGGTTGCCGCCGGTGCGGCATTTCGCGACGCCGACGACCGGCGATGTCGCGCCGGGGGAGCCCGTCGTGTCGCAGCGACGCGATCCGGTCGGTTGTATCGCGGTGGGGGCATCGACCGGGGGGCTGATCGCGCTGACCGCGCTGTTCGAGGGGCTGGACGCGCGCTGCACCGCGCCGATCCTGGTGACGCAGCATCTGCCGCCCGAATTCATGCCCTATTTCGCGGATCAGCTGAGCGAGATCGCCGGGCGGCGGGCGACCGTGGCGGAGGAGGGCGAAACGGTGTCGCCGGGCCAGGTGCTGGTCGCGCCCGGCACCGCGCACCTGACCCTGCTGCGCGACGGGGACGCGGTGCGGGTGCGGTACGACCGGCGGCCGTTGGCGTCGGCCTGTCTGCCGTCGGTCGACCCGATGCTGATCGCGGTGGCCGACGTGTTTGCGGCCAGCGGCATCGGCGTGATCCTGAGCGGGATGGGGCGCGACGGAGCCCATGGCGCGGCGCAGCTGGCGGCGGCGGGCGGCGAGATACTGGTCCAGGATGCAGGATCGGCGACGGTCTGGGGCATGCCGGGCACCGTCGCGCGGGCGCGACTGGCCGATGCGATCCTGCCGCCCGCCGCGATCGGCCGGCACATCGTCGCCCGGGCGCTCGCCTGTTCCGGCGCCCGCCCCGGCACCCAACCCGCCGCGACCGGGGCGGACGGGGCACGCGGGACCGCGGCATGGAGATGAGCCCCGTCAGCGCGCGGATGCTGGCCGGCATCCTGGAACAGCGCACCGGGCAGATGCTGTCCGACGGGCGGCACTGGCGGCTGGACATCGCACTGGACACGCTGATCCGGACGCACGGGTTCGGCAGCGCCGATGCGGTGGCGGCTGCGGTGGCGGGCGGGCGCGACCCCGCGCTGTCCGACGCGGTGGTCGAGGCGCTGCTGAACAACGAGACGAGTTTCTTCCGCGATCCGCTCAGTTTCGGCCTGCTGATCGACCGTGCCCTGCCGCAGGTGATGGCGGCGCGCCCGGACCGGACGCTGCGTATCTGGTCGGCCGGCTGTTCGACGGGGCAGGAAGCCTATTCGATCGCGATGGCGCTGGCCGGCATCGCGGCGCTGGACGATTGGCGGATCGACATAGTGGCGACCGACGTGTCGCAGGCGGCCATAAAGCAGGCGCGCGACGGCGAATATTCGCAGTTCGAGATCCAGCGCGGCCTGGCCGTGCGGCAGCTGGTCCGCTGGTTCGACGGCGAGGGCGACGTCTGGCGCGCGCGGCCCGAACTGCGCGCGCGGGTGCGGTTCCATACGCTCAGCGTGCTGGATGCGCCGCCGTTGCCGGCGCGGTTCGACATCATCCTGTGTCGCAACGTCCTGTTCTATTTCTCCGACGCGGTGCGGCGCCGCGCGTTCCAGCGACTGGCGCGGGCGGCCGCCCCGGACGCTTTCCTGCTGCTGGGGGCGGGCGAGACGGCGATCGACCAGACCGGTTATTTCACATCGGACGTCGACAATCGCGGGCTGTACCGCCCGGTGGATCACCGCGCGGCCTGACATGCGCGGCGCGTACCACTGTATTTCCCAAGCTACGGGGCGCGGGCACCGCAGGGCTTGACGTGCGCGGTGCGGGCGGGATGCTGTGACGTATCCGACGTCGCGATCCGAAGGCCGACCGATGACAGAGCCAATTTCCCGCCCGTCCCCCAATTTCGATGCGCGCGGCGCGCCGGTATCGATGCTCGTGCTGCATTACACCGGGATGGCGGATGCCGAATCGGCGATCGCGCGGCTGTGCGACCCGGCGGCAAAGGTGTCGGCCCATTATGTGCTGGACGAGGACGGCACGCTGTACCGGCTGGTCGATGAGGGCGACCGTGCGTGGCATGCCGGGCGGTCCCGGTGGCGGGGCATGGTGGACGTGAACGCGATCAGCATCGGGATCGAGATCGTCAATCCGGGCCATGAACATGGCTATCGCCCGTTCCCGGCGGCGCAGATGGACCGGCTGGTGCCGCTGGTCGGGGACATCGTCGAGCGGCATGGGATATTGCCGGTGAACGTCGTCGGCCATTCGGATATCGCGCCGGCGCGGAAGGAGGATCCGGGCGAGCTGTTCGACTGGCCGCGGCTAGCGCGGCACCGGCTGGCGGTGGCGCGGCCGAAGCTGGCGTTCCGCGATCCGCACTGGACGCCGGGCGGGTTCCTGGTGGCACTCGAACGGTTCGGGTACGACGTGGCGGACGGGCCGGCGGCGGTGCGCGCGTTCCAGCGGCGGTTCCGCCCTGAAACGGTGGACGGGGTGGCGGACGGCGAATGCCGGGCGATCCTGCTCGCGCTGCTGCTGGACTCGGGGACGGCGTTGCCGCAATAGCGGCCGCGTCAGAGGGCCGGGCGGCCGCCGGTGCATCCGTGCACGGGAGGAAAGTCCGGGCTCCAAGGAGCAACGGTGCCGGGTAACGCCCGGCGAGAGCGATCTTAGGGACAGTGCCACAGAAAACAGACCGCCCGCGCTTCGGCCGGGTCAGGGCGAAACGGTGCGGTAAGAGCGCACCGCGGACCGGGTAACCGGAACGGCACGGCAAACCCCACCGGGAGCAAGACCGAATAGGGACGGCATATGGGCTGCTTCGCCCCGTCGTCCGGGTTGGTCGCTGGAGGCCGCGGGTAACCGCGGTCCTAGAGGAATGGTCGCCCATCCGCCGCCTTCGGGCGGTGGTGGACAGAACCCGGCTTACAGGCCCTCTGGCACTTTATTCCGGCCCGGCCATGGTGGCGGGCCGTGCGCGAACCTAGGTTAGCGGGATGGCAGGGTCTCGATCGAACGACTGGGGCTTTCCCCGCTGGCGCAGCTATGGCGGCGAACGGGGTACGACCCAGGTAAGGATGTGCGACCGCGACGGGTGCGGCCGGGCAGGCGACCGACCCGCACCCAAATCTCCCAACAGCCCCGAACGCTGGTATTTCTGCGAGGAACATGCCGGCGAGTATAACCGCGGCTGGAATTATTTCGAAGGGCTGTCGGCGGAGGAAGCCGCCGCGCGCGAAAAGGCCGAGCGCGGCACTGCGTCGGGCTATGCCGAGGCGTCGCATTATGGCTGGGGCGGATCGGGCGACGGAACGCGGTCGCGCGACGAACTGCGCGCGCTGGAGGTGCTGGGGCTGGACCCGCATGTCGAGGCGGACGCGATCAAGACCGCGTGGCGGAAGCTTGCCAAGGCGAACCACCCGGATGTGAACCAGAACGACCCGGCGGCGGCCGAACGGTTCCAGGCTGTGCAGACCGCGTATGAAGTGCTGCGCGCGGCGGACGAACGGCGCGAGCAGGCGCAAGCCCGGCGATGAAAGACCATGTCCGCGCCGACTGGGCGTCGGCCGTGCTGGTATGCCGCAAGTGCAGCCGCAAGCTGGACGGCGGGTTCGGCCCGGACGGTGAAGCGTCGCTGGCCAAGGTGCTGCGCGCGGCACTCGGCGGCGGCAAGGGGCGCAAGGCCGCGTTCGGCGTGGTCGAGGTGGATTGCCTGAAGATATGCCCGAAGCGGGCGGTGGTCGTGGTGGACACGGCACGGCCGCGGGACTGGTTGCTGGTCGCGGCCGGGACCGACGTGGCGGCGGTGGTGGATCGGTTGCGTCCGGGCAGCGCGACGGTCGTCCCGACCGCGAGCCATTCCCCGGCGGAGGCCGGGGCCTAGGTGGAGCGCCGGCGTCCAGGCCCCGGCGTGTTCGCCGGGGGATCGTGCTTCGGCAGGGTGCTGGCGCAATTCGTGTTGCCCCCGGGGGGGGGCAGGGTGGCTCAGCCGCTGTAGCGTCCTGCGGTTTCGCGGATGAGGGCGATCATGTTGGGGATGCCCTGCGTGCGCTTCGACGTAAGTTGCTTGGTGAGGTTGAATGGTTTCAGCTCGTCCGCGATATCGAGCATGGCCACCTCGGACGGCTCTCGTCCGCGAATGGTCAGTAGCACGAGGGCGATGATACCCTTCGTCAATGCCGAGTTCGAATCCGCGAGGAAGCTCAGTTTTCCGTTCTGGTCCGTCGGGTAGACCCAGACTGATGACGAGCACCCCGGTACGAGCGTCTGATCCGTCTTGAGCGCTTCGGGCATCGGTTCGAGGGCTTCGCCCAACTCGATCAGCATGCGGTAGCGGTCGTCGCCTTCGAGGAAATCATATTCCTCCAGCGCATCGGACAAGGTGGCGGGTGCGGTCATGCCGGAGGCGGTATCAGAGCGGCGGCCGCAGTTCCATCGGTCAGAGCGTCCAACGGTCAGGATGTCCAGCGGGCGGCGACCCGGCGATCAGAGTTCGACGCCGGCCGCGATCGCTTCGAGCTTGCGGATCCGTTCGCGCAGGTCGGCCAGTTCGATGCGCGCGCCGGGCGACGGGGCAGCGACATCGCGGCGGCCCTCGATCTCCAGCCGCCGCAGGTCGAGCCAGCCGCGCCAGCCGATCAGGGCGGCATGGGTGGCGACGACGAGCGCCGCGAGCGCGGCCGTGGCGGCGATGATCCAGAGGTTCGCATCGGCGGTCATGGAATTGCTCCTGAACAAGAGGTCGGTCAGCGGTCCTTGAGGCGCAGCGCCTCGATCTCGCGGTCCAGTTTGGACGGGCCTTCGCCGTCGGTGGCGATGCGTTCCAGCACGACGACGCGTTCGCGCAGGCGGCGCACCTCGTCGGCCAGAAGCTGCGTATCGATGCGGTCCTGCGGTGCGGCGTCGTCCGCGGCGCGTTGCTGCGTCTGGTATTTCGCCTTCATCACCCCGGCGATGCACGCGATCATGACGATCAGCACCACCATCATTTGTCCGCCACCCATTGTCTTGGTCCTTCTATATTCGGTTCGGTCGATAGAGCCGGAAGCGGGCCTTCAGCGGAGCGATTCGATTTCGCGGCCGAGGCGCGCACCCTCGTCGGTGGCGATGCGTTCGAGGACCGCGATACGTTCCTCCAACCGCAGGACCTGCCCCTTCAGCCGGTCGTTCTCGCTGCCGAGCAGTTCGAATTTCTGTGCGGCATCCGGCAGGCCGCGATCGACCGTGTTTCCCCAGTCATCCGTGAGCGGGTAGCCGTGTTTCGCGCGGATCGCGGTCGTGACGACCCAGCCCACCATGCAGATCGCGATGAGCGCGAGGATGAAGATCTGTCTGTCCATGGGTTCCCCCTGTTCCCTGAAGTTCGCGCGGCGATCAGCGCAGCGCGTCGATTTCGCGCGCGGTGTGGGTCGCCGGATCGGTGGCGATGCGTTCGAGGACGGCGAGCCGTTCCTGGAGGCGCAGCGTGCGGTCGTTCTGGCGTTCGTTCTCCTGCGACAGCAGTTCGACCGCGCGCTGCGTATCGATCGCGGCCGATCCTTCGGCGCGAGCGGCCTTGCGGCGGCCGTAGAGCTGGATCAGCAGGGTCGCGATGACCCCCACCATCAGGCCGAGGAAGAAGCCGGCCTCGGGCGGCATGGGCGGCGGTACGGTGGTGAGCGGCATGTAAAGGATCCCTTTTGCGAGGGCTGGCTCGGTTCGGTTCAGCGCAGCGCGTCGATTTCGTTGGCGAGGCGGGTGTTCTGGCTGGTGACGTGCGTTTCAATGTCGGCCAGCCGGCGGTCGATATCGCGGAACCGGCTGCGCACGTCGCGGACCGATGCGCTGGGCTTGGCACGGACCTGTTGCCAGAATTTCTCTTCCTGCGGGTCGGCGGCGTAGAATTCGCGCGGCTTGTCGTCCGCCATCCAGCCGAGCACCAGATAGGCGACCGGCATGAGCGGGCCGAGCGCGAACAGCGTCAGCAGGACGGTGCCGACCCGGATCAGGGTGACGTCCACTCCGGTATAGTCGGCGAGCCCGGCGCAAACGCCCATGGCCTTCTTGTTGCGTTTGTCGAGGTAGAAGCTGGTGCGGCGGGCGGACATGGCGGGGTTCCTTTCGTGCGAAGGCGCGGTCAGGCGCGGCGGGGGCCGACGGGTTCGCGCGGGTCGCGCGGATCGCCGCGATAGTCGCGGGGGGCGTAGTCCCGGTCGGGTGCGGACTGGCTGGCGAGGCGGTAGTCGGGGTGATCGGCGGCGATGATCCGTTCGATCGTCGCCAGCCGGTCGTCGAGCCGGCGGGCGGTTTCGTACAGGTCGTCCATCAGGTTCTCGTCCTGGACGGTAAGCGTGCCCGACTGTTTCCAGCGCGTGATGTAGTGGAAGATCAGCCAGGGCAGCCCGATGAAGAGCATGCCCACGACGATGATGGGCAGCAGGATGTCCTCCATCATCTCAGCTCTCCCGCGCTTGCTGGCGCGCCTTCAGGGCTTCCAGCTCCGCATCGACGGCATCGGCCGAGCGCAGTTCGGCGATCTCCTCCTCCAGCGACTTGGGCGGGGCGCCCAGGGTGAGCGCATCGGCGCGGCCCTCGGCCCAGTCGACGCGACGTTCCAGCACCTCGAACCGCGAAAAGGCGTCCTCGGTCTTCTGGCCCGCATACATTTCGCGCATCCGGACGCGGTTGTTGGCGCTTTCCAGCCGGGCGGAGATGGCGTTCTGGCGGCTGCGCGCCTCGCGCAGCTTGCCCTGGAGCTTGGCGATGTCGCCCTCGGAGGCGCGAAGCGTGTCTTCCAGCATGCCGACCTCGGCCTGCAGCTGTTCCGACAGGTCGGTGGCCTTGCGCTTTTCGACCAGCGCCGCCTTGGCAAGATCCTCGCGGCCCTTGGACAGCGCGAGTTCGGCCTTTTCCGTCCAGTTTTCCTGGACCTGCGCCAGCTTTCCGATCTGGCGGCGCATCTCCTTCTGGTCGGCGATGGTGCGGGCGGCCGAGGCACGGACCTCGACCAGCGTCTCTTCCATTTCCAGGATAATCATGCGGATCATCTTGGCCGGATCCTCGGCCCGGTCGAGCAGGTCGGTCATGTTGGCGGCGATGATGTCGCGGGTGCGGGAGAAGATACCCATCGAGCGTTTTCCTTGGAGTTGTGAGGGGGTCAGTAGCGCAGTGCCGTAGCCCCCGCCGAATGCGCGGGTGCCGGCCCGACCGCCGCCGGGACGCAGGTCGCGGACAGCAGCAGCGCGCCGATGGCGGAAAGGATGGCATGCCTGGCATCGGACTGGAACATGGTCGTCTCCCTGAACCCGGTTACTGATGTCCCGGCGCTGATGGCCGGTGATGACAGCTACTTTGCATGGAGCGTGCCAGATGGGCGAAACCGCTTGGCAGGCCGGTTTTGCGGGCGGAGCGGGGGGGGAGAAGGGGTCAACGCGCTTGCGAACGGTTGGGAAATGACGCCATTATTTCGGCATGGAACGGACCAGCAGCTTCATCGGCGAATCATCGGTTTTCCTCGACACTGTGGAGCGGGCGAGCCGGGCGGCGGCGCTCGACCGGCCGGTGCTGGTGATTGGCGAGCGCGGCACGGGCAAGGAACTGATCGCGGAGCGGCTCCACCGGCTGTCGCAGCGCTGGTCGGGGCCGCTGGTCACGCTGAACTGTGCCGCGCTGCCCGAGACGCTGATCGAGGCGGAGCTGTTCGGGCATGAGGCGGGCGCGTTCACAGGCGCGACCAAGGCGCGGCCCGGGCGGTTCGAGGAGGCGCATGGCGGCACGCTGTTTCTGGACGAGCTGGCGACGCTGAGTTCGGGCGCGCAGGAGCGGTTGTTGCGCGCGGTGGAATATGGCGAGGTGAACCGGATCGGGTCGAACCGCGCGATCCGCGTCGACGTGCGGATCGTGGCGGCGACGAACGAGCATCTGCCGGCGCTGTGCGAGACGGGGCGGTTCCGTGCCGACCTGCTCGACCGGTTGTCGTTCGAGGTCATCACGCTGCCGCCGCTGCGCGCGCGGACAGGCGACGTACCGGTGCTGGCGGAGCATTTCGCCCGGCGGATGGCGGCGGAACTGGGCTGGACACACTGGCCGGGCTTTACCGATGCGGGAATGGCGGCGCTGGTGGCGCATCCGTGGCCGGGCAATGTCCGCGAACTGCGCAACGTGGTGGAGCGCGCGGTGTACCGCTGGGACGATCCGGAGCGCGCGGTCGATGCGATCCAGTTCGATCCGTTCGCCTCGCCCTGGGCTCCGGTGGGGCGCGAGGCCTGTTCGATCCCGAACACGCAGCGGGAGACGGCAGCGGCGGCGGTGGGGCGTGCGCCGACCGTCGAGGTCGTCAGCGACCTGCGCGGGGCAGTGGACGGGTATGAGAAGGCGATCATCGAGGCGGCGATGGCGCAGCACCGGTTCAACCAGCGCGCCACCGCCAAGGCGCTGGGGCTGAGTTACGACCAGTTGCGGCATTGCCTGAAGCGCCACGCGTTGCTGGGGTAGGGGGCTGCGATATAAGGGGCATCGTTCCGGCGCGCGCTGCGTTAGGAAGCGCGACGGAACCGTCCAAGGAGACAGACGATGGCGTTCGAACTTCCCCCGCTTCCCTATGACTATGCGGCGCTGGAGCCGACGATCGATGCGGAGACGATGAAGCTGCATCACGACAAGCATCACCAGGCCTATACCGACAAGCTGAACGAAGCGGTGGCCGCGGACGACGCGCTGGCGACCAAGTCGATCGAAGAGATCGTGTCGGGCATTTCCGCCTATCCCAAGGCCGTGCGCAACAATGGCGGCGGTTACTGGAACCACATCTTCTTCTGGGAGACGATGAAGGCAGGCGGCGGGCAGCCATCCGGCGCGCTGAAGGCGGCGATCGAAGAGACGTTCGGTTCGGTGGACGAGTTCAAGACCAAGTTCAACGCGGCAGGCGTCGCGCAGTTCGGGTCGGGCTGGGCCTGGCTGATCGTGGACGGCAGCGGCGCGTTGCAGATCACGTCGACGCCGAACCAGGACAACCCGCTGATGGACGTGGCCGAGGTGAAGGGCACGCCCGTGCTCGGCAACGACGTGTGGGAGCACGCCTATTATCTGAAGTACAACAACCGCCGGCCGGATTACCTGAAGGCCTGGTGGGACGTGGTCGACTGGGACAAGGCCGGGCAGCGGTACGAGGCTGCGAAGGGCTGAACTTACGGAGCGGGGTGATGGTGACATGCACCTGCCCCGCCTGAAGCGACCGAAGCCCTCTCCCGCGAAGACGGGAGAGGGCCTTTCTGTGTCCGTGGGTTCGGGGCCATGTGAACCTCAGCCTACAGCGGCGCACAGAGCGGGTTCACCTGGCAGGTCGCAAAGGCGTCTCACTCAATCAGGAGACGACGGATGCGCATCAGGACTTTCATCATGGCATTAGCCGCAATGATCCCGGCAGTGGCAGTCGTCGCGCCCGCGCAGGCCAAGGCGCAGTCGCGTTACGATCGCAGCGATCGCTATGATCGTGGCGACCGTTACGACCGGAACGACCGGCATTATGGTCGCAACGAGCGGCGCGGACGCGGTCGCTACTATAACCGGCATCGCAACGACCGGCACCATGGTCGGCCGTCGCATTCGCGTCGTGGCAACGCCCACCACAGGCGCTGAATGACGGCGCGGGCCGCCGCCCGCGTCAGCCCTGCGGCGGAATCGGCGGGTCCGATTCCGCCGTCTTCATGTCCAGCCCATGTTTCATCAGCAGCGGGATGTTGGCGAGCGCGAAGATCACGGTTGCGGGCATCGCGCCCCACAGTTTGTAGCCCAGCCAGAAATCGGTGCTGGTGTTGCGCCACATGATCTCGTTCGCGATCGCCAGTACGAGGAAGAACCAGGCCCAGTTGCGCGACAGCAGCGCCCAGCCGCGATCGCTGAGGCCCGGATAGGCGGCGCCCAGCACGACCTTCAGCGTCGGGCGGTTCGTCCAGAGGCCGAAGAACAGGATGGCGGCGACCATGACGTAGTAGATCGTCGGCTTGAGCTTGATGAACGTCTCGCTGTGCAGCCAGATGGTCAGGCCGCCGAACACCAGGACCATGAGGCCGGAGATCGCCAGCATCGGCGAAACCTTGCCGTGGAAGATGCGCGCGGCCAGCATCGCCGCGGCGGTCGCGATCATGAAGACCAGCGTGGCGAGGAAGATGTTCTTCGTCAGCACATTGGCCAGGAAGAAGACCGCGAGCGGCCCAAGGTCGAGCGCAAGACCGACGAGCGGACCGCGTTCCTTGGCGGCGGCCGGCGTGGCGGGGGGCGTAGCGCCGCTCATGCCGGATTCTTCGACGAGGCGAGCCGTTCGACGCCGGCGATGGCGCGCGCCACCTCCTGCGGATCGAACGGGCGAAGGTCCTCGATCGTCTCGCCCACCCCGATCGCGTGGATCGGCATGCCGTATTTTTCGGCCGCGGCGACCAGCGTGCCGCCGCGCGCGCTGCCGTCCAGCTTGGTCATGACGAGGCCGGTAACGCCGGCCGACGCGCCGAACACCTCGATCTGGTTGAGCGCATTCTGGCCGGTGGTGGCATCGAGCACCAGCACGACGTCATGCGGGGCCGCCGGGTTCAGGCGGCCCAGCACGCGGCGGATCTTGGACAGTTCGTCCATCAGCCCGGCCTTGTTCTGCAACCGGCCGGCGGTGTCGACGATCAGCACGTCGGTGCCGCGCGCGGTGCCCTGCTTCACGCCTTCGAACACCAGGCTGGCCGCGTCGCCGCCTTCCTTGCCGGAGATGATCGGGATGTTCAGCCGTTCGGCCCAGACCTTCAGCTGCCCGATCGCGGCGGCGCGGAACGTGTCGCCGGCGACCAGCATCACCTCGTAATCCTGTTCCTGCAGCAGGTGGGCGAGTTTGGCGATGGTCGTGGTCTTGCCGGAGCCGTTGACGCCGATGACCAGAATGACCTGCGGCCGGGGGAAGGCCTCGATCTCCAGCGGCTTGGCGACGGGGGTCAGGATGGCGGCGATCTCGTCGGCGACCACCTGCCGCACGCCGGCCTCGTCCAGCCCGCGTTCGTAGCGCGCGGAACCAAGCGTCGCGCGGATGCGGGCCGCGGTGGCGGGGCCGAGATCGGACGCGATCAGCGCCTCCTCGATCCCGTCGAGCGTCTCGGTATCGAGCGCGGCCTTGGTAAACAGGCCGGACAGGTTGTCGCCCAGCTTGTCCGACGTGCGACGGAAGCCGCCAATCAGCTTTTCGTGCCAGCTCGGTTCGGTCATGCGGTGAATTCCCCGGATAGCGTGCCGTCGAAGACGCGGACCGCAGCCCCCGTCATCGACAGGCGGCCATCGATATCGGCCAGGATGAGGTCGCCGCCGGGCAGGGTCAGCTGGACGCGGTCGTCCAGCAGCCCCAGTCGGCGGCCGGCGGCGAACGTCGCGCAGGCACCGGTGCCGCAGGCGCGCGTCAGGCCGGCCCCGCGTTCCCATGTCCGCATCCGGACATGGCCGCGATCGGTGGCGCTGGCGATGTTGACGTTGATCCGTTCCGGGAACAGCGGGTCCGTCTCGATCGTCGGACCGATCCGGTCGAGCGGGACGGCGTCGATATCGGCGACGAAGAAGACGAGGTGCGGATTGCCGACCGACAGCGCGACCGGCCGTTCCAGCATCTCCCAGGCGACGGGCAGCGCGGTGGTATCCATCGGATAGGCGATCGGGACGGCATCCCACGCGAAATCGGGCAGCCCCATATCGACCGCGGCGCCGCCGTCCGACAGCCGTGCGTCCAGCCGCCCGGCAGCGGTGACGACGGTGACGTCATGGCCCAGAAGGACGGGCACGCAGCGCGTCGCATTGCCACAGGCGGATACTTCCGACCCGTCCGCGTTGAAGATGCGCATGTCGATGCTGCCGGCGTCGGCATGGCCGGACAGCAGGATCAGCTGGTCGCAGCCGACCCCGGTGCGGCGATCGGCGATGGCGCGCACCCGCGCGGCATCGAGCGCGACCGGGGCAGCGCGACCGTCGATGACGACGAAGTCGTTGCCCAGCCCGTGCATCTTGGTGAAGCGGATCGTCATGCGCCGCGATCTAGGTGCGGGGGCAGGGGAAGTCCAACTTTCTCGGGGCAGGTGGCCGTGGCGGGCGCGCAGCCGAAGCATGACGACGTCTGATTGGACGATCGTGCCGAACCGTACGGGAGAACAGCTGCCTGGTCCGAAGTGGTCGTATCCGAGCGGGTCAGGCGGCGCGGGCGGTGCCGAGCAGCGAACGGTCGGCGAGCAGGCGGCGGACCTGCTGCACGTCGAGCGGGCGGCCATAGTGCCAGCCCTGCACCTTGTGACAGCCCAGCGCGCGCAGGCGGCCGGCGATCGCGGCGGTTTCGACGCCCTCGGCGGTGACCGGCACGGACAGGCTGTGGCCAAGCCGGGTGATCGCCTCGACGATCGCGGTGCATTCGGGATCGTCGGCCATCGCCATGACGAAGCTCTTGTCGATCTTGATCCGGTCGAACGGCAACGCGCGCAGATGGGCGAGACTGGAATAGCCGGTGCCGAAATCGTCGAGCGCGAGCCGGACGCCCTGGTTCTTAAGCGAGGCGACGATCGACTGGGCGAGCGCCAGATTGTCGAACAGCGACGTTTCGGTGATCTCGATTTCCAGCCGTTGCGGCGGGAAGTTAGTTTCGATCAGCAGTTTCAGGATCTTTTCCGCCAGCCACGGATCCTTCAGCTGGCCGGGGCTGATGTTGACCGACAGGGTAAGCCCCGGATCCCAGCTGGCGGCATGTTCGAACGCCTGCCGCATGATCGACATCGAAAGGTCGGAAACGAGCCCGGCTTCCTCCGCGATCGGAATGAACCGGTCTGGCAGCAGGATTCCATCGGTCGGATGATCCCAGCGGGCCAGCACTTCGAACCCGGCGAGCCGGCCGGTCGAAAGATCGATCTGCTGTTCATAATAGGGCACGATGCGGCCGGCGGGGATGGCGGTCCGCAGGCCGGCCTCGATCGCGTTGCGGACCGCGAGTTCGCGACCCATGCCGGCGTCGAACCAGCTTGCCGCGTCTCCGCCGGCCTTCTTCACCGCGGACAGCGCGATGTCGGCACGGCGCATGGCCGCATCGATCGTCATGTCGCCGGGTTCGGTGCGGGCGATGCCGATCGACACGGTGCGACGGATCGATTCGCGGCCGACTGCGAGCGGGCGCGTCAGGCGGGCCATGATCGCGGCGACCAGCCCGTCGACCGTGGCGGGGCGGCCGGCATCGAACGTCATCAGGCAGCAGAACTCGTCGCCGCCCAGCCGTGCGACGGTGGCCGACGGCGGGATCAGCGCGGTGAGCGCCTCGGCCATATCAACCAGCACCGCGTCGCCGGCCTCATGCCCCGGTCCTTCGTTGACGCTGCGGAAATTGTCGAGGTTCACGGTCAGGACGGCGATGCTGAGCCCGCGCCGTGCCGCGGTGATCATCGTGCCGCTCGCCACCTCGGCCAGCGTGCGGCGGTTGGCGAGGCCGGTCAGCGGATCGCGCGAGGCCAGCGTCTGGACCCGCGCCTCCAGCGTGCGGCACAGCCGGCTGTCGGCCAGGAGCCGGCGATGGCGGATCGCACCGAGCAGCGACAGCGCGATGTTGAGCAGCAGCGCGCAGAGCAGGACGGCGCGTGCATCGTCCGAACCGATCGCGGACGGCAAATGTTGCGACCCGATGCAGGCCAGCAGCACGATGATCCACAATCCCACGAGCAGCACGCCATGACCATCCGTCATGATCGCCTCGTCCGATCCAGCCGCAGGACCGAAGCGATCGGGTCGCGGCGTACGGCGGGAAATCGAAATTGCCATTTCCCGGCCCTGACACGCCATCGCTTTAGGATAGGTTAAGACCAGCGACGGGAGCGGCACGGTATGAGCCGGGTTGGCGACGGGTTTCACATTGTGTTTCGGTCGGTTGCGGGCTATGCCGCCACCGACCGTTCCATCCGGAACCGATGTGCAAGCACCCGCGGGTGCCCGCCGGCCAGCGAGTTTTCGCCCGCCGGCGCTTTGTGCGTTGGCCCGGACGGAACCGGATTTTGCCCCGGGCGGGGCGCGGGAGAAGCGAATGTTCGAGACCCTGAGCGACCGCCTGAGCGGTGTGTTCGACAAGCTGCGCGGCCGTGGTGCGCTGGCCGAGGCGGACGTGCGCGCGGCGATGCGCGAAGTGCGGATCGCACTGCTCGAAGCCGACGTCGCGTTGCCGGTGGTGCGCGAATTCGTCGACAAGGCGACGGAGCAGGCGGTCGGCCAGAACGTCCTGAAATCGGTGACGCCCGGGCAGCAGGTCGTCAAGATCGTCAATGACGCGCTGGTCGAGATGCTGGGTTCGGACCAGGTCGACCTGGAGCTGGACGTGGCGCCGCCCGCGGTGGTGATGATGGTCGGCCTGCAGGGGTCGGGCAAGACGACGACGACCGCCAAGATCGCCAAGCGGCTGACCGAGCGTGGCCGCAAGCGCGTGATGATGGCGTCGCTGGACGTCAACCGGCCGGCCGCGCAGGAACAGCTGGCGACGCTGGGCACGCAGACGTCGGTCGCGACGCTGCCGATCGTCGAGGGACAGCAGCCGGTCGATATCGCGCGGCGTGCGTTGCAGGCGGCCAAGCTGCAGGGTTTCGACGTCGTGATGCTCGATACGGCAGGGCGCCTGCATGTCGATCAGGCGTTGATGGACGAGATGAAGGCCGTGGCCGACATCGCCAAGCCGCAGGAGATCCTGCTGGTCGTCGATGCGCTGACCGGTCAGGACGCGGTCAACGTCGCGAAGAATTTCTCCGATCAGGTGCCGCTGACCGGCGTGGTGCTGACCCGCATGGACGGCGACGCGCGCGGCGGGGCCGCGTTGTCGATGCGTGCGGTGACGGGTCGGCCGATCAAGTTCGTCGGCACCGGCGAGAAGCTGGACGCACTGGAACTGTTCCATCCGGGCCGCGTCGCGGGGCGCATCCTGGGCATGGGCGACGTCGTGTCGCTGGTGGAACGCGCCGCCGAGACGATCAAGGAAGGCGAGGCCGAAGCGCTGGCCGCCAAGATGGCCAAGGGGCAGTTCGACCTGAACGACCTCAGGTCCCAGCTGGCGCAGATGCAGCGGATGGGCGGCATTTCCGGCCTGGCCGCGATGCTGCCCGGCGTAAAGCAGGTGAAGAACGCGATGGCCAATGGCCAGGCGGACGACAAGGTGCTGGTGCGAATGGACGCGATCATCTCGTCCATGACGATGAAGGAGCGCGTCAAGCCCGAGCTGCTGAACGCCAAGCGCAAGATCCGCGTCGCCAAGGGATCCGGCACCACGGTGCAGGACGTCAATAAGGTGCTCAAGATGCATCAGGACATGGCCACCGCCATGAAGAAGATCAAGAAGATGGGCGGGTTGAAGGGTCTTGGCGCACTGTTCGGCAAGGGCGGCATGGGGGCGGCGCTGGGCGGCATCGCCCCGGGCATGGGCGGCATGGGGGGCCCTGCCGGCGGTATGCCGGGCGGGCTGCCGGGGCTGGGCGGTCCGGGCAACCTGCCGGCCGGGTTCAACGGGTTCAAGAAGAAGTGAGCATCCGTCCCGTTCACCCCGGCGGATGCCGGGATTCCCCTCGGTGAAGGGGTAGCCCGTTACGGAGCGAGACCCCGGCTTTCGCCGCGGCGACGGCCCCGAGGTGGAGTGCATATCTCCAAACACAGTTTCAAGTTTCAGTTCAGAACATCAACGAAGGAAATACAGTATGTCCGTTTCGATCCGTCTGTCGCGCGGTGGCGCCAAGAAGCGTCCTTATTATCGTATCGTCGTCGCCAATTCGCGCGCGCCGCGCGACGGCCGCTTCATCGAGAAGATCGGCACCTACAACCCGCTGCTCGCCAAGGATGACGAGAAGCGCGTGATCCTGGACACCGAGCGTGCCAAGCACTGGCTGTCGATGGGTGCGCAGCCGACCGACCGCGTCGCCCGCTTCCTGGACGTCGCCGGCGTGAAGGAGCGCCCCGCGCGCACCAACCCCGACAAGGGCAAGCCGGGCGAGAAGGCCGTGGAGCGGGCCGAGGAGCGCGCGACCAAGGCCGCCGCCGCCGAGGCCGCCGCGAACGAAGCCAAGTCGGCGACCGATCCGGCCGAGGGCGCATCCGACGCCGCACCGAGCGAAGGTGCCGAGACCGCCGAGACGACCGGGGCCTGAGCCGGATCCTGCGACAATTGGGCGGCCCCGTGACGGGGTCGCCATCTCCGGACCCGTCCGCCGGCTTTCGCCGATGGGCGGGTTCCGCGTTTGGGGACCCTTATGACCGATCGTCCGATCACGCTGGCCGTCATCATCGGCGCGCACGGCATTGCCGGCGAAGTCCGGCTGAAGCTTTTCGCGGAAGACGTTGCGGGGCTGAAGGCGCATGCGTCGTTCAACGACGGCGCGCTGACGCTGAAGTCCTTGCGGCCGGGCGGGAACGGCGCGATCGCGCGGTTCGCCGAGATCGTCGACCGGAACGGGGCGGAGGCGATGCGCGGGACCGAACTGTCGGTGCCGCGGTCCGCGCTGCCGCCGTTGGCGCCGGGTGAATATTATCATGCGGACGTGATCGGCCTGCCCTGCGTCGATGCCGCGGGGGTGCCGATCGGCCATGTCGTGGCGATCGAGAATTTCGGGGCGGGCGACGTGATCGAGGTCGAGCGGCCGGACGGCAAACGCGCGATGATGCCGTTCAGCGAACCTGCGGCGGTGCTGGAGCCGGACCGCGTGGTGGTGGACGACGCGTTTCTGGTTTGAGGCTTGGTTGGCGGCAGCTGCCTTTTATTCGTCGCCCCGGACTTGATCCGGGGCCCCACTTCTTCTGCCGCGTGTCGAAAGGCAGCGGGACCCCGGGTCAAGCCCGGGGTGACGGTTAGAGTGGTTCCCTACCGCACCAGCGCGCGTTTCTCCGCCAGGTCGTTGCGCATCGTCGTGGCGGCGACGCCGGCGGCACCCATGGCATGGCTGATCTGGTCGAGGCCGATGACCACGTCGCCCGCGGCATAGAGGCCCGGCACGGTCGTGCGCTGGTGATCGTCGACATGCATGCAGCCGTCGTCGCCGGCGTCCGCGCCGAGATCGACCGCCAGGCGCGAGCGGATGTCCGAGCCGAGTGCAGGGTAGACGCTGTCGAAGGCGAGACCACCCTGCGGGGTGGGGACGATGAGGCTGTCCCCTTCGATCCGCAGCCGGTCGCAGGGGCCGGCCACGCGGACGACGCCGAGTGCGTCGAGCCGTGCGATCTCATCGTCGCCGAGGCAATGTTCGGCGTCGGGGGAGATCAGGGTGACATCGCGCGTGTAGCTGCGCAGGAAGACGGCTTCCTTCATGCCATGCGACCCGGTGCCGATGATGCCGACCTTGCGATCGGTAACCTCATAGCCGTCGCAGACCGGGCAGTAGCGCAGCAGGCCGCGTTCGAGCGCCTCGTAATGAACGGTGTCGTCGATCGGCGGGCGCTTGTTGACGACGCCGGTGGCCAGCAGGACGCTGTGGGCGAACAGCGTTTCGCCACCGTCGAGTTCGACGAAGAACCGGCCGTCGGCGTGGCGGTCGAGCTTCGTCACCGCGCCGGGGGTGACGGGTGCACCATATTCCGCGGCCTGCGTGCGCATGTCGGCGAGCAGATCGGTCCCCCGTACACCCTGCGGATAGCCGGCATGGTTGTGGCTGAGCGGAATCAGCGCCGTGCGACTCTTGCCCGCGTCGACCACCAATGTGTCGAGGTGGAAGCGGGCGAGGTAGATCGCGGCGGTCAACCCGGCCGGGCCGCCACCGATTACCAATGCGTCGTAGGTCCTGTCCGTCATGGTCCAAGCAAATCGTCAGTGTGGGGATCGTTCCCTGCTTGCCAATCCATGTCAGTGAGAAGATGGACCGCGGCATGACATGGGCCGCGACCATCCTGACCTTGTACCCCGAGATGTTTCCGGGGCCGCTGGGCGCGAGCATGGCGGGGCGGGCGCTGGCGGACGGGCGCTGGTCGTGCGAACCCTTGCAGATCCGCGATCACGCGACCGACCGGCACAAGTCGGTGGACGACACGCCGGCCGGCGGCGGAGCGGGGATGGTGATGCGGGCCGACGTGCTGGCCCGCGCGGTGGATGCGGCGGTCGAACGGCGGCCGGACGTGCCGTTGCTGGCCATGACGCCGCGCGGGCGGCCGTTGACGCAGGACCGGGTCCGGGCGCTGGCGGCGGGGCTGGGGGTGACCATATTGTGCGGGCGGTTCGAGGGGATCGACGAGCGGTTGTTCGAGGCGCGCGCGATCGAGCCGGTGTCGATCGGCGACTATATATTGTCGGGGGGCGAGATGGCGGCGCTGACCCTGCTGGATGCTTGCGTCCGGCTGCTTCCCGGCGTAATGGGTGCCGCTTCCAGCGGGGATGACGAGAGCTTCGAAACGGGGCTGCTCGAATATCCGCATTATACCCGCCCGGTGGAATGGGAAGGGCGCATGATCCCGCAGGTGCTGCGATCGGGGGATCATGCGAAGATCGATGCATGGCGCAAGGCGCAGGCGGAGATCGACACACGGTCACGGCGGCCGGATCTTTGGGAGCGTCATGAGGACGCTCGGGTCCAGTCGCCCTCTGGCGCGCGGCAACGACGTAAAGGACCGATGGGATGAACCTCATCCAGACGCTCGAAGCAGAGCAGATCGAAAAGTACACCGCGGCACGCGCCATCCCCCAGTTCCGCCCCGGCGACACCGTCAAGGTCGGCGTGAAGGTGGTCGAAGGCGAGCGGACCCGCGTCCAATATTATGAAGGCGTCTGCATCGCCCGCGCACAGCGTGGCATGGGTTCGTCCTTCACCGTCCGCAAGATCAGCTTCGGCGAAGGCGTGGAGCGCGTGTTCCCGCTCTACTCGCCGAACATCGATTCGATCGATGTCGTGCGTCGCGGCGTCGTGCGGCGTGCGAAGCTCTATTATCTGCGCGGTCGTACCGGCAAGTCGGCGCGTATCGCCGAGCGCCGCGACCCGCGTCCGGCCAAGGGCACGGTCGAGGCCTGAGCCTTTCGGCTTCGGCCTGATGAAGGCGCGGGGGGTGACCTCCGTGCCTTTTTCTTTGTGCGTCGGGGTTGCGAGCAGACCCGCTCGTTCTCGTCACCCCGGACCTCATCCGCGATCTAGAGACGCAGGCGTTATGCACGCGGCCCTGGACCCCGGATCGGGTCCGGGGTGATGGTGTTCGGGAACTGCAATGAGCCATGCCCCAGCCATCTTCCGCTTGGGTTTGGCGGCGCGCCCTACTATCTCAAGCGCAGCAGACCGTACCCCGGAGTTACCATGGCCGCCGTTCATTCCACCCGCATGCTCATCCTGGGATCCGGCCCTGCCGGGCTGTCCGCGGCCATCTATGGCGCACGCGCGGGGCTGGCGCCGATCGTGGTTCAGGGGATCCAGCCGGGCGGGCAGTTGATGACGACGACGGACGTCGAGAATTATCCCGGGTTCAAGGACGTGATCCAGGGGCCGTGGCTGATGGACCAGATGCAGGCGCAGGCCGAGCATGTCGGCGCGACGATGATGTGGGACCAGATCGTGTCGGTCGACCTGTCGCAGCGGCCGTTCCGGCTGGTGGGTGACGACGGCACCATCTACTCCGGCGATACGCTGGTGATCGCGACGGGCGCGCAGGCGCGCTGGCTGGGGCTGGAGAGCGAGACGGCCCTGCGCGGCAAGGGCGTGTCGGCCTGCGCGACGTGCGATGGCTTCTTCTACCGCGGCAAGAAGGTGGCGGTGATCGGTGGCGGCAATACCGCGGTCGAGGAGGCGCTGTACCTGACCAACCACAGCCATCATGTGACGCTGATCCACCGTCGCGACACGTTGCGGGCGGAGAAGATTTTGCAGGAGCGGCTGTTCGCGCACCCCAACGTCAACGTGCTGTGGAACCGGGAGGTCGCGGAGTTCGTGGACGGCGGCGGGACCGAGGGTCTTGTCGCGCTCGACCTGCGCGATACGGTGACGGGCGAGATCGAACGGCTGCCGGTCGATGGCGGGTTCGTGGCAATCGGCCATCATCCGTCGACCGAGCTGTTCAAGGGGCATCTGGATACCGACGACGACGGATATCTGGAGGTACAGCCGGGCACGACGCGGACCAACATCGAGGGCGTGTTTGCCTGCGGCGACGTGATGGACAAGCATTATCGGCAGGCGATCACCGCGGCGGGGACGGGGTGCATGGCGGCGCTGGATGCGGAGCGGTTTCTGGCCGAGGCGGATTTCGTACCGGCACAGGTCGCAGTGGCGGCTGAGTGATCGCTTGTCCGTAACTTTGCGGGAGGGGTCGGGGCCGACCTTTTGCTCATCGCGGCGTTGCGGTTGAAGTGCTGTTGCCCCCACCCCGATCGCTCCCCTGAAGGGCAAGGCTGCCTGTTGCCCGTATGGTGTTGTCTCGACTTACGTAGCCCCGGCTAGCGGACGGGAAAGTTTCTGCTTTCTGGCCGCCATCCCGGATCAAGTCCGGGATGGCGGGAGTGAGGTTCCGCATGGCCCCCTTACGTTGCGACGCGATCGCTTGAACACGCCCGCCGGTTTCACTCAGCCGGTAATTAGCGCGTGCTTCTTCTTGCCGAGCGACAGGCGGCCCGCCGTCAGGCCATGGGTTGGGTCCGTGACGGTAACCCCGTCGAATTTGACTGCGCCCTCGCCGATCTTGCGACGGGCCTCGCCGTTGGACGCGGCGAACCCCAGCGCGACCAGTGCTTCGACCACACCGATCGGGCCGGCGATTGTCGGGAGGGACGCGCCGGCCGAGCCTTCCTCGAACGTGCGGCGGGCCGTCTCTGCTGCTTCGGCTGCGGCATCCGCCCCGCGACACAGCGTCGTCGCGGCATCCGCCAGCACCTTCTTTGCCGCGTTGATCTCTGCACCTTCCAACGCTTCCAGCCGGGCGATCTCGTCGAGCGGCAGATCGGTGAACAGGCGGAGGAAGCGGCCGACGTCGCGGTCGTCGGTGTTGCGCCAGAACTGCCAGTAGTCGTAGTGCGGCAGCTGGTCCTCGTGCAGCCAGACCGCGCCGGAGACCGTCTTGCCCATCTTGCCGCCGTCCGCGGTGGTGAGGAGCGGGGTGGTGATGCCGAACACCTCCGCCCCATCGACGCGGCGGGCGAGTTCGATGCCGTTGACGATGTTGCCCCACTGGTCCGACCCGCCCATCTGCAGGCGGCAACCGGCGCGGCGCGACAGTTCGAGGAAGTCGTAGGCCTGCAGGATCATGTAGTTGAATTCGAGGAAGCTGAGCGACTGTTCGCGGTCGAGCCGGAGCTTCACCGAATCGAAGCTGAGCATCCGGTTGATCGAGAAATGCTGGCCGATGTCGCGCAGGAACGGGATGTACTGGAGCGCGTCGAGCCATTCGGCGTTGTCGAGCATGATCGCGTCGGTCGGCCCGTCACCGAAGGTCAGGAAGCGTTCGAAGATGCGGCGGATCGAGGCGACATTGTGATCGAGCGTATCGCCGGTCAGCAGCTTGCGCGCCTCGTCCTTGAAACTGGGGTCGCCGATCTTGCCGGTGCCGCCGCCCATCAGAACGATCGGCTTGTGCCCCGCCTGTTGCAGGCGACGCAGCAGCATGATCTGCACCAGGCTGCCGACGTGGAGCGAGGGGGCGGTCGGGTCGAACCCGATGTAGCCGGGCACGACGCCGGTGCAGGCCAGCGCATCGAGTGCCGCGGCGTCGGTCGCCTGGTGGATGTAGCCGCGGCTATCGAGTAGGCGCAGCAGCTCGGATTTATGATCGGTCATGACGCGCGGGCGTCTAGCATGGGGAACGGGTCCATGGGTAGCATGCTGGCGATCGGACTGATGTCCGGCACGTCGCTCGACGGAATCGATGCGGCACTGGTGGAGACGGACGGGGTGGGGCATGTCCGCCCGATCGCGTTCCGCAGCGACCCCTATTCGGAGGCCATGCGCGACCAGTTGCGCGATGCCGCCACGCTGGCGTTGCAGTTCGACCGGCCGCGCGCCAGTCCGTCGGTGATGGCGGCGGCCGACATGGTGACGCGCCGCCACGCGCTGGCGGTGCGGCAGTTGCTGGCCGATGCGGGCGTCGCGCCGCAGGACGTCGGAGTCGTCGGGTTCCACGGCCAGACGGTGGCGCACCGGCCGGACCGCGGCTGGACCTGGCAGATCGGCGACGGCGCGGCGCTGGCGGAGATGCTGGGCATTGCGGTGGTGGCGGATTTCCGGAGCGCGGACGTGGCGGCGGGCGGGCAGGGGGCACCGCTGATCCCGGTCTATCATGCGGCGCTGTGCGTGCACCTGCCGCGGCCGGTGGCGGTGCTGAACCTGGGCGGGGTGGGGAACCTGACCTGGATCGGGTCGGATGGTGCGTTGGTGGCGTTCGATACCGGGCCGGCGAACGCGCTGATCGACGACTGGATGCTGGCGGAGGCGGGGTTGCCGCAGGACGCGGACGGTGCGCTGGCGGCGACGGGGCGGGTGGACGACAGCGTGTTGACCAATATGCTCGACACGCCGTGGTTCGACCTGCCGGCGCCAAAATCACTCGACCGTGCCGATTTCTCGATGCAGCCGGCGCGCGGGTTGTCGGCGGCGGACGGGGCGGCGACGCTGACCGCGTTCACGGCGGAGACGGTGGCGCTGGCGTTGCGGCTGGTGCCGGCGCGGCCGGACCGGCTGTTCGTGGCGGGCGGCGGGCGGCACAATGCCACGCTGATGCGCATGATCGGCGCGCGGGCGGCGATCCGGGTCGAGCCGATCGAGGCGATGGGCTGGGACGGCGACGCGACCGAGGCGGAAGGCTTCGCCTATATGGCGGTGCGGACGCTGGCGGGTCTGCCGATCAGCTTTCCGGGGACGACGGGCGTACCGGCGCCGATGGCGGGCGGGGTAGTGCATCGCCCCGGCTGATTCGTGCCGAGGCGCGGCGTACGGCGTGCAGGGCGGGGCGTTCGATGCCATGGGTAACGGCAGTGGCGAGCAGGACCGCGACGCCGATCGCGGCGGCGACGGCGAGGTCGGGCGCGACGCCGCGGGCTTCCAGCGCAGCGATCAGGGCATGGCCGATATTCTGGTGGAGCAGATAGAGGCTGTAGGAGATGCCGCCGAGCCGGACCAGCGGCGGCCAGCGCAGCAGCGCCGTGCCGCGCAGCGCGACGAGCAGCATCGCCAGCGTGACCGGCAGCGCGACGAACAGCGCGAACGACCCTTCGCACCCCGCGATCGTGACGAGTGCGGCGGCGATGACCCAGGTGGCGCGGCCCGCGGCACCGACATGCAGCCGGTAGGCGGCGATGCCGATCGCGAACCAGGGGATCTGCGCCTGGATCAGCAGCAGGCCGAGCAGCCAGGAGGGGGTGTGGCCGGTCAGTGCCGGTGCATAGGCCCATATCCAGGGCAGCAGCAGCCAGCCGAACAGGACGACATCGATCCGGCGGAACAGGTCGCAGCGCCACAGCAGCGCCATGACGGCGTAGAAGGCGAGTTCGATCGACAGCGTCCAATAGGCCGCATCGATGGGCGCGACCCGCACGAAGCCTTGCAGCATCGTGAGGTTCACGGCGATCTCGGTCGGCGAGCGGAGCAGGTCCCCGCGGCCGGCGAGCAGCATGACCGCGGAGGTGAGCAGGATCGCGGTCCAGTAGGCCGGGAACAGGCGCGACGCGCGCGAGACCGCGAAATCGGCCAGCGTGCGGCTGCGTTCCAGCGTGACGAAGATCACGAAGCCGCTGATTGCGAAGAAGAGTTCGACGCCGTGATGGCCCCACGGAACCGACCAGCGGGTCGGCGGGGCGGCAGGGTACAGCTCCGCGTAGCGCGTGGTGAAGTGGAACAGCATGACGGCCAGCGCGGCAAGGCCGCGAAGCGCGTCCAGCTCGACCAGTCGGGACCGGGGGGGAGGGGGCGGAGTGGTCATGGTGCGGTATTTTAGAGGGAATGGGTTAGCGGAGGGTGTTCGGGTGGGTTTTTTGGACGTCACAGGGTCGGTAGCTGATCGCGAAGCCGTCATCCCGACGGACGTCAGGATCCATTGTCGTTACGCCGTCGGTCAGATGCGACCGTCGTGATAATGGATCCCAGCGTCCGCTGGGATGACGGGGGATGGGTTGGTTAGTGACCGCTTCGACCTGCGCTGGCTTCTCGGTTGCCCTGCAGCGCAGCCGTCATCCCGGACTTGCTCCGGGATCCAGAGTTCTGGGAGCTGCGCTTGCGTCCCCGGAGCAAGTCCGGGAGGACGACGGTCTCGGGTAACTCACGCCTTGCGCGTCAGCGTGCGCATCGCGTCGTCCAGGCCTGCAAGCGTCAGCGGGTACATGCGGTCGCTCATCAGGTCGCGCAGGATGCTGGTGGACTGGGAATAATCCCAGTGCTGCCGCGGGGCGGGGTTGAGCCAGACGGCGCTGGGGTAGACGCGGGTCAGCCGTTCGATCCAGACCGCGCCCGGCTCCTCGTTCATATGTTCGACCGAGCCGCCGGGCACCTGGATTTCATACGGGCTCATCGCCGCGTCCCCGACCAGCACGAGCTTATAGTCATGGCCGTAGCGGTGCAGCACGTCCCAGGTGGGCGTGCGTTCGGTGAAGCGGCGGGCATTGTCGCGCCAGACGCCTTCGTAGATGCAGTTGTGGAAATAGAAGAATTCAAGATGCTTGAACTCGGCCGTGGCGGCGGAGAAGAGCTCCTCGCACAGCTTCACATGCGCATCCATCGAGCCGCCGATGTCGAGGAACAGCAGCAGCTTGATCGCATTGCGGCGTTCCGGGCGCATCCGCACGTCGAGCCAGCCCTGCTTGGCGGTGCCATCGATCGTCGCGTCGAGATCGAGTTCGTCCGCCGCACCGGTGCGCGCGAACCGGCGGAGGCGGCGGAGCGCGACCTTGATGTTGCGGGTGCCGAGTTCGCGGCTGTTGTCCAGATTGCGAAACTCGCGGCGGTCCCACACCTTCACCGCGCGGCCGTGCCGCCCCTCTCCACCGATCCGGACGCCTTCCGGGTTGTAGCCGCCATGGCCGAACGGGGAGGTGCCGCCGGTGCCGACCCATTTGGAGCCGCCCTCATGGCGTTCCTGCTGTTCGGCCAGCCGTTCCTGAAGCGTCTTCATCAGCAGGTCCCAGTCGCCCAGCGCCTGGATCTTCGCCATTTCGTCCGGCGACAGATAGCGTTCGGCAACCTGGCGCAGCCAGTCCTCCGGGATGGTGGGTTGCGCCGGATTCGCTTCGCCGACGACACCGCGGAAGACGCGCGCGAACACCTGGTCGAACCGGTCGAACAGGCCCTCGTCCTTCACGAAGATGGCGCGCGACAGATAGTAGAAATCCTCCGGCCGGCGTTCGATCACGTCGGCGTCGAGCGCCTCGAGCAGGAGCAGATGTTCCTTGATGCCGACGGGCAGGCCCGCGGTGCGCAGCGCGTCGAGGAAGTTCAGGAACATGGGGCGTCGTTCAGGCGGGCAGGCCGGCGGTGATGCGCGCGTGGAGATAATCGTAGCAGGCATTGATGCAGCGCCGGCCGAGAATCTCGTACAGCGCGCCCGTGCCACCGCCGAGTGCCAGCGGGACGACCCAGGCGCGACGCAGCACGGCGCGTGCCGCGGCCCCGCCGAACCCGGCGTGGCGCGTGACGCGGCCACCGATCCGCGTGGCAGTGCGTGCCGCAATGCCGCCCGCGGCCTTGCGCGCCAGCGACGACCCGCGCAGCGTGGCCATGACCGTCGCCAGCGAGCCGGCCTGGATCGTGGCGGGCGCATAATGGCTGATCAAATCGCCGAGGCCGTGGAGCAGGTCCGGTTCGATCGCGGCCTTCTGCTCGGGGGTCAGCTGGAAGATATCCTCGATATCGGCGATCAGGTCGGTGACCGTCTCGCCCCAGATCGAGGTCGCGAGGCCGAGTGGTTCGGCGGCCTTCACGCCGGCCTTCAGCGCACGCTTGTGGACTTCGGACCGGGCGGCGTCACGGGCCGCATCGAGTGCGGCGACGGTGACGATGCTCATGCGCCCTGGCGCCGGGCGAGGAAGGCGAGTCGTTCGAAGAGCATGACGTCCTGTTCGTTCTTGAGGAGTGCGCCGTGCAGCGGCGGAATCGCGCTGCGCGTGTCGCGGGATTGGAGGACGTCCAGCGGCATGTCCTCGGCCAGCAGCAATTTCAGCCAGTCGAGCAGTTCGCTGGTCGATGGCTTCTTCTTCAGGCCGGGGACGTCGCGGATCTCGTAGAAGATATCCATCGCGCGGGTGACGAGCATCGTCTGGATGCCGGGGAAATGGACGTCGATGATCGCCTGCATCGTGCCGCGGTCGGGGAATTTTATATAGTGGAAGAAGCAGCGACGCAGGAACGCGTCGGGCAGTTCCTTTTCGTTGTTCGACGTGATGATGACGATCGGCCGTTCGCGTGCCGCGACCGTCTGGCCGGTTTCGTAGACGTCGAATGCCATCCGGTCGAGTTCCTGCAACAGGTCGTTGGGGAATTCGATGTCGGCCTTGTCGATCTCGTCGATCAGCAGGACGGGCAGGACGGGGCTTTCGAACGCATCCCACAGCTTGCCGCGCCGGATATAGTTGGCGATGTCGTGGACACGGGCGTCGCCGAGCTGGCCGTCGCGCAGGCGGGCGACCGCGTCATATTCGTACAGGCCCTGTTGCGCCTTGGTGGTGGATTTGATGTGCCACTGGATCAGCGGCGCGCCGGCCGCCAGTGCGATCTCGTGCGCAAGCACGGTCTTGCCGGTGCCGGGTTCGCCCTTCACCAGCAATGGGCGGCGGAGCGTGACGGCGGCGTTGACCGCGACCTTCAGATCGTCGGTCGCGACATAATCGGCTGTGCCTTCGAAGCGCATCGGTCGCCGGTCCTTTCCGCAAACGTCAATGCGACGGCGATAGGCGCAGGCGGGGCGGGCCGCAAGCGATCAGGCGTCAGGCGTCGGGCCTTGAACTTCAGGCGTCGCGGCGGGCGTGGGCGCGGGCCTCCAGCAGATCCCACAGGCCGCGATGCTGGAGCAGGAGCTGGCGTGCGCCGAAGCCGACCGCGCGTGCGAAGCCCGGCCCTTCGTCCACCGTATCGATCGTGGTGGCAAGGGCGGCGAGGTCGGGCAGGCCGGCGTGGTCGGGCGTAAGGCCGAAGCGGACCGCGGCGGCATCCAGCACCGGCCGCACCGCCGACCAGTCCATCAGCAATGCGGTGACCGCCCCGTCGGCACAGCCGGCACGATCCGACCGGGCCAGCGTTTCGAGCGCGTGGCGTTGCCCGATCAGGGCAGCCTGGCTGAGCGTCTGGCCGGGCGTCGGCGGCAGCGGGCCGACCGCGACGACGAGCCGCGCGAGATAGCGCCGTTCCGCAGAAAAACCGTCGACGACGGCAACGCCGAACGGTTGCAGCAGCCCGCCGCCACCGGTCAGGTCGACCAGCCCCGGACGACGTGCATGCACCGCGGCAATATGATGGACGACGTCGGCCAGGTTGCACGGGGCGTCGGGACCGGTGAGCAGGGCGTCATCCTGCCGCCAGACATGGCCGATGCTGCCGTCCCGCCGGACGAGCGCCAGCAGATCGGCCCCGAGCCCCGGCAATGTTCCGACCATAGTAGGCTGCGAGGCCATTGCTATACTTCCAGTCCCACGGGAAACGCCCGACCCCAACGCCATGTGGGCAGCTCTACGCCGGTGTCCGTAAAGAGAGGGTATACGAGGTGTTGAGGATTTTTCGGCTGAGGTGAGAGTTGCTCTCTCTGCCAATCGACAACCACGGCGTTGCGGTAGCCGGCGCAGGGCGGGGCCAGATGAGGCTGTAGCGTCCAGGTTCCGGCCTCCGCCGGGGGGGCGACGTGTTCGCGGTCGGTGGGATATCTTCGCGGACGCCGGGGGGCAGTTGGCTGACGAGTGCGGCGGGGCTTTGCAAATCTGGTTGGCCGGCGAAGTACGGCATCATAGCATCCCGGCGCAGGCCGGGGACTAGCTTGGGCGGTAGCGTCTGCGCCCCGGCCCTCGCCGGGGCACACATACGGTCGGTCTTACGGTTGGTTTGTCATTCGGGTGGTGCGCGTTCCGAATCCTACTGGTCGAGGAAGCTGCGCATCTTGCGGCTGCGGCTGGGGTGCTTCAGCTTGCGCAGCGCCTTTGCCTCGATCTGACGGATGCGCTCGCGGGTCACGCTGAACTGCTGGCCGACTTCCTCCAGCGTGTGATCGGTGTTCATGCCGATGCCGAAGCGCATGCGGAGTACGCGTTCCTCGCGCGGGGTGAGCGAGGCGAGGACACGGGTGACCGTTTCCTTGAGGTTCGCCTGGATCGCCGCATCGACCGGGATGACCGCGTTCTTGTCCTCGATGAAGTCGCCGAGGTGGCTGTCCTCCTCGTCGCCGATCGGCGTTTCGAGGCTGATCGGCTCTTTGGCGATCTTCATCACCTTGCGGACCTTGTCGAGCGGCATCGACAGCCGCTCGGCAAGCTCCTCGGGCGTCGGTTCGCGGCCGATCTCGTGCAGAATCTGGCGGCTGGTGCGGACCAGCTTGTTGATCGTCTCGATCATGTGAACCGGGATGCGGATCGTGCGCGCCTGATCCGCAATCGAGCGGGTGATTGCCTGACGGATCCACCAGGTCGCGTAGGTGCTGAACTTGTAGCCGCGGCGGTATTCGAATTTATCGACAGCTTTCATCAGGCCGATATTACCCTCCTGGATCAAATCCAGGAACTGCAGCCCGCGGTTAGTGTATTTCTTGGCGATCGAGATCACGAGTCGGAGATTGGCCTCGACCATCTCCTTCTTGGCGATGCGCGCCTCGCGCTCCGCCTTCTGCACCATGTTGACGATGCGGCGGAATTCGGTGAGCGCCATGCCGGTCGCCTGGCTGATCTCGCCGATCTCGGCACGGACGCGCTCGACCGCGTCGCCCTCGGCCGCCGCGAACGCCGCCCACTTCTTGTCGGTCTTGCCGTGCTTCTCGAGCCAGCCGTCCTCAAGCTCATGATCGACATAGGCGTCGAGAAACGCCTTGCGCGGCACCTTGTGGCGCTCGGCCAGACGCAACATCTGGCCGCCGAGCGCGGTGAGCCGCCGGTTGAAGCTGTAAAGCTGGTCGACGAGATATTCGATCTTCGCGCCGTGGAACTGGACGCTTTCGACCTGCTCGGTCAACTCCTCGCGCAGGCGCTGGTAGGTGCGTTCCTGCGACGCGGGAAAATCGTCGCCGATCCCGAACGCGACGAGGCGGGCCTGCTGGATCTTGCCGAACTTCTTGTAAAGCGCGGTGATCGTCGCGAACTTTTCGAGCGCGAGCGGCTTCAGCGTCTCTTCCATCTGGGCAAGGCTGAGGGTGTTGTCTTCCTCCTCGTCGTCGGATGCGCGTGCAGGGCGGCCTTCGCTGCCCTCCTCGTCATCGACGGCAGGCTCCTCCGGCTCGGGCTCGTCCTTGAACGACGGGCCTGCGGTCTTCTCGGAAATCTCGTCGCCTTCTTCGGCCTGCTCGACCTGTTCCGGCGTCGGCCCCTTGGACAGCATGGCGTCCAGGTCGAGAATTTCGCGGAGCTGGATTGTGCCTTCGTTGAGCGCGGTCGACCAGTCGATGATCGCGTTGAACGTGATCGGGCTTTCGCACAGACCCAGAATCATCGTGTCGCGGCCGGCCTCGATCCGCTTGGCGATGGCGATCTCGCCCTCGCGGCTGAGCAGTTCGACGGCACCCATTTCGCGCAGGTACATGCGGACCGGATCGTCGGTGCGATCGACGGTTTCCTTCTTGGCGGTTGCCTGAAGAACCTGCGCGGGGCCGTCGTCCTGAGTCTCCTCGGCGTCGTCCTGCGCGTCCTCCTGCGCCTGCTCCTCCTCGCCGCCTTCTTCGTTCTCGACGACGTTGACGCCCATCTCGTTCAGCGCGGACATGACGTCCTCGATCTGTTCGGAGGACATCTGGTCCTGCGGCAGGGCCGCATTCAATTGGTCATAGGTGATGTAGCCGCGCTTCTTCGCCCGCGCGATCAGCTTCTTCAGCGTCGCGTCGTTCAGGTCGATCAGCGGCGCATCACCGGCGTCCGGTTTGTCCTGCGTGTCCGCCGTGTTCGTTTTCGCCATGCCGTCCGATACCCTATCTCAATTACCGAGGCCGTCCTGGTCCGCCACCAGGGTAGCCAGCGTTTCGGCGGCGGCGTTGCGTGCCGCGCCCAAACGCAACTGTTCGGCAAACGCTGCCTCGTCGTCCGGGTTCGCCTTGAATCGATCGGTTGCCCGGTCGAGCGCGGCTTCCAGCTCCGCTCGTTCCACCACCGCGTCGATCACAGCCCCCAGATCGCGCATCGCACGATCCGGGTCGGCATTGCCGCGGAGAAAGGAAAAGGCAAGACCGTTCGTCCGGATCAGCTCTCCCGATACGGCCTCGTGGCCACCATCCTGTAATATGAGGGCGAGTCCGCCGCTTTCAAGCGCCGCCGGATCGAACGCCGCGTCCACCATCGCATCGCGGATCGCGCGCAGCCGGTGGTCGTGGATGGGAAGCGCGGCCAGCGCTTCGGCGTGGCCGTGCAGCACGGACGGATGACGCAGGATGCCCGTCAGGATGGCGGACACGACCCGCTGCGTCACGCCGTCGCTGCCGATCGAGCGGGCGGTGTCCGTGAGCGGCCGAGACGGGGGGACGAAACCGCGACCGGGTTTCCAGGTGCCGCGCTGGGATGGTCGGCCGGGCGTGAATCCGTTCGTAAACCCGTTCTGGCGCGGGGCGCGCTGGAACAGTGCATCGAACCGCTCGCGAAAGTCCGCCTGATATTGTTCGCGCACGTCGCGGTCGGCGATCGTCGCGGCGTGATCGGCCAGCCGGCGACGCAGGCCGGCGCGCGCCTCCGGCGTATCGAGCGGGGCGGCGGCGACCTCGAGCGCCCACAGCCGGGCGGACAGCGGCTCCGCTGTGTCCAGCACCGCATCCAGCGCACTGCGCCCGCCGCTGGCCAGCAGGTCGTCCGGATCCTGGCCGGCCGGCAGCGTCGCGAACCGCAGCGTGCGGCCGGGCTGGATCAGCGGCAGCGCGCGGACGGCCGCGCGGGCCGCCGCCTTCTGCCCCGCCGAATCGCCGTCGAAACAGAGGATCGGCACGTCCGCCATCTTCCACAGCCGTTCCATCTGGCTTTCGGTCAGCGCGGTGCCGAGCGGGGCGACGCCTTCGCCGATCCCGGCGCGGTCGAGCGCCACGACATCCATATACCCCTCGACCACCACGACGCGGCCGGCCTTGCGCGCGGCGGCGGCGGCGCGGTCGATGTTGAACAGCGTGCGGCCCTTGTCGAACAGCGGCGTTTCGGGCGAGTTCAGATATTTGGGTTCGCCATCGCCCAGAATGCGGCCGCCGAACGCCATCGGTCGGCCGCGCTGGTCGCGGATCGGGATCATCAGCCGGCCGCGGAACCGATCGTACGGATCCTTGTCCTCGACCTGGATCAGCAGCCCGGCCTCGACCAGCATCGGCACGCCGAAGCTGGCGAGCGCGGCCTTCAGCCGGTTGCGACCATCGGGCGCGAAGCCGAAACCGAACGCCTTGCCCTGATGCTCCGTGACGCCGCGCTTGGCGAGATAGGCGCGGGCGTGCGCGGCCTCCGGCGTGGCGAGCTGTTCCGTGAACCAGGCGGCGGCGGCGGCCATGACGTCGTGCAGGCCGACGGCGCGCGCCTGGCGCTCCGCGGCGCGCGGATCATTGGCGGGGACTTCCATGCCCGCGGTGGCGGCCAGTTCCTTGACCGCGTCCATGAACGGCAGGCCCTGCGCCTCGGTCAGATACTTGATCGCATCGCCATGCGCGGAACAGCCGAAGCAGTGGTAGAAGCCCTTCTCGTCGTTGACGTAGAAGCTGGGCGATTTCTCCTGATGGAACGGGCAGCAGGCGCGATATTCGCGGCCGGCCTTCTGCAGCTTCACCGTGCGGCCGATCAGCGTGCTCAGCGTCGTGCGGGCGCGCAGTTCGTCCAGCCATTGCGGGGTCAGACTCATCGCGCGCCCGGGCCTTCCTATCGGCCGCCGATCACCCGGCGAGCCGCGCCTTCACCAGTCCGCTCGCGCGCGCCATGTCCATCTTGCCGGTATGTGCGGTCTTCACCGCGGCCATGACGCGGCCCATGTCCTTTACCGATGTCGCGCCGAGTTCGGTCGCGATCGCGTCGATCGCGGCGGCGGCTTCGTCCTCGGTCATCTGGGTCGGCAGGAAGCGTTCGATCACGACGACCTCGGCCGCCTCGTTCGCGGCGAGTTCCGGGCGGCCGCCCTTCTGGAACATGTCGATCGATTCGCGGCGCTGCTTGATCATCTTGCCCAGCACTTCGGTGACCATCAGGTCGTCGTCGGGCATGGTCGCGGCGGTGCGCAGTTCGATGTCGCGGTTCTTGATGGCGGCCTGGATCAGGCGGGTCGCGTCCACCGTGCCCTTGTCGCGGGCCTTCATCGCGGCAATCTGGGCCGCTGCGATATCGTCTCGAATCATGGAGCCTCGGCTTTTCCGGGAAAGCGGGAGGGTTAGCGCAACCGTCCGAAATTTGATAGGCGTTGACCCCCCGGCCTGCGGTCCGTAGTGCGACGCCGCCTTACCCGCCGTTACCAACAAAGGAGCCCGCCTGTGGCCGAGACCGAACCCGCGCGCCCCGATGGTGCGACCGGCGTCCTCGTCCTTGCCGACGGCAAGACCATCTGGGGCAGGGGTTTCGGCGCCGAGGGTGCCGCCGTCGGCGAAGTCTGCTTCAACACCGCGATGACCGGATATCAGGAGGTGATGACCGATCCCTCCTATGCCGGGCAGATCGTGACGTTCACGTTCCCGCACATTGGCAATGTCGGCGCGAACATGGAGGATGTGGAGGCGATCAACCCGCATGCGCTTGGCTGCATCGTGCGCGAGGACGTGACCGATCCGAGCAATTTCCGATCGACGCAGCGGTTCGACGCCTGGCTGCGCGGGCAGGGGCGGATCGGGCTGTCGGGCATCGACACGCGCGCGCTGACCCGCGCGATCCGCATCCACGGCGCGCCGAACGCGGTGATCGCGCATGCCGCGGACGGGATGTTCGACCTCGATGCGCTGCACGCGCAGGCGCAGGCCTGGCCGGGGCTGGAGGGGATGGACCTCGCGCGCGACGTGTCGGCGACGCAGAGCTACCGCTGGGACGACGGGCTGTGGACGCTCGGGCAGGGCTATGCCGCGCACGCCGCCAATCCGGACGGGCCGCATGTCGTGGCGATCGACTACGGGCTGAAGCGCAACATCCTGCGCAACCTGGTTGCGGCCGGTGCGCGCGTGACGGTGGTGCCGGCGACGGCCAGCTATGACGAGGTCATGGCGCACCGGCCGGACGGGGTGTTCCTGTCCAACGGGCCGGGCGATCCGGCGGCGACGGGCCTCTATGCGGTGCCGGTGATCCGCGAGCTGCTGGCGATTGGCAAGCCGATCTTCGGCATTTGCCTGGGCCATCAGCTGCTCGGGCTGGCGGTGGGCGCCACGACGTCGAAGATGCATCAGGGGCACCGCGGCGCGAACCATCCGGTGCGGCGCACGTCGGACGGCAAGGTGGAGATCACCAGCATGAACCACGGTTTCGCGGTGGATGCCGACACGTTGCCCGCCAATGCCGAGGCGACGCATGTCTCGCTGTTCGACGGTTCGCTCGCCGGACTGCGGCTGACCGACCGGCCGGCTTTCTCGGTGCAGTATCACCCGGAGGCGAGCCCCGGCCCGCAGGACAGTCATTATCTGTTCGAACAGTTCGTGGCGCAGTTGAAGACCGCAGCCTAAGCCCTTCCTCCGACTGGAGAAACATGATGACCGACGAACAACTGGCCGAGCATCACGCCGAGGACGACACGCTGCTGGAGCATCTGGCGGGCGATGGCGACCGGCACGAAATTCCGCGCGACGTGGATGTCGGATTCGTGGGCGATCCGGAGAAGCTGGAGGCGCTGGCCGACGCGCTGGAAGCGCAGGGCTGGGACGCGGACGAGGTGTATGAGGGCGACGACGGCGAGCATGTCCTGGAGGTCGTGCGCGAACAGGCGATCACGCGCGAGCTGATCCACGCGCTGACCGCGGGCATGATCGAGATCGCCGAGAAGTTCGGCGTCACCTACGATGGCTGGGGCTGCCATCTGGAAGCCGGGACGGACCACTAGGATCATGCCCAAGCGCACCGACATTTCCAGCATCCTCATCATCGGCGCCGGCCCGATCGTGATAGGGCAGGCCTGCGAGTTCGATTATTCGGGAACTCAGGCCGTCAAGGCTTTGAAAGAGGAGGGGTATCGGATCGTCCTGGTCAATTCCAACCCCGCCACGATCATGACCGATCCGGACATGGCCGACGCGACCTATGTCGAGCCGATCACGCCCGAGATCGTCGCCAAGATCATCGCCAAGGAGCGGCCCGACGCCGTCCTGCCGACGATGGGCGGGCAGACCGCGCTCAACACCGCGCTGGCCCTGGCGCGCGACGGGACGCTGGAAAAATATGGCTGCGTGATGATCGGCGCGGACGCCGAGGCGATCGACAAGGCCGAGGACCGGCTGAAGTTCCGGCAGGCGATGGACAGGATCGGGCTGGAAAGCCCGCGGTCGGACGTGGCCCACACGATCGACGAGGCGCTGGCGCTGATCGACACGGTGGGCTTGCCCGCGATCATCCGGCCGTCCTTCACGATGGGCGGCACCGGCGGCGGCATCGCCTATAATCGTGAGGAGTTCATCGCGATTGTGACCGGCGGGCTCGACGCATCGCCCACCACCGAAGTGCTGATCGAGGAATCGGTGCTGGGGTGGAAGGAGTATGAGATGGAGGTCGTGCGGGATCGCAACGACAACTGCATCATCATCTGTTCGATCGAAAATCTGGATCCGATGGGCGTCCATACCGGCGATTCGATCACGGTCGCCCCGGCGCTGACGCTGACCGACAAGGAATATCAGATCATGCGCAATGCATCGATCGCGGTATTGCGCGAAATCGGCGTCGAAACAGGTGGTTCCAACGTGCAATTCGCAGTCGATCCGAAGTCGGGCCGGCTGGTGGTGATCGAGATGAACCCGCGCGTGTCGCGGTCCTCGGCGCTTGCATCGAAGGCCACCGGCTTTCCGATCGCGAAGGTCGCGGCCAAGCTGGCGGTCGGCTACACGCTGGACGAGATCGACAACGACATCACCGGCGCGACGCCCGCGGCGTTCGAGCCGACGATCGACTATGTCGTGACGAAGATCCCGCGGTTCGCGTTCGAGAAGTTCAAGGGTGCCGACGACACGCTGTCGACGGCGATGAAGAGCGTCGGCGAAGTCATGGCAATCGGGCGCAATTTTCAGGAAAGCCTGCAAAAGGCGTTGCGCGGGCTGGAGACCGGCCTGTCGGGACTGAACTTCGTCGAGCAACTGCAGGGCGCGCGGCGCGACGTGATCGAGGCGGCGCTGTCGCGGCCGACGCCGGACCGGCTGCTGGTGGCGGCGCAGGCGCTGCGCGAAGGCTTCACGGTGGACGATGTGTGCCGCGTCGCGCGCTACGACCCGTGGTTCATGGAACAGCTGGCGGCGATCATCCGGGCCGAACAGCAGGTCGCGCAGGACGGATTGCCGCGCGATGCGGCGGGTCTGCGCCGGTTGAAGGCGATGGGCTTCTCCGACAAGCGGCTGGCGTTCCTGGCGCTGCAATCCGCCAACCTGCGCGGCATGGACCGGGCGCAGGCGCGCGGATCGGGCCTGATCCACGACGTGATGAAGGCGATGACCGGCGGCGTGACCGAGCAGGAGGTCCGTGCGCTGCGCCACAAGCTGGGCGTGCGGCCGGTGTTCAAGCGGATCGACACCTGCGCGGCCGAATTCGAGGCCAAGACGCCGTACATGTATTCGACCTACGAGGCGCCGACCTACGGCACCGCGGAGGACGAGGCGGTGCCGTCCGACCGGCGCAAGATCGTGATCCTGGGCGGCGGGCCGAACCGGATCGGGCAGGGGATCGAGTTCGACTATTGCTGCTGCCATGCCTGCTTCGCGCTGGGTGATGCCGGCTATGAGACGATCATGGTGAACTGCAACCCGGAGACGGTGTCGACCGACTATGACACGTCGGACCGGCTGTATTTCGAACCGCTGACCGCGGAGGATGTGCTGGAGATCCTGCACGTCGAACAGTCCAACGGGACGCTCGTGGGCGTGATCGTCCAGTTCGGCGGGCAGACCCCGCTGAAGCTGGCCGCCGAGCTGGAGGCTGCCGGCATCCCGATCCTCGGCACCAGCCCGGACGCGATCGACCTGGCGGAGGACCGCGAGCGGTTCGCCGACCTGATCGGCTCGCTCGGCCTGCTGCAACCGGCCAACGGCATCGCCCGCAGCCGGGACGAGGCGGTCGCGGTCGCGGACCGGATCGGCTACCCGGTGCTGATGCGCCCAAGCTATGTGCTGGGCGGGCGGGCGATGGAGATCGTCGACGGGCCGGCGCAGCTGGAAACCTATATCGCGACCGCGGTGCAGGTGTCGGGCGACTCCCCCGTGCTGATCGACCAGTATCTGCGCGACGCGATCGAGGTCGATGTCGACGCGCTGTGCGACGGGACGGACGTCGTGGTGGCGGGCGTGATGCAGCATATCGAGGAGGCGGGCGTCCATTCGGGCGACAGTGCCTGCTCGCTGCCGCCGTACAGCCTGACCGACGCGGTCATCGCCGAGATAGAGCGCCAGACGGTGGTGCTGGCGCATGCGCTGAAGGTCCGCGGGCTGATGAACATCCAGTTCGCGGTGCGCGACGGCGCGGTCTACCTGATCGAGGTGAACCCGCGGGCCAGCCGGACGGTACCGTTCGTGGCGAAGGCGATCGGCGTGCCGGTGGCCAAGATCGCGGCGCGGGTGATGGCCGGCGAGATGCTGGCCGACCTGCCGAAGATCGACCGCCGCATTGCGCATGTCGCGGTGAAGGAGGCGGTGTTCCCGTTCAACCGGTTCGCCGGGGTCGATCCGGTCCTGTCGCCGGAAATGAAGAGCACGGGCGAAGTCATGGGAATCGATCGCGATTTCCCAACGGCGTTCGCAAAGGCACAGCTGGGTGCCGGGGTCATGCTGCCGCTGACCGGCACCGTGTTCGTATCGGTGAAGGACGGTGACAAGCCGATCATCCTGCCGGCGGTCCGAGACCTCGTCTCGCTGGGGTTCCGGCTGGTCGCGACCGACGGCACCGCCGCCTATCTGAAGGCACAGAACGTGCCGGTCGAGGTGGTCAACAAGGTGGCGCAGGGCCGGCCGCATATCGTGGACCGGATCATCGACGGGGGTATCGCGCTGGTGTTCAACACCACCGAAGGATGGCAGTCGTTGCAGGACAGCGCGTCGATCCGCCGTGCCGCGCTGAAGCATCGGGTTCCGTCCTACACGACGGCGGCGGCGGGCGTGGCCACGGTGCGGGCGATCGCGGCGTTGCGGGACCGCAAGCTTGAAGTGCGGCCCTTGCAGGCATATTATCCAACATCGAACGTCTGACCACCACCATATCCGGGCAGGTGCGGGTGTCGTCCAAGGGGACGGCGCCCGCCGGACGATTTGTTACGAAGGGGTTTAGTTCATGGCGACGGTCGACAAGATGCCGATGCTGGCGGAAGGGCAGAAGATGCTCAGCGACCAGCTCGCGCTCCTGAAAGCCGAGCGGCCGGGCGTGATCGATTCGATCGAGGAAGCCCGCGCGCATGGCGACCTTTCCGAAAATGCGGAATATCATGCCGCCAAGGAACGGCAGGGCCAGATCGAGGCGATGATCGGCGATATCGAGGACAAGCTGTCCCGCGCGCAGGTGATCGACCCGACGACGCTGTCCGGCGACAAGGTGGTGTTCGGCGCGACCGTCCACCTGATCGACGAGGACGAGAAGCCGGTGAAGTATCAGCTGGTCGGCCAGACCGAGGCGGACGCCAAGCTGGGTCGGATCTCCTACAACTCGCCGCTGGGGCGTGCGCTGATCGGCCGGACGATTGATGACGAGATCGAGGTGACGGTGCCGTCGGGCGACCGTTATTACGTCGTGTCGAAGATCGAGTTCATTTGATCCCGTTCGACCGCGCGGGCTGACCGGCATGCGATTACCGCCCGCCCGCGCCACCGCCGTCCTGGTCGGCGCGACCTGCCTTGCGTGGGCCGTGGCCTCTCTGGGGCCGTGGAGCGACACGATCGGCGTCGTCGCAGGATTCATTCCGGCGCGGGTCGGTGGGCTCGCGCTGAACGGGGCGGTGCCGGTGTGGCTGACGCCGCTGAGTGCGACGCTGGTACATGCCGGTATCGTGCATCTGGCTTTCAACATGCTGATGCTCGGCTTTTGCGGGCGCTATGTCGAACCGTCGATCGGCTGGATCGGCGTGGTGACGCTGTATGTCGGTGGCGCCTATGCGGCGGCGGCGGCGCAATATGCGGTGGATCCGTCCGGCATGGTTGCGATGGTCGGGGCAAGCGGCGCGGTCTCGGCATTGTTTGCCGCCTATGCGCTGCTTTACGGGGAGCGCCGCGGGCGGTTCCGTGAAGGGCGGTTGGGGGCGGCGTTGCAGATCCTGTGGCTGGCGGCCGCGTGGATCGGGTTGCAGATTCTGGTGGGGTTCGCGACCGTGCAGGGCGGTCGGATCGCAACCGCGGCCCATGTCGGCGGGTTTCTGTTCGGGCTGCTGATGGCCAAGCCGCTGCTCCGGTTGCACTGGCGCAAGGCCTGACCGGGCCGGCGGGCCAGCGTTTCTCATCGCCCGGATTTCTCCTTTATGAGTCGTCATCCCGGACTTGATCCGGGATCCAGGGACGCAGACGCAGCGCCTGGAATTCTGGATCCCGGATCAAGTCCGGCATGACGGTGGGTTTGGGGGGTGGCTCAACCCCCCATCCTGCTGCTGCGACCGCCGGCTTCTCAAGCGATCAAACGGGTGCCTTGTTCGAAAGCGATTGGATCGATCCTCGACCGCCCAACCCCTGCCTCCTCATGGCCGATCGTAGCCCGGACCGGAATTTGTCCAGCGTTGTCAGGGTTGTCCTAGACGGGTCCGGGTCGCCAAGTGCGCGCAGTAAGTCGATTGCTTGAAGGAATGCCCATGGCCTCCGCACCCACCGCCGCCGTACCGCGTTATGTCTACCGCTTTGGCGGCGGAGTTTCCGATGGCGGCAAGGGCGACAAGAATCTGCTGGGCGGCAAGGGCGCGAACCTGGCGGAGATGGCGTCGATCGGGCTGCCGGTGCCGCCGGGGTTCACCATTTCGACCGAGATGTGCGTGCGTTACTATGACGAGGGCGAGCAGTTTCCGCAGTCGTTGCGCGACGAGGTGGCCGCGGGGCTGAAGCATATTGAGGGGATCACCGGCAAGGTGTTCGGCGATGCGGCCGACCCGTTGCTGGTGTCTGTCCGGTCCGGCGCGCGTGCGTCGATGCCGGGGATGATGGACACCGTGCTGAACCTGGGCCTGAACGACGAGACGGTCGCCGGGCTGGCGGCGGTGTCGGAGGATCCGCGTTTCGCCTGGGACAGCTACCGCCGCTTCATCCAGATGTATTCGGACGTCGTGCTGGAACTGGACCATGGCGCGTTCGAGGAAGCGCTGGAAATCGCCAAGGAAGACCGCGGCTATACGCTCGATACGCAGTTGAGCGCGGAGGACTGGCAGGCGCTGGTCACCGAATACAAGGCGATCGTGCTGGACCAGTGGAAGAAGCCGTTCCCGCAGGATGTGCATGAACAGTTGTGGGGTGCGGTCGGCGCGGTGTTCGGATCGTGGCAGTCCGAGCGCGCCAAGGTCTATCGCCGGCTGAACGATATTCCGGCCGCCTGGGGCACCGCGGTCAACGTGCAGGCGATGGTGTTCGGCAATATGGGCGATACGTCGGCGACCGGCGTGGCGTTCACGCGCGATCCGTCGAAGGGCGATCGGGCCTATTATGGCGAGTTCCTGATCAACGCGCAGGGCGAGGACGTCGTCGCCGGCATCCGCACGCCGCAATATCTGACGCTGGCGGCGCGTGAGGCGGCCGGCGCGCGCGCGGCGTCGATGGAAGAGGCCATGCCGGAGGTGTATGGCGAGCTGGCCAAGGTGTTCGACCTGCTGGAGACGCATTACCGCGACATGCAGGATATCGAATTCACCGTGGAACGCGGGCATCTGTGGATGTTGCAGACCCGCGCGGGCAAGCGGACCGCGAAGGCGGCGCTGAAGATCGCGGTAGACATGGCGGCCGAGGGGCTGATTTCGGAGGAGGAGGCGGTCGACCGTGTCGATCCGGCGGCGCTCGACCAGTTGCTGCATCCGACGCTGGACCCCAAGGCACCGCGCGACGTGATCGCCAAGGGGCTGCCCGCATCGCCGGGTGCGGCCTCCGGCACGGTCGTGTTCGATGCCGACACGGCGGAAAAGCGGTCCGAACAGGGCGTGTCGGTGATTCTGGTGCGGGTGGAGACGAGCCCCGAGGATATTCACGGGATGCACGCGGCGAAGGGCATCCTGACCGCGCGGGGCGGGATGACGAGCCACGCGGCGGTGGTGGCGCGGGGCATGGGGCGGCCCTGCGTGTCCGGCGTGGGCACGCTGAGCATCGATGCCAAGGCGAAGGTGATGAAGGTCGACGGGCGCGAGGTGCGCGAGGGCGACGTGCTGACCATCGACGGTTCGACCGGCGAGGTGATGCTGGGCGAGGTGCCAACGGTGCAGCCCGAGCTGTCGGGTGATTTCGCGGCGCTGATGGTGTGGGCCGACAAGGTCCGCCGGCTGAAGGTGCGGACCAATGCCGAGACGCCGAACGACTGCCGCACCGCGCGCGAGTTCGGCGCGGAGGGCATCGGGCTGTGCCGGACGGAGCATATGTTCTTCGACGCCGCGCGGATTACCGCGGTGCGGCAGATGATCCTGGCGGAGAATGAGGCGGGGCGGCGGAAAGCGCTGGCGCTGCTGCTACCCGAGCAGCGGTCCGATTTCGCCGAGATCTTCGAGATTATGGCGGGGCTGCCGGTGACCATCCGTTTGCTCGATCCCCCGCTGCACGAATTCCTGCCGCATGCGGAGGAGGAGTTCGTCGAGGTCGCGCGCGCGACCGGGCTGGGGCTGGAGGCGCTGAAGCGGCGTGCGGCGGAACTGCACGAGTTCAACCCGATGCTGGGCCATCGCGGGTGCCGGCTGGGCGTGACCTATCCCGAAATCTACGAGATGCAGGCCCGCGCGATCTTCGAGGCGGCGGTCGATGTGGCGGAGCGGACGGGTGCTGCGCCGATCCCCGAGGTGATGGTGCCGCTGGTCGGCACCGCGCGCGAGCTGGAGCTGATGAAGGCGGTGATCGACAAGGCGGCGGCGGCGGTGTTCGCCGACAAGGGCCGGACGATCGAATATCTGGTCGGCACGATGATCGAGGTGCCGCGCGCCGCGATCAAGGCAGGCGAGATCGCGGAGTTCGGAGAGTTTTTCAGCTTCGGCACGAACGACCTGACGCAGATGACGCTGGGTGTCAGCCGCGACGATGCCAGCCGGTTCCTGTCAGTCTATGTCGATCAGGGGATCTACGCGAAGGACCCGTTCGTCAGCCTGGACGTGGAGGGTGTCGGCGAGCTGATCGCACTGGCGGCGGAGCGCGGGCGTGCGGCGCGACCGGACATCAAGCTGGGTATCTGCGGCGAGCATGGCGGCGATCCGGCGAGCATCGCATTCTGCGAGAAGACCGGGCTGGATTATGTCTCGGCATCGCCATACCGGGTGCCGATCGCGAGGTTGGCGGCGGCGCAGGCGGCATTGCGGGCGCGGTGAACTCCTGCTTCCTCCCCCCATCGGGAGGGAGGGCTGGGGTAGGCTTTTCTGGGTAAAGCGCTGGTTGGGTAAGGTTCCCCAGACCAAGCTCCCCACCCAATCCTCCTCCGGTGGGGGGAGGGCTTTCAGGTCAAGAGAACAGGTGGCGGTGGTCGTCATGGCGGCCGGCGGCGAGCATGTCGGCCTGTTCGCGCCAGCGTTCGCGGGCGATGTGACCGGGCTGGACGCCCATCCGGCTTTCCAGTGCGGCTTCGTCGGCGGCGCTCATCCGGCTGATGTCGCGGTAGTCGTGGACGCCATGGTCGTTGAGCCGGGCGGCACCGCTCAGCCCGACGCCGCGGATCAGCGACAGGTCGTCGCACTGGCCGGTGCGGCCGTTGCCAAGCCCGCCGCCGATGCCGGCACCGAGACCGCCGGCGACCGGGGCGGCGCGTTCCAGTTCGGCGATGCGTGCGTTCGCGGCCGCAAGGCGCGTGTCATGTTCCGCCCGGAGCGCGGCATGATCCGCCTGTTCGGCCCGATAGGCGCGCCGCCATTTGGACGCGCCCGACCGCGACATGAGGCCGAGCAACCAGCCGAGCACGAGGACGAGCAAGAGCACCGCCCACTGATTGGTATCGAATCCCGGCATCGCGAACCTCCCTATATCTGCCATCCTCAACGGCGGGACGCGGGAAGTCGTTCCGCAGCGGTTATGACCCGACGGTCGGGGACAAATTCAACTGATGATGCTGTCCGAGATGGAGCAGGCCGCCGGGCCGAGGATGACGATGAACAGAACCGGGAGGATGAAAAGGATCAGCGGGACGGTCATGATCGCGGGCAGGCGCGCCGCCTTTTCTTCCGCCCGCATCATGCGTTCGTTGCGGAATTCGGCGGACAGCACGCGCAGCGCGGAGGCGAGTGGCGTGCCGTATTTTTCGGTCTGGATCATGGTGGTGACCACGCCGCGCACGGCATCGAGCGCGACCCGTTGCGCCAGGTTTTCGAATGCGGAACGGCGATCGGTCAGGAAGCCGAGTTCGATCGCCGTCAGCCCGAATTCGTCGCCGAGTTCGGGATAGGCCTTGCCCAGTTCCCTAGCCACGCGCGTGAAGGCGGCGTCCACGGTCAGCCCGGCTTCCGCGCAGATGACGAGCAGGTCGAGCGCGTCGGGCAGCCCTTTCTGGATTTCCTTCGAACGCTTCGAAATCTTGTTCTGCACGATGATGTCGGGCAGCTTGTAGCTGAAGATGAGTGTGCCGGCGGCCAGCCCGAACTGCTTCAGCGGGCTCCAGTCCGGAAACGCATCCATCCCGTAGATGTAGAAGGCCATGCCGCCGCCGAGTATGATCGGCAGAACGAGCCGCCCGAAGATCACCGCGATCGCGGCGTCCTTCGAACGGATGCCGGCCTGGATCAGTTTGTGCTGGGCGGCCTTCAGCTGCGAATCCTGCAACACCTTGAGCGACCCGAGCAGCGTGCGCATCCGGTCGGTCGCCTGGCTGGTGGTGTTCAGCTTCGTTCGGCGGCGGGAGGTGGACGCGGTGATACCGGCCTTCAGCTGTTCGCGCCGTTCGTTGAGCGCCTTCACCCGTTTCGCCATCGGATCGCGCACGCTGAGCGCGGTGTAGATCGCGAAGACGAGACACAGGGTCGCGAAGAAGGCCAGGATCGTCGCGACCCAGAGGACGTCGATGCCCAGCAGGGTGGGACCGGTGGATTCCATGATCGTCTGTCCCCGGTCAGATTTCGAAGCTGATCATCTGGGCCATGATGTAGGCACCGATCGACATCCAGACGATGCCGCCGCCGCCCGCGATCATCAGCCGCGGATCAGAGAAGAATTTGAGCATATATTCCGAGTTCACCATGTAGATCATGACGAACACGATGAACGGCAGCGCACCGAGGATGTAGGCCGAGGCGCGCGATTCCGACGCCATCGCCCTGACCTTGAGCTTCATCTGGCCACGCTTGCGCAGCACGTCCGCCAGATTGCCGAGCGTTTCGGCCAGGTTGCCGCCTGTTTCGCGCTGGATCGACAGGGTGATGACGAAGAACTGGAATTCCGGGGTCTCCAGCCGGTCCGCGGTTTCCTGCAACGCGGCCTCCATGGTGCGGCCGATCTTCATCTTGTCGGCGACGCCGCGAAACTCCACCCCGACCGGGCCGGGCACTTCGGACCCGACGACTCCCAGTGTCTCGGAGATCGGCAGGCCCGAGCGCAGCCCGCGGACCAGCAGTTCGATCGCGTCGGGGAATTTGGCGGTGAACGCCGCGATCCGCCGCGCGGTAACCAGGCCGACGAACTTGTACGGCAGCCCGATGCCCATGAACAACCCGACGAACAGGGCCAGCAGGACCGGCGCGCCCTTGACGAGCAGCAGGATCATCACGCCGAACCCGATCCCGATGGACACCAGCGCATATTTGCCGATCGTCCAGTCCTTGCCCGTCGCCTCCAGCTTGCGCGCGATCGTTTCGGGGTTGGGCAGCAGGCGGGTGAAATAGCTGTCGAGCCGCGTTTCGCGCTGTTGCAGGACGCGGCGCATCTGCGCTTCGACGACATTGGTGGTGCCGTGGCGCAGCTTGACCGCATCGATCCGCCGGTTCTGCGCCTTCGCCGCGGACGGCCCGGCGAAGGCCGCGACCAGCATGACGCCGGCCGAGAGCATCGCCGCGACCAGGATCAGGATGGGCATCATCGTCATCGACGGCATCCGCTGGATGGACGGGAGGGCAGGCGGCCGGCGATCGCCATCAGGCCTTCGCTTCCTTCGGCTTGCGCGCCGGCAGCATGGCCTTCAGGTCGCCGAACTTGCCCATCAGCGAACGCCCCCCCGCTCCGCCGGTCAGGACGGCGAGCGGCATGTCGGACGACGTGGTCAGCATGGCGGCCATGTCGAGCAATTGCTGGCCGAGTTTCGTGCCCTTGGCGACTTCGGCCAGCGGCTTGCCCAGCTTGGCGGCCTGCGCCGCCAGTTTCGGATCGAACGGCAGCAGTACATCGACCTTGCGTTCGATCGAGGATTCGAAATCCTTGCGGCTCACCTCGCTCTGGCCGGTGGGGGGCACGCGGTTGGCGACCACCACAATGCGTGATTGCGGCGCGGTCGTCTTCAGCCAAGACAGGATGCGGATCGTATCGCGGGTGGAGGCCAGCGTCAGATCCGCCACGACCAGCGTGACATGCGCATCCTGCATCAGCAGCGGATGCTGGACGAGCAGGTGGCGCGGCAGATCGATGACGGTGCATTCGAAAGCACCCTTCATCTCGTTCTGCAACTGGAAGAAGGCGGCGCCGTCGTTGGCGAGCGGCGCGGTGATCGGCGCCTCCGCCGACAGCACGGACAACCGCTGATTGGCCTTCACCATGGCGCGTTCGAGGAAAAGCCCGTCGATCCGGCCGGGATTTTCGATCGCGTCGGTCAGCCCGCGCCCGGGTTCCAGATCGAGCGCCAGCGCGCCGGTGCCGAAATGCACATCCAGATCGAGCAGCGCGGTGGTGCGGCCATGCTTCTCGCCGAACAGCCAGGCGCAGGAGGTGGCCAGCGTCGATGCGCCCACGCCGCCGCGCACGCCGACGACGGCACACATCAGATGCGGGCGGTCCACCGACGGTTCGGCGATGCGCGGCCCGGACAGCACCATCTGCGCATGGCCGAACGTATCGCGGACCTGATCGACCGAAAAGGGTTTCACGAGATAGTCGTGGATGCCCGACGCGACGAGATCACGGTACAGCCGCACGTCGTTGACCATGCCGGCCGCGATCACGATCGTGCCCGGCTCGCACACCTCTGCCAGGCCGTTGATGTCGTTCAGCGGATCGCCGCTTTCGGACATGTCGACGAACAGGATATTGGGGCTGGCCGCGACGGACAGCGACTGCACCGCGGCGCGCAGCCCGCCGAGATGGATCTTGCCCGCCGGCCAGCCGAGTTCGGTCACGACCGGGGCGAGGACATCGGCGGTCGCGCTGTCGCAGACATAGGCCGCGAACGGTTCCTTCAGCGCGCTGCTGCGGATCTGGAAGGGCGCGTTCATCACTTCCCTCCCGTGGCTTCGGATTTCACGGCGCCGGCGACGCCGGTGGGGATCAGTTCGTTGTACGCCTTGAGCGCGCGGGTCGCGGCCCGCGTGCTGAGGCTGGCCGACCCGTGTCGTCCGGTGATGAGGTCCTGCGGATCGGCGATCATCGCCGCCAGATTGCTGTTGGTGGCGCAGCCGTAGTTCCGGTCGGTCGACCCGTCGTTATAGGGTTGCGACGCGCTGGACCAGTTCGGGCAATTCGGCACGGAGGCGGTGCTGCGGCTGACGATGACACGCACCGTGCCGTCGGCGATCTGGCCCTCGGTCACGGGCGGCGTTTCGCCGATGAGCAGGCCGTAGCGCGCGGCCACGCGGGCGATGGCGTCCTGCATCGACCGGCTGCCATTGGCGCCGTCGTCCACGGTGACGCGGTCGCCATAGCCGACCTTCAGCGAGTCGAACCAGCCGGTCAGGCGGCGATCCTCGCCATCGGCCAGGCCGTCATAGGCGGCGCGCACGTCGAGCGCATAATCCTGTCGAGACACGAGCGGCTGGTTGATCGATTCCAGCCCGCGGTTGTCGGAATGGGTGGCGGAACTGCAGCCGGTGACCGCAAGGGCGGTGCCAGCGAGGGCGGAGAGGACGAGGGCACGCATCGGGCGACTTCCTTTTCGTCGGCAGTCAGAAGGAGAAGCCGGGGGCGGCGACGGGGGCGGCCGGCGATGAACCCGGCAGCGGCGGACGCCCCCGGCCGGACGGCACCCCCGCCATCGGCCGCACCGGCGCCGATTGCACCGCGCGGGGCACGGGCCGGCGCGCGTTGGTTCCCTCCGCCAACTGTCCGCCCAGAATCCGGGCGGCGTCGTTCGGCGAACGATAGCCGTCCGTCGGCAGCACGATCCGGTTCGCATCGACCGGCTTGACCAGATAGGGGGTCACCACGATCACCAGTTCGGTTTCCTTGCGCTGGAAACTGTTCGACCGGAACAGCGCGCCGATGACCGGCAGGTCGCCCAGGAACGGCGCCTTGGTGATGGCATTGTTCTGGTTGTTCGACAGCAGGCCGCCGATCACCATCGATTCGCCGGAACCCAGTTCCAGCGTCGTTTCCGTCCGGCTTGTGGTGATGCCCGGAATGGTGAAGCCGCTGAGCGTCACCGATCCCGCACTGGTCAGCTGCGACACTTCGGGGCGGACGCGCATGGAAATGCGGCCATCGGACAGCACGAACGGAGTGAAGGACAGGCTGACGCCATATTGCTTATATTCGACCGACACCGCGCCGAGCCCCTGGCTGACGGGGATCGGAATTTCACCACCGGCCAGGAAACTGGCGGTTTCACCCGACAGCGCGGTCAGATTCGGATTGGCCAGCGTGGTGACGAAGCCATTCTGTTCGGCAAGGTCGAGCGCCGAGATGATGTCTAGGCCGAACAGCTTGCCGCTGAAGCGCAAAGTCGATCCGATATCACCGCGCAGGACCTTCAACGTGTCGACATCGATGCTGCTGCCCTGTGCGATGCCGAAGCCGAAGCCGCCCGTGCTGTCGCTGGTAAGCAGGTTGACGCCGACATTTTTCAGGAACGAGCGGCTGACTTCCGCGATGCGGACCTGGAGGTTGACCTGGAGCGGGGTGGCGGTCTTCAGCCGGCTGACGACCTGCGTCGCCTCCCCCGAGAACGCCTGGACCAAGCGGGTGGCCTCCCCCACGTCGTCCGGCGTCGCCACGGTGCCGGTCAGCAGGACCATGCCGTTGATCGGGGTCGCGGTGATCGCCGCATCGGGCATCGCCAGATCGAGCATCTGATCGAGATTGGTGATGTTCTGACCGACGCGGACGGTAGCGGACCAGACGACCGCGCCCGATTTGTCGGTGGCCGACATCGTGGTTTCGCCCGCGGCCTTGCCGAAGACGTAGAGCTGGGTGCCGGACCGGACCTGGACGTCGGCGACTTTTTCATCGGCGACGAACAGGTCGGACATGGCGCGCGGCAGGCGGACCATTTCGCCGCGCCCGACGGAAATCTGCATCACGTGGCCACCGGCATCGGCCGAACGCGGGGCCATGCGCGGCGCGGCGAGGGCAGGGCCGGGCACGCCGACTGCGAGTCCGGCCGCGATGCCCGCCGTGATCAGCGCGCCGATCGCGCCGGCATGGGGCGCGGCGATCTTCAAGCGCATCTCACTTCCCTCCAGTGGGGACGACGGTGACGGCGTTGCCGCGCGCGATGCGCACGACCGGGCCGGTTACGACCGCGGGGGCGCCGGACGCTGTCGCCACGGCGGCCGGCACGGCCATGGACATGCCCGACCCGCCGGATGGCGCGGACGGGGCGGGGCGGGGCACGGTGGAACGCTGGAACCGTGACACGTCGGCACCGGTCGAATAGCTCGAGTCGCCTTCCTGGGGCCGGCTCGCGACCTCCAGCAGCATGCGGCGTTCGGCGCGCGGATCGGCCGAGTCCGGGACCGAAACCTCACCCGCGGCGATGGCGCGTTCCAGTTCGGCGGTGTTGTCCGCGATCGATCGCAGCGATAGCGACATCGACCCGACGGTCTGCGCCACGGCCAGCTTCTCGGCGATCTTGGGCGTCGCTTCGACCGTGACGCTGGAGAAGGTGGAGACCACCGACTTGCCTTCCTCGTTCACGGTATTGTCGGTGCGCTGGTCGGTGGCGAGCACGCGGACGTTGCGCAGGATGGTCTCGGCGGCCTTCAACGGTTCCCCCTCGCCGCCGCCGACCGACTGGGTCAGCACCACATCGACACGATCCCCGGGGAAGACGAAGCCGGCAACGCCCGCCTGGCTGCTGACCGCCAGCGTGACGGCGCGCATGCCGGGGCCGAGCGCGGCGGCCAGGAAGCCGCGGTCGCCGGGCTTCACCAGCGACCCTTGCGTCACGGGCTGGCCGGCGGTGATCTCCTGCCGGACGACGGTGCCCTGCAGGGCGGCGACATCGCTTTCGCCCTTCAGATAATAGGCTTTCTCGATCAGGTCCTTGGGCCAGGCGGTGTAGCGGAAGCTTTCCGGCCCGATGATCGTGCCGACCGGCAGTGCGCGGGTGGCGACCAGCACTTCCGGCCCGACCGGAACGGCCTCCGGGGTCGTGGCCAGCGCGCTCGGCGCGCCGCTGCCGGATACCATCGACCGCACGGCGAAGGCGGATATGCCTGCCATCAGCAATGCTCCGGCGAGCAGGCCAAGCTTCTTACCATCCATGTCGTCGACAGCCTCCAGATCGGTTCTGCGAACCCTGCCCTGCTATGGTAGCGGCACGGTTAAGATATCGTTCGCGATGATCCACAGGGTGGCCGCGACGATGGCGACCCCATAGGGGATCTCGGGCTGTCCGGGCTTGCGGGCGATGCGGTGCGCGAGCAGCACGACCAGCGTCAGGACGCCGCCCACCAGCGCCATCGCGGTCAGCATCGGCAGGACCGTGACGGGCGGCAGCCAGAGCGCCACGGCGGCGATCAGCTTTACATCGCCGCCGCCCATCGCACCCAGCGCGAAGAAGCCGGCGAAGACGACGAACAGCGCGACCGCGATGCCCAGGTGCAGCGCCATGCCCGGCCACGGATCGACACCGGACGCCCACCACCAGAGCGGCGCCGCCAGCGCGATGCCGGCGTTGAGTGCGTTCGGGATCTCCCTGGTCCGGATATCGCCCCAGGCGGCCATGAGAAGTGCCGCGCAGAACAGCGCCAGCAGCAGGATCGGGGGCCATAACATGGCGTTCGGCACTAGACGGACTTGCTTAGCAAACCGTAACGGGGGGTATGCCGCCCATGCCCTTCGATCGCCGCGCCATACCGCGCGGGCTGCTGTTCGACTGCTGGACCGCGCCGGACGGCCGGGCGATGCGCCGGTTCCACTGGGCGCAGCCGGACGGGCGGCCGCCCCGGGGGCGTTTGCTGTTCCAGACGGGCCGCGCGGATTTCGCCGAGAAATATCTGGAGACCATCGCGCACTGGCATGCCGCGGGGTGGGACGTGACGGGGTTCGACTGGCGCGGGCAGGGCGGGTCGCGGGGCGACGGTGACGGGGACGGAACCGGCACGTCGGCCCGCGGGATCGAGGCGATGCTGGACGACCTGCGCGGCTTCGTCCGCGACTGGCGGCGAACGGACGGGGTGCGCCATGTCGCGGTGGGTCATTCGATGGGCGGGCACCTGCTGCTGCGCCTGCTGGCCGAGCGGGACGTGGGTATCGACCGCGCCGTGCTGGTCGCGCCGATGCTGGGACTGAACAGCCGGCCGTTGCCGCCCATGCTGGCCGCCGGGATCGCGCGGGCGGCGCAGCGGATGGGGCAGGGCGACCGCCCGCTGGCGCACCGTAGGACGGCGGCGATCGGGCGACAGGGCCGGCTGACCGGCGATGCGGATCGCTATGCCGACGAAACGCATTGGGTGGGGCTGCACCCGGCCTACCGCGTGGTGCCACCGCGCTGGGGCTGGGTAGCGGGCGCCTATCGATCGATCGCGCGGTTGCAGGCGCCGGGCGTGCTGGAGGGGATCGCAGTGCCGACGCTGCTGGTGGGGACGGAGCGCGACCGGCTGATCGATCCGCGCGCCATTCGGGCGGCGGCGGCGCGGATGCCGGCCGCGACGCTGGTAATGCGGACGGACGGCGCGCACGAACTGCTGCGCGAGGTGGACGCCGTCCGCGATGCCGTGCTGGCGCGGATCGATGCGTTCCTGACCGAGGAGGACGGCGGGTGATCCACGACATCGCCATCATCGGCGCGGGCATGGCGGGGGCGAGCCTGGCGAGCGGGCTGGGCGGCGCGGGGCGCGTGCTGCTGATCGAGGCCGAGTCGCAGCCCGGATATCATGCGACGGGCCGGTCGGCGGCGTTCTGGACCGAAAGCTATGGCGGGCCGGCGGTGCAGCCGCTGACGACGGCGTCGCACGGCTGGCTGGCCGACGGCGGGTTCCTGGCGCCGCGCGGGGCCGTCCATCTGGCGGGGCCGGGGGATGCGGGGCTGCTGGATGCGATGCTGGCGACGTTCGGGGACCGGATCCGGCTGGAACGGCTGGACCGGGCGGCGCTGGAGGCGATGATCCCCGGTCTGCGGCCGGGCCATGCGCATGCGCTGCTGGAGCCGAGTTGTCGCGATATCGACGTCGCGGCGCTGCACGCCGACTATCTGGCGCGCGGCCGGCGGGCGGGGGTTGATCTGTTGCGCGATGCGCGGGTGGCCGGGATGGCACGGCGGGACGGGGTCTGGGACCTGGCGCTGGCGGACGGGCGACGGGTGGCGGCTCGTATTGTCGTCAACGCCGCGGGGGCGTGGGCCGGGGCGGTGGCGGCGATGGCGGGCGCGAGGCCGATCCCGATCGCGCCGCTGCGCCGGACCATGGTGCAGCTGGCGGTGTCGCCCGCGCCGTCGCCCGCGCTGCCGCTCGTCATCGATATTGCCGGGACCTATTATATGAAACCCGATGCCGGGGGGCGGCTATGGCTGTCGCCGCATGACGAGACACCCGCGCCGCCGGGCGACGCGGCGCCGGACGAGCTGGACGTCGCGGTGGCGATCGACCGGCTGCAACGCACGGTGGACTGGACGGTGCTGGCGCGCGAACGGGCGTGGGCGGGGCTGCGCAGCTTCGCGCCGGACAGGGCGCCGATCTATGGGTTCGACACGCAGGCGGCCGGTTTCTTCTGGTTCGCGGGGCAGGGCGGGTTCGGTATCCAGACCGCGCCCGCCGCCGCGATGATCGGCGCGGCGCTGCTGACCGGGGGTGATCTGCCGGACGTGGTGGCGGCGGTGGATGTGGAGCGTTACGGGCCGGGGCGGTTCGGGCAGGCGGCTAAGCTAACGGCGCTCAGGACGTGATGATCATAAGGTAATCTGCGCCAGACCCCGTTTGGCCCGAGCCCGGAGTTCTCGACAAGCTCGAATTAAACGGGGGCCGCAGGAACGGATAAGCCCGAGGACGGCCTGCGTCGGTCAGAGCCCCAGCGCGGCGTAGGCGCTGGCCAGCGTGGGGGCGGCGAGCGTGCGGGCGCGGGCGGCACCGTCGGCAAGCAGCCGGTCGAGTTCGGCGGGATCGGCACGGAAGGTTTCGAGCCGCGCGCGGATCGGCGACAGCGTTTCGACCGCGAGCTCGGCGAGTGCAGGCTTGAACGCGCCGAAGCCCTTGCCCGCGTGGGTTGCCAGCACCTGATCGGGCGTCACGCCCGCCAGCGCGGCATAGATGCCGACGAGGTTGCGCGCCTCCGGCCGGTCGGCGAGTTCGGCCACGGTGGCGGGAAGCGCGTCGGCGTCCGACTTGGCCTTGCGGATCTTCGCAGCGATCGTGTCCGCATCGTCGGTCAGCGCGATGCGGCTGGCGTCCGACGGATCGGACTTCGACATCTTGGCGGTGCCGTCGCGCAACGACATGATGCGCGCGGCGGCGGGCGGGATGATCGGTTCGGGCAGGGTGAACAGGTCGCTGCCGGTGTCGGCGTTGAACTTCGTCGCGATGTCGCGCGCCAGTTCGAGATGCTGCTTCTGGTCCTCGCCCACCGGCACATGCGTGGCCTGATACAGCAGGACGTCCGCGGCCTGCAGCACCGGGTAGGCGAACAGGCCGACCGAGGCACCCTCGCGGTTCTTGCCGGACTTCTCCTTGAACTGCGTCATGCGGTTCAGCCAGCCGATGCGGGCGGTGCCGTTCAGCAGCCAGCACAGCTCGGTATGGGCGGGGACATGGGCCTGACGGAACAGGATGGCGCGCGTGGGATCGATACCGCAGGCGATGATCGTCGCCGCCATCTCGCGGATGTTCGCGGCGAGAAGCACGGGGTCGTTATGGACGGTGATCGCGTGGAGATCGGCGAGGAAGAACAGGCATTCGCCGTCCGCCGGCATCTCGTCCTGCATCCGCACCCAGTTGCGGATCGCGCCCAGATAATTGCCGAGGTGGAGGTTTCCGGTGGGCTGGATGCCCGAGACGATACGCATGGCCATAGCGGGGCCTGTCGCCGAGGGCGGGGGCGGCGTCAAGCGCGGGGTTGGGGAGGGGAGGCCTGTTTGGAGCCGCGACGGTGGAGGAGGGACCATTGTCCGCTACCGCCCAATTGCGGACATTCGCACCTCGAAACGCTTCCCGCTTGCGAATGAGGCCAAATGCCGAGAATGTCACCGCATGAGCGGAGCAGACCTATACGCCTTGTTGGGCGGTATTCTTCAGATTGGTTGGGCAGGGTATCAACTTGTTCGCCTCTACCGCACGGGTGAAATAGCCGCCCTCCACTACCTGCCGTTGTCGGCAAACCGGAACGATCCGGCTTTGTGGCGAGGGTTTATCACCGCTGTTGATTTCGTATTTCTCTGCCTTGGTTTGGCGCTGGTAGCTAACCCGGTGATGGCCTTTCTGCGATAGTTGCCAAACGCGGAACGTCCGCTTTCCACCACATTCAGACATTGCTGGGGCGATCTAAGAGCCTTCGGGCAACGATAACATCGGCTCGATATGTCTCCGGTTCCATTTGGTTCGAGCCTGTCGAGAACCCTGCGCGTGGTTCTCGACAGGCTCGAACCAAACGAGGTCAGAGGATCGTGAACGCGTTGTATGGCATTACGCTCACCCCCGCTTCCGCAGTCCCTTGAGCTCCGCAATCGAGAAAGCTCGGAAGAGGAAGGCGGCGGCGGCGTAAGTGAGGGCGCCGGCGGCGATAAGCGCGGTGAGGGCGGCGGCGCGGATCGGGATGGGGCCGGCGGTGTAGGGGTCGACCAGCGGGTTCAGGAGCAGCAGGACGGCGCCCATGGCGACGCTGGCGGCGCCGAGCCGCACGGTGCGGCGGGCGAGTTGCACGTCGACCGCGAAATGGCCACGGCGGCGGAGCGTGATGTAGAGCATCGCGACGTTGAGCCACGCCGCGGCGGCGGTCGAGAAGGCGAGGCCGACATAGCCGAGCGGCGTCAGGAACACGAAGCCGAGGTTGAGGGCGAGGTTGGCGACCATCGCGATCATCGCGATCCGCACGGGGGTGCGCGTGTCCGACCGGGCGTAGAAGCCGGGGGTGAGGACCTTGATGAGGATGTAGGCGGGCAGACCGAACGAAAAGGCGGTGAGGGCGGCGGCACAGCCCTCGGTCGCCTCCGCGGTGAAGCGCAGCCCCTGGAACAGCCCGCGGACGAGCGGGGTGGCGGACAGCATCAGCGCGATGGTGGCGGGGAGCGTCAGGAGCAGCGACAGCTCGATCGCGCGGTTCTGGGTGTGGACCGCGGCGGCGGCGTTGCCCGACCCGATCTGGCGGGAGAGCGCGGGCAGGATGGCGGTGCCGACGCCGATGCCGATCAGGCCGAGCGGGAGCTGGTTCAGCCGATCCGCATAATAGAGGTAGGATACCGCCCCTTCGCCGAGGAAGCCGGAGGCGAGCATGGTCGAGATCAGCAGGTTGAACTGCACCGCGCCCGCGCCGATCGCGGCGGGCCAGATGATGGCCAGGAGCTTGCGAACCTGCGGGGTGAGCCGTGGACGCTTGAGTTTCAGGACGATGCCCGCGCGGCGGCAGGACCAGATGAGCCAGGCGAGCTGCGCCACGCCCGAGACGGTGACGGCGATCGCCTGCGTCCGCGCGGTGTCGATGCCGGTATGGCCGCGGAAGAAGACAAGGCCCGCGATCATGCAGAGGTTGAGCAGGACGGGGGCGGCGGCGTTGACCCAGAAGCGGCCGAGCGAGTTCAGAATACCGCCGAGAAGCGACACCAGCGAGATGAGCATGAGATAGGGAAAGGTGATGCGGGTGAGTTCGGTGGCGAGCGCCAGCTTGTCCGCGCCGCCGCTTTCGCGGAAGCCGAAGGTGATCGCCCAGACGACGGGTCCGGGGACGAGCATGACGAGCGTGGTGAAGACCGCGAGAAACGGGAACAGGACCGACAGCACGTCCTCGGCAAAGCGGCGGCCGGCGGGGAGGCCGTCCTTGCCGTCCTGCTCGCCCTCGGCAATCGTGCGGTTGAACATGGGGACGAAGGCGGAGGCGAACGCGCCCTCCGCGAACAGCGCGCGGAACAGGTTGGGGAGCCGCCACGCGACGAGGAACGCATCCGATGCGAAGCCCGCGCCGACGAACCGCGCCATCAGGATGTCGCGAACGAGCCCCAGAATACGGCTGATGAGGGTGAACCCGCCGATGGTCGCGGTGTTGCGGACGAGGCTCATGCGGGGTTCCTCATTTCCGGGCGGTGTGGTGGTGGTGGCGCGGCTGGGCGGTCCGGGGGGGGGCGTGGTTTTGACTGGTTGCCGGGCGGGGTCTGCGGCTTCGGATGGCCGTGCATGCTCTGGTTATAGGCTGGGGTTGGATAAGAAGCGGGATCCCGGATCACGTCCGGGATGACGTAGTGTTTGGGGTTGGGCTTCTTCTTAGCCCCTCTCCTTCAGGGGAGGGGTTGGGGTAGGGCTGAGCGTTTCAAGCCGACGAGGTTTCAGGGGAGGAGCTGGGGCCCCCACCCCCCTACCCCTNCCCCCCCCCCCCCCCCCCCCCCCCCGGGGGGGGGGGGGTTTGGTTTGGGTTGGGGGTTCTCCCCGGGGGGGGGGGGGGGGGGGGAAGCCCGCAAACCCTCAGGCGTGGCCGATGGGCTGGCCCTGGCCGTCGGTGGCGCCCTGCTGCTGCGACAGGTACAGCGCGGCGAAGTCGATCGGTTCCAGCATCAGCGGGGGGAAGTTGCCGTCGCGGGTGGCGTCGGCGACGATGCGGCGCGCGAAGGGGAACAGGAGCCGCGGCGCTTCGGCGAGCAGGAAGGGCTGCATCTGGTCGTCGGGGACGTTGCGGATGCCGAACAGGCCGGCATAGCTCAGCTCGATCGCGAACGCGGTCTGGTCCTCGACCGACGCCTTGGCCTCGATCTTGAGGATCACCTCGTAAATGTCCTCGCCCACCGCGTTGGAGCCGATGTTGAACTGCACGTCGATCCGCGGCTGTGCCTGCTGCTGGTAGATCATCGGCGCGTTGGGGTTCTCGAACGAGAAATCCTTCACATATTGCGCGATCACGCCGACCTGCGGCGCGGTGTCGTCACCGGCGAACATCGCGTTGTCGACGTCGGTCATGCCTTCGTTCTCGGCCATGTCATGTTCCTGATCGGTGGATGGAAAGCGCGGGCGATAGCGGGCCGGCACGAGGGGGGCAAGCCTCACCCCCCGCATGCCGTCGCGTCCCGGGGTCAGCGGGGCTTGACGAACTTCAACGTCATGCGGTCGCTTTCGCCGATCGCGGCATATTTGGCGCGGTCTGTATCGCCTTCCGCATAGTTGGGCGGCAGCGTCCAGACGCCCTTGGGATAGTCGGCCTTGTCCTTCGGGTTGGCGTTCACCTGGCTTTCGCCCGCCAGTCGGAAGCCGGCGGCCTGCGCCAGCGCAACGACGGTGGTGCGCTTGAGATAGCCGCTGGTCTTCTCGTCGCTGTCCGGGCGGGCGGCGGGCAGGCGATGTTCGACGATGCCGAGCGTGCCACCGGGCTTGAGCATCGCATACCACGCCTTGAAGGCGCCGGCGGCGGTGGTGCCGCCGCCCATGGTCAGGTTGTGAATGTTGCGGAAGGTAAGGACGACGTCGGCACTGGCGGCCGGCACGGTGGAGGTGGCAGCCGCGGCATCCATGGTCGCGACAGTAGCAGCCGGGCCGACCGCGGCGCGCTTGGCCGCGAGCATCTTGGTGGCGGAGTCGGCACCCTTGGCCGAACCGACGAGCGCGACATAGCGGCCCTTGCCGTTGGTAAGCGGCCCCAGGATTTCGGTGTACCAGCCGCCGGCGGGGGAGAATTCGACGATCGTGTCGGTCGGCTTCACGCCGAAGAAGGCCAGCGTCTGGGCCGGGTGGCGATAGGCGTCGCGTAGCTGGTTCGCGGGCGTGCGGGTCGGCGCGGCGACCGCGGCGCGGATCGCGGCGGAGGGGGTTTGCGCCAGCGTCGCGCCGGGGACGGCCAGCGTGGCGACAGCGGCGGCGGCAAGGAAATGGTGGCGCAAGGCGGCTCTCCGGTTCTAGTTCTCCGCGCCGAGTATCGCGGTGGGGGGACGGCGTTGCAAGACTTGCTTCTATGGGCCGCGGGCGCGGCCGTGCTGGTCGCGATCGCGGCGGGACTGGCCGAACGGCTGCGCCAGCGGCGGCGGCATGTCGCGGGGGTGGGGTGGGTGCCGTGGAGCGAGGTGACGGTGTTCGCGCTGTTCGTGGCGGTGATGTGTCTGGGGCTGGGGTTGCGGGGGTGACTTGTGCGGATGCCTTTCCGAGCCCCTCCCCTGAAGGGGAGGGGCTTTCCCTGCTCCCGGTCCCGGCCGGTCGCTCTACCTTCTGACGTTACAGGCAACTCTCCAGATAGGGCTGGTCGAAGCCGAACTGCTTGGCCTTGTCGAGCGTGTAGGGGCGCAGGCCCATGGCGCGATATTCGCCGTGGATCATGCCGTCATTGCCCTCGTCCATATATTCGAACTTGAACAGTTCCTGCGTCACGATCACCGGGCCTTCCATGCCGATCACCTCGGTGATGTTGGTGATGCGGCGCGAACCGTCGCGCAGGCGTTTCACCTGGATGATCAGATCGACCGAGTCGGCGATCTGGCGGCTGATCGCTTCCTTGGGCACCTTGATGTCGGACATCAGCACCATGTTTTCCATGCGGGCCAGCGCCTCGCGCGGGCTGTTGCTGTGGAGCGTGCACATCGAGCCGTCATGACCGGTGTTCATCGCAGCCAGCATATCGAAACATTCCGGTCCGCGGATTTCGCCCAGGATGATGCGGTCGGGCCGCATGCGCAGCGCGTTGACGACGAGGTCGCGGATCGTGATCGCGCCCTTGCCCTCCAGGTTCGGCGGTCGGGTTTCGAGCGGCAGCCAGTGCGGCTGTTGCAACCGAAGCTCGGCGGCGTCCTCGATGGTGATGACGCGTTCGCCGGGGTCGATCATCTTGGACAGCGCGTTCAGCATCGTCGTCTTGCCCGAGCCGGTGCCGCCCGAGATGATGATGTTGAAGCGGCAGGCGCCGGCGATCTTGAGCGCGGTGGCCATCTTGACCGACATCGACCCGCCGCTGGCCATCATGTCGAGCGTGATCGGCTTGGCGGAGAATTTACGGATCGAGATGGCGGTGCCGCGCAGCGAGAGCGGCGGCACGATGACGTTGACGCGTGAGCCGTCAGCGAGGCGGGCGTCGGCCAGCGGCGTGGTCTGGTCGACGCGGCGGCCGACCTTCGACACGATGCGCTGCGCGATCTGGAACAGATGCTCCTCGTCGCGGAACACGACGGGGGCGATGGTGAGTTTGCCCTTCTTTTCAATATAGACCTGGTCCGGACCGTTCACCATGATGTCGGTGATGAGCGGATCGGCGAGCAGTTCCTCGAGCGGACCCAGGCCGAGCAGTTCGTCGACCAGTACTTTTTCCAGCGCGAACTGTTCGCGGCGGTTGAGCGTGATCTTGAGGTCGGCCAGCACCTCGCCGATGATCGGGCGGAATTCCTCGGCCAGTTCGTCCTTGGTCAGGGTGGCGGCGGCTTCCGGATCGACCCGTTCGAGCAGGCGGGGGAGAACCTGTTCCTTGATCTTGTGGACCGACGCCTCGAACCCTTCGGGGCGGTTGCTGCCGGCCTCGCCAGACGCGGCCTGGCGGTCGGCGAGCCGGGTCATCGCATCGGTCAGCGGCATCTCGCTACCGGGTTCCGCACCGGGCAGTGAGTCGAGCGACGGGAATTGCGTGCCCAGGTCGACCGCGACGGTGCCGCCCTGCATCGGGCGCGCGACCCCGAAGGCGGGCCGCGTGCCTGCACCGCTTCCCGAGCCGCTCCGCCGTCCGAATGCACTCATGCCGATCCGTCCTTGTCGGGCACGACGTTTCGCCTGTGCCTGCCTTGCGCGAAGCGTTAACGGGCGATGCTTGAGAATTTGCTAACCCTGGTGGAAGGGCCGGACATGCAGCTTGTGATACGCGCGGGCGAGGCCGGCGATGCCGCGGCGCTCAGCCTGGTCGGGGGCGCGACGTTCCTCGAAAGCTATGCCCATATGATTCCGGCGGCGGACCTGCTGGCGCATGTCGCGGCCCGGCATGGCGCGGACGTCTACGCGACGTGGCTGGCGGATGCGGGCACGCGGATCCGGGTGGCGACCGCGCCGCTGGGCGCGCTGGTGGGCTATGCGGTGTTGACCACGCCCGACCTGCCGGCGGACTGCGTGCGCGATGGCGACCGCGAGTTGCGGCGGATCTACCTCATGGGCATCGCGCAGCGACGCGGGGCGGGGGCGGCGCTGATGGCCGGCGTGCTGGACGACGCGGCGGCGATGGGTGCTGCGCGGGTGACAGTGGGGGTGCACGGCGGCAACGACCGCGCGATCACTTTCTATACGCGGATGGGGTTCGCGGCGATCGGCCGGCGGACGTTCAGCGTCGGCGCGCAGGTGTATGACGACCTGGTGATGGGCCGGCGGGTTTGAGCTTTTGGGGTTGGAAGGCAGGAAGGCCCTTCACCCCGGCCCCGTCGCGCAACGGCGGGAGGGGGGGGTGGAAGGTCAGCCGCCGTTATGCGACTTCGGTGGCGGCCTCGGCGAGGATGGTGAGGCCTTTCTCGTTCACTTCGGCGAAACCGCCCTCGATCGCGATTCGGCCGGTGATCGTGGTGGCCGAGCTGTAGATCGCGATCTCGCCGGGGCGGATGACGGTCATGAAGGGGGCGTGTCCTTCAAGGACCGCGAAGTGGCCTTCGACGCCGGGTACGACGACCATGTGGACGTCCTCCGAACGGAGCAGCTTTTCCGGGGTGACGAGCTCGAAGTGGAGGTTGGGCATCGGGTTTTCCTAAGACGGGTTGCTTGACGTGCCGGCGAACCAATCGGCACCAAGGGAGCGACCATAAGCCAAGGTCAGGATCGCACCCCCGATGACGTCATCGAGCGTCTCAATCAGGTCTTCCGCCGCGGTTGCGTAATTCGCAGGTCCAAACCAGAATAGCGATAGCAGCAGGGCGGCCCCCCAGCTGGCCAGATACAAAGTCCTCGCCCACGGCTTGAAACTGAGTAGCCCGATCAGGGCGACCACCAATGAGACCAGAATAGGCGCGGAAAGGACCAACTCGGAGTCGGACATCGCAGTTCGCCCGCCCATCCCGACGATCAGGGCTTCAAATTCGGCGTCGAACTTGATCCATTCGGGCTGGAGTTGCTGCCATACGAGCAGCGGAACGGCGACAACCGTGATGAGAAGCTCGAGCATGACAAGGCGGCGGAACATCGCCTTGGTCAGCTCGAGCACCATGGCAGCTTACGCTTCCTGAGCCATCTTTTCGGCCTTGGCGACGGCTTCTTCGATGCCGCCGACCATGTAGAAGGCCGCTTCGGGCAGGTGGTCATATTCGCCGGCGACGATCGCCTTGAAGCTGCGGACCGTGTCTTCGACCTGGACGAATTTGCCGCTGATGCCGGTGAAGACTTCTGCGACGTGGAACGGCTGGGACAGGAAGCGCTGGATCTTGCGGGCGCGCTGGACGGTCAGCTTATCCTCTTCGGACAGCTCGTCCATGCCGAGGATGGCGATGATGTCCTGGAGCGACTTGTAACGCTGGAGCAGCGACTGGACCGCGCGGGCTGTGTCGTAATGCTCCTGACCGACGATGCGGGGCGACAGCATGCGCGACGTGGAGTCGAGCGGATCAACCGCGGGGTAGATGCCGAGTTCGGAGATCGCGCGGTTGAGGTTGGTCGTGGCATCGAGATGCGCGAACGACGTGGCGGGCGCGGGATCGGTAAGATCGTCGGCAGGCACGTAGATCGCCTGGACCGAGGTGATCGACCCCTTGTTGGTCGAAGTGATGCGTTCCTGCAGCTGACCCATGTCGGTCGACAGCGTCGGCTGGTAGCCCACGGCCGACGGGATGCGGCCGAGCAGCGCGGAAACTTCGGACCCGGCTTGCGTGAAGCGGAAGATGTTGTCGACGAAGAACAGCACGTCCTGGCCCTCGACGTCGCGGAAATATTCCGCGTTGGTGAGGCCCGATAGTGCGACGCGAGCGCGGGCGCCCGGCGGCTCGTTCATCTGGCCGAACACGAGTGCGACCTTGGAGCCTTCCGACTGCGGATTGCCGTCGGCGTCCTTGGCGATGACGCCGGCGTCGAGGAATTCGTGGTAGAGATCGTTGCCCTCGCGGGTGCGCTCGCCCACGCCCGCGAACACCGAAGTGCCGCCATGGCCCTTGGCGATGTTGTTGATCAGTTCCTGGATCAGCACGGTCTTGCCGACGCCGGCGCCGCCGAACAGGCCGATCTTGCCGCCCTTTGCATAGGGTGCGAGCAGATCGATGACCTTGATGCCGGTGACGAGGATCGCGGACTCGGTCGACTGATCGATGAATTCCGGGGCCTTGGCATGGATCGGCATGCGCGTCGCGGCATTGACCGGGCCGCGCTCGTCGATCGGATCGCCGACGACGTTCAGGATGCGGCCGAGCGTGGCGGGGCCGACGGGAACGAGGATCTGCGTGCCGGTGTCGGTCACGGGCTGACCACGGGTCAGGCCCTCGGTCGAGTCCATCGCGATGGTGCGGACGGTGTTCTCGCCAAGATGCTGCGCGACTTCGAGCACGAGGCGGTTGCCCTGGTTCGTCGTCTCCAGCGCGGAGAGGATCGCGGGCAGCTTGTCCTCGAACGTCACGTCGACGACGGCGCCGATGATCTGCGACACGCGGCCGACATTGTTCGTCGCCAGTGTGGGCGTGGTGAGTGCTGGTGCGGTTGCCATCGGGTTCGTCCCTTGCCTTCCAAAAGTCTACCGTCGCGGCGGTCCCCCACCGGGGCGGGGGTGCGATACGGCAGATGTATAGTGTTTAGAGCGCTTCCGCGCCTGCGATGATTTCGATGAGTTCGGTGGTGATCGCGGCCTGGCGGCTGCGGTTATACTGGATGGTGAGGCGGTTGATCATGTCGCCCGCGTTGCGGGTGGCGTTGTCCATCGCGTTCATGCGGCTGCCCTGTTCGGACGCCGCATTTTCCAGCATCGCGCGGAACAACTGGATCGCAACGTTACGCGGCAGCAGCTCGGCCAGGATCGTTTCCTCGTCGGGCTCATACTCGGTGGCGGCGGCGACCGGCGCGACGGTGCCCTCGACCTGCGGGATGGAGACAGGGATGATCTGCTGTTCGGTCGGCACCTGGACCAGCGCGGACTGGAAACGGGCGTAGAACAGCAGCGCGACGTCATACTCGCCACCTTCGAACCGGGCGGTCAGGTCGCGGGCGACCTCGAGCGCGTCGGTGAACGCGACGTTCTTGATATGCGTCTGATCGACCTGATGGACGATCCGGCCGGGGAACAGGCGGTTGAGGACCGCGCGGCCCTTCTTGCCGATCAGGTAGAACTTCACGTCCTTGCCCTCGGCGATCAGCGCGTCGGCCTTCTTGCGTGCGGCGCGGACGATGTTGCTGTTGAACGCGCCTGCAAGACCGCGTTCGGACGTGGCGACGACGATCATGTAACGCTGGTCCGAACCGGTGCCCGCGAGCAGTTTCGGGCTGTTCGGCCCGACCTGCACCTTGCCGGCGAGGCTGGACATGACCGCGGTCAGCCGTTCGGCGTAGGGACGGCCGGCCTCGGCCGCCATCTGCGCCCGGCGCAGCTTTGCCGCGGCCACCATCTTCATGGCCTTGGTGATCTTCTGGGTCGACTTCACCGAGGTGATGCGGACCTTGAGGCTCTTGAGGCTGGCCATTGCCCTTGGGTCTTTCTTGCGATTTCGAGGCGGCGTCCAGTGACGCCCCTCTTCCAACCCTCTCCCCGGAGGGGAGAGGGCCTAGTCTATGTCAGGCGAACGTCTTGGCGAAGTGGCCGATAGCTTCCTTGAGCGCTTCGGTCGTCTCCTTAGAGAGATCCTTGCTGTCGCGGATCGTGGTCAGGATCGCGGTGTCGTGCGAGCGGATGTGGGTCAGCAGCGCGGCCTCGTAACGCGTCACGTCGGCGACAGGGACGGTGTCGAGGAAACCGTTAACCCCGGCGAAGATCGACACGACCTGTTCCTCAAACGGCAGCGGCTGATACTGGCCCTGCTTGAGCAGTTCCGTGAGCCGCGCGCCGCGGTTGAGCAGGCGCTGCGTCGAGGCGTCGAGATCGGAACCGAACTGCGCGAAGGCCGCCATTTCGCGGTACTGCGCCAGTTCCAGCTTGATCGAGCCGGCGACCTTCTTCATCGCCTTGGTCTGCGCGGCGGAACCGACGCGGCTGACCGAGAGACCGACGTTGATCGCCGGGCGGACGCCCTGGTAGAACAGTTCGGTTTCGAGGAAGATCTGGCCGTCGGTGATCGAGATCACGTTGGTCGGGATGTAGGCGGACACGTCGCCGGCCTGCGTTTCGATGATCGGCAGTGCCGTCAGCGAACCGTTGCCATTGTCGTCGTTCATCTTGGCCGCACGCTCGAGCAGACGGCTGTGCAGGTAGAACACGTCGCCCGGATAGGCTTCGCGGCCCGGCGGACGGCGCAGCAGCAGCGACATCTGGCGGTAGGCGACGGCCTGCTTCGACAGATCGTCATAGACGATGACGGCGTGCATGCCGTTGTCGCGGAAATATTCGCCCATCGCGCAGCCGGTATAGGGTGCCAGAAACTGCAACGGAGCTGGTTCCGACGCGGTGGCGGCGACGACGATGGAATATTCCATCGCGCCGTTCTCCTCCAAAGCGCGGACGATCTGCGCCACGGTGGAGCGCTTCTGGCCGACGGCGACGTAGATGCAGTAGAGCTTCTTGCTCTCGTCGTCGCCCTGATGGCCCTGCTTCTGGTTGATGAACGTGTCGATCGCGACGGCGGTCTTGCCGGTCTGGCGATCGCCGATGATCAGTTCGCGCTGACCGCGGCCGACCGGCACGAGCGCGTCGAGCGCCTTGAGGCCGGTCTGGACGGGCTCATGCACCGACTTGCGCGGGATGATGCCGGGCGCCTTCACCTCGACGCGCATCCGCTTTTCGGCGACGATAGGCCCCTTGCCGTCGATCGGGTTGCCGAGGCCGTCGACCACGCGGCCGAGCAGGCCCTTGCCGACGGGGACGTCGACGATGGTGCCGGTGCGGCGGACGATGTCGCCCTCACCGATCTCGGCGTCGGAGCCGAAGATCACGGCGCCGACATTGTCGGCCTCGAGGTTCAGCGCCATGCCCTGCACGCCGTTCGAGAATTCGATCATCTCGCCGGCCTGGACATTGTCGAGGCCGTGGATGCGGGCGATGCCGTCACCCACCGACAGGACGGTGCCGACTTCGGACACCTGAGCCTCGGTGCCGAAGCTGGCGATCTGGTCCCGGATGACCTTCGAGATTTCTGCGGCGCGGATATCCATGTTCAGCCTTTCATCGCGTGCGCGAGCATGTTCAATTTGGTGCGGATCGACCCATCGACCTGGCGCGAGCCGAGCTTGACGATGAGGCCGCCGAGAATGGACTGGTCGACGGTTGCCTCGATCGAGACGTCCTTGCCGGTCTGCGCCTTCAGCTTCGCCTTGAGCGCATCGAGCTGGTCCGCGTCGAGCGGATGGGCCGAGACGACCTCCGCCGTGGTTTCGCCGCGATGCGCGGCAGCCAGCATGCGGAACGACCGCATGATGGCGGGCAGATCGCGCAAGCGGCGGTTTGTGGCGAGCACGCCGAGGAACTTCGTGGTCAGCGGATCGAGACCCAGCTGTGGGGCGACCGCCGCAACGGCGCGCGCGGCATCGACCCGACCCACGAGCGGGCTGGTGACGAGCCGGCGGAAGTCGTCGGACCCGGCCACCGCCTGGTTCAGCGTCGACAGCGACGCCGACACGACATCGATCTGCCGCTCATCGCGCGCAAGTTCGAACAGCGCCATCGCGTAGCGCCCGCCAAGACTTGCCTGAATGCCGCCGGAAGTCTCCACGCGTGTCCCCGCCCCATCATGCTGTTCATGCCATGCGAAAAAAGGGGGCGCGTTCGCGTCCCTCTGCATGGTGGTGGGCGGTTAGCATCGGACCCCCGCGGATGCAAGGTTGGTGGCGGGCTGGGTTCGGGTTGGCGAAGTTCGGCCGTCATCACGGCGCAGACCGGGATCTTGCTCGGGCTGTGAGGTGGGCGCTTTACCGAAGGAAGTTCCCGACTTTCGCCGGGATAACGGTTTGGGGCTGGGCGGGCGGGGACCAGCGTGATGACCGCGGCCCTTCATTCAGTTCGAATCGTCCTGATCGTCCGGCGATCCTTCGTCGGCGGCGGCGCGGAGGGTGGCGGCATCGGCGGTGTCGATGCGGGCGATGAGCCTTGCAGCCGGGTTATCCGGCCCACTGTGCGGATCATAGGCGAGCGGAGCCAGGACGAGTTTCGCTTCCGCACGTTTATTGTCGCGAAGATATTCGCGGGCCAGGCGAAAGCGCAGGCCACCGTCCTGCGGCGCGAGCACGAACGCCTTTTCCAGCCCCAGCACCGCATTGTCGCTGGGCCGGACCCGGGCGGCGCGGAAACTGTCGTAGAACAGCATCAACGGTTCGGCCGCTTCGGGATCGAGCCGGTTGGCCTTGATGAACCAGCTGCGCGCTTCCTTCCAGACGGCGGGGTCGGTGGCGTGCGCCAGGACGGCGCGGCGGACATGCGCCCGGCCCTTGTACAGCATGGCATCGCGCGCCTTGGGATCGGCGGCGAGCGCGCGGTCCGCCGCCGCTTCGGCGAGATCGTCGCGCCGCGCGTCATATTCCGCCTCGGCAAGCCAGGTCTGGACCATTACGTCGTTCGGGTAGGGGGCGGCGAGCAGGCGCGCCTGCGCCGCGACGTCCCGCCCCGCGACCGCATCGACACCGCGTTCGGAACGCATCCGGACGGGCAGCATCGCGGTTTCGCCGGGGGTGAGCGGCCGGACCGCGATGTCGCCGATCGGCAGCCGGTCCTTACCGATCACGAGATATTTCATGCGGGACGCCATGAGATACCGGTCGAGGTCGCGATCGAGCTGCTTCAGGTCGCCGAACGCGGCGGTCGCGGCGTCGAGGCTGGACCGGCCGTCGTTGAGCGCCGTCAGATACCGGCCGAGCTGTCCGTCGCGTTCCTTGTCGAACGTCAGATAATGGGTGAGCAACCAGCCGCGTCCGTAGAGGACGCTGCGCTGTTCGGGTTTGAGTTTCCGATTGTCGACGGTGAGCAGTTCGGCCACCGGCATCGGCTGGCCGCGCAACAGCGAATAGCCGCGGTAGAGCGCCGGAATGCCGAAGCCGAGCCCGCCATCGCGTTCGAACCGCGCGGTGCCGTTGAATTCGGCGAACCCCTCGGTGAACCAGGACGGGTAGGCGGCGGTGTAGTTGGCGAACATGAAATGGTGGGCATATTCGTGGAACAGCACGGTCTGCGCGTCCAGGTCGAACTTGCCGCCGTCGCCCGAACGGCGGGGCGTGAACGCGACCGAACCACTGGCGCGCGGCTGGTAGAAGCCGGCGACATTGCGGCACGTGGCAGGCTTGCGCTTGCCGTTCGCGCCGCACAGCCGTTCGACCGCGGCGGGGTTGTCGAGCACGTAGATGAAGAGCGGGTTCGACCGATCCGACGGACGGTCGGGCCTCTTGCGGATGACGCGCAGCCCCTTGTCGAATCGTTCGAGGCGGGTGGCGTAGTCGCGTGCCGTGTCCGCACTGCCGGGGGCGTAGATGACGAAATGATCGCTGCGCGCTTCGAACCATTGTGCGGCGGCCACGGGCGTCGCGAGAATGGTCAGCGCCGCGACGATCCCCGTGCGCCAATATCGTCCCGTCATGTCGCGCGTCCCCCCGACCTTTCTTGTCGGACTGTTATGACCGATCGAAGTGACGGCGGAAGCGGGATTTTACGGTGTCACGGGTGCGTTGGGCCCCAGTGTGACCTAACCGTGCTTTACCGAACGGGGACCGCGGCTTTTGTCGGGATGACGATCTAGGACGTCAGTCCTTCGCGTAGCCGGGCTTTGCGGGTATGAGTGTTTCGAGGAAGGTGGCGGCGCTGGTGCGGTATTCGGCGCGGCGGTCGTCGGTCATGCGGTTCCAACTGGCGTAGACGGTGCGGAGGCGCATGTTGGTTTTGAGCGTGTCTTCGTGGCGGGCGAGGAAATCCCAGTAGAGCGCGTTGAACGGGCAGGCGTCGGGGCCGGTCTTCTGCTTCACGTCGTAGCGGCAGCGGCCGCAATAATCGGACATGCGGTCGATATAGGCACCGCCGCCGGCATAGGGTTTCGACGCGATCATGCCGCCGTCGGCGAACTGGCTCATCCCGATGACGTTGGGCATTTCGACCCATTCATAGGCGTCGAAATAGACGACGAGGAACCAGTCGCTGATCTCGCCCGGCTCGACGCCGGCAAGCATCGCGAAGTTGCCGAGCACCATGAGGCGCTGGATATGGTGGGCGTAGGCCTCGCGCTTCGTCTGGTCGACGCTTTGCGCCAGGCACCGCATGTCGGTGTCGCCGGTCCAGTAGAAGTCCGGGAGCGGGCGGTGTGCGTTCAGCGCGTTGCGCGTCGCGAACTCGGGCATGTCCCACCAGTACATGCCGCGCATATATTCGCGCCAGCCGGCGATCTGGCGGATGAAGCCCTCGGTCGCCGGCAGCGGGGCGAGACCGGCGTCGTAGGCAGCGGCGGCGGCCTCGCAGACCTCCAGCGGTTCGAGCAGGCCGGTGTTGAGGCAGAGCGACAGCACGCTGTGGTAGAGATAGTCCTGCCCCGCGATCATCGCGTCCTGGTAGCGCCCGAAATCGGGGAGCGCGGTGTCGATGAAATGCTTGAGCGCCTGTTTGGCGTGAGCGCGGGTGACGGGGAGCGCGAAGGGTGTGAGGTCGCCGAAATGGTCCGCGAACTCTTCGGCGACGAGGGTGAGGACGTCCTGCGTGATCTCGTCCGGTTCGAAGCGGAGCGGGGCGGGGTAGTTGAGTCCGCGCGGCGGGGTCTGACGGTTCTCCTTGTCGTAGTTCCAGTCGCCGCCGGTCGGCTTGCCGTTCGGGTCCATGAGGAGCCCGGTCTTGCGCCGCATGTCGCGGTAGAAGAACTCCATCCGGTGTTCCTTGCGGCCCTGCGCCCAGGTCATGAATTCGGGGATCGAGCAGATGAAGCGATCGTCGTGGAGGATGTCGACGGGGAGGCCGGTGGCCTTCGACCAGTCGTCCTGCATCTGGCGCACGCGATACTCCGCGCCTTCGACCGTGCGGATTGCGGTGGCGGCGTGGCGCGCCGCGGCGCGGGTGACTTCGCCGGTGAAGCTGTGCGTGTTGGCGGGGTCGGTGAGGCGGACATAGTCGACGGTCCAGCCGGACTTTTCGAGCGCGGCGGCGAAGTGGCGCATTGCGGAGAAGATGAGCGCGATCTTCTTCTTGTGATGTTTGACGTACTGGGTCTCGGCTCTGACTTCGACCAGCAGGATCACGCTGGTGGCGCGGTCCTGGTCGCGGAGCGAGGCGAGGGTGCCGGAGAGCTGGTCGCCGAGGACTGGGATGAGGGTGGTCATCGTTGGGTTGTAGGGGGAGTGCGGGCGGATGCGAGGGGACTTTTTGTCTTATTGGGTGAGTGTTCTTGCCCCCCTCCCTTGAAGGGGAGGGGGCTTTTTTGCTTCTGCTCCCTCCCCCCACCGGGGGGAGGGTTGGGTGGGGGGGGTTAGGTTAAAGGAAGCTGTAGGGATCGACATCCACGTTGACGCGGACCGTCTTCGGCCATTCCAGTGCGCCCAGCCATTTGCGGATCGCGTCCTGCATGTCGAAGGTGCGGGCGGCGTGGACGAGGAGGCGGTGGCGGTGGCGGCCGCGGAGCATGGACAAGGGGGCGGGGGCGGGGCCGTAGACTTCCATGCCGGGGACGCGGGGGGCGGTGCGGCCGATGAGGCGGGCGGTGTCGAGCGCGGCGGACTGGAGTTCGGACGACACGACGATCCCGGCGAAGCGGCCGAAGGGGGGGGCGCCCGCCGCGCGGCGGCTGTCGGTTTCGGCGGCGTAGAAGCTGTCGGCATCGCCCGAGACGAGCGCCTGGATGACGGGGGCCTGCGGTTCGTGGGTCTGGACGAAGACGCGGCCGGGCTTGGTCCCGCGGCCGGCGCGGCCCGACACCTGCGCGATCTGCTGGAAACTACGTTCTGCGGCGCGCAGGTCGCCGCCTTGCAGGCCGAGATCCGCGTCGATCACGCCGACGAGCGTGAGGTTGGGGAAGTGATAGCCCTTGGTGACGAGCTGCGTGCCGACGACGATGTCGATGTCGCCCGCCTCCATCCGGTTGACGAATTCCGCGGCGCGGGCGGGGGACCAGATGGTGTCCGACGTGACGACCGCGGTGCGTGCGGTGGGGAACAGGACCGCGACCTCGTCCGCGATGCGTTCGACGCCGGGGCCGCAGGCGACGAGGCTGTCCTCCGCCTTGCATTCGGGGCAGGCGGCGGGTGGCGGCATGGTGTGGCCGCAGTGATGGCACGCCAGCCGCGCGGAGAGCCGGTGTTCGACCATCCAGGCGGTGCAGTTGGGACACTGGAACCGGTGGCCGCAGGTGCGGCACAGCGTGAGCGGGGCGTAACCGCGGCGGTTGAGGAAGAGCAGGACCTGCTCCTTCTTCGCGAGCGTCTCCTCCATCGCGGCGACCAGCACGGGGGCGAGCCAGCGGCCGCGGGCGGGCGGATCGGCGGTGAGGTCAAGCGCGGCGATCGTCGGCATCTGTGCCGCGCCGTAGCGGCCGGGAAGTTTGAGTTCGGCGTAGTGGCCGAGTGCGACCTGTTGCCGCGTCTCGATCGCGGGGGTGGCGGACGCGAGGATGACGGGGAAATCCTCGAACCGGCCGCGCATCACGGCGACGTCGCGGGCGTGGTACATCACGCCTTCTTCCTGCTTGAAGCTGGTCTCGTGCGCCTCGTCCACGACGATCAGGCCAAGGTTCGGGTAGGGCAGGAACAGCGCGGAGCGCGCGCCGACCACGACGCGCGCCTCGCCGCTGGCTATCGCGCGCCAGGCGCGGCGGCGTTGCGACTGGCGCAGGTCGGAATGCCAGGCGACGGGGAGGCAGCCGAACCGCGCCTCGAACCGTTTCAGGAAGGGTTCGGTCAGCGCGATTTCGGGGAGCAGGACGAGCGTCTGGCGCCCTTCCGCGATGGCGCGCGCGACGGCCTCGAAATAGACCTCCGTCTTGCCGGAACCGGTGACGCCGTCGAGCAGGAAGGGTTGCGCCATGTGGGCGGTGACCGCCTCCGAAAGCTGGGTGGCGGCGGCGCGCTGGTCGTCCGAGAGCGTGGGCGGGCCGTGGGCGGGGTCGGGGACCGGGTAGGGATCGTCGGCCTGGACGGTGACGGCTTCCAGCGCGCCGGCCTTGACGAGGCCACGGACGACGGCGTCGGTGACGTCGGCGCGCGCGGCGAGTTCGCGGATCAGGCCTTGTCGCGTCCCGATCCTTTCGAGCGCCTGGGTGCGCTGCGGCGTCATGCGGTCGGGCACATGGCCGGTGGCGCGGTACTCGACGATCACCGGACTGCCGTCGAGCGCGCTGGCCGAGGCGAGCGTCATGCGCAGGACGGCGGCGGGCGAGGCCATGTAATAGGCCGCGGTCCATTCGATCAGCCGGCGGAGCGAGGCCTTGAGCGGCGGCAGGTCGTACACCGCGGCGAGCGGGCGGAGGCGGTTGTCGCCGACGTCCATGTCGGACGGCATGTGATCGGGTTCCCAAACCACACCGGTCAGCTGGCGCGGCCCAAGCGGCGCGAGCACGATCGAGCCGGGTTCGACCGGGTTGTCGGGATCGACCCGGTAATCGAGCGGGCCGATTGCGGCATTGAGGAGCAGGACGCGCGCACGGGGGTTCATGCTGCATCAAGTAGGGATGGCGGACGGGTGCGTCGAGTTTGAAGGAGTGGGTGATGGAAGCGATGAACAGGCGCGCGTTGCTGGGCATGGCGGCGATGGTGCCGCTGGTGGGGTTGATCGGCTGTGCGACCGGGCCGGGGGCGAGCACGGTCGAGGAGGGCGTGCGGCGCCTGCTGACGCTGTCGACCGAGCGGGCGTTCGATCGGCTGATGGCGCCGAACGGGTTCTACGACAGCCAGGTCGCGCGGATCGCGGTGCCGCAGGCGCTGGCCGGGAATGGCGGCGTGCTGGCGTCGTTGCTGAACAGCAGCCTGGTGCGGAACCAGATGGCGATCGTCCTGAACCAGGTGGCGCAGGATGCGGCGGCGCGCGCGACGCCGGTGGTACTGGACCGGGTGCGGCGGATGAGCCTGCGCGACGCGGTGGCAGTGCTTCGCGGCGGGCCGACCGCGGCGACGACGCTGTTGCAGCAGGAGGCGGGCGGCGCGGTGCTGGACGCGATGCTGCCCGAGGTGTCGCGCGGCCTGCGATCGGACCTGATCCGCACGGTGAGTGCCGCGATCGCGGAGAAGACCGGCATCGACTATGCCGAGCTTGGCCAGACGGTAGCAGGGCAGGCGTCAGACGGCATCTTCCGCGCGATCGGGCGCGAGGAAGCGGCGATCCGGGCGGATCCGCGTGCGACGCGGGATCCGGTGTTGATCGCTTTGCTGGGTGTCGCGCGGTTGTGATCCTGCTTTGTACCCCACCCTTGAAAGGGATGGGGCTTGATTGTGTCGGGCAATACACGCGCACTCACCCCGGTGGGGGCTGATGTCGACTCGAGCCGTCGGTGAGGCTTGCGACGAAGATGCGACGAACGGGGTCGCGCGGCATTATTCGGTTCTGGTAGCTCTTGTCCTGCCGCCATCGTGGCCAGGGCGTGGGTTGATGCTGCACTGGGCGGTGCAGTTGGGGCTTGCGGCGGCGATGCCGCTGGCCGGTCTTGCGGGGGCGATCGCGCAGTGGCCGGAGCCGGCGGTGCTGCCGGCGGATGCGGCGTTGCTGACGGTGGTCGATGGGCTCGCGAAGGCGCGGCTTGTAATCTTCGGTCGGCTCATGCTGGCTTATCGATTGCGGTTCGAGCAATGACCGGCAGGATTGAGGGAAGGCAGTGGCTCGGGTGAATTCTCCCAAGGTTGCGTCCGATGACGCCCCTCTCCCTAGGGGGGAGGGCGGGGCGGTTGCGCCTGGCGAGGTGCTGTCGCCGCCAACGACGGAAAGCGCTGGACTGGTCGCGTATCTGGAGGAGCATCCGGCGCGGCTGCTGGCCGCGGATTGGGGGGGGCATCTGGTGGCGGGCCGGCGGATGTCGGAACATACGGCGCGCGCCTATGTGGCGGGGGCGCACCGGCTGATCTCGTTCCTGGGCCGGCATCTGGGCGGTGCGGTGGATGCGGCCGCGCTGGGCGGGCTGTCGTCGGGCGATCTGCGCGCGTTTCTGGCGCAGCGGCGGGCCGACGGGCTTGGCAATGCCGGCGCGGCGCGCGAATTGTCGGCAGTGCGCGGGTTTCTGGGCTTTGCCGGCGTAGACGTGCCGCGGATGCAGGGCGCGCGGGTAAAGCGCGGCGTGCCGCGGCCGGTGTCGCCTGCCGATATCGACGCGATGGTCGAGGATGTCGGCGTCGCCGATGCGGAATGGGTGGGGCTGCGCGATGCGGCGGTGCTGCTGCTGCTGTATGGATCGGGACTGCGCGTGGGGGAGGCGCTGGCGCTGACGCCTGCGATCCTGCCGATCGGCGAGGCGATGCTGGTGACCGGCAAGCGTGCAAAGACAAGGCTGGTGCCGGTGCTGGCACCGGTGCGCGATGCGATCATGGCGTATGTGGCGGCCTGCCCCTGGCCGCTGGCGCGCGACGAACCGTTGTTCCGCGGCGCAAAGGGCGGGCCGCTGTCGGCCGATATCGTGCGGCGCGCGGTCCGCGGTGCGCGCGGGCGGCTGGGATTGTCGGAACGGACGACGCCGCATGCGTTGCGGCACAGCTTCGCGACGCATCTGCTGGGGCGGGGGGCGGACTTGCGCTCGCTGCAGGAATTGCTCGGGCATGCGAGCCTGTCGTCGACGCAGGTCTATACCGCCGTGGACGCGGCGCATCTGCTCGACGTGTACCGGAACGCGCATCCGCGGGCTTGAGGGTTGGGGGCGTAACCCCATGGGAATTGGGCTTGCTTGTCGGACCGCTCGTGGCTGGCCCGACCCGAGTGATAATGGATCCTGACGTCCGTCAGGATGACGGGGAAGGGGGCTGGTCTCTTCCTCGATCGTCATCCCGGCGTCGGCCGGGATCTCTTTCTGGCTTGGGGTTGGTGCTTTGCCGGAGGGAGATCCCGGCTTTCGCCGGGATGACGGGCGGCTCCCTTATCTGCCCCGCGGTTTCCAGGTGATGACGCGGAAGACGTACCACAGCAGCAGGATGCCGATGACGCCGGTGGAGACGGGGCCGAGGTAGCGGTCGACGTCGGTATAGTTCTGACCGAGCACATAGCCGGCGATGGCGAGTGCGCTGGTCCAGCCGGCGGTGCCGATGGTGGACCAGACGAGGAAGGGCAGGAACGGCATGCCGAACAGGCCGGCCGGGATCGACACGAGCGAGCGGATGGTAGGCACCATGCGGCCGATGCAGACGAACCAGCGGTCCCAGTTGTCGAAGAAATGATCCGCGCGCTCCACCTCGCGCCAGTCGAGCGTCAGGAAGCGGCCGAACCGGTCGACCAGCGGCTTGAACCGGTCGATGCCCAGCCAGCGCGCGACATAGTACCAGACGATGTTGCCGGCCATCGCCCCGGCCGTGCCGCAGACGATGGCGCCCCACAGCGTCATGGTGCCGCGCTGGGCCTGCAGCCCGGCCAGCGACATGATGATTTCGGACGGGATCGGCGGGAACACGGTTTCGAGGAACATGAGAAACGCGACGCCGGCATAGCCGCCCGCCTCGATCAGCTGGCGGACCCAATCAGCCACGCGCGGCGATCCTCTTCTCGATGGCGTCCCAGATCAGGCCGGGCGTATCGGTGCCGTTGAACCTGTCGATCGCGACGATGCCGGTGGGGCTGGTCACGTTGATTTCCGTCAGATGGCCGGCGATCACGTCGATCCCGACGAAGATCAGCCCGCGGGCGGCCAGTTCGGGGCCGAGGACGTCGCAGATCTCGCGTTCCTTCGGCGTAAGCTCGGTCGCGTGCGCGGCGCCGCCGGCGGCGAGGTTGGAGCGGATCTCGCCCGATTTGGGCAGGCGGTTGATCGCGCCGGTGGGGACGCCGTCCACCAGCACGATGCGCTTGTCGCCTTCGGACACGTCGGGGAGGAACGCCTGGACCATGAAGGGTTCGCGCCAGACCTCGCCGAACAGTTCGATCAGCGCGGCAAGGTTCTTGTCCGCGCGGCCGACGTGGAACACCGCGGAACCGGCATTGCCGTAGAGCGGCTTGACGACGATTTCGCCATGTTCGGCCTGGAAGGCGCGGACCTCGTCCAGCTTCCGCGTGATAAGCGTTGCCGGCATGAACTGCGCGTAGTCGAGCACGAACAGCTTTTCGGGCGCGTTGCGGACCGCGGCGGGGTCGTTCACCACCAGCGTGCGGTGGGCAATCCGTTCAAGCAGGTGGGTCGCGGTGATGTAGGCGAGGTCGAACGGCGGGTCCTGGCGCATCAGCACGACGTCGATGTCGTCGCCGAGGTCGATCACTTCCTGCTCGCCGGCGGTGAAATGGTCGCCCTGTTCGGCGCGGACCGTGACCGGGCGGGCGAGCGCGCGGACCTGGCCGCGGTCGTAGCTGAGGTCGCCGGGGCCATATTCGTAGAGCGTGTGGCCGCGGGATTGCGCGGCCATCATGAGCGCGAAGGTCGAATCGCCCGCGATCTTGATCGTTTCGAGCGGATCCATCTGGACCGCGACTTTCAGGCTCATGGGATCGGTCTCCGGCATGGGTGCTGGCGCTGTCTAGAGGGGGGCGGGGCGGCTGTCATCCCGTGGTGTATGGGGGGAAACCCCCTTCCGTTTGGTTCGAGCCTGTCGAGAACTTGCAGGAGTTCTCGACAGGCTCGAACTGAACGGGTTGCTGATGGTCTCAGCCTGTCCAGGCATTCTCGATATGGCGGACGGGGGTTCCACGCGCGATGAGGATGACGTCGATGCGGATGTCGTCGCCCGGGCCGGCGTAGCGCGGGATCAGGATTTCGGCGGCGGCGGCCACGCGGGCGAGGCGGTGGGCATCGATCGCGTGGTCGAGTTCCAGCGCGGTGGCCCGGCCTTTGACTTCGACGAACGCGACCAGCGATCCGCGGCGCGCGACGATGTCGACCTCGCCCCGCGGGGTGCGGACGCGCTTGTCGAGGATGCGCCAGCCCTTGAGCCGCAACCACCACGCCGCCAACCGTTCCGCGCGACGCCCCGCCGCGTCGGCTGCGCGGCGCGAGTCTGTGCTTCGTACGGGGCGCGGGCGTTGCATGATCGGGGCGTGCGGGATGGTGGCGACGAGGGCAAGCCCGCGTTGTGGATGTCGTCCGCTTTCGCCCAATTGCGGACGTTCAATGCCTGTGAGACGGTGGCGCATGACCCGCTTGGTGGAAATCCTTGTCTCATTGCTCAATGAGGGCACGGACGTGTGTCGCCCCGTCAAAGCCGAATGGCTTGGAGGTGATCGCTATCGTGTTCTGAGTGACGCTCCGCCTGATGAGGAATGGGCGTTCCGGTCCGGCACAATTGTCATCGCTCGGAAGGTGGAAGGGGGCATCCGCGCCGTTGACGAAGAGGGCGGTGACGAGGAGTTCTGGGCGGAGCACGACCCTTACGGCGACCGCTTTGGCACGCCGATCGGCAAGTGGGGTTGCGCAGTTGCGCTCGCGGTCGGGATGATCGGCTTCTATGCGGTCTATCGGTTCTTAATCAGCATCGGCTTTGCTGCGCAAATCAGGTTTTAAGGTGCGGCAAGCGGACGGTCTGCAAACCACCAGAAGCAGACATTAGGCCGCATTCGATCGACGAGATTTCCGTCGCTCACTCGTTCCGCATCGCGAGTGCGCGGGCGTAGAGGTCGCGTTTGTCCAGGCCCGTCGCCTTGGCGACTTCGGCGGCGGCTTTGGCCATGGGGAGGCGGGTGACGGCGTCGCGGAGGAGGGCGTCGACGGCGTCGGGTTCGGGGGGTGGGGCCTCACCGGGCGGGGCGACGACGATGACGATTTCGCCGCGGGGGCCTGACTCGGCATAGCGTTCGGCGAGGACCGAGAGCGTGCCCGTCACGGCCTCTTCGTAGGCCTTGCTGATTTCGCGGGTGACGGCGGCGTCGCGGTCGCCGAGGTGGGTGTGGAGCGCGGTGAGCGTCGCGTGGAGGCGGGGGCCGCTTTCGTAGAGGACCAGGGTCGCGCGGACGGCGCCGAGTTCGAGGATCGTGTCGGCTTTCGCTTTCTCCTTCACCGGCAGGAAGCCGGCGAACAGGAAGCGGTCGGTGGGCAGGCCGGCGAGCGTCAGCGCGGCGATCGCGGCGCAGGGGCCGGGGATGGTGACGATGGCGTGGCCGGCGGCGCGGGCGGCGCGGACGAGCTTGTAGCCCGGATCCGAGATCAGCGGCGTGCCGGCGTCCGACACCAAGGCGATCGATTCGGTGGCCAACCGCGCGACGAGGTCGGTGCGGACGTGATCGGCGCTGTGATCGTGATAGGGGATCATGCGGCGTTTCGTGCCGATATGGTTGAGCAGCTTGGCGGTGACGCGGCTGTCCTCAACCGCGATCGCGTCGGCGCGGGCAAGGATCGAGGCGGCGCGCGGGGACAGGTCGCCCAAGTTGCCGATCGGGGTGGCGACGATGTAGAGACCGGGTTCGAGGCGGTCTTCGCCGGGGCTGACAGGGTACGGGTTCATGAGCATGCACATGGCAGAGGCGTATCACCGCCCGCAACCTTTGCGACGGATGGGCGCGCGGGCGGGGATGGGCGCGGGCGTGCTGGCGGCGATGCTGCTGGCCGGGTGCCAGACGATCGTGCCGCGCGGCGTGCCGGACCGCGCCCCGCCGCGGCCGCGGCCGGGCGGTGTGCCGGATGCCCCGGTCACGCGGCCGGGCAGCAACCTGCCGGTCGATGCCGAGCGGCACCGCGTCGCCCTGCTCGTTCCGATGACGGGGCCGAACGCGGCGGTGGGCAATGCCATCGCCAATGCCGCGAACCTGGCGCTGATCGACAGCGGGACCGCGAAGGTGCGGATCACGACCTATGATACCGCCACGGGGGCGGCGGCGGCGGCGGACCGCGCGCTGGCGGACGGCAGCCGGCTGTTCCTGGGGCCGTTGCTGGGCGAGGATGTGCGCGTGGTATCGGCCGCGGCGCGGGCGGCGAAGGTGCCGGTGATCGCATTTTCCAACGATGCGACGGTGGCGGGCAACGGCACGTACCTGATGGGCTTTTCCCCGGCGCAGTCGATCGCGCGGGTGGTGGACTATGCCCGGTCGAAGGGGATGACGCGGTTCGCCGGGCTGGTGCCGACGGGCGCGTACGGCCGCACCGCATCGGCGATGCTGATCCGCGCGGCGGAGGCGGCGGGCGGCAGCGTCGTCGCGATGCAGACGTTCGACCGGTCGCCGGCATCGCTGAAGGCGGCGGTCGGCCGGTTCGGGCGCGACCAGCGGTACGACGCGGTACTGATCGCCGATGGCGGGCGGATCGCGGTGCAGGCGGTGCCGTTGCTGAAACGGACCGCGTCGCCGGCCGCCAAGATCCTGGGCACCGAATTATGGGCGACCGACAATGCGGTGCGGACCGGCGGCGTGCTGAACGGTGCATGGTATGCCAGCGTGCCGGATGCGATGTACCGCCAGCTGGGGCGGCGGTATCAGGCGCGATACGGCCGTGCGCCGTACCGGTTGGCGAGCCTGGGCTATGACGCCGTGCTGTTGACCGTGCGGATTTCGGCGAACTGGCGCGTGGGGACGGCGTTTCCGGAACGGATGCTGATCGACCGCGACGGGTTCGGCGGCGTGGACGGCGCGTTCCGGTTCGGCCGCGACGGGATCGCACAGCGGATGCTGGAGGTGAACCAGGTGGCGGCGGGCACGCCGGTGGTGGTCTCGGGGGCGGGGACGGGGTTCGAATAGGGGGTTGCTGTTCCCTTGGCCGTCATCCCAGCGAAGGCTGGTATCCATTATCATTACGGTTTCGGTTGAACCGGAGGCGGAGTGATAATGGATCCTGACCTTCGTCAGGATGACGGGGGTGGGGGCGGTGTCTCGATTGTTTTGTCGCGTGATGCATCCGCCCTCTGCGTGGGTTGACAGCATCGTCGTTCCCCGGCGGAGGCCGGAGCCCGGGTGAAGCGGTTGCGTCTAGGCCCCGGCCTACGCCGGGGTACACGTCATTCGTCAGTCCGTGATGACCAGGTCCGCGAGGACGGCGTTCAGGAGGAGCATGCCGGCCGGGGTTACGCGGATGCGGTCGCCTTCCCGGGTGAGCATGGCAAGGTCGGTCAGGCGAGCCTCCGCGCGCGGATCGATCAGGTTCGCGATGCCGGTGCGGCGCGACAGGTGGGCAAGGTCGACGCCTTCGTCGAGGCGGAGGCCCATGAGAAGCGCTTCGGTTGCGCGTTCGCGGGGGGCCAGCGGGTCTTCGACCTGGATGCCGTGGCCGGTGGCAGCGACGCGTTTGAGCCAGTTTTCGGGTTTCTTGTGGCGGACGGTGGCCGCACCCAGCCGGCGGCCGTGCGCGCCGGGGCCGATGCCGAGATAGTCCTGGTAGCGCCAGTAGGCGAGGTTGTGGCGGCTCTGCTGGCCGGGTTTCGCGTGGTTGGAGACTTCGTAGGCGGGCAAGCCGGCGGCGGCGGTGCGGGCGCGGGTGGCCTCGAACAGGTCGGCGGCGCGGTCCGGGTCCAGCTCGATCAGGCTCCCTTTGAGGGCATCGGTGGCGAAGCGCGTGCCGTCCTCGATCGTCAGCTGGTAGAGCGAGAGGTGGCCGGTGCCGAGTGCGATGGCTTGGGTCAGTTCGCGGTCCCAGGCTTGCGGAGACTGGTCGGGGCGGGCGTAGATCAGGTCGAACGTGACGCGGTCGAACACGCTCTGTGCGACGGCGAGTGCGCCGAGCCCTTCGCGGACGTCATGCGCGCGTTCGAGAAAGCGGAGTGCTGCGTCGTCGAGGGCTTGAAGCCCGAGCGAGACGCGGTTGACGCCGGCCGCGGCGATGTCGGCGAAGCGCGCGGCCTCGACCGAGGAGGGGTTGGCCTCCAGCGTGATCTCGATATCGGGCGCGAAGCCCCAGTGGCGTTCGGCGGCATCGAGGAGCGCGGCGACGGTTTCGGGGGGCATGAGCGACGGGGTGCCGCCGCCGAAGAAGATCGATTGCAGCTTGCGCCCCGGGGTGAGCGCGGCTTCGTGGGCGAGGTCGGAGAGGAGCGCGGCGCGCCAGGCGGCCTGGTCGACGCTGTCGCGGACGTGGCTGTTGAAGTCGCAGTAGGGGCATTTGGAGACGCAGAACGGCCAGTGGATGTAGAGGGCGAGCGGCTCCTGCTCCTGAAAGGAGGGGGTGGTGCGGGTGTGGGTTATGGGCTGCGCCTGGTCTGCGCCGGGGTCACCCACCCCCGGCCCCTCCCTTGAATTGGAGGGGGAAAGAGGGGCTTCGACCTTCAAAATACCGCAGCGGTGAGGAGGTTGAAGGCGGCGGCGCGGTGGCTGATGGCGTGCTTCGCGTCCGGGTCGATTTCGCCGTAGGTTTCGGTGGCACCCAAAGGCAGGAACATGGCGTCGTAGCCGAAACCGTGTTCGCCGCGCGGGGGCCAGACGAGGATGCCGTCGGCGCGGCCTTCGAAGGTTTCGATGTGGCCGTCGGGCCAGCAGAGCGATAGCGCGCAGACGAAGTGCGCGTCGCGGCCGGCATCCGGCCCGATGCCGGCAAGCGCATCGTGGACGAGTTGCATCGCGACCGCGAAGTCCTTCGACGGGCCGGCCCAGCGGGCGGAGAAGATGCCGGGATCGCCGCCCAGCGCCTCGACGCACAGGCCGCTGTCGTCGGCCAGCGCGGGGAGGCCGGACAGGTCGGCGGCGGCGCGCGCCTTCAGTTCCGCATTGGCGGCGAAGGTGGTGCCGGTCTCCTCCGGTTCGGGCAGGTCGAGCTCGGCCGCGGAGACGGTTTCAATGCCATAGGGGCGCAGCAGATCGCCGATCTCCCGCACCTTGCCTGCATTGTGGCTGGCGATGACGAGCCGGCCGGGGCCGAGCTTGCGGTGGGGCACGGGCGCGGGCGCGTCGTCGGAAAGCGCGATCATCGCCCGGTTGCCCGGCGCTGTGCCGCGAAGATGTCGGTGCAGCCGATGCGTGCGAGGCGGAGCAGGCGGAGCAGCTCCTCCTCGTCGAAGGTGGCGCCTTCCGCGGTCGCCTGGACCTCGGCGATCTTGCCGTCGCCGATCAGGACGAAGTTGGCGTCGGCATGCGCATTGGAATCTTCGATATAGTCGAGGTCGAGGACCGGCGTGCCTTCGTGGATGCCGGCCGAGACGGCGGCGACCTGCGACTTGATTGGGTCGGCGGCGAGCTTTCCGTCGGCGAGGAGCTTGTCGACCGCGAGGCGGAGCGCCACCCAGGCGCCCGAGATCGCCGCGGTGCGCGTGCCGCCGTCGGCCTGCAACACGTCGCAATCGAGCGTGAACTGGCGTTCGCCGAGCACGTCCATGTCGACCACGGTGCGCAGCGAGCGGCCGATCAGGCGCTGGATTTCCTGCGTGCGGCCGGACTGCTTGCCCTTGGCGGCCTCGCGGTTGCCGCGGGTGTGGGTGGCGCGGGGCAGCATGCCATATTCGGCGGTGACCCAGCCCTTGCCCTTGCCACGCAGCCAGGGTGGGAGCCGTTCCTCCAGCGAGGCGGTGACGAGCACGCGCGTGTCGCCGAAGCCGATCAGGCAGGATCCCTCGGCATGGGCGGAGTAGCCGGTTTCGATGGTGATCGCCCGCATCTGGTCAGGGGCTCGGCCGGAGGGGCGCATATCGTCTTGTCCTGTCGCTGTGATCCGCGCGATGTAGCGGCGCGACGGGATTGCCGCCAGCCCCGGCGGCCGCGTGGATGTTTGGAGATGATGCGATGAAGACGGCGTGGCGGATCGTGGGGGTGGCGGCAGTGCTGATCGGCGCGCTGTGGATATTGCAGGGGCTGGGCGTGGTGCGGTGGCCGGCGTCGAGCTTCATGCTGGACGCGCGACCCTGGGCGGTGCGCGGCGCTGTGATGGTGGCGATGGGGTGCATGGCGTTGTGGATGGGGGCGCGGGCGCGGGGTTAGGGTTTCGGGGCTAGGTTGCTCCCCTCTCCCTCCCACCGCCGAAGGGGCGGCGGGCCCCTCCTTCTCCCCAGAGGGGCAAGGGGTTTCGGGGGCCGGATTTGGACGCGCCGGAGTTAGTGATTACATGGGGGCCATGAACGGGACACCCATCACCGAACTGTCCGCCCGGGCGCGCGAGGTGTTTCGCGTGGTGGTGGAGGCGTATCTGGGCACCGGCGCGCCGGTGGGGTCGCGGACGATATCGAAGCTGGCGTCGCTCAACCTGTCGCCGGCGTCGATCCGCAACGTGATGCAGGACCTGGAGGAAGCGGGGCTGCTCGCCGCGCCGCATACCAGCGCGGGGCGGATGCCGACCGAAAGCGGCCTGCGGCTGTTCGTCGACGGGATGATGCAGGCGGCGTTGCCGTCGGCCGAGGAGCAGGCGGCGATCGAAGGGCGCGCGCGCGGCGGGGGGACGATCGAGGAGGCGCTGGTCGCGACGTCGGTGGCGTTGTCGGGCCTGTCGGCCTGTGCCGGGATCGTGCTGGTGCCGCGGCGGGAGCCGGTGCTGCGGCAATTCTCGTTCGTGCCGCTGAACGCGAGGCAGGCGATCGCGGTGCTGGTGGGCGGCGACGGAACGGTGGAGAACCGGGTGGTCGACCTGCCGCCCGGCATGCCGCCGTCCGCGCTGGCGGAAGCGGGCAACTACATGTCGACGCGGCTGGCGGGGCTGACGCTGTCCGATGCGCGCGGGCGGATGGAGGAGGAGATCGGGCGCGGGCGTGCGGCGCTGGACATGGCGGCGGCCGACCTGGTGGCGCGCGGGCTGGCGGTCTGGTCCGAGGACGGGGCGGCGCGGCCGGTGCTGATCGTGCGGGGCGCGGCCAACCTGATCGATGCGACCGCGGCGGCCGACCTGGAACGGGTGCGGCAGTTGCTGGACGAGATCGAGGGGAAGGAGGAGATCGCCCGGCTGCTCGACATGGCGCGCGGGGGGGCGGGGATGAAGATCTTCATCGGATCGGAGAACAAGCTGTTCTCGCTGTCCGGGTCGTCGGTGATCGCGGCGCCCTATCATGATGGCGACGGCCAGGTGGTCGGCGTGGTGGGGGTGATCGGACCAACTCGGTTGAACTATGCGCGGGTGGTCCCCATGGTGGATTTCACCGCACAAGCACTGACGAGATTGATGGCATGACCGATATGACGAACGACGGTACGAACGACGACGACCTGCGCGCCGAGACAGCGGGCGCCGCGCCCGAGCTGGCCGAGCATGACCGCCATGCGGCGCTGGAGGAAGAGGTTGCGCGCCTGAAGAACGAGGTGCTGTATGCGCAGGCCGACACGCAGAATGTCCGCCGGCGGCTGGAAAAGGACAAGGCCGACGCCACCGCCTATGCCGCGACGAGCTTTGCGCGCGACATGCTGTCGGTCGCCGACAATATGAGCCGTGCGCTGTCGGTGATCCCCGACGACATGCGCGGCGACGAGCGGCTGAAGGGCCTGCTGGTCGGAATCGAGGCGACGGGGCGCGAACTTGAGTCGGTGCTCAAGCGCCACGGCGTCGTGAAGATCGAGTCGCTGGGCGAGAAGCTGGATCCGAACAAGCATCAGGCGATGATCGAGATGCCGTCGGACAAGGCGCCGGGCACCGTGATCCAGGAAATGCAGGCAGGCTATATGCTGCGCGACCGGCTGCTGCGGCCGGCGATGGTCGGCGTGGCGAAGGCCCCTGACGGCGCGACGGTGGACGCGACGGCGTAAGCTACTTTAGGTTGCTATACGGTCCGGTTCGGCGTGAAATTCGATCCGGACCGGACAAATCTCAAGATAATGTCGCCGTTTCGGACATGGAACGGTATTTTTGAAGCGTCGCAATTCTTGCAGGATGCTCCCGTCAACAGGGGGGCATTATGAAGAGGAAGTATCGGGGGTTTTTCGCAGTTTTGCTGGCTTCGCCAGCGACGGCGCAGATGCCAACAGACGCAGCCCAGGAGATATGTGCCACATCCAGCGCGGCTCTTGCGAGCATAGGCGCGCGTTACGCATCCGATCAGGCTGCGCTCGAAAAGGAAGGTGCGGCCTTGGGCGGCGATGCAGACAAGGTGAAGATTTCGGGCATTGTTGATGTTTCGACGAAGAAGCGCCGGTTCGTTTTCGACATGCCGGGTGTGACGATGCAATCTCGACGGATGGCGCTCGACCTTCCGCAAACGACGGTCAACACGCGCAAGATGTCGTGGGACGAGCCGGTCACGGTGATGCGGCGTACCAAGACTGGGCAGAAACCAGAATTCACCTGCAAGGGATTTCTGAAGTGCAAGGTGAAGTGGACCGATATCTACATGGATCTGCCGACGATCGAAATGCGGCGGCGCGAAATCGCAATGGGTATACCTGAGTTCAAGATGAACCGGACGGACTTCAGGACTGACATTCCCGAGATAACCATGAAGCGCGTAAGTTGGGAGGTCGACATCCCAGAGATTACGTTGCGCAATCCGATGTTGGAAGCCGAGAAGCTCAAGGATCGTGGCGAAGCACTCGGGATGCAGGCGGATGCGCTGGCATCGCGCATCGAGGGTGATACCGCACAGAGTTCTGCCGATCTGTTCGGTTGCTATCGGGACGACATGCTGACGAAGCGGAGCGCGATTGCCGCGCAGTTCGATACGGCGATTCAGCAGATCGAGGCGGGGATCGGCGCGGTTGGAGGCGCGGGCGGCGACCCATCCAAAGTCGCTTCCGACACAGGGCCGATCGATCTGATCGCGCAACGCGGCATGCTCGTGAAACAACGAAGCGAGGCGTTAGCCGCCCTGGACGCTGCTCTTGCAGATCTCGAAGCCAGCCAGAAAAAGACCGTCGAAACCGTAATTTCCTGAACGCACATCAATTTCAGGAACTACTTTCGAACCGGTAGTAGCGTTTCGAAGAGGGCGATGCGCATCACCTACGGTTCGATTGTCCCCGTATTGCAGACGTCCTGCTTGTCCTGCTTCAACGCGCCTGGGCCGGAGGACTCCAAGTCTTGTCCGACTGAATAATTTCGATCCGTTGTCGCGATATCGGCTGCCTGAAAACCTTCCTAGCCTTGCAGCGCGGGGGTCAGGCGGCGGTTGAAGGTCGCGAGGTGGCGGACTGCCAGGGTCGCGGTGGCGCGTGGGACGAGGAGGGCGAGCGCGGCGGTGGCGGCGGCGGGGTTTTGCGGGACCAGTGCGGCAATGCCGAGCAGGACGGCTTCATCCTCCTCCACGCGGGCGTGGCAGGGACGCTGGAACGCGATCGGGGCGGCGTCCGCACCGTCGAGCAGCGTCATCGCGGCGTGGAGCGCGTCGGTCGCGCCAGCGCGGGCCGCGGCGGGGAGCCGGGCGGCGGCGGTGGCGGAACGGTCACGCCCGAGCGTGGCGGCGAGCGCCCAGTTGCGCATTGCATCGAGCAGGACGCGGTCGGCGGTCGGCAGCGCGGCGACGGGTCGGTCAAGATAGGCGTACATGGCGCTCCGGACGGCTCAATTGCGAATGATTGTCATTCCTAGCTTACTGGCGCGATCCGTCAAGATGCGAATGATTGTCATTCCGAGCTTAGTAGGTCGTGGCTTGTACGGGGACGTCGTGAGCGGCCGGATCGTGCGGCAATGATGCTGGTGAGGCGCAGCAGGGTTCTGCGCCGTTTCGCGAGGCCAGCCCGGGGGAGATGGCGCCAGTCTCGGCTCCGTTAAACTGGTCCCTTGACCGCGCTCGGGACGGACGGAGTGAGTCAAGTCCGCTTCCTATAGAGTGATGTTTCGCTCGTGCTCCGAAAGTTCCCCGGCGCAGGCCGGGGCCTCGACCCAGCCACTTCACCCAGGCCCCGGCCTGCGCCGGGGAACACAGCGTTTCGAGAGGGGCGGGCGCGTTGGGTTGGCGGCGGGCGGTTTGCCGCGCAGGAAAGCGATGTTCGGCACATACGAAAAAGGGCGCGGACCGTGGTCCGCACCCTCTTCATGTTCGACCGATCGACCGTTCAGGCGGCGACGGGTTCGAAATGACCGCACCAGTCGGAAGCCTCAACCTTCGGCCAGATGCCGGCTGCTTCGCCGCTCGGCTGGCTGATCGGCGGGTTGTAGCGGCACAGGCCCAGTTCGGCGCTGGTGTCGCCATCGTCGAAGAACTTGCACTTGGCGCAGGCAGCGGCTCCGGCGGTGGTGATGACCATGATGTTTCTCCGTACTTGGATTGTCTTGATGATGAAATTCTCTAGCCCACGAAAAGTTGCTTGTGAAGACAAACTATTCGTTGCGATTCACTCTCATGGATACTGATAATGGATCGCATTATCCGGGGTAACGATAATCATTTGCAAGTAAGCCGTAGATCAGCCGTGAAACGGCAGCAGGCTCTCATATTGTGCGAGCGGCGGGGCGCCGGGTACGGTGCGGCCTTGCCGGAGCAGCCAGGCGTGCCGAACGATCTCGGCCTGTTGTTCAAGCCCGTAGCGCGCGAGCGACCAGCCGGGGGTCAGGCGGTAATGGTAGCGGCAGAAGGGATGGCGGGCGAGCGGCAGCCAGATGCCGCGCTGATGCTGCCAGACATGCGTCATTTCGTGGACGAACAGTCCGCGCAGGCCGAGCGGAGCCATCGTATAGTCGTCGGCGTAGAGATCGCCCTGCGGATGGAGCCAGATATGGCCGTCGGGCGACATGGCGACGTTGCGCGGCTGGAAGGGGAACCATTTGGCGCGGTTGATGGTGACCGGGGCGGTGTCGACCGTCGCGCCGAAGATGGTATGGACGAGGTGCTGCTCGTTCTGGGTGAGGGCGCGGCGCATCTATCGGGTGTAACCGCGGACTTTGCGTTTGTGGAGAGGTTGCCCCCACCCCCCTGAAGGAGAGCGGCTTCAGGAGGGTCCGTACGGAGCGTCCTGGCCGGCGGCGATGGTTGGAGCGTCGGTCGCGACAGTGAAGCCGGACTGGAAGCGGACGAGGAGGCGGACCGGTTTGCCGGGGGCAAGGGTGGCGGGCAGGCCGAACAGCATGACGTGGTTGGCGCCCGGCGCGAACGTGGCAGTGGCGCCGGCGGCGATATCGACGCCGGGCAACGGGGCCATAGTCGCCATGCCGGCGTGCATGCCGGACGCGTGGATTTCAGCGCGCGACGCGTCGGGGCTGGTCACCGACACCAGCCGATCGGGGATGACTCCGTTTTCGATCTTGAAATAGGCGGCGGCCGGGTTGCCCCGCACCGCGGGCAGCCGGACATAGGCGTCGGTGACGGTCACCATCTTCTGCGGAGTGCCGCAACCGGCGAGCGCGAGCAGCAGGAGCGCCAGCGGCGCCCGGCCCGCGCGGTGGAGGCGGGCGAGCGGCATTGGGAGTCGGCGGGCCAGAACCCGGGTGGAGACGGCGGGCGGCATGGCGTTTCCTTGGCGGTTGGGAGCGCCCGGCCGGCCGGTCGTGCGACGCTCGTCGGGAATGACCGTGCCGGTGTGCAATCGGGGCCAGGCAACGCGCAACCCCGAAAAGGGGTCCGGCGGCAAATCGTCCCATGCTTGAAGGGCCGCGACACCCCCCTATATCCGGGATCACACCGGTTAACTCCGGGGTTTCGGCCGGGATCGCCAACCGGAGACGGGTGCGATACCGGCCGGTTCATCTTCGAGGGGCACAAGAGAGCATTATGGCAAAAGTCATCGGGATCGATCTGGGTACCACCAACAGCTGCGTCGCCGTGATGGAAGGCGGCAAGCCCAAGGTCATCGAGAATTCGGAAGGCGCGCGCACCACGCCGTCGATCGTCGCATTCGCCAAGGACGGCGAGCGGCTGATCGGCCAGCCGGCGAAGCGTCAGGCGGTCACGAACCCCGACAACACGATTTTCGCCGTGAAGCGCCTGATCGGGCGTCGGTTCGACGACCCGGTGACCAAGAAGGACACCGAGCTGGTCCCGTATCACATCGTGAAGGGCAGCAACGGCGACGCGTGGGTCAAGGCCGGCACGGAAGAATATAGCCCGTCGCAGATCAGCGCGTTCACGCTGCAGAAGATGAAGGAGACCGCCGAGTCCTATCTGGGCGAGACGGTGACGCAGGCGGTGATCACCGTGCCGGCATACTTCAACGATGCACAGCGCCAGGCGACCAAGGATGCAGGGCGCATCGCGGGCCTGGAAGTGCTGCGCATCATCAACGAGCCGACGGCGGCGGCGCTGGCGTACGGCCTTGAGAAGAACGACGGCAAGACGATCGCGGTCTACGATCTGGGCGGCGGCACGTTCGACATCTCCGTGCTGGAAATCGGCGACGGCGTGTTCGAGGTGAAGGCCACCAACGGCGACACGTTCCTGGGCGGTGAAGATTTCGACAGCAAGGTCGTCGAATATCTGGCTGAGGAGTTCAAGAAGGCCGAGGGCATCGACCTGACAAAGGACCGGCTGGCTCTGCAGCGGTTGAAGGAAGCGGCCGAGAAGGCGAAGATCGAGCTGTCGTCCACCGCGACGACCGAGGTCAACCTGCCGTTCATCACCGCCGACGCGACGGGTCCGAAGCATCTGGTCAAGACGATCACGCGATCGGACCTGGAGCGGCTGGTCGACGGGCTGGTGAAGCGCACGATCGAGCCGCTGCGCAAGGCGCTGGCCGATGCGGGCCTGAAGCCGGACGACATCGACGAGGTCGTGATGGTCGGCGGCATGACGCGCATGCCCAAGGTGCGCGAGGCCGTGAAGGCGTTCTTCGGCGGGAAGGAGCCGCATGTCGGCGTGAACCCGGACGAAGTCGTGGCGATGGGTGCCGCGATCCAGGCGGGCGTGCTGCAGGGTGATGTCAAGGACGTGCTGCTGCTCGACGTGACGCCGCTGTCGCTCGGCATCGAGACGCTGGGCGGCGTGTTCACGCGCATGATCGACCGCAACACGACGATCCCGACGAAGAAGTCGCAGACCTATTCGACGGCGGACGACAACCAGAATGCGGTCACCATCCGGGTCTTCCAGGGTGAGCGCGAGATGGCGGCGGACAACAAGATGCTCGGCCAGTTCGACCTGGTCGGCATTCCGCCGGCACCGCGTGGCGTGCCGCAGATCGAGGTCACGTTCGACATCGACGCCAACGGCATTGTGAATGTCAGCGCCAAGGATCGCGGCACCGGCAAGGAGCAGCAGATCAAGATCCAGGCATCGGGCGGTCTGAGCGATGGCGACATCGACCAGATGGTGAAGGATGCCGAGCAGTTCGCCGAGGACGACAAGAAGCGTCGTGCGGCGGCCGAGGCGAAGAACAACGCCGAGGGTCTGATCCATTCGACCGAGCAGCAACTGCGCGAGCATGGCGACAAGATCGACGCCGGGCTGAAGACCGAGATCGAGGCGGCAGTGGCCAAGGCCAAGACCGCGGTCGAGGGCGGCGATGCCGACGCGATGGCGGCCGAGGCGCAGGCCCTGGCGCAGGTCGCCATGAAGATGGGTCAGGCGATCTACGAAAAGGACCAGGCCGCGGCCGCAGCGCCCGGTGGCGAAGGCGGTGCGGAGACGGCGGCGAAGGACGACGATGTCGTCGACGCCGAATTCTCCGAGGTGGACGACAAGAAGGCGTAAGCGCCCGCTGGTCGGGTAATCCCCGCCCCACATGGGTCATCCCGGCGCCAGACTGGGATGACCATGGGGCGGGGGCTCATCTGGCCACAACGAGATCCCGGCGTCCGCCGGGATGACGGAAGGCGGGTGCGTCGAGCCCGCTTGTCAGAAGCCGAGTAAACGTCATGCCCGATACCGAATATTACGAGTTGCTGGAGGTCGAGAAGACCGCCGACGACAAGACGATCAAGTCGTCCTACCGGCGGCTCGCAATGATCTGCCACCCGGACAAGAACCCGGGTTGTGCCAAGAGCGAGGCGAAGTTCAAGGCGATCTCCGAGGCCTATGACTGCCTGAAGGATCCGCAGAAGCGCGCGGCCTATGATCGGTTCGGCAAGGCGGCGTTCCAGAACGGTGGGCCGGGTGCCGGCGGGCAGGATTTCGGGGGCGGTGGCTTTTCCGACATCTTCGAGAATATCTTCGGCGAATTCATGGGCGGCGGCCAGGGTCGTGGCGGGCAGCGTCAACAGCACCGCGGTGCCGACCTGCGTTACGACATGGAGATTGCGTTCGAGGATGCGTATCACGGCAAGGACGCGTCCGTCACGATCGAGGTCGCGACGCCATGCGAACCGTGCGACGGGACGGGTGCCAAGCCCGGTACCAAGGCGCGCGGATGCTCGACCTGCGCCGGTCACGGCAAGGTGCGCGCGCAGCAGGGCTTCTTCGTGGTGGAACGGGTGTGCCCGACGTGCCACGGCGCGGGCCAGGTGATAGAGGCGCCATGCGACGCGTGCCACGGCGAAGGCCGGGTCGACAAGCAGAAGACGATTTCGGTCAAGATCCCGCCGGGCGTGGACGAGGGTACGCGCATTCGCCTGACCGGCGAGGGAGAGGCCGGATCGCGGGGATCGCCGGCCGGCGACCTGTATATCTTCATTCATCTGGCACGGCACACGCTGTTCCAGCGCGAGGGCAACACGCTGTTCGCGCGGGTGCCGATCTCATTCACCACCGCGGCGCTGGGCGGGACGATCACCGTGCCCGGGCTGGACAAGGTGGCGCACGAGATCCGTATCCCGGTCGGCATCCAGTCGGGCAAGCAGATCAAGCAGCGCGGGGCGGGCATGCCGGTGCTGAACGGTCGCGGCTTCGGCGACATGGTCGTCGAGATCGAGGTCGAGACGCCGACCAAGCTGACCGCAAAGCAGAAGGACCTGCTGGAACAGTTCCGCGCGACCGAGACGGGTGCGGAGTGCCCGGCCAGCGAGGGGTTCTTCGGGAAGATCAAGCATATCTTCGGGGAGTGAGGTGCGCGGGGCTGTGGTGATGGTCGGGTTGGGCCGAACTGGTAGTTCGGCTTCATCCGGCCTAACCCCGAACTTTTACCGCGGCCTGAACTCCTGCGAGTACGTTTGTGCGGGCTCTATCGCGGCTATGGCGACGCGCTGATCGCGCGGCCGGTCGCGCGTTGTGTTGGTCGGACCTCCATTTTGCTCCGTTTGGTTCGAGCCTGTCGAGAACACAGCGCCCAGTTCTCGACAGGCTCGAACCAAACCGGCTGGGGTGTAGGGTCGCGAGGTCCTGGTGCCTTGGCCGCCTGTGACCGCTGTGAGATTCCGACTGTTACAGGATGATGTTTTCCGTGGACGTCCCGATCTTGGAAACCGGCTTTCTGGTTCGGCTGTCGCCGCTTAAATCTCGACGTTGCCGGCTGAGGTCCCCTGAGATCGAATTGCTACGAGCACGCGTCTCCAACTGGCATAGCGTCTGGACACAAAAAAGCGCCGCGAAAGCGGCGCTCTTGGGTGGGTTGCCCCGGTCGAGTGCGTCTGCGCCTTAGAGAGAGACGACGACGGCGACGGCAAGAGCCTGGGCAGCGATCGCAAGGACGGCGGTCGTGGCGGTTTCGAGGTAGGTCATGTCATGCTCCTTGGCCCCGGCGGAATGCTGCGGGCCGGCGCTCTCTAGCGCCTGAGTAGACATATGGGATTGTTGTTTAGCCGCGCAATTTTAATGCGTGAGCATGCGATTGTGTTTCTTGCACTTGTAAGTTTGTTTGGGACTGTGGTCGCAAAGGGCGCTCGCGCACCTCCCCTGCAAAGGCGGGGGAGGGCTTTGGAGATATCGGGTTAGGGGTCAGGCTTCACCGAACACGCGGGTGAAGATCGTGTCGACGTGGCGCAGGTGGTAGCCCAGATCGAAACGGCTCTCGATTTCCTCCGCGCTGAGCGCGGCGGCGACCTGCGGGTCCGCGAGCAACAAGTCCTTCAGCGACAATGCGCCGTCCGACTCCCACACCTTCATCGCGTTGCGCTGGACCAGCGTATAGGCGTCCTCGCGGCTGACGCCGGCTTGCGTGAGTGCAAGCAGGACGCGTTGCGAGTGGACGAGGCCGCCCATGCGGTCGAGATTCTTCTGCATGCGGACCGGATAGACGACGAGCTTGTCGATCACGCCGGTCAGCCGGGCGAGCGCGAAGTCGAGCGTGATGGTGGCGTCCGGGCCGATATAGCGTTCGACCGAGGAGTGACTGATGTCGCGTTCGTGCCAGAGTGCCACATTTTCGAGCGCCGGGGTGACATAGCCGCGGACCATGCGGGCGAGACCGGTGAGGTTCTCGGTCAGCACCGGGTTGCGCTTGTGCGGCATCGCCGACGATCCCTTCTGACCGGGCGAGAAATACTCTTCCGCCTCGAGCACCTCGGTCCGCTGGAGGTGGCGGATCTCGGTCGCGAGCCGCTCGATCGAGGAGGCGATGACGCCCAGCGTGGCGAAATACATGGCGTGGCGATCGCGCGGGATGACCTGCGTCGAGATCGGTTCGACGGTGAGGCCGAGCTTTTCGGCGACGTATGATTCCACGAACGGATCGATGTTGGCGAAGGTGCCGACCGCGCCGGAGATGGCGCAGGTCGCGATCTCCGCGCGTGCTGCCACGAGCCGCGCGCGGCAGCGGGCGAACTCGGCATAAGCGAGCGCGAGTTTCAGGCCGAAGGTGACGGGTTCGGCGTGGATGCCGTGGCTGCGCCCGATCGTGGGGGTGAGCTTGTGTTCGAACGCGCGAGTCTTCAGCGCGGCGAGCAGCGCGTCGAGATCGGCGAGCAGGATGTCGCTGGCGCGGGCGAGCTGGACCGACAGGCAGGTGTCGAGCACGTCGGACGAGGTCATGCCCTGGTGCATGAAACGCGCTTCCGGCCCGACATGTTCGGCGACGTTGGTCAGGAAGGCGATGACGTCGTGCTTGGTTTCGCGTTCGATCTCGTCGATGCGGTCGACTTCGAACGCGCCCTTGGCCCAGATCGCGGCGGCGGCTTCCTTGGGGACGACGCCCAGTTCGGCAAGCGCGTCTGTGGCGTGCGCCTCGATTTCGAACCAGATGCGGAAACGCTGTTCCGGCGTCCAGATGGCGACCATGTCGGGGCGCGAATAGCGGGGGATCATGTGCGGCGTCCTGGCTGATGATGTCTGGCGGGCGGGTAGCAGAGGCGGGCGGGGGCGTCCACGTAGGGGCGTGGTTCTTGATGTGGGTAAATCAAGGATGGTGGCGGCGATATCCGAAAGGTTTTGATGCGGCGATACAGCGGAACGCAAGTCGGCCGACGGGTGTTCTGCAATAAACGATCATCGTCGACAGGAATTCAGCATGACCGATACAGACGCAAGCCGCCGTACTTTCGTGACCGGTGCGGGCGTGGTTGCGGCCGCCGCCGCGGTTGCGCCCGTGCTGGCGCAGGCCCAGACGCCGAAGCCGGTCGAGTCCGCGACGACGCCGGCCGCCGCCGCATATCCGAAACCGCCGTTCCAGCCGCAGACGCAGCCCTGGCCGGGACTTGCGTCGAAGATGAACCCGCGGCCGGACCATGGCGAGCAGAGCTACAAGGGTTCGGGGCGGCTGGCGGGTAAGCGCGCGCTGATCACCGGCGGCGATAGCGGGATCGGCCGGGCGGCGGCGATCGCCTATGCGCGCGAGGGCGCGGATGTGGCGATCAACTATCTGCCGGCCGAGGAACCCGACGCGCGCGAGGTGGTGGCACTGATCCGTGCGGCAGGGCGCAAGGCGGTCGCGATCCCTGGCGATCTGCGCGACGAGGCGTTCTGCCAGAAGCTGGTGGCGCGGGCGACGCAGGAGCTGGGCGGGCTGGACATTCTGGTGAACAATGCCGCACGGCAGCAGACCAAGCCAGCGATCGCCGACATAAGCAGTGCCGATTTCGATGCCACGATGAAGACCAACGTCTATGCCCCGTTCTGGTTGACCAAGGCGGCGGTCGCGCGGATGGGCGCGGGCGGCGTGATCGTGAACACGTCTTCGGAACAGGCCGGCAATCCGTCGGAGGATCTGGTCGATTATGCACTGACCCGGGCGGCGGTGCTGAACTTCACCAAGTCGATGGCCAAGCAGCTGGCCCCGAAGGGGATCCGCGTCAACGCGGTGGCACCCGGACCGTTCTGGACCCCCTTGCAGGTAAGCGGGGGTGCGACGATGGAGAAGCTGGCAAGTTTCGGCAGCATGGCGCCGCTGGGTCGTCCGGGGCAGCCGGCCGAGATCGCCGGCCTGTACGTGGCGGCGGCGGATCCGGCGCTGAGCTATTCCACCGGGCAGATTTTCGGCGCGACGGGCGGGGACGGGCAGCCTGCCTGATCTTGGTCAAGTGCTGAGGTTTGGGGCGGGGGTGCACTGGGTGCGCCCCCGCTTTTTTGGTGTTTGCGTTGGGGGGTGTTGGTTCGATGCCTTGGTCGTTCCCCGACGGAAGCCGGGGCCTTGACACTGCCGTTTCACCTAGGCCCCGGCCTGCGCCGGGGAACCGCGCTCCTAAGGGGGCGCCAAGTGATTTGTTTCTATCTAGCCTAAGCTCTCCACCCCGGCCCTCCCCCCGGTGGGGGAAGGGAGAGCGTTGCCTTACAGGCCGACGAGGCCGCCGTCGTTCTTGGTGATAACGATCGTGGCCGAGCGGGGGCGGGCGGTGGCGGTGGTGCCGGCCTGCGAGGCGGGCCAGGCGCTGGTCGGGGCGGCGCCGGTGCCGCCTTCGCCCGGATGCTGGATGTTCACGAACAGCGCGCGACCGTCCGGCGTGCTGTCGACGCCGGTGATCTCGCATTCCTTCGGGCCGACCAGGAAGCGGCGGAGCGAGCCGCCGGGTGCCTTGCCGATGAAGGTCGACTGGCTGCGCGTGCCTTCGACCGCACCCAGGTTGACGATGGTGCGTTCGGCACCGTCGCCGACCGTACCGGGCAGGGCGGCCAGCATCATGCAGTTAGTCTGGTCGGTGAAGGCACCGTCGTCGGTCTGGATCCAGAGCAGCGGATTGACCTGGCCGGTCGGGTTGGTGGAGCGCGAGAACCACAGGCCGTCCGGGCTGGACAGATCGTTGGTGGCGTCGAGACCGGACAGGTTGATGTTGGTCGGGTTCAGATCGGACCCTGCGCCGAACAGGTAGATGTCCCAGCGGAAGCTGGTTGCCTCCGACGTGTCGCCGGCTTCGCGCAGGCGGATGATGTGGCCGTTGGGGTTGCCGCGCTGCGCCGCCGTGCCCTTCGGATCGTTATAGTAGCGCGGGTTGGCGGCATCGGTGTTGGCCAGCGTGCGCGAACTGTTGTTGGTCAGCGTCAGATACATCTCGCCCGTTGCCGGGTTGACCGCGGTCCATTCGGGACGGTCCATCTTGGTGGCGCCCAGCGCGTCGCCGGCCAGGCGGGCATTGGCGAGCACGTCCGCCTGATCCGCGAAGGGGTAGAGCGGGTTCGACGCGTTCAGACCGTTTTCGTTGAAGCGCAGCGGCAGCCAGGTGCCGGCCCCGGTCGCATCGAAGCGCGCGACGTAGAGCGTGCCGCGGTCGAGATATTTGTCGCCGGTCGCCAGCCGGTCCGTCGGGGTCGCATCGGCGGCGACCCAGGGGGTGTCGGAGACGAACTTGTAGAGATATTCGTTCTGCGCGTCGTCGCCCATGTAGAAGGCGGGGCGACGACCCACGACCGGCACCGACGGCCAGCAGCCTTCATGGTTCATGCGGCCAAGCGCCGTGCGCTTGCGCGGCACGGAGGTGGGCACATAGGGATCGATTTCGACGACCCAGCCGAACTGGTTGGCTTCGTTCCGGAAATCGCCGGTGCCGTCGGCCGCCGTGCCGGCCTGCACGTTGATGTTCCAGCGGCGGTAAAGCGTGTTGGCGCTGTCGGTCGGGGTCACCGTGCTCCAGCGGTTGTTGCCGGGGCGGTTGGTGGTGACGGCGATGCCGTAGCGGTTGAGCGAGATGACGTCCTTGGCCGTGCGAGCGGCGTTGTCGGTGGTGTCGCGGCGGAAATAGCCGGCCCAATTCTCCTCGCACGTCGAATAGGTGCCCCAGGGCATCAGGCCGTTGGCGCAGTTGTTGATCGTGCCGCGGCCCTGCGTCCCGTCCGTCGAGAAGCTGGTGCGGAGCAGCGCGGAACCGCGGGCCGGGCCGTTGAACTGCATCGGGGTAAGCGGCGTGATGCGGCGGTTGAGCGGCGAGTTCTGGACGTAGGACCAGGCCGCGGTGGCGCCACGGGTGACCTCCACGACGCTGACGCCGTGGCACTCCATTTCCTTCAGCGCCTCCGCTTCCGGACGCGCGTTGTTGACCAGCGTCTGGCCGGCCGGATGGAGATAGGCGGCGGTGATGTTCTCATGGTTCATGACCAGCAGGCCGCGCGCGCTGTTCGTGGCGTCGGGCGTGTTGGCACCGGTCAGCAGGCCGAAATAGGACATGCCGTCATGATGATCGCCCGCGCGGGCGGAAAAGCCGCTGTCGGTGCCGTCATTGGCGTAGGCGGAGGTCGAGGCGGTGATCGGGTCGCCCAACCGGTAGAGGACGGTGACGGTGTAGCCCGCGGGCACGGCGACGACATCGGCCAGCGATTTCGGCACGGCGGTGAAATCGAGCGTGGCGGGGGCCACCGTGATCGTGCTGTCCGCGGTGGCGGTCAGGCCGAAATTGTCGGTGGCGGTGACGCGGAACACCAGCGGCGTCGCGGCGGCGACGGCAGGGGCGATGAACGTGGCGGTAGGCGTGCCGGCGTTGGTGAGCACGACCGACGGCCCGGACACCTGCGTCCAGACGGTGCCGGCGATGCTGCCGCCCGGATCGGCGGCGGTGGAGGTCATCGTGACCAGCTTGCCCGAGGTGGTGGCCGCATTCTGGCCGGCTGTGACGGTGGGGGCCGCGTTGCCTTCCGCATCCGAACCGCAGCCGCTGAGCAGCGTGGTGCCGAACGCGGCCAGCGTCATGGCCGAGACGCCGCCGAACATCGTCTGGCGACGCGAGTAGCGCGCATCGACGATGGCACCCAGCGTCGGGCCATCGGAGCGGTTCGTGTCGATATCGCCGTCGGTATAGGCGTCGTCGAAAGTCAGGAGATCGTGCATCGGAAATTGGCCCCACCGGAAAGTTCCAGTTTCGGCTAGGGAAATCATGCGGCAGTCGCATGCGATTTGTCTGACCGTTTGATGACAACGGGCGTGGGTAAAGGCGTGGTAGTCGGCGCGGCCGTCAGGGTTGCCGGCCGGTAAACGAGATGCGGATCCGGACCCATGCACCGACCAGCGTCTTGCCGCCGACCCGGGGCGGGCGGACCCGGAATTGCCACGCGGCCTGTCGCATCGAACCGCCGAGGCCAAGACCGGACGGGGACTGCCCAAGTTCCTGGCACTGGTCGACGCGGAAGCCCGGCAGCGTGCGGCAGGCGATTTCCGCCCAGGCCCCCGATGGAGCGCCGCGCGGCAGATAATAGGCCAGTTCGGCGTTGGTGGGTTCGCGGACCCATTCGGCATTGTAGAGCTGTTCCCCGCCCGGTCCGGTGCCGGCGCCGCGCGTGTCCCCGCGGCCGCTGCCGGACCCGGTGCTGCCGGTTCCGGTTTCGCCCCCGCCGGTGGCCGCGGTGGGCGCGCGCGGCATGCGGGCGATATCGGCGGCAGCAAAATCCTCGCGACTGAGCGGGATGATGTCGAGCGGGGGGACGGGGGCGGGCGTCGGGACGGGCGTCGTGGCCGGCCGGGGGGCGGGGGGCTGTGTTGGCTGGGGCGCGGTGCGGGCGGCACGCGGNCGGGCGTCGTGGCCGGCCGGGGGGCGGGGGGCTGTGTTGGCTGGGGCGCGGTGCGGGCGGCACGCGGCGGCGGCGATCCGCCGCCGGCGGGCGCGGCCTTGGCCGGCGTGACGGTAGGCTCGGGATCGGCCGCCGCCAGATCGAACACGATCGGTGCGGTGCGCGGCACCGACGGCGCGGCGGTGAACACCGCGAGCCGCAACAGCATGAAGATGATGAGCGCCGGGATCGCGCAGGCCAGCACGAAGGCAAGCGCGCGGCGGCGTTTCGACACGAAATGCGGATCCGATGCGGAGCCATGCGCGAAGGTGGGGAGCGCCGGTGGCATCGCCGGATCGCCTAGCCGGTGGCGTCGCGCGCGGCAACCGGCCTGCGCAGCAGATGGGCGGCGACCCCGACCAGGATCGTGGCCGCAGTGGCCGCGAACTGCAACGGTGCCGCCAGCGCGGCGAGCAGTCCGCAGGCCAGCGTGCCGGCGACGAACAGCGCGGGTGCGAGCGGATAGGCGCGGCTGGCGGGACGTTCGCCGGTGCGGACATGACGCACGAACAGCGTCGACACCGCGAACGCGGCGCTGAGCGACAGCGCGAAGCCGAGATAGGACAGCAGGTCACGCAGCGAGGCGATGCCGGTGGCGACGACCGCGAGCGCCACCTGGAACAGGATCGCTGCGCGGGGTGGTGCCGCCGCGCCGCCGGCCAGCCAGCGCGGCAGCACGCCGTCGCGCGCCATCTGCGCATAGACGCGCGGACCGGCGAGCAGCATCGACAGGATTGCGGTAGCGAGCGAGACGAGGATCAGCGCCGCCACCGCATGGCGGGCGGGCGGGCCACCCAGCGCGAACGCGGCGCGGCCGGCGATGTCGGCCTGACCCGCGATGGCGGCATAGGGCGCGGCGTAGAGGAAGGCGAAGTTGGTCGCCAGATACAGCAGTAGCGTGAGCGCGGTGCCGATCAGGATCGCGCGTGGCACGGAGCGGGCGGGGTCGCGCGCCTCGCCCGCCACATAGATGGCGGCGTTGAACCCGGAATAGCTGAGCGAGATCCAGACCAGCGCGTCGCCGAACGCGGTCAGGCGGAAGGGCGGCGGTGCGGGGGCCGGCGGGACCGGCACGGGGCGCGCGCCGATCAGCGTTGCGGCCCAGACGCAGAAGGCGGTAAGCGCGACAAGCTTCACGACCACCATGACGGTGTTGAGCGCCGCGCCCGCGCCGGTGCGCGCAAGGTGGACGAGGCCGGCCGCGACGATCACGGCGGCGCCGATCGCCTGCGACGGCATGGCCGCCAGCGCCGGAACCGCGGCGCGGGCATAGACGCCGAAGGTGGCGGCCGCAAACGCGATCGCCCCGGTGAACCCGGCGAGCAGCGAGACATAGCCGGCGATGCTGCCCGCGACGGGATGGATTTCGCGCCGCAGGTAGAGATATTCGCCGCCCGATTGCGTCAGCCGCCGCGCCAGCATGGCGTAGCTGGCCGCGCCACACAGCGCGAGCAACCCGGCGACCGCCCAGCCCGCCATCACCAGCCCGCGCGACCCGAGCGCACCGAGCGACAGGCCCGAGGTGGTGTAGACCCCCGCGCCGATCATGTCGCCGACGACGAGCGCGACCAGCGTCCACAGGCCAAGGCCCGCGCTGCGGCCGGAGGGGGGCGGGGCCGGGGCCATGGCGCCTGATACGGCCGTTCGGGTGACGGGTCGATGGGAATGCTTGGGGGAGGGTATGTCGCGGGTTGCGGCCGGCGGGATCGGCCGGAACTTGACCTGACGTCCGCTGCGTTCCCCGCAGCAGCGTTCTGCCCTACGTCAGTAGGAAAGGGGCGGGAGCGGCGCGCCGTGGTTATTTCGCCATCTCCTCCGGTGGTGCGAATTGATGAACGAAGCGCAGTGACACGCCTGTGTCACCCGCTGCACGCCTTTTCGGGTCGGTGATGTGCTGGTCGAATATGAAGAGTGATTCGGTGCGCTTGTCCGGCAGCGTGCGTTGTTCGCCGACGGCATGGATGTGGATATCGCCCTGGTCGCCCTCCATCGGGGTGATCGGCGTGTAGCCACCCGTTCGGCTCTGATAGGCTTTGGCGATGGTGCGATAGGCGCTGAGATCGCCGATCGAAGGCGTATTCCAGCGCACGGAACAAGCATGGAAAGGCGGGAACTCGATCCACACCGTCGCGCCACCGTCGTGGACGTCCCAGCCGCGTGCCGGATCATCGCGCATCGTTACCTTTACCTCGTCCGGAGTAAGCTCCCGCGCATTGCGGGCCTTCATGAGCGCCACGACGGCGGCGTCGTCCGGAAAGGTCCTGAGGCAGACCTGATCGTACAACGTCGTCATCCGGGCCTGGCGCTGATCCGCCTCGGATGGACTTGCGCCCGCGATGAGCGCCAACAGCAACACCATCGCCCTTCTCCCCCGATCGAGAGCTTCGGTCACTCGATGCGTGTTGTCCAGCACCGGCCGCGGTTGCCGTGATGGGTGATATTATCGTTCCGCCACGAACTGCGTAACCCGGGCGCAGACCGGGATGACGTGAGCGGTCGGGATACGTACGATGCGACCGGGAAGGGTTCGGGGCGTTACTCGGCCGACCGTAGCGACGAGGAATCCAGCATGCGCCATGACGACAACCTGACCACCGATCGGCCGACGTTCGTGACGCATCTGGAATGTTCGATGACCGGCGAGCGGTTCGAGGCGGACCGGTTGCACGGCCTGTCGAACGTCGGGCGGCCGTTGCTGGTGCGGTACGATCTGGACGGCGTGCGGGGGGCGATGACGCAGGCCGGACTAGCCGCGCGGCCGGCGGACCTGTGGCGGTATCGCGAGCTGCTGCCGGTGCGCGAGACGCGGGACATCGTGAGCCTGGGCGAGACGATGACGCCGATCGTACCGTTGCCCACGGTGGCGCGCGCGCTGGGCGCGGCGGAGTTGCTGGTGAAGGACGAGGGGCGGTTGCCGACCGGATCGTTCAAGGCGCGCGGGCTGGTGATGGCGATCAGCATGGCCAAGGCGCTGGGCGTGAAGACGATCGCGATGCCGACCAACGGCAATGCGGGGGCCGCGGCGGCGGCCTATGCATCGCGGATCGGCATGGAGGCGGTGATCTTCTGCCCCGCCGATACGCCGGAGATCAACGTGCGCGAGATCGCGGCGCAGGGGGCGCGGGTGTACCGCGTCGACGGGCTGATCGACGATTGCGGAAAGCTTGTCGGGCAGGGGGCGAAGGAGCGCGGCTGGTTCGACCTGTCCACGCTGAAGGAGCCGTACCGGATCGAGGGCAAGAAGACGATGGGGCTGGAGCTGGCCGAACAGCTCGACTGGACGCTGCCGGACGTCATCTTCTACCCGACCGGCGGCGGGACCGGGCTGATCGGCATGTGGAAGGCGTTCGACGAACTGGAGGCGATCGGCTTCATCGGGCCGGAGCGGCCGCGGATGGTGGCGGTGCAGGCCGAAGGCTGTGCGCCGATCGTGAAGGCGTGGGAGGAAGGCGCGCGTCATGCGACGCGGTGGGAGGGATCGCACACGATCGCGATGGGCATCCGCGTGCCGCAGGCGGTGGGCGACTTCCTGATCCTGGATGCGGTGCGGGCGAGCAACGGGTTCGGCATCACCGTGTCGGACGAGGAAATCCTGACGGCGGTCGACCGGGTCGGGCGCGAGGAGGGGTTGCTGCTCTGCCCCGAGGGCGGTGCGACGCTGGCGGCATATATAAAGGCGCGCGCCGACGGGCGGGTGCGGGCGGACGAACGGGTGTTGCTGTTCAATTGCGCGACGGGCCTGAAATATCCGATGCCGGACCTGTCGCGCACGATCGCGAAGGCGGGGCCGATCGACTGGGCGTCGTTGTAGGACCTCGTCGTTCCCCGGCGGAGGAGGTCGGGCCGAGGTGAAACAGTTGCGCCTGGGCCCGGCCTGCGCCGGGGGGCGTGGAGGTGGTGCGGACATGGCGAAGCTGAAGGTCTATCGGACCGCGATCGGGTTCGACGATGCCTATGTCGCGGCGCCCAGCAAGAAGGCGGCGCTGGCGGCGTGGGGCAGCACGCGCGACCTGTTCGCGCGCGGGATGGCGGAGTTGGTGGACGATCCCGCGCTGTGTGCGGCGCCGCTGGCCGATCCCGGGACGGTGGTGCGCCGGTCGCGCGGTACGCGGGACGAGCAGATCGCGGCATTGCCGAAGACGAAGGCAAGCCGGGCGCGGCCAGCGGATGCGGAGGACGACGCGGCCCCGCGGGTCGCGAAGCGCAAGGCGGCCAAGCCCCCGCCGGACCGCGGAGCGCTGGACAAGGCGGAAGCGGCATTCGCGGCGACGGAGAGCGCCCACGCGGTGGCGGCCGAGGCGTTGCAGACGAAGATCCGCACGCTGGAGGCCCAGTATCGCGCGTTGCGGAAACGCCAGGCGACCGAGCTTGCCGCGTTGGAGGAAGTTCGGGCGGCCGCCGATGCGGCGTATAGAGAGGCCGTGGCGCGGGCCGGGTGAGTACGTCTGCCGGAAATTCGTCGTCCTTGATCGGGACCGTCCGTCGTTCCGGGACAGGCCGGGGCCGGGATCTCCCTTTGGCTGGGGGTGTGCGCCTTACCGGCGGGAGATCCCGGCTTTCACCGGGATGACGGTTTGGGGTTAAGCTGACCGGGGTGGAATCGGGCGTCGGCTTTGCGTCGGGTCGATCCGGCGCGCGTCAGGAGGCGCGCGCGCTGTCGATCATGCGCTGGGCGATGCGGCGGACGGCGGCGTCGTCCTTGGTGTCGTCCTTGGCATGGTCGCCGAGATGATCGAGGCTGGCTTCGATCGTGTCGAGCAGGCCAGGATGGGCGGCCTCCACATATTGCAGCATCTTGAACACGACATGTTCGGTCGCGATTTCGCGCTGGCGGGCCTCGACGATCGGGTCGGTCGGATGCGTGTCGGTATCGGGCATAGGGGTGTCCTTCGGAAGGTCAGCGGGTAGGGTTTGAATCGTCGGTGTGGACCCAGGCGGCGGGATCGTCGAGCGGGCGGCCGGTGGGGGGCGGGACGTCGCCTTCCTCGTCCGCACCGAACCATTTGTTGGCGCCGTGACCGGCATCCTGCACCGGAACCGCGCTGTCGCGGGCGAGCGCGGTCGGCAGGATCGCGTCGATATCGGCCTCCGTCCGGCCGAGCCGGCGGGCAATCTGTTCGGTGGTGCCGCCGCCCTCGACCATGCTGTGGATCAGGTCCAGGTCCATCCGGGTCCATTCGGGTTCGGTCATGGTCGCTTCCTCAACTGTGGCGAATTCGGGCGGTGCGGGTGCGGATTCGGGGGTCTCAACGCGCCGGGCCGGCATCGTCTCCATCGTGGCGGCGGATCAAACGAACAGGTCAACGACGTCCGCATGCGGCGCGGTACGGGCAATGAGGATCGAACGGTGGCAGCCCTTCGGATCGCGTTCGAAGCAGAGCAGCGCGGACGGCCGCGCGGCGGCTTCCTCCAGCATCTGCGCGGCGGCGACCATCGCCTCGGGCAGTTCGAGCTGGCCGGCATAGACGCGTTCGAGGACATCGTGGCGGCCCTTGCGCGCGGCTTCGCGTCCTTCGGGTGGCGTGCCGAGCGCCTTCAGCAGCAGGTAGCCGATGCCGGCCTCCTTCAATCCCGCAGCCAGCACGTTCTTGGAGAAGCCCGGGCGGCGGGAGAGCGGGACGGCACGGACGTCGATCAGCGTTTCGACACCGGCGGCGGTGAGGGTCGCGACCAGTTCGGCCTGGGTCGCGCCTTCATAGCCGATCGTCCAGATGCGCAGGGCGGAGGGCTTGGTCGGGTCGGTCACGGAGGGAGGACGCGCGGTTCCGTGAAAAGGTCCGGGATGACCGGCCACGTTGCCCCCCACCCCTATCCCCCCTGAAGAGGAAGGGGCTTTTCTGTGCCGTTTTGCTCGATGAGCGTGACGGGGGTAGGGAGACGAGGGCAACGTGGGCGGTCGTGAGGTGGGTCGGGCTGGCCGTGATGCGTTCCGGCCATGGTCGTGGCCGTGCCAAGCCGTTGGTCGTATGGATCGCGACGGACGGAGGCTGGCGCGCGGTCGCGATGCTGCCTAGACCGGGCCATGGCCCAACCTGTATCGACCGCCGAACTGCCCCGCGGGGCCGCCCCGGACGGCATGCAGCCGGGCACGCGGCCGGTGCCGATCACGCAGGCGGGAACACGCAACGCATTGCTGCGGTCGCTGTCGCCCGCCGACTTCGCGCTGTTGCAGCCGCATCTTGAACGGGTGCCGCTGGTGGTGAACGCGACGCTGGCGCAAGTCGGCCAGCCGATCGAGACGGTGTGTTTCCTGGAAGGCGCGATCGCCGGGTTCCTGGACGTGCTGGACGACGGACGGCAGCTGGCCGTCGGGCTCGTCGGTCGCGAGGGGTTCGTCGGCTGGCCGTTGCTGATGGGGGGCGACCGCTGGCAGCATGAGGTGACGGTGCGCGCGGAGAACAGCACCGCGATCCGGATCGGTGCGGAACCGATGCTGCGCGCGGTGGCGGACAGTGCGACGCTGCGCGGGCTGATGCTGCGTTTTGCTGGCAATTTCATGCTGCAGATGAGCCGCACGATCGTATCGAACCTGATCCATCCGGTGGAACGGCGGACGGCGCGCTGGCTGCTGCTGTATCATGACAGGATCGCCGGGGACGAGATCGTGCTGACGCATGAGGAGTTGAGCATCATGCTGGGCGTGCGGCGGGCGAGCGTGACGGACGCGCTGCACATGCTGGAGGGCGACCATGCGATCCGCGGCCTGCGCGGGCGGGTGGTGATCGCCGACCGGGCGCGGCTGGAGGCGATGGCGGGCGAAACCTATGGCTATGCCGAGGCGGAATATCGCCGGCTGGTCGCGCCGATGGACCGTGCGGAACGGTGATGCGCGATCGGGGGCGGCGGTGCGAACGGGCTGGTCGATCGGGCGCGATCGGCCCATAGCGCCCGCATGATGCTCCAGTCGTTCCGCCTGCTGTCCCTCCTTCTGCTCGCGGCCGCGCCGGTCGCGGTGACCGCACAGTCGCAGCCGCAGCGGATCGTGAGTGCAGTGATGCCGGGTGCGGACGCGGGCAGCCGGATCGTCGAGATCACGGTGCTGGACGGCACGGCACGCCTGCCCGAACGGATCGGGGCGGAGCTGATCCGCGGCGGCGCGCGGCAGGCGGTGACGCTGGTGCGTGCCGGCGCGGATACGGAGACAGGTGGGCCGGCAGGCGGGCGCGGCTATGTGCAGGCGCGCTACCGGCTTGCCCTGCCGGTCGATACGATGGGCGCGGGCGTGGCGACGCTGGCGCTGGAACCCGGCAGCGTCGGCGGATACGCGTTCGCGGTGAACGCCGCCGCGACGGCGCCCGCATCGTCGGCACAGGCGCTGGCGGCCCCGGTGATCGTCGCCGACGCGGTCGAGGCGCCGTCCGCCAAGCCGGAGACCGGCAACGCCTTCCTGGGCAATCTGTCGACCTATGGCCCGATCTACGGCGTGTACGGGCCGGGGACGAACACCGACGCGCGTATCCAGATCGGGTTCAAATATCAGCTGTTCGGCGCGGCGGGCGCGGTGGGCGGGGACGCCCCGGCGGAGAACGGCCTGCATTTCGGCTATACCCAGCGGCTGTTCTGGAACCTGGGCAAGAAATCGTCCCCGTTCCGCAACGTCGAATATCGGCCCGAACTGTTCTACCTAGTGCCGGCCGCGGCGGTCACCGACCGGATCGTCCTGGGCGGGCAGGCGGGGATCCGCCACGAATCGAACGGTCGCGACGGACTCGACTCGCGGTCGATCAACACGGTCTACGTCCAGCCGCAGGCCACGACGCGGATCGGCGACATGGTGGTGACGGTGGGGCCGCGTGCCTGGTTCTACGTCGGCAGCCTGGAAGACAATCCGCAGATCAAGCGGTATCGCGGCAATACGGGCCTGTTCGCCGAGGTCGGCCAGGTCGACGGCTGGCGGCTGAGCACGACGACGAACGTCGCGTTCCAGTCCGGCCGGGCGTCGATCGACGCGCTGCTGTCCTACCCGCTCGCCCGGATCGTGGCGAGCGACCTGAACCTCTATGTCTTCGGGCAGGCGTTCGCCGGTTATGGCGAGAACCTGCTCGACTATACCAAGCGGCAGACGCGGGTGCGGATCGGCGTCGGGTTCGTCCGCTGATCGGGTTGTCATAATCATGACGGAATGACAGGCTGGGATCCGTGACGCGTACCTGACGACCGCAGGACGCTCGAAAACCCGTCCCTTAACCTGTGGGAGCTGCATACAAGGATCGGCATAACAACCGATCATGAGGATGCCGCAATGCCTTACCAGACCGATATCGCCGACATGGACCGGCGGATCGCCGCGCAGGGCGGCAGCTGGGACGGGATCGATGGGGAGGCGGTTGCGCGCATGCGGACGCAGAACCGGTTCAGGACCGGGCTGGACATCGCGCGCTACACCGCCGGGATCATGCGGCGCGACATGGCCGCCTATGATGCCGATCCGACCGCCTACACCCAGTCGCTGGGCTGCTGGCACGGGTTCATCGGGCAGCAGAAGATGATCGCCATCAAGAAACATTTCGGGTCGACCGAGCGGCGTTATTTGTACCTGTCCGGCTGGATGATCGCGGCGCTGCGGTCCGAATTCGGACCGTTGCCGGACCAGTCGATGCACGAGAAGACCAGCGTGCCGGCGTTGATCGCGGAACTCTACACCTTTTTGCGGCAGGCCGATGCGCGCGAACTGGGCATGCTGTTCCGCGACGTGGATGCGGCGCGCGCGGCGGGCGACCAACTGCGCGAGAAGCAGGTGCTGGCGGCGATCGAGAACCATCAGACGCATGTGGTGCCGATCATCGCCGACATCGATGCGGGCTTCGGCAATGCGGAGGCGACGTATCTGCTGGCGCGCAAGATGATCGAGGCCGGGGCCTGCGCGCTGCAGATCGAGAACCAGGTGAGCGACGAGAAGCAGTGCGGCCATCAGGACGGCAAGGTGACCGTGCCGCACGAGGATTTCCTGGCGAAGGTCCGGGCCTGCCGTTACGCCTTTCTGGAACTGGGTGTGGAGGACGGGATCATCGTCACCCGCACGGACTCGCTGGGCGCCGGCCTGACCAAGCAGATCGCGATCAGCCATGCACCGGGCGACCTGGGGGACCAGTATAACAGTTTCCTGGACTGCGAACCGGTGACCGCGGAGACGAGCCGCAGCGGCGACGTGCTGATCAACCGCGACGGCCGGCTGATGCGGCCGAAGCGGCTGGCGAGCAACCTGTACCAGTTCCGCGCCGGGACCGGCGAGGACCGCTGCGTGCTGGATTGCATCACGTCGTTGCAGCACGGCGCCGACCTGTTGTGGATCGAGACGGAGAAGCCGCACATCGAACAGATCGCCGGAATGGTCGACCGGATCCGCGCGGTCGTGCCGGACGCCAAGCTGGTCTACAACAACTCGCCGTCGTTCAACTGGACGCTGAACTTCCGCCAGCAGGTGTATGACAACTGGACGGCGGAAGGCCGCGACATGGCGGCGTATGACAGGGGGCGGCTGATGAGCGTCGATTATGACGGAACGCCGCTGGGCGACGAGGCGGACGAGCGGATCCGGACATTCCAGGCGGACAGCGCGAAGCGGGCGGGGATATTCCACCACCTCATCACGCTGCCGACCTATCATACCGCGGCGCTGTCGACCGACAATCTGGCCAAGGAGTATTTCGGCGCGGCGGGTATGCTCGGCTATGTCAAGGGCGTGCAGCGGCGCGAGATCCGCGAGGGGATCGCCTGCGTGAAGCATCAGAACATGTCCGGGTCCGACATCGGCGACGACCACAAGGAATATTTCGCGGGCGAGGCGGCGCTGAAGGCGGGCGGCGCGGACAACACGATGAACCAGTTCGCGGCGGCCTGAGGGGGACTCGCTTACCGGGACGGCGTATCGCGCTGACCCAATCACCGTCATCCTGACGGACGTCAGGATCCATTATCACTACGCGCGGACAGGGTTCGGACGGAGTGATAATGGATCCCAGCGTCCGCTGGGACGACGGTCTTTTGGGTACGGCCTGGGGACCTCTCGGCTTCCGTCGGTGGAGCCGCCTTTACCGTCACTCGATCACCAGATGCCGGCAACACCCAGCAGCAGCTTCACGTTCAGGCCGACGATGATCGCCGCGATCGTCCAGGCGGCGATCTTCAGCCAGAGCGGGTTGGCGAATTCGCCCATGCGTGCGCGGTTGCCGGTGAAGCTGACCAGCGGGATAACCGCGAAGGGCAGCTGCATGCTGAGCACGACCTGGCTGAGCACGAGCAGGCGGGCGGTGCCCTGTTCCCCGTAGACGACCGCCACGCCCACCGCGGGGACGATGGCGAGCATGCGAGTGATGAGCCGGCGGACCCAGGGGCGGAGCCGCACGTGAAGGAACCCTTCCATCACGATCTGCCCGGCCAGTGTCGCGGTGACGGTGCTGTTCTGGCCTGACGCGAGCAGCGCCACGGCGAACAGCGTGCTGGCCGCCGCCGCCCCCAGCGTGGGGGCGAGCAGCTGGTACGCATCCTGGATCTCCGCCACGTCGGTACGCCCGCCGACGTGAAAGGCGGAGGCGGCCAGGATCAGGATCGCAGCGTTGATGAACAGCGCGAGCATCAGCGCGATCGTGCTGTCGATCGTGGCGAAGCGCACCGCCTCCCGCTTGCCGCGGGCATCGGTGTCGAAGGCGCGGGTCTGCACGATCGAACTGTGCAGGTACAGGTTGTGGGGCATGACCGTAGCCCCGATGATGCCAATCGCGATATACAGCATCGCCGGGTTGGTAACGACCTGCGTCGAGGGGATGAAGCCGGCCAGCACCGCGGACAGTTCCGGCCGCGACAGTGCCAGTTCGATGATGAAGCAGCCCGCGATCACCACGAGCAGCGTGATGATGAACGCTTCCAGCATGCGGAATCCGCGCTGTTGCAGCAGCAGGATCAGCAGCACGTCGAACGCGGTCAGGCAGATGCCCCACACCAGCGGCAGCCCGAACAGCAGTTGCAGCGCGATCGCGGTGCCGATCACCTCCGCCAGGTCGCACGCCACGATCGCCAGCTCGCACAGGATCCAGAGCAGGATGCCGACCGGGCGGCTGTAGCTGTCCCGACAGGCCTGGGCGAGATCGCGACCGGTGACGATGCCGAGCTTCGCGGCGAGCGATTGCAGAAGGATCGCCATGACGTTCGACAGCAGGATGACCGAGAGCAGGGTGTAGCCGAACTGCGACCCGCCGGCGAGGTCGGTCGCCCAGTTGCCCGGATCCATATAGCCGACCGCGACGAGGTAGCCGGGGCCGGAGAAGGCCGCGAGTTTCCGCCAGAAACGCGCGCCGCCCGGAACAGAGATGCTGCGAAACGATTCAGGAAGGCTGGGCGTGCGCTGGCGGTCGGGCGCTGGCGGATCGGCCGGCGCGTGGCCGGCGCCCGGTGTCATCGGCTGGTGATCGTCCTGCATGACGACGTCTCCCTGTTTCGCACCTGTTAGGCAATCTTCAGGGTTTAGCCAAGGCTAACTTTGCTTAGCCATCCGATTGTGGCAGGAGGGCGGACGGAGGCGAGCGATGACGTTACCGGACCCCGGCGAGCAGGCCCGCCGGTTCATCAAGGTGCGGGAAGCGCACCGCAGCGAAGTGCAGCAGGATTATGTCGAGCTGATCGCCGATCTGGTGGCGGCGCGTGGCGTGGCGCGCGTGGTGGACCTGGCCGAACGGTTCGGCGTGACGACCGCGACGGTGGCGAACACGCTGGCGCGGCTGAAACGCGACGGGCTGGTCGAGGATCGGCCGTACCGATCGCTGTGCCTGACCGCGGCCGGGACCGCGATGGCCGAGGCATCGCGCGCCCGACACGACATCGTGGTCGCGTTCCTGCTGCGGCTGGGCGTGTCCCGCGCGGTGGCGGAGCTGGACGCCGAGGGACTGGAACATCATCTGAGCGCGGAGACGCTGGCCGCGATGGAGGGTTTTGCGGGCTGAACGTACTGCAAACACCGTTCCCGGCACTTGTACCGTCGCCATGTACCGTAGCGAACGTCAAAGCCCGGGTGTTCGGCCGTTTTCTAGGGGAGCTTGATCCCTTGAGGTGTGCGTGGTGCCGAGTGTCGGACTCGAACCGACGACCTACCGCTTACAAGGCGGTTGCTCTACCAGCTGAGCTAACCCGGCGACCGGGCATCCATGCCTTGCGCGCACGGCGGGGGCAAGAGGGTGCGCGAGGTGGCGGCGATCCGGGCGGGTCAGGGGATGCCGAAGGTCCAGCCTTCGGTGGCGGATAGTGCGGCGTCCAGGCCGGTGGGTGCCCAGAGCGCGGGATCGGCCGCGACGTGGCGGAGCCAGGCGGCGCCGAGCAGCGCGTCGGTCGCGTGATCGTCATAGCGCGGCAGGACGGCGTGGGGGCGGGTGGCAAGGGCGTGCAGCGCGGCATCGAGCGTCGGGCCGTCGCGCAGCTTGCTGCGGCTGCCGGTGACGCCGGCCGCGCGGGCGGCGATGGTGGTGTAGATCTCGACGATCAGCGGGCCGCGCGCGGGGACCGGATCGAACGGCCAGATCGGTACGCGCCCGGCGAGCGCATGGAGCAGCCGCATGCCGGTCAGGCTGGATTTGCCGACCTGCGACGCGCCGATCAGGTTGAAGCAACTGACCGCATTGCCGCGCTTCATTTCGCGACAGCGGCGTTCGGCGACCCGAAGCCGGCCCATGCTGCCTTCGAACCGGTCGCCGCGCAGGATGGTGCCGCCGGACGCATGGCGGAAATGGCGCGCGGTCTCGACATGTTCGACGAAGGTGGAGGCGGACAGATGCGGTTCGGCGGCGCACAGACGGTCGACCAGCGCCCAGAGTGCGCGCGCATCGGCGGGGCTTTCGGACCAGTCGGGGAAGTACTCGCCGCGATCGGCGTGGGGCAGCGCGGGCGAGAAATCGATGCCGATCAGCATGTCTGTGCCGGCGTCCGCCTGCTCGATCAGCCAGTCGAGCGCGGCGGGGCGCGACCAGCCACGATCGGGTGCGACCAGGATGGGGGCGGCATGGCCCGCCGCGCAGGTGGCGAGCGTGATGCCGGGCGGACGCGGGACGGCCCGGCCCGACCAGTCGAACGCGGCAAAACGGGTGAAGCGACGGGGAATCATCGGCAGAATGGATACCGCGGTGCGGACGGTGGCGGATTGCCGCGTCGCGACCGCCGGGTTAGGCCATGGCAGTCCAACATGCGAGGCCCCACGATGATCGTCCGCCCCCGACGCAGTGCGCTGTACCTGCCGGCGTCCAACGCGCGCGCGATCGAGAAGGCGCGCGGGTTGCCGTGCGACGTCGTGATCCTAGACCTGGAGGATTCGGTCGCCCCCGACGCCAAGGCCACTGCGCGCGCGCGGGCGGTGGCGGCGGTCCATGAGGGCGGGTTCGGCACGCGCGAACTGGTGGTGCGGGTGAACGGACTGACGACGCCGTGGGGCGCGGACGACCTGGCCGCGCTGGCGGCCGCCATGCCCGATGCGGTGCTGGTGCCCAAGGTGGACGGGGCGGACGACGTCGCGACATATCGCGCACACGTGCCGGACGGAACGGGCCTTTGGGCGATGGTGGAGACGGCGCGGTCGGTCTTGCGGCTGGACGCGATCGCGTCCGCGCCGGGGCTGGATGCACTCGTGCTGGGCACGAACGACCTTGCCAAGGAGATGCGCGCGCGCGTGGACGACGACCGGACGGTGTTCCTGGGCGTGCTGGCGATGGCCGTGGCGGCGGCGCGCGCACATGGTCTGGTCGCGCTGGACGGCGTGTACAACGCGATCGACGATGCGGAGGGGTTCGCGCGGGAATGCGCGCAGGGCGCGATGTTCGGGTTCGAGGGCAAGACGTTGATACACCCAACGCAGATCGGGGCCTGCAACATCGGGTTCAGCCCGTCTGCGATCGAGGTGGAATGGGCGCGCACGGTGGTGGCGGCGTTCGACATGGCCGATCATGCGGGCAAGGGCGCGATCCGCGTCGAGGGGCGGATGGTGGAGCGGCTGCACCTAGAGGAAGCGCGCGCGTTGCTCGACCTGGTGGCCATGCTGGCGACGCGTGGGGTGCGGGCCGCCGAACCGCCGTCGCGGAACTGACCCGAAGTCGGTTTCGATCAGATCCTGTCACCGCCCGCATCATCCCGGCTTTCACCGGGATGATGCGTCTGGCGGACAGAAGGATCGATCCGGCCTAGGACGGCGCCTGTATCAATGTTCGGGCAGGAAGTCCGGGACCGACAGGTAGCGTTCGCCGGTGTCGTAGTTGAAGCCAAGAACGCGGGCATCGGGCGCGAGATCGGGCAGTTTCTGCGCGATGGCGGCCAGCGTCGCGCCGGACGAGATGCCGACCAGCATGCCTTCTTCCCGCGCGGAGCGCAGCGCCATGGCCTTTGCCGCGGCGGGATCGACCTGGATCACGCCGGTCAGCAGATCGGTATGGAGGTTGGACGGGATGAAGCCCGCGCCGATGCCCTGGATCGCGTGGGGGCCGGGTTGCCCGCCGGAGATGACGGGGGACAGGGTCGGCTCGACCGCGAACACCTGAAGATCGGGCCAGACCTTGCGCAGCACCTGCGCGACGCCGGTAATATGGCCCCCGGTGCCGACCCCGGTGATGAGCGCATCGATCGGCGTGTCGGCGAAGTCGGCGAGGATTTCCTCGGCCGTGGTCGCGACATGGACCGCGATGTTCGCGGTATTGTCGAACTGTTGCGGCATCCAGCTGTTCGGTGTTTCGGCGACGATTTCGAGCGCGCGTTCGATGGCGCCCTTCATCCCCTTCTCCTTGGGCGTCAGGTCGAACGTCGCGCCATAGGCCAGCATCAGCCGGCGGCGTTCGATCGACATCGATTCGGGCATGACAAGGACGAGCGTGTAACCCTTGACCGCGGCGACCATGGCAAGACCGATGCCGGTATTGCCGCTGGTCGGTTCGACGATCGTGCCGCCGGGCTTCAGACGGCCGTCTGCCTCCGCCGCCTCGATCATCGCCAGCGCGATGCGATCCTTGATCGATCCGCCCGGGTTGGACCGTTCGGACTTGATCCAGACCTGCGCGTCGGGGAACAGCCGGGCGACGCGGACGTGCGGCGTGCGGCCGATGGTCGATAGGATGCTGTCGGCGATCATGATTTCGTCTCCTGAGCCGGGGCAAGGGTAGGGTTGTCGAGTAGAGCCGGTGTCGTGAAGGAACGCGCGGCGCGCAGTTCCGGGAACAGGCGCGACCAGAGCAGCGCGACGAACATCGCGCCGACGCCGCCGGCAACGACCGCGGCGACCGGACCGACCAGTGCCGCGAGGAAGCCGGACTCGGCCTCCCCCAGCTCGTTCGATCCGGAGATGAACAGCGAGGACACCGCGCCGACCCGACCGCGCATCTCGTTGGGGGTGGACAACTGGATCAGCGACTGCCGGACATAGACCGAGAACATGTCCGCGACGCCCAGGAGCGCCAGGCAGCCGAGCGAGAGGACGAGATTGCGCGACAGCCCGAAGACGACCGTGGCCGCGCCGAACACGCCGACCGCGACAAGCATCTTGACCCCGACATTGGAGCGCAGCGGCCGGAACGAGAACCAGAGCGCGGTCACCGCGGCCCCGAATGCGGGTGCCGCGCGAAGATGGCCGAGTCCCTCTGCCCCGACATGCAGCACGTCACGCGCGTAGATCGGCAGCATCGCCGTCGCGCCGCCGAGCAGGACGGCGAACAGGTCGAGGGAGATCGCGCCCAGCACGATGCGGTTGCGACGGACATAGCGCAGCCCGTCGATCATCTGCCGCCAGGGATTGGCGCCACGATCGAGCGCGGTGCGCGGGATCGGCCCGATCGTCATCAGCGCGACGAAGGCGAGGAAGAACAGCACGGCCGCGCACGCGAACGGCAGCCAGTGGCCGGACGCGTAGAGATAGCCACCCGCCGCCGGGCCGACGATGCCGCCCGTCTGCCACGCGATCGAGCCGAGCGCGATGGCGGTGGGGAGCGATGCCGCCGGCACGAGATTGGGCGCGAGTGCGCCGAGCGCGGGGCCGGCAAAGGCGCGCGCCACGCCGAGCAGCGCGGCGATGCCGAACAGCGCGGGCAGGGTGGTGCCGTCCGTCCAGGCGAGCCCGGCGAGCGCGGCGGCGCACCCCGCCTCCAGCAGGACGGCGCCGCGCGCGATCCAGCGGCGGTCGATGCGGTCCGCCGTCCAGCCGACGACCAGCGTGAGCAGCAGCAGCGGCAGGAATTGCGCGACGCCGATCAGACCGAGTTGAAAGGCAGCCTCCTTCGGCGTCATTGTGCGGCGGGCGATGTCGTAGACCTGCCAGCCGATCACCACCACCATGCCGTTCTGCGCCAGCGTGCTGGAAAAGCGCGCAACCAGATAGGAGCGGTAGTCCGGGAAGCTGAGGGGGTGCGGCGGACGGGCGGGGGACATGGTCACCGCGCGGCTTTAGGCGGTCGGGGCGGGGGCGGGCAAGGCGGTTGGGGTTTCCGCGGGGATAGCTGGAATAGGATCGGGCGGCCGCCCCGGAACCGCATGCGCCGGGGCGGCATCACCGGATCAGCCCTTCACGAACGCCAGCAAGTCCGTGGTGAAACGATCCTTTTCGGTGACGTTCAGGCCGTGCGGTGCGCCGGAATATTCGATCAGCTGCGACTGCGCGATGCCGGCGGCGGCGGCGCGGCCGGCCGTGTCGATCGGCACCGTGCTGTCGGATGTGCCGTGCAAGACCAGGGTCGGTACGTCAAACGCGGCCAGATCGGCGCGGAAATCGGTGCGGCCGAACGCATCGACGCAATCGAGCGTGCCCTTCAACCCGGCCATCAGCGCCTGGCGCGAGAAATCGTCGATCACATCCTGGCTGACCGGGCTCGAGATCCAGCCCACGCCGTAAAAGGCCTGTGCGAAGGTCGCCATGAAGTTCGGCCGGTCCTTAAGAATGCCGTCCTTGATGCCGTCGAAGACCGAACCGTCGACGCCGTGCGGGTTGCTTTCGTCCTTCAGCATGTAGGGCACGACCGAGGAGATCAGCGCGGCCTGCGCGATACCCTTTCCACCGTGGCGCGACATGTAGCGGGCGACTTCGCCGCCGCCCATCGAGAAACCGACCAGCGTCGCGTCCTGCGCGCCGGTCCGTTCGATGACCGTCGCAAGGTCGTCGGCGAGCGTATCATAGTCGTAGCCGGTCCAGGGCTGCGACGAACGGCCGAAGCCGCGGCGGTCGTAGAAGATCACGCGGTGGCCGGCATTGGCCAGTGCCAGCGCCTGATCGTCCCAGCTGTCGGCCGTCAGCGGCCAGCCGTGCAGGAGGATCACGGGACGGCCGCTGCCCCAGTCCTTTACGTAAAGGTCGGTATCGTCCTGCGTCTTGATGTAGGGCATGGGGGGCTCCGCTTAGATATCCGGGCTAGAACGCCGCACCGGCGCGGAGGGTTGCCTGTGTTCCGGAGCGCCCGCCGATCAGGCGTCGCGCAGGCCGATGCCGAGCGAGGCGCGCGGCTGTTCCGCCTCCGACGACACCACCGGATAGGCGCAGTAGTCGGCGGCGTAATAGGCCGTCGGCCGGTGGTTGCCGGACAGGCCGACGCCGCCGAACGGGGCTTTGGACGGCGCGCCGTTGGTCGGCCGGTTCCAGTTGACGACGCCCGCGCGCGTGTTGGCCCAGAAACGATCGTACAATTCCGGCGTGCCGCTGACCAGCGAGGCGGACAGGCCGAAGCGCGTGGCGTTCGCCTCCGCGATCGCCGCGTCGAAATCCGCCACGCGGATGACCTGGAGGACGGGGCCGAAAATCTCCTCGTCCGGGCGTTCGGCGATGGCGGTGACGTCGATCAGCGCGGGGGTGAGGAACGGACGGTCGGGTTCCGGCCGGATCAGCTGCTTGATCGCGCGGCCGCCGGCCAGGATCAGGTCGAGAAACGCCTCCTGCACGCGGTCCGCCGCCGCATTGTCGATGACCGGCCCCATGAACGGGGCGGGGACGGCGTGGGGGCCATCGACTATGATCCGGTCGATCAGCCGGCCGATCTGGTCGATCAGCGGCGCGTGCGCGCCATCGCGGACGATCATCCGGCGGGCCGCCGTGCAGCGTTGCCCGGCGGACAGATAGGCGGACTGGACCGCGATGACCGCGGCGGAATAGATGTCGGGCGTGTCCCACACCACCAGCGGATTGTTGCCACCGAGTTCGAGCGCGAGCATCTTGTGCGGCGTGTCGGCGAACTGGCGGTGGAGTGCCGTGCCGGCGGCGGCCGAACCGGTGAACAGCAGCCCGTCGATCCCGGCATGCGCGGCCAGCGCGCGGCCGGTGGCGGGGCCGCCCTGGACGCATCGGACCACCGTCTGCGGCACGCCGGCGGCATGCAGGCAATCGACGAGATAGGCGCCGACCGCCGGGGTTTTCTCCGATGGCTTGAACAGCACGCCGTTGCCCGCGATCAGCGCCGGCACGATGTGCCCGTTCGGCAGGTGGGCGGGAAAGTTGAACGGCCCCAGCACCACCATGACGCCGTGCGGCTTGTGGCGCACCGCGACGCGCGCGCCCATCGCTCCGTCCATCCGGCGTTGCGGCGTGCGATCGGCATAGGCGGCGACGGAAATGTCGATCTTCGCGATGACGCTGTCGACCTCGGTCCGCGCTTCCCACATCGGCTTTCCGGTTTCGCGCGCGATCAGGTCCGCGAACGGTTCCGCGCGGGTGCGGACGGTGTTGGCAAAGCGGCGCAGCGTTTCGACGCGGACGGTGAGCGGGCGCGCGGCCCATTCGACCCAGCCGGCGCGGACGATCGCGACCTCCGCATCCACATCCCCCGGCGCGCCGCTCCACAGGACGGCATCCGTCGCGGGTTCGGTCGATTGAAACATCGTCGTCATGCGGGCGGCACTCTGGCGGGGGGGAAGCCGGGAGGCAAGAGGCGGGACACCGGACGGCTAACCGCGCAGGGCGTCGCCCATCCGGCGGATCGCGGCGACCTTTGCGTGGAACGGACCCCAGTCGTCCCGCGCGGCGATCGGTTCCCACAACGCCTCGACCACCGCGATCGGCATGGCGCATGGGTCGGCATCCGACCAATAGGAATGGTCGAGCGGGCCGACCGGTTCGAAGGTGGCGGCGACCGCGCGAAACTCCGCGAAGCGTGGATCGTCATAGGCCGTCGTCGCGGTTCGCAGCCGCCCGCCGCGCCAATCGAAGAAGAAGCGGTCGATCGACGTACCGGTTTCGGCCAGCGCCGTCTCCATCGCGCCGAGCAGGGCGAAATCGTCGGCTTCCTCGCGTGACCGGACGCCCAGACGGGCGAGGATGGCGGCACGGAACGCGGTTTCGTAGGCGGGGGAATAGAGATCGACCATCGGGGCGAGTGCCTCGGCCGGGGCGAGCGTGCGGAGCGCGATGGCGAGCTGGACGACGTTCCAGTGGATCGCGCCGGGCTGCCGTCCGAAGGCGTAAAGGCCCTGATGGTCGAAATAGGCGGCGGTGAATTCGGAATCCCAGGTCGGCGCGAACCGCCATGGGCCGTAGTCGAAGCTTTCCGCGGTGATGGCGATGTTGTCGGTGTTGAGCACGCCGTGAACGAAGCCGGCGGCCATGTAGGACGCGGCCAGCCGGGCGGTGCCGCGCGCGACATGGCCGAGCAGCTGCGCCTCCGGCTCCGCGCCAGGCGCGTCGCCGTAAAGTTCGGTCAGGCAATAGGCGACGAGCGCGCCCATGCTTTCCGCATCGCCGAGCGTGGCGAGCCGCTGGAACGAGCCGATCCGGATGTGGCCGTGGCTGAGCCGGACCATGACGGCCGACCGGGTGGGCGAGGGTTCGTCGCCGCGGTGAAGCGCCTCGCCCGTCTCGACCAGCGAGAAGGTCTTCGACGTGTGGACGCCGAGCGCCTCCAGCATCTCGGTCGCCAGGATTTCGCGGACGCCGCCCTTCAAGGTCAGGCGGCCGTCGCCGGAGCGGCTCCACGGCGTGGTGCCCGATCCCTTGGTGCCGAGATCGAGCAGGCGATCCGCGCCGTCGCGCAGTTGCGCGAACAGGAAGCCGCGACCGTCGCCGAGATCCGGGTTATAGTGGCGGAACTGATGCCCGTGATAGCGCAGCGCGAGCGGGCGTTCGAGCGAGCCGGGGAGCGTTTCGAACCGCCCGAAGTGCCTGAGCCATGCGCGATCGTCGAGATGGTCGAGCCCGACCGCGGCGGCGTGCCGATCGTTGCGGAACCGCAGGATCGTTTCCGGGAAATCGGCGGCGGACACCGGATCGTAGAGCGTAGCGGGCAGCGTCAGGATCGTCCGTTCGGGGCGATAGGCGGCGGGTTGCGGAGCTGCTGTCATCCGCGGATATGGGGGTGGGGCGCATGAGGGTGCAAGCATGGCGGCATGGACGGACGGATATTGGTGGTCGAAGGACGGGATCCGGCTGCATTACCGTGATTATCCGGGCGACCCCGCGCGACCGCCGATCCTGTGCATTCCGGGGCTGACGCGCAATCCGCGCGATTTCGAAAGCCTGGCGACCGACCTGGCCGGTGGCTGGCGGGTCATCTGCGTGTCGCTGCGCGGGCGGGGGGAGAGCGGCTATGCGCGCGACCCGATGACCTATGTGCCGCTGGTCTATCTGCAGGATCTGGAGGCGTTGATCGAGACGCTGGGGCTGGCGCGGTTCGTGGCGGTGGGGACGTCGCTGGGCGGAATCCTCACGATGTTGCTGGCGGCGACCGGCGGCGGGCGGATCGCGGGCGCGGTGCTGAACGATATCGGGCCGGTGCTGGACCCGGCGGGGCTGGCGCGGATCCGCAACTATGTGGGCAAGAACAACAGCTTCCCGACCTGGCTGCATGCGGCGCGCGCGATTGCGGAAACGAACGGCGCGGCATTCCCGCGGTTCGCGGTGGGCGACTGGGTGGCGATGGCCAAGCGGCTGTGCCGGCTGACCCCGGCCGGGCGGATCGTGTTCGATTACGACATGAACATCGCCGAACCGATGCGCGTACCGAACGAAGGGACGCTGGACATGTGGCCGGCGTTCGCCGCGCTGGGCACGATGCCGTTGCTGCTGGTGCGGGGTGCGGTGTCGGACCTGTTGTCCGCGCAGACCGCCGAGACGATGGTCGCGCGTTGCCCGGGGGCGGAGCTGGTGACCGTGCCGGAAGTGGGGCATGCGCCGACACTGGACGAGCCGGAGGCGCGGGCGGGGGTGATGCGGTTGCTGGCGCGGGTCGTGGCGGGGTAGCGGGGGCCTTGGTTTCTTCACGCCAACGCCTTTCTCTCCAACCCTCTCCCCCGATGGGGGGCGGGCTTTGCTGCGTCGGGCGCTGCATTCTTAACTTTGCGGCGGGTAGGTTGTGCTCATGACGCCGATCCGCATCCTCCACCTCCACTCCACCTTCGCGCTGGGGGGCAAGGAGGCGCGGGCGGTCCGGTTGATGAATGCGTTCGGGGATCGGGCCACGCACACGATCCTCAGCGCGATGCCTGGCGAGATGGGCGCGCGGGGGGCGATCGATGGCGGTGTGGCCGTCGCGTTTCCGACCGATGCGCCGTCGTTGCAGGGCAAGCCGGGGCCGGCGCGCTACTGGCGGCTGGCATGCTATATGGCGGGCTTCGATCTGGTCCTGACCTATAATTGGGGGGCGATGGACGGCGTGATGGCGCGGCGGATGTACGCGCCGGTGATGCGGTTGCCGCCGATCGTCCATCATGAGGATGGGTTCAACGCGGACGAGACGCAGGGCCAGAAGCCGAAGCGTGTCTGGTTCCGGCGGGCGGGTCTGGGCACGGTGACGGCGCTGGTGGTGCCGTCGCGCCGGCTGGAGGCGATCGCGCGCGATACCTGGCGGCAACCGGCCGGGCGGGTGCGACGGATCGCGAACGGCATATCGATCGGCGATTATGGCGGCGCGCCGGAGCCGTTGCCGGGGTTCGTGCGGCGGCCGGGGGACGTGGTGGTGGGCACGATCGCCGGCCTGCGCGCAGTGAAGGACCTGCCGCGGCTGGTGCGGGCGGTGGCGGCATTGCCGGACCATGTCCGGCTGCTGATCGTGGGCGAGGGGCCGGAACGCGGCGCGATCCTGGCGGAGGCGGCGCGGCTGGGCATCGCCGAGCGCGTGCACCTAGCTGGGTTCCACCCGCGGCCGGCGGCGGTGCTGGGACATTTCGACCTGTTCGCGCTGTCGTCCGAAAGCGAGCAGTTCCCGATTTCGGTGCTGGAGGCGATGGCGGCGGGCTTGGCAGTGGCGGCCCCGGCGGTCGGCGACGTCGCGGCGATGGTGTCCGCCGAGAACCGGCGCTTCGTCGTGACGGCGCCGGATCCCGCGCTGGCGGATGCGCTGGGCGTGCTGGTGGCCGACGTTGCGTTGCGCGAGACGATCGGTCGGGCGAACCGGGTGGTGGCGGAAAAATCCTTCGACGAGAAGGGGATGATCGATGCGTATCGCGCGCTGTACGCCGGCGCGATCGGCCGTCCGGGCAGCCTTGGCTGACCCCACGCCGCTTTGACGTGCTTTCCGCGCAACCCTATTATAAGGGAGCGCGTATATCAGCCGGGCAGAGGCCCGACCGGGAGGCTTTCGTTGTTCAAGGGTATCAAGCCGATCGTCTATGCCGGCCGCGAAGTCTGGCCGTTGATCGAGGGCGGCAAGGGCGTGGCCGTATCCAATCACATGAGCAGTGGGGCATGGGCGGCCGCGGGCGGGATCGGCACCGTATCGGCCGTGAATGCCGATAGTTACGACCCCGAGGGCAAGATCGTACCGCAGGTGTACCATGCGCTGACGCGTCGGGCGCGGCACGAGGAACTGGTGCAATATGCGATCGACGGCGCGGTGGCGCAGGTCCGCCGCGCGCATGAGATGGCGGGCGGGCGCGGGGCCATCAACATCAACGTGCTGTGGGAAATGGGCGGCGCGCAGCGCGTGCTGCACGGCGTGCTGGAACAGACGCGCGGCATGATCGCCGGCGTGACCTGCGGCGCGGGCATGCCGTACAAGCTGAGCGAGATCGCGGCGTCGTTCGATGTCGCCTATCTGCCGATCATCTCGTCCGGCCGGGCGTTCCGCGCGCTGTGGAAGCGCGCATATTCCAAGGCGTCGGAGCATCTGGGCGCGGTGGTGTATGAAGATCCGTGGCGGGCGGGCGGGCATAACGGCCTGTCCAACGCGGAGGACCCGCTGGTCCCGCAGGATCCGTTCCCGCGCGTGAAGGCGTTGCGCGACACGATGCGCGAAGGCGGCATCGCCGACAGCGTGCCGATCGTGATGGCGGGCGGCGTCTGGAACCTGAAGGAATGGAACGACTGGATCGACAATCCGGAACTGGGCGCGATCGCGTTCCAGTTCGGTACGCGGCCCTTGCTGACACAGGAAAGTCCGATCCCGGAGGACTGGAAGGCGGCGCTGATGGTGCTGGAGGAAGGCGACATCCTGCTCCACAAATTCTCGCCGACCGGTTTCTACTCTTCCGCCGTGCGCAACCCGTTCCTGCGTCACTTGGAGGCGCGGTCCGAGCGCCAGATCGCATTCAGCGGCGAGGCGGCGGGCGACCACCAGTATCAGCTGGACGTGGGCGTGAAGGGCAAGAGTTTCTGGGTGACGCGCGGTGACCTGCTGCGCGCGCGCGAATGGGACATGCTGGGCTTCACGTCCGCACTGAAGACGCCGGACAACACGCTGGTGTTCGTGCGGCCGGACGAAATGAAGGATATCCGCAAGGACCAGGCGGACTGCATGGGGTGCCTAAGCCAGTGCAGCTTCTCCTCCTGGGCCGATACGGAGGGCAATTCGACCGGGCGGCTGGCGGATCCACGCAGTTTCTGCATCCAGAAGACGTTGCAGGACATCGCGCATGGCGGGCCGATCGACCAGAATCTGATGTTCGCGGGTCATTCCGCGTTCCGGTTCCGGAAGGATCCCTTCTATTCCAACGGGTTCGTGCCGACGACGCGGCAACTGGTCGACCGCATCCTGACCGGCGACTGATCGGTTGCGCGCACTGATCGTCCGCCACACCGCCTATGAGGGTGCGGCGGGGTTTCGCGAACCGATCGAAACGGCGGGCTATGCCTTCAGCCGGATCGACGTGCTGGACCCGGCCTTTTCCGACGCGGACTTCATGGCGCCGGACCTGCTCGTCCTGATGGGCGGGCCGATGGGGGTGTACGAACGCGCCGCGCATCCGTGGATCGACGGGGAGGTCGCGCGGATCGCGGCGCGGCTGGCGGCGGGATTGCCGACGATCGGCATCTGCCTTGGCTCTCAACTGATCGCGGCGGCGCTGGGGGCGGCGGTGTATCCGGGGCCGGCGCAGGAGATCGGGTTCGCGCCGCTGACGGTCAATCCGTCGGGAATGGCGACGCCGGTCCGGCAGCTGGCAGATACGCCGGTGCTGCACTGGCATGGCGATACGTTCGACCTGCCGGACGGATGCGAACTGCTGGCGTCCAGCGCGCTGTACCGTCATCAGGCGTATCGACGCGGGGCGCGGATGCTGGCGCTGCAATGCCATCCGGAGATGGGCGAGGACCCGCGGATCGCGACATGGATCGACGCCGGCGCGGCAGACATGGCGGCGGCGGGCACGACGGCGGAGGCGGTTCGGTCGGATTATGCGGCGAAGGGGCCGCAGGCGGTGGCCGCGGGACGTGCGATGCTGGCGGAGTGGCTGGCAGCGTTGCGCTAAGTGCCTGGTGACGGCGGGGTGGGTGATCGACGCGCGACCGGGGTCGGGCGTGCCGGGTATGGTTTAGGAGGCCGGCTGTTTCGAGCCGATTGGCGTTTGCCGGACCGGCGTGACGCGAAGGGCAGGCAAAGCCTTAACTCATCTTCTCCGGCGAAGGCGGGGGAAGGCCGTTGTTTCTTGGCATAAAAAAGGGGCGCGTATCCCAGTGGATACGCGCCCCTTTCACTACCGTAGCTTAGCGGTAGGTGCGGCGACCACGCTTGTCGAGCGAGTAGCGGCGGCCGCGGCTGTCGCGATAGTAACGCTTGTTCTTGGTGAGCGCGGTTACGGCTGCACCGCCAGCGGCACCGATGAGTGCGCCGTTGCCGACGGACAGGCCGGGAATGACTGCGCCCGCAACCGCGCCGCCTGCGCCGCCGATGGCACCACCCTTGAGCAGTTCACCGGTGCTCTGCGCGTAGGCCGGCGATGCCAGACCGAGTGCCATTGCGGCCACGCCCACGATATATTTCGCAGTCTTCATGATTCTTCCCTTTCGTGATCGGAACTCGGGCGTAACAACGGGACAAATGCGACCCGGTTCCTTCACCTGGGGTTCACCCGATCGGGGCGTCAGACCCAGCCGTCGAGGACGGTATCGGGGGGTGTATGGCCGTCGATCCAGGCGCGGATGTTGGCGATCGTCTTCTCGCCCGTGGCGATCCGGCCCTCGAACGTGGCGGACCCCATATGCGGCAACAGGACGACGTTCTGGAGCGCGAGCAGGCGGGGATCGACCGCGGGTTCGCGTTCGAACACGTCGAGCCCGGCCCCGGCCAGGCGGTGATTGGCCAGCGCGTCGATCAGCGCGTCCTCCGCGACGATCTCGCCCCGCGCAATGTTGACCAGATAGGCCTGGCGGTGGAGCAACGCGAGCCGGCGCGCGTCGATCAGATGATGCGTCTGCCGGGTGTGCGGGCAGTTGATCGAGACGATGTCGACATTTGCCAGCATCGCGTCGAGATCGGCATGCCACGTCGCGCCCAGTTCCGCCTCCACATGCGCGGGCAGCCGGCGGCGGTTGTGATAGGCGACGGACAGGCCGAACGGGGCGGCGCGTCGGGCGATCGCCTGACCGATCCGGCCCATTCCGACGATGCCGAGCCGCTTGCCGCCGATGCGGTGGCCCAGCATCGCCCGCGGGCTCCACCCGACCCAGCTACCGGACCGGACGAGCTTCTCCCCCTCCGCAAGTCGGCGCGGGACCGACAGGATGAGCGCGAGCGCCATGTCGGCGGTGTCTTCGGTCAGCACGCCGGGCGTGTTGGTGACGACGATGCCGGCGGCGCGCGCGGCGGCCAGATCGATATGATCGACCCCCGCCCCGAAATTCGCGATCAGCCGGAGCCGCGGGCCGGCCGCGGCGATCAGCGCGGCGTCGATCTCGTCCGCGATGGTGGGGACCAGGATGTCGGTATCGGCCATCGCCGCGACCAGCGCGGCGCGGTCCAGCGGTCCGTCGTCTGCGGCGGGCGTGAAATCGAACAGTTCGGCCATGCGGCCTTCGATCCCGTCAGTCAGCCGCCGCGTGGCGACGACCCGCGGGCGGGAAGGGCGGGCCGGGGGCGGGCGATGGGTGGCCATGTCCCAGCGATTGGCGCGCGACGGTGCCAGCGTCAAGGGACGCGATGCGGCGGGCCGGGTATCAGGCCCGATAGGGATGGTTGTGGTGCGGCCGGCCGGGCGGCTAGAGCGAGGCGACGACGGTTCGGGGAATGACGATGGTGGTTGGGCGTGGACGGATGCGCTTTGGAATGCTGGCCGCGGCCATCACGATCGCCAGCACGGGCGGCGTGGCGCAGGCACCGCGTGCGTTGCCTTACTGGGCATCGCTGACCGCGGGCGACGCGCTGATGCGGAGCGGGCCGGGGCGCGAATATCCGGCGCAATGGCGCTATCGCCGCGTGGGATTGCCGTTGAAGGTGGTGGCGGTCCACGAAAGCTGGCGCAAGGTGCGCGAACCGGACGGCACCGAAGGCTGGATGGCGTCGGTGCTGCTGACCGAACGGCGGACGGGCATGGTCCAGGGCGACACCGTGATGCTGCGCGCGAAACCCGCGACGGACGCGGCTGTACAGTGGCGGGCGGCGCCCGGCGTGATCGGGCGGATCGAAAAATGCCGCGCGGGCTGGTGCCACCTCGACGTGGCCGGCAAGGCCGGTTTCGTGGAGGCGAGCCGGTTGTGGGGCGTGGAACTGGGCGAGGTGGTGGAGTAGTTTCTGGGCGGGTGAACGAGCCGCAAGCGTCATTCCAGCGTCCGCTGGGATGACGGGTTCGGGGGGCGGTGCGCCTTGCTGACGTTACCGGTTGCGAACATGGAGCGAGACGATGTCGGACCGGATATTGGTGTTCTACGGATCGTACCGGTCGGACCGGATGGGGATCCGGCTGGCGATGCATATCGTCGATGCGTTGCGGGCGCGGGGGGACGATGCGGAACTGATCGACGCCAGGGCGGTCGCGCTGCCGATGCTGGACCGGATGTACAAGGAATACCCGGCCGGGACCGCGCCTGCGGCGATGGAGACGCTGGCCGGCAAGATCCGCGCCGCCGATGGGTTCCTGTTCGTGGTTGGCGAGTATAATTGGAGCGTCCAGCCGGGGCTGAAGAATCTGACCGACCATTATCTGGAAGAATGGGCGTGGCGCCCGGCGGCGATCGCGAGCTACTCCGCCGGGCGGATCGCGGGGGCCCGGGCGGGCCTGGCATGGCACGGGATCCTGCCCGAAATGGGCATGGCGGTGGTGCCGCGGACGTTGACCGTCGGCTCGATCGGCGATGCGCTGGATGCGGACGGGCGTGCGACCGGGGCGGGCGGGGCAGCGTTGACGCACGCATTTCCGCGTTTCGCGGACGACCTGCGCTGGTGGACGGCGGCGGCGCGGGCGCAGCGGTCGCTTAGTTCGCAGGGCTGAACGCGGACCAGAGCAGGCGCAGGCCAACCGCAATCATCAGCAAGTCGATGAGGAGGTAGAAGCGATCCGCGGTGACGCGGCGGACGAGCCGCACCCCGCCGAAGGTGGCGGCGATCGCGACGGGCATCAGCACCAGCGTCGCGCCAAGGTTCGCCGCGGTGAACTGGCCGAGCGAAAGGAAGGCCGGCACCTTCATCCAGTTGACGGCCGCGAAGAAGATCGCGCCGGTGCCCGCGAAGCGGGTGGGGGACAGGCCGCGGGGCAGCACGAACAGCTGGAACGGTGGCACGCCGGCATGCGCGATCTGGCTGGTGAAACCAGATGCGAGCCCGAACAGCGGCCCCGCGCGGTCGGGCATCCGGGCGGGGAGGCCGGGACGGTAGCGCCGGTGCAGCCGGTACAGCCCGAACAGGATCGCGATCCCGCCGGTGACGCCCAGCACCGCGCCGACCGACACGACCGCGGCCAAAAGATAGCCCAGCAGCACGCCGACCGCCGCCCCGGGCAGCGTGGCGCGGAGGACCGCGCTGTCCCAGTCACGCCGGAACGCCCAGACGCCGACGACGTCCTGGACCACCAGCACGGGCAACAGGATGGCGGCGGCACGGACCGGCGACATCGCGAGCGCCATCAGCGGCAGCGCCAACGCACCGACCCCGGCAAAGCCGCCCTTCGAGAAACCGAGAAGGACGACCGCCGGGATCGCGACCGCATAGAATGCGGGATCGTCGGGCAGGATCAGAACTTGAAGCGTGCCCCGAAGTAGAACTGCCGGCCGGTGTGGTGATAGGTGACCGACCGGTCGGCCGCGCTGTCGATATACTGATCGTTATACACGTCGGTCAGGTTGATCGCCTCGATCGTCAGGCTGAAATTGTCGGTGACCTTGACCGAGGCCGATGCATCGACGTTGATCGTGCCGTGGACACCCTCGACGTCGTTGAACGTAGGCTGGCCGGAATTGACGTTGAACACCGGCCCGTTGCCGGGGGCGACGCCGTTCTGACCGGGAACGCGCGTCAGATACCCGCTGCGATAGGCGACGGAGCCGCGCAGCGACAGGATCTTGTCCTCATAATAGACCGTGCCGTTGGCGCTGTGCTGCGACAGGTTGTTGAGCGGCTGGACGACGACCGGGGCACCGACGGCCGCGGCGAGCGGATACTGGATGTCCGATTTCACATAGGTGTAGTTCAGCTGGACGCCGGTATTCGCCAGGAACCCGGGCAGGAAGCGGAACGGCGACTGGATGCCGACTTCCACCCCCTTCAGTTTGCCGCCGTTGCTGTTGACCGGCTGGGTAACGGTGAACAGGTCGGTCGGGGACGCACCGGTGCCCGCCAGCAGGCTGTCGGGAAGGCCGAGCTGGTTGAACGGGACCTGCTGCGTCGTGGTGGCGACGAAGGACGAGATGTCCTTGTAGAACAGCCCGACGATCAGCGCCGATTCAGGTGCGAAATACCATTCGGCGGAGAGGTCGAAATCGGTCGCCTTCGTCGGATCGACGAACGGGTTGCCGAGGCTGAGCGTGCGGTTGCCGCCGCTGACCGAGAAGGAACCGCCCGGATTGACCGTGCCGATGTCGGGACGCGCGATGACCTTTGCCGCCGCCGCACGGATGATCAGCTTGTCGGTCAGGTTGACGCTCAGATTGGCGGACGGCAGCCAGTTGTCATAGGTCCGGTCGACCTCGATCAGCGCGAAGCTGGTCGCGGTGTTCTGGTAACCGGTCGATTTCTGCCGCGTCTCGACATACCGCAGGCCGATGTCGCCCTTCACCGGCAGGCCGGCGATATCGGCGTTCAGCGCCACCTGACCGAAGGCGCCCAGGTCACGTTCGTCGACCGTGCGGAAGTTGCCGCGCGCGCTGGGGTTGGTGATGCCGGTGACGGCGAAGCGGCCGGTGCCGGAATAGATGCCGAGCGCGCTGTCGAACGCCGCCAGGTTCGGGATCACGAACGTGGTGGGCGTGCCGTTGGTCGGCGTCCCCGTGCTGATCGAGTAAAGCTGCGTCAGCGGACCGAGTTGCCCCGCGCCGACCAAGCCGGCGACGTCGGTCTCGCTGGCCCGGCGGTATTCCTCCGACGAGAAGCCGAACTTCTTGTAGTCGCCACCGATCCGCACCTTGAGCGCGCTGGTCAGGTCATATTCCAGCTGCGCGCGGCCGACCTTGAAGTCGTTGTCGACGAACTGCGGACGCAACCGGACCTCACCCAGCGTGAAGCTGGCCGGGTTGGCGACGTTGAGGTTCCCGTAGCCGAAGGTCGGGAAGCGGCCCTTGGTGTAGTCGAAGCTGTAGCCCTGCACATTGGCGGCATCGAGCGCGATCGTGGTCTGGATCGGGTTGGAGAAGGCCGACTTCGAATAGCCACCGAGCAGGTCGAGGTGCAGCTTGTCGCCGAAATCCTGGCGCAGCGAGCCGGTATATTGCTGGAACTTGGTGCGCAGCCGATCGAACCGCGATTCGACACGGACGTCGACATTGTTGAACGTGCCCGAAACCAGGCTGTTCGTGCCGTCGACCAGCGCGCCTGGCAGGATCACGGTGTCCTGCTTGCCGCCGGCCCCGCGGCTGAACGAGATCGCTTCCAGATACTGTTCGCTGCGGTCCGACTTGAAATCGGCATAGAGCGCATCGAAGGTCAGGAGCGTGCTGTCGGCCGGCTGGAACTGGATCGATCCGGTCAGGCCGAGCCGCTTGGTCTTATATTCCAGGCTGTCGTAGCGCGGGATGCGCGGCGCGAAGAAGGCATAGCCCTGGTTCGCGCCGGTCGGCAGCGTCGACCCGGGAGCGAACGCGCCGGTCGGGCGGGCGACGGCCGGGCCGTTGTCGGTGCCGCGTTCCCACCGGACGGTGGACGGGCCTTCCTCGAGGATGCCGCGTTCGGAATAGGCGGCGGACAGCAGGATGCCGAGCTTGCCGTCGAGGAACTTGGCCGAGACCAGCCCCGACAGCTTCGGGTCGATCGCGTTCGAGAAATCGTTGAGCCCGACCGCGGTGGAGCCGGCGACGGTGAAGTCGTCCTTATAGTCGAACGGGCGCGCGGTGACGAGATCGACGGTGGCGCCGAGCGAGCCTTCCTCGACATCGGCCGACGCGCTCTTGCGGACGGTGATGGAGTTGAAGAGGTCCGAGGCGAACACGTTGAAGTCGAAGCCGCGGCCGCGGTTCGCGCCGCCCGACGAATCGGACCCGCCGGTGGTCGACAGCCCTTCGATCCCGTTGATCCGGACGCGCGTGAAGATCGGGCCGAGGCCGCGCACCGTGATGTTGCGTCCTTCGCCCTGGTCGCGATTGATAGTGACGCCGGGAATGCGCTGGATCGATTCCGCGATATTGTTGTCGGGGAAGTCGGCGATGTCCTCCGCCTTGATGACGTCGATGATGCCGGTGGCGTTGCGCTTCTCGGACAGCGAAGCGTTCAGCGAGGCGCGGAAGCCGGTGACGATGATCTCCTCGCCCGGCTGAGCCTCGGCCGGAACGCCGGAGCCTTCGACCGTCTGGGGGTTGGCGGGCGGCAGGTTGAGACCGGCGGCCGGCGTGCCGGGGTTGCCGGCGGGTGCGGCGTCCTGCGCATGGGCGAGGCCCGCGGCGAAAACGAGCGTGGAGGCCGCGCCGAGCAGGCGGGCAATGCGGAGGCTGGCAGGCGTGGCCCGGAAACTGGTCATCGAACATTCTCCCCTGCGGATCGCGGACGACCCGGTTATCAATACCGGCGTCATCGGATTTCCGAGGACCCGTTCAAAAGGGGAGAATATGCCAGGTGTGCCGGCATCATGATCCTCCCCTGGACGGTCGCTCTTGCGGCGACGCGATCCTGGTCACTTCCTAGAAGTAACCGGTGTCATTTTTGCTAAGCCGCGTTTCGAAACGCGTCAAGCGGTGTCATGTCGGGCCATGACGAAAGATTCCGGAGTGTTGCACGGCCGCTTGGCGGGAGCGCGTTCGCGGAGTAAGTAACCGGTGTCATCGACACGGCCGTGCATGCCGGACGAGACGAGCGACGGGAGAGCGATGATGAAGCGATTGCAGCAGATGGCGCGGATGGCCGCACCGGTCCTGGCGGCGCTGGCAATGGCCGGCGGCGCCTGCGCGAAGCCCGCATTTCCGGGCGCGGTCGGCTGGGCGGCGGAGACACCGGGCGGGCGCGGCGGGCGCATCGTGCGGGTGACCACGCTGGCGGCGGACGGGCCGGGATCGCTGCGCGCGGCGCTGGATGCCAAGGGGCCGCGGATCATTGTGTTCGAAGTGGGCGGCGTGATCGACCTCGGCCGGACGGTGCTGACGATCGTGGAGCCCTATGTGACGATCGCCGGGCAGACGGCGCCCTCGCCGGGCGTCACGCTGATCCGCGGCGGGATAGACATCAAGACGCACGATGTGGTCATGCGTCACATCCGTGTACGGACCGGCGTGGACGGTCAGGCGCTGCGCAGCGGGTGGGAGGCGGACGCGCTGTCATCGGTCGCCGGGCATGACATCATCGTCGACCATTGCTCGTTCCTGTGGGCGCTGGACGAAAATATGTCCGCGTCCGGGCCGCGCTTCACCGGCAAGACGCCGGCGGAATGGCGGGCGGGAACGTCGCACCGTATCACATTCTCCTACAATATCGCGGGGGAAGGGATCGCCAATGGCAGCCACCCGAAGGGCGAGCACAGCAAGGGATCGCTGATCCACGACAATGCGACCGAGATCCTGCTGTACCGCAACCTGTATGCGCATAATTACGAGCGCAACCCGTTGCTGAAGGGCGGCGCGCAGGTCGCGATGGCGAACAACTTCATCTACGATCCGGGCCAGCGCGCGGTGCAGTATAATCTGATGGAACTGGAGTGGGAGGGGCAGGCCTATCAGACGGGCGAACTGTCCGCGGTGGGCAACGTGCTGCGCGGCGGGGTGTCGACCGAGCCGCTCGCGTTCCTGATGATCGGCGGGGTCGGCGACCTGCGCTATCACATGCGCGACAATATCGCGGTGGACCGGATCGGTGCGCCTCTGCCGATGCTGGGCCGCTACGCCACCGGCGGCGCGAAGATGATTGCCAGCGCGACGCCGGTTTCGTGGCCGGCGGGGCTGGCGGTCATCCCGGCGACGGACGTCGAGACGCATGTGCTGACACGCGCCGGTGCGCGGCCGTGGGACCGCGACGCCGACGACAGCCGGCTGGTGTTCGACGTGGCCGAGGGCCGCGGCGAGATCATCGACGACGAGAAGGCGGTCGGCGGTTATCCGGCGGTGACGGCCGCGACCCGCCTGCGGTTCGACCCGGCGGCTTGGGACCTGGAGACGATGGAGCCGAAGTCCGGGCTCTATCCCGGCCAGAAGCCCGGGGGCCGCGACATCGCGTCGCCGCAGGGCAAGCGTGTGGGGTAGGTGCGGTTAGGAGTCTCTTACGGATACGTCATCCCGGCCTGCGCCGGAATGACAGGCTTGATTAGCATTCTGCTCATCGTCGGCTTCGTTCGTGGTGTCGGATGACTTCGTTTATGACGAATCTGAGGAAGGCTTCGGAGAAGTC
>NZ_MOLY01000037.1 GCF_001956315.1 Sphingomonas montana | reverse complement strand
CCCCGCGGGCGGAGGTGGCGCGGACCGACGTGGCGCGTGCGCCGGCCGCGCCGGTCGCAGCGCCGACGCCGGCACCGACGGCGACGCTGGCGTCACCCGCCGACTTCCGCCCGGCGCTGGACGAGGCGTTCGACGCGGTGATCGGCGACGACAAGCGCGTACACCTGGCGGTGGTCGGCGCGCAGATCCAGAAGCTGATGCCCGACTTCGACCCGCGCAACTATGGCATGCGCAAGCTGTCCGACCTGGTCGAGAACGAGCCGGGTTACGACATCCTGCGCGAAAAGGTCGCGACCGGAGGCGACCGGTTATATGTCGAACGGCTGAGCACGACGCCGGTGCGCCGCAGCCGGTAAGGGGTTTTTCATCGGTCCGGTTTGTGGGTCTGGCTGGCGATATGCCCGGACCTGGCTGATCTTGCATTCGGGGGGCGGGCGTAGTCGAGAAGTGTTCCCCGAGCGTAATCCAGTGACGCTGTCGACGTCTCGGCTGCGCTCGACGGAGCCCTCGACTGCGCTCGGGATGGACGGGTGGCGAATGCCGCAATCCACGCAGCGGTCCAACGGTCCTACCCGTCAGCTGCCGGGATCGCGGCGGGCCTGTTTCGCGGCGTAGAGCGCGCGGTCTGCCTCGGCCAGCAGGACATCGAGATCGGGGCGGGGGGCGGTGCCGAGCGTGGAGCCGATCGATGCGCCGACCCGGACGCCCGACGGCACCACGCCGTAAGCCTCGACGAAGCAGGCCTGCAGATGTGCCGCGAAGGTCGCGACCTCGTCCCCATGGCGGACGGGCACCTGGATGACGACGAATTCGTCCCCGCCGACGCGGGCCGCAAGATCGGTCGGGCGCAAGCGGGTGCGGATGCGGGCGGCAACCTCGGCCAGGACCGCATCGCCGGCGGGGTGGCCATATTTGTCGTTGACGGGCTTGAACCCGTCCAGGTCGCAATAGTGCACCGCCAGCATCGGCGCGCCGCTGGTGGGCCGGATCTTGCCGAACGCCTGGCGCAGGCCGAAGCGGTTCAGCAGGCCGGTCAGCGGGTCGTTGCGGGCGACCGTCGCCATTTCCTGCGCGATCGTGATGTGGCGGCGTGCCGCGTCATAGCCGTAGCGGACGGTGCCGAACGCGGCGAGCAGGAACAGCAGGATGCCAAGCGACAAGACGGTGTGATGGGCCTCCGGATGCAGCCAGGCAGCGACGATGACCGGGACCGTGGTGACCGCCAGCGCCAGCATGCAGACGAGCGGACGCACCGATACGCGAGAGATCAGGCCGGACGAAAAACCGAACATCATCGCCACGGTCAGCATCTGCAGCGCCGGATCACCGATCGCGAACATCCGCAGGCCCAGCGCGCTGACGAAGGCGGAGAACAGGATCAAACCCAGGCTGTAGCGCAGTTCCCAGGTCGCAGCGGTGGCCGCGTCCGGGATCATCCCGCCGTTCCGGTGGCGCGTGCGGCGGAAGGCGCGCAGCAGCAGCAGCCGCGGAATGAGCGTAAGGACCCCACCCAGGGTCAGCGCGGCCGTGATCGGATCGCCCAGCGTCAAGCTGAGGTAGGTGCCGAGCGCCGTATACATGAGGCTGACGATCCAGGTCGGCCCCGCAATGTCGAACAGCCCGGTTACGAGTTCGATATAGACCGGGTCGGGTTCGGGATCGATGAGGAGACGGCCGGACATCGGCGCGGACTAGCAGATCGTCGTCAACAAACCCTGAAGGATCGTCTCACGTCGCGCCAACGAGAGATTGTCGGTTCAGCTGGCGTCGCCGCGATATTTCAGTTCGAGGAAGCGACCCTGCGTGGCCAGCCGGTGGAGGTCGCCGTCCGCGATGCGTTCGGCCATGCGCGCCAGTTCCTCGTCCACCACCGCCAGCCCGTCGAGCAGCTGGCGATCCGGATGCAGGCCGGAGCGGGCCGCACCATCGCGCAGGGCGGGGGGCACGCGGCGGTAGCCGGTAATGAGTTCGGGCAATTCCTCGCCGATCAGTTTGCGCAGGTCGGCCGCGGCGGGGGTGGCGGGGTCGAGCGTGGCGAGCTGGGGGCTAAGTGTTTCGAGCTTCAGCCCGATCGCGTCGACCAGGGTGATGGCGGGGGCGGGCAGCGCGGGGCGTTGCTGTTCCAGCCAGCTTTCGGTGCGGGCGGGCAGGCGTGCGATGTCGGGCGCGGCCAGATCGGCGGCGCGCGCCTCCGGCTCGGCCGACGCGAGCATGACCAGCGTCCAGGCGATCGCCATCGCGATCCCGAACAGGATCGCGCCGGTCATGCCGATCGGCGCGATCAGCCCCGCAACGACCGTGACGAGCGTGACCGCGATGGTGACCATGAACAGTCGCTTGGCCGTCTGGCTGTTCCGGCGGCGGCGGCGCGCCCGGCGGCGGGCGACGCGGGCACGGTTGCCCTCGCTCACGCGGCGCAGGACGGCGTCGGCATTCTCCATCACGCGGTCGCTGTCGTGCATCTCAGCGGTCCAGGCGGAACGGATCGGCGGTCGCGGCAGGCCCCGAGATTGCGGACTGGGCACCCTCCGCCCGCGCGATGTAGCCGCGGGACTTGTCGACCTCGTCGGTCAGCACGTCGACGGTCTGCTTCATCGAGGCCAGCGCCTGCACCTTGAACGCGTCGATCGTGTCCATCGTGGTGTAGATGTTCTGGAACGCGCGCTTGAGCGTTTCGAGCGGGATGGTGGAGGCGGCGGCCTGCGCGTGGATCTGCCCGGTCTGCGTGCGGAGTAGCTCGCCCGTGCTGTCGATGATGTTGGCGGTGGTGGTGTTGAGCGCCGTGATCTGCCCCAGCACCAGTTTCTGCGCGGTCAGCGCCTGCGCCACGGTGACGGCGGTGCGCAGCGCCGCGACCGTGGTGGTCGATGCGCGGTCGACGCCCTTCACCAGCTCGACATTGTTCTTCTTCACCAGATCGAGCGCGAGATAGCCCTGCACGGTGACCGCCATCTGCGTCAGCAGGTCCGTGCTGCGCTGGCGGACATAGAACAGTGCGGTTTCCCTGATCGCCTTGGCCTTGGCGGGGTCGCTGATCTCCAGGTCGGCGGCGGTGTCCTCCAGCCGGGCGTCGAGCGCGCGGGAGATGTGGATCATCTGTTCCAGCCGGCCCATCGCGGCCCACAGCGTCTGCCGTTCGACATCGATCGCGGCGTTGTCGCGCAGCAGTTCGTCCTTGCCCGAGGCGAGCCGGGCGAGGATCGCGGCGATGTGGGTCTGTGCGCTCTTATAGCCGTCGAAATAGTTCTTCATGCTGTTGCCGAACGGCAGGATGCCGAACAGCTTGCGCGGGGCGAGCGCGTGGCGGCCGGGATCGAGGTCCTCGATCGTGCGGCGCAGCTCGGCCAGGTCGGTGCCGACCGACCCTTCCTCGTCCATCGCGCGGACCGGACGATCGAGGAAGCGGTTGGACTGGCCGGCGGCCTCCGCGATCTCGCGCCGGCCCATGTTGGTGATGGCGTCGACCTGCGCGCCGAACTCGGGGCTGTTCGCGTCGGCCGCGACGAGCTTGGTGACGAAGCCCTCGACCTTTTCGTTCAGCTGGCCGCGTTGCGTGTCGTCGAGCGGGACCAGGCCCGCGGCGCGTTCCGCGGTGACCGCGCGGACGGGGGGCGGGGGTTGCAGCACCAGATCGTCCTGCGCGCCGCCGGTCGCATCGGGGGAGCCTGCCGTCGCCATGTCGTGCCTGTCCTGGTTGCGCGTCTGTGGAAGGCAGGATGGACGGGTATGCGGGACGGATCAAGTGTGATGCTTGGGTAATACGGGTTTTGGGGGTGGGGGTGGTGCCGACCGACAAGCCCGTCACTCCGGCGGAGGCCGGAATCCACTATCGCTCCGGTCGGGGGCGCGGGGTGTGGTTGCGGCGGGGAAGGTGCGTCCGGTTCCGGTGCGCGCGGGTGGCGTCGGGAGCATGTCCGCTGCGGCCGCAGCGATACGGGCGGGCGGAGTGATAATGGATCCCGGCGTCCGCCGGGATGACGGGGGCGATGCCTGGGTCAGGGCGCGCGTCGTGAAAGAGTGTGGAACAACACACCTTTGCGCTGCGGCGGTTTTCGGCTATGCGCCGCCCCGATCATTTCTCGTTATCAGGATTATCCATGAGCCTCCGCAACGTGGCCATCATCGCGCACGTCGATCATGGCAAGACCACGCTGGTCGACCAGCTGTTCCGCCAGTCCGGCACTTTCCGCGACAACCAGCGCATCGAAGAGCGCGCGATGGACAGCAACGACCTGGAAAAGGAGCGTGGCATCACGATCCTGGCCAAGCCGACCTCGGTCGACTGGACCCCGCCGGGCGCCAGCGAGAGCATCCGCATCAACATCGTCGACACGCCCGGCCACGCCGATTTCGGCGGCGAAGTGGAGCGCATCCTGAGCATGGTCGACGGCGTCGTCCTGCTGGTCGACAGTTCCGAAGGCGCGATGCCGCAGACCAAGTTCGTGACGGGCAAGGCGCTGGCGCTGGGCCTGAAGCCGATCGTGGTCGTGAACAAGGTCGACCGTTCCGACGCGCGCATCCAGGAAGTGCTGGACGAGGTGTTCGACCTGTTCGTCTCGCTCGACGCCAATGACGAGCAGCTCGATTTCCCGGTGCTCTATGCATCCGGCCGCAACGGCTATGCATCGACCGACATGGACGCGCGCGAAGGTACGCTGATCCCGATGTTCGAGACGATCGTGAAGCATGTGCCCGCCCCCAAGGTGGAAGTGGAGGACGTGCCGTTCACGTTCCTCGTCACCCTGCTCGACCGCGACAACTTCCTCGGCCGCGTGCTGACGGGGCGCGTCAATTCCGGCACGATCAAGATCAACCAGCCGATCCACGCGCTGAACAACGATGGCAAGATCGTCGAGACGGGCCGCGCGTCCAAGATCATGTCGTATCGCGGGCTGGAGCGCGTGCCGGTCGACGAGGCGAAGGCAGGCGACATCATCTCGCTGGCCGGCCTGTCGATCGCGACCGTGGCCGACACGATCGCCGACATCACGGTGACGGAGCCGCTGCACGCGCAGCCGATCGATCCGCCCACGCTGTCGATGCGTTTCGCCGTCAACGATTCGCCGATGGCAGGGCGTGAGGGCACCAAGGTGACGTCGCGGATGATCCGTGACCGCCTGATGCGCGAAGCCGAGAGCAACGTGGCGGTCAAGGTCGTTGAGGCATCCGACAAGGACAGCTTCGAAGTCGCGGGCCGCGGCGAGTTGCAGCTGGGCGTGCTGATCGAGACGATGCGCCGCGAAGGGTTCGAGCTGGGCATTTCGCGCCCGCGCGTGCTGTTTGGCGAGGACGAGCATGGCAACAAAACCGAGCCGTACGAGACCGTCATCATCGACGTGGACGACGAGCATTCGGGCACGGTCGTAGAGAAGATGAACCTGCGCAAGGCGGAGATGACCGACATGCGGCCATCGACCGGCGGCAAGACGCGCATCACCTTCTCCGCACCGTCGCGCGGCATGATCGGTTATCATGGTGAATTCCTGTCCGACACGCGCGGCACGGGCATCATGAACCGGCTGTTCGAGAAGTACGGGCCGCACAAGGGCACGATCGAGGGCCGGAAGAACGGCGTGCTGATCTCCAACGGCACGGGCGAAGCGAACAACTATGCGCTGGGTCCGCTCGAGGAGCGCGGCATCCTGTTCATCGGCCACGGCGAGCAGCTGTACGAGGGCATGATCGTCGGCGAGAACGCCAAGACGGACGACCTCGAGGTCAACCCGATGAAGACCAAGGCGCTGACCAACTTCCGCGCAAGCGGCGGCAAGGACGACCAGGTGCGCCTCAGCCCGCCCAAGCGCGCGACGCTTGAGCAGGCGATCGCGTACATCGACGACGACGAGATGGTCGAAGTGACGCCGAAGTCGATCCGGCTGCGCAAGCGCCACCTCGACCCGAACGAGCGCAAGCGCGCGTCGCGGTCCAAGGCGGCCTGATCCTTCAGGTCTGGTTCTCGAAAGGGGGTCGTCGTTCCATGCGGGACGGCGGCCCCTTCTGTTTTGGGGTGATGGTGATGGACTATCGGTTGGGTGGGCCGGCGGATGCGCCGGCGGTGGCGGCGCTGTTCGAGGCGAGCTTCGTCGCGACGTTCGGGCATCTTTATGCGGCAGAGGATCTGGCGGCGTTCCTGGGGCAGTTCGGGGCGGAGCGCTGGGCCGCGGAACTGGCGGATCCGGATCTGGTGTTTCACATCGCCGAACATGCCGGGCGGATCGTTGGCTATGCGAAGGTCGGACCGCCGTCACTACCGGTGGAGGTCGAGGGGCCGGCGCTGGAACTGCGGCAGCTATACCTGCTGACCGACGCGCAGGGCAGCGGGGCGGGGCAGGCCTTGCTAGACCGCGTGTTCGCGACCGCGGCGGTCCGCGGGGCGGCTGCAGTGATTCTGTCGGTCTATATCGACAACCACCGCGCGCGACGCTTCTACGAACGCAACGGGTTTGAGCGGGTGGGGCGGTATGTGTTCATGGTGGGGAGCCATGCGGACGAGGATGACCTGATGGTGCGGGTGGCGGTCGGCTTGCCTGCGGACGCAGGATGACGGACACTTGCCGGTATGCTGATCCCCGTCATTCTTGCGGCAGTGGCCGCCGTCACTCAACCAGCGGCGCCGCTCAGCAAACCGTCATGGACCCGCTTTACCGTCCCAGTCGCAATGGATCATGTCGCAGTTCTGTCGGTGGATCGCGGGTGGGGGCCGAAGGTTGATGAGAAAACTACGATCGTCCGGTCGGGTCACTGGCAGCGTGAGACGACGGTCGAGGACGGCCGGGTCAGGATAGCTATCGCGGACCTGCGTTCCAGCAAGTCGGTGCAGTTCAGCCAACAGCCGGACGGTGCTTACGCGTCGATGAACATTAGCGGAATTCAGGAATCGAGCGAAGGGGTCTTCGTGCTGACCAACGCTTCGGATGTCGCCTTGGGAGAAACTTGCAAGGTCTGGGAATTCCGGTGGGACGGCATTGTAGAACAAAATTGCTTGACGCACGACGGTATCATGCTGTGGCAGCGTGTCGTAGGATCGTCGGGCATCGTCTTGAGTTCGGCACGGACCCTGTCTTTCTCGCGAACGGCCGTGCGATCCGACGCCGCGGCACCGCCGCGCGATCTGTTCAACTTGGATGCGTGGGGACGATGGCCGGCCCGTGCGCCCGCCGGCCGTAACCACCACGTCAGGTTGGTCGGTCCGAGTAGTTCGAACGGTCGGCCTGTTCCCACGCTCGACGTACGCCGGGTAGGTGAATACTGGTCGACAATCGAAACGGGCCATCGAGGGCGCAACCGGACCTATGCAAGTCCGGCGCTTCGTATCTCGGTTTCGGAGGACGCAAGCGGCCGACTGCGGCGGCTCGATGTGTCGCGAACAGAAGGTTCAATACCGCGTCCGATGTTCGGAGTACTGAAAGTGGCGACGCCCGACGCGCCCAGGAATGTTCTGAACGAGAAATGCGTCAACTACACCTCGACAGTTACGACGTTCGATTACGGTGAATTGCTCTGCCTTACGGATGACGGCGTTTTGTTGGCGAAAACGACGTTCTCGATGGGGTCGGGGAGGTTTCTGGCGGCCGCCGAGCTGACCAGAGGAAAGCTGACGATATTGGATGTTACGCCGCAAGCGGATATACTCGCGAAGGACTAGGTTGGCGGTAGCGTCGCTGGTAGGCTGGACCCCGTCGCGGTAGTCGGTGCCGCCTTAGTTGCAATGCTGACAGTTTTGCCTTTACGTTAACGTCAGGTGCGGGCATCCTTTGATAAAGAGGAGAGCCGTGATGGCCGTTGTGGATGAGGATGTGTTCCGCGCGGAAGTGCGCGATTGGCTGGAGGCGAATTGCCCCGCGGAGATGCGGGCGCCCGTCCGTGGGGATGAGGATCTGTGCTGGGGTGGGCGGAACCCGACCTTTTCCTGTCCGGAGCAGAAGGTCTGGCTGGATCGGATGGCCGCCAAGGGCTGGACCGTGCCCGACTGGCCGGTGGCCTATGGCGGTGGTGGGCTGACGCCGGCGGAGACCAAGATCCTGCGGGCGGAGATGAAGGCGATTGGGGCGCGCAGTCCGCTCTATTCGTTCGGGATTTCGATGTTGGGGCCCGCGTTGCTGGAATATGGCAGCGAGGCGCAGAAGCTGCATTACCTGCCACAGATTGCGCGCGGCGAAATCCGGTGGTGCCAGGGCTATTCCGAGCCAGGGGCGGGCTCCGACCTCGCTTCGTTGCAGACGCGCGCGGACGACAGGGGCGATCACTGGCTGGTGAACGGCCAAAAGGTGTGGACCAGCTATGCCGACAAGGCGGACTGGATCTTCTGTCTGGTGCGGACCGATGCGACGGAGAAGCAGAAGGGGATCACCTTCCTGCTGTTCGACATGGCATCGCCCGGCGTCACGACGAAGCCGATCCTGCTGATTTCGGGCAGTTCGCCCTTCTGCGAGACGTTCTTCGACGATGTGCGCGTGCCGAAGGATCAGGTGGTCGGCGCGGTAAACCGCGGCTGGGACGTCGCAAAATATCTGCTCGGTCATGAGCGCGAGATGATTTCGGGCATGGGCCTGGCGGCGGGGGATCCGTCGTTGGGGCGGACGCTGACCGATATCGGCGATCCGGGGTTGCGGGCGCTGGTGGCGGCGTTCGACGTCGATGCCTATGCGTTCCAGGCGATGTCCGAACGGTTCATCGACGAGTTGAAGGCGGGGCAGGCGCACCCGGCCCAGCCATCGATGATGAAATATGCCGGGACCGAACTGAACAAGCAGCGGTCCGAACTGGCGATGGCGGCGGGTGGATCGGACGCGCTGGAATGGGACAGCGCGCGGTCGAACACGGGTGCGGCGGCGCGGACCTGGCTGCGCAGCAAGGGCAATTCGATCGAGGGGGGCACGAGCGAGATCCAGCTGGGGATCGTCGCCAAGCGCATCCTGGCGCTGCCGGGCTGACGCCCACGCCGCTTGCGACCTAATTCCGGAGAGCTGCATGCCGTTATATCTGACCGACGACCAGATCATGTTGAAGGACATGGTCGGACCGATGCTGGGCGAGGAAGGGCCGCGCCACCTGCGGCGCTTGCGCGACGGGCATGACGCGGCGGGCTGGTCGCGCGAGCTGTGGGCACGGTTCGGGGAGATGGGGCTGGCGGGCGTGCTGGTGCCGGAGACGGCGGGCGGATCCGGACTGGGCCATGTCGAGGCGGGGATCGTGCTGGAGGCGATCGGGCGTAACCTGACGCCGTCGCCCTTCCTGGCGACCGCGGTGGCGGGCGTGACGGTGCTGGCGGCGGCCGACGACGCGGTGCGCGGGCGGTGGTTGCCCGATGTGGTGACCGGCAGCGCGACGATCGGGATCGCCGTGGACGAGGGAGCCAAGCACCGGCCCGCGGCCATCGCGTTGCGGGCCGAGCGGTCGGGCAACGGGTTCCGGCTGACGGGTAGCAAGACGTTCGTGGTGCAGGGCGGGACGGCGGACCTGCTGATCGTGGCCGCGCGGACGGCGGGCGCGGCGGGCGAGGAAGCCGGCATCACGCTGTTCGCGGTGCCGCGGGCGAGCGAGGGGCTGGATGTCGAGAGCGTGCGGCTGGCCGATAGCGGTATGGCGGCACGACTGGCGTTCGACGGGGTGGCGGTGGATGCCGATGCGGTGATCGGCGAGGTCGACGGCGGCTGGGGTCTGCTGTCGCGGATGCTGGATGCCGGGCGGGCGGGGGCGGCGGCCGAACTGGTCGGCGTGGGCGGTGCAGCGCTGGACCTGACGGTCGATTATCTGAAGACGAGGCGGCAGTTCGGGCGCGAGATCGGGACGTTCCAGGCGTTGCAGTTCCGCGCGGCGCATCTGTATTCCGAGCTGGAGATTGCGCGCGCCGCGACGCTGAAGGCGCAGCAGATGCTGGACGCGGAACATGCCGATGCACCCAAATGGGTGGCGGTGGCCAAGGCGAAGGCCGGGCAGGCGGCGACGCTGGCGGTGCAGGAAGGCGTGCAGATGCACGGCGGGATCGGCATGACCGACGAATATGACATCGGCCTGTACATGAAGCGCGACCGCGTGTTGCAGGAATGGTTCGGTGATGCGGCTTTCCAGGCGGACCGGCTGGCGGTGATGAACGGGTTTTGAGGTAGGGGGGCCTGGACAAGCTGGCCCCGCCTCTGGGTCGTAGGCTCGACGCTACCTCTTCAATACCGCGACGTCGAAGGGGTGTGGTGACACTGCGTAGAACGCTCGCGCCTCACCGTGCCAGCGACAGGTTCATCCGCGCGGTGGCGACGGGGCGGGTCTCGTCGTCCTGCCAGGCGTGGACCGCGACGGCGGTGATGCGCGCGCCGTTGCGGACCAGCAGGCCGCGGGCGAAGGTGGGGACGAAGCGGGCACCGCGCAGGAAATCGACGGTCATGCCGATCGGCTTGATCGCGACGTACGCGTCGCCGAACGCCTGCCGCGCGGCCAGGATACCGGCCATTTCGAGCAGGCCGGAGAGCGCGCCGCCGTGGAGGAACCCCGGGCGGCCCATCAGATGATCGGCAGGCGGCAGGCGGAGGTGCGGCGCGACGTCCGGGTCGTCATCCTCGTGGATCAAGATGCCGAGCGTGCGCGCATAGGGCGGCAGCTGCATCATGCCGCGTCGGTGAACATGAATGTGCCGGCGACATGCGCGACCGGATCGTCGGGATCGCCGTCATGCGCCTGGCCGCGGACGAAACCGATCCGACGGGTCAGGCGGTAACATTCGCCGTGGCCGATGACGGCGCGGCCGGACACAGCGGCGCGCAGATAATCGACCCGCAGATCGAGCGTGGCCAGCGGCATGAAGGCGGCGACGCGCGTCCACACCGCCATGCTGGTCGCCATGTCCATCAACGCCACGATCGGCCCGGACGCCAGCACGCCGGTATCGGGATCGCCGATCAGCGTATCGGCATAGGGCAGCCGCAGGTCGACCCAGTCCGGCCCGTGCGCGACATAGCCCAGCCCGAGCCAGGCATTGTGGCCCAGCCCGGACAGCAAGCGGGCGAACCGCGCCGGATCGAACGTCGCATCCGCGACCGGCCCGACGCGGTCCGCCACCGGGATCAGCCGCCGATCTTGCCGAGCACGCTCTGCAGCTGCATCGCGACGGACATGTCGCCTTCGACCTTCAACTTGCCGGACATGAACGCGGTCATCGGGTTGAGCGTGCCGCCGGCCAGCGCCTGCCAATCTTCCCACGACACCTTGACGGTGGAATCGGCGTCGCCGTCCGCCTCGGTCACTTCGCGGGCGACGCCGTCGAGCAGGATGACGCCCTCCGGACCGAAATCGATCTTCACCTTCTTGCCGGCGACGAATGCGTCTGCCTGCGCGAACTTGGCGGCCATGTCGGACTTGGTCATATTCGGCTCCTTGGAATAACGGGACCGCGATAGCCTGCTTGACGCGAACGTCAAGCATCGTGGTGCGGGCTGGTACAAACCGGCTGCTGCTGTAGGCGGCGGGTTGAGACAGGAAGGTGAAGCTGAATGGATGACGACATGCGCGCGATGGAGCGGATCGCGGCGGCGCTGGAACGGATCGCGCCGCCGGTTCCGGTATCGGCGGACGCCGCGACGCACCCGGCCTACATCTGGCGCGACGGGGCGCTGGTCGCGGCGCGGGCATTCGCGCCGCTGCCGCTTGAAGCGCTGGTCGGGATCGATGCCCAGAAGGCGGTGCTGGTCGAGAATGGCCGGCGGCTGGCGCAGGGCCATGCTGCGCACGACGCGCTGCTGTGGGGTGCGCGCGGGTCGGGCAAGTCCGCGGTGGTGAAGGCCAGCGTCGGGGCTCTGCAGGCGGACGGGCTGGACATCGCGCTGGTCGAGGTGGCGGGCGACCGGATCGCGACGCTGCCGGCTTTGTTCGACCGGCTGGCCCCCGTCGGGCGCGCGTTCATCCTGTTCGTGGACGATCTGGGGTTCGACAACGACGCAGGTGCGCCGCGCCTGCTCCGGTCGTTGCTGGAGGGCGGGGCGGAGGCGCGGCCGGGCAATGTGCGCGTATATGTCACCGCCAACCGCCGCCACATCGTGCCGCGCGACATGGCGGAACAGGACGCCGCCATCAACACGCGCGACGTGGTGGACGACCGGCTGGCGCTGGCCGACCGGTTCGGACTGAGCCTGGGGTTTCATGTCGCGGACCAGGGCGCATATCTGGCGATGGTTGCGGGCTATGCGGCGCGGCTGGGATTGCCGTTCGATCCGATGGATGCCGTCGGCTGGGCCACTACGCGGGGCGGGCGATCGGGGCGCGTGGCCTGGCAATATGTCGTGGAACTGGCGGGGCGGGCCGGGCGCCGGGTTTGAGAGTTTGATCGCGCGCGGCGGCAACGTGCGCGTTCGAAGTCGTCATCCCGGCGGACGCTGGAATCCATTATCGTTACGCTGCGGGTTGGCTGCTAGCGGAGTGGTAATGGATCCCGACCTTCGTCAGGATGACGGGGATGAGGTTGGGGTTTTCCTGACCGCAGGGTGCGGGTCGAAACTTCGATGCGGCGGGTTCGGGATTGCGGCGTTATCGTGGCGATCCGGGGCGTGGCGCCCGTAATTCAGGAGGTTTCGATGAAGCTTTATTATGCCCCCGCGACATGCGCGATGGCCGATCATATCGCGCTGATCGAGGCGGGGATCGCGTATGAACTGGTCCGCGTCGACCTGAAGGCCAAGACGACCGAGGACGGAGCGGATTATCTGGCGGTCAATCCAAAGGGATATGTGCCGGCGATCGCGCTGGACGACGGGACCGTGCTGACCGAGAACTTGGCGATCCTGAACTGGATTGCGGACACGTCCGGAACGCTGATGCCGGCGGACGGGATCGGTCGGTATCGCGTGATCGAGGCGACCGCCTATGTCTCGGGCGAGCTGCACAAGAACTTCAAGCCGTACTTCAACCCGGCGGCGAGCGAGCTGGAGCGCGACGAGGCGCGCGCGATGCTGACCAAGCGGTTCGCGCTGGTGGAGGAGATGCTGACCCGCGACGCCTATCTGGCCGGGCCGGACTTTACGGTGGCGGACTGTTATCTGTTCGTGACGATGAACTGGGCGGTGAACAAGGTGGGGATGGACCTGCCGCCGCAGACCATGGCGCATTTCACCCGGCTGGGTGCGCGGGCCTCCGTGCAGCAGGCGATGCGCGAGGAAGGGCTGGCGTAAGACCGGTCCGAGGACGACAGCTACCTGTCGGCATGGTCGTCATCCCGGATCAAGTCCGGGATGACGAGTTCGAAAGGCAGGACGGCTCAGCCCAGGCTTTCGGACTGTTCCGCCAGTTCGAGCCAGCGTTGCTCGGCGGCTTCCTTCTTGGTGCGGGTGGCGGCGATCGAGGCCATCAGCGTATCGAATTTCTTGGGGTCGCGGACGTAGAGGGCGGGGTCGGCGAGGAGGGCCTCGTCGCGCTTGATGGTGGCTTCGAGCTTTTCAATCTCCTTGGGAAGCAGGTCGAGGTCGCGCTGGTCCTTGTAGGTGAGTTTTTTCGCGATCTTCGGGGCCTCGGGGGCGGACTTGGTGCTCGCCTTCTTCGGTTCGCGCTTGGGCGCGCGCTGGCGTTCCCAGTCCTCGTAGCCGCCCGCGACGATGTCGACATGGCCGCTGCCGTCCAGGCCGAGCGTGACCGTGACGGTGCGGTCGAGGAAGTCGCGGTCGTGGCTGACGATCAGGACGGTGCCGTCATAGTCGGCGATCACCTCCTGCAACAGGTCGAGCGTTTCGAGGTCGAGATCGTTGGTCGGCTCGTCCAGCACGAGGAGGTTGGAGCGCCGGGCGAATTCGCGCGCGAGCAGCAGGCGCGAGCGTTCGCCGCCGGAGAGCGTCGCGACGCGCGCCTCCGTCATCGACGGGTCGAACAGGAATTCCTTCAGGTAACCGTGGATGTGCTTGCGGACGCCCTGCACGTCGATCCAGTCGCCGCCGTCGGCGAGCACGTCGCGGACCCGCTTGTCGGGCGCCATCAGGCTGCGCTGCTGATCGATCACGACGGCGTCGAGCGTTTTCGCGAGCTTCACGCGGCCCTCGTCGGGTTCGACCTCGCCGGTCAGCAATTTCAGCAGCGTCGACTTGCCGGCACCATTCGCGCCGACCAGACCGATGCGGTCGCCGCGGGTGACGCGGAAGCTGAAATCCTTGATGATCGTGCGGCCGTTATAGGCCTTCGTCACATGCTCGGCGTCGATGACCGTCTTGGTGCGGACGTCGTCGGTGCCGATGCTGAGCCGGGCGGTGCCCTGCGGCCCGAGCATTGCCTTGCGGGTGGCGCGCATCTCGACCAGCTTGGTGAGGCGGCCCTGGTTGCGGCGGCGACGCGCGGTGACGCCGCGCAGCATCCAATGCTCTTCGATCTTTAGCTTCGCATCGAGGCGCTCGGCGTTGCGCTGTTCCTCGTCATGGACGCGTTCGGTCCACGCCTCGAACCCGCCGAACCCGATTTCCGCACGGCGGATGCCGCCGCGGTCGAGCCAGAGCGTCTGTTTCGTCAGGCGGGTGAGGAAGGTTCGGTCATGGCTGATCGCGACGAACGCACCGTTGAAGCGGTTCAGCCATTGTTCGAGCCAGTCGATCGCGGCGATATCGAGATGGTTGGTCGGCTCGTCGAGGAGCAGGACGTCCGGGTCCATGGCGAGCGCGCGGGCGATGGCGGCGCGGCGGCGCTCGCCCCCCGATGCGGTGGCGGCTTCGCGGTCGAGGTCGATGCCGATCTGGTCGGCGATCGATTCGACTTCGTGGACGGCGGGCTCCGCCTCGCCGGGTGCTGCGGACATGGCGTAGTCGCGGAGCGTGGCAAACCCGGTCATGGCAGGTTCCTGTTCCAGCAGGATGACACGGCTGCCCGGCACGATGGTGCGACGCCCCTCGTCGCAATCGATGCGGTTGCCGAGCAGTTTCAGCAGCGTGGTTTTGCCCGCGCCGTTGCGGCCGATGAGCGCCAGCCGGTCGCGCGGGCCGACATAGATGTCGAGGTTGCGGAACAGCCAGCCATGGCCCTGGACCAGGCCGAGATCTTCATAGGCGAGAATGGGTGCGGACATCGTGCAACAATCACCGAGAATATGGAGGCCGCGCGATATTCACGGCCTGTTCAATGCCGCCGCCCTATGCCACGTCGCCATGAATATGAAGACGTTAATCCTGTGTGCGCTGGCGGCGAGCCAGATCGCCGCGGTTCCGGCCGCGGCGCGAGCGGAGCGCTCGCGGGACCAGAATGCCGCGGCGGAGGCGCGTCGGTCCGGCAAGATCAAGTCGCTGCGCGAGATCGAGGACCGGGTGATCCCGCGGATGATGGGTGCGCGGTATCTCGGGCCGGAATTTGATGCGCAGACCGCGACATACCGGTTGAAATTCATGCGCGGCGGGGCCGTGCTGTGGCTGGATGTGGACGGGCGGACCGGGGCGGTCATCGGGCGGTCGGGCGAGTGATTTACGGAGCCCCGATGACAGACTGCCGCCGTATCTCGTCATCCTGACGGAAGTCAGGATCCATTATCGCTACGCTCTCGGTTGCCGGCGACCGAAGTGATAATGGATCCCAGCGGCCGCTGGGATGACGGTCGCGGCATTGATATGACCCGGTTTCGGCGGTGCCACGAAACTTGATCTTCCCCCCGCTTTGGTGTGGAGCAGTCCCTTGAAGCGATGGAGCCCTGAACATGCGTGTATTGATCGTCGAGGACGAACCCAATCTGGGGCGGCAGTTGCGCGCGACGCTGGAGGGGGCCGGCTATGCGATCGACCTGGCGACGGACGGCGAGGACGGGCATTTCCTGGGCGCGAGCGAGAGCTATGACGCGGTGGTGCTCGACCTCGGCCTGCCGGGGGTCGACGGGCTGACGGTGCTGGACCGCTGGCGCAAGGAGGGAAAGGATTTCCCCGTGCTGGTGCTGACCGCGCGCGACAGCTGGTCCGACAAGGTCGCCGGGCTGGATGCGGGAGCGGACGATTATCTGGCCAAGCCGTTCCAGACGGAGGAGCTGATCGCCCGGTTGCGCGCGCTGATCCGCCGGGCATCGGGTAACGCATCGTCCGAGCTGACCGCGGGCGACGTACGGCTGGACACGCGCAGCGGCAAGGTGACGCTGGCCGGCGAACCGGTGAAGATGACCGCGCAGGAGTATAAGCTGCTGAGTTACCTGCTGCACCACAAGGGCAAGGTGGTGAGCCGGACGGAATTGATCGAGCATATCTACGATCAGGATTTCGACCGCGATTCGAACACGATCGAGGTGTTCGTGACGCGGATCCGCAAGAAGCTGGGGCCGGACGTCATCACCACGATCCGCGGCCTCGGCTACAGCCTGGAAGATACGGATGGCTGACGCCGTGCCGGCGGTGCGCGACCCCTGGTGGCGGACGGCCGCGAACGGGATCGCCGCGCTGTTCGGGCGGCAGTTCCGGGTCGACGACCATATCGTCGATACGCACCGCGCGACGGGATCGCTGACCCGCCGGATGATCGGCATCGCGGCGGTGTGGATCGTCGTCCTGTTGCTGGGGGGCGGCGTTGCGCTCGACCGGTTGCTGGGGTCCGCCATCACGCGGACCTTCGATGCGCAGCTGGAATATGTGATGCAGGCGATGATCGCATCGTCGGAAATTGATTCGATGGGAGAGGTGAAGTTCAACCGTCCGCTGGGCGACCAGCGGTTCCTGGAACCCAATAGCGGGCTGTACTGGCAGGTGTCGGCCCCGAAGCTGGAGCCGTTCGTGTCGCGCTCGCTCTGGGACCGGCAGCTGGCGATACCGCAGCACACCGACCTGCAGGCGATCCACGCCTATGACAGCAAGGAGTTTCGGGACGACACGCTGCGCATCCTGGAGCGCAACGTGACCCTGCCCGGATCGCGCGCGCTCTGGCGGTTCCAGGTGGCGCAGACCCGGAGCGGGCTGGACGAACAGATCGCGGTGCTGCGCAAGACGATCGTCAAGGCTTTCGTGATCCTGGGGCTGGGCCTGATCGTGATGGCGGCGTTGCAGGCGACGTTCGGCCTGTGGCCGCTGCGCCGCGTGCGCCGGTCGATCGCGATGGTGCGGACGGGCGCGATCGCGCGGGTGGACGACCGGTTGCCGATCGAGATCGCACCGATGGTGGAGGAACTGAACGACCTGCTGGCGCATAACGAGCGGCAGGCGGAAGAGGCGCGACGCCACGCGGGGAACCTGGCGCATGCGCTGAAGACGCCGCTGACCGTCATCATGAACGAAGCGTCGGCCCATTCGCCAGACCTGACCGCAACGGTGATCCGCGAGGCGACGACGATGCGTCGACAGGTGGACCATCATCTGGCGCGCGCGCGGGCCGTGGGCCGGCGCGGTTCGGCGCAGAGCCGGGCCGAGGTGTGGACCGCGCTGAAGGCCGTGGAGCGCGCGGTGAGCCGGCTGTACCGCCACGTCACGATCGACCTGGACGGTGACAAGACCGCGGTGGCGCATGTCGAGCATCAGGACCTGGAGGAGATGCTAGGCAACCTGATCGAGAATGCCGCGAAATACGGGCAGGGTCGGGTATTCGTCACCGTGCTGCGCGAGGCGGGGTTCGTGGAGATCATGGTGGAGGACGACGGCGCGGGAATTCCGCAGGCGGAGCGCACTTTGCTGTTCGAACGCGGCGCGCGGCTGGACACCGGCAAGCCGGGTACGGGGCTGGGCCTCGCGATCGTGCGTGACGTGGTGGAGATTTACGAAGGAACGATCGCGCTGGAGGAGAGCGAGGATCTGGGTGGTCTGCTCGCGCGGTTGCGGCTGCCTGCGGTGGCGTGACGGGGTGGCGCGAGTTTCAAGTACCGCGCCTGCGTCCCCGGATCCCGGATCAAGTCTGGGATGACGACAGATTTGCGCTGACCGGGACGCCTAGCTGCCGGGCTGAATGTAGGGGACCTTCGCGAACAGCAGGCGCTGGTCGCGGCGGGGGTCTTCGACCGGGCGGGAGCGGGCGTCGAACAGCATCGTGGTGCGGCGGTCGAGGGTGTACGCGGGCCAGCCGGGCGAGTGGCCGCGGGCATGGGCGAGGAACGCGGCCTGCATCGCCGCGCTGACCCGGCGGGCGTCGGGGCCGGTGCCGGTAAGCGAACCGGGTGCGTCCAGCGTGCCGAAGACAAGCGCGATGTCGAGCGTGTGGAACGCGCCCTTCGCCGGGGCGAGCGGGGCGGGAAAATCGAGTTGGTACACCCAGGCCGGGACACCGGCGCGGGCGCGGGCCTCCGCTTCCTCGATCTGGCCGCGCCAGGACCGGCCGGCGGTCGTGGCCGCGAAGAAGATGTCGGCGGGCGAGGCGGCGGGCATCCAGCCGCGATAGGCGGCGACGACGGTTTCGGGCAGGATGTCGACGCGTAGTTCCGGCCCCATCCGATCGGCCAGGTTCGACCAGTCGAGCCCGAGCAGCGGTGCGCGCGCAGAATCGAAGAAGCCGCGCGTTTCGTCATGCGTGTTGCCCAGGATCAGCGGGATACCATTCGATTGCGGATGGGCGTCCGGCCAGAAGGGATGGCGCAGCAGCGCGCGATCGTCCAGCACGGGGCCGAAATAGACGCCGCCGGTCTGGATCGGATCGTGCGCGGACAAGGCGTCGAGCAGCCGTTCCATCGGCAGGTCGAGCAGCGCTTCGGGGTCGCTGACCTTCAACTGATCGAGATAGGCGCGGGCGCGGCGGGTGGCATTCTGGGGACCGGAGGCGGTGACCTGCTGCCCGCTCATGGTGGCGGCCGCGCGGAACAGGCCGGCGGCGGCGGGCGTGCCCATCAACGTGGCGATCTTGGCCCCGCCGCCCGACTGGCCGAAGACCATGACCTGAGCCGGGTCGCCACCGAATGCGGCGATGTTGTCGCGCACCCAGCGCAGCGCGAGGATGAGGTCGAGCTGGCCCGCATTGCCGCTGTCGGCGAAGCGTTCCGACAGGCGTGCGAGATAGAGATAGCCGAACGCGTTCAGCCGGTGATTGACCGTGACCACGACCGCGTCGCCACCGGCGGCGAGGTGGCGGCCGTCGTTCTGCGGATCGACGACGCTGCCGTTCGCATAGGCCCCGCCATGGATGTAGAGCAGCACCGGCCGTTTCGCGCGCGCGTCCGGGCCGGGCGTCCAGATGTTGAGGAACAGGCAATCCTCGCTGACCGCGTTCGGTGCCTTCGCCTGTGGGGCGGACAGGGCGAAGCGGGTGGCGTCGGCGATGGCGCGGGCGGGCAGTGGCGCGCGCGGCGGCTGGAACCGCGTGGTGCGGGTATCCTGTCCGTAGCGGACGCCGCGGAAGACGTGGAGACCGTCCTCGACCGTGCCGCGCCACGCGCCGGCGGAAGTGCGGACGAGCGTGTCGCGCGCCGCTGCGCGGGTGGCGGCCGGGAGCAGGGCGGCGAGTGTCGCGGCGGCGGTGCCGGTCAGGATCGTGCGGCGGGTGGTCATGGCCTGGGTTTCTCCGTCACGCGCCGCCCTTCACGATCGAAAGGCCTTCCGCCGTTTGGTTCGCGCCTGTCGGGGACCCCGCGCAGGGTTCTCGACAGGCGCGAACCAAACCGGGTGGGGAAGTGACCCGACGTGACATCGCTTTGGTTGGACGGAGGCGAACCAAATCAGCGGCGGACGTCCAGCCCGCCTTCGAGGAAGGCGTCGATGTCCGACTGGCCGAACAGGCTGGCGTCGCCGGGCAGCGAATGTTTGAGGCAGGCGAGCGCGAGGCCGGCGGCGACGGCGGACTCCTCGTCCTGGCCCGACAGCAGGCCGTGGAGGATGCCGGCCGCGAACGCATCGCCGCCGCCGATCCGGTCAACGATGCCGGCGACGACGATCTCCTGCGTCTGCCAGTCGCGTTCGGGCGTGTCGATGCGCGCCGACAGGCGGTGGCGGTCGGCGTCGTCGACATGACGGGCGGTCGACGCGATCCAGCGCAGGTTGGGGAAGGCGCCGAACGCCGCCTCTGCCGCATGGCGGCGGCGATCCTCGCCCGCGCCGTCGAACGGCTTGCCGAGCAGCAGCGCCATGTCACGGTGATTGCCGAAGAACAGGTCGGCGGACGCGACGAGTTCGGTCAGGATGGTGCGCGGGTCGCTGTCCCATGCCTCCCACAGCCGGGCACGGTAGTTGCCGTCGAAGCTGATCCTCACGCCGGCCGCCCTGGCCGCGGCGACCGCGCGCAACGCGGCCTGCGCGGGGACGGGGCCGAGCGCGGGGGTGATGCCGGACAGATGGAGCCAGTCCATGCCGGCGAGCGCGGCGGTCCAGTCGATCGCGTCGGCCGCGGCCAGGGCGAAGGCGCTGTACGCGCGATCGTAGACGATATCGGATGCGCGCAGGCCGGCACCGGGGGTGAGGAAATATAGCCCCATCCGGCCGGGCGCGGAGCCGAGCGTGGACACGTCGACACCGTGCCGCCGCAATTCGCCGAGCGCCGCGGCACCCAGTGTGTTGGTAGGCAGGATGCCGACCATTCGCGCATGATGGCCGAGACAGGCGAGACCGGTCGCGACGTTCGCCTCCGCCCCGCCGACGCACACGTCGAGCCGCGCGCTTTGGAGCAGCAGTTCGCGGCCGGGAGCGGTCATGCGGAGCATGATCTCACCGAAGCAGGCGATGCGGCCGCGGGTCGGAGACGGGCTCATCGCGCGAGCCAGCCGCCGTCGACCGCCAGGATGTGGCCGTTGACATAGTCGGCCGCCCGGCTGGCGAGGAACACCGCGGCACCGCCCATGTCGGCGGGATCGGCCCAGCGGCCGGCGGGGATCCGGTCGAGGATCGACTTGTTGCGCGCCTCGTCCGCCTGGAGTGCGGCCGTGTTGTTGGTCGCGACATAGCCGGGGGCGATCGCGTTGACGGTGACGCCCTTGGCCGCCCATTCGTTGGCGAGCAGTTTGGTCAGGCCCGCGACGCCGGACTTGGACGCGGTGTAGCTGGGCACGCGGATGCCGCCCTGGAAGCTGAGCATCGAGGCGATGTTGATGATCCGCCCCGAACCGGCGGCGATCATGTGGCGACCGGCGGCCTGGCAGAGGAAGAAGGTGGATTTGAGGTTGGTGTCGATCACCGCGTCCCAATCCTCCTCCGTGAAATCGACCGCGTCGTTGCGGCGGATGATGCCGGCATTGTTGACGAGGATGTCGAGCCGGCCGAGCTGCGCGACGGTATCGGCGACCAGCCCGGCGACGGGGGCGATGGTGCCCAGATCGGCACGCAGGAAGATCGCCTTGCGTCCGACCCCTTCGACCAGCGCCAGCGTTTCGTCGCACGCGCTGCGCCCGACGGCGGCGATGTCCGCGCCGGCGGTGGCGAGGGCGACGGCGATCGCCTGGCCGATGCCGGTATTGGCGCCGGTGACGATCGCGACCTTGCCGGTCAGGTCGAAGGGATTGGTCATGGGGTTCTCTCTGCTGCGACCCCCTGGCCGTGTCAGAGGGCGGATAAGGACGACTTGGCCGGTGGATCCGGGCGTGGCGGGCGCGGTGCCGGCCGCCCACCCTTCCCGGAGGAAGCGACGGGCGGCAAGCGTCGCGGCGTTACGCCAGCTGGCAGATGTCGAGGACGTTCATGTCGGTATAGTCCTGGTTCTCGCCGGCCATCGCCCAGATGAACGCATAGGACTTCGTGCCCGAACCCATGTGGACCGACCAGGGCGGCGAGATGACGGCTTCGTCGTTGCCGATCACGATGTGCCGCATCGCTTCGCCTTCGCCCATATAATGGAAGACGCGGTCGTTCGGGCCATCCAGTTCGAAGTAGAAATAGATCTCCGAACGACGCTCATGAATATGCGGCGGCATCGTGTTCCAGACGCTGCCCGGCTTGAGCACGGTCAGGCCCATGACAAGCTGCGCACTGTCGCAGATGCCGGGGATGACGAGCTGGAAGATGGTGCGCTCGTTCGATTCCTCCAGGCTGCCGCGTTCCAGCGCGTTCGCGTCGGCGATCGACAGCTTGCGGGTCTGGAATGCCTTGTGCGCGGGGCAGGAGGCCAGATAGAATTTCGCGCCGGCACCGGAGAACTGGACGTCGACGGCACCCATGGTGACGTAGAGGCAGTCCTTGTTGCCAAGCGTGAAGCTTTCGCCGTCGACGGTCACGGTGCCTTCGACGTTCGACACGTTGACGACCGCCAGTTCGCGCCGTTCCAGGAAGGGATGACCCTCCGCCGATTTCGGTTCGGACTGGACGGGCAGCGCGACCGGGCCGGTGCCGACTTCGACGCCGCCGATCACGAACCGGTCGGCATGGGTGTAGTTCAGGACGCATTCGCCGCTACGGAACAGTCCGCCGACCAGATAGCGGTCGCGCAGCTCCTCGTTCGACACGCATTCCATCATGTCGGGGTGGGTGGCGTAGTAAGTGCGATCGTACATCGGTATCTCCGTCAGGCGGCAAGCGCGGCCCGGCGCGGTGCCGGATCGTCGCGAAGAGGGGCGTCCAGCCGATAGGCCTCGCGCACGAGGTTGTAGGACAAATCGATCGCGAGTTCGACCGCTTCGTCCTCATGCAGGCGATGTTCCGCGACGAGCCGCGCAAGAAACCCGCAATCGATACGCCGGGCGACATCGTGCCGCGCCGGGATGGACAGGAAAGCGCGCGTATCGTCGTTGAACCCGACCGTGTTGTAAAAACCGGCGGTCTCGGTCGTCGCCTCGCGGAACCGGCGCATGCCTTCGGGCGAATCATGGAACCACCAGGCCGGACCCAGTTTCAAACAGGGATAATGGCCGGCCAGCGGCGCGAGTTCGCGGGAATAGCTGGTTTCGTCCAGCGTGAAGAGGATGATCGACAGACCCGGTTCGGTGCCGAACGCATCCAGCAGCGGTTTGAGCGCATGGACATAGTCGGTGCGACCGGGGATGTCGGCCCCCTTGTCGCGCCCGTGGCTGGCATGCAGGCCGGCATTATGGTTGCGCACGCTGCCCGGATGGATCTGCATGACGAGCCCGTCCTCCAGGCTCATCCGCGCCATTTCGGTCAGCATCTGCGCGCGGAACAGTTCGGCGTCGGCCGCATCCCAGCGACCGCCCATCACCCGTTCGAACAGCGTTTCCGCATCGGCGGGGGACAGGTTCGCGGTGGCCGCGGTGGGGTGGCCATGGTCCGTGGCCGTGGCACCCATCGCGATGAATGCGCGACGGCGGATGCGGTGCGCCGTCAGATAGCCGTTCCAGGTCGCGATATCGCAGCCGGTGAGGGCCGCGAACCGTGGCAGCGCATCGGCGAACTGCTCATGTTCGGGATCGATGACCGCATCGGGGCGGTAGGTGGTGACGACGCGGCCGTTCCAGCCCGACGCGCGGATCGCGGCGTGATGATCGAGCGTTTCGTGCGCGCCTTCCGTCGTGGCGAGCAGTTCAATGCCGAACCGATCGAACAGCGCGCGGGGGCGGAAGGCGGGGGTCGCAAGCTTTTCGGCGATGCCGTCATAGTAAAGATCCGCGGTGTCGGCATCGAGCGCGACGTCGAACCCGAACACATCGGCGAACACATGATCGAGCCAGATGCGCGACGGCGTGCCGCGGAACAGCCGCTGATGTTCCGCAAACAACCGCCATGCGGCGCGCGGATCGGTGGCGGGTGCCCGGCCGTGCGCCGGGACGGCCAGCGCGTCGAGCGCGACACCCTGGCTGTACAGCATACGGTAGAGATAATGATCGGGCGCGAGCAGGAGTTCGGTGGCGTTGGCCCAGGGCGCATTGCCGGCGAACCACGCGGGATCGGTATGGCCATGCGGGCTGACGATCGGCAGCGCCGCGACCTGGCCGTACAGCGCACGTGCGATATCGCGGGTGCGCGGATCGGCCGGAAGCAGGCGATCGGGATGGAGTGCCAGCGGGCGCGTCATGGTAATCCTCTCGGTCGGTTTGGTAACCGGTGTCAGGTCGGGTTGCAAGTCAGCGCGGCGGTGCGATCGACGCACGATGAACGAGGGTGGACGGGAAAAAGGATATGTCGCCGGCGGACGCAGGATCGCCGGCGGTATCGGCATCGACCCGGTCCGGGCTGCTCAGCAGCTTGACGGCGGCCGCGCGTGCCATGGCCGCGATCGGCCAGCGGATGGTGGTGAGCGGAGGCCAGAGATGCGCGGCGATGGCGGTATCGTCGAACCCCAGGATCGACAGGTCAGCCGGCACGTCAAGCCCGCGTTCGCGCGCGGCATGCAGGACGCCGGCCGCCATTTCGTCGTTCGATGCGAAGATCGCGGTGGGTCGCCCGTCCTGCGACAGGATGGCGCGGCCGGCGGCCAGCCCGGAATCGAATCGGTAGTCGCCCTCCCGCGTCCAGGCGGCGACCGGGTCGAGCCCGGCGGCGGCGAGCGCTTCCTCATAGCCCAGCCGGCGTTCGTGCGCGGAGCGGAACCCGGACGGCCCCTGGACGAAGCCGATCCGGCGGTGGCCCTGCCCGATCAGATAGGCGACCGCTTCGCGCACGGCGTCGCGATCGTTCGACGCGACCAGATGCGCGGGGCCATCCAGTTCGGCGGACCCCATCCGGACATAGCGACAGCCGAACGACGCACAGAGCGCGGCGAGTTCGTCCTTTTCCGAAATCGGCGGCAGCAGGACCAGCCCGTGCGGCCGTTGCCGTTCGAGGAAGGCGCGCACATCGGCGACCATCGACGGTGCGCCGCGGTTCACCGGGCGGACGATCAGTTCATATTCGGTGTCGGCGAGCATCGCCAGGATGCCCTGCTGCATACCCAGCACCATCTGCGCATTCGGATTGTCGTGGACCAGCGCGATCAGGAAGTTGCGGCGCAGCGCGAGGGCGCGCGCCTGCGGATTGGGAATATAGCCGGTTTCCTGGATGACGGCATCAACGCGGCGGCGCGTCGCCTCGTTCAGCAGGGGGGAGCGGTTGATGACCCGGCTGACCGTCTTCTTGGATACGCCGGACAGCCGCGCAATATCGTTGATCGTCGGTTTCGCCGTCGTTTCGTCGCTCTTTTCGGCGTTCACGTCTGTCTCCTAGTCCGGCCAGCGTAGCGCCGTGCGAGGCATCGCGCCAGATGGACGGTGGCACCGGTAACCGATAGGGTCCCCCCATGACGCCGATACCCGCGCACGCCGCATCCGAAATTCCCGTCCTGATCCGGGTCCACCCGCAGGACGACGTGGCCGTGGCGATGGCGGACGTGCCCGCCGGCCTGGTGCCGTTCGAAGGCGCGATGCTGCCGGTGCTGGAACCGGTCGCGCGTGGGCACAAGGTGGCGGTGAAGGCGATCGCGGCTGATGCGGCGGTCATGCGCTATGGCTTTCCGATCGGACGCGCGACCCGGGCGATCGCGCGTGGCGCGGGGGTGCATGTCCATAATGTGAAGACGCGGCTGGCGGGGGAGGAGGCGTATCGTTTCTCCGGCGCGCCCGTCGCCGCCCCGGCCATCACGCCATCGCCGCGCACCTTCGAAGGGTATGTCCGCGCCGACGGACGGGTGGGGACGCGCAACGAGATCTGGGTGTTGCCGACCGTCGGCTGCGTGGCGCGCACGGCGCAGAAGATCGCAGCGCTGGGCGATGCGGCCGACCATCCGGGCATCGACGGAGTGCATGCGTTCGTTCACCCCTATGGCTGTTCGCAGCTGGGCGACGACCTGGCCGCGACGCGGACCATCCTGGCGGGGCTGGCGTGCCATCCCAATGCGGGCGGTGTCCTGCTGGTCGGGCTGGGATGCGAATCGAACCAGCTGGACCAGTTGATGGCGATGATCCCCCCGGACCTGCAGGACCGGGTGCGGGTGGTACGCGCGCAATCGGCGAGCGACGAGATCGCCGACGGCGCGGCGCTGGTCGCCGACCTGGCGGCGGTGGCGGGGCGGGCAACGCGCACGACGGTGGGGATCGACCGGCTGGTCGTAGGCCTGAAATGCGGCGGATCGGATGCGTTCAGCGGGGTGACCGCCAACCCGCTGGTCGGCCGGATCGCCGATGCGGTGACGGAGGCCGGCGGTACGGCGATCCTGACCGAGATACCCGAGGTGTTCGGGGCCGAGACGCTGCTGATGGAACGCGCGCGGAACGCGGCGGTGTTCGACGGGATCGTCGCCATGGTGAACGGGTTCAAGCGCTACTTCCTGGACCATGGCGAGCCGGTTTCGGAGAACCCGTCGCCCGGCAACATCGCCGGCGGGATCACCACGCTGGAGGAAAAATCGCTGGGGGCCGTGCAGAAGGGCGGCCACGCGGTGGTCGAGGATGTCCTGCACTATGGCGACCGGGTGCGGACGACGGGGCTGAGCCTGCTGGAGGCGCCGGGCAACGATGCGGTGTCGTGCACCGCGTTGACCGCGACGGGGGCGACCGTGATCCTGTTCACGACCGGGCGGGGCACGCCGCTGGGCTTTCCCGCGCCCACCATCAAGATCGCGTCGAACGGCACGCTGGCGGCGGCCAAGCCGCGCTGGATCGATCATGATGCGGGGCAGGTGCTGGCCGACGGGCTGGATACCGCGACCGACGCGCTGCTGGATCGCATCATGGCGGTGGCATCTGGCCGGCCGACTGCGGCCGAACGCAACGACGAACGCGAGATCGCGATCTGGAAACGGGGTGTGACATTGTGAAGCCGACACGTGAGAGGCTGACCCGCGCGACGCTGGCCGCGCTTCCGGAGGAGATCGGGAGACCTGCCTACGACCCGGCCGCGATCGGTGCGGGTGTCCTGCATTTCGGGCCGGGCGCGTTCCACCGCGCGCATCAGGGCGACTATATCGACCGGTTGCTGGAACAGGATGCGCGCTGGGCCATCATCGAGGCGTCGCTCCGGTCGGGGCAAGTGACCGACCGGCTGATCGAGCAGGACGGGCTCTACACGCTGGCCGTGCTGGACCGCGAACCGGCGATGCGGGTGATCGGCGCGGTGGCGGGCTGCATCGGGCCGGGGCAGGAGGATACGCTGGCCGCGCGGCTGGCGGACCCGGCGATCCGGCTGGTGACGTCGACCGTGACGGAGAAGGGATATTGCCTGGGCGGGGATGCGACGCTGGATTTCGCCCATCCCGACATCGTGCAGGATCTGGGCTTTGCCGGCCCGCCGCGCAGCCTGATCGGCTGGATCGTCGCGGGGCTGGCGGCGCGGCGGGCGGCGGGGACCGCGCCGTTCGCGGTGCTGCCGTGCGACAACATGCCGGACAATGGCGCGCGCGTGCGGGCGGCGGTGCTGGCGCTGGCCGGACGCCGCGATGCGGGTTTGCGCGACTGGATCGCGGGCGAGGTGCGGTTTGCGTCGAGCATGGTCGATTCGATCACGCCGGCGAGCGACGCGGCGTTGCTGGATCGCGTAGGCGATGCGACCGGGCTGGACGACCGGGCCGCGGTGCAGCGCGAGGCGTTCGCGCAGTGGGTGGTTGAGGATGTGCTGCCCGCGGATGGCCCGGACCTTGCCTCGGTCGGCGTGGCGGTGACGGGCGACGTGGCGGGATATGAACGCGCCAAGCTGCGCATCCTGAACGGCGCGCATTCGGCGCTGGCCTATGTCGGGTTGCTGCGCGGGCACGAGACGGTAGGCGATGCGATGGCGGACGCGGCGCTGGCGCGGTTCGTGGAGGCGATGGTGCGGCGCGACGTGGTGCCGGGGCTGGACGCGCCGGCCGGGTTCGACCTTGATGATTATGTCGATGCGGTGTTCGCGCGGTTCCGCAACCCGGCGATCCGCCATCTGCTGAGCCAGATCGCGTGGGACGGATCGCAGAAGTTGCCGTACCGGCTGCTCGATTCGGTGCAGGCGGCGCGCAAGGCGGGGCGACCGGTGGACCGGTTGCTGGTGCCGGTGGCGGCGTGGATGCGTTTCCTGAGCGATGCGGCGGCGGCGGGGCGGCCCGTGACCGATCCGCTGGCGGACCGGCTGCGCGAGGCGGCGACGGCGGGTGATCCGGTTGCCGCGCTGCTAGGGATCGACCCGGTGTTTCCGGCGGTGCTGGCCGGGGATCCGATGGTGCGGGGGGTGCTGCAGCGAGCATTTGCGACACTGGCCGACGGGGCCGGGATCGACGCGTTACTAAGCGAATAATCGGACGATTGTTTATGACACCGGTTTCCGTTACGCCCGTTCCGAGAAGTGCAGGGTGGAGAGGGTGACAATGGATGCAACCGGCCAAGGGATAGCTGCGACCGCCGCGCGGTTCGTCGCGGCGCGTCGCGGCGCGGACGGGCTGGACGCCTATCCGGGCACCGTGCCGGCGACGCTGGCGGAGGGCTATGCCATTCAGGATGCGGCGATCGCGCTGATCGACGAGCCGATCGTCGGGTGGAAAGTCGGGCGCATCAACGCGCCGCTGGATGCGCAGCACGGCACGACCCGGCTGGTCGGGCCGATCTTCGCGAACATGGTCGTGACGCTCGACGATGCGGACACCGTGCCGGACATGGGCATTTTCGCCGACGGGTTCGGCGCGGTGGAGGGCGAATTCCTGATCCGGCTGGGCACGATCGACCCGGCGCAGCGCGCGTGGACGCTGGCGCAGGCGGCCGATGCGATCGCGACCGTGCATATCGGGATCGAGATCGCCAGTTCGCCGCTGGAGGCGATCAACCGGCTTGGTCCGACTGTCACGGTGTCCGATTTCGGCAACAATAACGGCATGATCGTGGGGGCCGCCATCCCCGAATTCCGCGAGGCGGGTCTGGAAGACTGGACCGTCGTCACCGAGATCGACGGGGTGGAAGTGGGCCGCGGCAAGGCGTCCGCTTTTCCCGACGGGCTGGGCGGATCGGTGAAGGCCTTGCTGGAGACGCTGGCGGCACGCGGGATCGCGGTTCCGCCGGGCACATGGGTTTCGTCCGGTGCGGTCAGCGGGGTCCATCCGATCGCGGTCGGGCAGACGGCGGTGGTTCGGTTCGACGTGGACGGCGAAAACGCCTGCCACGGGGGTATCGTCCGGTGCCGGATCCGGGCGGAAACGCCGCAGGCCTGAGACAGAAAAGCGCTTTGGGAGAGGCATGTTGGACCAGACAGACGGAACGATAGAACGCGCCGCGTCGCGCGTGGGCCGGTATCGCTGGGTGATCGTGGCGTTGCTGTTCGCAGCGACCGCGATCAACTATGTCGACCGGCAGATGATCGGCGTGCTGAAGCCGACGCTGGCTGCGGACCTGAAATGGTCCGAGACCGATTTCGCCAACGTCATCTTCTTTTTCCAGATGGCCTATGCGATCGGCTATATCGGCTTCGGCCGCATCGTCGACCTGATCGGCGCGCGGCTGGGTTATGCCGCGGCGTTCATCGTGTGGACCGCAGCCCACATCGCGCATGGCGGCGTCTATTCGGTCACCCAGTTCGCGATGGCGCGGTTCGGGCTGGGTCTGGGCGAGTCGGGCAATTTCCCGGCGGGCATCAAGGCGGTGACCGAATGGTTTCCGGCCAAGGAACGGTCGTTCGCGATCGGTGTGTTCAACGCCGGGGCCAATGTCGGCGCGATCATCACGCCGCTGGTCGTGCCGTGGCTGACCCTGTCCTACGGCTGGCGCACCGCGTTCGTGGTGACCGGCGTCGTCAGCCTGGTGTGGCTGGTCGCCTGGCTCGCCATCTACCGCCGGCCGGAGGAGCAGCCGCGGCTGTCTGCCACGGAGCTGGCCTATATCCAGCAGGACCCGGCCGACCCGATCGTCGCAATCCCGTGGAAGCGGTTGCTGCGCGTGCGCGAAACCTGGGCCTATGCGCTGGGCAAGTTCTTCATCGACCCGATCTGGTGGTTCTTCCTGTTCTGGCTGCCGGGGTTCCTGGGTGACCGCTACGACCTGGACCTCAAGAGTTTTGGGCCGCCGCTGGTCGTGATCTACCTGTTATCCGACCTCGGCAGCGTGGTGGGCGGCTGGGCGTCGTCGCGGATGATGAAGGCCGGGCGGAGCGTGAATTTCGCGCGCAAGACGACGATGCTGGCCTGCGCCTTCGCCGTCACGCCGATCTTCTTCTCGCAATCGATCGACAGCCTGTGGCTGAACGTGCTGGTGATCGGCATCGCGACCGCCGCGCATCAGGCGTTTTCCGCCAATCTCTACACGCTGCCGTCCGACCTGTTCCCGCGGGCCGCGGTCGGATCGGTTGTCGGCATCGGCGGGACGGTGGGAGCGATCGGCGGCATGCTGATGGCGAAATATGCCGGGTTCATCCTGGACACGTTTGGCAGTTATACCGCGCTGTTCGCCGTGGCAGGATCGGCCTATTTCCTCGCCCTGCTGGCCGTGCATCTGCTCAGCCCGCGGCTTGCGCCGGTGCGGATCTGATCTTGTCCCGCGCCCCGGCCGACGCCGGGGCGCGGGCGGGATGCCCGGTCAAGCGCGCGGACGCGTATCGGTATTTCGAGGGAAAACATGATCCCGCTGCGCGTCGGGCGACCCGTCGCTACGGTCTTTCGCGTCGCTCCACTCCCGGTGAGGACGGAACCGTCCATCATGATGCGTCGACAGCAAGGAGGGGAGCGTCACCCCGACCCCAAACGGATCGGGGCGTGATTGACTCCATGCCGCCCTGCGTAATGCAAATCGGCGGCTGAGCCCTACCCCAGCAGGGCGACCAGTACCGCGCCCGCGCCGCCGGCGAGGAGGGCCACCAGCGCGTAGCGCCAGCCGCCGCCGATGCGGACGACCTCGACCGCGCGGAGCGGGGGCGGGGGCGGGGCGGCGCCTTCGGGCGGGAAGCGCGCTTCGATCCTGCGGACGAGTTCGGGGATCGCGGCGAGTGTCTTCAGGTCCGCGGTGAGCCGGTTGGCGACGAACGCCTCGGGGCCGAGTTCGGAACGCAGCCAGTCCTTCACGAACGGGCCGGCGGACTCCCACATGTTGATATCCGGATCGAGCGCGGTCGCGACGCCTTCGACCATGACCATCGTCTTTTGCAGGAGCAGCAGGTGCGGCTGCGTCTGCATGTCGAAGTCGCGGGTGATGGCGAACAGGCCGTCGAGCATCTGGCCGACCGACATGTCCTTGACCGACCGGCCGCGCATCGGTTCGCCGACCGCCCGGAGCGCGGTAGCGAATTCCTCCAGATCGTGATGCGCGGGGACATATTGCGCCTCGAAGTGGATTTCCGCCACGCGGCGATAATTGCCGGTGATGAGGCCGTAGAGGATCTCGGCCAGCCACATTCGCGCGCGGCGGTCGATCCGGCCCATGATGCCGAAGTCGATCACCGCAAGCCCGCCGTCATGCGTGGCGAACAGATTGCCCTGGTGCATGTCCGCGTGGAAGAAGCCCTCCGCGATCGCCTGGCGCAGAAAGGCACGGAGCAGGGTCTGCGCGAGGCGGGCGGGATCGTGGCCGGCCGCGACGATCGCGGCACGGTTCGACAGCTTGATGCCGTCGATCCATTCCAGCGTCATGACCTTGCCCGACGTGCGCTGCCAATCGATCGTCGGCACCTTGAAATTGGGTTCGGCGGCCATCCGTTCGCCAAGTTCGGAGGCGGAGGCGGCCTCGCGCCGCAGGTCCAGCTCGCGCGCGGTCCAGCGCTTGAAGGTTGCGATCGTCAGGCGCGGGCGGAGACGGGCGAGTTCGCCGCCCATCGCCTCGACCTGGGCCGCGGCCCATTCGTAGGTTTCGATGGCGCGGGCGAATTCGGCCTCGACGCCGGGACGCAACACCTTCACCGCGACGGTGCGGCCGTCGGTGGTGACCGCACGGTGGACCTGCGCGATCGATGCCGCGCCTACCGGGACGGGATCGATCGAGGCGAACAGCGCGGATGTCGGCTTGCCGAAGCTGGCGACGATCTGCGCCTCGATCACCGCGAAGGGGAGCGGGGGAAGCGCATCCTGGAGACGGGTGAGGTCGCGTGCCGCATCCTCGCCGACGAGATCGGGGCGCGTGGCGAGCGTCTGGCCAAGCTTGATCGCGGCGGGGCCGATCGCCTCCAGCGCGTCGGCGTAGGCCGGGACTTTTGGAACGCGGACGCCGACCCGCAATACGCGCGCGAAACGGCGGACGGCGGGTGGGGTGAGCGGATCGCGCTCGATCCCCTTCAGCGCACCGTGGCGGGCGAGCGTGCGGCCCCATTTGAGCAGGCGGTAGAGATGAACGGCGGGCGCGGTCATGCGGTGCGCGGCTCCGCATCGATTCGAGCGTGGTGGACCCCCGCCGGTGCGGGGGTACGGACGACATTCATCGTCAGATCTTCCAGCCGCTGTGGATCGCGACGAGGCCGCCCATAATCGGTTCGACCGCGGTGCGGACGAAACCGGCGTCGTCGATCATCGCCTTGAACGTCGGCATGTCCGGGAAGCGGCGGATCGATTCGATCAGGTAGCGGTAGCTGGCCTCGTCGTTGGCGAGCAGCTTGCCAAGTTGCGGTACGAGCTTGTGCGAATAGGCGTCGTACACCTCGCCGAAGCCGGGCCAGAGCGTGGTCGAGAATTCCAGGACGAAGAAGCGCCCGCCGCGGACGAGGACGCGGTTCGCCTCACGCAAGGCGGCCGGGATGTCGGTGACGTTCCGGATGCCGAACGCGATGGTGTAGGCGTCGAAGTGGCGATCGGGAAAAACGAGCGTTTCGGCGTTGGCTTCGGTCCAGACGAGGCCGTCGATCCTGCGCTTGGCGGCGCGGTCCATGCCGACGGCCAGCATGGCGGGGTTGATGTCCGCCACCGTCACCTGCGCGCCCGACGCGGCCAGGCGGAAGCCGACGTCGCCGGTGCCGCCGGCCATGTCCAATATGCGTTCGCCGACCCGCGGCTTCACCCGGCGGACGAAGCGGTCCTTCCACAAACGGTGCATGCCGCCGGACATGGCATCGTTCATCAGGTCATATTTCGCGGCCACGTTCTTGAAGATGTCGCCGACGCGGGCGGTCTTCTCGGCGGGGTCGATGTCGGCATAGCCGAAGGATACGGTTTCCATCGCTCCCGCATAGCCGAGGCGGCCGGCGTGGCATAGCGGGACGTTTCGTCCGGGGGTGTGTGGAGGGCGTCAACTTTGCCCCTCCCCCGAAGGAGAGGGGGCCTAGATTGATTGCACGACATGGTGTGCCATATCCCGTGCCATGCATCTGACCACCGAAGCAATCGTGTGCGGCGTGATCCAGCATGGGGAAACGGGCACGGTCGCGCGGTTGCTGACGCCGGCGGACGGGATGCAGCCGGGTTATGTGCGTGGCGGGCGGTCGCGGCGGTTGCGGCCGGTGCTGGTGCCGGGAAATGTGGTGCGGGCGGAATATCGATCGCGCACCGATACGCAGCTGGCGGCGCTGACCGTGGAACTGGTGACCAGCCGCGCGCCGTTGCTGGCGGAACCGGCGGCGGCGGCGGCGATCGAGTGGGCGACCGCCCTGGCCGCGACCGCGCTGCCCGAGGCGCAGGCCTATCCGCGGGTGCATGCCGCGCTGGACGGGACGTTGACGGCGATCGAGAGCGCACCGTCCGCTCGGGTATGGGCAGCGGCGTTGGTGCGGTACGAACTGCTGCTGCTGGCGGAACTGGGGTTCGGACTGGACTTGTCGGCCTGCGTCGCGACGGGGCGGCGGGAGGATCTGGCCTATGTCAGCCCCAAGAGCGGTGCGGCCGTGTCGCGCGCGGCGGGCGATCCCTATGCCGACCGGCTGCTGCGGTTGCCGGCGTTCCTGATCGCAGGCGGCGACGCCGACTGGGATGCGATCGAGGACGGGTTCCGGCTGACCGGGCATTTCCTGGGGCGCGACCTGCTGACCGAGCGCCGCGCGCGGGTGCTGGCGGCGCGCGAACGGTTGATCGCACGGTTGCAGCGCGCCGCCGGGTGACGCAGAGGGATGCGCGAACGCTGCTATGAGGACGGGACCGCCATGTTGATCGCTTTGTTGGCCGGGGACGGGATCGGGCCGGAAGTGGTCGCGCAGGCGCGACGCGTGCTGGATGCGGTGTGCGGCGACGTGCTGTCGTACGAAAGCGGGCTGGTCGGCGGGGCGGCCTATCATGCGGTCGGCCATCCTCTGCCGCCGGAGACGCTGGCGCTGGCGGCGCGGGCCGATGCGGTGCTGTTCGGCGCGGTAGGGGATCCGACCTGCGACGCGCTGGAGCGCGCGCTGCGCCCCGAACAGGCGATCCTGGGATTGCGCAAGGCGTTGGGACTGTTCGCCAATCTGCGGCCGGCGCGGCTGTTCCCGGAACTGGCGGATGCGTCCGCGCTGCGCCCCGAGGTCGCGCGGGAGATCGACATGGTGATCGTGCGCGAGCTGAACGGCGACGTGTATTTCGGCGAGAAGGGCATGCGCACCACCGCGACCGGGCGGCGCGAAGGCTATGACATCATGTCCTATGACGAGGATCAGGTCGCGCGGATCGCGCATGTCGGGTTCCGTACCGCGCGCGGCCGGCAGGGGCGGCTCTGTTCCGTGGACAAGGCGAACGTACTGGAAACGTCGCAGCTGTGGCGCGACGTGGTGACCGAGGTGTCGGCCGAATATCCGGACGTGGCGCTGGAGCACATGTATGTCGACAATGCTGCGATGCAGCTGGTGCGCGCGCCGGGGCGCTTCGACGTGATCGTCACGGGCAATCTGTTCGGCGACATCCTGTCGGACCAGGCATCGATGTGTGCCGGATCGATCGGCATGCTGCCGTCCGCATCGATCAACGAACAGGCCAAGGGGCTATACGAACCGATCCACGGGTCCGCGCCGGATATTGCGGGGCAAGGCAAGGCGAACCCGCTGGCGACGATCCTGTCGGCCGCGATGATGCTGCGCCATTCGCTGAACCGCGCGGACGACGCGGACCGGATCGAGGCGGCGGTGGCAAGGGCGCTGGCGGGCGGTGCGCGGTCGCCGGACCTTGGTGGTACGATGACGACGGATGCTATGGGCGATGCGGTGCTGGCGGCACTTTAGCGAAACCAGCACCGCTATCAAACTTCAGCGATTGCAAGTGCCCGCATTGTCTTTGGCACGACACTGATTGCAGAGTTCTCCAGTTGTTGGCTTGCTCGCCTGCTCGACGTGATTAGTCGTTGGCCAAAGACTGCAGTTTCGGCAATAGTGCCAGGTATCGCTATTCTTATTGCGCCGGTATGCCATTAACGGGTCCTTTCCCATGATCGGGACCCAAGTTCTGCTTGAAACATGGCGCGTTTAAAATCGTTTTACGGTCCATAACGGACGCGCCTTACCGAAGATGGATCCGGCTCGGATTAATCTCCAGTTGACGTTTACTCGCTCGCGAAAAGCTCTCGCTCGACCACCGTCACCAGCGCGTCGGCGTCCGGCAGCGTGTCGGGGGTGAAGCGGGCGACGACCTGGCCGTCGCGGCCGAGAACGAATTTTTCGAAGTTCCAGAGGATGGCGGACGGGGCGGCGGGGGGCAGGCCGTGGGTGGCGAGCCTGTCGCGCATGGCGGTGCCGCCCTGCGCGTCCGGTTCGGCATCGGTCAGCGCGCGGTAGAGCGGGTGAATGTCCGGACCGGTGACCGCAATCTTGGCGAACATCGGGAAGGTCGCACCCGCGCTGCGGCAGAAGGCGGCGATTTCGGCGTCGGTGCCGGGTTCCTGACCCGCAAAATCGTTCGACGGGAAGCCGAGGACGGCGAACCCCTGATCCTTGTACTTGGCGTAGAGCGCCTCGAGTGCGTCATACTGCTTCGTCAGGCCGCAGCGCGAGGCGACGTTGACGATCAGCAGGACCTGGCCCGCATAGTCGGCGAGCGTGGCATCCGCGCCGTCGATGGTCTTGAGCGGGATTTCGCTGAGCACGGTCGGCATGGAAGTGGGCACCTGTGGTTATGGTGCCCACGCGGTATCGCGCGCAGCGGGAGCGGGCAAGTGGTGTGGCGTGCGATCAGTGGCGGCGGGGCTGTCTCTCCCCCGCGGCGAGTGCGGCCATGACGTCGGCGGGGCCGCCGGCGTGGGCGACGGGATCGGCCGCGACGCCGACGACACGATCGAGCAACGCCTGACCCTCGCTCCACCAGCCCAGGCCGCTGGCGGCATTGAGGTGGCCGAGCGGGCCGGCATCGACGAAGTGGCTGCCCCAGTCGCGGGCCATGTCGAAACTGCGCTGGATGCACGCATAGGGATCGTCCGTGCTGGCGACCAGGATCGACGGGAAGGGCAACAGAAGCCGCGGGCTGGGACCGAAATCGCGCAGTTCCTCACGCACGTCGTGCCGGTCGACATCGGGTGGCGCGACGAGCAGCGCGCCGGCGACGGGCCAGCCCCACGTCTGGCCGGCCAGCGCCGCCCACCAGGCGACCGCCAGGCAGCCGAGGCTGTGCGCCGCCAGGATGACGGGCGCGCGGGCGGTGCGGATCGACTGATCGAGCCGGGTGACCCAGGCGTTGCGACGCGGGGCGGACAGGCTGCCCAGATCGGCGCGGATCGTGTCGGTGCGGCCCTGTTCCCATAGGGTCTGCCAGTGCGCGGGGCCGGAGCCGCCGAGACCGGGGACGGTCAGGATGGTGGGGGTACGGCGGCCGAGCGTCGAAAGGGTCTGTGCCATGCATCGTCTCCTTGCACGGTCCAACATATCTCTATCCGTAAGGAAGACAATGGGGCGGCGACCGGGCGAGGGAAAAGCGGTCCGGACCGATCGGCTTGCGGGCGGGGGGCACGATCCGGTAGCGATGCAGCCATGACGCCAGCCGAAACCGCCGCCCCCGATCCTGCCACCGAACTGGCCGAACTGGCCGCGGAGATTGCGCGGCACGACCGGCTCTATCACGATCAGGACACGCCGGAGATCGACGACGCGACCTATGACGCGTTGGTCCGGCGCAACCGCGCGCTGGAGGCGGCGCATCCGGAGTTGGTGCGCGGCGACAGTCCGTCGTTGCGGGTGGGCGCGACGCCCGGCGGGCGGCTGGGCAAGGTGGCGCATGCCAAGGCGATGATGAGCCTGGAGAATGCGTTTTCCGCCGACGAGGCGCGCGAGTTCGTGGCGCGGGTGCGGCGGTTTTTGGCGCTGGATGCAGATGCGCCGGTCGCGCTGACCGCGGAGCCGAAGATCGACGGGCTCTCCTGTTCGCTGCGGTACGAGAACGGGCGGCTGGTGCAGGCGCTGACCCGCGGGGACGGGGCGGTGGGTGAGGACGTGACCGGGAACGTGCGGACGATCGGCGATATTCCGGAACAGCTGGTCGGCGAGGTGCCGGCGGTGTTCGAGGTGCGCGGCGAGGTCTATATGGCGAAGGCCGACTTCGCCGCGTTGAACGCGCGGCAGGTGGAGGCGGGGGCCAAGCTGTTCGCCAATCCGCGTAACGCGGCGGCGGGGTCGCTGCGGCAGCTGGATGCGGGCGTGACGCGGGTGCGGCCGCTGCGGTTCCTGGCGCATGGCTGGGGCGAGGTGTCGGACCTGCCGTTCGAGACCCAGGCCGCGGTGATGCAGGCGATCCACGCGTGGGGCCTGCCGGTGTCCGACATGCTGCGCGAGATGGCGGGGGCGGATGCGGCGCTCGATCATTATGCGGCGATCGAGCGGCAGCGGGCGGACCTGCCCTATGATATCGACGGTGTGGTCTACAAGGTCGACCTGCTCGACTGGCAGCGGCGGCTGGGACAGGTGGCGCGTGCGCCACGCTGGGCGATCGCGCACAAGTTTCCCGCGGAACGCGCGCAGACGACGCTGAACGCGATCGACATCCAGGTCGGGCGGACGGGCAAGCTGACGCCGGTCGCGCGGCTGGAGCCGGTGACGGTCGGCGGCGTGGTGGTGACCAACGCGACGCTGCACAACGCCGACGAGATCGTACGGCTGGGCGTGCAACCGGGCGACCGGGTGGTGATCCAGCGCGCGGGCGACGTGATCCCGCAGGTGGTGGAGGGGCTGTATGCCGGGCCGGAGCGGGCGGCATGGCCGTTCCCGCTGACCTGTCCGGAGTGCGGATCGGCGGCGGAGCGCGAGCCGGAGGAGGTCGATTATCGCTGCACCGGCGGGCTGATCTGCCCGGCGCAGCGCGTCGAGCGGCTGATCCATTTCGCGTCGCGCCATGCGTTCGACATTCGCGGGCTGGGGCTGGTGCGGGTCGAGCAGTTCTTCCACGACGGGTTGGTGCAGTCGCCGGCCGATATCTTCCGGTTGCGGGAGCGGCGCGACGTGCTGGTCGCGCGGGACCGGCTGGCGGACCTGTCGGTCGACAACCTGCTGGAGGCGATCGAGGCGAAGCGCACGGTGCCGCTCGATCGCTTCCTGTTCGCGCTGGGCATCCGTCATGTCGGAGCGGTGACGGCGGCGGATCTGGCGCGGCGGTATCGGTCCGCGCGGGCGCTGGGGGCGATGATCCATGCGGCGGTCCGGTTGCGGCGTTCGATGGCGCCGGTGATCGGCGAGACAGAACGCAAGTTCGCGATCAGGCGGGAAAAGGCGCTGGTCGCGGTGGTCGATACCGCCGGAGTGGGACCGGAGGTAGCCGACGCGTTGATCGCGTTCTTTGCCGAGACGCATAACCGGACGGTGGTGTTCGACCTGTTGCGGCAAGTGGCGCCGACCGACGTGGTTCACGAAACGCGGGCGTCGCGCGTGTCGGGCAAGACGGTGGTGTTCACCGGCAAGCTGCAAACGCTGTCGCGCGACGAGGCGAAGGCGCAGGCCGAGGCGCTGGGCGCGAAGGTGGCGGCGAGCGTGTCGAAGAAGACCGACCTGGTCGTGCTGGGCGCGGACGCCGGGTCGAAGGCGAAGAAGGCGTCGGAGCTGGGGATCGAGACGGTGGACGAGGCCGGGTGGGCAGTGATCGTGGCGGAGGCGGGGTGAGGCACCCCTTCACGTCGCCCCGGACTTGATCCGGGGTCCCGCTGCCTTTCGAGGTGACGACGTAAAAGCAGGATCCCGGATCAAGTCCCGGATGACGGGGGGGATTGTGACCGCGCTGGCCTTCCGCGTAGGGCGTGATAGGTTGTGACAATGGATACAATCGCCGCCGCCCCGCCATCGCCCGACTGGACCATTTCGCAGGACTGGTCGCATTATACGGTCGCGGAACATGCCACCTGGGACACGCTGTTCGAGCGGCAGTCGAAGCTGTTGCCGGGGCGGGCGAGTACCGCGTTCCTGAAAGGGCTGGACGTACTGAAGCTGTCCAAGCCGGGAATCCCTGATTTCGACGAACTGTCCGAGCGGCTGATGGCGGCCACCGGGTGGCAGGTCGTGGCGGTGCCAGGGCTGGTGCCGGATGCGGTGTTCTTCGATCATCTGGCGAACCGGCGGTTCGTGGCGGGGAACTTCATCCGGCGGCCGGACCAATTGGATTATCTGCAGGAACCGGACGTGTTCCACGATGTGTTCGGGCATGTGCCGATGCTGGCCGATCCGGTGTTCGCGGATTTCATCCAGCTCTACGGGCAGGGCGGGCAGCGCGCGATGGCACACGGCGCGCTCGACAAGCTGGCGCGGCTGTACTGGTACACGGTCGAGTTCGGGCTGGTGCGGGAAGAGGGCGAGTTGCGGATCTACGGGTCGGGGATCGTGTCGAGCGCGGGGGAGAGCCGGTTCGCGCTGGATAGCGACAGCCCGAACCGAATCGGGTTCGACCTGAAGCGCGTGATGCGGACGAAGTATCGGATCGACGATTATCAGCAGAGCTATTTCGTAATCCCGAGCTTCGATGCGTTGTTGAAGAGTGCCGTGGAGACGGATTTCGTGCCGCTATATGCGGAGATTGCGGCCGAGGCGGAGTTGGAGCCGGCCGAGGTGCTGTCGCAGGATGTGGTTTATGGCTGGGGTACGCAGGAATATGCGTTGAGCAAGGCTGGTTGATCGGTTCCCCGGCGGAGGCCGGGGCCTGGGTTAAACGGTTTCACCTGCGCCCCACCCTTCGCCGGGGACCTGACGGTTGCTAGGCCCCGTCGGTGCTCCAGTCGCCGAGGCCGGTGTCGCGGCGTTCCGGCAGCGTGCGCACGCGGGCCGACGTCCGGCGGACGAGGCGGAGCGTCGGCCAGTCGCCGGTGTCGATCCGTTCGGCGAGGCGGAGGCCCTGCCGGCGGTAAGCGGCGATGACGCGGTCGGCCTGCGTGTTGAGCAGGCCCGCGAGGATCAGCGAGCCGCCGGGCTGCAACGCGGCGGACAGCGTCGGGGCGAGCGCGATGAGCGGGCCGGCGAGGATGTTGGCGATCAGCAGATCATAGGGCGCGCGGCGGACGAGCGTCGCGTCGGCGAGGCCGGGGGCGGTGACGAGCGCGACCTGGCCGCGTCCGGTGCCGGTGGGAATTGCGTTCAGCGCGGCATTCTCGGCGGTGACGTCGATCGAGATCGGGTCGATATCCGATGCGATCACCGCAGCGCGCGGCCAGACGGCGCGCGCGGCGAAGGCGAGCAGGCCGGTGCCGGTGCCGACGTCGGCGATCGCGCGGAAGCGGTGGCCGCGGGTCTTGAGCCCATCGATCATGTGGAGGCAGCCGGTCGTCGTCTCATGATGGCCGGTGCCGAATGCGCGGCCCGCCTCGATATGGAAGGCGACGACTTCGTTCGGTACGGCCGCGGCATGGGCGGCGGTGTGGACGAAGAAGCGGCCGGCGCGGATCGGTTCGAGGAACGCCTGGCTGAGCGTGACCCAGTCGGCGTCCTCGATCCGGTCGAGTTCATAGTCGACGCCGTCGGCGCTCGGCACCAGCGCGCGAACCATGGCGATGGCGTCCGGCGACGGCTTGCCTTCGAAATAGGCTTCAAGCAGCCAGTCGTCCTCGCGCGCCGGGTCCGGCTCGCTGGTCATCAGCGTGGGGGGCGGATCGAGGTCCGCCAGCGCGCCGATATCCTCGGCGACGGCTTCCGCCTCCGCCTTGGTGCAGGGCAGGACGAGCTTCCAGCTCTCCGAGGCCTGCGATGCGGTCCAGTCGGGCAGGTCAGCGGACATAGCTGGCTCCGTTGATGTCGAGCACCGCGCCGGTCATCGACGGCGGCGCTTCGAGCGCGAGGAAGCGGACGGTGGTCGCGACCTCGTCCGGCATGGCGACGCGGCCGAGCGGGATGTCGGCCAGCAGTGCGTCGCCGCCGCGGCTGGCGAGATAGTCGTCGGCCATGCCGGTCATCGTAAAGCCGGGGCAGACGGCGAAGGCCAGCACGCCGGCGCGCGCGTGGCCGCGGGCGATCGACTTGGTCATGGCGACCATGCCGGCCTTCGACGCGGCATAATGCCAGTGGGCGGGGCTGTCCCCGCGATAGGCGGCGCGGCTGGCGACGTTGACGATGCGGCCGCCCTCCGGACGGGTGCCGAAATGCAGCACGGCGCGGCGGCAGAGTTCGGCCGATGCGGTCAGGTTGACCTGCATCGTGCGGTTCCACGCGTCGGACCAATCGGCATCGGACATCGCGACGGGTGCCGCCTCGAAGATGCCGGCATTGTTGATGAGTATGTCGATCCGGCCGTCGAGCCGATCGAGCGCCATGTTCCAGAGCGCGGTGGGGCCAGCGGCGGTCGAGAGGTCGGCGGCGATGCGATCGGGGCCGGGCGTGGTGGCGTGGCCGACGATGCGGACATCGTCTTCGGCGAACGCGGCGACGATGGCGGCACCGATCCCGCGGCTGGTGCCGGTGGCGAGGATGTTGAGGGTCATGGCCGGGGGATAGGCGATGGGACGGCGTGGTTCCAGCCCCGTCCCGCTACTCCGACATTATCATGTCGTCACTCCGGACTTGATCCGCGGTCCGGCCTCCACCTGTATTCAAAGAAGCGGGATCCCGGATCGAGCCGGGGATGACGGCGAGGCTTGCAGGGCTTGTCCGATCCGGGGGGGCAGAAATGGTAGGAGGCCCTCACCCACCCCGCTCCCGCGAAGGCGGAGAGGGGTTCAGCAGCAGATCGCTAGATCAGCGGCACGCCGAACAGGTCATGGTCGTCGGCGTCCTCGATTTCGACGCGGACGATGTCGCCCTGGGCGAGGTGGCCGGCATCGCGGAGGTGGACCTCGCCGTCGATTTCGGGCGCGTCGGCCTTGGAGCGGCCGGTGGCGCCGCCGTCCTCGGCATCGACCGCGTCGATGATGACGTCGAGCGTGCGGCCGATCTTGCGCTGGAGTTTCGCAGCGGAGATTAGCGCGGTATGTTCCATGATGCGGGCGTAGCGTTCCTCCTTGACCTCTTCCGGCACCGCGCCGGGCAGGTCGTTGGCGGCGGCCCCGGCGACCGGTTCGAAGCGGAACGCGCCGACGCGGTCGAGCTGCGCCTCGGTCAGCCAGTCGAGCAGATAGTGGAACTCCGCCTCGGTCTCCCCCGGGAAGCCCACGACGAACGAGGAGCGGACCGCGATATCGGGGCAGATGCTTCGCCAGTTGGCCAGCCGCTCCAAGACCTTGGCTTCGTTGGCGGGGCGCTTCATCGCCTTCAGAACGTTGGGCGCGGCATGCTGGAACGGGATGTCGAGATAGGGGAGCACGAGGCCGTCCGCCATCAGCGGGATGACACGGTCGACATGCGGATAGGGGTAGACATAGTGGAGCCGGACCCAGGCGCCGAGCTTACCGAGTTCACGGGCGAGATCGGTCATGTGCGCGCGGACGGGGGCGCCCTTCCACGGCCATTCGGCGTGGCGCAGGTCGAGGCCATAGGCCGACGTATCCTGGCTGATGACGAGCAGTTCGCGCGTGCCGGCGGCGACGAGCTTTTCCGCCTCGCGCAGGATCGCGTCGGGGCGGCGGCTGACCAGATCGCCGCGGATCGCGGGGATGATGCAGAAGGCGCAGCGGTGGTTGCAGCCTTCCGAGATCTTCAGATAGCTGTAGTGCCGCGGCGTGAGCTTCAGGTCGCGTTCGGGCACGAGGTTGAGGAAGGCGGACGGCGGCATGGGGGCGGCGTCGTAGACCGCGCCGACGACCTGCTCATATGCCTGCGCGCCGGTGATCGCCAGGATGCCCGGGAAGCGCGCACGGATCGTCTCCGCCTCGCGACCCATGCAGCCGGTGACGATGACGCGGCCGTTTTCGGCCATCGCCTCACCGATCGCATCGAGCGACTCCTCCTTGGCGGAGTCGAGAAAGCCGCAGGTGTTGACCAGCACGACGTCCGCGCCGGCATAGTCGGGCGACATGGCATAGCCGTCGGCGCGCAGCTTGGTGAGGATGCGTTCGCTGTCCACGAGGTTCTTCGGACAGCCGAGCGAGACCATGCCGATCTTCGGCGGGGAGGGGAGGATGGTTGCCATGGGAGCGCGGCAGATAGTCGATGTAGCGGGGATTTGCGAGGGGGCGGTTGGGAACGGCCGGACGGCGTTGCGCGCGGCTTCAGATCTCCTCGGTAAAACGCTCCACGATGACTTCGAACCACCGGATGGCATTCCAGCGCCGACGGTCGGTGACCACGGTTTCGTCGGACACCATCGTCACCTGATATTCGCGTCCGGCCGTGTCGACGAACGTGGTGGCGGGCGCGTCCCACTGGCAACAGGAGCGCTTGAGGCGGGTCAGGCCGACCGACTTTACCAGCCGATCCTCGGCCGCCGCGGCATGACGCCCGGCAATCCGGTATGTAGCGCGCAACGGCTTGCCCTGCAGATCGGGACGCGCAGTGCATCGCACGAATACGAGCCCGGTCGGTTTTTTCCCGGCTTCCGCCAGGAGATCGCCACAACCGTTACGAGCCGCCGGAGCCGCCTCTGCCGGCGGCGTGCGCCGCGGCGCCGGATCGGCGGGTGGCCGCGCGAATGCGGCGCAACTCAGGAAACCCAGCACCGCCAGGACAGGATATGAACGTGTCATTTGTGGACCACCAGCGACCCGATGCGCTTGCCGGACGTGCCGGCCACGCGGTGCGAAATGAGGTAGGTGTACAGGGCGGTCCACCGGCCGAGTTCATGCACGGTCACACACCCATCGGAGAGATGACCGACATGGACATAGCGGGTGCTGTTGACGCCGGATGCGTTCAGACCGATCGGGAACCACACATCGTTGCCGACCATGCCGGGGGTCGCCTGCGCATAGCCGGCGGTCGATGTCTTCGCGTGCGAATAGTCCGGGGTCAGGATCGCATGGGTGCCCGGCGGGATCGGCGTGAAAGCCTGGTCCCACACGCTGTTCAATGTGACGGTCGCCGTCTGCCCGTTGAAGGCGAGCCGTGCCCATTGCTGCGTCAGCTTGCCCTTGAACGCCGAATTCTCCTCGACCGGAACGCCGGTATAGGTGACGACGAGCTTGGCGGCAGCGCCGGGGCCGACCTTCGATAGATAGGACGCGGCGTTCGCCGTGGACAACGACGCTTCCTGGCCGACCGCGATGTAGCCGTCGCGGATGGTAAAGTACGTCCGGCCGGCGGCCTCGCGCACTATGGCGACTTCGGTATATTCGCACAGCGCGGCACGCCCGCCGCCCTTGGTGAGGCGGACCGAAAGCCAGCCGAGGTCGTCGGCGCGGCGCGTGTAGCGGGTCTCCATGCCGTGAGCCTAAGGCAAGCCCGCCCGACCGGCAATATCGTCCGTTCGTCAGGCCCGCTTCACCACTTCCACCACGATATCGCCCGCCTGCAGCGCGGCGGTGGCGGGGTCGCCGAAACAGATTGCCTGGCCACCGCGGTAGATGCGCAGGCCGATGCCGGTGGTGATGGCGGTCAGCGGATGGCCGACTTCGCCGGCGGTGACGGCGCGTTCCTTGAGTGCCACCTGCCCGTCATGTGCGGCAAGGTCGGTCATATAGTCGGCAATGTGCGGACCGCGGGTGGAGCCGGCGAGCAGCAGGCCGGCGAAGCTGGCCGGGTTGATGACGACGTTCGCACCGGCCTGACGGGCCAGCGGTTCATTGTCGTCCGCGCGGATGATGACGCTGATCGGTACGTCGGGCGCGAGGCGGCGGGCGGTGAGGACGACCAGGATGGCGGTATCGTCCCGCCCCGCCGCGACGATCAGGCATTCGGCCTGTTCGATCCGCGCCGCTTCGAGCACGGCGTTGCGGGTGGCGTCGCCCTCCAGCGTGGTGGCGCCCATGTCGACCGCGCAGGCGAGTGCGGCGGCGTCTTCGTCCACCACGACGATCCGGGCGGGGTCCAGCCCGCGGACGATGAGTTCGCGCACCGCCTCCATCCCCGAATCATTGAAGCCCGCGACGACGACATGATCGTGCAGCGTGCGCTGGATGCCCCGCATTCGGTATCGCTCCCATGTGCGTTTCAGGACGAAGTCGTAGGCCGTGCCGAGGAAGATGAGCCAGACGAACAGCCGGATCGGCGTGACGATGAACGTATCGAACAGCCGCGCCTGATCGGTGACCGGCACGATATCGCCGAACCCGACCGTCGTCACGGTGACCGTGGTGAAATACAGCACGTCGACGAAGCTGATCTTCCCGTCGACATTGTCGCGCAGGCCGTCTCGGTCGAACCAGTGCCCCGCCAGCGCGATGCCGATCAGGACGAGCGCCAGCGCGACGCGGAGCAGCAGCGATACCCACGGACGCAGTTGCGGGCGTTGCCGCATGGCCAGATGTCCGGCCGGGCGGGGGGTGGCGCGCGGGATCATCCGTTCACCGGCGGGCCGGAAGCTGGCCGAGCGGGTTCACCGGGCGGCGGCCCTGGCGGATCTCGAAATGCAGCTGCGGTTCGCGCGCCGACCCGGTTTCGCCGGCGCGCGCGATGATCTGGCCGCGTTTCACCGCCTGGCCACGGGTGACGAGCAACTGTTCGGCGTGGCCGTAGGTGGTGATCCAGCCGCCGCCATGCTTGATAAGGATGAGCCCGCCATAGACCGCGATGTCGGACCCGACATAGGCGATGACACCGTCCGCCGACGCCAGGATCGGCGTGCCCGCCCGCGCCCCGATGTTGATCCCTTCGTTGATGCGGCCCTGACCTTGCGGGCCGAAGCGGGTGAGAATCGGCCCGCTGAGCGGCCAGTCGAACCGGCCCGTGAAGCGCGCCGGCGAACGGACCGGCACGTTGGGCGGGACGGCGGTGCGCGCGGTGCGCACCGGTGCGGCGGGCCGGGCATTGGCGGCGAGCGCGGGTTCGGCGCCGGTGATGAGATCGTCGATATCCAGCCGGAACGCGGCGGCGCGCTGTTCCAGCGTCATGGCGCGGACTTCGGTACGGCTGGGGATCAGCAGCCGCTGGTCGAGCCGTAGCACATAGGGTGCGGCCAGACCGTTCAGCGCGATCACGCGGCCCCACGCGATGCCGTAGGCGCGGGCGATGGCGATGCCCGTCTCCCCCGTGCGGACGCGGTGATACCGGCCGCCGGGAATGTCGAGCGTCTGACCGACCTGCACGACGAACGGCGGCGGCAGGGCGTTGGCGCGGGCGATCGCATCGGCCCCCGCACCGGTGCGTTCCGCGATGCGGCTGAGCGAATCACCGCTTACCACGGTGTAGCGGCTGGCGGGGATATCGACCGCGTCGGGCACGACCTTGCGCGCGGTCCAGGCGGGCGGCGGCTTGGCGACCTGGGGCGGGGTCCTGGCCTTCTCGCCGAGCGGGTCGGTGCGGATCGGGGCGTCCGTATCCGGGTTGCCGGTCCGGTCCGTTCCGGCAGGCATGGGGTCGCGCGGCGGATCGAGAAAGCCCGGCGGGTCGGCGCGGCCGGACGGGATGCATGCGGCGAGCGCCAGAGCAAGCGGCAGGGGTGCAAGACGGCGCATGCGGCCGTCCTAGCCGATGTGGGATGTGGTGCAACTGCCTGGGGGGCTTCGCCGAACGCGCCGGGCACGTCATCCCAGCGGACGCTGGGATCCAGTATCACTACGGTTTGGGTATAATCTGCCGGCGGAGTGATAATGGATCCTGACTTTGGTCAGGATGACGGGGGCGGGGTTCCGCGAAGCCGCGACACGCGTCAGTACAGCGCCCTTAGCGCATCGAGCGAGGGGCCATGGGTCAGATCGAGGTGGAGCGGGGTGACCGCGACATAGCCGTCCTCGATCGCCTCCAGATCGGTGGCGTGCGCGGGGGTGTGGACTGTGGGGCCGAGGCCGAACCAGTAATAGGGGAAGCCGCGCGGATCGGTGCCGCGGACGAGCGTGCCGCGGCCATAGTCGCGTATCCCCTGCGACACGACGCGGACGCCCTTGACTGCCGCGGCGGGGAGCGCAGGGAAGTTCACGTTGACGAGCGTGCCCGGCACGAACGGCCGGTCGATCAGCGGGCGCAGCACGCGTTCGCCCCATTCGATCGCGGCCTCGAACGGGATGGCGTCGCCCTTCGCCTCCCGCGCATAGACCTGGCTCAGCGCGATCGAGCGGACGCCGGCCAGCGCCCCCTCCATCGCGGCGGACACGGTGCCGGAATAGGTCACGTCCTCACCCAGGTTCGCGCCGCGGTTGACGCCGGAGAGGATGAGGTCGGGCTTGCCGTCCGGCGACAGTTCGAGCAGCGCCACCATCACGCTGTCCGTCGGCGTGCCGGTGACCGACCAGCGCCGGTCGCCATGCTTGCGGATACGGACCGGGCGCGAGAGGGTGAGCGAATGGCCGGCGCCCGACTGTTCTTCCGACGGGGCGACGACGAAGATATCGTCGGAGAATTTGCGCGCTATGCCTTCCAGGACCTTCAACCCGCGCGCATCAATGCCGTCGTCGTTGGTCAGCAGGATGCGCATCAGGCGGGGTCCAGTCGGTCCAGCTTCGCATAGGGGCGCAGCACGTCCGGCACGATCACCGAGCCGTCCGGCTGCTGGTAGTTTTCCAGTACCGCGACGAGCGTCCGCCCGACCGCGAGGCCCGAACCGTTGAGGGTGTGGACGAAGCGCGTGCCCTTCGCATCGGCCGTCGGCCGGTAGCGCGCGGCCATGCGGCGCGCCTGGAAATCGCCGCACCAGGAACAGCTGGAGATTTCGCGATAGCGGTCCTGGCCGGGCAGCCAGACCTCCAGATCATAGGTGCGGGTGGCGGCGAACCCCATGTCGCCGGCGCAGAGCAGCATGCGGCGATAAGGCAGGTCCAGGCCCTCCAGGATCGATTCCGCGGCCGCGGTCATGCGTTCCAGTTCGGCCGGGCCATGTTCGGCGGCGACGACCGACACCATTTCGACCTTTTCGAACTGGTGCTGACGGATCAGCCCGCGCGTATCACGACCGGCGGCGCCCGCCTCCGACCGGAAGCAGGGCGTGAGCGCGGTGAAGCGCAGCGGCAGCGCGGCCTCGTCCAGGATGTGGTCGCGCACCAGATTGGTCAGGCTGACCTCCGCGGTGGGAATCAGCCAGCGGTCGTCCGTGGTGCGGAACAGGTCGTCCGAGAATTTCGGCAGCTGGCCGGTGCCGAACAGCGCATCCGACCGGACGAGCAGCGGCGGCGCGACCTCGGTATAGCCGTTCGCCTCGGTCTGGCGATCGAGCATATACTGGCCGAGCGCGCGGTTGAGCCGGGCCATCTGCCCGCGCAGCACGGCGAACCGGGCACCGGACATGGCGGCGGCCGCCTCGAAATCCAGCCCGAGCGCAGGGGCGAAATCGGGATGTTCGCGCGGGTTCTCGATCGCGCGGGGGGTGCCCCAGCGCTTGATCTCGACATTGTCGTCCTCGTCCGCGCCGTCCGGCACGTCGGTGGCGGGCAGGTTGGGGATGGCCGCGAGCCGGGTTTCGAGGTCGGCGCCGATCGCCGCGGCCTCCGCCTCCATTTCCGGCATGCGCCGTTTCAGCGTGGCGACCTCTTCCATCAGCGCGGCGGCAGTAACGTCGTCGCGCTGGGCCTTGGCGGCGCCGATCGCCTTCGACGCCTCGTTCCGGCGGGTCTGCGCGCCCTGCAGCGCGGTCTGCAGCTGGCGGCGGTCGGTATCGAGCGCGGCAAGGGCGGCGGCCTGCGGTTCCAGGCCGCGGCGGGCAAGACCGGCGTCGAAGGCGGCGGGATCGTCCCGGATCAGGCGAATGTCATGCATTGCCCGCCTATGCCGGGGGGGCGGGCCGCCGGCAAGCCTGTCCGATCCCGTCCGGTCGCAACGCCAATGCACGGCTCGTCGTCGGTACGGCGCGTCTTGTCCGAGTCCGTAACGATTTTGCTTGGAACGGGGACCATGATCGCCAGTTTGGAAGGCGAGGGAGAACGAAATCATGAAGTCCATCATCATTCTCGCGGGTCTCGCAACGCTGGCAGGCGGCGCCCAGGCGCAGACGACCGCACAGACGACGGCACCCGCCACCGCCGCGCCATCGGCCGCGACATCCGTGAAGGCGGGCGCAACCGTGACCGATGTTGCCGGCGGCACCGTCGGCACCATCAAGTCGGTCGAAGGCGATCTGGCGGTGCTGTCGACCGGCACGGTCGAGGTGCGACTGCCATTGTCGTCCTTTGCCGCCGGTGCGAACGGCCCGGTGATCGGGCTGACCAAGGCGCAGGTCGAGGCCGCAGCATCGGGTGCGACCGCGGAACGACAGGCCAAGCTGGCCGCGCAGATCACGGCGGGGACGACCGTGATGGACACATCCGGCGGGACGGTCGGAAAGATCGAGTCCGTGGACGGCGAGTTCGCGACGGTCGCGACGACCAAGAACAAAGTGAAGTTGCCGATCAGTTCGTTCGCGGCCGGGGCCAGCGGCCCGGTCATCGGCATGACCGCCGCCGAACTCGACACGGCGGCCGCTAAGGCCGCACCGGCGGCAACGCCCGCCGCGGACGCCAAGCCATCGGGCAATTGATCGGTTAGGCTGCGCGGCTTCGACCTGTCTGGGGTCGGAGCCGGAACGTTTGCGGGCCGATCGAGTGCTTGAAGATGTTCGAGCTATTTAGCCGGATGTGGCAAAGTCCACGGTAGTCGCGTTCACCGACAAACCCTTCGGAGCAATCCGGGGGGTTTTTTGCGGTGTAGTCGGCGAGGATCGGCGGTCAGCTTGTGAAGCTGACGTCGTCGCGATGTCCGACTTTATGTGAGCAACCTGGGGTTTAGATACCGACTGCGTGGGCGTGGGGGACCAGTGTCACACACGGTAGCGATCCCGCTAACCCAGCCCTTACGCCCGCTTCTGTCGGATGGTTGTCGGGCCTGGGGTCAGGCAGCGGCCTTGCGCTTTCCGATCTGACGGCGGGCGACCAGCGCGGCGGCGGCGGCCCCGAACAGCAGGACCATCGGCGGTGCCGGCACCGGGGTCGGATCGCCGGGCGTGGTGAGCGGCGTACCGCCCGACGACGTGGACGTGGAAGACGACGTCGAACTGGAGGTCGAGGACGTGCTCGACTGGTTCTGGTTCTGGTTCTGGTTCTGGTTCTGGTTCTGGTTCTGGTTCTGGTTTTGCGACTGGTTCTGGTTGTTCGTCTGGTTATTGTTATTGTTCTGTGTCACATTGTTGTTGTTCGCGTTGCCGCCGTTATTGGCGCTGTTGGTGTTCGTGTTGCTGTTGTTGACGTCGACCACAACCGGGCCACCTGTCGATGTCGAGGAGGACACGGCGCCGCCGGTCGACGTGGTCGAACTGACCGTGCCGCCGGACGTGGAGCTGATGTCGCCGCCGGAGGTCGAGCTGATGCCGTTCGACGAACTGGTGGTGGACGAAATGGAGTATGCGCCGCTGCTGCTGCCCCCGCCCGATCCGCCGCCGAAGAAACCACCGAAGAAACCGCCGCCGCCGAAGCCGCTCGATCCGCCGAGGACGACCGGGAAGGCCCCGCCGCCGGCACCCACCACGGGGCCTTCGGCGAAGGCGGGTGCGGGCAGATAGGGTGCAGCGGCCGGCGTCGCGACGACCGTCGTCGTCCCCGGCACGCAGGTGGTGGTGGTGACGGTGCGGCGAACCCGGCTGGCAGTGCGGACCGGGCGATGGACCTTGCGGGCCGCGACGCGCTGGACCTGCTTGCCCTTCGCGTAATGGACACGGGCCGGGCGCTCAGCGACATGCACCGCGCCGCCGCCGATCACGGCACCCCCACATGCGCAGGCGCAGAGTTTCGCCAAAGCCATCTTTACCGACATCGTTGTGTCTTTCCGTTCTGTTCCATCGCCGGAGTCCTAGCGATCACGCCATGACCCGGGATCGTCCCACCGGTGATAGACGATGAAATGCAGAATAATTTCCTAACCGCAAACTTGTTAACCGTCTTTTGATTGGCGGAACAGCTGGATTTCACGTCGCGCGCTGGGCGTGGACGGCGACCGTCCCACAGCGGGACGAAAGATCTTTGCAACCGGAGGGCGACCATTCGGGATCGTCCGCGCGAATCGATGCGGGTTTGCGGCCGATCCGGAAATGCTGCGAAAGCATGACAATCCGCGGTTTCCCAGCATGTTGCTTCATGGCTCGGTCTGCTTGTGCCTGCCACCCGCGGGCGATATAGGCCCGCCCCGGATGCCCTGCCGATCATCGGATCGTGGCGGTGCGAGGAGAGCGGAAACCATGATGGCGACGGCGGCAACGGAGGCTGCGGACGCGGGCGATCTGGCGCAGGACGTTTCCCGTCCCGACTACAGACCGTCGTCCGACGAAGAATTCATGAACCCGGCGCAGCAACGCTATTTCCGGCGCAAGCTGCTCGACTGGAAGGACGCGATCCTGAAGGAATCGCAGGGGACGCTGGCCCAGTTGCAGACCGATACGCTGCGCGAGGCGGATTCGACCGATCGTGCGTCCAGCGAAACCGACTGGTCGATCGAACTGCGCACCCGCGATCGCCAGCGCAAGCTGATTTCCAAGATCGAGGCGGCACTGCGCCGGATCGATGCGGGAGAATATGGCTATTGCGACGTCACGGGCGAACCGATCTCGCTGGCCCGGCTGGAGGCGCGGCCGATCGCAACGATGACGGTCGAGGCGCAGGAACGCCACGAACGCAACGAAAAGGTTTCGCGGGAGGAATGACTTAACGCGATTAATGCTTTCGCCGAACCTGTCGTTCTATTCCAAGCCAGCCGGCACTGCGGCGGGGACAGGGCAGGAGCGACAAGGTGGACGATCGTTTCGCTATCGCGCGGAATCAGGACGAAGTGGCAGGCGCGCAGGAACGCATCCACGCCAAGGACGGCATGTTCCTAGAGGCGACGGCCGTACGGCTCGGCGAGCCAGTGGCCATGCTTCGCGTGCGAAACCTGTCCGCCGGGGGCATGATGGCCGAAACCGGGCAGTCGTTCGCGGTCGGCGAGCGTTTGACAATGGAACTGCGCAGCATCGGCATCGTCGATGCGCGTGTCGCATGGATCAGGCCGGGACAGGTCGGCATTGCGTTCGACCGGCCGGTCGATCCACGGCACGTCCGCAGGATACATGCGACCAGCATGGATACCGCGTCGGAACCGGCGGACGCGTCGACAGCCGAGAACGATCCGCCGACGACAGCCGGAACATGATTCACGTATGAACGCGAACGATCGGGCCGCCGCAGGAAACGATTGTCCGGCCGGCGACCCGGGGCGGCGGTCAGTCGTCCGACAGGGCTTCCTTGATCCGCAATTTCTGTTTCTTCAGGCGGGCGAGCAGCGTTTCGTCCGGCGCGGGCCGGGTGCGTTCCGCGTGGATGCGCGCATCCAGCCCCGCATGCTTGGCGATCAACGCCGAGGAATGTCCGGTCTCCATCGAGAGGGTCTCCTTTTCAAGCCATCAGAAGCGACGCATTAGATCATCGATCGGGCACGCTGTCAGGCCCGTTAAGCACGATTATAGACGGGCCGCAGGCCAGAGCGCGACCAGTCGAGCCAGGCGTTCCATACAGCTTGAGCGGCGCTCGTTTCGTCCCTATTCCGGGAGCGTGGCAGCGCGGGTCGGGAACATTTGGCATGGATGAGCTGACGCGGCGGATCGAACAGATGCGGATCGCGCATCGCGACCTGGACGACGCGATCGCGGCGCTGAACGCGGCGACGGTGCGGGACGAGTTGCAGTTGGCCCGGTTGAAGCGGCGCAAGCTGCGGCTGCGCGACGAGATCGCGCAGGCAGAGGACATGCTGGTCCCAGACATCATCGCCTGACCACCCCTGTGGCCGGACATGCGGTTCGTCGCACGCGGCGGCGTTAAGCATGTTTAGCCGGTTCCCGCGCCGCGGCGGACGTGCCATCGATCAAGGGAACGCGTGATGGAGAGACGGCGGTGGGGGACGACGACCGAAACGGTCTGACCGGGCGACTGATCAATGCGCTGCATACCGAGGCGCTGATCCTTGCGGATGAAGCGCGTGGATATTTCGACGCGCAGGGGCGGGCGGAGCGCGACATGCTGTCGCCGCGCGACCGGGTGCTGTTCTCGTGCGAATCGCTGAAGGTCACGACGCGGCTGATGCATGTCGTGGCGTGGCTGTTGACCCGGCGTACGGGGGGCGTGCGTGACATGTCGGGCCTGCCGCGGCGACCGCTGGGCGATGCGGTCATCAGCGAAGCCGGTGCGATCGCGCCGCTGCCGGTTGTCGCGCAGCAGCTGATCGTGGCCAGCCGCGACCTGCACGATCGGGTGCGACGCCTGGAAACCGGCATGGCGCTGGGGACGACCGGCGCCGACGGACCGGCGCGGACGCTGATCCGGCGGCTGGAGCGCGCCTGGTAGCGGTGCGGGGCGCGATCTACCGCGGCGTCAGTTCAGTCCCGCGCGGATCCGCAGATTGGCGATCGCGGTCGCATATTCGTTCGTGAGGCGGGCCACCATCGCGCTGGTCGGTTCAACGGCGCGGACAGCGCCGATGCCCTGGCCGGACCCCCAGATGTCGCGCCAGGCCTTGGTCTTGCCGGCGCCGGTGCCGAAATCCATCGTCTTGAGGTCGCCTTCGGGCAGTGCGTCGGGATCCAGTCCGGCCGCCACGATCGAGGCGCGCAGATAATTGCCGTGCACCCCGGTGAACAGGTTGGAATAGACGATGTCGGCCGCGCGACCGTCGACGATGCCCTGCTTGTACGCCGCGTCGGCATTGGCCTCCGTCGCGGCGATGAACAATGATCCGATATAGGCGAGGTCCGCGCCCATCGCCTGCGCGGCCAGCACCGACGCGCCGTTGGCGATCGCGCCCGACAGGATCAGCGGGCCGTCGAACCAGTCGCGAATCTCGCGCACCAGCGCGAAGGGCGACAGCGTGCCGGCATGGCCGCCTGCACCGGCCGCGACCGCGATCAGGCCGTCTGCGCCCTTTTCCACCGCCTTGCGCGCGAAGCGGTCGTCGATGACGTCGTGCAGCGTGATGCCGCCCCAGCTATGGACCGCATCGTTCAGGTCCGCCCGCGCGCCGAGCGAGGTGATGACGATCGGCACCTTCCACTTCGCACAGACCGTGAGGTCCGTTTCCAGCCGGTCGTTGGAGCGATGGACGATCTGGTTGACCGCGAACGGCGCGGCGGGGCTGTCGGGATGGTCGCGGTCGTGCTGCGCCAGTTCCGCGGTGATGCGGGCGAGCCATTCGTCGAGGACGCCGGCGGGCCGGGCGTTCAGCGCCGGGAAGGCACCGACGATGCCGGCCTTGCACTGCGCGATCACCAGATCGGGCGTCGAGATGATGAACAGCGGCGATGCGATGACGGGCAGTCGCAGCCGATCGAAGAGAGGAGGGAGGCTCATGGAGACGGACGATATCGGAACGCGCGCGGGAGGCAAGCGATGCTTTACGTTTGCGTAAAGGGGTCGGCGCGCTGGACGGTTTGAACGGAGTGGTTACCTCGGTCGTCATTCCAGCGTCCGCTGAGATGACGTTGGAGGGGCTGGGTTTTCTACTTTTCCACTGCAGGTTTGCGGCGGTGTTTCACCTGGGCTCCAGCCTGCGCCGGGGTATGGCTCGGCCCACTACTCCGGTGTTGCGGTGGGTGCGGCGGCGGCGGTGATCCAGCCGAGCGCGGGGAGGCCGATGCGGCGGTCGCCGCGCATGTCGGTATGGATCGCAAGCAGCCCCTGTGTCTGGAGATAGGCGAGCAGGCGACGGACGCGGCCGAGCGAGTGGGTGCCGTAGACCGCGGCGATTTCCGCATCGTCGGGGCAGGGCGCGCCGTCGAGCGCAGCGCGGGCGAGGAGCAGGTAGATGCCCTGCATCCCTTCTTCCAACCCGCGGGCGATTTCGGCGGCGGGGGCGAAGCGCGCATCGTCGGCGAGGCCGCCGGTCAGGCCGGCGCGCGCCATCGACAGGCGGCTGCGGAAGCGGGCGAGGTCGTGCCCGGTGTCGGCGAGGCCGTGCATCCGGCAGCGGACGCCGAAATCCTGGAACAGCACGGCCGGCGAGCGGTAGGCGCTGTCCGGTTCGGCGACGATCTCGCCCAGCACGGTAGCGATGATCCGTTCGCGCTCGGTGGCGCTGACTTGGGGTTTGTCCAGCAGCGAGGACATTGGCAGCGGGCGGGCGATCTCGCGGATCAGGTCGTCCGCAGAGGCCGGCGGCGGCGACGGCGGTATCGGCGGGGCGGCACGCGGTTCGACCGGGGCGGCGGCGAACAGCAGCATCTGCGCATCTTCGCCGGTGGGGGCGGCTGGCATGTCGAGCAGCTTGGGGCTGGAGGTGCGGGCGGAGGTTTCGACCGGCCCGATGCGGATCGACAGCGGGCGGCGGCAGAGCGCGGGGCCAAGCGCCAGGAACTGCCCGCGTTCGAGGTCGCGGATCTGTTCGGCCTGGCGGCGTTCCATGCCGAGCAGATCGGCGGCGCGCGCCATGTCGATGTCGAGGAAGGTGCGGCCCATGAGGAAATTCGACGCCTCGGCCGCGACGTTCTTGGCAAGCTTCGCCAGGCGCTGCGTCGCGATGACGCCGGCCAGGCCACGCTTACGGCCGCGGCACATCAGGTTGGTCATCGCACCGAGCGAGGCGCGGCGGGCGTCGTCGGCGACCTCGCCGGCGACCGCGGGGGCGAAGAGCTGCGCCTCGTCGACCACCACCAGCGCGGGGTACCAATGCTCGCGCGGCGCATCGAACAGCGCCATCAGGAACGCGGCGGCGCAGCGCATCTGGGCCTCGGCATCGAGCCCTTCGAGGCTCAAGACGGCGGAGACGCGGTGTTCGCGGATGCGCGCGGCGATGCGGCGGATTTCGGCCTCGCTATAGTCCGCACCCTCGACCACCGAATGGCCGTAGCGGTCGGACAGCGTGACGAAATCGCTCTCCGGATCGACGACGATCTGCTGGACCCAGGGGGCGGCGCCTTCGAGCAGGCGGCGGAGGAGGTGCGATTTGCCCGAGCCGCTGTTCCCCTGCACCAGCAGGCGGGTGGCGAGCAGTTCCTCCAGCTCCATCAGCGCCGGGGCGCCGCCGGCACCGGTGCCCATGTCGATGGTAACGGTCATCCGGGTGTCTTTGCGGCGCGGGCGGTGAGTCGGCAAGCCGCTTGATGATCGTCGGAGCCGCTTCATGATCGTTGACAGCGACCCCTAAGCCGGGCCAATCCGACGGGGCTGGCCGGGGGCGACTCCGGGTGGCCGCGCGGGAGAGTGCGGGTCGGGAAACCGGGCCGCCGCCGAAGGAGCAACCGCCCCGGAATCTCTCAGGCATACGGGACCGCGCGGACACATCTTCAGCACTCTGGAAAGAGTCCCCTGACGGGGGCCGCCGAAGGGGTAAGTCCTGGCCGCCTGGCGGTCGTGACGAAAGCTCTCAGGTTCCGTGACAGAGGGGGCGACGGGTGTGGGCAGCGATGCCCGCCGCGCGTCGTCGTCCTGCCAGGAGCCTTTGTATGAGCGACCCCGTAACCGATCCTGAAATGGACGATATCGAAACCGGCACGCTGCCGCTCGACGCCTGGCATCGGGCGCGTGGCGCGCGGATGGTGGCGTTTGCGGGCTATCACATGCCGATCCAGTACGACGGCATCATGGCTGAGCATCTGTGGACACGGACGTCGGCCGGGCTGTTCGACGTCAGTCATATGGGGCAGCTGCTGCTGTCCGGCGACGGCGTGGTCGAGGCGCTGGAGAAGATGCTGCCGGCCGATGTCGCGTCGCTGGGCGAGGGGCGGATGCGCTATTCGCTGCTGCTGAACGAGACGGGCGGCATTCTGGACGATCTGATGCTGACGCGGCGCGCGGACGGCTATTATATGGTCGTGAACGGCGCCACGAAGTATGACGACATCGCGCATATCCTCGACAATCTCGAGGACGAGATCACGCTGAACCATATGGACGAGCAGGCGCTGCTCGCGGTGCAGGGACCGAAGGCGGTCGAGGCGCTGGCGCGGATCGTGCCGGGGGTCGAGCGCCTCGTGTTCATGACGGCGGGGGCGTTCGACTGGGACGGCGTGCCGCTGTGGATCAGCCGGTCGGGGTATACGGGTGAGGACGGGTGCGAAATCTCGCTGCCCGCCGAGGCGGCCGAGGCGTTTGCCGAGCGGCTGTGTGCGGAGCCGGAGGTGAAGCCGATCGGGCTGGGCGCGCGCGACTCGCTGCGTCTGGAGGCCGGATTGCCGCTGTACGGGCATGACCTCGATCCCGAGACGTCGCCGGTGACCGCCGACCTGGGCTTCGCGCTGTCCAAGCGGCGGCGCGAGGAGGGCGGGTTCCTGGGGGCCGAGCCGATCCTGGCGGAGCGTGCGGCGGGGCCGGTATTCAAGCGCGTCGGGCTGTTCGTCGAGGGGCGGCAGCCGGTGCGCGAAGGCGCGCGCGTGCTGGAAGCGATCGACGGCGTCGAAGGGCGCGTGACGAGCGGCGGCTTCTCGCCTTCGCTGCAGCGTTCGATAGCGATGGCCTATGTACCCGCGGTGCTGGCCAATCCGGGATCGAAGATCGACATCGAACAGCGCGGCAAGCGTTTTGCCGCGGAAGTGACGGCGATGCCGTTCGTACCCCATCAATATGTCCGCAAGGGAGCCTGAACCGATGGCATTCTATTTCACCCGTGACCATGAATGGATCAGCATCGACGGCGCGGAGGACTCCACCGCGACGGTCGGGATCACCGACTATGCGCAGGCGCAGCTTGGCGACGTCGTGTTCGTCGAAGTGCCGCCGGCCGGCACGACGGTCGACAAGGGCAAAGAGGCGGCGGTCGTAGAGTCCGTGAAGGCGGCATCAGACGTCTATGCTCCGGTTTCGGGCGAGGTCGTCGAAGCCAATGCCGCGCTGGAAGCGGACCCGTCGCTGGTCAACACCGCGCCGGAAACGGACGGCTGGTTCTTCAAGGTCAAATTGTCCGATGCCGGCCAACTGGATGGCCTGATGGATGCCGACTCGTATAAGGTTTATTGCGAAGGGCTTTGATTTCGCCCGGGCTTTGTTGCCCAGCATCGTTCGGTTCGAGCCTGTCGAGAACCCTGCGCTGAGTTCTCGACAGGCTCGAACCGAACGGGGTGGGGTGTGACCCTCCCCAACATGGGAAACTGACCTCATGCGTTACCTACCGCTGACCGATGCCGACCGGGCGGACATGCTTGCCGTCGTGGGGGCGCAGACGATCGACGACCTGTTCGTCGACGTGCCCGAACATGCGCGGCTCGATGGGCCGATCGAAGGGTTGCCGATGCATGCGTCGGAGCTGGCGGTCGAACGCAAGCTGTCGCGGATGGCGGGGCGGAACCTGGCGGCGGGCGATGCGCCGTTCTTCCTGGGGTGCGGCGCGTATCGCCATCATGTGCCGGCAAGCGTCGATCACCTGATTCAGCGTGGTGAGTTCCTGACCAGCTATACGCCGTATCAGCCTGAAATCGCGCAAGGAACCGTGCAGGCGCTATTCGAATTCCAGACGCAGGTCGCGCGGCTCTATGGCTGCGACGTCGCCAACGCGTCGATGTATGACGGGTCGACCGCGTGCTGGGAAGCGATCGTCATGGCGCGGCGGATCACGCGGCGTGGGCGCGCGGTGCTGTCCGCCGGGCTGCACCCGCATTATGTGTCGGTGTGCACCACGATGGCGCGGTTCACGGGCGATGTGCTCGATACCGCCGTGCCGGAACTGACCGACGGTGCGCCGGGCGACGACATGGCGCGGTTGCTCGCGGCGGTGGACGGCGATGTCAGCTGCGTCGTCGTGCAGAACCCGAACATCCTGGGTCATGTCGCCGACCTGTCCGAACTCGCGGCGCGGTGCCATGCGAAGGGTGCGCTGCTGATCGCGGTGGTCACCGAGCCGGTGGCGCTGGGCGCGATCCGGTCGCCGGGCGAGATGGGTGCGGACATCGTGGTGGGCGAGGGCCAGTCGATCGGCGTCGGGCTGAACTTCGGCGGGCCTTATGTCGGGCTGTTCGCGACGCGCGACAAATATGTGCGGCAGATGCCGGGGCGGTTGGCCGGCGAGACGGTCGATGCGGACGGCAAGCGCGGGTTCGTGCTGACGCTGTCGACGCGCGAGCAGCATATCCGCCGCGAGAAGGCGACCTCGAACATCTGCACGAACTCGGGGCTTTGCGCGCTGGCGTTCACGATCCACATGAGCCTGCTCGGCGAGCGGGGCCTGCGCGATCTGGCGGCGCTGAACCACGCCAATGCGGTGCAGGCGGCGGATCGGCTGGCGAAGGTGCCGGGCGTGGAGCTGATCAGCGGGCCGTTCTTCAACGAATTCACGCTGAAGCTGTCCAAGGAAGCGCGGCCGGTGATCCGGGCGCTGGCCGATGACGGGATCCTGGGCGGCGTGTCGCTCGGGCGGCTGTATCCGGGCGTCGATGCACTGGCCAACGGGCTGGTCGTGGCGGTGACCGAGACGGTGGACGAGGACGACGTGACCGAACTTGCCGATGCGCTTGAGGAGGCCCTGCGATGAACCGCGAAGGACGTGTGACCCGGCCGGAGACCGGTGGGACCGAGGGTGAATTCAAGACGTTCACGGGCAACCGGGCGCTGATGCTGGAAGAAGCGTTGCTGTTCGAGGTCGGTGGGACCGACCGGACCGGCGTCGATATCGCGCCGGCACCGAAGGTCGCGTCGCGGCTGGGCGGGCTGGAGCGGGCGGCACCGATCGGGCTGTACGGCCTGTCGGAGCCGGAGGCGGTACGGCATTATACGCGGCTGAGCCGGCAGAATTACGGGATCGACCTGGGGTTCTTCCCGCTCGGATCGTGCACGATGAAGCACAACCCGCGGCTGAACGAGAAGATGGCGCGGCTGCCGGGCTTTGCCGACATTCACCCGTTGCAGCCGGTCGAGACCGTCCAGGGTGCGTTCGCGCTGATCTACGAACTGGGCGAGTGGCTGAAGACGCTGACCGGCATGCCGGCGGTGGCCATGAGCCCGAAGGCCGGCGCGCATGGCGAGCTGTGCGGGCTGCTGGCGATCCGGTCCGCGCTGGAGGCGCGCGGCGATGCGCGGCAGGTGGTGCTGGTGCCCGAGAGCGCGCACGGGACGAACCCGGCCACGGCGGCGTTCTGCGGCTATGCGGTCGAGAATATTCCGGCCGATGCCGAAGGGCGCGTCGACCTGGAAGCGCTGAAGGCGCGGCTGGGGCCGGACGTGGCGGCGGTGATGATCACCAATCCCAACACCTGCGGACTGTTCGAGCGCGACATGGCGGCGATTTCCGACGCGGTGCATGACGCGGGCGGGCTGGTATATTGCGACGGGGCGAATTTCAACGCCATCGTCGGGCGCGTGCGGCCGGGCGACCTCGGCATCGACGCGATGCACATCAACCTGCACAAGACCTTTTCCACGCCGCATGGCGGCGGTGGTCCGGGGTCGGGGCCGGTGGTGTTTTCCGCCGCACTCGCGCCGTTCGCGCCGCTGCCGTTCGTCGAGAAGGACGGGGCGAACTATCACCTCGTCGAGGAAGAGACGGCGGGCGAGCATCATGCCGGCACGTTCGGCCGGATGGTGGCGTTCCACGGCCAGATGGGGATGTTCAGCCGCGCGCTGGCGTACATCCTGAGCCACGGGGCGGACGGGTTGCGTCAGGTGTCCGAGGATGCGGTGCTGAACGCGAACTATATCCTGCGGTCGCTGGAGGACGTGCTCGACGCGCCGTTCGCGGGGACGGGGCCGTGCATGCACGAGGCGCTGTTCTCCGACGACGGGTTTGCCGAGGGGTTCACGACGTTGGACGTCGCCAAGGGGCTGATCGACGAAGGGTTCCACCCGATGACGATGTACTTCCCGCTGGTGGTACACGGCGCGATGCTGGTCGAGCCGACCGAGACCGAGAGCCGGCGGGCGATCGACCAGTTCGTCGGCGCGCTGCGGTCCGTGGCGGAACGCGCGCGGGCGGGCGATCCGGTGCTGAAGGCGGCGCCGGTGTTCGCACCGCGGCGACGGCTGGACGAGACCGGTGCTGCGCGGAAGCCGGTGCTGGTGTGGCGGGAACCTGAGGTGGTGGCGGAAGCGGCCGAGTAGGGGGTTGAGGACGAGTTCCCGGTCCTGATTTGAAGACAGCGTGGCCTTATGAGTGACTCCCCCCTTCGCCTGACGATCGACGGTGCCGCGCTGGTCGCGAACTGGCGGTGGTACGCCGCGCGGTCGGAGACGGCCGCATGCGGGGCGGCGGTGAAGGCGAACGGTTACGGGCTGGGCGCGCGTGAGGTGGTCGCGCGGCTGGCGACGGCGGGGTGTCGCGATTTTTTCGTGTCGAGTTGGGACGAGGCGGAGGCGCTGGGTCCGCTGGACGACGGGCTGTCGCTGTCGGTGCTGCATGGATTGCGGGAAGCGGATCTGCCGCGCGCGCTGGCGGGACGGGTGCGGCCGGTGTTGAACACGCCCGGAATGGTGGCGCAGTGGAAGGCGGCGGCGGACGGGCGGCCGTGCGATTTGATGGTCGATACGGGGATGAACCGGCTGGGGCTTTCGCCAGCGGAGGCCGGGTCGGAAATCGTCGACGGATTGCGGATCGCGACGCTGATGAGCCATCTGGCCTGTGCCGATACGCCGGAGCATCCACTGAACGCGCTGCAGGCGGAGCGGTTCGCGGCGTTGCGCGGCGTCGTTGCGGCGAAGCGGTACAGCCTGTCCAATTCGGCCGGGATCTGTCTCGGGACCGCATATCGGTTCGATCTGACGCGGCCGGGCATCGGGCTCTACGGCGGAGAGCCGGGGCCGGGGGCCGAGCCGGTGCCGGTCGTCGGGTTGTCGGCGGAGGTCTTGCAGGTTCGTGCGGTCGGGGCCGGTGATGCTGTGGGCTATGCAGCGGACTTCATCGCCTCGGGGCCGATGCGGGTGGCGACGCTGAACATCGGTTATGCGGATGGGTATCGGCGGGCGTTTGCCGGGGTCGGGACCGCCGTCGTCGAGGGTGAGGTTCGGCCGTTGATCGGGCGGATCTCGATGGATCTGGTCGCAGTGGATGTGACCGGATGCGACGTGGTCGAGGGGGATTGGCTCGGTCTGGAATATCGCCTGCCGACGGCGTCTGCGCTGACCGGGGTTTCGCAGTATGAGTTGTTGACCGGGCTTGGGCGGCGATATGCGCGGGACTGGGTTTGAGTTTGGTTTGTTGACTGTCTTGCTCGTCTCTCTGGACTTAATCCGGGGTCGCGTTTTTTCTGCACGTTTCGAATAGAAGCGGGATCCCGGATCAAGTCCGGGATGACGGTGGGGAGGGGTTGTGTCCGGGCCCCGGCCTCCGCCGGGGTACTGAGCGGCGGTTGCACCTTACACTCTCGCCCCGCCGTCGATCGTCACCGGCTGGTCGGGCCAGATGCCGCGGGTGTCGTAGACGAGTTTGGTGGCGCGTTCGCTCAAGGGGACGGAGCGGAAGATGTCGTGGTCGACGAGGACGATGAAGATCGGGCAGGTTTCGATCGCGGTGTCGATGTCGGTCAATTCGGCGCCGGTGCCGTCGAAGACGGCGGGGAGCGCGCTGGCATACGGTTCGACGACGCGGATGCGGTCGCCGTGCTGTTGCGCGAGGGCGGCGGCGACCTTGACCGCGGGGCTTTCGCGGAAGTCGTCGATGTTCGCCTTGAACGCGAGGCCGAGGCAGGCGACCGGCACGTCGGGCATCGCGGCGAGCAGGGCCGAGGCGCGTTCGACGACGTGATCGGACTTGCGGTCGTTCACCTCGCGTGCGGTACGAATGAGCGGCGTGTTCTGCGGGTCGCTATGGACGATGAACCAGGGGTCGACCGCGATGCAGTGGCCGCCGACGCCGGGGCCGGGCGACAGGATGTTGACGCGCGGGTGGAGGTTGGCGAGGCGGATGACCTCCCACACGTCGAGTTGCATCGTGTCGGCCACGATCGACAGTTCGTTGGCGAAGGCGATGTTTACGTCGCGGAACGCGTTTTCGGTGAGCTTCACCATTTCGGCGACGCGGGCGCTGGTGGTGATGCACTGGCCGCGGACGAAGCGGCGGTAGAAGGACATCGCCTTGCGCGCGCACCGCGGCGTGATGCCGCCGATGCAGCGATCGTTGACGACCAGTTCGTGCAGGATGCGGCCGGGCAGGACGCGTTCCGGGCAATATGCGATCGACAGGTCCACGCCGTCGCCGCCGCGGCCGGGGACGCGCAGGTCGGGACGCAGTTCGGCGATCAGGTCGCGCAACTGCTCGGTCGTGCCGACGGGGGAGGTCGATTCGAGGATGACCGTGTCGCCGACCTTCAACACCGGCGCGATGGTGCGAGCCGCATCGAGTACGAAGCGGGTGTCGGGGGCGTGATCGTCCTTGAACGGCGTAGGCACGGCGATGACGAAGACGTCGGCGGGCTCGACCGTGAGCGAGGCGCGCAGCGTGCCACGCGCGACGACGGCCTGGACCAGCGCGTCGAGATCGAGTTCCTCGATATGGACGTGGCCGGAATTGACGGTGTCGACGACGTGCGGCGTGACGTCGATGCCGAGCACCTGGCAGCCCGAGCGCGCGACGACCGCAGCGGTGGGCAGTCCGATATAGCCGAGGCCGATGACGGAGACGGTGGGCGGCGTATCAGACGGCATCGGCGATGATCCTTGCGATCCGGGGGGCGGTTTGGCCATCCCCGAACGGGTTGTGGGCCTGTGCCATGGCGGCGTGGGCGGAGGGGTCGTCCAGCAGGCGGAGCGTTTCGGCGACGATGCGGTCCTCGTCGGTGCCGACGAGCCGGGCGGTGCCGGCGATGATCCCTTCGGGACGCTCGGTGGTTTCGCGCATGACGAGGACGGGCTTGCCGAGCGCGGGCGCTTCCTCCTGCACGCCACCGCTGTCGGTCAGGACCAGATCGGCGATCCCGAGCAGCCGGACGAAGTGGGGATAATCGAGCGGGTCGATCATCGCGACATTGTCGCGCGCGCCCAGGATCGGATCCATCGCGCGGCGGACGGCGGGGTTCGGGTGAACGGGGAAGATGATCGCGACGTCGGGGCGATCCGCGATGCGCGCGACCGCGCGGGCGATCGCGTCCATGCCGCCGCCGAAATTTTCGCGGCGGTGGGTGGTAACGGCGATGATGCGCTTGCCCGAGAACCGATCGGCCAGTGCATCAAGGCCGGCGGCGAGCGCGGGTTCGGCGGCGATGCGGGCGCGGGTGGCGTGGAGCGCGTCGATAACCGAATTTCCGGTCATGTGGACGGTCTTCGGGTCGATCCGCTCGGCGATCAGCGCGGCGGCGGCGGTGTCGGTCGGGGCGAAGTGGAGGTCGGCGATGGTGGCGACGATGCGGCGGTTCACCTCCTCCGGCCAGGGGTGGTAAATGTCGCCGGAGCGGAGCCCCGCCTCGACATGGCCGACGGGAATCTTGCGGTAGTAGGCGGCGAGTGCGCCGACCATCGCGGTGGCGGTGTCGCCTTGCACCACGACGCGGTCGGGGCGGATCTCGTCATAAACGCGGCCAAGTTCGGTCAGGAGGCGGGCGGTGAGCTGGTCGAGGCTCTGGTTCGGCGCCATGATGTCGAGGTCGATATCGGGCACGACATTGCCGATCGACAGGACCTGATCGAGCAGGCCGCGATGCTGCGCCGTGACGCAGACGAGCGTTTCGAGGCGTGGGTTGGCTTTCAGCGCGTGGACGATGGGGAACATCTTGATCGCTTCCGGCCGGGTGCCGAACACGAGCAAAATTCGGGCGGGGCGGGGGGTGGTCATACCGGCGGTGTAGCGGGGAACGGGTAAGGTTTCTCCTAACGTCGGCGTAAATCGGGTTGCTGTGATGCCTCCGTCGCGGTCGCGGTGATGGCCGGGCTGGCGTCGCAGGCGTAAGGATATGGCTTCGCTGCTTGCCGATCTGTTGTCCCAGCGGTTGCTGGGATCCGGTATCACTATGGCGGGGGCTGGCTTCTGGCGAAATAATCATGGATCCTGACTTTCGTCAGGATGACGGGGGAGGGGGTGGTGCTTCCCGTCCAGGTGGCGTGGTGCCCAGCGGACGGGCAGACGCGGGGCGTGGTAACGTCTTCGCGGCAGGGCAGGCCATGAAATCTTCGTTCGGAGATTGTCGCGAAGCTGTCCGCCCGGGCCGCGCCGATTGCATCCGCCGGGCGGCATCCCATTTTACGGGCGACGCATGATGAACGAGGCAGAGATGACCCAGGAAACCGCAACGATCGCCGCCGGATGCTTCTGGTGCGTGGAAGCCGTGTTCGACGACCTGGCCGGCGTCGAGTCGGTCGAAAGCGGGTATATCGGCGGGCATGTCGCGAATCCGACCTATCGTCAGGTGTGCGACGGCGATACCGGCCATGCCGAGGCGATCCGGATCGTGTTCGATACTGCGCAGATCACGTTTGCGGACGTGCTGGATATCTTCTTCCATGTCCATGACGCGACCCAGCTGAACCGGCAGGGCAACGACATCGGGACGCAATATCGTTCGGCCATCTTCCCGCACGACGCCGGGCAGCAGGCCGAAGCGCGCGCGGCGATCGAGCGGGCGCAGGCGGATGTGGACAAGCCGATCGTGACGACGATCGAACCGCTGGCGACCTGGTATCCCGCCGAGGACTATCATCAGGAATATTTCGACCGCGAAGGCAGCAGCAACGGATATTGCATGGCGATCGTCGCGCCCAAGCTGCGCAAGTTCCGCAAGGCCTATGCCGAGCGTTTGAAGGACGGGGTGACCGCCGGAGCCTGATCGCTAGCGGGGGGCCGCGGCGCGGGCGAGCCGGTCGTTGATCGCGGCGCCCAGACCGTCGGCCGGAATTGGTGCGACGGCGATCGCGGTCCGACCCGACGCATCGGCGACGTGCAGCGCGTCGAACAGGGCGGCGGCGGCTTCGATGGGGTCGCCACGCAGCGACAGCGACCGGTCGCCGGCCACCACGCCGAAGCCGATGTGCCATTCGTCCGGGCCGGCCGTCGTCGCATTCAGGCGGATCGGCAGGCGTGGGGCGTAGTGGCTGGCGAGCTGGCCGGGCGCTTCGATCGTTCCGGTCGCGGTGTCGGTCACGGCAAGTCCGGTCGCGTCCCGAAGCATCGCTGCGGTGATCGGGCCGGGGCGGAGCAGGCGCAGCACGCCGTTACCGAACGCGACGATGGTGGATTCCAGGCCCAGCGCGGTGGGGCCGTCATCGACCACGAACGGGATGCGGCCGCCCAGGCTCCGGGCGACATGGGCGGCGCGGGTCGGGCTGATCCCGCCGCTGGCGTTCGCGCTGGGGGCGGCGAGCGGCAGGCCGGTCGCGGCGAGCAGTGCGCGCATCGCGCGATGCGCGGGGACGCGCAGCGCGATCGTCGGCAGGCCGGCGGTGACGAGTGCGGCGATGCCGCCATCCCCACGGGTTGGCAGGACGAGCGTCAGCGGTCCCGGCCAGAAGGTGGTCGCGAGCAGGCGGGCGACGGGATCGAACACAGCGATCCGTTCGGCGGTGGCCAGATCGAGGACATGGACGATCAGCGGATTGAACGCGGGACGCCCCTTGGCGGCATAGATCGCAGCGACCGATTCGCCGCGGGTAGCGTCGGCGGCCAGCCCGTAGACCGTCTCGGTCGGGATCGCGACCGGATCGCCCGCACGGATGTGGGCGGCGGCCGCATCGATCGCGGCGGTGCCGTAAGGGCGGACGATGGGGCGTTTTGGCGGGTTTGGAGCGGTCACCCATCGACGCTATAACGACCGGCAAAGGCTGTGAAAGCCCATAGGAGATGACATGCCGTTTGCAGTGCCCGTAGCCGAACAGCGTTTCCTGCTGACCCATGTCGCCGGGATTGAAGCGCTGGCGGCGATGCCCGCCTTTGCCGACGCGACGCCGGACATGGTGGATGCGGTGCTGGAAGGAGCGGCGGACTTTGCCGAGGGGCGGTTCGCGCCGCTCAATCGGATCGGCGACACCGTGGGCGCGCGGCGGACAGAGGCCGGCGTGACGATGCCGCCGGGCTATGTCGACGCGTATCGCGACTATGTGGAAGGCGGCTGGGGCACGATCGATGCGGACGTCGCGGCGGGTGGACAGGGACTGCCGTTCGCGCTGGCGACCGCGGTGCTGGAGAGTCTGGGCACCGCCAACCTGTCCTTCGCGCTGTGCCCGACGCTGACGGTGGGCGCGATCGAGGCGATATCGGCGCATGGCAGCGCGGGCCAGCAGGCGATGTACCTTCCCAAGCTGGTGACCGGCGCGTGGACCGGCACGATGAACCTGACCGAACCGCAGGCCGGATCGGACGTGGGCGCGCTCCGCACCACCGCGACGCCGCAGCCGGACGGGACGTACCGGATCAAGGGGACCAAGATCTACATCAGCTACGGCGAGCATGATCTGGCGGAGAATATCGTTCACCTCGTCCTTGCGCGGACGCCGGGTGCGCCGGCGGGGACGCGCGGCATTTCGCTGTTCGTGGTCCCGCGGTTCCGGGTGGAGGCGGACGGCACGATCGGGGCGGCGAACGACGTGCGGTGCGTGTCGATCGAACACAAGATGGGCCTGCATGCGTCGCCGACCTGCGTGATGTCGTTCGGCGACCGCGACGACTGCGTCGGCGAAATCGTCGGCCCCGAAAATGGCGGCATGCGCGCGATGTTCACGATGATGAACAATGCGCGGCTGAATGTCGGGCTGCAGGGCGTCGAGATCGCCGAACGCGCGACGCAGGCGGCGGTCGACTACGCCACCGGTCGGGTGCAGTCGGCCCGCGCCGGGGCAGCATCGCGCGAATCGGTGGCGATCGTGGAGCATCCCGACGTGCGGCGGATGCTGTTGCGGATGAAGGCGCTGACGCAGGGTGCGCGGGCGCTATGCTACCATGCGGCGGGGCAGGTGGACCGCGCGCATCAGGGCGATGCGGCAGCGCGGGTGCGCGTCGACCTGATGACGCCGCTGGTGAAGGCATACGGCACCGACGTGGGCGTGGAGGTGTCGGGGATGGGCATCCAGGTGCATGGCGGGATGGGGTATGTCGAGGAGACGGGCGCGGCGCAGCATTACCGCGATGCGCGGATCGCGCCGATCTACGAAGGGACCAACGGCATACAGGCAGCGGACCTGGTCGGGCGCAAGCTGACCGGCGATGGCGGCGCGGGGCTGGCCGCGCTGCTGGCGGAGATCCGCGGCGAGACGAGCGACGAGCCGGGGCTGATGGCGCTGGTCGATTCGGTGGAGCGGGTGGCCATTGCGTTGCGCGAGGGCGATGGCGACGACCGGCTGGCGGGAAGTTATCCGTTCCTGACGATGCTGTCGGTCGCGACGGCGGGCTGGCTGATGGCGCGGCAGGGGCGGGCCGCGGTGGGGGACGATGCCTTTGCGCGGATGAAGCGGGGGGCGGTACGCTTCTATCTGGATCGACTGGTGCCGGAGGCGGCCGGGCTGGCCGCGGGAGCGCTGGCCGGGGCGGCGGGGCTGTATGCGTTGGGGGTCGAGGAGCTGGTGGCGTGATTTCTGCCCTTCCTTGAAGGAAGGGCTGGGGGTGGGTGGTACCTGTTCTTTTATTCCAGGGTTGGATTTGGAGAGCTGTTGCACCCACCCCCAACCCCCTCCCTTGAAAGGGAGGGGGCTTTGCTGGCTTTCTTCTTAGCCCCTCTCCTTCAGGGGAGGGGAATTATGTTGTGATTACGCCTCGACCTTCGTCAGCAAGTCGTTCGCGTCCAGCCTCAGCCGGCGGATGCGGGCGGCGATGCGGGGCCATTCCTGGTCGATGAACATCTGGCGTTCGGTGCGGCGCAGGCGTTCGGTGGCGCCGTCGGCGACGAACATGCCGACGCCGCGGCGGACGGTGACGAGGCCGTCTTCCTGGAAGCTCTGATACGCCTTGGCAACGGTCAGTGGGTTGGCGCCCTGTTCGGCGGCGAAGGCGCGGACCGACGGCAGCGGATCGCCGTCGCGGTAGCGGCCGTCGAGGATGGAGTCGGAGATGCGGTCCCGCAGCCGCAGATAGACGGGGCGATCCTGGTCGGCCATGCGCTCCACTGTACTAATACGGCAGGGCGGTCAACCGGCCCAGTGGCTGACGACTGCGTCGAAGGCGGGGCGCGGCCGTTCGTCCAGCGGGCGGGCGGGCGTGCCGATAAAGATGAAGCCCGCGATCCGGTCCTCCGGGCCGCCGAACGCGTCGCGCACCGCATCCGAACGGGCCGCCCAGGTCGTCAGCCAGCCGCCGACGAAACCGGCGGCATGCGTGGCGGCGAGCAGGTTCATGCAGAGTGCGCCGACCGAAAGTTCCTGTTCCCAGATCGGGATGGGGCTGCTGCGGACCGGCGCGGACAGGATGACGAGGAGCGTCGGCGCCTGATGTGCGAACTGGTCGAGCGCGTCGAGTTCCGCGGAGCGGGCGGCAGGCTTCTCCGCAAGCCAGGCGGCGCGCAGCAGGGCGGCGAGCGCGGCGCGGCGGCCGGCATCGATTACCACGATCCGCCAGGGCGCGAGCTTCCCATGGTCGGGGGTGCGGATGGCGGTGGACAGGATCGCGTGGAGTTGCCCGACGTCCGGGCCGGGCGCGACCATGTCGCGCGGCTTGCCCGACCGGCGGGTGGCGAGGAGCGCGGCGGCGCCGGACGTGTCGTTGAACATGGGGGCCGCATTACCAGTGTCACGGCGGCGCAACAATCTTCTTCCCAGACGCAATTTCTCCGCTAGTCTTCCGACCATCAGCGCCCGGCCTGGCCGGTGCGTCCTTTCCCCGACGTTCGGAGCCACCCGACCCCATGGCAACATCCCTTACCCCAGAGATGCGCGACGCGCGCACGTTCCTGGGCCATCCGCGCGGTCTGTTCGTGCTGTTCTTTACCGAGATGTGGGAGCGTTTTTCCTATTACGGCATGCGCGCGCTGCTGATCTTCTACCTGACCAAGCATTTCCTGTTCGGCGACGAACCGGCGTTCGGGATCTACGGCGCCTACACCTCGCTGGTCTATGTCACGCCGGTGATCGGCGGGTATCTGGCCGATCGGTATCTGGGCGCGCGGCGGGCGGTGCTGGTCGGCGGGCTGTTCATCGCGGCGGGCCATCTGGCGATCGGGTTGCTGGAGGGTCCGGCGGGCGCGCAGGGGTCCTACCTCAACGGCTTCTATCTGGGGCTGGCGTCGATCATCATCGGCACCGGGTTCCTGAAGGCCAATATCTCCGTGCTGGTGGGGCAGTTGTACCCGCGCGGCGACGCGCGGCGCGATCCGGGTTTCTCGATCTTCTACATGGGGATCAACATCGGCGGGGCGACCGGGCCGATCATCTGCGGGCTGCTGGGCGAGACGGTGGGCTGGGCCTGGGGGTTCGGCGCGGCGGGCATCGGCATGCTGCTGGGGCTGGTGGTGTTCGTGCTGTTCCGCAAGGAATTGCTGGGCGTGGGCGAGCCGCCGGAGCCGGCGCTGCTGCGTGCCCGCACCGCGGTGGGCATCTCGCGCGAATGGGCGATCTATCTGGGCGCGATCGTCGCGGTGGGCGTGGCATGGTGGCTGATCCAGAGCACCGGCGTGGTGGGCACGTTGCTGGTCGTGTTCGCGACGCTGACGGTCGGATTCATCCTGTACCGCGCCGTGTTCACGCTGCCCAAGGTGGACCGCGACCGGTTGTTCGGCGCGCTGTTCCTGATCGCGCTATGCCCGCTGTTCTGGGCGTTGTTCGAACAGGCGGGATCGTCGCTCAACCTGTATACCGACCGCGCGGTGGACCGCAGCCTGCTTGGGTTCGAGATCCCGGCGTCGCTGTTCCAGTCGGTCAATTCGATCTTCATCATCTTGCTGGCCCCGCTGTTCGCGGGCCTGTGGACGTGGCTGGCGCGGCGGCGGCTGGAACCGAGCGCGCCGTTCAAGTTCGGCATCGGGTTGATCGTCATCGGCCTGGGCTTCCTCGTGCTGGTGTTCGGCGCAACGCTGAACTTCGGGGCGCCGACGCCGGCGCTGTTCATTCTGCTGCTCTATTTCTTCCACACCGCGGCCGAACTTTGCTTCTCGCCGGTCGGGCTGGCGGCGATGACGCGCCTGTCGGTCGGCAGCATGGTGGGCCTGATGATGGGGACCTGGTTCCTGGCGACGGCGGCCGGCAACTTCCTGGCCAGCGTGATCGCCAAGGCGACCGGGGGCGAGGGCGCCGGGCCGGAACGGGTGCTGGAGGTCTATGGCCGGATCGGCTGGGTTTCGATCGGAATCGGCGTGGTTGTGCTGCTGATCGCGCCGTTCGTGGTGCGGTTGATGCACCTGAACCTGTTGCAGGACGGGCAGGAACTGGCCGGGCGAGACGAGCTGGCCGAGCCGGCCGCGGCCGGTACGCGGACCGATTGGGAGTATAAGGCGTGAAGACGATCTGGGCGACGGCGTGTGCCGTATTGGCGCTGACCGCCTGTGCGCAGACGCCGGCACCGCGGAGCGCATCGGCCACCACGCCGCGCGGCCAGGCGAAGCCGACGTTCGACCGCGATCCCTATCCGTCCACCTATCGCGCCTATCCCGGCGTACCGACGCTGGTGACCAACGTGACCGTGTATGACGGCGAGGGCGGGCGGATCGACGACGGATCGGTGCTGTTCGCGGACGGCAAGGTGGTCGAGGTCGGGCAGACGATCGCGGCGCCCGCGGGCACGACCGTGATCGACGGGCGCGGCAAGTGGGTGACGCCCGGCATCATCGATATCCATAGCCATCTGGGCGATTATCCCAGTCCCTCGGTACAGGCCCTGTCCGACGGGAACGAGGCGACCGGGCCGGTGCGCGCCGAGGTGTGGGCCGAACATAGCGTCTGGCCGCAGGACCCGGGGTTCAGCCGCGCGCTGGCCAATGGCGGGGTGACGACGTTGCAGATCCTGCCCGGTTCGGCGAACCTGTTCGGCGGGCGCGGCGTGACGTTGAAGAACGTCTATGCCCGCACCGCGCAAGGCATGAAGTTTCCCGGCGCGCCGTACAGCCTGAAGATGGCGTGCGGCGAGAATCCGAAGCGCGTCTACGGATCCAAGGGGCAGCTGCCGCAGACCCGGATGGGGAACATGGCGCTGGACCGCCAGACCTGGATCGACGCGACCGAATATAAGCGCAAGTGGGACGCATACGAGAAGAAGGTGCAGGACGGCACCGCGAAATCCGCCGACCAGCCCGGCCGCAACCTGCGCAACGAGACGCTGATGGGCGTGCTGAACGGTGAGATCACCGTGCAGAACCATTGTTACCGCGCGGACGAGATGGCGCAGGTGATCGATATGGCCAAGGAATTCGGGTACAAGGTGACCGCGTTCCACCATGCGGTCGAAGCGTACAAGATCGGCGACCTGCTGAAGGCGAACGGGATCTGTGCGGCGGTCTGGGCCGACTGGTACGGGTTCAAGATGGAAGGCTATGACGCGGTCAACGAGAACCTGCCGCTGCTGCAGAAGGCCGGCGCGTGCGCGATGATCCATTCGGACGACCCGAACGGCATCCAGCGGCTGAACCAGGAAGTCGCCAAGACACTGGCCGACGGGCGGCGCATGGGGATCGTGATCCCGGACGAGGTGGCGTGGACCTGGCTGGCGATCAATCCGGCGAAGGCGATGGGGATCGCGGACCGGACGGGTAGCCTGAAACCCGGCAAGATGGCCGACGTGGTGCTGTGGAACGGCAACCCGCTGAGCGTCTACACCCGGCCGGAAAAGGTCTGGATCGACGGGGCGCTGCTGTACGATGCGAACGACCCGCGCCGGCGGCCGGTGTCGGATTTCGAGCTTGGCCAGCCGGGCGAAGGGGATGTGAAGTGAAGCGGCTTGCCATCATCGCGGCGCTGCTGGGCGCGACGCCGCTGGCCGCGCAGACCGTGGCCATCACCAATGCGAAGCTGGTGGTGGGCGACGGCAGCGGTCCGGTGGACGGCGGAACGGTCGTCATCAGCGGCGGGCGCGTGACCGCGGCGGGGCGCGGCGTCGCGGTGCCCGGGGGCGCGCGCGTCATCGATGCGCAGGGCAGGTGGGTGTCGCCCGGGCTGGTCGCGGGCTTCAGCCGGCTTGGCATCGTCGAGGTCGACGGGGTGCGCGAGACGAACGACGCGGGGGCGGACAAGTCCGATTTTTCCGCCGCGCTGGACGTGTCGCTGGCGGTGAATCCACGCGAGACACCGATCGCGATCAACCGCGCGGAAGGAGTCACGCGCGCGGTAGTCGCGCCCGATACGGGCAAGACGATCTTTGCGGGTCAAGGTGCGGTGATCGACCTGGGCACCGATGCCAATGCGGTGATGCGCCCGCGCGCGTTCCAGTTCGTCGAGTTCGGCGAGGGGGCGGCAGCGACCGCGGGCGGCAGCCGGCCGGCAGCGTTCGCGATGTTCCGCAACGCGTTGCTGGAGGCGCGTGGTTATGCGCGCGCCCCGGGCCCGGGCGGCGGCGGGCGGATCACCGACGGCATGCTGACCAAGCTGGATGCGGCGGCACTGGTGCCGATGGTCGAGGGCCGCGTGCCGATGCTGGTGCATGTCGAGCGGGCGTCCGACATCGTCCAGGTGCTGGATCTGGTACGCGAGTTTCCGGCGCTGAAGCTGGTGCTGGTCGGTGCGTCCGAGGCGTGGATGGTGGCGCCGCAGATCGTGGCGGCGCGCGTGCCGGTGCTGGCGTCCGCGCTGGCCGACCTGCCGGCCAGTTTCGAGGCGCTGGCCGCGACACAGTCCAACATCGGCCGGTTGCAGGCCGCAGGCGTGACCGTCGGCATCGGCATGATAAACGACGACGAGGCGCGGCAGGCGCGGCTCATCAAGCAATATGCCGGCAATCTGGTGGCGCTGACCCGCGTACCCGGCGCGACCGGGCTCGACTGGGGCCGTGCGTTCGCGACGATCAGTTCGGGGCCGGCGGCGGCGCTGGGGCTGGACGGGGAGATCGGGTCGTTGCGCCCCGGGCGACGGGCGGACGTGGTGATCTGGGACGGCGATCCGCTGGAGCTGTCGTCCGCGCCGGTGACGGTGATGATCGACGGGGTGGAACAGTCGCTGGTCAACCGCCAGACGAAGCTGCGCGACCGCTATGCCGTGCCGCAGGAGGGCGTGCTGCCGAAGGCGTATGAGCGGTAGGGGGAAGTCAGGGCAGTAACCCCGCGGACGTCATCCCAGCGATACTGGGATTCATTGTCATTACGGTTCCGGCCACGGCCGAGCGGCGTGATAATGGATTCTGACTTCCGTCAGGATGACGGACTTCCAGCATATCGTTAGGGTAAATGCGGTAGCGAGGCTCCACCGAGTCAGGGCAGGACGAATATGGCACGCAAGTATTTCGGGACCGACGGCATTCGCGGGCGGACGAACCAGGCGCCGATGACGGCCGAGATCGCGATGAAGGTGGGGCAGGCGGCGGGCGCGCATTTCCTGCGGGGGGCGCACCGTCACCGGGTGGTGATCGGCAAGGATACGCGGCTGTCGGGCTATATGATGGAATCGGCGCTGGTGGCCGGGTTCACGTCGGTGGGGATGGACGTGGTGCTGGTCGGGCCGATGCCGACGCCGGCGGTGGCGCTGCTCACCCGGTCGATGCGGGCGGACCTGGGCGTGATGATCTCCGCCAGTCACAACCCGTTCGCGGACAACGGGATCAAGCTGTTCGGGCCGGACGGGTACAAGCTGAGCGATGCCGACGAGCTGGCGATCGAGGCGTTGCTGGACGGCACGCCGACGCTGGCCCCGGCCGAACATATCGGCCGCGCACGGCGGGTGGAGGATGCGCGCGGACGCTATATCCACGCGGTCAAGCTGGCCTTTCCCGAGGATCTGCGGCTGGACGGCCTGCGCGTCGTGGTCGATTGCGCCAATGGTGCGGCGTATCAGGTGGCGCCGTCCGCGCTGTGGGAACTGGGTGCGGACGTGATCGCGCTGGGCGTGACGCCCAACGGCACCAACATCAATGACCGGACCGGATCGACCGACCCGGATGCGTTGCGCGCAAAAGTGCTGGAGACGCGGGCCGACATCGGCATCGCGCTGGACGGGGACGCCGATCGGCTGATCGTGGTGGACGAGCGCGGCACCATTGTGGACGGCGACCAGCTGATGGCGCTGATCGGCGTGTCGTGGCACCGGCGCGGGCTGTTGCGCGGTGGCGGCGTGGTGGCGACGGTGATGTCCAATCTGGGGCTGGAACGCCATCTGGGGGGGCATGGCCTGACGCTGCACCGGACGAATGTGGGCGACCGCCATGTGGTGGAGGCGATGCGCAGCGGCGGGTATAATGTCGGCGGCGAACAGTCCGGCCATATCATCATGACCGATTATGCGACCACCGGCGACGGGCTGGTCGCGGCGTTGCAAGTGCTGGCGGCGCTGGTGAGCGAGGGGCGGCCGGCCAGCACGCTGCTGCGCCAGTTCGAACCGCTGCCGCAACTGCTGAAGAACGTGCGCTTTGCCGGGGGACAGCCGCTGGCGGACGCGGCGGTGCAGAAGACGATCGCGGCGGCCGAGGCGCGGCTGAACGGGACCGGGCGGCTGCTGATCCGAAAGTCCGGCACCGAACCCTTGATCCGCGTGATGGCGGAGGGCGAAGACGAGGCGCTGGTCGCCGAAGTCGTCGAAGAGGTGTGCCAGGCCGTGCGGCGCGCCGCGGCGTGAGCGTCGCCCGCGTCCCGATCGCCAGAATTCTGGTCATCGCCGGATCGGACAGCGGCGGCGGCGCGGGGATCCAGGCGGACATCAAGACGGTGATGGCGCTGGGCGGTCATGCGATGACGGCGATCACGGCGATCACCGCGCAGAATACGCTGGGCGTGACCGACGTGATGGCGGTGCCGGCCGCGATGGTGCTGGCGCAGATCGATGCCGTCCTGTCCGACATCGGCGTCGATGCGATCAAGATTGGGATGATCGGATCGGCCGCGGTGGCGCATGCCGTGGCGGATCGGATCGCCGCGATGCCGCACGCGGTGCCCATCGTGTTCGATCCGGTGATGGTGGCGACCAGCGGCGCGGTGCTGGCCGATGGCGACACGATTGTGGCGTTCGAACGGCTGATGGCGCTGGCGACGGTGACGACGCCGAACCTGCCCGAACTGGCGGCCCTGTCCGGCCTGGACGATCCGGCCGCGGGGGCGGCGGCGCTGGTGGCGCGCGGCGGCGGCGCGGTGCTGGTGAAGGGCGGGCATGCGGCGGGCACGGTGCTGACCGACCGGCTGTTCGACACGGGCGGGGTGACGGCGTGGACCGATTCGCGGATCGACACGCGCCATACGCACGGCACCGGCTGTACGCTGGCCAGCGGTATCGCGACCGGGCTGGGTCAAGGATTGCCGCTGGACCGCGCCATCCCGATCGCGCGCCGGCTGGTGCGCGACGCCCTGCTGGCAGCACCGGGGCTGGGCGCGGGGCATGGGCCGATGGGGCATGGGCTGATTTGTCCTACCCCGGCGGGGGAGACGGCGGTCGACAGCGGCAACCATCCGGCGATATCCTCTGTTTAATGGATGCATGCCGGCCGGGCGTGCGGGACAGAGGATTGCGCGATGCCGTTCGACGGGAGTGGCTGGAATCGGCAGCCGGTGCCGGAACCGGCGCCCCGCAAGGCGCAGGAACGCGTGCTGACGGTGGTGATCGCGTTCATCGTGGTATTGTTGTTCATACTGCCGATTTCGGCGGGGACGCTGGTTGACATCGTGCAGTCGATGCGGGCCGGGTGAGCCTTGGTCGTCGGGCGCGCTGCTGGCTGCCGTCGTCATCGCCGCGTAGGCCAGGATCTCCCTTGGACTAAGAGTGAGCGCTTTACCGGCGGGATGACGGCCGGGTGGCGTTGGTAAGGATTGAACCGGTCGCGTCCGGCGCGTAACGCGCGGCATGGCGGGACCGAGTTTCAGGATCGAGCGCACGCATCCCGCGCCGTTGGCGGGCGTGGACGAGGCGGGGCGGGGGCCGTTGGCCGGGCCGGTGGTGGCGGCGGCGGTGATGCTCGACCGGCGGCGCACGCCGAAGGGGATCGACGACAGCAAGAAGTTGTGCGCGCGCCGGCGCGCGGAACTATGCGGCGAAATTCGCGGGCGGGCGCTGGTGGGCGTCGGGATCGCTACGGTGGCGGAGATCGACACGATCAACATCTACCACGCGACGATGCTGGCGATGGCGCGCGCGGTCGATGCGTTGATCGCCGCGGCGGGGCATGACCCGCTGATGGTGCTGGTCGATGGCAACGCCCTGCCGAAGTGGCGGCACCCCGCGGTGGCGGTGGTGAGGGGCGACGCATCCTGCCTGTCGATCGCGGCGGCGTCGATCGTCGCCAAGCATGAGCGCGACCGGATGATGCTGGAATATGACGCCGCCCATCCGGGCTATGGCTGGGCGTCGAACAAGGGATACGGCACCGCGGCGCATCTGGCGGCGCTGGGTGCATTGGGACCGAGCCCGATCCACCGCCGCAGCTTCGCGCCGGTGCGGCAGTTGCTGCTGATCTGACGGGGGATCGATATCAGGCATTTATAGCTGATGCTCTCCCGAGGTCTGAGTCGACGGAATAGAAGGCTGACCCCATACCGTACCCCCGCGCAGGCGGGGTTCCAGCGCCACAAACGGTATCACTCGTGGCCCTGGACCCCCGCCTGCGCGGGGGTACGCATACTCTTCGGTGAGTCCCGTCGCGTCAGTCGATCCGGCCGCCCTGGACGAAGGCAAGGCAGCCGCGCTGGCGCGCCCAGTCCTCGCCAAAACAGTCGTCGACCGTGGCGATGCCGCGCGCACTGGCCCAGCGATACCCGGCGTCATAGTTGGTGCAGCCGTCGCAATCCGGGGCGTCGGCGGTATAGATCGGGTCGGACGGCGGCGACGCGCGCGGGTAGATCGGGCCGGCGGGTTGCGGGCGATCGCGCAGGCCGCCGACCGTGGACAGGCCGAGCACCGTACCGAACAGGAGCGCGCCGGCACCCGAGGCAAGCATTGTCCGAACATGTCCCGCCACGCGCCGCCCCACCACTCGTCCCCGATCCGAAAAGGCGAACCTGCCCCCTTCTTTCCGGTTCCACCACAAATAAAGACTGGAGCGAGTCCTTGCCGCCACACCACCGTATATTGAGTCCGGCCGGTGTCGCGGACTCAATATGCGGTGTCGGGACTCCGCATCTCGGATGAGCGAGTCGCGGTCGTCGCCGGCGTTCGCACAGCGCGGCCTTGACCCGCGAATCCGGACGAATCAGGGTGTCCGCGAGTGAAGAGCGGGGACGAAAAAATGCGTGCGGCCAACAAGATAGACATGGACGACGTGCCCGTCCTGCGCACCGCGACGCGGCCGAAACTGACCATGTTGTCGCTCGACACGATCCTGCTGGGCGACTGCATCACCGCGATGAAAGGCATGCCCGACCGGTCGGTGGACATGATCTTCGCCGATCCGCCCTACAACCTGCAACTGGGTGGCGAATTGCTGCGCCCCGAGGGCGGGCGGGTCGATGCGTGCGACGACGAATGGGACAAGTTCGCGTCGTTCGAGGCATATGACAAGTTCACGCGCGCCTGGCTGGCCGAGGCGCGGCGCGTGCTGAAGGACGACGGCACGCTGTGGGTGATCGGCAGTTACCACAACATCTTCCGCGTCGGCGCCGCGTTGCAGGATCATGGATTCTGGATCCTGAACGATATCGTGTGGCGCAAGGCCAATCCGATGCCGAATTTCAAGGGCACGCGGTTTACCAACGCGCACGAGACGATGATCTGGTGCTCGAAATCGGAGAAGGCGCGCTACACCTTCAACTATGCCAGCATGAAGGCGTTGAACGACGATATCCAGATGCGGTCGGACTGGGTGCTGCCGATCTGTTCGGGTGGCGAGCGGTTGAAGGACGATGACGGGCACAAGGCGCATCCGACGCAGAAGCCGGAGGCGCTGCTGTACCGCGTGATGCTGGCCTGCACGCAGCCGGGCGACATCGTGCTGGACCCGTTTTTCGGGACGGGGACGACAGGGGCGGTGGCGCGGCGGTTGCGGCGCCGCTGGATCGGTATCGAGCGCGAGGAAAAATATGTGAGCGTGGCGCGCGCGCGGATCGCGTCGACGCTGGCGCTGGACGAAAGCGCGATGCAGACGGTGCCGTCGAAGCGCAGCGCGCCGCGGGTGGCGTTCGGCGTGATGATCGAGACCGGCGCGATCCCGCCGGGCACGATGCTGACCGACCTGAAGCGGCGCTGGCGCGCGGAGGTGCGCGGCGACGGTACGCTGGTGACGGACGGCGCGCGCGGGTCGATCCACAAGGTGGGTGCCACGTTGCAGGGCGCACCGTCGTGCAACGGCTGGACGTTCTGGCATGTCGAGGGGCCGGACGGCCTGATCGCGATCGACGAGTTTCGCCAGCGGCATCTGGTGGCGGCGGGGTTGTAGGGGGCGGTTCCGCGTCACTGCCGTCATCCCAGCGACCGCTGGGATCCATTCTCAGTACGGTTTTGGGGTGCCTGACGCGGAGTGATAATGGATCCTGACTTTCGTCAGGATGACGGGGGTGGTGCCGGCCTATCGGGGTCGGCATGTCGGCGTTTGGTTTGCAGGGAACAGCAGCATGACGACCGGCCTCTACCTCCGTCCGACCGCGTTCGTGGATGCGCCGTTCGGGCATGACGGACAGGTGCTGCGGCTGGCGGGGGGGCTGGCGTGGTTCGCGGCGGTCGAACTGATCCGGGTGGAGGCGGGGCGGCGCGTGGCGCAGACGCTGGTGCCGGTCGATCGGCTGGACGCGGCGTTGACCGCGCTGCCCGACGCGGAGCGGGCAGCGGGCGAGGCGGTGCTGGCGCGGCTGGTGGCGGCACGGCCGGCGCTGACCCTGGCCGAACGGACGATCCGGCTCGATCAGCCGCAGGTCATGGCGATCCTGAACGTGACGCCGGACAGTTTTTCGGACGGCGGGCAGCATGACGGCGACGCGGCGGCGGCGGCCGGTGCCGGGGTGGCGATGGCGGCGGCGGGCGCAGCGCTGATCGACGTGGGTGGCGAATCGACGCGACCGGGTGCTGCCGCGGTGTGGGAGGGGGACGAGATCGCCCGGATCCGCCCGGTCGTCGAACGGATGGCGCGGGCCGGCGTGGCGGTGGCGATCGACACGCGGAAGGCGGCGGTGATGGAGGCGGCGCTGGGTGCGGGGGCGGGGATCGTCAACGACGTGTCCGCGCTGTCATGGGACGCGCGATCGGCCGGTGTCGTGGCGGCGGCGGGGTGCCCCGTCGTGCTGATGCACCATGCGGGCGACCCGCAGACGATGCAGGACCGGCCCGCGTACGGCGATGTGCTGATCCAGGTCTATGACTGGCTGGCGGCACGGATCGCGGCGGCGGAGGCGGCGGGGATCGCGCGGGCGCGGATCATCGTCGATCCAGGGATCGGGTTCGGCAAGACGGTTGCGCATAATCTGGCGCTGTTGAACGGGCTGTCGCTCTTTCACGGGCTGGGGTGTCCCGTGCTGCTGGGGGCGAGCCGCAAGCGGTTCATCGGTGCGCTGTCGAACGAGGCACCGGTCGACCGGCGGCTGGGCGGTTCGGTGGCCATCGCGATGACGGGCGCGGCGCAGGGCGTGCAGCTGCTGCGCGTGCATGACGTGGCGGAGACGGTGCAGGCGCTGAAAGTCTGGCGCGGGTTGCGCGACGAGGCGTTGACGCCGCGGTGAGTGCGGAGGCGGTCGAGGCGTTTTCAGCCGTGAACCGCGTTGTGTCGGGTCGCGTCCCGCTCGTTCGTGGTCGTCATTGCCGCTCCGATCAGGAGGAACAGGAACGGCATCGCGACGTAGCGGTGGCGTTCGGCGAATTCGAACCACAGGTCGAAGACGATCAGTTGCGCGACGATGGCGAGCGTCAGGAGCAGTGCGAGGCGGCCGTCGGGCAGCGTCCGCAGCCGCCCGATCGCGACGGTGGCAGCGGCGAGCGTGGCGAGCAGCGCGCCCTGCAACATCGGGAACAGCAGGGCGGGGTGGCCGGAAGCGAGCGCCGGCCGAAGGAGGCCGAAGCGGACCAGCGTGAACTGTTCGATGCCGAAAGCCCGCAACAGCTTCGCAGCGTTCAGGCGGAGCATGTCGGCCGGGTGGGCGACGATCCAGTCCCTGGCGACCGCGGCGGCGGCGGCGGACTGTTCCAGTTCGGGCAGGCGGCCGAGGGCGGGGGGAAGCGGCATCCAGTTGCCGGTGGCGGCCGGGTTGTTGCCGATCCACAGCCCGATGCCCCCGGTCGTGGTGAGCGGCACGAAGCGACCCAGCACGAGCGCGTTGCGGACCCACCAGGGCATCATGACGAGCAGCAGGACGGGCAGGCTGCGCACGGCCAGCGCGACCATCGGCCGGAGCCCCACGACGGGCAGCAGCGCGAGGCCGAACATGAGCGGAACGGTGAGCAGGCCGGGCTGGGTCAGGGTCAGGAGGCCCCCGAGAGCGCCCACGACGGCACCGTCGATCGGCGTGGGATGCGTATCGGCGCGCAGACGCGTCATGCGGAGCGCGATGGCGAGGACGAGCAGCGCGACCAGCGGTTCCTTCTGCGCGAACGGGGATGCCAGGATGAAGGTGGGCCAGACCAGATAGAGCCAGGCCGCTGCACGGCCGCCGGCGCGCGACCCGGCGCGCGCACCGATGCGCACGAGCAGCGCGGCGGCGGCGAGGTCGAAGGCGAGATTGCTCAGCCAGATCACGCCCTGCCCCAGCCCGGCGACCGCACCGATGCCGGTCAGGAACAGCGGGTAGAGCGGCGGGTAGAGCGCCCGGAACGCGACCCCCGTCCGCGGTTCGTGGAAGATCATCGGGCCGCCGTCGATCATGGCGGCGGCGATCTGCCGGTAAATCAGCGGATCGGCGACCGCATCATGGCCCCACAGCGCCCACAAGGCGGCGAACCGCAGCAGCACCGCCACCGCGACCAGCAGGGTAGGCCCCAGCACGCCGGATATCCGCCCGCGCGCCAGCGGCAGCGCGAGCGCCGCCAGCCCAACCCAGCCGGCCAGCAGCAGGAACCCGCCCGAGGAAATGCCCCAGCGCGGCAGCAGCGACGGGACGGTCCAGGCGGCATAGAGCGTGAAGACGACCATGAGCAGGCGCAACGGTTGCGCCGCCAGCCCTGCATGATCGAAACGGGACGGCGGCGGGGCGGGAGTCGCGTAGATCATGCCGCGCTGTCGATGCCCATTTCGCTGAGTTTGCGGTAAAGCGTGGATCGCCCGATGCCGAGCCGCCGGGCGACCTCCGTCATGCGGCCGCGATAATGGCCGATCGCCAGCCGTATGACGTCCGCCTCGATCGCGTCCAGCGGGCGCATATGGCCATTGGGTTCGTACAGGGTGATGCCGCCGCCGGCCAGCGGGCCGCTTGGCGGGGCGGACGGGGCGGACCGGCCCGCGCTGGTCGCGGCCGCGATTTGCGGGAAGTCGGCGACGGTCAGCGCATCGCCGTCGCACAGGATGGCGGCGCGGAAGAGCGCGTTGTGGAGCTGGCGCACGTTGCCCGGCCAGTCGTAGCGCATCAGCAGCGCGAGCGCCGCGTCGGTGATGCCGAGGCCGCGCAGGCCGGGCTGATCCGCGATGCGCGCCAGCATGTGGCGGGCGAGCGCCGGGACGTCGGCGATGCGGGTGCGCAGCGGGGGCACCGCGACCGACACGACGGCGAGTCGGTAATAAAGGTCTTCGCGGAACCGCCCGGCGGCGACTTCGTCCAGCAGCGTGCGGTTAGTGGCAGCGATCACGCGGACATCGACGATGCGGTGGCCGCGCGCGCCGATCGGCGTGACTTCCCCCGATTGCAGGACGCGGAGCAGCCGGACCTGCGCGTCGGGCGACAGTTCGCCGACCTCGTCCAGAAACAGCGTGCCGGTATCGGCCTGTTCGAAGCGGCCGATGCGGCGGTCGAACGCGCCGGTGAACGCGCCGCGTTCATGCCCGAACAATTCGCTTTCGATCAAATTCTGCGGGATGCCGCCGCAATTGACGACCACCAGCGGCCGGCGCGCGCGCGGGGAGGCGGCATGGATCGCCTGCGCGACGACTTCCTTGCCGACGCCGCTTTCGCCCTCGATCAGGATCGAGACGCGGGCGCGCGCCGCCTTCGCCGCGATCGCCAGCGCGGAGCGGAAGGCGGAGGACGAGCCGACGATTTCGTCGAACGCCAGCACCTGCGGCAGTTTTTCGGCGAGCGGGCGCAGTTCGCCGGTCCCCCCGCGGCCGTCCGTCGCAGCGTCGAGTGCGGCCAGCAGCCGGTCGGGCGCAAGCGGCTTGACCAGGAAATCGGTAGCGCCGGTCCGCATCGCGGCGACCGCGCCGGCGACCGTCGGGCTGGCCGCGATCATCAGGATCGGCAACGTCGGGTGACAGGCGCGCAGCATGGCGACGTCGCCGCCTCCACCGTCTGCATCGCCCGCGGCGTCGCTGTCGCCGGGTGCCCAGCGATCGATCAGTGCGGCATCGATGGCGGGCGTGCCGGCGCCGCCGAGCAGCGCGATCGCCTCGTCCGCGTCACGCGCGCGGACGGTGCGCCACCCCGCCCGCGCGACGATGGCCGACACCAGCCGGCCCTGCGCGGGTTCGTCGTCGATCAGCAACAGCGTGCGGCTCGGCTCGGCCATTGCCGATATCGTCCTTGTCCAGTTCGGGTCGAGGCTTAGCGCGGTCGAGGTAAAGACGGGATTAAGCGCGGGCTTGGCGTGCGGGCCGTGCGTCGCTATCACCGGTCCCAACGGACATGGGGCGAGGGACACGGACAATGGCGGCGAACGAGGGCAGCGGCATGGATGAGAAGGCCCATGTCGCAACCTATACCGGATTCCTGAACATGGCGAAGTGGGGGACGATCGCGACGATCATCATCGTCGCGATCGTCGTCCTGCTGATCGCGAGCTGAGCGGGTCATGAAGATCGCGGTCTTGAAGGAAGAGGCCGCGGGCGAGGCACGCGTCGCCGCGACGCCCGAAACGGTCAGGAAGTTCATCGCGCTCGGCGCGACCGTCGCGGTGGAGGCGGGCGCGGGTGCGGGTGCATCGATCGCGGACGACGGTTATGCCGCGGCGGGTGCCGCAGTGGGCGACCGGGTGGCGACGCTGGCGGCGGCCGACATCGTGCTGGCGGTGCAGGGCCCCGCGCCGGACGGGCTGGCCGGTGTCGCGTCGGGCGCCTGGGTCGTGGCGACGCTGGCCCCCTTTGCGTCGCGCGCGCGGATCGACGGATATGCCGCCGCCGGGTTCGAGGCGCTGGCGATGGAATTCATGCCGCGCATCACGCGCGCGCAATCGATGGACGTGCTGTCGTCGCAATCGAACCTGGCCGGGTACAAGGCGGTGCTGGACGCGGCAGCCGAATATGGCCGGGCGTTTCCCATGATGATGACCGCGGCGGGCACGATTTCGGCGGCGCGCGTGTTCGTGATGGGCGTCGGCGTCGCGGGGTTGCAGGCGATCGCCACCGCGCGCCGGCTGGGTGCGCAGGTATCGGCGACGGACGTGCGGTCCGCCACGCGTGAACAGATCGAATCGCTGGGTGCCAAGGCGGTGTTCGTCGAGGACGTGGCCGGCATCGAGGGCGAGGGCAGCGGCGGTTACGCGACCGAGATGTCCGATGCGTACAAGGCGCGGCAGGCCGAACTGGTGTCCGCCCATATCGCCAAGCAAGACATCGTCATCACGACCGCACTGATCCCCGGACGGCCGGCACCGCGGCTGGTATCCGATGCGCAGGTCGCGACGATGCGGCCGGGCAGCGTCATCGTCGATCTGGCGGTGGAGGCGGGCGGCAATGTCGAGGGTGCGGTGGCGGGCGAAGTGGCGGTGCGCCACGGCGTCCGGATCGTCGGGCACCGGAACGTACCGTCGCGACTGGCCGCCGATGCGTCAGCCCTCTACGCCCGCAACCTGTATAATTTTCTGTCCGCGTTCTGGGACAAGGATGCGGGGCGGCCGGTGCTGGCCGACGGGGACGAGATCGGCGACGCGGTGCGCCTGACGCGCGGCGGCGCGGTCGTCCATCCGCGGCTGCTGGGATGAGCAGGGTGCGGGTCCGTCGCCCGGCAGGACGCCGCGCCGCACCGTTCCACGTCGTCACCCCGGCGGACGCCGGAGTCCGGTATCGCGCCGCGTCAGGCTAGGTCGAACGCGCTCTAAAAATGGATACCGGCGTCCGCCGGGACGACCGTCCGGGGGCGGCAATAGCAAGAGGGGGGATGCAGATGGGGTTGTTCAGCGCACATGAGATCACGCCGGGGGAGATCACCGCAAAATTTGGCGCCATCCTGATCGAAGGGGAGACGGTGCTGAAGGCATTCAAGACGGTCCGCGATACGGCGTTCTTCACGACGCACCGGTTCGTCCTGGTCGACGTGCAGGGCATCACGGGCAGCAAGGTGGATGTGCAGAGCGTGCCGTACCGGTCGATCGTCCGCTTCTCCGTCGAGACGGCGGGGTCGCTCGATCTGGATGCCGACCTGAAAATCTGGGTATCGAGTGCTGCCCTGCCGCTTGCGATGAAGGTCAGCCGGAACAGCGACACTGTGGCGATCCAGCGGTTGCTGGCAGAAAAGGTGCTGCGCGCATGAGTTTCATCGCGATCCTGTCGATCTTCGTCATGGCGTGTTTCGTCGGCTATTATGTCGTCTGGTCGGTGACGCCCGCGCTGCACACGCCGTTGATGGCGGTGACCAACGCGATTTCGAGCGTCATCATCGTCGGCGCGCTCGTCGCGGCGGCCGCGGGCGGATCGGTGTCGTCCAAATGGCTGGGCCTGTTCGCGGTGGTGCTGGCCAGCATCAACATCTTCGGCGGCTTCGCGGTCACCGAACGGATGCTGGCGATGTACCGCAAGAAAGAGCGCTGAGCGCCGGACCGCTGGGGGGACTGAACATGCATGAAGCGATCGATATGCCGGCCTGGGTCGGTATCGCCTATCTGGTGGCGGGGGTGTGTTTCATCCTGGCGCTGCGCGGGCTTTCCAGCCCGGCCACGGCGCGGCGCGGCAACCGGCTGGGCATTTTCGGCATGGGCGTGGCGGTGGCGACGACGCTGTTGACGCACGACGTGGCGAGCTTGCCCGAGATCCTGATCGCGATCGCGATCGGCGGCGGCATCGGCCTGTTCACCGCGAAGAAGATCGCGATGACGGACATGCCGCAGCTGGTGGCGGGGTTCCATTCGCTGGTCGGGCTGGCCGCGGTGCTGGTGGCGGCCGCGGCGTATCTGAACCCGGTGGCGTTCGGGATCGCGGAGGTGGTGCGGACAGGTATCGCCTACACGATGCCGGACGGCACGACCTATGCCGGCGGGATGGTTCAGACGTTCATCCCTCCCGCCAGCCGGATCGAGATGGGGCTGGGCGTCGCGATCGGCGCGATCACTTTCTCCGGGTCGATCATCGCGTTCTTGAAACTGGCGGGCAAGATGTCGGGCAAGCCGATCATGCTGCCGGGCCGGCACGTCATCAACCTGTCGTTGCTGGCGGCGATCGTCGGGCTGGTCGGCTATTTCACGATCGACCAGTCGGCCTGGGTGTTCTGGACGATCACCGCACTCAGTTTCGTCATCGGCTTCCTGCTGATCGTGCCGATCGGCGGGGCGGACATGCCGGTGGTGGTGTCGATGCTGAACAGCTATTCCGGCTGGGCGGCGGCGGCGATGGGGTTCACGCTGGGCAACACCGCGATGATCATCACCGGCGCGCTGGTCGGATCGTCCGGCGCGATCCTGAGCTACATCATGTGCCGCGCGATGAACCGCAGCTTCATCAGCGTGATCGCCGGCGGGTTCGGCGGCGATGCGGCGGCGGGGTCGGCGGCCGCGGCGACCGACCGGCCGTGGAAGCGCGGATCGGCCGAGGATGCGGCGTTCCTGATGCAGCAGGCCGAACAGGTCATCATCGTTCCCGGCTACGGCATGGCCGTGGCGCAGGCGCAGCATGCGCTGCGCGAGATGGGCGATCTGCTGAAGAAGGAAGGCGTGCGTGTCAAATATGCGATCCACCCCGTCGCGGGCCGCATGCCGGGGCATATGAACGTCCTGCTGGCCGAAGCCAACGTGCCCTATGACGATGTGTTCGAGCTGGAGGACATCAACGGCGAGTTCGCGCAGACCGACGTGGCGTTCGTGATCGGTGCGAACGACGTGACCAACCCGGCGGCCAAGACGGACAAGACCTCGCCGATCTACGGCATGCCGGTGCTGGACGTGGAAAAGGCCAAGACGGTGTTGTTCGTGAAGCGATCGATGGGCGGGGTCGGTTATGCCGGCGTCGACAACAGCGTATTCTACATGGACAATACCATGATGCTGCTGGCCGATGCCAAGAAGATGGTCGACGATATCGTGAAGGCGATGGCGCATTGACCAACCGCGTCGGCGCGCCCGGTGCGGACGCGGATATCGGGACGGTCATCGAACGGACGCTCGCCGGGTTGCGACGCGAATGGCGGCCGGTGCTGATCTGGTGCGCCATGATGGCAGGACTGGGCGTGCTGTCGAGCATCCTCCTGTTGCCGTTGATGGCGCGGCAGGCGGCCGTGATGGCGGGAGCATCGGGCGGGTTCCAGCCGGGCGTGCTGGCCGGCCTGGGGGCGATCGGTGTCCTGACGAGCTTGCTGTGCGTCGCGATCGTGGTGGCGGCGATGCGGAGCGTGTTGCAGCCGTATCAGTCCAGGCCGGCGTGGTTGCGGTTCGGCGGGACCGAATTGCGCGTGCTGGCGGTCATGCTGCTGCTGGGGTTCGGGATCTACCTGGCGCTGGTCGTGACGATCATCCTGCTGGCGGGACTGATCGGCGCGGCGAATGCGACGCTGGGCGGGGTGACCTTGGCGGCCGCGGTGGTGATGGGCGGCGCGCTGATCGTCGCGGCGCCGTTCTGCGCGCTCTATTGCTGGGTGCGGCTGTCGCTGGCGGTGCCGTTGACGGTGCAGCGCGGGCGGATCGCGATCCGCGATGCATGGCGGCTGGGCAGGGGGCGGTTCTGGTTCCTGCTGCTCGGTTATGTCCTGCTCGGCCTGATGGCGATGGTGGCGCTGATGCCCGCGATCGCGGTCCAGATCGGCGACATGGGCACGATGATGCCGGCGGCCGGCGATCCGGCGGCGGTGCAACGGGCGATGGCGACGCGGCTGGCGCAATTGATGCATCCCGCGCCGGCGACGCTGATCGTCAATCTGTTGCTGGGCGGGCTGGGGAATGGGGTGGCGATGGCGTTGCAGGGTGGTATGGCCGCCGAACTGCTGCTGGCGATCCAGGCGGACGGGGCGAGGCCGGCATCGCTGCCTGCCGATCCGGTATAACCTAACGGGAATCTATGATGGAATATGGTGCGTCGCCGGCCCGGCGGACGATGGTGCTGGTGTCGGACGGACCGTCCGCCAGGGCGCGCGGGGCCGCGACGGCGCGCGACGCCGGGCTGACGCTGTCCGCCGACTGGACGGTGGCGGAAGCCGCGGCGGCGGAAGATCGCGCGTTCGCGGCCGACCTGCTGTTCATCGAGGTCGATGCGGACCCCGGTGTCGTCTATGACGCGCTGCTGGCGCGTGCCGCGGGTCGCGCGCGTGGCGGGCAGGCGACGGTCGTCGCGATCCGCCCCGAGCTGATCGACGTCACCGATGCCGCGCTGGGCGATGCGCCGGTCGGGTTGCTGTGTGCCGGGCGGGCGGGCGACCGGCTGGCCGCGATCGAGATGGCGCTGGCGGCAAGTGCCTGCCGGCTGCGCGAGGAAACGCCGGGCCGCGAGGAACAGCTGCGCACGATCAGCACGGAACTGTCGCGGATCGCGGACCGGCTGGTCGCGGCGGTGGATCCGGGAATGGCCACGTCGCCTTCGCCGCAGGCCAGCATCGGCCCGGCAGCGAACGTCGCGCCGGCGGACAGCGAGGCGGTGGCGGTGGATGCCGACGCGTTCCGGCGGATCCTGCGGCGGCGCAGGCTGCGCGACCTGTATCTGGGCGACGGGCTGTTTTCCGATCCGGCGTGGGACATCTTGCTGGATCTGGCGGCGGCGCGGCTGGAGGGAAACCCGGTCGCGGTGTCGAGCCTGTGCATCGCGGCGGCGGTGCCGGCGACGGCGGCGCTGCGCTGGATCCAGGCGCTGACGCAGCGTGGCCTGTTGATCCGCACGCCGGACAATCAGGACGGACGGCGGGTGTTCATCACGCTGTCGCCGGCCACGGCAGACGCGATGAGCGCCTATGTCCGGGCGGTGCAGCTGCGCGACGCGGCCTGAGAAGCGACGCTTGGGGCTTGCAGTGACGCGCCGACGGTGGCAACGACCGCGCTGCGGCGGGCGGTTAGCTCAGCCGGTAGAGCGCCTGCTTTACACGCAGGATGTCGGCGGTTCGAACCCGTCACCGCCCACCAGCCGTATTCGTCCCGACCGTGCCGGCCCCTCGAGCGCCGGGCGGCAGGGCAGCCGGGGGTGAGGCGAGCCGACATGCACGACCAGAACGATCAGGACGACGGCGACGAGGAAGCGATGCTGGTCGCAGCCGAACTGGGCGTGGCGCAGCGCCGCGTCGTGCTGGCGCTGTCTGACGGATGGGAGAGTGCCGACGATCACCGCACCGCCAAGCGGATGCTGGCGATCCGCGATGCGCGCGGGCTGATCGAACGGCGGGCAAAGTCGGAAAATGCGTGGCGGTTGACCGTGCTGGGGGTCCGCGTGAAGCGGATCCTGCTGGAGGCGCTGGATTGACCGTTTTTGCGGGGGTGCTGCGAAGTTCGGGTTGACCCTGACGCGAAACCCTTGCAGATGCGCGCCTCCACAGCGATCGGCCCGATGGCGGAGTGGTGACGTAGAGGACTGCAAATCCTCGCACCCGGGTTCGATTCCCGGTCGGGCCTCCAGCTTTCCCCCAAGCTGTCGAGATCGCTGGCGGACCGCGCCGTGGCGCGCGATGGGTCGGATCAGAGCATTCTCGGGATGCCGTCTGGTTCGATGTCAGGTCCAGATCGTCGCACTTGGCAAGTCGGCGATGCGCAATCTGTATGAACGTCACGCGCCGGGCTGGACGCCGTGCCCACGCTTCGCGCTTGGCGCGACGAAAGCGACAGGATAGACGACGAACGGGCGGCCAGCTGTGTTGCCTATTCAATACAGTCGTGCGACGAGGCTTTCCGTGACCCATCCAGATTATGACCAGATGCGACGCGCCATGGTGGACAGCCAGTTGCGCCCCAACACGATCAGCGAGCCGCGGCTGCTGACGGTGCTGTCCGAAGTACCGCGCGAGCGGTTCGTGCCCGAAGCGGCGCGGGTGGCGGCCTATATCGACCGGCCGGTGCCGCTGGGCGGCGGACGCTGGCTGAATGCGCCGCTGGCGACCGCGCGGCTGATTTCGGAAGCGCGCCCGACCGCGACGGACCGCGTGCTCGTGATCGGATCGGCCACCGGCTATGCCGCCGCGGTGCTGGCGCCGCTGGTCGCGTCGGTGACCGCGCTGGAGGAGGATGCCGCACTGACACCGGTCGCGACGGACGGCGTGACATTCGTGTCCGGGCCGCTGGCGGCCGGCTGGGCCGCGGGCGGGCCATATGATCTGATCGTGATCGACGGCGCGGTCGAGGCGGTGCCCGCGGCGGTCAGCGAACAGCTGGTCGACGGTGGGCGGCTGGCGACCGGGCTGGTCGAACGCGGCGTGACGCGGCTGGCGATCGGCCGGCGGGCGGGCAATGGTTTCGGGCTGGTGACGGTGGCGGATGCCGAGGCGGTCATACTGCCCGGGTTCGCCGCACCACCGACCTTCACATTCTGAAGCATAGAGCGGGGGCGACACGGGCATGATGGCGGGGACGAGGGCGATCGCGCTGGCGACGGCAGGGGCGGTTGCGGGCATGATGGCGTTGCCGACGGCCCCAACGTTCGGCGCGACGCTGCGCGAGGCGCTGGTCCGTACCTATACCGGCAACCCCACGCTGACCGGGGCACGCGCCGGACAGCGGGCGGTCGACGAGAATGTGCCGATCGCGCTGTCGCAGGGGCGGCCGACGGTGGCGGGCACCGGGTCGTACAGCGAATTCGTGCAGCGTGGGATCGGCGGGGCGTTTTCGCCCGCGCGGTCCGCCAATGCCGGGCTGAACGTCAGCGTGCCACTGTACCAGGGCGGCGGCGTGCGCAGTTCGATCCGGGCGGCGGACGCGCGCGTCGATTCGGGCCGCGCGCAATTGCGGTCGACCGAGGCGAACATCTTCGTCCAGGCGGTCGGCAGTTACATGGACGTCATCCGCGACCTGGCGATCGTAGAACTGAACCGCGGCAATGTCCGCGTGCTGGAGACCAACGTCCAGGCGTCGAGCGACCGGTTCGAGGTCGGCGACCTGACCCGCACCGACGTGGCGCAATCGCAGGCGCGGCTGTCGATCGCGCAGAGCCAGTTGCAGTCCGCGATGGCGCAGCTCGATTCGAGCCGTGAAAACTATCTGCGGATCATCGGTGCGGTGCCGGACGCGCTTGAGCCGCCGCCGCCGCTGCCGTTGTTTCCGGCGAATGCGGATGCGGCAGCCGACGTGGCGATCGAGAACAACCCCGACCTCATCGCCGCGCGGGCGGCGGCGCGGGCGGCGAATTTCGATATCCGGACCGCGCAGGCATCGCGCCTGCCGACATTGTCGGGCTTCGCACAGGGCAATTATACCAACTTCCTCGGATCACGGCCGGGATCGGTGGTGGTCAATCCGGGCGGCGGAACGGGCGATCCGACACAGCCCGGCACCATCGTCGAAAGCGCGCAGCAATCGCAGAAGACCGCGACGATCGGACTGAGTGCGAACCTGCCGCTGTACCAGGGCGGGTTGCCGGCGGCGCGCGTGCGACAGGCGCAGGCACGGTCCAGCCAGGCGATCGAGCAGATCGCGTTGGTCGAACGATCGGTGGTGGCTGATTCGCGCGCGACCTATTCGCTTTATTCCGCGGCACTCGGCGTGATCGCGTCGTCCGAACGGGCGGTGTCGGCCAGCGAACTGGCGCTGGAAGGCGTGCGTGCGGAAAACAGCGTGGGCACGCGCAACGTGCTGGACGTGCTGAACGCCGAACAGGAATTGCTGAACGTGCGGGTGCAGCTGGTGACGGCGCGGCGCGATGCGTATGTCGCCGGATTCGCGCTGCTTGCGGCACTGGGCCGGGCGGAGGCGCGCGACCTGGGGCTGGACGGCGGGCCACTTTATGATCCGACGGTGAATTATCGGCGGGTGCGCAATTCGTTGAGCGACTGGCGCGACGATCCGGCCCCGGTTCCGGTGGCGGCGTCGACCGCGGGCCTGCCGTCGCCGACGACCGTCGTCCTGCCGCAAACGGTCTACGGCCCCGCGGTGCCGGCGGCATCGCGTGACATACCGGGTAACATGCCGCGCGCCGGGGCGGTAAATCCGGTGACACCGCCGGCGAAATAGGGAATAGCGGGCGGATGGGGGACGTACGTCAGGAATCGTCAATGGAAGATATACTGGCTTCCATCAAACGCATCATCGCCGACGACGGCGCGAGCGTGGTCGCGCCGCGTCCGCGCCGGCCGGTCGCCGACGCCGTCGCGCCGCCAGTGGAGACGCCGGCGCCGGTGCCGCCTGCGCCACCGACCGACGTGCTGGAACTGACCGAGCCCGCCCCGCCGCTGATATCGCCCGACGTGGCGGGGGCGAGCAAGCAGTCGCTCGACGTGCTGTCCGCGCTGATGATGCGGACCGTCGCGGCGCCCGCCCCGTCGCCTGCACCGACCGAAATCACGCTGGAAGGCATGGTACGCGAAATGCTGCGCCCGATGCTGAAGGAATGGCTCGACGCGCGCTTGCCCGAAGTGGTCGAGACGCTGGTGGCGCGCGAGATCGCGCGGATTACGGGGCAGCAGGGCTGAGGGTTCGAGGTTGCGCCCGGCTCGGGCCGCGACCGGATCGATCGGAATTTCTTGCTGCAATCGCCTCTGGTTCAAGTGTGTCGGGACCCTTTCGTGGGGTTCTCGACAGGCTCGAACCGAACCGATCATCCGTCAGAACAAACTGATGCGATCATGCTCCCGTTGTCTGCCGCCCGGTCCTCTGTCCGCCAATCGCCTGTTATCCGCCCATCCCTAGCGCAGTCGAGGGACCTCTTCGAGCGTAGTCGAGAAGCGCGCGGCTTGGGGACCTCGACTTCGCTCGGTCGGTCCCTCGACTTCGCTCGGGATGGACGGGTCTTGGAGAGCCATCTGACCTCCGAACGGGGTCAGGGCTCGGTCCGCAGGATGGTGGGACCTGTCTCCTGTCGTGCTTCTGCGTCATCGACTGCGCTTAACCCTTCTCGGAACCAACGGTCGGGGGCGTCTGCAAGCGGTTCCTCACAGGCTCGAACCGAATGGGTTCGGGTCAGGCGGCGCGTGGTGGTCGGGCGGCTGCGGGGCTGCTTCGCGCGGTCCGGGGTTTCGGACGGCAACCGGCCCCGCTAAGGCAGTCGCATGACGATCGACAAGACATTCGACCCCGCCGCCATCGAAGCGCGCTGGTATCCGCATTGGGAAGCGACGAACGGGTTCCGGCCGGAGCGGCCCGACGCGGAGCCGTTCACGATCGTCATCCCGCCGCCCAACGTCACCGGATCGCTGCACATCGGCCATGCGCTGGACAATACGTTGCAGGATATCCTCGTCCGCCATGCGCGGTTGAAGGGCAAGGACGCGCTGTGGGTGGTGGGCACCGACCATGCCGGCATCGCGACGCAGATGGTGGTCGAGCGGCAGATGAACGCCGTGGGGCAGAAGCGCACCGACCTGACCCGCGAACAGTTTGTCGAGCGGGTCTGGGCATGGAAGGAGGAGAGCGGCGGCACGATCACCGGGCAGCTGCGCCGGCTGGGTGCGTCGTGCGACTGGGCGAACGAGCGGTTCACGATGGACGCAGGCTTTTCGCGTGCGGTGCTGAAGGTGTTCGTCGACCTGCACGCCAAGGGGCTGATCTACCGCGACAAGCGGCTGGTGAACTGGGACCCGGGCCTGGGCACCGCGATTTCGGACCTAGAGGTCGAGACGCGCGAGGTGCAGGGCAAATTCTATCACCTGCGTTATCCGCTGGCCGACGGATCGGGGCATATCGCGGTGGCGACGACGCGGCCCGAGACGTTGCTGGCCGACATGGCTGTCGCGGTGCATCCGACCGACGAACGCTATGCCGCGCTGGTCGGCCGGTCCGTGACGTTGCCGATCACCGGCCGGCAGATCCGGATCGTGGCGGACGAGCATGCCGACCCGGAACTCGGGTCCGGCGCGGTGAAGATCACGCCGGGGCACGACTTCAACGATTTCGAGGTCGGGCGCCGGGCGGGGTTCGCGGCAGGCGACATGCTCAACATGCTCGATGCGAAGGCGCATGTGGTGCAGGTGGCGGACGGGCTGATCCCTGACGCCTATCTCGGCCTGTCGGTGCGCGATGCGCGCGTCGCGGTGGTCGCGGCGCTGGAGGAAGCGGGGCTGCTCGACCGGGTGGAGGATCGCACGATCCAGACGCCGTATGGTGACCGGTCGGGCGTGGTGATTGAACCATGGCTGACCGATCAATGGTATGTCGATGCCAAGACGCTGGCAGGGCCTGCGATCGAGGCGGTGCGGTCCGGCGCGACCCGCATCGTTCCGGACAGCTGGGAAAAAACCTACTTCAACTGGATGGAAAATATCCGTCCGTGGTGCGTCTCCCGCCAGCTATGGTGGGGGCATCAGATCCCGGCATGGTTTGGCGACGATGGAAACATCTACGTGGCCGAAACCGAGGCTGAGGCGTCGTCCAAAGCAGGACCAGATGTTGTCCTTACACGAGATCCGGACGTACTTGATACTTGGTTCTCTTCTGCGCTCTGGCCGTTTGCAACACTAGGGTGGCCGGAAAACGAGGACAGGCATCTAGCCGGGCGCTATCCTAACGACATCCTTGTTTCTGGCTTCGATATTTTACCTTTCTGGTGCGCCCGCATGCTGATGCAGGGGCTGGAGTTCATGGGGGAGGTGCCGTTCCGGACGCTGTACCTGCATGGGCTGGTGCGTGCGCCGGACGGGGCGAAGATGTCCAAGTCCAAGGGCAATACGGTCGATCCGCTGGGGCTGATCGATCGCTATGGCGCGGATGCGCTGCGGTTCACGATGGCGGCGATGGAGAGCCAGGGGCGCGACATCAAGCTGGATGAGCGGCGCGTCGAGGGATATCGCAACTTCGCGACGAAGCTGTGGAACGCGGCGCGGTTCGCACAGTCGAACGGGATCGGCGGGTCGGCAATGCTGGAGCCGCCGCGTGCGAAGCTGTCGGTCAACCGCTGGATCCTGGCGGAGACCGCAAAGACGGTGCAGGCGCTGGACCTGGCGCTGGCCGACCTGCGGTTCGACGAGGCGGCGAACACCGTCTACCAGTTCGTCTGGGCGACATTCTGCGACTGGTATCTGGAACTCATCAAGCCGTCGCTGGCGGTAGAGGCCGATGCGGACGGTGCGGCGGAGACGCGCGCGGTGGCGGGCTGGGTGCTGGACCAGATACTGGTCATGCTGCACCCGTTCATGCCGTTCATCACCGAGGAATTGTGGCACGCGCTGGCCCCCCGCGAACATGACCTGATCGTCGCGGCATGGCCGATGGCGGATGCGCGTGCGATGGACCCGGCCGCGAGCCAGGAGATCGACTGGACGATCCGGCTGGTCGGCGAGATCCGCGCGGCGCGGGCGGAGCTGAACGTGCCGCCGGGGGCCAAGCTGGTTGCGCATGTCCGCGATGCGTCGGATCTGACGCGGGCGCGGCTGGCGTCGCAGGCCACCGTGCTGGCGCGGCTGGCGCGGATCGCGTCGGTGTCTTTCGAACCGGCAACCGGCGGGGCCGCGCAGGTGGTGGTGGACGAGGCGACGTTCGTCCTGCCGCTGGACGGGGTGATCGATCTGGATGCGGAACGCGCGCGGCTGGCCAAGGGCATCGCGGTGGCGGAAAAGGAACGCGACGCGCTGGCCGGGCGGCTCGGCAGCGCGGCGTTCGTGGAGCGCGCGAAGCCGGATGCGGTGGCCAAGGCGCGCGAGGACCATGCGCTGCGGTCGGCGGAGGCGGACCGGCTGCGTGCGGCGCTGGCGCGGCTGGGGTAGGATGATGGGTGCGTCCGGTGCGCTGGTTGGGTTGTGACACGGGTCGGGTTCGTCTGCCGTGTAGTGATAATGGATCCCAGCCTCCGCTGGGATGACGGGGAAGGGGTTGGTGGCTTGCCGATTGGTCGGCACCGCGCGCCGACCGCTCTGCCGTCATCCTGACGGAGGTCAGGATCCATTATCACTACGGTCGGGTCAGTCCGTGGCCAATTACAACGACGCCTCGACTGATCCCCGAACTACTCAGGCCGGAACGGCGACGTCGATGACCGCGCGGGCGATGCGGGCGGTGAAGGGGGTGGTGGCGAGCAGTTCGCCGTCGATCGAGACGGGCATCGGGCGGTCGGTGGCGATGCGGATGGACTTGCCGTGGAATTCGCGCACGGTGTCCTTGCGCGCCTCCAGCTTCAATACGCTGGCGATCCAGCTCCAGGCGAGGCGACCACGCATCCGGCCGGTCACGACCTGAACGACGATCTCGCCCGAATCGACCGAGGCGCTGTCGACCATTTCCGCGCCGCCATGATAGGTGCCGTTGGCGACGCGGACTTCGAGCGCGTCGAGCGTTTCGGCGTCGGCCCCTTCGCCCACGGTCAGGCGGAACGGTTTGAACCGGAACATCTGGTACGCCGCCCATGCGAGGTAGCCGGGCCGGCCGAGGACCTTCTTCAAGCCGTGCGGGACGGTTTCGGCGATCAGCGGGGCGATGCCGAGCGTGGCGCAGTTGGCATAATAGTCATCATCGATCATGCCGAGGTCGATGCGGCGGCGCTTGCCGTTGGCGATGACCGCGATTGCGCCGTCGAGATCGAGCGGGATGCCGAGCGTGCGGGCGAAGCTGTTCGCGGTGCCGAGCGGCAACAGCGCGAAGACCGTGTCATGCCCAACAAGGTGATCGACGGAGGAGGAGAGCGACCCGTCGCCGCCGCCCACGATGACCATGGGTGCGCCGTCCGCGACCGCTTCGCAGACATGGACCTTCAGCTTCGCCGGATCGCGCACGGCATGGGAGCGGATGATATCGACCCCGGCCGCCTTCAGGCTGCGCGCCGCATGGCGGAACAGCTTGCGTCCCTTGCGCGAACGCGCGTTGACGATCAGGACAGCCTGGCGGGGAAGGGGGCGATCGTTCATGGTGCCGGTAACGCGCCTCTGATCGTTTCGGACCCATATACCCATGATCGGAGCGAGCGTCGATGGAACATGACGGATCGGCGGCGCCGACAATGATGGATGCAGCGACCGTCGTGGCACCGTTCCTGCGGATCGTGCCCGACGGCGCGGCGACGGCGGCGGTCCGGACGCTGGCGGTGGAGATGCCGATCGCGGTCGAGATCAACGGGCTGGGCTATGCCGTTATGATGGCGACGCCGGTGGCGCTGGACGATTTCGCCTATGGGTTCTGCCTGTCGGAACGGTTGATCGACGGGGTGGCCGACGTGATCGACGTGGATACCCATGCGGCACCGGGGGGCATGGTGCTGCGCATCACGCTGGTGCCGGCGCGGAGCGGGCGGGTGGTGGAGCGCGTGCGGCACCGCGTGTCGGAAAGCAGTTGCGGACTGTGCGGGATCGAAAATCTGGAACAGGCGCTGCGGCCGTTGCCGCGGGTTGGGGGCGCGCCGGCGGTGGCGGATGCGGCGGTGTTCCGCGCGCTGGCCGGGTTGCGAGCGGTGCAGCCGCTGAACGCGGAGACGGGGGCGGTGCATGCGGCCGCGTGCTGCACCGCGGATGGCGAGATCCTGACCGTGCGGGAGGATGTCGGGCGGCATAACGCGTTCGACAAACTGCTGGGAGCGATGGCGCGGGCGCGGCGGGCGTGGGACGGCGGGTTCGCGCTGCTGTCCGCGCGCTGTTCGTACGAACTTGTGGAGAAGGCCGCGCTCGCCGGCTGTCCGATGCTGGTCACGATATCGGCGCCGACCAGCCTGGCGGTAACCCGCGCGGCCGAGGCGGGGGTGCGGCTGGTGGCGCTGGCGCGGGCGGATGCGGCGTTGGTCGCGGAACATGTCCCGCCGTCCGGTCATCATACCCCGGCGCAGGCCGGGGGCTAGGTGGAAGCGGTTCGTGCAGGTCTCGGCCTGCGCCGGGGTGCGATATGGCCGGCTGTGTCGTGCTTCAGCGGGTCGGGCGGATCATCTGGAACATCGAGCCCGCATCGATCGTGGTATAGTCGCCCCGGTAGCCGGCGCGGAGGATGGGCTGGGCGGCGGCGGTGTCGAACAGGCCGTCGTTGAGGAAAGCAGGGTCGATGTGGACACCGACGACCTGGCCGACGACCATCCAGTGATCCGCCGACGCGCCGTCCAGATCGGCGAGCGGGATGACCTGGAGCACCCGGCATTCAAGCGCGGCGGGGCTTTCGGCGACGCGCGGGGCGGCGACCAGTCGGCTGGGCGCGGCGGTGAGGCCGGACAGCGTGAATTCGTCCACGCCGGGGGCCACCGGGGCGGAGGTCGCGTTCATCCGTTCGGCGAGCGGACGGGTTGCCAGGTTCCAGACGAAACCACCCGTCGCCTCCGCATTGCGCAGCGTATCCTTACGCCCGTTGCTGGAAAACAGGATCATCGGCGGCACATCGCAGACCGCGTTGAAATAGCTGTAGGGCGCCAGGTTCGGGCGGCCGTCGGCATCGACCGTCGATATCCAGCCGATCGGCCGCGGCGCCACGATCGCCTTGAACGGATCATGCGGCAGGCGGTGGCCGGCCGATGGTTCGTAGAAATGCGTGGCGCGCCCCGGCATCGCCGTCAGGCCGGCGTCAGGCAGAACAGGATCGTTTCGATCACGCGCTTGGTTTCGGTGACGTCGCGGATCGCGACCGAATCAACGCCGGCCGCGCGGACTGCATAGTCGTTGCCGCCCGGATAGATCGCATCGCCCATGAAGATCATGTCGGTCGTCGCGATGCCGCTGATTTCCGCCAGGCGGCGGATGCCGTAGGCCTTGTCGATGCCCTTGCGCGTGATGTCGAGCGAGGTGGAGCCGCCGGTCCGGACGGTGAAGTCTGGCAGGACGGGTTCGAGGATCGCCTGCATCCGCTTGCGCTTGGCGAAATCCGGGTCCCAGGCATGCTTGGCGTCGAGCGGGGCCTGCTGGCCCAGCGCGGAGAAGGTGATCTGGCTGCCGCGATCCTCGATCTTGTCGCCCCAAGCCGGATCGTCCTGCAACCCGGCCTCGACAATCGCCTTGTCGAGCGCGGCGAGGATGGTGTCGCGTTCTTCCGTGCTGAAATCGTCGGCATAGACCTGGTTCCAGCCAGTGCCGTCGTTGCGGTAGAGCTTGGTACCCGAAGTGGGCATCGCCAGCAGGCGGGCAAAATCGGTGTCGGCGGGCAGGTTGCCGATCAGCTGCGATTCATATTGCGGCCAGTCGCCGCCGGAGATGACCGCGACGGTCGCGACGTGGGTCAGCCGGGCGAGCAGGGCCGCCATTTCGGCGTCGATCGCCTGCTTGCTTTCGGCCAGCGTTCCGTCGAGGTCGAATGCGATCAACTGCTTCATGCGGGCGTCACCTTGTCGGGCAGGCCCGGGGGATCGGGCCGCGCGTGCGTGACAGATAGGCCGCCGGCGGCGGCCCCGCAATCGCCGCGGTGCACCGGGTGGTCGGGGTAGCCGCGACGGATGATGCGGGTGACGGCGGGAAGTGCGGCATGGCATAGCGGGGGCGATGCAGTGGCTCCTCCTCCCGTCCGGCGGATCGCGATTCGCGATGCGGCACCGTCTCACCGGGCTGGCGGTGGTCGCGGTCGTGCTGGCCTGCGCGATCGCGATGGCGATGGCGGCGCTGGTGCCGGCGGGGGAGGGGCGCGCGGTGCGGCTGGACGCGATCGCCGCTGCGCTGCGCGGGACGGGCGACGCGACGCTGGCGCGGACGACCGCTGCGGTGCCGCCGGCCGAGCGCAGCGACCGCTGGGCGACGGCGGCCGGTGGGCAGCGGCGGCTGGCCGCGATCCTGCGCGTCGATCCGCGCGACGTCCGCCTGTCGATCGCAGTGCCGATGCGGATGCGGCCGGAGCGGCAGGCGGCCGCGGGACAGGCGACGATCCGGGCGGGGTTCCTACTGATCGACCAGGAACAGCCGGTGCCGCCGGTGATCGCCGTGCCGGCACCGGCCGCCCCGCCGCCGCGGGTCATGGCGACGCCTGCGCCGACCGCAGGGCCGCGACCCGATCCGGCGGCGCGATCGGTGCCGCCGAAACGACCGGCGCGGCGGGTGCGTCCGGCGCGGGCGGCGGCACCGGTCATTCCCGCGCCGGCGGTCGTTGCGGTCCCCACGACCGTTCCGGATGTGGCGGCCGCGCCTGTTCCGGTCGCCGCCCCGGCCATGCCCACGCCCGCGGTAGCCATGCCCGCGCCGTCGAGCGGTCCGATGCCGGAGCTGCGTGGGGCGTTTCGCGCGGCCTTGCGGTTGCCGTCCGGCGGCTGGGCGATCGTGGAGCCGCGGCCGGAAGTGTTCCCGACGACAGCGCAGCAGGCGGTACTGCTCTGGTTCCTGGTTGCGCTGGCGGTCACGGTGCCACTGACCTGGGTGGCGGCGCTATGGCTGGTTCGGCCGTTGCGCGCGTTCGGGGCGGCGGCCGAACGGGCCGGGCGCGATCCGGCGGACGGGGTGGCGACGCGAGCGATGCCACCGGAACTGATGCCCGCGGTCGTGGCACTGGCCCGTTTGCAGGGGCGGGTGCAGGCGCTGATCGCGGACCGGAGCGCCTTTGCTGGCACGCTGCGGACCGAGCTGCAGGCACCGCTGAAGCGGCTGCGTGCCGGGCTGGACGATGCGCCGCGCCAGATCCGCGAGGCGTTTCACGACGACGTGACCGACATCGAGGAGGCTGTCGCGGCGCTGGCGCTGTTCCTGGCCGATGCTACGGCCCCGGTGGCGCTCGTCCGGCATGATCTGTCCGCCCTCGTCCGGGCGGCGGCGACGACCGCGGCGGCACGGGGCGAGCCGGTGGTTGCCGAGGCCGACGAGCCCCTGTGGGTGGAGGTGGACGGCGATGCGATCACGCGGCTGCTGGACGTGCTGATCGGCTATGCGCGCCGGCAGGACGGGATGGTGTCGATGCGAACCGGGGTCGAGGATGGCATGGCGGTCGTCGCGATCGGCGATACGCCACGGCCGGTATCGGGCGGGTTCGCGCCGGGATTGCGGGCACGGGCGGACCGGGCCGGTGGCACGAAGCCGAAGGGCCCCGGGCTGGCGCTCGCACGGTCGATCGCGCGGACGCATGGGGGCGAGATGCGGCTGGTCCGTTCCGCGGGGGGCGTGACGACCGAGTTGCGGTTGCCGACCATGCAACGGTGAATACCCCCAGGAGGTCGAGTCTACACTCGGTCGGAGCATGCGCGTGCTTCGCTCGGACAAAATGCAGGGCCACAAACGGTATCGCTTGCGACCCTGGCCCCCGCCTTTGCGGGGGTGCGATACATTAGGCCAAGCGTAGCAGCTAAAGGCGCCGATTGTTGATCCCGCCCCTAAGGGCCGACCAAACCCGTCAGTTCTTGTCGGTGCCGGGCGTACCGGGGATGTTGCTCATGCCGTCCATCGCGGTGCGGCCGAAGTTGGCGATCATCTCGCCGATTTCCTTGGCCTGCGCCATGTTGCGCGCGCTCTGTTCACGGACATAGTCGCCCTGGACCTTGAGAACGTCGCCCATCGAACCGGCGGTCGCGGCCGCGCGCAGGGCGGCGAAGGCCTCGCGCACATTGGTTTCGGCCTGGTCGAGGATCTTGCCGTTCAGGGCCTGCGACGTTTCGGCCGCCTTGCCGCCGGCTGCCTTCAACTGGTCGGTCGCGGCCTTCATCGATCCGGTCATCGCGTCGCTTGCGGTACGGGCTTGATCGGTCATCGTGGCTCTCCTGATCTGTCGTGCCGTCTCTGCGCGGCACCGGCATGGGTTGTAACGGTCAAACGGGCGGTCGGGTCCGCGATCAGGCGACGAGATCATCGATCGGCGGCGCGGGCCGGCGCGCATACAGCCCGAACGCCAGAATGATCGCATAGCACAGCGCCGGCACGGCGAGCGCGCCGCGCAGCCCGACCTGATCCGCCAGCAGCCCGGTCAGCGGCGGCACGATCGCCCCGCCGACGATCGCCATGCAGATCAGCCCCGACCCTTCCGGCGTGCGCAGGCCGAGGCGCTCGCTGGCCAGGCTGAAGATCGTCGGGAACATGATCGAATTGAACAGCCCGATGGCGAGCAGCGACCATGCGGACAGTGCGCCCGTCGTGCCTGCGGACAGGCCGAGCAGCAGGAGGACGCAGAGCGCCGCACTGGCCAGGACCTTCGCCGGGGCCGCATAGCGCAGCAGGGCCGCCCCGATGAACCGCCCGACCATTGCGCCGCCCCAATAATATGCGACGTGGCTGCCGGCGGCATCCTGGGCCAGGCCCAGCGTGTCGGCGCGCATCAGATAGTTGACGATCAGGCTGCCGATCGAAACCTCCGCGCCGACGTAGAGAAAGATGCCGAGCGTGCCGAAGGCGAAACGCGGACGGCGCAGCAGGCCGATCGCGGCGCGCAGGCCACCGCCCTCGGCCCGCTGTTCGACCAGCGCGTTGCGGCGGAGCCAGACGACCAGCGCGATGACGACCAGCGCCGCGGCGATACCGAGATAGGCGTTCACGATCACCGCACTTTCGGCGGCGCGATAGGCCGCACGGCCCGCCGCCGACAGCGTCGCGGGATCGATCGCGGCCAGCGAACCCAGGATGAGGATCGCCCCGAAATGCGGGAAGAGCGTGGTGCCGAGCGAATTGAACCCTTGCGCGAACGTCAGACGGCTGGATGCGGTGGCGGGCCGGCCGAGCCGGGAGATGAGCGGATTGGCGACGACCTGCACGATGGTGATGCCGGCACCCAGCACGAACAGCGCAAGCAGGAAGGTGACGAACACACCCGCCTTCGCCGCCGGCACGAACAGCAGGCAGCCGGCGGTCATGACGAGCAGCCCGATCGCGGCGGTGCGCAGGTAACCGGCGCGGCGGACGATGGCGGCCGCCGGGAACGACACGAAGAAATAGGCCGCGAAGAAGGCGGACTGGACCAGCATCGCCTCCGCATAGGACAGTTCGAACAGGTCCTTCAGCTTCGGGATCAGCACGTCGTTCAGGCTGGTGATGCCGCCGAATATGAAGAACAGCGCGAAGACGAACCAGCGCAGTTCGGCCGGGGCGGCCGGACCGGTATCGTCATCGTCCGGGGTTGCCATTCTCGTGGGGGCCAGGGCCATCGTGCATCTCTCCTGCTGTGCGGCGTCCGGCCGGCCGGGACGGGCGGCGCCGTGTCATGTCGCGTCGTGCGTTTGCTGGGCGCGACTTGAATGATGGATGACAAGGTTGTCAACGTCGGGGTAGGAGGGCGGACACCGGGACGATGCCGGGTCCGGCGGTCATGGCCGGCCAAGAGAGGACGAGGACGATGCAGCACCCCGCAGACGCACTGTTGCTGTTCGGCGCGACCGGCGACCTGGCGCAGCGCATGCTGTTGCCGTCGTTGTTCGGGCTGGATGCGGACGGGCTGCTGCCGCCCGGACTGGTGATCGTCGGGACGGCGCGCAGCGTGCTGGACGACGCCGGGTTCCGCGCGGTCGCGCAACAGGCGCTGGCCGACCATATCGACGCGGACCGGCTGGTGCCCGACGTGGTGACGCGTTTCCTGGACCGGTTGCGCTATGTCGCGGTCGATGCGTCGGACCCGGAACAGTTCGTGACGCTGGCCGATGCGGTGGGCGATGCAGCGCGGACCGGACTGTCGATCTTCCTGTCGACCGCGCCCAGCCTGTTCGGCGCGACGATCGCCGGGCTGAACCGCGCCGGCCTGTCGGGGCCGAACGTCCGGCTGGCGCTCGAAAAGCCGCTGGGCGCGGATCTGGCGTCGAGCCGGATCATCAACGATGCGGTCGCGGCGGTGTTTCCGGAGGAACGCACGTTCCGGATCGACCATTATCTGGGCAAGGAAACCGTCCAGAACCTGCTTGCGCTGCGTTTCGCGAACACGTTGTTCGAACCATTGTGGAACGCGACGGGCATCGACCATGTGCAGATCACGGTGGCCGAGACGGTCGGGCTGGAGGGGCGGACCGGATATTTCGACGGGTCCGGGAGTCTGCGCGATATGTTGCAGAACCACATGCTCCAGCTGCTGGCGCTGGTGGCGATGGAGCCGCCCGCGCAGTTCGACGCGACCGCGATCCGCGACGAAAAGGTGAAGGTGCTGCGGTCGCTGCGCCGGATCGGGGCGGGCGACGCGGCGCGCAACAGCGTGATCGGCCAATATGGCGAAGGCGCGGTGGCCGGGCAGCCGGTGGCGGGTTATGCGAGCGAGCTGGGGCGTGCGTCGAGCACGGAGACGTTCGTGGCGATCAAGGCGCATGTCGACAACTGGCGCTGGGCGGGCGTGCCCTTCTACCTGCGGACGGGCAAGCGGATGCCGTCGCGCCATTCCGAAATCGTGATCCAGTTCAAGCCGGTGCCGCATTCGATCTTCGCCACCAAAGGCGCAGTGACGCAGCCGAACCGCCTGCTGATCCGGTTGCAGCCGGCCGAGAATATCCGCTTGACGATGATGACCAAGCAGCCGGGGCTGGACCGCGACGGCATCCGCCTGCGCGAGGTGCCGCTGGACATCGGCATGGCCAACGCCTTTGCCGATACGCGCCGGCGGATCGCGTATGAGCGGCTGATGCTGGACCTGATCGAGGGCGACCCGACGCTGTTCGTCCGCCGCGACGAGGTGGAGGCGCAGTGGGAATGGATCGACGGGATCCGGGCGGGCTGGGCGGCGAACGGGATGGAACCCAAGCCCTATGCCGCCGGAACCTGGGGCCCGTCGGCGGCGATCGCGCTGACCGAACGCGACGGAGTGACATGGAATGACTGATATCGCACCTGTCGTCGCGGCCGTCACGGCGCGGATCGTGGAACGATCGCGGGACCGCCGGACCGCCTATCTCGACCAGATCGCGCGTGCGCGGGACAACGGCGTGGATCGCAGCCGGATGGGATGCGGCAACCTGGCGCACGGCTTTGCCGCCAGCGGCGAGGACAAGGCCGTAATCCGCGCGGGCGGGGCGATGAACATCGGGATCGTGACCGCCTATAACGACATGCTGTCGGCGCATCAGCCCTACCATCGCTACCCCGAACAGATGAAGCTGTTCGCGCGCGAAGTGGGTGCCACGGCGCAGGTGGCGGGCGCCGTGCCGGCGATGTGCGACGGCGTGACGCAGGGCCAGGCCGGGATGGAGCTGTCGCTGTTCAGCCGCGACACGATCGCGATGTCGACCGCGATCGGGCTGAGCCACGGCATGTTCGAGGGCGCGGCACTGCTGGGCATCTGCGACAAGATCGTGCCGGGGCTGCTAATGGGTGCGCTGCGGTTCGGGCATCTGCCGACCGTGCTGGTGCCGGCAGGACCCATGCCGTCGGGCCTCGCCAACAAGGAGAAGCAGCGCGTCCGGCAGCTATATGCCGAGGGCAAGGTGGGGCGTGCCGAACTGCTGGAGGCGGAGTCGGCGAGCTATCATGGTGCGGGCACCTGCACCTTCTACGGCACGGCCAATTCCAACCAGATGATGATGGAGGTGATGGGCCTGCACGTGCCGGGTGCCGCGTTCGTCAATCCGGGTACAAAGCTGCGCACCGAGCTGACGCGCGCCGCGACGCAGCGGGTGGCGGCGATCGGCTGGGACGGGGACGACTACCGGCCGCTGGGGCATTGCATCGACGAGAAGGCGATCGTGAACGCGGTTGTGGGTCTCCTAGCCACTGGCGGATCGACCAACCATGCGATCCACATCCCGGCGATCGCGCGCGCGGCGGGAATCGTGATCGACTGGGAGGATATCGACCGGCTGTCGGCGGTCGTGCCGCTGATCGCGCGGGTTTATCCCAACGGGTCGGGCGACGTGAACCATTTCCAGGCGGCGGGCGGCATGGCCTATGTCATCCGCACGCTGATCGACCATGGGCTGCTGCATGCCGACATCCTGACGATCGCGGAGGGCGGGCTGGAGGCCTATGCGCGCGATCCGTTGCTGGTGGACGACGGGCTGACCTGGATCGACGGGCCGGCCGAGCCGCTCGACCGGACGATGTTGCGGCCGGTGTCCGATCCGTTCCTGCCCGATGGCGGCATGCGGCTGGTGCGGGGCAATCTGGGCCGTGCGACGATGAAGACGAGCGCGGTCGACCCGAGCCGCTGGACGATCGAAGCGCCGGCGCGGGTGTTCACCGATCAGGATGCTGTGCTGGAGGCGTTCAAGGCCGGCACGCTAACCGGCGACCTGGTGCTGGTCATGCGATTCCAGGGGCCGCGCGCCAACGGGATGCCGGAACTCCACAAGCTGACGACGCCGCTGGGCATCCTGCAGGATCGCGGCTTCCGTGTGGCGCTGGTGACGGACGGGCGGATGTCGGGCGCGTCGGGCAAGGTGCCGGCGGCGATCCATGTGTCGCCCGAGGCGCTGGCCGGCGGCCCGCTGGCGCGCGTGCAGGACGGCGACATGATCCGCGTTTCGGGGGACGGTGGCACGCTGGACGTGCTGGTCGATGCCGATGTGTTCGCCGCGCGGTCGGACGCGGTGCCGCCGCCCGAGCCGTTCGGGACGGGGCGCGAACTGTTCGCGTTCATGCGGGCCGGCGCCGACGAGGCGGAACGCGGCGCATCCGCGATGCTGGCGGCAGGAGGATTGTGATGGAAATCGTTGCCGTCGATATCGGTGGAACCCATGCGCGCTTCGCCATTGCGGAGGTCGGCGGCGGTCGGGTTCTGTCGATGGGCGAGCCGGTGACGCTGAAGACCGCGGAACATGGGAGTCTCAGGCTTGCCTGGGCCGCCGCGGGCGAGGAGATGGGTCGCCCGATCCCACGGGCGGCGGGCATCGCGATCGCGACGCCGATCGGCGGCGACGTGCTGAAGCTGACCAACAATCCCTGGGTGATCCGCCCGGCGCTCATCAAGTCGCGGCTGGGCGTCGACGATTATGTGCTGGTCAACGATTTCGAAGCAGTGGCGCATGCCGTGGCGCAAGTGGGCGAGGGCGATCTGCGCCATCTGTGCGGGCCGGACGTGGGGTTGCCCGAGACGGGGATGATCACGATCGTCGGGCCGGGTACGGGGCTGGGGGTCGCGCATCTGTTGCGGACGGCGACCGGCTATCACGTCCTGCCGTGCGAGGGCGGGCATGTCGATTTCGCACCGCTCGACGCGCTGGAGGACCGGATGCTGGCGGGGTTGCGCAAGCAGTATCGCCGGGTGTCGATCGAACGGATCGTATCCGGGCCGGGACTGGTCAACATCTACGAGGCATTGCCCGACCCGTCCGGGACCGCGAAACCGTATCGCGACGACAAGACATTGTGGGCCGCGGCGCTGGACGGCAGCGACAGCCGCGCGGCGGCGGCGCTCGACCGGTTCTGCCTGAGCCTGGGCGCGGTATCGGGCGATCTGGCGCTGGCGCACGGCGCGCAGGCGGTGGTGATCGCCGGCGGGCTGGGCCTGCGGATCGCGGATCATCTGCCGACATCTGGCTTTGCCGAACGGTTCGTCGCAAAAGGTCGGTTCGAACGGATCATGTCGGCGATGCCGGTCAAGTTCATCACCCATCCGCAGCCGGGCCTGTTCGGCGCCGCGGCTGCATTCGCAGGAGCACACCCCGCATGAAGGCCGTAGAAAAAGTGATGCGGGCAGCACCCGTGATCCCGGTGCTGGTGGTCGAGGACGTCGCGCATGCGCGGACGATCGCCGAGGCGCTGGTCGCCGGCGGCCTGCCGGTGCTGGAGGTCACGTTGCGGACGGACAGCGCGCTGGACGTGATCCGCGAGATGGCGAAGGTCGAAGGCGCGATCGTGGGCGCGGGCACCGTGCTGAACCCGGACGATCTGGCGCGGGCGCAGGATGCCGGCGCGACGTTCATCGTCTCGCCCGGCCTGACCAAGAAACTGGCGAAGGCGGCGGAGGCTGCGGACATCGCGCTGCTGCCCGGCGTGGCCAATGCGGGCGACATCATGCGCGGGCTGGACCTCGGGCTGCGTCATTTCAAATTCTTTCCCGCGGTGACGAGCGGCGGCATCCCGGCGCTGAAGAGCCTGCTCGGGCCGTTCGGCAAGATCGCGATCTGCCCGACCGGCGGCGTGACGCAGGCGACGGCGGCGGACTGGCTGGCGATCCCCCAGGTTCTGTGCGTCGGCGGATCATGGCTGGTGCCGGCCGGCGCGCCGGATGGCGACGCGATCCGTGCGGCAGCCGAGGCGGCGGCTGGCGTGGCGCGCTAAGGTTTGCGGGCAGTACCGCGGCGCAGGCCGGGGCTGGGCGAAGCGGTTGCGTCTGAGCCCCGGCCTGCGCCGGGATACTGTCGGGCGGATCCATGTTGGGGGTCTGCCGAGCCCCCCCGAAACCTAACGCCGTGCGTGCCGGTCCCGCCGTGCGACGCGCCAGGCGTGGGCGCGGCGGAAGAGGCCGCGGTGGGTGAGCCCTTCGAACATTTCGCCCGGGCCTTCGGGATCGAGGATCTCGTTGTCGGCCAGCCATTTCTCGACCGTGCCGAGATCGGGCGTCTCGTACGGGTGGAGCGAGCGACCGGGACCGCGCAGCGCCTCGATCGTGACGATCAGCGATCCGGACGCCTGGATATGGTCGGCCACGACATCCTGATCCGCCCCCAGATGTTCGGCGATCAGCGAATTGCGGATCGCGCCGATCCGGGCGGATCGCGGGTCTTCGCCATCGGCGCGCAGGTCGACCGCCACGTCGCACTCGGTGTCGAGCCGCAGCGAGCGGTTGTTCATGTTGGACGATCCGACCCGGATCATATGTTCGTCGACGATCATCACCTTGGCATGGACGTAGATCGCCTCGCCCCCTGCGGTGAAGGGGTGGTAGATGCGGAACCGCTTGTGCGGATCGAGCTTGCGCAGCGCCTCGAACAGCCGCGCACGGGCGGTATCCATCGCGATCGGTTCGAGCCAGCCATTGGCGGTCAGCGGATTGACCAGCACGATTTCGGGACCGTCCGGTTCCTGCAACCGCTTCGCGATCGCCTCCGCGATGCGGCGCGAGGCGAAATACTGGCTTTCGGCATAGATATGCCGCCGGGCGGCGGCGATCATGTCGATGTAGAGTTGTTCTATTTCGTGGACGGGAACGACGTCGTCCATTTCCGGATGGGTGCGGGCGATGGCGACGGTCACGTCGCGGAAATCGGGTTCCAGCGTGTCGGGCCAGCAATCCACGCCGCCCTGGACCGCGGCGATCTTCCGGCCCCCGGCCAGGCCCCAGCGGTGGCGGACCAGATCGCCGAAACGCTGCGTGATCGGGCCTGACAGCGCGCTGGTGGCGTCATGCCAGGGGGGATGCGGCGTTCCGTTGGGCCGCACGCGCAACGGGTTGCCATCGGCATGGTCGCGGTCGTCCCAGCGGTCCGACGTCATGTCGATGCCGCCGCAAAAGGCGAACATGTCGTCGATCACGACGATTTTCTGGTGGTGCGATGCGCCGGTCGGATGCTTGCCGTCCAGCTTGGTATGAATCCGTGGATGGCGCATCCAGCGGACAAGCGTGAAGATGGTGCGGCCGCGGAACAGGCTCTTGATCGCGCCCATGTCCCAGCGGAGCAGGTAGACCTCCAGTTCCGGCTTTCGATCGACCAGCCAGAGGATGAAATCGCCGACCGTTTCGGGCTCCCCCGGTTCCAGCGGGGCGCCGCGCAGCAGGATGCGCGCATCGAAATCCCACCCGACCAGCATGATCCGCTTCTCCGCCTTCATCATGGCTTCGCGCGCCATGCGGAAATAGTTGGCGGCGTCGATCACGACGGCGAACCGGTCCGCCTGATCGACGCACCAGCTGTTCTGGCCGGGCCGGAAGAAGTCCGCAGCGGAGGTTTCGGTGTCGGTCATGGCACGTCTTTTGACGACTGGCGCGCGGACGGCAAGTCCGGGCCGGTACGGCGCGCATAAATGAGACGGATGGCGAGAAGGGCGGACGACGGCCCGCATGCGGATGGCCGGGTTTCCGGCGCCCGGATCCGACCGGACCGATGTAAGATTACGCGCCTGCGGTAACGACGAAAGTCGAACTGGCAGGGCCTTGATATAAAACCGGTTCGGGACGATCCTGGCGCCAAACGATGCAATGGGGCTGGAGCATCACACCTTGGTATAGGTCGAGGGAACGACGTCGGCTCTGAAAGAGTATCGTTCGGGTCAAACTGGTTCGAGAGTTGCGGATGGAACCAGGTTGGTCGGGTGGCCGGATCGGGCGCGTCGCGATGCCCCCCGTGCGGCGACACGTTCGGGTGGCGACACGACGTGGTGAGGGATGGGATGGAACAGCGGGTCCGCGACCTATCGCGCCAATTGCAGGGGCTGGCGGTAGACCTGAACGACGCGGCGGACCGGATCGCCGCGGCGCAGGAGACGCCCGACTGCGGCACGATGCCGGCGGACCTGCTGGCCCGGTGTCGGCTGATCCGCGAGCATCGCCGCTGCCGCAGGGCGTATTTCCCCGCCGAACTGTTCCATGAACCGGCCTGGGACATGCTGCTGACGCTGTACGTCGCGCGGGTGGAACGGCGGACGATGTATGTGAAGACGCTGGTGCTGGCCGCCGACGCGCCGATCACGACATCGCAACGCTGGATCGAGCAACTATCGCGGCTGGGGCTGGTCGTGCGGACGGAGGACGTAGCGGACCGCCGCCGGATCGAGGTGGCGTTGAGCGAGGGCGCAGCCGCGTCGATCGAGCGATATCTGACGGAACTGCCGTAGCGCCGGGGTTCTGTGCTAAGGGCAACTTACGACAAAGGTCCAACTATAGCTGCCGTAACGGGTTGGATCTCACTATGGTTGTTTAGGTCCGGGTTAAGATAGATCCGACAAATTCCCTGGGCGTCACAAAGACGCCGGGCGTATCTCTCTGCAACAGAACGAGGCATCAGGCGGTTCGGGCATCCGAGACCGGCATAATCGGGGTTTGCAACTCCGGATGGCGGCGGTGCTGCTGGCCATGCTGCCGTCCGGTGTCCGGGCGCAGGCGAGTGCCGTGGCGGGCAGCATCATCCGCAACGTCGCCGACGCCAGCTATACCAGCGACGGTCGTCCGGCGGTGGCGCGCAGCAATGCAGTGGCGACGCGGGTCGACGAACGGCTGGACGTGACGCTGGCGTTGCGCGCCGGGCCGGCGGGGGGTGACCCGGCGTTCGTGGCGTTCCGCGTCACCAACCGCGGGAACGGGATCGAGGCGTTCGTGCTGACCGCACCGGCAGTACCGGCGGGTCTGGTGGTACGCGGCATCGCGCGCGACGCGGACGATGCGGGCGCCGGCGACGGCCGACCCGATGCGGGCGGCACGCTGGACGGTGGCATTACGGCCCCGATCGCGGCGGGGGACAGTGCGGGGTTCGTGCTGATCCTGACCCCCGCGGCGGACGGGACCCTGCCGGACGGGACGGTCACGATCGCGGTGCGCGCGGCAACGGGGTCCGGCACGCCGGGCACGGTGTTTGCCGGGACGGGCGACGGCGGCGGGGATGCGGTGACCGGGCCGACGGGTGCGGCCGCGACGCTGACCAGCCCGGTCGGCACCGGCGACATGGACGCCATGATCGAGAAGAGCCAGGCCGTGCGCGCGCCAGACGGATCGCCGCGCGGCGTGCCCGGCGCGACCATAACCTACACCCTGCGTGCGCGCGCCGGGGTCGGTGCACGGGCGGTGCGGATCGCCGATCCGATCCCGTCCGGCACGCGGTACGTGCCCGGCAGCCTGCGGCTGGACGACGCAGCCGTCAGCGACGCGGACGACGCGGATCCCGGCGGCTGCGACGGCGCGCGCGTCACGGTGGCGCTGCCGGACGGCGGGGCAGGCGGCGGCGGCACGATCCGCACGATCAGTTTCCAGGTCATCATCCAGTGAGGAGCCCCAGCATGTACCGTCCCGTCATCACGCTTTCCGCGCTTTCCGCGCTCGTCGCCACAACGGCGGCCATGGCCGCGGCGCCGCTGGAGATCAGCAGCCGCATGCTGGTGGAAAAGCGCGTCGCCGCCCGCGACGGCACCACCCGCATCGACATGGTCGCCGCCGAAAAGGTCGTGCCGGGCGACCGCGTCACCTTCGTCGTCGCGTACCGCAACACGACGCGCCAGCCGATCGCGGACGTCGTGCTGGCCAATCCGGTGCCCAGGGCCGTCGCCTATCGCGGCGTGGGCGCGGGCACGCCGGCCCCCGACGTGTCGGTGGACGGACGCACGTTCGCGCCGATGCCCGCCCTGCGCGTGGGCACGACAGGCGGCGGCATGCGGCCCGCGACCGCAGACGACGTCGTCGCGGTCCGCTGGCGCCTGCCGGCCCCGGTCGCGGCCGGCGCGTCCGGCCAGTTGGCATTCCAGGGCGTGCTGCGCTGATGCGCCGCGCCCGACACCCAGTTTCACAACCGAAGGCAAGGAACAGGACGATGACCGAAAGAGGGGTAAGGCGACTGCTGAGGGCGGGGGCGGGATTGGCGGCGATGGGGAGTGCGGGCAGCGCGATCGCCGCGCCGACGATCGCCGGCACGGTCATCACGAACCAGGCACAGGCGACCTATACCGTCAACAACATCCCGGCGACCGCATCGTCCACGGTCGCGTCCTTCGTGGTCGATCGCAAGGTCGCGTTCACCACCGTCAGCGCGCAGGCGACCACGACGAAGGTTTCGATCGGGCAGGCGAATGTGGTCACCACATTCACGCTGACCAACATCACCAACGGCACGCAGGATTTCATCCTGGAACCCGAACAGCTGAACCTGCCGACCGGTGTGTTGATCGGCACCGACAATTTCAACGTCGACAACATCAGGGTGTTCGTCGACAGCAACAACAACCAGACCTATGACATCGGCGTCGATACCGGTGTGTTCATCGACGAACTGGCCCCCGATACGTCGGTGACCGTGTTCATCGTCGGCGACGTCGGATCGCCGGCGAACCCGGAACAGGCGTTCGTCGCGCTGCACGCCACGGTCGCGGCCGGCGGCGCCACGGGGACGCCGGGCGCGGCGCTGAACTCTACCGATCTGGCGTTGCTGAACCGCGAAGGAGTCGAGGATATCGTGTTCGCAGACGACGACTCGGACGGCCTGGCGCTGGGCGATCTGCCGCGCAACGGCCAGGGTCGTGCCTATGCCGCGTACGAGATCGGCACGCGCGCCGTGGCGCTGACCATCGCGAAGTCGGCACGGTTCGTTTCGGACGGCGTGAACCTGCTGACGCCGGCCCGCGCATTGCCGGGCGCGATCGTGGAATATTGCCTGACCGTGACCAACACCACGCCGCTGGTGCCGGCCAATTCGGTCGCGCTGACCGATATCGTTCCGGCGAACACCACCTTCGTTCCCGGATCGATCCTGGTCGGCGGGCTGGGCACGGGCGACGTGTGCGTGGGGAACGGGTTCCCGCAGAATGACGACGGGTCGAACACGATCGGGCCGTACACCGGATCCTATGATGCCGCGACACGGACTGTGCGGGCCGGCATTCCAGCGGTGATCCTCGGCATTCCGCTGTCCGCCAGCTTCCGCGTGACGATCAACTAGACCCACACGGCGGACCGAAAGGAACGAGCAATCCGGCGCGGGGCACCCCCGCGCCGGCGAGCGGCCCTGCATGCCCATCATACCCCGCCTCCTGCGCCTCTGCATGGCCCTGCTGTTCGCGATCGGTGTGCCCGGTCATGCGCAGCCCGGCGTGCGCGTGAGCAATATGGCGACGCTGAGCTATGTTCGCGGAACCGAGACGCGGACGCTGACGTCCAATATCGTCACCCTGGATGTCCTGCGGACCCGGGTGCCGACGACCCTGAGTTTTCGCCTGCCCGCGGTCGATCGGCCGCTGGCGGCCGCGATCTGCGACGCGGGCGGCGCGACGCTGATGGCCGCGCCGATCGATGCCGCGACGCTGGCCGCGGCCGCGCGGTTGCAGACGATCGACATGCTGTCCCCCTACATCGTCGTGCTGGATGCGCCGGCGGAGAACCGCGACCCGGCAACGCGGGAGACCGCGACCATCGCGGTGCAGACCGGCACGCAGAACCGCACGATGCGGCTGACCGAGACCGCGGCCGACAGCGGCGTCTTCGCCGGCGGCGTGCCCGCCGCGGGCGGCGATCCGGCGCGTGTGCCGTGCGCGCCCGTGCCGGGGCGCGGCGATCCGGCGACGTTCCGGTTCGTCGAAACGTCCGCCAGCGGCGGTTCCGCGATCGACCTGACGATCGATCCGGCCGGCTATGTGTTCGATTCGCGCAGCGGCGTGCCGGTGGACGGCGCGACCGTGGCGCTGGTCGATGCGCAGGGTGCGGCAGCCACGGTGTTCGGCGACGACGGGGTCAGCGCCTATCCGGCGACCGTGGTGAGCGGGGCCGCGGTGACCGATGCCAGCGGGCGCGTCTATCCCGGCGTGCCGGGGCGATACCGTTTTCCGCGATCGCCGGCCGGGACATACCGACTACGGATCACGCCGCCGGGTGCCTATCGTGCGCCGTCGACGGTCGATCGCGCGCTGCTGGCGCAGGTGCGTGATCCGGCCGGCGCGCCTTATGTGCTGAACCCGGCGAGTTTTGGCGAGACGCTGGTCCTGGCGGGCAGCGCGCCGGTCTTTGCCGACATACCGGTGGACCGCGATGCGGGCGGCACGTTGCTGCTGACCAAGCTGGCGTCGGTGCGGCAGGCGTCGCCGGGCGATTTCGTGCAGTATCGGTTGCAGCTGACCAATCGCGGCGATGCACCGGCGGCCGGCGTGCGGGTGACTGACACGCTGCCGCCCGGGCTGCGGTACGAGGTCGGATCGACGCGCGGCGCGCCGGAACCTTCGCTGTCCGCCGACGGACGGAACCTGACCTTCGCCATCCCCACGCTGGCCCCGGCCACGTCCGCGGACCTGCGCTATGTCGTCACGATCGCGCCCGGTGCGCCGGTGGGCGAGGCACTGAACCGCGCGCGCGCGACCGGCGACGGCGGCGTGGGCAGCAACGAGGCGGCGGCATCGGTCCGTGTGCAGGCGCTGCTGTTCACCGATGCGATGACGATCATCGGCCGCGTGACGGAGGGGGCATGCAACGACCCGGCCAGCGGCCGGCGCGGCGTGGCCGGCATCCGCCTGCTGATGGAGGACGGCACGTTCGTGCTGACCGACCGGGACGGGCTGTATCATTTCGAAGGGGTACGGGCCGGCCGCCATGTCGTGCAGATCGACCGGGCCGGCCTGCCCGCGACGCACGAGCCGGTGGCGTGCGACGTCGATACGCGCCAGGCGGGAAGTGCGATCTCGCGCTTCGTAGAGGGGACGGGCGGCCTGCTGAAGCGTGTCGATTTCCAGCTGCGCCCGACCGGCAAGGCGGCGGCGGCGGTGGACGCGCTGCCCGTGCCGATCGCCGACGATGCGACCGCGGCGGGCGTCCGCGACTGGATGACGGGCCAGGCGGCGGGCATCGACTGGCTGTTTCCGGCGATCGACCATAATCCGCGCGCGCCTGCCTTGCGCGTCGTCATCAAGCACGGCCCGACGCAGCGCGTGGCGCTGACCCTGAACGGCGCGCAGGTCGATCCGCTGAGTTTCGACGGCACCGACCGCGACGAGGCGCGCGGGCTGGCCATATCGCGCTGGACCGGTCTGTCGCTGGCGGCAGGCGACACGAGGCTGGTGGCGCGTGTGCTGGAAAAGGACGGCAGCGTCGCGAAGACACTGGAACGGACCGTGCATTATGCCGGTGCGCCCGCCAAGGCGGTGTATGATCCCGCGGTCAGCCGGCTGGTGGCGGACGGCATGACCCGTCCGCTGATCGCGGTGCGGGTGACCGATGCGACGGGCCGCGCGGTGCGCGCCGGTACGGCGGTGCCGTTCCGGGTCGATCCGCCTTACGTCGCCGCGGTGGACGTGGCGCTGGAACAGGGGCGCCGGCAGACGAGCGGCCAGGCGAGCGGCCAGCCGACCGAAACGGTGGCGCATGTCGTGGGCGATGCCGGGCTGGCGTTCATCGCGTTGCAACCGACGACGCAGGCCGGGGCCGCGCGCGTCACCGTGACGCTGACCGAGGATCGCACGGTCAGGACCAGCGACGTGCGCGCCTGGCTGGCCGCGTCGGCGCGCGAGTGGGTGGTGGTAGGGTTCGGATCGGGCAGCGCCGGATACGACATGCTGAAGCGGCGCGCCGCCGCGCTACCGCGCGGGGACCGCAACGCCGTGGTGACGGACGGGCAACTGGCGTTCTACGCCAAGGGGCGGGTGAAGGGATCTTGGCTGATGACGATCGCCTATGACAGCGACCGCACATATGATCCCGACCGCGGGCTGCTCGGCACGATCGACCCGGACCGCTACTACACCGTCTATGGCGACGGGGCGCAGCAGGGTTATGACGCAGCGACCCGGCGCAAGCTGTACCTGCGGCTGGAACGACGCGAATTCTACGCCCTGTTCGGCGATTTCGAGAGCGGGTTCACCGACACGCAACTGACCCGGTACAGCCGGACGCTGAACGGCGTGAAGGCGGCGTATGAGGGGCAGCGGATCCGCGCCACCGGGTTCGCGGCGAAGACCGACACGCTGTACACGCGCGACGAGATTCGCGGGAACGGACTGTCGGGGCCGTACCGGCTGTCCGGCCGGCGGATCGTGCCGAACAGCGACAAGCTGCGCATCGAAACGCGCGACCGGTTTCGTTCGGAACGGATTCTGGCGAGCGAGGCGCTGACCCGGCATATCGATTACGACATCGACACCACGCTGGGCACGATCCGGTTCCGCCGGCCGATATTGGGGCGCGATGCGAGCCTGAACCCCATTTTCATCATGGTGGATTATGAGATCGAGGGCGCGCGCGGTGCCAAGCTGGCCGCGGCCGGGCGGGTGTCGACCCGGCTGGCCGATGGAAAGGTCGAGCTGGGCGCGAGCATGATCCGCGACGAGGCGATCGGCGTCGCGACCGTCGCCGGGGTGGATGCGAAGGCGCGGCTGGGCACCGGCACCGAAGTGCGCGGCGAATATGCGCAGGGCGGGCGCGGCGGGCTGGACCGTGGCCGGGCGTTCCTGGCGGAGGCGGAACATCATTCGCCGCGGGTCGATGCGCTGGGCTATGTCCGGCAGCAGGACGACGCGTTCGGCGTGGGGCAGCAGAATCTGGTCGAGGCCGGGACCCGCAAGTTCGGGTTTGACGGGCGGCTGGGCCTGTCCGACCGGCTGAGCCTGACCGGCATCGGCTGGAACCAGACGCAGCTGACCGGGGCGGGCAGCCGGACGGCGGGCGAGGCGCGGCTGGAATATCGGCGCGCCACCGGCACGGTCTTCGTCGGCGGGCAGATCGCGATGGACCGCGGCACGGACGGCAGGAACCGCGACAGCCGGCTGCTGACGCTGGGCGGCAGCCAGGCGCTGTTCGGCGACAAGCTGGTCCTGACCGGCCAGACGCAGATGGCGCCCGGCGGCAGCAAGGACAGCGTGGATTTTCCGATCCGGCATCAGATCCTGGCCGCATACCGCATCCGCCCCGGCATCCGCCTGATCGGCGGATATGAGATCGCCGACGGCGCGGACTATGCCGCGCACACGACGCAGGCCGGGTTCGACGTGACGCCGTGGAAGGGCGCCAAGCTGATGGCGACCGCAAACCAGCAGGCGATCGGCGAGAATGGCGCGCGGACCTATGCGCAATATGGGCTGAACCAGTCGCTGCCGCTGGGCAAGCACTGGACGGTCGATGCGACGCTGGATGCCAGCAGCACCATTCGCGGGCGCGTGCCCGACGGGGCGGTCATCAACGCGTTCCAGCCGGTCGCGTCCGCGGGCGTGCCCGGCGGCGGATCGGTGGTCGGCGGCGTGGCATCCCCCGGGCAGGGCGGCGGCGACTATACCGCCGTGACGCTGGGCGCGGCATTCCGCGCGAACCGCTGGTCCTGGACCGGGCGGGTGGAATATCGCGATGCCGACGAGAATCAGCGACTGGGCCTGACGAGCAGCGTGCTGCGCCTGCTGGGGCAGGGCCGGACGCTGGCATCGGGGATCAAGGCCTATCGCGTGCGCGACCGGTCCGGCGCGATCGCATCCTATGCCGCCGTGGACGTGGCTCTGGCGCTGCGCCCGCTGGACAGCCGGTGGTCGCTGCTGGAACGGCTGGAGCTGCGAACAGAGCGGGCCGACGGCGCGTTCAGCGACGACAACGATCTGGGCGTGCCCGCCTATGGCGGGGGGGACCAGGTGACGACGCGGGTCATCAACAACCTGGCGGTGAATTACCGGACGGGGGCGGAGGGCCGCGGTCACGGGTTCGAAGGGACGCTGTATCACGGCGCGAAATATGTCCGCGGGCGGTTCGCGCGCGACGCCTATGACGGGCTGATCCAGGTCGTCGGGTTCGAACTGCGCAAGGATCTGGGGCCGCGGTTCGATATCGGCATTCAGGGCAGCGCGCAGCACGCCTGGACGCGCAGTGCGCTGGCGTTTTCCGGCGGCCCGACCGTCGGGGTGTCGCCGGTATCGGACATGTGGGTCAGCGCCGGATATAATGTGCAGGGTTATCGCGACCGCGATTTCGAGGCGGACCGCTATACGCGGCAAGGACCCTATGTGACGATGCGGATGAAGTTCGACCAGACGGGGCTGAGCGCACTGGCGGGCCGGCTGGCGGGGGCGGGGCGATGAACATGATGGCAAGACTGGTCGCGGTGGCGTGTGCGGTGGCGGGCGCGCATCTGGTGGCCGCACCGCTGGCCATCACGCGCAGCGTGCGGGTGATATCCGACACGCTGAACGGGCCGGCGCCGCGGATCGTGCCGGGCACGATCGTGGATTACGAGATCGTGGTGGCGAACCAGCTGGACGTGTTCCTGCGGCCCGCGCAGGACGAGAAGATCAGCGAGACGATACCCGATACGATCCGCGTCCGCCTGACCCCGCTCGGCGCGAACGGCAGTCCGGTCCAGTTCGAGGATGGCGGTCTGCTCGGCCTGGGCATCCTGCCGAGCGGGGCGACGTTCAGTTTCGTCAGCCTGGCCAGCCAGACCGACGGGCTGGACTTTTCCAACGGTGCGTGGGGTTATGTGCCGCAGCCGGACGCCAACGGGTACGACCCGGCACTGCGCGGCATTCGGGTCACGCTGGGTGGCACGCACCAGGCCGGGCGATCCTTCCGCCTGCGATACCGGGCGCTGATACCCTGACACAAAAAAACCCCGGAGTTCCGCAGAACCCCGGGGCTTTTGATGGTGGGCGTGGCAAGGATTGAACTTGCGACCCCTGCGATGTCAACACAGTGCTCTACCACTGAGCTACACGCCCGCCGTGCGAAGGCCTCTAGCCGGGGTCCGCGGGGGGTGCAAGCGGACTGTTGCGGAAAATGTCACAAACCGGTGGCGGACCCCATTTCGAACATCCGGTCCACTTCCATCACCAGATCGCGCAGGTGGAACGGCTTGGACAGAACGCGCGCGTTGGGCGGCGTCTGCAACCCCTTCAGCGCGACGGCGGCGAAGCCGGTGATGAACATGACGCGCATGCGCGGGTTGATGACGGCGGCGCGCTGCGCCAGTTCGATGCCGTCCATCTCCGGCATGACGATATCGGTCAGCAGCAGGTCGAAAACCTCGTTTTCCAACAACGGGAGCGCCGCGGTGCCGCGATCGACCGCCACGACGGCATAACCCGACCGCTCGAGCGCACGGACGAGATATTCGCGCATCGAGTCATCATCTTCGGCCAACAGGATACGCGTCATGGCAGGGGATTCCGGGGTCTGGTCATCGGCCCTCCTTATGCTGTCAGGCCTTAAGATTCTCCAAGCGGTTCGATCGCGGAAAAGCGTTTCGGCCGGTGCGACGACGGACCGACGCGCCAAGCCGCTGGACCGGCGGGTGACGGACGTTATGGCTGGGCCATGGACTCACCGCCTTTCCGCAGGATCGGTCCCGGCGTGCCGCAGACGCCGGTCGTCATCGCGGTGGCGCATGCCGGGCGCGTCTATCCGCCCGCGCTGGCGGCGGCGGCGCGCGTGGCGGTCGACCGGCTGGTCGGGCTTGAGGACCGGCATGTGGACCAGATGACGGCCGCGGCGGTGGACGACGGGGCGACGGTGATCGTGGCGGACATTGCGCGCGCCTGGATCGACCTGAACCGCAGCCCGGACGAGGTGGACGGGACGATGATCGATCCGCCCTGGCCCGCTACGGCGTCGCACGACGGGCCACGCATCCGCGCCGGGCTGGGGCTGGTCCCGCGCCGGATCGCGGGGGTGGGGGAAATCTGGCACGGGCGGATCACGGCGGCGGACCTGGCGGCGCGGATCGCGGCGGCCCATGCCCCGTATCACCGGGCGATCGGCGACGCGCTGGCGGCGGCGCGGGCGGCGCACGGTGTTGCGGTCCTGCTGGACCTGCATTCGATGCCGCCCCTGTCCGGTATGGACCGCGGCGTGGGCGTCGTGGTGGGCGACCTGAACGGGACGAGTGCGGGCGCCGCGGTGACGAGCGGGGCGATCGATGCGGCGCGGGCGGCGGGATACCGCGTTTCGCGCAACCGGCCCTATGCCGGCGGATATGGTGTCGCGTGCCACGGCGCCCCGACATGCGGGGTCCATGCGGTGCAGATCGAACTGTGCCGCAGCCTGTACCTGGACGCGGCGTTGCGCAGTCCTGGCCCGGGCTTCGCCCGGACGCAGCGGTTCGTCGCGATGCTGCGGCATGCGCTGGCAAGCGTGGTGACGCACAACCAGGCCGCCGCCGCGGAATGAAAAAAACCACCCCATGCATGCGCATGGAGTGGCCAAGGTTCAGGGAGGAAACACACCCCGGGGGAGGGATGTGCTCATGCCCGGCCGCGAAAGGGGGGGAACACGGCCTGACAATTCCAAGATAGGGATATGAGAACGGGTTTCAAGCACAAATTTGTGCAGCGCGATGCCCTTCGTCGGCACATCGCGGGCAGGTCCCGCCCGAGTGATAAGCGACTGGACCGGATCGATATATTCGATCGATCCGCCGTCGCCACCGCAACAATCCGACGGCGTTGCCGCCGGTCATGAGCGGTGGGAATGCGCCGGTGGTATCCGGCGGTCAGCGACCGGTCAGCGGCCTGAACCGGCGGGCATGATGCGGAGCAGGACGGTGTCGCGATCGATGAAATGATGCTTGAGCGCGGCCGCGACGTGCAGGGCGACGAGCGCGAGCATGGTCCAGCCGAGCACCTCGTGTGCGCTGTGGGTCAGGTCGCCTCCGCGGGTGACCGGAAGATAGGGAATCGGAAACAGCCCGAACCAGTCGAGCGGATATTTCTTGACCGCCGCCGACGCGAACCACCAGCCGGTCAGCGGCATCAGGATCATCAGCGCGTAAAGCGCCATGTGGGTGATCCCCGAAACCGCACGCTGCCATCCCGGTACGTCGGCGGGCAAGGCGGGGGCGGGGTGGGTCAGCCGCCAGGCCAACCGCGCGATGCTGAGGAACAGCACCGTGATGCCGATCGACTTGTGGACCGGGATCAGCTGGATCCCCTCGAGCTGCTCGTGCAGCAGCCCGATGCCCAAGTTGACGATTACCAGCAGGGCGATCGTCCAGTGGAAGGCGATCGCCACGCGCGAATAGCGCCGGCCGCCATCGACATGCGCACTGTCGATCGGCCGGCGCATCGGTCAGGCCTCGCTGCGCAGCGGCTGGGCGGGGATCTTGCCCTGATCCATCTGGCGGGCGAAGATCTCGCGGATCAGCGCGAGTGAGAAGAGGTGCGCATAGACCAGCGGCAGGACGCCCGACTTGATGAGCTTGCGCGCCGTATCGCCGCGCATTTCCTTCAGCGCGTCCTCGTTCACCATCTGGAACCCGCGATAGACGAAGGGCTGGTCCGCGCCTTCGGGCTGGATCGTGACTTCGCCGTCCATCAGCAGCTTGTGGTCGGCCAGTTCCTTCATGAACTGCGACGTGCGCTGGCCCGCCTGCTCGAACTGTTCGCAGAAGCCGAGGATGTTGCCGACGACCTCGGTCGGCTTGCCATCGGCGAACAACGCGTCGCCCTCCTCGAAATCGCCGAGCGTGCCCGACGTGGGATCGAAGCAGAGCGACAGTTCCTCCGCATTCGGGTTCAGCCGGGCGAGCATGAAGGGGTAGCGCCGGATGTAGGCGGGAATATAGGCGTCGCCCGTGAAGCGCCCGTCCGGCCCGACGAACGTGTTGACGCCTTCGTTCAGCGCCATCAGCGCCAGCGGCACGGGCTGGTCACCCAGCGAGAAAACGATCGGGTAGAAGCGCGATGCCGGTGCGAATTCCTCGACCGTCAGCGGGACGGCGTGCGTGCCGACCATGAAGGTGGGGGCATCCATGTTGCGCGCCTTCCAGTCGGCGTGCGTCTGGCTGGAAAGCGGTTCCAGCTGATTGTAGAACAGCGGCAGATCGTTTGCCGGTGCGGCGCTGGCCATGCATCATACTCCACGTGCGGTCGTTGGCGACGCCCGTGCCGGGCACCCGCGGTGCCGCCCCGTTTATGGGGCCGTGCTCGGCGGCGCAAGCGGCACGAGCTTCCCCGGATTGAACAGGTTCAGCGGATCGAGCGCGGTCTTGATCGCGCGCATCGTCGCCAGCCGGACCGGATCGGCCGTGCGGGCGAATTCGGCGAGCTTGGCCTGGCCGATGCCATGTTCGGCCGAAATGGTGCCACCGCAGGCCATGACGCGGTCATGCACGTCGCGCGACACGACCGCGCCGTTGGCGGCGGACCAGGCCGCGGCGTCCGTGCCGGCCGGCGCCCGCACGTTGAAATGGACGTTCCCGTCGCCCAGATGCCCGAACGCCAGTACGCGCGCGCCGGCATGTGCCGCCTCGATCGCGTCCGTGGCGGCCAGGATGAAGCCCGGCATGGCGGAGACCGGCACGGCGATGTCATGCTTTACGGCGAGGCCGTCGATCCGTTCCGCCTCCGGCAACGTCTCGCGCAGTTTCCACAGAGCGTCCGCCTGCGTCTCGTTCTGCGCGATCGCCGCGTCGACGATGAGCCCGTCGGCAAGCGCGGACTGGAGTGCCGCGCCAAGCGCGTCGGCGGGATCGGCGGCACCGGTGGGGGCGGTCGCCTCGATCAGGACGTGCCACGGCGCCTTCGTTGCGACGGGCGCGCGGGTGTCGGGGATGTGGCGCAGAACGAGCGCCAGGCCGGAGGCCGGCATGATCTCGAAACTTTCGACCGCAGTGCCCAGCGCCGCATCGAGCCGGCGCAGCAGGCGGAGTGCGGCATGCGGATCCGGCACCGCGGCCCACGCGACGGCGCGCGTGCCGATTGCGGGGACGAGCCGCAGCGTGGCGGCGGTGACGATGCCGAGCGTCCCTTCGGCCCCGGTCAGCAGCTGGCGCAGGTCGTAGCCGCGATTGTCCTTGCGCAGGCTGGACAGGCCGCGGAAGACCGACCCGTCGGGCAGCACCGCCTCCAGCCCCAGCACCAGGCCGCGCATCGTGCCGAAGCGCAGCACCTGGATACCGCCGGCGTTGGTGGACACCAGCCCGCCGATCGTGGCGGAGCCGCGCGCGGCCAGCGACAGCGGGAAGCGCAGGCCTTGCGCGGCGGCGGCGTCGTGCAGGTCGGCCAGGATGACGCCGGCGTCGACGGTGGCCGTGACGTCGGACGGGTCGATCCGCGGCGGCCGCGCCATCCGGCGCAGCGACAGCAGCAGCGCCGATCCGTCCGCCGGGGGGGTCGCGCCGCCGACGGTGCCGCTGTTGCCGCCCTGCGCGACCAGCGGCACGCGGTGCGCGACGACCAGCCGGACGACGGCCGCGACCTGTTCCGTATTCGCGGGCGACAGTAGTGCGGCGGTGCGGCCGTGATAGCGGCCGCGCCAGTCGGTGAGCCACGGCGTGACAACCGCGGGATCCTCAGAATAACCGGCCGGGCCGAGCAGCGCGGCAAGGTCGGCCAGCAGGGCGGGGGGTGGCACGATCATCACAGTCCCATAGTACAATTGCATTACAGAACCGATAGGGTCGCCAGGTTCATGAGGCGTTCAGCGATATGTCGGACAAGCTGACGCCATGACGGATACAGAAACGTGATGATCTTGACTGCGACGTTGTTGATTGCCGCCGCGGTCGCGCCGGCGCGCGATGCGGCCCCGCCGATGATCGTGACGCGCACGATGATCCGCCAGAGTACAACGATCCGTGTGCCCACACGGCCGGCAGGTGCCGTGCCGGTGGGCAAGAGCCCGTGGCGCGAGCGGCACGGCCCCAAATGCGTGGCGATGGAGCGGGTGGCGGTGGCCGCGGTGGTGGCGGAGGACAGCGTCGACCTGCTGCTGCGCGGTGGAGATCGGGTGCGCGCGCATTTCGAGGATGATTGCCCGAACCTGGACTATTATCGCGGATTCTACATTCGTCCGGGGCCGGACGGCCGGATCTGCGCCGACCGCGACAGCGTGCAGGTGCGGTCCGGCGGCGAATGCCGGATCGAACGGTTCCGCGCGCTGGAGTTGCGCGGCGCCAAGACCAAGGGCGGCGGGCTGGTGGCGCGGATCCGCCGCCGCCTGGGCCGCTGAGCGCCCCCACCCGTCGATAAAGCCGCGGTTTCATAGTAGTTTCCCCTAGTGCAAGGGGTGACAGCGCGGGCAAAGGTTGGCAGGACGCGCGCTTCATTCACCACAAGAGAGCAAGACACCCATGAACAGCGCAGCCCTGGCGGACGCCATTGCCACCGAACATGACATGACCAAGGCGCAGGCCAAGGCCGTGGTCGAAAGCGTCTTCAAGGCGATCACCGACGCGGCGGCCGACGGCACCGAGGTTTCGCTGCCCGGTTTCGGCAAGTTCAAGGTCCAGGACCGTCCCGCCCGCGAAGGCCGCAACCCCCGCACCGGCGAAACGATGGAAATCGCGGCGTCGCGGAAGCTGAGCTTCCAGCCGTCGAAGGCCGTGCGCGACGCGCTGAACGCCTGATCGAACGCGGGGCCGCCGCCGACGCACCGCGCGGCGGCGGCTCCGGTCACGCCAGCAGGGCGTCGATCGCCGCGACGAGGGCCAGCGGCTGATCGATCATCACATGATGCCCCGATTGCGGGATGGTGACCGTGCGCATCGCCGGCAGGTCCGCTTTCAGACTTTCAAACGCTTCCCGCGATACGATCGTGGAATGTTCGGCCCGGACGAAGGCCAGCGGCGTCCGTACTGCCAGAGCCGTCGCGCGGCTGTCGATCAACCTGCACCGCTCATAGAGTAGCGGGTCGAACGACCAGGCGAGGCCATCGTCGCGGCGCGTCAACGATCCGCGCGCGATCCCATCGACGATGAACAGGTTTTCGCAGGGTTGGTCCGGCATCAGCCGGAACCGCGCCAGCGCGGCGGCGATATCGCCGAACGGGCGGCTGCGTCGCAGGACAGGTGGCCGATCGCCCGGTTTCATCGTGATCGAACCGTCGATCAATATGCCGCCGCCGGCCCAGCCGGCCGGATCGGCCAGCGCCGCCACGACGGGCGCGCAGCCGAAGCTGTGCCCGACCAGCATGGGTGGACCGGCGAGGTCCAGCCCGGCCGCACACACGACCGCGCGCAGTTCGCCGGCGAAGCCGTCGATCGCATAGGCCGCGCGCCAGTCCGACCCGCCCATGCCGGACAGCGAGAGCGCGGCGACCCGGCGGTCGCGCGCCAGCAGCGGTGCGACGTGCGCCCACCAGCCGGCATGCGCCCAGCCACCATGGACAAGCAGCAGGCCCGGTGCGCCGCGCGGTCCCCAGGCGCGCCATTCGATGCCCGCGCCATCCACCGTGACCCGGCCGGTTTCCGGAAGATCCGCCAGTGCCGCGTCGTACCAGGCGGGGGCAGGGGGGCGTGCCCCGGCGAACCGGGCAAGCGGGCGGGCGGGGTCGGCTGTCATCGGCGGGTGATGCCAAGCGGGGTGCGGCGCGCCAAGTGGAAAGATGCTTGCTGAACGAACGCTAACGAACGCGTTCAGCGATGCCACATGCGAATCGGTGCAGAACGACATTCGCAGATCGAACACAGGGAGATCGACATGTTCGCCAAGTTTCTCACCGCCGCCACCTTGTCGCTGACCGCCGTGGCCGTTGTCGCACCGATGCCCGCCATGGCGCAGAACTGGGCACCGGCCGCCTACAGCCGGTATGACGACGGGCAGTCCGGGTTCCAGCAGGTCGGCTGGCGCGACCGCCGCGACGGGCGTTACGGCCGGAACGGTCGCGGCTACCGCAACAACGGCTATCGCAACGATCGTTATGGCAACAACGGCTATCGCGGGAACCAGCGGTGCTACGACAAGGGCAATGGCGGGCTGGCGATCGGCGGGATCGCGGGCGGACTGCTGGGCAACCAGGTTGCCGGTCGTGGCGACCGGACGCTGGGCACGATCCTGGGTGCAGGCGTCGGCGCACTCGCCGGTCGTGCGGTGGACAAGTCCGACGGCCGTCGTTGCTGATCGCCGGGCCGGCGTTCGACGCCAGGATCGGCCGAATATAATCATCCGGACGCAGGGAAAGGGGTCGGCACGGTGCCGGCCCCTTTTTTCGTGCGATTGCCGATAGTTGCGGCAACCGGATCATTGCGCCGTCAGCCGGGTGCGCGGTCGGTTCGGCTTTTACGGTATTTCTGTTCAGTAATAATGGTGCGGCCGCTGCAACCGGCCCGTCCAGGCGTGCGTATTTGAGGGAGAATTAAAGGAGGAGGTTTGCGATGACTGAAGAGAGTCTGATGATGGACGCCCTGGATGCCAGGGTGTCACGGCGCAACGAGCGTCGGGATTTCTTCAAGGCCATGGCAGGTGCCGGCAAGATCGTCGGCGGCCTCACCGCAGGCGCGATGGCCGTCGAGGCGCAGGCCCAGACCGCGATCACCGATGCGGACATCCTGAACTTCGCGCTGAACCTGGAATATCTGGAAGCGCAATTCTACTCCTTCGCCGCGACCGGGGCGGGACTGCCGGCATCGTCGTTGACCGGTACGGGTACGCCGGGTGCCGTGACCGGCGGTCGGCAGGTGCAGTTCACCGATCCGCTCGTCGCGCAATATGCCCGCGAAATCACCGCTGATGAAATCGCGCATGTGAATTTCCTGCGTACCGCGCTCGGCACCGCGGCTGTTTCACAGCCGGCGATCGATATCGGCGCGACGCCGAACGGCGCATTCTCGTCCGCGGCACGCGCCGCCGGCCTGATCGGCGCGGGCCAGTCGTTCGATCCCTATGCGTCGGACGAGAATTTCCTGCTCGGCGCCTATATCTTCGAAGATGTCGGCGTGACGGCATATAAGGGAGCATCGCCGCTGCTGACCAGCGCCGTGTTCCTCGATGCCGCCGCAGGCATTCTGGCGGTCGAGGCCTATCATGCCGCGATCGTGCGCACGACCCTGTATGCCAAGGGCATTCAGACCCCGTCGCTCATCAACGCGACCGAGGCGATTTCCAACGCGCGCGACAGCCTGGACGGGTCGAGCGACCTCGATCAAGGCGTGGCCCCGATCAACGGAGCGTCCAACATCGTGCCGCTCGACACGAACGGGCTGGCGTACAGCCGGAGCGCCGGTCAGGTCCTCAACATCGTCTACCTGAACAGAGCAGCGGTCGGCAGCGGCGGTTTCTTCCCCGCAGGTGTCAACGGCACCATCCGAACGAGCGCTGCGAGCTGATCCGCAGACCTGTTGCAACATATCTTGCGGAGATAGTCCGATGAATAGCGAAAAGATGATCGAGGCCCTGGATCTGCGGGTCAAGCGGCGCGGCGAACGCCGTGAATTCTTCAAGATGGCGGGCAGTGCCGCCGTCGTGCTCGGTGGCGCATCGCTGCTGAGCGCGTGCGGTGGCAGCAGCAACCCGGCCGGTACGCCAACCCCGACGCCGACCCCGGCCCCCGTCGGTGCGACGGTTCCGGATCAGGACATCCTGAACTTCGCGTTGAACCTGGAATATCTGGAGGCGCAGTTCTACTCCTACGCCGCCTTCGGCACCGGGCTGGACGCCAGCCTGACCGGCGGCATTGGCGGCACCGGCGTCGTGACCGGCGGCCGGAAGGTGACGTTCACCGATCCGCTCGTCGCCGCCTATGCGTTGGAAATCGCGCAGGACGAGATCAACCATGTGCGTTTCCTGCGCAGCGTGATCGGTACGGCCACCGTCGGTCAGCCGGCGCTCGATATCTCGGCAAGCGCGACCGGCGCGTTCTCGTCCGCGGCGCGTGCCGCCGGCCTCATCACCGGTGCAGGTTCGCTGTTCGATCCCTATGCCACCGACGAGAATTTTCTGCTCGGCGCGTTCATCTTCGAAGATGTCGGCGTGTCCGCCTACAAGGGCGCGGCATCGCTGATTTCCAACAAGACGTTCACCGAAGCAGCGGCCGGCATCCTGGCGGCAGAGGCCTATCATGCGGGCCTGATCCGTACGGTCCTGTACCGCAAGGGGCTTGCGACGCCGTCGTTGATTGCCGCGACCGAGTCGATCTCGAACGCGCGGGACAGCCTGGACGGTGCGACCGACATCGACCAGGGCATCCGCGCGATCGGCACGGCATCGAACATCGTGCCGACCGATGCGAATGGTCTGGCATTCAGCCGGACGACGGGTCAGGTGCTCAACATCGTCTATCTGACGCGCGCCGCCGCCTCGTCCGGCGGGTTCTTCCCGTCGGGCCTGAACGGCACGATCCGGACCAGCACCGCCAACTGATCCGCTTCGTCTGAAGAAGGCCCCGCTATCCTGATGGGTGGCGGGGCCTTTTTTGTCTCGGAGTGAGGTTTGCCCTCACCGTTCCAGCAGGATCCAAGTCGCGACCGGAGTTAATGGATTTATTCGGTCCCAGCCCCGTTTGGTTCGAGCTTGTCGAGAACCTCGCGCCGGGTTCTCGACAGGCTCGAACCAAACGGAACCGGGGAAACGGACGGGGCTAATGTTGCGACATTCTAATCCGCGCCCATCAGGCGGTAACCGACGCCCAGTTCGTTGACGATGAGGGTCGGCGCGGCGGGGTCGGGTTCCAGCTTGCCGCGCAGGTTGCGGACGACGACGCGCAGATAGCCGACCTGGCCGTCCGTATCGTGCGGCCACACGGTCCGCAGCAGATGGGCGTGCGTTACCACGCGGCCGGGATAGCGCGCGAGTTCGGCGAGAACCTCATATTCCTTCGGCGTCAGGTGGACGATCTTATCGTCGCGCAGGACGCGGCGGTCGAGCAGGTCGAGCAGCAGCGCGCCGGCCCGGACGCTCGTCCGCCCGCCACCGGCGACGAGCCGGTGACGCAGTGCGGCGCGGACGCGGGCGAGCAGTTCGTCGGTATCGAACGGCTTGGTGATATAGTCCGCGGCGCCCAGATCGAGCGCGGCGACTTTCAGATCGGTCGCGTCGCGGGCCGAGACGACGAGGATCGTGGCGTCCGATCGCGCGCGCAGGACCGGTATGAGTTCCAACCCGTCGCGATCGGGCAGTCCCAGGTCGAGCAGAACGACCTGCGGCCGATCCGTGGCCAACACGGCGAGCGCAGTGGCGGCATCGCCGGCCTCCGACACGGCATGACCCACACGTTCCAGTGCGGTGCGCAGCAGCCGGCGGATCGCGGGTTCGTCATCGACCACCAGGACGCGGTTCGGGGCGGTCATGCGGACACGCCCGGTGCGGGCGGGGGCGTGTCGCCGGGCCATGCCGGTGCGCGGGATAGGGCGGCTGTGTCCACCGCGGCGCTTTACGCGCTCGCCAGTCAGGCTGTCGATGGCCGTGCGTCAAATCGTGTTGGTACGGTAGCGGCGGGGGAACGAAAGCGGTCCCCGCCCGCTGACCGAAATATCCCAAGATGACGACGCCGGAGGCCGAATTGACCACCACCCTTGCCGATCCGCAAGCCAACTCCACCGAACGGCTGATTTCCATCGACCTGACCGTCAACGGCAGGGCCGAGCATTTCTCGATCCCGCCCTGGGTGACGCTGCTCGACCTGTTGCGTGATCGGCTGGACCTGACGGGCACCAAGAAAGGCTGCGACCATGGGCAGTGCGGCGCCTGCACCGTGCTGGTCGACGGGAAGCGCGTGAACAGCTGCCTGACGCTGGCGGTGGTGCGCGACGGGGCGGACGTGCAGACGATCGAGGGGTTGTCGACGGGCGATACGCTGCATCCGATGCAGCAGGCGTTCATCGATCATGACGCGTTCCAGTGCGGCTATTGCACCCCCGGTCAGATCTGTTCGGCGATCGGGATGCTGCGCGAGGGCAGGGCCGAAGGGCGCGAAGGGATACGCGAGAATATGAGCGGCAACCTGTGCCGCTGCGGCGCCTATACCAACATCGCCGATGCGATCGAAGCGGTGCAGGACCGGGAGGACGCCCGATGATCCGGTTCGGTTACGACCGCCCGTCCGACGTGGCGGAAGCGGTGCGCGACGGCAATGCGCGCGGTGTCCGGTTCCTGGCCGGGGGCAGCAACCTGGTCGACCTGATGAAGGAGAATGTCGAGCGGCCGGTGCGGGTGGTCGACATCAACCGGCTGCCGCTGCACGCGATCGAGGCGCAGGATGGCGGCCTGCGGATCGGTGCGTTGGCCACGAACAGCGACACCGCGTGGGATGCGCGGGTCGAGGCGCAATATCCGGTGCTGGCAAGTGCGATCCTGGCCGGGGCAAGCCCGCAGTTGCGCAATGTCGCGACGGCAGGCGGCAATCTGAACCAGCGAACGCGGTGCCTGTATTTCTACGACAACACGACCGCGTGCAACAAGCGCGAGCCCGGCACCGGATGTTCGGCGATCGGCGGCGTGAACCGGGTGAACGCGATCCTGGGGACCAGTCCGGCGTGCATCGCAACGCACCCGTCGGACATGTGCGTTGCGCTGGCGGTGCTGAACGCGACGGTGAACGTCACCGGGCCGCTGGGCGACCGGGCGATCCCGTTCGGCGATTATCACCGGTTGCCGGGGGAGGACCCGTCGCGCGACAACATGCTGAAACCGGGCGAACTGGTGACCTCGATCGACCTGCCGGACGAGGATTTCTCCGGTCACTACACCTATCTGAAGCTGCGTGACCGGTTGTCCTACGCCTTTGCACTGGTGTCGGTCGCGGTGGTGATGCGGATCGAGGACGGGCGTATCGCGGAAGCGCGGATCGCTCTGGGCGGCGTGGCGCACAAGCCGTGGCGGTCGAAGACCGCCGAAGGGTTGCTGGTCGGCGAAGTGCCGTCGCAGTCGGCGTTCCTGGCTGCGGCGCATGCGTTGCTGGAAGGCGCGCAGGGGCAAGGTTCGAATGATTTCAAGATCGGGCTGGCGCGGCGCGCGATCGTGCGGGCCTGCCGTCAGGCGGCGGACGGTACGCCGCAGTCGCAGATCGACAAGCGCGTCGCGTAAGCGGGAGAGAAGATATGGCAACGAAATATGATGACGCGCCGATCGGTATCGGTTCCCCACTGAGCCGCGTGGACGGCAAGATGAAGGTGACCGGCGGCGCGCGCTATGCCGCCGAACATCCGGTCGCCGACCTGCTGTACGGCGTGGTGGTGTCCGGCGCGATCGCCAAGGGGCGTATCACGAAGCTGCATACGGATGCTGCACGTGCCGCGCCCGGCGTGGTGGAGGTGGTGAGCCATCTGAACCGCCCGCATATCGCCTGGTTCGACAAGGCGTATCAGGATCAGGTGGCACCGCCGGGTTCGCCGTTCCGCGCCTTTTACGACGCCGAAATCCTGTACAGCGGGCAGCCGATCGCACTGGTCGTTGCGCGCACGTTCGAGGATGCCCGCCATGGGGCGAGCCTGGTGCAGGCGGAATATGCGGTCGAGCCGCATCAGACCGATTTCGAACGGTCGCCCGAGTATAAGCCAAAGAAGACCCGCGACACGTTCGTCGAGCCGACGAACCGCGGCGACGAGGCAGCGGCGTTCGCGGCCGCATCGAACAAGGTCGACGTGTCCTATTATATTGGGACAGAGCATCACAACCCGATGGAGATGCATGCGACGACCGTACAGTGGCACGGCGACGGGCGCATCACCGTGTACGACAAGACTCAGGGGTCGCAGAATGTGCAGGCCTATCTGGTCGGCGTGTTCGGTTTCGCGAAGAAGAATGTGCGGGTGATGAACCCCTATGTGGGCGGCGGGTTCGGGTCCGGCCTGCGGCCGCAATATCAGGTGTATCTGGCGACGCTGGCCGCCAAGATGCTGGAGCGGTCGGTGCGGGTCGTGCTGACGCGGCAGCAGATGTTCTCGTTCACGCACCGGTCCGAATGTCGCCACACGATCCGGCTGGGCGCGAACGACGACGGCGCGTTGCAGTCGATCTATTCGAAGGCGGTGACGCCGACGTCGCGGTTCGAGGATTATATGGAGCCGATCGCAAACTGGGGTGGCCAGGCCTATCGTTGCGACAACGCGACGATGGACTGGGCGATCACCGCGATCGATACCTACACGCCAGGCGACATGCGTGCGCCGGGGGCGGCGACCGGCATGACGCTGTTCGAAATGGCGCTGGACGAAATGGCGTACGAGACGGGCGTCGATCCGCTCGCCATGCGGCTGACCAACTATAGCGACCGCGACGAGATGAACGACATCCCGTACACGTCGAAGGCGTTGCGCGAGGCCTATCGGGAGGGCGCGGAAGCGTTCGGCTGGGCGGATCGCGGGCGCGCGCCACGGTCGATGCGGGACGGGACCGAACTGGTCGGCTGGGGCGTTGCGACGGGCATCTGGGACGCGATGTTCCAGAAGACGTCGGTCCGCGCGCGGCTGACCGCCAACGGGCATCTGGAGGTGGCGACCGCCGGGTCCGATATCGGCACCGGCACCTATACGGTCATGACGCAGGTCGCGGCGGGCGCGCTGGGCCTACCGGCCGAGCAGGTGACTGCCGTGCTGGGCGACAGCGACCTGCCGCCGTCGCCGATCGAGGGTGGCAGTTGGACGGCGGCATCGACCGGGGCCGCGGTGCAGGTGGCGTGCGATGCGGTGCGCGTGAAGCTGGCCAAGGCGGCGGCCAAGGTGGACGGCAATCCGCTGGGTGGTGCGGCGGTGGACGCACTGCGGTTCGAGGATGGCCGCATGATCCTGGCGGCCGATCCGTCGAAGTCGGTCGGTTATGGTGAGGCGATGACTGCCGCTGGTTTGTCGGAGATCGTGGCGACCGAGGCGGCGGCACCGGGGCCACTGGAGTCGATCGCCGAGATGGTTGGCATGAAGAAGAAGGCCAAGAACACGCACAGCGCGGTGTTCGCCGAAGTGAAGGTGGACGAAGAGCTGGGCGTGGTGCGCGTGACGCGCATCGTCTGCGCGGTCGCAGCTGGCCGGATCGTCAACCCGAAGACGGCGCGCAGCCAGATCCTGGGCGGCGTGGTGATGGGCATCGGCATGGCATTGCACGAAGAAACGTTGGCCGATCACCGGATCGGGCGGTTCATGAACCATAATTTCGCCGAGTATCACATCCCTGCGCACGCCGACGTGCAGGATATCGAGGTGATATTCGTCGACGAACCGGACCCGGAGGTGTCGCCGCTGGGCATCAAGGGGCTGGGCGAGATCGGGATCGTGGGCACGGCCGCGGCGATCGGGAACGCCATCTTCCACGCCACCGGCAAGCGCGTCCGATCGCTGCCGATCACGATTGACAAGCTGCTCGACTGACCGGCCTGTTCGCATGTGATGATCGGCATGAGAACGCCGCGGGACCCTTTGGTCCCGCGGCGTTCTCATGCCCTTCGGCCAGTTTGCCACCACACTACGAGCACCAGTGTCAGGCATTATTATCCCGTCGCAGGCCGGGATGAAGCGAAAATGGCGATCAGTAGCCGGAAGGCGGATGTGGCCGGGTGGTGCATCGCTGCCGCAGCCGGACCAGCAAAGCGGGGCGTTAACCCCAAGCGGGGTTGCGGGGGGCGGTCCGCTTGGCCATGGTCGCGCGGTTCGCGCTCGACTGTCGGCGTTGGTGGAGAAGACGTTTGCAGCGGTGCGGTTATGCGGTCCCGGTTCGGGCGATGTTCGGTGCCAGCATGCTCGCGCTGGCCGGCATGGCCGCCGCGCAGGTGGTCGCACCGGTCGCCGTCACGCCCACATCCACGGCCGATCCGGCAATACCGCTCGACGACAGCCAGTTCGATGCCGCCCTGCCGTCGCTGGACAGCGTAGCCGCGCCGGATGCCGCGCCGGTCCCCGCAACATCGGCCGCCGTGCCGGTCATTCCCGGCACGACCGCGCCGGACCCGGAACTGACCGCGCCCCTGCCGCCGCTGGCCGCGGCGTCCGTCGTGCCGCCGCCGGCCGCGCCGGGTGCCGCGGCGGACGCGGAACTGCCGCCGATCCGCTATGCCGTGACGGTGACCGGGCTGGAGCAGTTCGGCCTGTACGACCGGTTCAAGCCGCTGTCGGCGTTGCTGAAGGACGGGCGCAAGGCGGCGAACGCCGCGCAGATCACCGCGCGCGCGGACGAGGATGTCGCGCTGGTCGAACGCATCCTGAAATCCGAAGGCTTTTACGACGGGATCGCGACCGCGACCGTAGATCCGGCCCCCGCCGCACAGGGCGAGGCGAAGGTCGCGATCGTGGCGACTCCGGGCGCGCGTTACACGCTGGGCACCATCGCGGTGACGGGGGCGGAACCTTCGCCGACCGTGCTGGCACGGTCGGCACTGGGGCTGCGCACCGGTCAGCCGATTGTGGCGACGGATATCCTGACGGGCGAGGCCAATGTGGCGCTGCGCCTGCCGGAACAGGGGTATCCCTTCGTAGAGGTTGGCGCGCGCGACATCGTGCTGGACGACCGCGCGCCGGTCGGCGCCTACACGTTGCCGATCACGGCGGGACCGCGGTCGAGCTTCGGGGGGTTCCAGGCGGCGGGCGACCCGGTGTTCGGGACGGACCATATCGCGCTGCTCGCGCGGTTCGACGCGGGCGAGATCTACGACAGCCGGCGGGTGGACGACCTGCGCCAGGCGCTGATCGCGACCAGCCTGTTCTCGACGGTGGCGGTGCAGCCCGTGCGGACCGGGCGGATTGCGGCGGACGGCAGCGAGATCGTCGATCTGCGCGTGGACCAGAGCAAGGGGCCGGCGCGGTCGCTGTCCGGCAGCGGCGGGTACGGCACCGGAGAAGGCATCAAGGTGACGGGCAGCTGGACGCACCGCAACCTGTTCCCCGACGAAGGTGCGCTGATCACCGACGTGGTTGCCGGCACGCAGCAGCAGGGCGCCAGCGCCACGTTCCGCCGATCGAACGCCGGACAGCGCGACCGGACGTTCCAGGCGTCGATCGGGGCCGCACGCCAGGATTTCGACGCGTATAGCGCGCGGACGGTGAACGTGTCGGTCGGCCTGTCGCGCCAGTCGACGCCGCTGTGGCAGAAGCGCTGGACCTATTCGGTGGGCGCCGAAGTGATCGGCACCAACGAAAGCCGGTTCGACCCGGGCGACGCGGCGCGGACCCGCGCGACGTACCTGATCGGCGCGCTACCGATGCAGTTGAGCTACGACCGGTCGGACAGCCTGCTCGACCCGACGCGCGGATACCGCCTGACCGCACGGGTCAGCCCGGAGGCATCATTGCAGGGCGCGGTCGACACCTATGGCCGGTTCCTGGTCGAGGGCAGCAGCTATGTCCCGTTCGGCAAGAGCATCGTGGTGGCGGCGCGGGCGCGGGCCGGGTCGATCATCGGCGTGTCGCGCGACGATCTGGCCCCGTCGCGGCGGCTTTACGCCGGCGGCGGCGGTTCGGTGCGCGGGTTCGGCTATCAGCAGCTGGGGCCGAAGGATCCCAGCAACGATCCGATCGGCGGCCGGTCGCTGACCGAATTCGCGATCGAGGCGCGATACCGGTTCGGCAATTTCGGCGTCGTGCCGTTCGTGGATGCGGGCCGCGTGGGCGAGGGGTCGACCCCGTCGCTGTCCGGCCTGCGCTACGGCGCGGGGATCGGCGGGCGCTATTATACCAATTTCGGTCCGCTGCGGCTCGATGTGGCGACGCCGATCGGGCGGCGACGCGGCGAAAGCAAGATCGCCCTGTATATCTCGATCGGGCAGGCATTCTGATGGCACTGCGGATCGTCAAATGGGTGGCCATCGTCGTTGCCGTGCTGGTGGCGCTTCTGCTGCTGCTCGTCCTGGGGCTGAACAGCGCGCCGGGGCGGAACTTCGTGCGCGGGCAGCTGGACGGGTACGAGACCGCGTCCGGGCTGCGCATCGGCGTCGGGCGGCTGGACGGTTCGCTCTATGGCAAGCTGACGATCCGCGACCTGACGATCAGCGATCCGCGCGGCGTGTTCGCGCGGGCACCCACGGTGGCGCTCGACTGGCGGCCGTTCGAATATCTGCACAGCAAGATCGACGTGCGCAGCCTTGACGCGCCGCTCGTCACGCTGTCGCGCCTGCCGGAACTGAAGGAAGTGCCGGCCGATCCGGACGCGCCGATCCTGCCGGATATCGATCTGGCCATCGGGCGGCTGGCGGTCGACCGGCTGGTGCTGGAGGCCCCGGTGACCGGCAAGCGCAGCATCGTGCGGCTGGCGGGATCCGCGGACATCGCCGACGGGCGCGCGCGGCTGAACCTGGATGCCGGCGCGTTGCGCGAACCGGGGACCGTGGGCGGCGACCGGCTGGCGCTGGTGCTGGACGCGGTGCCGGCGGCGAACCGTCTGCTGGTGGGCGCGCGTTTGCGCGCGCCGGCCGGGGGGCTGGTCGACAGCTATGCCGGGCTGGGCAAGCCGTTGACGCTGGACGTCGGCGGACGCGGCGACTGGGCCAACTGGCGCGGGCGCGCGGTGGCGACGATTGGCGGACGGTCGATCGCGGCGCTGAACATCCTGGGCCGGAACGGCGCGTTCCGGGCGAAGGGGCGGACGCAGCCGGGCCTGATGCTGACCGGGCCGGCCGCGCGGCTGGTGGAGCCGGCGACCGACATCGACATGATGGCGACGTTCGACAAGCGGATCGTCGACACGCGCTTTGCCGTGCGGTCCGCCGCGCTGGCGGTCGATGGGCAGGGTCGCGTCGATTTGGGGACCAGCCGCCTGGGCAATCTGCGGATCGACGGGCGGCTGCTGCGACCGGGCGCGATCGCGCCGAACGTGCGCGGGCGCGACGTGCGGCTGTCCGCCGCGATCGACGGGCCGTTCGCGACGCCGACCGTGCAGTACCGCGTGACGGCGGCGGCGATCGGGTTCGGTGATACGGGCGTGGAGGGATTGCTGGCACAGGGTCGCGCGACGATCGATGCCGACCGCATCCTGATCCCGCTGCATGCCACCGCGCGGCGCGTGGCGGGGTTGAACGCGGCGGCGGGCGGGTTGCTGACCGGCCTGCGCGTCGATGGCGACTTGGCCTATGCCAAGGGGCGGTTGCTGTCCGACAATCTGAAACTGCGGTCGGACCGGATCGATGCGACCGCGATCGTCGTCGCGGACATCGCGGCCGGGCGGTACACCGGCGCGCTGAAGGGCCGGGTGAACGATTATCAGATCGACGGGCTTGGCCGGATCAACCTGGTCACCGACGCCAATGTCGTGGCGGGCGCGGACGGGACATATGGCATTCGCGGCAAGGTGCGCGTGACGACGCAGCGGATCGACAATGCGTCGGTGCGCGAGGCGCTGGGCGGGCCGGCGACGATCACCGCCGACGTCGGTTATGGCGAGAACGGCATTGCGACGTTCCGCAACGTCCGGATGACCGCGCGCAAGTTCCGCATCACCAGTGGCGAGGGATCCTATCGCAGCGACGGGACGATCGCGTTCCGGGCCGCCGGTGTCTCCGCCGATTACGGGCCGGTTTCGGTCATCGTCGCCGGTACCGCCACGGCCCCGCGCATCCGCGTGCTGGCCACGCGGCCGAATGTCGGCATCCCGCTGACCGGCGTGCAGGTGGACGTCGTCGCGGTGGCCGGCGGGTATCAGGTGAACGCAACCGGTAATTCGGCCTATGGCCCCTTTGCCGCGGACGTTTTGATCCGCATGGGTGCCGGGGGCACGTCCTACGACATCCGCAATGCGCGGTTCGCCGGGATCGACGTGCGCGGCACGGTGCGGCCGACCACTGCGGGACCGTATGCCGGGCTGCTTACCCTGAATGGCTCCGGGTTGAACGGGACGGTGCGGCTGTCGGCGGCGGGGCGCCATCAGCGCGCCGACGTCGACGTGACCGCGCGCAATGCCCGCATTCCGGGCGACGTGCCGATCACGATCGCGGGCGGCACGATCCGCGGATCGGTGATCGTCTATCCCGATGCGCCGGCGGTGAACGGGCGGTTCGCGCTGACCGGCGTGCGGCAGGGCAGCCTGACCGTCGACCGGGCGCAGGGCCGGGTCGATTATCGTGGCGGGCGCGGTACGCTGGCGCTCGTTGCGAAGGGCACCAGCGGCGTGCCGTTCGACATCGCGATGCAGGCGGCGCTGTCGCCCGACGTCATCCGCGCCAATGCGCGCGGGACGGCCAACGGCATCCCGTTCCGGCTGGCGGCCCCCGCCACCGTGCGCAAGACGGCGGCCGGCTGGATGCTGGCCCCCGCCACGATCGTACTGCCGCAGGGCCAGGTGGTCGTTGAGGGCAGCTATGGCGACCTGATTCGCGGCCGGGCGCGGTTGAGCAATCTGGATCTGTCGATCCTGCGCGCGTTCGCGCCGGGGCTTGGGCTGGGCGGCAAGGCGACCGGCGTGGTGGACTATATCGGCGATGCCGGCGTGCCGACGCTGAATGCACGCGTCGATATCGCGAACTTCACGCGGACGGGCGCGCTGACGATCAGCGACCCCGTCAACATTGCAACGCTGGTCCGATTGTCGGATGCCGGCGGGTCGGCCGCCGCGATCGTGCGGCGCGGCGGCGCGGTCGTCGGGCGATTGCAGGCGCGGCTGGCGCCGTTGTCGATCGGGCCGGAAAGCTGGACCGAACGGCTGCTGTCCGCGCCGCTGTCCGGCGGGGTGCGTTACAGCGGCCCGGCGGAGGTGTTGTGGACGCTGACCGGGATCGCCGGGCAGACCGTGTCCGGGCCAGTGGCGATCGCGGCCGATTTCGGCGGGCGGGTCGATCAGCCGACGCTGACCGGCGTCGTGCGCGCCAACGCGCTGCGCTATGAGAACGAGACCTACGGCACGGTCCTGTCGACCATCGCGGTCGACGGGCGGTTCACCCAGTCGCGGTTCGTGCTGAACAGCCTGACCGCCAGGGCCGGTACGGGCAACCTGACGGCCAGCGGCACGGTGGGGCTGGATGCAGCAGGCGGTTTCCCGATCGACCTGCGCGCGACGCTGGCGCGGGCGCAACTGGCGCGCAGCGACGCGCTGGGCGCGACCGTGTCGGGCACGGTGCGCGTGCGGAACGGGCCGCAGACCGGCGCGCTGATCGAAGGCGACCTGACGTTGCCGGAGGTGCGATACCAGATCGTGTATCAGGGTGCGTCCGAAGTGGCTGTGCTGGAAGGTGTCCGGCGGCGTAATGCGCCGCCAGTGGCGGCGACCGAGGCGAGTGCCGTTCCGTCCAACTGGAAGCTCGATATCCGGGTACGGGCCGACAACCGCATCTTCGTGTCCGGCATGGGGCTGGAAGCGGAATGGCGGACCGATCTGCGCGTGCGCGGTACGGCGACCGATCCGCGCGTCGTCGGCAAGCTGGAAGTGGTGCGCGGCACCTATTCCTTCTCCGGCCGGCGGTTCGAGATTTCGCGCGGCAACGTGACGTTCAACGGCGGCACGGTGACCGATCCGGAACTGGACATCAGCGCGACGACGACGGTCGATGGGGTGACGGCGATCATCAACATCGGTGGGCGAGCCCAGAACCCGCAGGTGACGTTCACCTCCACCCCTGCGCTGCCGCAGGACGAGGTACTGTCGCGCCTGCTGTTCGGCAGTTCGGTCACGTCGCTGTCGCCGACGCAGGCGATCCAGCTGGCCGCCGCGCTCAATTCGCTGCGCGGATCGGGTGGGGGCGGGCTGAACCCGCTGGGCAAGCTGCGGTCCGCCACGGGCATCGACCGGTTGCGGATTCTGGGGGCGGACAAGACCGCCGGCCGCGGGACGGCGCTGGCCGCAGGGCAGTATATCTCCAACGATATCTATGTGGAGGTCATCACCGACGCGCGCGGTTTCACCGCCACGCAGCTGCAGATCGCCCTGTCCAAGACGCTGAGCATCCTGAGTTCGACCGGGTCGTTCGGCGGATCGAACGTCAGCCTGCGCTATTCGAAGAATTACTGAGCCGGGGCGGCGGTTTCGATTTGGTATTGCAGGGTTGAAACATCGGGTCACGAAAGCATGCTAGACCCGGGTCGCGATCACGTCGGAAGGACAGGGCCGTCCTGTCTGACTTGGGGCCGGGTTGGTTAACACTCCGTCCGGGGCCAGCTACGGCCGCAGGGATGATGGGCCCTGACTCTCGTCAGGATGACGGGGGAGCGAGCGGATGCTCTGTCTTGTCGGAGGCGAGCGATACCGACTTGGACGTCGATCCAGCCTGGAAGGGGTGCCATGACCATTTGCCGAACCGTCCACGCCGTGCCCAGACCCGACGGGCGCGTGCGCGGGGCCGGCATTGCCATCGGCATGGGCGTTCTGGCGGTCGGGCTGGGTGGGGCGGCGCAGGGCGCGCCGCGCGGTCCCGATCCCTGCCGTATCCGGGTGCAGACTTTCCTGTCCCCGGCGGGCGAGCCGTTTCATGCCGATCCGGCCGCGCCGCCGCCGGTTGCGGGCTGGTTCGCGCAGGCCGACCGCGATCGGGACGGGCGGCTGACGCCGGCTGAGGTGCGCGCGGACGCCGTGCGGTTCTTCGCGACGGTCGATACGGACGGCAACGGGGAAATCATTCCCGACGAATTGGCGACGTATGAACGCGGCGTGCCGGACATCAGCACCTACCGCGACGGGCCGCCGGATCGTCGGTCGGCGCGGGGCACGCCCTATGGCACGCCGGTCGGTGGCGCGCGCTATGCGTTGGCGAACGTGCCGAACCCGATTGCGGCGGCGGACATCGACCTGAACCGCGCGACGACGCGGGCCGAACTATCGAACGCCGCAGGCAAGCTGTTCGTCGGCATCGCGCGGGGGCGGGCCGCGCTTGCGCTGGCGGACCTGCCGGCGACGCCCCAGGCGCTGATGCTGGCGACATGCGCGGCCCGCGCCAAACGGGTACGGCGGTGAGCGAGCAGCGGCCGCGCATCCTGGTGGTGGATGACGACGCCGAACTGCGCGAGCTGGTCGCCGGGTTCCTGGAGGCGAACGGCATGACCGTCGACAGCGCGGCAGGCGGCGTGGAGATGGACGCCCGGCTGGCCGCGCACCGGGCCGACCTGGTCGTGCTGGACCTGATGATGCCGGGGGAGGACGGGCTGTCCATTCTTCGCCGGTTGCGCGAGCCCGGCGGACCGGGGGTCATCATGCTGTCCGCGATGGGCGACGATACCGACCGGATCATCGGGCTGGAAGTGGGCGCGGACGATTATCTGGCGAAGCCGTGCAATCCGCGCGAACTGCTGGCGCGCATCCGGGCCGTGCTGCGCCGGCGGCAGGACGGGGTGGCGCGCGGTGGACCGGAACGGCGGTTCGGCATGTGGACGCTGGACGTAATGCAGCGCGCGCTGGAACGGACGGGCGTGCCGCCGGTGGCGCTGACCGACGCCGAGTTCCGCACGCTGAGCGTGTTCCTTGACCGGCCGCAGCAGGTGCTGACCCGCGATCAGCTGATCGAACGCGGGCGCGGAATCGACAGCGACGTGTACGACCGCGCGATCGACGTGACGATCAGCCGGCTGCGCAAGAAGATGGCGCCCGACGATCCGATCCGCACGGTGCGCAACGAGGGCTATCTGTTCCTGCTGCCGGTCCGGCCATGAGTGCCGGGGACGTGCGCGAACGGCCGCGCCGCGGTCTGCCGATCTTCTGGCAGACGCTGCTGCTGGTGCTGGCCAGCCTGATGGTGGCGCAGGCGGTGTCGGTCGGGCTGTTCCTGTCGCTTCGCCCGCCGCGGCCCGACTATAACCGGCTGTCCGACGTGGCCGATGCGCTGGCCGGTGTCCGCGACACGGGGCACCGCGACCGTGGCCTGCGCGCCGGCCGGTCGCGGGTGCCGCCGATGCCCGGGGCGGCGATGGTCGAGGATGCGGCCCTTACCCGCCGGCTGGCGGAGCGGCTGTCCGTTCCGGTGGCGCGGGTGCGCTTCTATTACGAACCCGACCAGCGCAGCGGATCGCCGGTGTTTCCGCGCGGCGCGCAGCAGAGCGTGCCCCTGCGCCGGGGGGAGCCGATCTTCTTCAACACCGTGGTCGCCGGGGTCGAGACGGCGCGGGGCTGGCGCGTGGTAGAAACCCCGCCGCGGCCACTGATCGGCGCCTGGCAGAAACGCAGCGCGCTGTGGTTCGGGCTGTCGGCGGTCCTGCTGCTGCCGTTCGTCTGGTTCTTCGCGCGGCGGCTGACGCGTCCGATCCGGCGGTTCGCGGATGCCGCCGATCGGATGGGGGCGGACCCGCACGCCCCGCGGATCGCGCAGGAAGGGCCGGCCGAACTGCGGATCGCGGCGCAGGCGATCAACCATATGCAGGACCGGATGGGGCGGCATCTGGCGGAACGCACGGCGATGATCGGGGCGATCGCGCACGACCTGCGCACGCCGCTGGCCCGCGTGGCGTTCCGGATCGAGGGGGCGCCCGATGCGGTGCGTGACAAGGTGCAGGCCGATATCGACCAGATGCGTGCGATGATATCGGCGACGATCGGGTTCGTGCGGGACGGCACCGGGCGGGAGGACCGCCATCCGGTCGCGCTCGATACGCTGCTGTCCGCGCTGGTGGCGGGGGAGCGCGAGGTGGGGCGTGCGGTGACGCTGTCGGCCATGGTGCCGGTGACCGTCGCGGCGGATGCGCTGTCGATCCAGCGGCTGGTGCAGAACCTGGTCGACAATGCGGTACGGCATGCGGGCGCTGCGGACGTAGCGGTGATGCGCGACGGCGGCGATGCGGTGGTGACCGTGTCGGATCGCGGACCGGGCCTGCCGGACGACATGCTGGAACGGGTGTTCGAACCGTTCGGGCGCGGCGATCCGTCGCGCAATGCGCAGACCGGTGGGACTGGCCTGGGCCTGACGATCGCGCGGTCGATCGCGACGCGGCATGGCGGGCGGCTGACGCTGGACAATCGCCCGGGCGGCGGGCTGACGGCACGGTTCGTAATGCCCGCGCTGTGACCGCGTCCGCCCGCGCGGACCAATGCCGGACGGATTGGCGAGGGCTTCCATGTCCTTGCGGCAGTCGTTCCGCCCGGACGGCAAGCAATGCGCCGTGGCCCGTGGCTTTTGGCGTGGGCAGCCGCCCTGTACCGACGTGAGCTTCGCGTCGGTACAGCGGACCTGTCTCCCGACTGTGGGATGGATCGGCGACGGCCGGGGCGGCGGCAAGCGTGCCGGCGCCACTGAAGACCGGATCATGACGGGATCCCTGCCTGGAAGCGAGTTCGCGTGTATGCCGACCCATGCCCGGCGGTCGCCGGACGCCGCGGCCGCGGCGCTGGCAGGTCGATCGCGCGATAGGACGAGGACTGCGGACGACGGGAATGACCCCGGGCCCCCAAGAATCGCTCGCCAGCAATGCTGAAATAAAATAACAATGACGGATAACATGCTGAGGCGGCCGTGATGGTGCCATCGGCGGGCCGGGGGCAACCGGAAGGATGAGGATGACCGACGAAACACGCGGGCGCGGCAATCTCGCGCCGCTATCATTGCATGTTCCGGAACCCAAGTTTCGTCCCGGCGACGCGGTCGACTATGTCGATTTCGACCGGGGCGAGGCGGGGCGGATGCCGCGGCCGGACATCGCCGCTGCCCCGGCGACGATGCGCGACCTGTCCTACGGCCTGATCCGCGTGCTGGACGACGAGGGGCGCGCGGTGGGGCCGTGGGACCCGCGGCTGAGCCCCGACCGGCTGATCGCGATGTTGCGCCACATGGCGCTGACCCGCGCCTATGACGAGCGGATGTACCGCGCGCAGCGGCAGGGCAAGACCAGCTTCTACATGAAGTGTACGGGCGAGGAGGCGACCTGCATCGCCGCTGCGCATGCGATGGACCGCGCCGACATGGTGTTCCCGTCCTACCGCCAGCAGGGCGTGCTGATCGCGCGCGACTGGCCGCTGGTGGACATGATGTGCCAGGTCTATTCCAATGCGGGCGACCGGTTGAAGGGCCGGCAGATGCCGATCATGTATTCCAGCCGGGCGGCGGCGTTCTTTTCGATCTCCGGCAATCTGGCGACGCAATATCCGCAGGCCGTCGGCTATGCGATGGCGTCCGCGGCGAAGGGTGACGACAAGATCGCGTCCGCCTGGTGCGGGGAAGGATCGACCGCGGAGGGCGATTTTCATTCCGCGCTGACATTCGCGTCCGTCTACCGCGCGCCGGTGATCCTGAACGTCGTGAACAACCAGTGGGCGATCTCGTCCTTCTCCGGCTTTGCAGGGGCGGAGGCGACGACGTTCGCGGCGCGCGCGGTGGGCTATGGCATCGCCGGGCTGCGCGTGGACGGGAACGACGCGCTGGCGGTCTATGCCGCGACGATGTGGGCGGCGGACCGCGCGCGCGGCAATCACGGACCGACGCTGATCGAACATTTCACCTACCGCGCGGAAGGCCATTCGACGTCGGACGACCCGACCAAATACCGGTCGGCGGAAGAGCATGGCGCCTGGCCGCTGGGCGACCCGATCGTGCGGTTGAAGCAGCACCTCATCGCGCTCGGCGAATGGGACGAGGAACGGCACGCGGCGATGGACCGGACGCTGGCCGAGGACGTGCGCGCGGCCGGCAAGGAGGCCGAGAAGCAGGGCATTTTGGGCGACGGCATGCATCAGCCCTTCTCTACGATGTTCGAGGATGTGTTCGAGGAGATGCCGTGGCACCTGAAGGAGCAGTCGCAACAGATGTTCGACGAACGCAAGGCGGCCGGGATATGAGTGGTGCGAACACGCAGGACGACGCTGGCACGGCACGCCCGCTGAACATGATCCAGGCGCTGAACGAGGCGATGGACATCTGCATGGCGCGCGACCCGGACATCGTCGTGATGGGCGAGGACGTCGGCTATTTCGGCGGCGTGTTCAAGGCGACGGAGGGCCTGCAGCGCAAGTACGGCAAGACGCGCGTGTTCGACACGCCGATCACCGAATGCGGTATCATGGGCGTCGCGGTCGGCATGGCGGCCTATGGGCTGCGGCCGGTGCCGGAGATCCAGTTCGCGGACTATATCTACCCGGCACTCGATCAGATCGTGTCCGAAGCAGCGCGGATACGGTACCGGTCCGCGGGCGAGTTCATCGCGCCGATCACGGTGCGGTCGCCCTTCGGTGGCGGCATCTTCGGGGGGCAGACGCACAGCCAGTCGCCGGAGGGGATCTTCACCCATGTCGCAGGCCTGAAGACCGTCGTCCCGTCGACGCCCTATGATGCCAAGGGGCTGCTGATCGCGGCGATCGAGGACAATGACCCGGTTATCTTCTTCGAACCCAAGCGCATCTATAACGGACCGTTCGACGGGCATTATGGCCGACCGGTGACGCCGTGGGCGAAGCACCCCGCCGCGATGGTGCCAGAGGGCTATTATCGCATATCGCTGGGCCAGGCGAAGGTCGTGCGCGCTGGCGATGACGTGACGATCCTGTGCTACGGCACCATGGTGCACGTCGTGTCCGCCGTGGTGGAGGATATGAAGATCGATGCGGAAGTCATTGATCTCCGGACACTTGTTCCGCTCGATATCGAGACGATCACGACGTCCGTCCGGAAGACCGGGCGGTGCGTGGTGGTGCATGAGGCGACCCGGACGTCCGGGTTCGGTGCGGAACTGTCGGCGCTGGTGCAGGAACGCTGTTTCCATGCGCTGGAGGCACCCGTCGAGCGCGTGACCGGGTGGGACACGCCCTATCCGCACAGCCTGGAATGGGCGTATTTTCCTGGGCCGGTCCGCATCGGCGAGGCCCTCAAGCGTGTGATGAAGGACTGATCGATGGCCCGTTTCACGTTCAAGCTGCCGGACATCGGCGAAGGCATTGCGGAGGCGGAAATCGTCGCCTGGCATGTCGCGGTGGGCGACATGGTGGAGGAAGACGCGCCGCTGGCCGACATGATGACCGACAAGGCGACGGTCGAGATGTCCGCGCCGGTTGCCGGCCGCGTGGTGGAAGTCGCCGGGGCGGTGGGTGACCAGATCGCGATCGGATCGGTGCTGGCGGTGTTCGAGACCGAGGACGAGGTGGCCGAGACACCGTCGTCCGCGGGTTTCGCCGATGCCGTGGCCCCGCCCGAGGCGGCGGCGGTGGCGGATCCGGTGCTGGCGATCCAGCCCGAGCCGGTCCGGCCGCCTGCGCCGACCCCGGTCGTGGCCGATACGCCCCGCGCGCGGGTGCTGGCCTCGCCCGCGGTCCGCGCGCGGGCGACCGACCTGGGCATCGACCTTGCCGACGTGAAGTCCGCACAGGGCGACCGCGTGCGGCATGCCGATCTAGACGCGCACCTGCGTTATGCCGTCGCCGCGCCAGTGGCCGCTGCCCCGGTTTCCGCCGCGCCACCCGCGATCGTTGAACCGGGGGCGGTCGAGGAAGTCCGGGTCATGGGCATGCGGCGGCGGATCGCCGAGAACATGGCGGAGTCAAAGCGCAACATCCCGCATTTCGCCTATGTCGAGGAATGCGACGTCACCGAACTGGAACGGCTGCGCGTGGCGATGAACCTGGATCGTGGGGAACGGGCGAAGCTGACGCTGCTGCCCTTCCTGATCCGCGCGATGACCCGCGCCTTGCCGGCCTATCCGATGGTCAATGCGCGCTATGACGATGCGGCGGGGATCGTGTCGCGCCATGCGTCGGTGCATCTGGGCTTCGCGACGCAGACCGAGCAGGGGCTGACCGTGCCGGTGATCCGCGATGCGCAGGCCCGCGACGTCTGGGCGCTGGCGACCGAGATCGTCCGGCTGGCCGATGCCGCACGCCGCGGCAAGGCGACGCGCGACGAACTGAGCGGATCGACGATCACGCTGACCTCGCTGGGCCCGATCGGCGGGATCGTGTCGACCCCGGTCATCAACCGGCCGGAGGTCGCCATCGTCGGCGTGAACCGGATCGTGGAGCGCGCAGTAGTGGCCGATGGGCAGATCGTCATCCGCAAGATGATGAACTTGTCGTCCAGTTTCGATCACCGCGTGGTCGACGGATGGGACGCAGCATCGTTCATCCAGGCGGTGCGCCGCCTGATCGAAACGCCGGCGTTGCTGTTCGTGGATTGATGCGGATCAGTGGGTTGGTGCGGAACGGCGTGCGGCGGCGCGGGGTTTGAAGGGGACCCGTACTGGAGCATTGCATGACCCGTCGCCGAACCCGATCCGATCTTTCGAAGGCCGCCCTGACCGGCGTGGTGGCGGGTCTGGCCGCATCGTTCGTGATGAACGCGTTCCAGGCAGCGATCGGCCATTTCGAGCCGGACAACGACGGCGACGCCCCCGAACCGGCGACCGAGCAGGCGGCGGACCGGGTCGCGGAGCTTGCCGGGACATCGCTGGGCGATCTGGAGCGGCCGGTCGCCGGCAATGCTGTGCATTATGCGGTCGGCGCGCTGCTGGGTGCCGGTTATGCGGTAGCGACCGAATATGAGCCACGCGCCGCGGCCGGTGGGGGTGCCGCGTTCGGGATCGTCACCGCAGCGGTGCTGGACGATGTAGTTGTTCCGGTCGCGGGCCTGTCCGCCGCGCCCTGGGCGTTTCCGGCGACGACGCATGTCTATGGGCTGGCATCGCACATCGTGTTCGGGATGACGACCGAAGCGGTGCGGCGTCTTCTGCGCCGTCGTTGATCCAGAAATCGTAAAGGAAGACAGCGACATGGCGTCTGTTGTTGATCCGGTGCGTCCGGATGCGGGCCGGACCGACGATGCGGCACCCGGTGCGATCGGGCCGACGGCGGTGCGGGTGGTGGATGCGGCGCACGGCGCGGGCGACGTCATCCTGCTATGCGGAACGGAGCAGCGCGCGGAGCGGCTGGCGCAGGTCGTGGCGGCCATGGGACCGGCAGCTCACGACGTGCGGTTCCTGCCGTCGATCGATACGTTGCCGGGCGACGGGATCGCAGCCTCGCCGGCGGTCGCCGGGCGGCGGGTCGCGATCCTCCGCGCATTGGGGGAGGCGGGGCGGCGCCCTATGATCCTCGTTACGACGGCGGAAGCGGCGACGCGGCGTATCGCGCCACCGGCCAGCTTTGCGGTGCCGCCGCTTGCTTTCACGACCGGCGACCCGTTCGATGGTCCGGCTGTCGAGGCCGCGCTGGGCGCGATCGGCTACATCGCCGACGACCGGGTCGACGAGCCGGCGGAATATGCGCTGCGCGGCGTGCTGGACCTGTTTCCGGCAGCGGCGGCGGGCCCGGTGCGGATCGAACTGGCGGACGGTGTCGTCGGCGCGATCCATGCCTATGATCCGGTGACGCAACGCAGCACTGCGGCGCTGGACCATGTCGTCGTCGATCCGGCGATCGAACCGAGCATGCCGCGCGGATCGGTGTCGATCTTCGCGCATCTGGACCGGCCGCTGTTGCTCGCCGATCCGGACGTGCCGCGGCACCGCGACCGCTATGTCGAACTGATCGGAGATGCGACCCGGACGCGAATCGCCAACCGTCGAGCCGGTGCGATCCCCAGTTTCCTCGACAATCGCGCATGGAAGACGGCGCTGGCCGGTCTGGCGCGCGGCGACATCGCCGCGGGGGCGGAGACGCCGACAACCCGGTTCGTGGAGAAAAAGCAGCCGGCCCGTGCGCTGAAGAAGGCGGTTCTGGACGCGCTGTCCGACGGTCGCCGTGTCGTTCTGCTCGGCAGTGCGCGCGACCTGCGGTTCCTGGCGCGGCGGATCACGACGCTGACCGCCGCGCCGGCTGTCCAGGTCGACAGCTGGCACCGGATATCCGCCGTGCCGCCCAAGTCGCTGGCCTTGCTGGAGGTCCATATCGAACGTGGCTGGTCCGACGATGCCATGCTGGCGATCGCGGCAGCGGACATATTGGGCGGGCGCGCCGCCGATCCGCAAGGCGCGACCGCGGTCGACCCGCTCGCGCTGCACATGTCCGTCCTGCGGATCGGTGATACCGCGTTGCATGAGGACCACGGCATTGGGATCGTGCGTGGACTGGAGGCAGTCGAGGCGGGTGGCATCCTGCAGGACGCGCTGCGGCTGGAATATGCCAAGGGAGCGGACCGCCTGGTGCCGGCGATCGATCTGGACCGTGTCTGGCGGTACGGCGCGGACGAGGGCGGCGTCACGCCCGATACGCTGACCGGCGAAAGCTGGCTGAAGCGGCGGATCGAGATCGATGCGGCCATCGCGGCGACGGCTAAGGGGCTGATCGCGCTGGCGGAAGCCCGGGCGGCGCGGCGGACCGAACCGGCGGCCTATGAGGCGGCGCGGTACGAGCGGTTCGCAGGGCGGTTCGCGTTCAACGAGACGCCGGATCAGGCACGTGCCATCGCCGCGGTGCGCGACGACCTGACGTCCGGCCGGCCGATGGACCGGCTGGTGGTGGGTGACGTCGGCTACGGCAAGACGGAGGTCGCGTTGCGTGCGGCGGCGATGGTCGCGCTGTCCGGGCGGCAGGTCGCGGTCGTCGCGCCGACGACGGTGCTGGTCCGCCAGCATCTGCTGACCTTCCGCCGCCGGTTCGAGGGGCTGGGCGTGCGGATCGAAGGCCTGTCGCGGCTGTCCACCCCGGCGGAGGCGAAGGCGGTAAAGGCCGGGCTGGCGGACGGCAGCGTTGATATCGTGGTCGGCACCAGTGCGGTGGTGGGCAAGGAGGTCCGCTTCGCCAGGCTGGGGCTGGTCGTGATCGACGAGGAGCAGCGGTTCGGCGCGTCCGACAAGGAAAAGCTGCGGACGATCTGCGACGGGTGCCATCTGCTGACGCTGACCGCCACGCCGATCCCGCGGACGTTGCAGTCAGCTCTGGTCGGGATCCAGCAATTGTCGGTGATCGCCACGCCGCCCGCGCGCCGCCAGCCGACCCGCACGACGATCGGCGCGTTCGACCCGGCGACCGTTCGGATCGCGTTGCTGCGCGAGAAGATGCGCGGGGGGCAGAGTTTCGTCGTCGCGCCGCGGATCGAGGATCTGGCCGGGCTGGCCGAAACGCTGCGCGGGCTGGTGCCCGAACTGTCGGTGGTGCAGGCGCACGGCAAGCTGGCCGCGGCGGAGATCGATCAGGTGATGGTGGCGTTCGGCGAAGGAGCGGGCGACATCCTGCTAGCGACGAACATCATCGAGGCAGGGCTGGACGTGCCACGCGCCAACACGATGATCGTGTGGCGGACGGACCGGTTCGGGCTGTCGCAGATCCACCAGTTACGCGGTCGGGTAGGGCGCAGCACGCGGCGCGGGCGGATCCTGCTGACCACCGAACCGGGCGCCACGATCGCGGCGGCGACACTGAAACGGCTGCGCACGATCGCGGCGCACGACCGGCTGGGTGCGGGGTTCGAGATCAGCGCGCGCGACCTGGACATGCGCGGCGCCGGCGACCTGCTGGGCGAGGCGCAGGCGGGGCATGTAAAGCTGATCGGGGTGGACCTGTACCAGCATCTGCTGACCGGTGCATTGCGGACAGCGGCGGGCGAGACGGTCGACCTGTGGACGCCCGAACTGTCGCTGGGCGTGGATGCGCATATTCCGGTCGGATGGATCGCGGAGCCGGAACTGCGGCTGGATATCCATGCCCGGCTGGCGCGGGCCGGATCGGTCGATGCAATCGATGCGCTGGCCGACGAAGTGGAGGACCGGTTCGGGCGGCCGCCGGAAGCGGCGTTGCGGACGTTCGCGATCGGGCGGATCCGCCAGCTGGCGCGGGCAGCGCGGGTGGCGCGGATCGACGCAGGGCCGGCCGCCATCGCGTTGACCCCGCGCCGCGATTTCGACGCTGATCCGGCCGCGGCCGGGCTGGTCGAGAAGGACGGCCGGTTGCTGGCGAAGGTGCTGACCACCGATACCGACGCGCGGATCGCGACGGTGATCGGCCTGCTGGAGGCGCTGATCCCCGACGAGGGGTAGAGGGTTACGCGGGCGGGCCGAACAGGATGCGGCGCGGCTCCGCATCGTGGAGGGTTCCACGGGTCGATATGGTATCGGCCAGGGCATAGGCGCGCTTCGTGGCCGGACGCGCGCCAATTGCGTCGAACCAGCGGCGCAGGTTCGAATGGGCGGACAGATCCTGCTGCTGCGCATGCCACGGGACTATCCATGGATAGATCGCCATGTCCGCGATGCTGTACGATTCCCCCGCCACGAACGTCCGATCCGCCAGCCGCCGGTCGAGAACCGCATAGAGCCGGCCGGTTTCGCGAACATAGCGTTCGGTGGCGTAGGGAATGCGTTCCGGCGCGTAGATCGAGAAATGGTGGTTCTGCCCCGCCATCGGGCCGAGGCCGCCCATCTGCCAGAACAGCCAGGTCAGCACTTCCGTCCGCCCGCGCAGGTCAGTCGGCAGAAACTGTCCGGTTTTTTCGGCCAGATACAACAGGATGGCACCCGATTCGAAAATCGGTATCACCGGTCCGCCATCCGCCGGCGCGGTATCGACGATCGCGGGGATGCGGTTGTTGGGGGCCACCGCGAGGAAGTCCGGACCGAACTGTGCGCCCCTGGAGATGTCGATCGGCAGGATGCGGTACGGGACACCCGATTCTTCGAGAAAGAGCGTCACCTTGTGGCCGTTCGGCGTGGTCCAGTAATAGAAGTCGATCATGCCGGCATCCTTCCGTCGCAGATCCCCGAGATAGCGTCGCAAAACCGGGTCGCAATCGCCGGGACGGGTATCGTTCAGGTGCGGGACCGCATAGCGGAACATATTCCGTAAGAGGGGGCCGCCGCCATTTCGAACCTGTACCGTTCCGCAGCGTTACTCGCCCTGTTCGCGACGACCGCGTGTGTGGCCCCGATGCTGCCGGCGACGCAAGCGCTTGAGCCCGCACGCGCACCGGTGGTCGTCGCGATCCCGCCGACGCCGCTGCCCGGCACGATTCCACGGCCGCCCGCAGCACTGGCCGCGACGGTGGAGCGGCTGGGACGGGGGTTCGACGGGATCGTCGGCATCGCTGTGCGCGACGTGCAGGCCGGCTGGTATATCTCGTTCAACGGGCAGGGATATTTTCCGCAACAGAGCGTGTCCAAGCTGTGGGTCGCGCTGACCGTGTTCGACGCGATCGACCGCCGCCGGATGTCGCTGTCCGACACGGTCAGGATCGAGCGCAAGGACCTTGTCGTGTTCCACCAGCCGTTGCGGGCGAAGGTGGGGCCGAACGGCTACGATGCCAGCGTATCGGAATTGCTGCTCGCGGCGATGACGACGAGCGACAATCTGGCGAACGATTCGCTGCTCCGCACGGTGGGCGGGCCGGGCGCGGTGCGGGCGTTCCTCGATCGGGCGCAACTTGACGGCATACGCTTCGGCCCAGGCGAGCGGTTGTTGCAGGCAGGCACGGCGGGGCTGCCGTGGCGGCAATCCTATGCGGAAGGCAATGCCTTCTTCGTGGCGCGTGCGGCCCTGCCGTTCGCGGTGCGGCGGGCCGCGCTGGACAAATATCTGGCCGACCCGATCGACGGTGCGCAGCCCGAGAAAGTGGCGCTGGCGCTGGCCCGGTTGCGCAAGGGTGACCTGCTGTCGCCCGAGTCCACGCAGCGCCTGCTGACGCTGATGGCGTCGAGCAGAACCGGGCCGCAGCGGATGCGTGCCGGGTCGGGACCGGGTTGGGCGTTCGCGCACAAAACCGGGACGGGTCAGGAGCTGGGCGGCGAGGCGACGGGCTATAATGATATCGGGTTGATGACCTCCCCCGATGGCCGGACCTATGCGCTGGCGGTGATGATCAAATCGACGCGGCAGCCGATCCCGGTGCGACAGCGGCTGATGGCGAACGTCGCGCGTGCCGTCGTGGCGCAGGACATGAACGGGCCGCGCGCCGTACCGCGTGGGTATTGACGTCTGTTGACTGGGCCCGGTTGTGCATGGGTCGGATCGAGAGCTGTTTCCGTCGGAAAGGGAAGAAGCGAGATCCCGGATCAAGTCCGGGATGACATTGTGTTGCTGAACCTCTCGAACTGACTGCTCAGCAGCGTCAGGCGCGGTCGGCGTAGAGCAGGCGGCCGGGGCCGAGGCGGGTGAGGACCTGGTCAAGATCGGCGGGAGATACCGCGAAGCACCCCTGGCTGCGACCGCACATGCCCTGCTTGGCGACGACGTCGGGTGCGACATACCATGCGGAATGGATGACGATCGCACGCTCCAATGCCGTGCGGTTGTCCGGATCGAGCCCTTCGAGGCGGCGCGAACGACCGTGCTGGCCCACATAGGGGTCGGCGGTCAGATACGCACCGCGCGACGTGGCCTCCGATCCGACTACTCCGGAGAAACGCTGCAGCATGCCGCTGTGCGCGGGGTCGGATCCCTTGCCATGCGAGACGAGCAGCGTGGTGGTGCGGCCGTTCAGGACATCGACGAGGTGGAAGCGCGGTTGCGCGGACGGGCAGCCGAAATCGGCGATCGCGATCACGTCGCGCGACCAAAGCCGACGGTTGTGAAGCTGCATCGCCGCCAGCGCGCGTGCCATCAGGGCGGGCGGGACGCCCGCGCCGACCGGAGCGATCACGCTGCCGCCCAGCCGAGACGGATCGATCGGATCCTCATCCGGCAGCGGTGCCTCAGCGGTGCCGATGCGGGGAGCCGCCGCCATGGCGGGGATGGCCGCGCCAAAGCAGGCAAGGCCGGTGGTGAAGGTGCGCCGGCTCAACCGGACGCCAAGGGTGTCGATCATCACAGCCGGAAGATAGGGCATGCCGGCGCGGCTTTCCACCCGGCGGGCCATCATCCGTCTGGCGGGTGGGGCGGGCGGTCGCTAGGATTAGCGGCGATCAGGCCAGCCGGAGAGACGACAGGATGCGTGCACGCAAATATGGGGCCGGCCCCGCGCTGGTGCTGATGATGGCAGCGCTGCCGCTCGGCGGATGCCTCAGCACGGCTGCCGCGGTGGTGAAGGCACCCTTCCAGGTCGTGGGCCAGGCGGCGGACTGGGCGACGACGAGCCAGGATGAATCCGACCGCAATTACGGCCGCAAGATGCGCAAGCGGGAGGCGGCGGAAGGCCGCGAACTGCGCAGGCGCGACAAGGCGCTGGAACGCGAAGCGCGGCGCAACCGGGATAATTGACGGCGGTTCCGGGATGCGGGGCCGCAGGCGCGGCGCCTGCGACCCTGGATCCCGGATCAAGTCCGGGATGACCTTCCCCTAGGGGTTGGACCGGTCAGTCGACATGCCCGATCGCCAACGTGGCGGCGCGCGGTGTCCAGCCGCCACTGCCGGACTGTTCGAACCAGAAGGGGCGGCGCGGGCGGACGCGGGTGCCGACCTCGTCCATGTTGCCGTCGTAGATCCGGCCGTTCGCGACGGTGTAACGGATGCTGGTCGTGTCGCGGATATTGTCGAGCGGGTTGCGGTCCAGCACGATCAGGTCGGCCAGCTTGCCGACCTCCAGCGTGCCCAAGTCACGGTCCAGGCCATAGGCGCGCGCCGGGTTCCAGGTAGCGGTGGCGATCGCCTGGATCGGTGTCATGCCGCCCAGTGCGAAGGTCCACATGTCCCAGTGTGCGCCAAGCCCCTCGCGCTGGCCGTGGGCGCCGATCGTGACCGGAATGCCGAGTTCGGAGATCTCGCGCGCGGTGCGGGCGGTTTCGAGGACGTTGTTCTCCTCGTCCGGGATCATGGTCGGCCGCCGGGCGCGCGCATCGAGGATCCGGCGCGGGACCCACTTGGTCAGGATCGGGTCCTTCCAGACCTGCGTATGCTGATACCAGTAATTTTCCCCGAACGGCCCGCCGAAGGCGACGATGAGCGTCGGGTTGTACGCGGTGCCAGACCCGCGCCAGAACTGCTTCACATCGTCGTAGACGCGCGCGACCGGCAGCGAATGTTCGATCGTGGTGTGGCCGTCGGCGATCATCGTCATGTCCATCTGGAACAGCGAGCCGCCTTCCGGCACGACGTCCATGTCCAGTTCGCGCGCGGCCTGGACGATCTGCTGGCGCTGTTCGCGGCGCGGCTGGTTGTAGCTCTTGACCGACCAGGCGCCCGCCGCCTGCAACCGGCGGAGATGGCCGCGCGCATCGTCGAGGTTGTCGATCTTCGCGGTGAACGGCGTGGTCGCGCCGTAGAGGACGGTGCCGGTGGAAAAGATGCGCGGCGCGACGATCTGGCCGTCCTTGGCCAGTTCGGACGCGGTGAAAATCTCGCTGGTCGTGTTGGACGGATCGTGGATGGTGGTGACGCCGAACGCCAGCCCGGCATAGTTCACCCAGCTTTGTTGCGGCACGATGTCGTCCGAACCCATGCTGCCGTGCCAATGGCCGTCGATCAGGCCGGGCATGATGGTCTTGCCGGTGGCGTCGATCACCTTGGTTCCAGCGGGTACGGCGACGTCCGCGCCGATCGCCTCGATCCGGTTGCCGTTGAGCAGGATGGTGCCGCGGTCGATCACTTCGGTCCCGCCACGCATCGTCAGCAGGCGCGCGTTGGTGAATGCGACGCGGCCGCCGGGCGCGTCATAGGGGCGGCGGAACCCCAGTTCGATCCCGCTGGTGGCGACCGGCGGCAGCGTGGCCGGCGCACCGTCGACGAAGGCGAAGTCGTCGCGCGTCTCGCGCCCGTAGAGCTGCGATCCGAGCGTCCACCAGAGCTTGCGCGAGTCGCCGGACCAGTGGATCCAGTCGCCCGCATCGCGCGTGACCTGGAACATGGGAAGCGCCTTCTGGTCCGCGGACAGCGCAACCGCGTTGCCGGTGCGCGCGAAGGGCACGACGCGGGCCTGGAAGCGCTCCGTCCAGGCAAGCCATTTCTCGTCTGGCGACACCGCATAGTCGCGTGCGAATTCGGAGGATGCGTGCGCCTGTTCCGCCGTGCCGTCGAGTGCGATCGATTTCAGCATCACGGTCTTGTTTTCGCGCGCGGTGAAGAACAGTCGATCGGATGTCGCGCCGAATTGCGGGGCGATGCCCTTGTCGGTGAGCAGGCGGGCGGCCCCGCCGGCGGCGGGCGCGACGTAGATGCCGGTTTCGCGGCTGTTGAGCGGGGAGGTGAGATACCCGTCCGAAACCTTCGAGAAGGCGACGGTCCTGCCATCGGGCGAGAAGACCGGCTCGATGTAGTTGCCGGGCGTGGTCGTCAGCACGCGGGGCGTGCCGCCGCTGGCCGGCACGATGCGGATCGACCCCTGCCGTTCGTCGGACCAGTCCGCGAACACGATCTGCCGCCCGTCGCGCGACCAGCTGGGATAGAGTTCGAACGATCCGGTCTGCGTGGTCAGGCGGCGCGGGGTGCCGCCGGCCAGATCGCGGATCCAGAGATGGCCGAGCGCATCGAACACGACGCGCCGGCCGTCTGGCGAGACATGCGCGGACCGGATCATCTTCACGTCGAACGCGGCCGGTGCGACATCGACCGGGTGGCGGACGGCCTGGGTGATGCGCCGCGTGCCGGCGACGTGGAAAGGAATATCGGCCACCGCCTTGCTCGCGACGTCGATCCGCTTGATCCCGCCGCCCGCCCAGAACACGATCGAGCGATTGTCGGGCGTCCAGTCCATGCCGGGATAGACGCCGTGGATCGCCCAGGTCTCCTGCATGTCCCGGTCGAGAATATCGGTCAGCGGTGTTTCGCGGCCGCTTGCTAAATCAAGCAGATAGATGGTGGACTTGTAACGATCCCGCCGGATGAAGGCGAGGCTTTTGCCGTCCGGCGAGGGGGTGGGGCGGATCGATCCGCCGGGGCCGGAGACATATTTCTCGATCTTGCCGGTCGTGCGGTCGAGCCGCTGGATGGCGTAGATCTCGCCGTTCACGTCCTTGGAATATTCGAAGACCTCGCCCGGCGTGACGTCGTCGGAGAAATAGAGGTAGCGGCCGTCGGGCGAGAAGGCCGGCTCGTTGGTATCCTTCTGGTCGGTGCGCTTCTTCGTCATCTGGACCCCGCCGCCGCCGGCGCGGTGGTAGAGCCACATTTCACCCGCCCCGAGCGAGCGGCTGGCGGTGAAATGCTTGCGCGCGACGATATAGTCGCTGTCCGGCGTCCAGTCCGCCTGGTTGAGCAGTCGGAACTCTTCCTTCGTCACCTGGGCGAGCTTGCCGCCGCTGCGGTCCATGACCCAGATATTGTCGCCGCCGCCGCGATCGGAGGTGAAGGCGATCCAGCGGCCGTTGGGGGAATAGCGCGGTTGCATGTCCCACGCGGCACCGCTCGTCAGCGCACGGGCCTCGCCCCCGCCGATCGGCATGACGTAGAGGTCGCCAAGCAGGTCGAACGCGATCTCGCGACCGTCCGGCGACACATCGACGGACATCCAGGTGCCGGCGCGTGTGTCGATCGGCACGTCCTTGTAGGGGCCGTGCGGGGCGGCGACGTCCCATTTCGGCTTGGCGGGGGTGGCCGCTTCGGTCGGGGCGGGCGGCTGGAACCCCCAGGCGCTGGTGGAGGTGGCGAGGAGGAGCAGCAGCGGACGCTTCATCGATGGCCTTTCGCGGGGGCACGTATTCCGCAGAGGCTAGGGGGGATCGATGGAGAGGGGAACCGGGCGGCGAAGAATATCTGCGCTCAGCGCGCCCGGTCGCGCGCACCGGCACGCAGGTTGAGCAGATGACCACCGGCGACGAGCAGTCCGCCGCCGACGGTCAGCGACACTTCGGTCAGGCTGTGCGCGACGGTGAGCAGCGCGGAGCCCATGACGACCAGCCCGACCGCGCCGACAGCGGCCGGAACCCGGTCATGATGGATCCGCCACCCGCGCCACAGCGCAAGCCCGCTGGCCGGAACCGCGACGACGAGCAAGCCGGCATGCAGCCAGGGCAGGTCCGGAATCACCAGCGCAAAGGCCGGCAGCAGCGCGATCGCGACGGGGATCGCGATGCAATGGAGCAGGCAGAGGCTAGACAGGACCGCCGCGACGGTATCGAGGCCGCCGCGCACGCGGTGCCCGGCGATCGTCGTCGCATGATCGCCATGGCAATGGGTACGGCAGCTGTCGCTCATGAAGCGGATATAGCGCCATGATATAGTATATCAAGGACTATCACCGATTGGCTCAGCGGCCGCGTGGCGGCTGCATCAGCTGGTCGCGGCGATACTCGCCCTGTCGTTCGAGCATCCAGCCGGGATATTCGGCCGGCAGCGCGCTGACCGCGTCCAGCGTCGCCAGTTCGTCGGCGGTCAGCACCACGTCGGCGGCGGCGATGTTCTCGGACAGTTGTTCGATTCGCTTCGCGCCGACGATCACGCTGGTGACGACCGGCTGGTGCAGGAGCCAGGCAAGCGCGATCTGCGCGACCGAGACGCCTTTCGCGGTGGCGATCGCCCGCATCGCGTCGATCGCGGCATAGGCGCGGTCCTGCTGCACCGGCGGGAAATCGAAGCCGGCGCGGCGACCGTCGCCGGCGGCCGGATCGTTGCGGTCATATTTGCCGGACAGCAGCCCGCCGGCGAGCGGGCTCCAGACCATGAGCCCGACGCCCTCCGACAGCATCATCGGCACCAGTTCGCGTTCCAGATCGCGCCCGGCGATGGTGTAATAGGCCTGAAGCGTCGCGATCCGGGCCAGCCGGTCGCGCGCCGAGATGCCGAGCGCCTTGGCGATCTGCCACGCCGCCCAGTTCGAGACGCCGACATAGCGGACATGACCGTGCTGGACGAGGATATCGAGGGCGGCGAGCTGTTCCTCCATCGGAGTGGCACTGTCGAACCCGTGGATCTGGTAGAGATCGACATGGTCGAGCTGGAGCCGCTTGAGGCTGGCCTTGCAGGCGTCGATCAGGTGGGCGCGCGACGCGCCGCGCTGGTTGGGGCCGTCCCCCGTCGGGCCGAACGCCTTGGTCGCGACCACCACCGTATCGCGCGCGACGCCCAGGTTGCGGAGCGCCTGGCCGGTGATCTGTTCCGACATGCCGCCGGAATAGACATCGGCCGTGTCGATGAAGTTGATGCCGGCATCGAGCGCGGCACCGACCAGGCCGTCGGCATCGGACTGCTGCAACTGGCCGATCTTGCCCCACATGGTGTCGTCGCTGCCGCCGAACGTCATGGTGCCGAGGCAGAGTTCCGAAACGAACAGGCCGGTACGGCCCAGGGTGTTCATGCGCATGGAGAACGTCTTTCGATTGGGGGATCGAGGACGCAAACGCGCGGGGGCCGGAATAGGGGAACGGGCACGCCGCACCCCGTCGCGCCGACGGGGCGTCCGGCCTATTGTCCGAAGTCGCTTTCGCCGGCGATGCGGATCGCCTCCCGCGCGGCGGCGAACAGCGCGCCGGACTTTGCCTCGCATTCGCGCTGTTCGGCGGCGGGATCGCTGTCGGCGACGATGCCGGCCCCGGCCTGGACATGCATGACGCCGTCCTTCAGCACGGCGGTGCGCAGCACGATGCAGCTGTCCATTCCGCCATCGGGGGAGAAGTAACCGACGCCACCACCATAGGGGCCGCGCGTCTCGCTCTCCAGTTCGGCGATTACCTGGCAGGCGCGGACCTTGGGCGCGCCGGACACGGTGCCGGCCGGGAAGCCGGCGAACAGCGCATCGAGCGGGCCGACGCCTGGCGCGATGCGGCCGACCACGTTGGACACGATGTGCATGACGTGGCTGTAATATTCCACGCCGTAGCTGTCCGTGACGGTGACGGAGCCGGCCTGCGCGACGCGGCCGACATCGTTGCGGCCGAGATCGAGCAGCATGAGATGTTCGGCGCGTTCCTTCGGATCGGCGAGCAGTTCGGCACGGTTGGCCGCGTCCTCCGCCGCGGTCCGCCCGCGCGGACGCGTGCCGGCGATGGGGCGAATCGTGACCTCCCCATCACGTGCGCGGACCAGGATTTCGGGCGAGGACCCGATCAGCGCGAACCCCGGCAGATCGAGATAATAGAGGAAGGGCGACGGATTGATCCGGCGCAGCGCGCGGTAGAGATCCAGCGGCGGCAGCGGGAAGTCCATCGTGAACCGCTGCGCCAGCACGACCTGGAAGATGTCGCCTGCCGCGATATAGTCCTTCGCCCGCGCGACCATTTCAGCATAGCGGCCGGGCGCCAGCACCGGGGTGACGGCGGCAGCGGAGACGGCATCGACCGCACCGTGGCGGCGGGGCGGGGAGGCAGCGAGGCTGGCGAATGTCGCGTCGATCCGCTCGATCGCCTGACCGAGTTGCGCGGCGGGATCGCGCGCCGGATCGGGCCAGAGCGGGGCGACGATATGCAGTTCGTCCGTCAGCCGGTCGAACACCAGCACCAGCGTGGGACGGACGAACAGCATGTCCGGCACGTCGATCGCGGTATCGGCCGGGCGGGGAAGCCGTTCGACCAGACGGATCGTCTCATACGCGAAATAGCCGACCAGGCAGGCGAGCGCGGGTGGCATGCCAGGCGGCACGTCCATCCGGCATTCGGCAACCAGATCGCGCATCGCCCGCAGCGGATCGGCACCTGCGGGCACGAAGGCGGCAGGATCGGTCGCCCAGTCGCGGTTGATCGCCGCTTCGTCGCCCTTGGCACGGAAGACGAGGTCGGGGGCCAAGCCAAGCATCGAATAGCGGCCGCGCTGCGACCCGCCCTCGACCGATTCGAGCAGGAAATCGCCGCGGCCCGGCTCCATCAGTTTCAGCGCGGCGGCGACCGGCGTGTCGCAATCGGCGATCCGCCGCCGGGCCACCAGCGCCGGCCGCCCCGCCGTCAGTTCGGCGCAGGCGAGGGCGTCGCCATCACCATTGCGGTCGGTCGTCGAGGTCACGGCAGGACGGAGTTCTGAAGCAGGCCGGCCTTGAAGCGCGCGATGGCGGCGGCGTCCAGCTTGACGTTCACGTCTTTCATGATGCCGGCGATCAGCTGGTCGGCATATTCATTGCCGAGGGCGCGTCCGAACTCGTCGCGCGTCGCGGCCACCAGTTGCGGCTGAGTCTTGATGTCACCCTTCTTCACGCTGTTCAGCTGGACGACGTACCAGCCCGCGCCATTCTGGTCCGCGATCGTGCGGATCTTGCCCGGCGCCATGGTGAACAGCAGCTGGACCGGCGGCGGAACCGGGGTACGGGCCTGGGCGAGATCGATCTGGCGACCGCCACCGGTCTGCGGGACGGGCAGTTTCATGCCGGCGCTGGCGAATGCGGCGGTAAGCGGCATGCCGCCGGTGGCCTTTGCGACGATACCGTTTGCGACCTGCCGGGCCTGCGCCGATGCACGTTCGGCCTGGATCGCGGAAAGGATCGGCCCACGCACCTGCGCGAGCGGAATGGGGGCGGCGGGGACGACATCGACCACGTCGAGCAGAGCATAGCTGCTAGGACCGACCGTTTCGACGCTGGGATCGTCATCCTCGCCCGCCTGGAACGCCGCCTTGAGCAGCGGTTGCAGAATGGCGGTGGGCGCGAAGCCGGGGGCGGTGGGGGCGGCCCCGGTGGGCAGCAGCGGCGGCGTGGTCACGACCTGCAACCCGTTGGTGGTCGCGGCCTGTTCGAACGTCGCACCGTCGTCGATGGCGTCGCCGATCTTGGCCACGCGATCGGCCAGCGCGGCTTCCGCCTTGCGCTTCGTCAGGTCGGCGACCAGCGTCGGGCGAACGGCGGCCAGCGCCTTGGGCGGGGTGCGGACGATGCCGTCGACATGGACGATATGCCAGCCGAGCGGCGATTTCTGCGGATCGGTGGTGGCCCCGTCCGCCGCGGCGAACACGGCGGCGGCGACGGCCGGCGACGAAAGGGCGGCCATTTCGGCCTGCGACTTCGCGCCGAGCGCGGTGTCACGCGGGCCGAACCCGGCGCTCTGGGCCGCGGCGGCAAAGGCGGTGCCCGACCGGATCCGCCCGACGAGCGCGCGGGCCGCAGCCTCCGTCGGCACGAGGATCTGCGACAGCGTGCGGGTTTCCGTCGCGGCATATTGCGCGGCGTTGGCGCGATAGGCAGCTGCGATCTCCGCCTCGGTCGGCGCGGCCGCGGGCGGCGCGGCGATCGCGGCGTAGCGCAGGACGCGGCGTTCGGGCAGCGTGAAGGCGGCGATGTTGGCACGATAATAGGCGTCGACCTGCGCCTGAGTGGGGGCGGGCCCCTGCGGCATCGCGGCGGCGGGGACGAAACCGATCGTCCCGTCGCGCCGGTCGAGCAGCATCGCGGCATAGGGCGTGACCATCGCATCGGTCGCGCGCGTGCCGCCCGCGATGGGGCCGAGGATCTGGCGGCGGATCACGTCGCCGGCGATGTCCTGCCGCAGTTGCGCCTCCGAAATCCGTTCGCGGGCGAGAAGGCCACGAAACGTCGCGTCATCGAACCCGCCGGTCGGGCCCTGAAACGCGGGGATGCTGGCGATTTCGCCATCGACCACGCGCTTGGACGCGGTGAAGCCATGATCGCGGCCCCAGAGTTCGACCGCCTTGGCCGATACCACCCGGCGCAGCGTCGCATCGACCCCGCCGCCGGCGACGAACGCCGCCATCGTCAGGCCGGGCTGCTGCTGCGCCGCCTGGGTATAGGCCTCGCGGACCCGACGGTCGGCCTCGATCGCGCCGATCGACCCGCCGTCCATCGACGCCAGCGTCTCGCCCTGCGCACCGCCGCCGCCGCCCAGACTGTCCATGCCGACGCCGGATACGACGACGGCGATCGCGACGAGCGCCAATATGGCGACCGCCAGCCAGGATTTGATCGCGCGGCGGAAGAAGGAAAGCATCGGCAGGCCCGTCGGACAGCAGGAACAAGACGGTCGCTCTATCGCCGCGGGCGGCGCGCGGCAAGGCGGGCCGGGGGCGGGGCAGGGGCGGGAGGCGGGGACCACGCGGATTGTCATCGCGCCCGGAACCCGCTTTAGAAGCCGGCAGGACAAAGGGGAGACGGCGATGCGGCGGACGTTGATCGTAGGCAATTGGAAAATGAACGGCGACCGCGCCGCGCTGGCCGAACTGGGCGGGATCGCGACAGCGGCGGCGGCCTGTCCCGCGATCGATGTCGCGATCTGCCCGCCCGCCACGCTGATCGCGGCGGCGACGGGCAGCGGCATCGCGATCGGCGGGCAGGATTGCCACGCCGCCGCGCGGGGCGCCCACACCGGTTGCCTTTCCGCGGGGATGCTGGTGGAGGCGGGGGCCGCCCTGTGCATCGTCGGGCATAGCGAGCGACGCTGCGACCAGCACGAGACCGATGCCGACGTCCGCGCCAAGGCGATCGCGGCGATGGCGGCGGGCATGATCGCGATCGTCTGCGTCGGCGAGACCGAGGCGGAACGCGACGCCGGCGATGCTGTGGCAGTGGTTGCGGCGCAAATCGACGGATCGGTGCCGGACGATGCCACCCCGGATGCCCTGGTCGTGGCCTATGAACCGGTCTGGGCGATCGGCACCGGCCGGGTGCCGTCGATCGCCGATGTGGCGGAAATGCACGGCGCGATCCGGACGCGGTTGTCGGCCAAGCTGGGCGCGGCGGCGGCCGGCGGGGTGCGTATCCTGTACGGCGGATCGATGAACGGCGCGAATGCGGCGGCCCTGCTGGCGGTGGCGGACGTCGATGGCGGGCTGGTCGGGGGGGCGAGCCTGACCGCGGCGGCGTTCGTGCCGATCATCGAGGCGGCCCAAGCCGTCGGTTGATGCGCACGCGTTGATTCGCTAAGCGCCGTGGCAGCACGCGCCCGGCGGCGCATCCCCAGACAGATTGCGGCCTCATGTTCACCTTTCTCCTCATCGTCCATGCCATCATCGCCGCGAGCCTGGTCACAGTCATCCTGATGCAGCGGTCCGAAGGCGGCGGGCTGGGCATGGGCGGCAGCCCGTCCGGCCTGATGAGTGCGCGCGGCGCGGCCGATTTCCTGACGCGGGCGACGACGGTGTTGGCCAGCGCGTTCGTGCTGATGAGCATCCTGCTGGCCGTGATGGCGACGATGTCGCGCGCGCCGAGCACGATCGACGCGTCGCTGGCGCGGCGTCCCGCCCCGACGGCGGCGGGCGGCGTGCCGATGGCGGGCGAAACACCCGCGGCCGCGGCCGACCCGGTTGCGGCG
>NZ_MOLY01000036.1 GCF_001956315.1 Sphingomonas montana | reverse complement strand
CCACCGCCGCCGCCGCTATTGCCGCCGCCGAAACGATCGCCGCCGCCACCGTAGGAGTTGCCGCCGCCGCCGAAGCGATCACCGCCGCCACCGCCACCGTAGCCGCCACCACCGCCGCCGCCGCCGTAACCGCCGCCGCCGCCGTAGGAACTGCCGCCGCCGTAGCTGCTGCTATCGTCGCCGCCGAAGTTACCCTTGCCTTTGTCGCCGCGCTGCCCGCGCCGTCCTCGATCGAAACTCATGCCTAGTAAATCTTTCCCGGTCGCCCCTGCAGTGAATAGCATGCACGCCGGGCGAGGCGTACGCACTGTCCAGCACCAGCCAAGGCCGTGCCAAAGAAACGCCATAAAGTAATTCGGTGCCGACGGCGAGTCGTTTCGCCGGACTGGTCCCGCCTTGCGGCGGATCGACTTTCGCCTGTGGCCCGGTTGCCATGCGGGATGCCGTCGCGCGGGGATCGCAACGGGGCCGGCGCTTTGCGATTGAGCCCGCGTCCGCCACCGCCTATGCCCGCGGCATGACAGTTTATTTCCACGAGGAGGACCTGCCGGCCGGCGTCCTCGCCCCCGGCCCCGTAGCGGTCGATACCGAGACGATGGGGTTGCTGACCCCGCGCGACCGGCTTTGCCTGTTGCAGATTTCGGACGGCGGCGGCGACGAACATCTGGTCCGGTTCGCGCCCGACAGCGATTATGCCGCGCCCAATCTTCGCGCGGTACTGGCCGATCCGGACCGGCTGAAGCTGTATCACTTCGCGCGGTTCGACGTGGCCGCGATCCGCTATTATCTCGAGGTGACGGCGGCACCGGTGTATTGCACCAAGATCGCATCAAAGCTGATCCGCACCTACACCGACCGGCACGGATTGAAGGAGCTGGTGCGCGAACTGCTGGGGCAGGACATCAGCAAGCAGCAGCAGTCGTCCGACTGGGGCGCGCCGGAACTGAGCGACGCGCAGAAGGACTATGCCGCATCAGACGTGCGGTTCCTGCATGCGATGAAGGCTAAGCTGGACGTGCGGCTGGAACGCGAAGGGCGGATGGGCTTGGCCCAGGCGTGCTTCGACTTCCTGCCGACGCGGGCGGCGCTGGACATTGCCGGCTGGGCGGAGGTCGATATCTTCGCGCATGTCTGAGGCAGGGGTCCGCGCCCGCAGCCGGCGTCAGCAATGGGCCGCGCGCGGCGGCAGCCACGACCGGCTGATCGGGTTCCTGCGCGTCGCGTTGCCGATGGCGATCGGCGTGCTGTTCGTGCTGCTGGCGACCGCGCCGTTGCTGGGCGGACGCGACGTGAGTTTCGTGCTGGCCAAGGACCGGGTCGAGGTGGCGCGCGAACGGATGCGCGTGACGGAAGCGAACTATCGCGGTCAGGACGCCAAGGGCCAGCCGTTCCAATTGCGCGCGGCATCCGCGGTGCAGCAGACGTCGCGCGACCCGGTGGTGCGGATGGACGACCTGTCGGCGCGCATCGCCCTGGACGACGGACCCGCGACGATCGTGGCGCGCAAGGGGCGGTACGACATGGACAGCGAGAAGGTCGCGATCGACGGGCAGGTGCTGTTCAGCGGTGCGAACGGATACCGCATGCAGACGCGCGACGTGACCGTGGACCTGAAGACCCGCAAGATCGCATCGGGCGGCCCGGTGGACGGCAAGGCGGACCTGGGCACGTTCCAGGGCGGGCACCTGACCGGTGACCTGAACACGCGCGTCGTCAACCTGACGAACGGCGTGCGGTTGCAAATCCCGCGGCGCGGGACCAAGTGACCGCCATGAAAATCGCCCTCGCCGCCGTCCTTCTCGCGCTCGGTACGTCAGTCGGGACTGGTGCCGGGGCGCAGACTTCGTCGGGGCTGGCCGGGCTGGACACCAGCGGGCCGATCGACGTCGCATCCGATTCGGGGACCCTGGCCAGCCGTGACGGGCGCGCGGTGCTGAACGGCAATGTCCGCGTGGTGCAGGGCAATCTGAAACTGACGTCGGACCGCGCGACGATCACCTATCTGACGGTCAACGGCAATCCGCAGATCCAGCGGCTGGACGCGAGCGGCGGCGTGACCGTGACCGCCCCGACCGAGACGGCGCGCAGCCAGTTCGCGATCTACGACCTGAACAAGCGGATCATCACGATGCTGGGCGGCGTCGTGCTGACCCGCGCGGGCGGCAACCAGGTGCGCAGCCAGCGGCTGGTGTACGACCTGACCTCCGGCCGCGCCAATGTCGACGGCGGCGCGCAGGGTGGCCGCGTAAGCGGGCGGTTCACGGTGCCTGACCGGAAGTAGGCGCTGCCGATTGCCGCGGCTTCAGCCGATGCAGAATTGCCGGATCTGCATCACGGACTCGTTCACTGGGTTCGTGGCGGAGAGGTCTGCGCGCGCCGGGGCCAGCGCCATCCCCTCTTCCGTCGTACCCGGCGGACGAGCGCGAGCACGACCGTGCCGGCCATGATCCAGGGCAAGCCAGCGACCGTAGCGGTGATCAGCGCGGCGAGGCTCGCCGCCAGCGTGTCGCCGGCCGTGGCGAAACTGGCACGAACCGGGGAGTGCCGACCCGGCGAGTCGTCGAAGGCATAGCTGATTGTGACGCGCGACATCGCCACCCGCTGCGCGAGATGGGCTTGTTCGCCGCGGGCGGCATCAAGCTCTTCCTGAGTGGTGGCATAGGCACGCTCGGCCTGCACGAGCTCACCCACATTGCCCTTGCCGGATCGGACGATGGCAAGCAGCCGCGTCGCAAGCGCTTGCTTGGCGCGCACCCGCGCGTCGGTGTCGATGACCTGTCGCGTAACGTCCGCCGCCTCGACCTGGCGGTTGGCCGTCGTCGCACCCCCAGCGACCGCGAGCGCGTCGAGCCGCCGGTTGACCTCGCCGGCCAGCCGGGCGTCGACTAGTAGCACTGCCTCGTCGGTGACGATGTGATCGTCCGGACCCGGTGCGTTGAGGGTCGACTTGACGATCAAACAACGGATGGAACCCAGCCGGCGACAGAGCGCGAGCTGCTGCCCCTGTACCTCTGCCACGGTAGGCCGATCAAATGCGTAGGTCACGGTATAGCTGTAGGCGATGCGTGGTCCCGACATAACGGTCGGACTGTCGGGCGCACCCGGCGCAGGCTGCGCGACATCGAACACCTGCTGTGTATCCGCCCGCATGTTCTGGGGTGCTCGCCCACATGCGGCCAGCAAGGCCGCTGCCAGCAGAACTGCATTTCTATAGGCCATCTGCTTTTCCCCCGCCGGAGCGAGGATCGTCCACACTGTACCGGGTCGTCAAGATATGCGCGTGGAGCGTCGAGAGCCGGGGCGACTTCCGTCGAGGCAGGTTCATATGGGGCGGAGACATGCCCCGCGTCTTCATGAGGAGATCGTCTCCGGCAGGTTCGGCGGTTCAGGTCCCGACTGACCCGGCGCCGTCAATGCACATGGATTGTCGCCGCCGCGTCGCTCCGCTAGGCATCATGCCATGAGCGACACCGACACCCTGATCCTGGCGGATGCCAGCCGCGACGGCCGGGCGGTCGATCGGGGGCTGTCGATCGTGTCGATCGCCAAATCCTATGATCGGCGGCAGGTGTTGTCCGACGTGTCGCTGGACGTGGCGCGCGGCGAGGTGGTCGGGCTCCTCGGGCCGAACGGGGCGGGCAAGACGACCTGTTTCTATTCGGTCATGGGGCTGGTGAAGCCGGACGCGGGGCGGATCCTGCTGGACGGGGAGGATATCACCGGGTTGCCGATGTACCGCCGCGCGATCCTTGGGCTGGGCTATCTGCCGCAGGAGACGTCGATCTTCCGCGGACTGACGGTCGCGCAGAACATCATGGCGGTGCTGGAACTGGCTGAGCCGGACAAGGTGGCGCGCGCCGCCAAGCTGGAGACCCTGCTGGAGGAATTCCACATCGGGCGCCTCCGCGATTCGCCGGCGATGGCGCTGTCGGGCGGCGAGCGGCGGCGGTGCGAGATCGCGCGCGCGCTGGCGGCGGACCCGTCGATCATGCTGCTGGACGAACCGTTCGCCGGCATCGACCCGATTTCGATCGCCGACATCCGCGATCTGGTGAAGGACCTGAAGCGGCGCGACATCGGCGTGCTGATCACCGACCATAATGTCCGCGAGACGCTCGATATCGTCGATCGCGCCTGCATCATCTACGACGGCAAGGTGCTGTTCCAGGGAAGCCCGCAGGCGCTGGTGGCGGACGAGAATGTGCGCCGCCTGTATCTGGGCGAAAGCTTCGCGCTCTAACGGGATGGCGGGGGCCGTCTCGACACCGGTGTTTCGCGGGCAACGCCGGGCATGAGCCTGGCGCCGCGCCTGGACCTGCGCCAGTCGCAGTCGCTGGTGATGACGCCGCAGTTGCAGCAGGCGATCAAGCTGCTCGCGCTGTCGAACCTGGAGATCGAAGGCTTCATCGCCGAGGAGCTGGAGAAGAACCCGCTGCTGGAGGCCGGACGCGACGAGGGCGACGCGCCCGAGCCGGCGGCGGCGCCGGGGGCGGACGCGGACGACAGCGGGAGTGCGGAGCCGGCGACCGCGGACCAGCTGATCGCGGCGGGCGACGGCGCGGTCGATCAGCCGCTGGACGTCGATTACGATGCCGAAACCTTCATCCATGACGGGCCGACCGACGGCGGACGCGGACTGGACGGCGGGCTGGGGATGGACGGCCCGGGCGGCGGCAGTGGCGGGCTGGCGGCGGACGGCGCGGGTTTCGAAACGACGCTGGTCGCCGATGCCTCGTTGCAGGATCATCTGCTGGCCCAGGCGGGCATGACGCTGGCGGGGACGGACCTGCTTGTGGCGGGGCACCTGATCGACCTGATCGACGAGGCGGGATATCTGTCCGGGTCGGTCGCCGAGGTGGCCGAGCGGTTGGGGTTGCCGGCGGCGGCGGTGGAGCGCGTGCTGACGGTCGTGCAGGGGCTGGACCCGACCGGGGTGGGCGCGCGCGGGCTGGCGGAATGCCTGGCGTTGCAGGCGCGCGAGGCGGACCGGTACGACCCGTGCATGGCGGCGCTGATCGCCAATCTGGACCTGGTCGCGCGCGGGGCCATGCCGCAGTTGCGGCGGCTGTGCGCCGTCGACGACGAGGATCTGGTCGACATGATCCGCGAACTGCGAAGCTACGATCCGAAGCCGGGGCTGCGGTTCGGCGGCGGGCGGATCGAGGCGGTGTCGCCCGACATCTTCGTCGCGCGGCGGGGTGCTGGCTGGGCGATCGAGCTGAACGGCGCGACGTTGCCGCGCGTGCTGCTGAACCGCAGTTACTATGTCGAGCTGTCGGGGGGCGCGCAGGACAAGGCGTCGAAGGCCTGGCTGGCGGACTGCGTGGCGAGCGCCAACTGGCTGGTGAAGGCGCTCGACCAGCGCGCGCGGACCATCGTGAAGGTCGCGACCGAACTGGTGACGCAGCAGGAGGCGTTCTTCCGCCACGGCGTGACGCAGCTGCGTCCGCTGACGCTGAAGACGGTGGCGGATGCGATCGGGATGCACGAATCGACGGTCAGCCGGGTGACGTCGAACAAATATCTGAGCTGCGAACGCGGGCTGTTCGAACTGAAATATTTCTTCACCAGCGGCATCCAGTCGGCGGACGGTGGCGAGGCGGCGTCGGCGGAGGCGGTGAAGGACGCGATCGGCCGGCTGATCGCGGGCGAGGGCAAGGCGGTGCTGTCCGACGATGCGCTGGTGGACCTGCTGAAGGCCAAGGGCTTCGACATCGCGCGGCGGACGGTCGCGAAATATCGCGAGGCGATCGGGCTGGGGTCGAGCGTGCAGCGGCGGCGGCAGAAGGCGCTGGGCGGGTAAGCGTCGTCGTTTGCCGATGGTGGCGCAAGTCCGGCGGCGGCTCGACCTGTCTCGGCAGGCGCTACGCCGGAGCGGCGGACCACGGCGCACGCGGCTGGGCAGTGCCGCATACCATAGCGGCAACGCCGGTTCCGACCGCCAGTCGCGCGCGCTGGCTTCGCCAGGCGACCATGGATGATGCAGCTTGAACGGATCGGTAGCGCAGACCGCCCGTGCGGTCCGCCGTTCCAGGGCTGGGCGGCCAGCCGGCGGGTGACGCCGCACGCCGCCCGGATGCCGGTCGTGCCCCGTGGTTCGGGACTGCGGTCGGCTGCGTCCTGAGATCGACAAAATATGACGGCGCGATCGAATTGCCGGCTTATGGTGCCGTGGTGCAATAGGAACGCAAGCACGTCGCGCGATGGAAGTCGTGGCCGGCGGCGTCGATGGGTTGGTCATATTTCCATAATGTCCGGGGTTTCGTGATGAAGTATCGTCTGCTGCTCGCCTGCGCCGTCGCGCTCCCGTCTATTCCGTCCGGCACGGGGGCCATCGCCCAGACGACCAACAATGCGCCGAAGGCGGCGGCCGAAAAGCGGACCGGCCCGGCCAACCGGCCATGGCTTGATCGATCGCTGACGGCGGACGCGCGGACCGAGCTGATCCTGAAGGAGATGTCGCTGGCGGAGAAGCTGAAGCTGACCTTCGGCTATTTCCCGACCAAGGCGGACTGGCAGCGGACGGACACCAAGAACTGGGTGTTTCCGAAGGGCGGGCTGCCCGATTCGGCCGGATTCGTGCCGGGGAACGAGCGGCTCGGCATTCCCGGCCAGTGGCTGACCGATGCGGGCGTCGGCGTGGCGAGCCAGCGCACCGCGACGCCGCGGCTGCGCACGTCGCTCCCGTCCGGCATCGCGACCGCTGCGTCCTGGGATCCCGCGCTTGCCCAGGCCGGCGGTGCGATGATCGGGAACGAGGCGTTCCTGTCCGGTTTCAACGTGCTGCTGGCCGGCGGCATGAACCTGATGCGCGAACCGCGGAACGGCCGCAATTTCGAATATGGCGGCGAGGATCCGCTGCTTGCCGGCATCATCACGGGGCATGCGATCCGCGGTATCCAATCGCAGCACGTCATATCGACGATGAAGCATTTCGCGTTCAACGGGCAGGAAACGAACCGTTTCACGATGGATCACCGCATCGGCGAACAGGCCGCGCGCCAGTCCGACCTGCTGGCGTTCGAGATCGCGCACGAGGTGGGCCGGCCCGGTTCGGTCATGTGCGCCTATAACCGTGTCAACGGTTTCTACGCATGCGAGAATGACTGGCTGCTCAACCGCGTGCTGAAGCAGTCGTTCGGGTTCAAGGGCTATGTGATGACCGACTGGGGGGCGGGCCATTCGACGACCCAGGCCGCCAATGCCGGGCTCGACCAGGAATCGGGCTGGGCGTTCGACCGGTCGCCCTATTTCGCGGACGCCCTGCGCGAGGCGGTGAACAACGGCTATGTCAGCACGGCGCGGGCGACCGACATGGCGCGCCGTATTCTGCATCCGATGTTCGCGGTCGGCGCGTTCGATACGCGGGTGCAGGGGGATCGGTCGACCACCATCGACTATGCGGCCCATGCGCTGGTGACGCGGACGGCCGCGGAGCAGGGCATGGTGCTGTTGAAGAACCGGCCGGGCCTGCTGCCGCTGGCGGCGACGGCGCGGACGATCCTGATGATCGGCAGCCATGCCGACCAGGGCGTGCTGTCTGGCGGCGGATCGAGCCAGGTCTATCCGCACGGCGGGCCGGTCAACGGCATCACGGTTCCCGACGAATATCCGAACGCCTTTCCCGGACCGAAACTCTATCATCCCTCCGCTCCGCTGAAGGCGTTGCAGGCGCGCACGTCGGCGACCGTGCGGTATCTGGACGGCAAGGACGTGAAGGCCGCGGTGGCCGCCGCGCGCACGGCGGACGTCGTCATCCTGTTCGGCGAGCAGTGGACCGCCGAATCGATCGATGCCCCCGACCTCAGCCTGCCGGACCGGCAGGACGCGCTGATCGATGCGGTGGCGCAGGCCAACCGCAACACGGTGGTCGTGCTGGAGACGGGCGGGCCCGTCCTGATGCCCTGGCTGTCGAAGGTGGGAGCCGTGCTGGAGGCCTGGTATCCGGGCACGTCGGGCGGGGAGGCGATCGCGCGCGTCCTGACCGGCGAGGTCAATCCGTCCGGCCGCCTGCCGGTCACTTTTCCCGCGTCGGTCGCGCAACTGCCGCGGCCGGTGATCGAAGGGGACGTCAAACTGGACGCCGACGCGCATCCGATGGGGAATTACGACATCGAAGGGGCGGCGGTCGGCTATAAATGGTTCGAGAAGACCGGCGCCAAGCCGCTGTTTCCGTTCGGTTACGGCCTGTCCTACACGACGTTCACGATGCGCGGGCTGCGGGTCGCCAAGAACGGCGGCGCCGTCACCGCGACCTTCACGGTCCGCAATAGCGGGTTGCGCGACGGCAAGGCGACCGCGCAGCTCTATGTCGCGGGCAAGGGGTGGGAGGCGCCGCGCCGGCTCGGCGGCTTCCAAAAGGTGGATCTGAAGGCGGGTGCCGAACAGACGGTCACGGTGCCGATCGATATCCGGACCCTGTCGACGTTCGATACCGCGAGCCAGAAATGGGTGATGGCGTCGAAGGACTTTTCCATCTCGCTTTCCGACTCGGCGGCGACGTCGTTCGAGAAGGTCGACTTCTCGATGTGAACGGGCGGCGTCCATGGACGCTGCCCGGCGGAAGAATCCTCGATCCGTCCCCGGTCGTCCCGCCCACGTCGGACGACAATATCGGCGATCAGTAGCGGTAGCGGAGCTCCGCCTGGCCGCCGGGCGGCAGGGCGGGGGACCAGGTGACGATTCCGTCGATGCGCGCGAGCGTCCGGCCGACGGGATCGATCGTCTGTCCCGCAGCGCCGATCGGCACGTCGAGCGTCACCGCGAACGGGTTGGCGTTGCGCGCGGTCAGTACCGCCTCCCGCGACCCCATGGCCATCGGGGGTTGGGGCACCGGCCCGCGGGGTGCCACGGTCGCCTGGGTGAGCGTGACCTGGCTGCTGATGCCGGCGGCGAGGCGGACCGTCTCGCCAATGGTGCGGTCGGTGATCGTGCCCAAACCCAGGAGGAGCCGTCCGCCCGGCCGATCGGCGTAGAGCGCGGTGCTGCCGGCCGGCAGCGGCACGCCCAGGCCGCTTGGCCTGTCGTTGCTGAGCATCAGCACGATCGCGGTCGGCGCGCCGTCGAGCGTCTGGCCGGGAGAGACGGGCCGCCGGTAGCGGCGCTCGGCCCGCACCGCAGGCTGGACGAGCAGTGCCACCTGTTTCTGCCCCCGTCCGGTGACGGTGGTCGGCGCGGGCACGCGGTAGAGCTTGAGGTCGCCGAGATCCTCGGGCGGTGGCGGGGCTGGTTCCGGTGCCGGTGCTGGCGCTGGCGCGGCGAACCCCATGGAGCGCGCCGCCGTCACCACGATCTCGTCGGCCGGCTCGAAGCTCTCCTCGCGCAGGTTCGACGTGGTGGTGCCGAGCGGGTAGCAGACCAGCCGCAGCGCGCCCGCCGCAGCTGGGATCATGGGCGCCGCCTCGCGGTTGAGCCGGCCCGCGATGGCCTGCACCGCGGCGTTGCGAAACGTCTCCGGGTTGCCGTTGGCGAGCGTCAGCCAGGCGAAGAGATCGATCGCGCGCCCGTCGGCGGCCAGCGTCGCGACATAGCTTGCCCGCCAGTCGAACCCGGAGGCGAGATAGGAAAGCCGCACCGTCACCGTGCGCGCCGCCGGACTGTTCGTCGCCACGCTCAGCACCGGCTTTTCCGACAGGCCCGCCGGCACCGCGCCATAGGCCAGCCGTTCGGCCAGGCCCGAGCAGCGCAACGCCTCGATCCCCGCCGCCGTCCGCAGGATGATGCCCGGTGTGGGGCCGGCGACGATCGTCGCGGGCGTGCCGACCTGTCGTCCGGTCGCCTTGTCGGTGCGGGTCAGCGTCACGTCCCGTCCCAGCGTGCCGTCGACCAGCGATGCGGGTGACAGCAGGCGGGCGTCGCGGTTCTTTTCGATCGTGCCGCCCGGCAGGCCGCCGACGATGGCGCTGACCGGCACGATCCCGGCCGCCACGCCCTCGAACCGCAGCACCGCGGGGCCGCGGGGCAGCCGGACCCGGCGTGTTTCGGTCACCAGCGCGAAGCCGTCCAGATAGCGCAGGTCCATCGCACCCCGGCCGTCCGGCGCGCGGTACAGGGTCAGCGCGACATGGTCGGGCGCGGATGAGGTGACCGTCGCGGCCCGCACCTGCGCCGGCACCCGGAACCCCGGCAGCGTGGCCGCCAGCAGCGCGCCCGCAAGGAGCAGCGGGCGCGCCATCAATAGCGGGTGTCGAAGGTCGCGGTCACCGTCGCGCTGCCGTTGGCCAGCACCGGGACCTGCCATGCCAGCGTGCCGGCATCGCGGCGCTGACCCTTGGCGCTGTCCGCGACGACGCGCACGTCGGCCCAGTCGAGCCCGCCCTGCAACAGTTCCACGGTCACCGCCCGCGCGCGGGCGTTGGTCAGCATGTACCGCACCGCCGTGCGCCAGCGGCCGTCGCCCAGCCGCGTGCGCGAGACTGTCGTGGGTTGCACCTTCACATCGAACGCGTCGCCCGTGGGGAGCGCGATGGTCGACCCCTGCGGGGTATGTTCGATACGGTTTTCGCCGGTGAACTGCGGCTGGCCGCGCGCATCGCGGACATAGACCCGGACCACCCCGGCCGGCAGCGCGTCGCCCAGGCCGGCCGCGCCGGAATTGCTGAACCGCAGCACCGACTGCGCACTGCGCGGTTCGTCCGAACTGCCGAGCCAGGCATTTTCGAACCGGTAGCCGGCGCTGGCCGCGACACCCTTGGCATCGAGGAAGCTGACCTGCTTGGTCTGCTTGTCGGCGATCGTGGTACGTGCGGCGAGGGGGTAGAGGTAGAAGTCGCCAAGTTGTTCGCGCGTGGCGCTTTCGGTGCCGGGCTGCGTCGTCGTCATGCGGCGTGGCGGCCGCCGGATATAATCGCCATTGCCGTCGTCGTCGGTGCTGCCGACCTCGCCCGCGACCAGCAATGTCCGGGCGTTGCCGAACGTCGTGCCGCTGCTGTTCTTCAGCGTCACCCAGCCCTGCACGTCGACGGTCCCGCTCTTGTCGTCGAACAGCGCGACATAGTCCGCGCTCCAGCCCAGCCCGCGGCTGAGATAGGACAGCGTCGCCGGCCGTGATCCCGCCCGCGTGCTGGCGAGCATGACCGACAAGGTCGGGCGGGCCCGCAGCGCGTCCGGCACCCTGTCGAAGATTGCGCGGACCGGCAGCCCGTCGTCACGCAGCACCTCGACATGGCCGTTCACCTCGATCACCACGCCGCCGTTGACCGCCAGGACCTTCGCCCGGTCGCGGGTCTCAGCACCGGTGGCGGGGTTGGTCCGCACCAGGGTGATCGTCTCGCCGACCGCTTTCTCCATCAGGCTGGACGGGCTGAGCAGGTCATAGTCGAAATTCTGTTCGACGATCGCGGCATCGGGCACGGTCAGCGAAACCGTCTCGGGCCGGATCGCGGCGCTGACGTCGGGAAAATCCTGCCGCACCCGGCCGTTAGCCAATGTGAGCGGGCGGACGTCCTGCACCAGCGCGACGTCGTTGTTGTAGATGGTGATCGACACGTCGCCCTGCGCACTGCCGGCGGTGGGGGCGTCGGCCGGGGCGGGCAACGGCCGGGCGGCGGTCGCCGTCGATCCGAGCAACATCGCCAGCCAAAAGGCCCGCCGGATAGTCTTGCGCATGCCAACATCCCCCCGATCACCGCAACAATGACGCGGCCGGACCGGGGAGGCAACGGGGCATTGCGGTGTGTGTCTGGCGAACCTCGCGACGCCGGAACGATCCCGCCAGCGGGTTGATGCGCCGATGCCGTGCGGTCATGAGGTGCGGATGATCCCTGTTCCGCCCGGCCCGATCGTTCCCGACGCGATGTGTCCCCTGCCGGGGTTCGAACGGCATGTCGGCAAGTCGGTGACGCTCGAGCCGCTTTGCGTCCACCATGTCGCCGGGCTGTGGGAGGCGGCGCAGGGGGCGGATGCATCCTGGGCGTATCTGAAATACGGCCGGTTCCGGACGGAAGAGGCGCTCACCGCTCACGTCGAGCGCATCAGTGGGTTGGAACAGCAGCCCTTCTTTGCCGTCGTCCCGGCATCGAGTGGCAAGCCCGAGGGTTGGGCGTCCTTCTGCGACATTGCGCCGGACGATGCGGCGATCGAGATCGGGAGCATCTGGTTTTCACCCCGGTTGCAACGCACCCGTGCCGCGACGGAGGCCGTCTCCCTGATGATGCGGCATGCCTTCGCGATCGGCTATCATCGGGTCGTCTGGCGCTGCGACGCGCTGAACGCCGCGTCCGGGCGCGCCGCGCGCCGGTTCGGTTTCAGCCCTGAAGGGACGTGGCGTGGCGACGGCATCGTCAAGGGCCGTCGCCGCGATACGGCGTGGTTCTCGATCCTGGCACCGGAGTGGCCGGCACAGCGCCTGCGGTTCGAAACATGGCTGGACGACCGCAATTTCGATGCGGAAGGGGTGGCGTTGCAGCGCTTGTGGCCAGACGCCTGAACGGACGCCGCGCGGCCTTTCCCGTGGGATCAGCCGGGGAGATGCGCGGTGCTTGCGGTCGATCGCGCCCATGGGGCATGCGGGGCGGACGATGGCGAAGCGGAAGCGATATCTGACGGCGACCCTGCCGGACGGGACGGTCAAGACGATCGGGCCGACCGCCATGGCGTTTACGCATTACTGGCGGATCGTGGCCGTGCTGGAGGACGACCGGACCGACATATTCTGGGGGCATGCCAAGTCGCTGGCGGAGGCGCGCGGCAAGCGCACGGCCGCGGCCGATGCGGCGAAGGTGCGCGGGTGGCGCAGCTATGCGTTCGAGATCGTGGAGGTGGTCGCGACGCCGGCCTGAGGGTCAGGCGGCGTCGTCGAATTGCAGGCGGGCCAGACGGGCGTAGAGGCCACCACCGCCGAGCAGTTCGGCATGGGTGCCCTGTTCCACGATGCGGCCGCCGTCCATCACGACGATGCGGTCGGCCATGCGGATGGTGGCGAGGCGGTGCGCGATGACGAGCGTGGTGCGGTTGGTCATGAGTCGTTCGAGCGCCTGTTGGACATGGCGTTCCGATTCGGCGTCGAGTGCGGAGGTCGCCTCGTCGAGCAGCAGCAGCGGCGCGTCGCGCAGGACGGCGCGGGCGATGGCGAGCCGCTGGCGCTGGCCGCCGGACAGCCGCGCGCCGCCTTCGCCCAGATAGGTGTCGAGCCCGTCCGGCAGCGCGCGCAGGAATTCGGCGGCGTTGGCGGTTTCGGCGGCCGACCAGAGCGCGGCGTCGTCGGCATCCCAGTGGCCGTAGCGCAGATTGTCGCGCGCTGACGCGGCGAAGATGACGGTTTCCTGCGGGACCATCGCGATGCGGTCGCGGATCATGGCGGGGTCGGTGGCGGGGAGCGGCACGCCGTCGATCGACACGGTGCCCGCCGCGGGATCGTAGAAACGCTGCGCCAGTTGGAAAATGGTGGACTTGCCCGCGCCGGACGGGCCGACGAGCGCCACCATCTCGCCCGGGCGGATCGACAGGGTGAAGTCGTCGAGCGCCTTGACCTCGGGCCGGGTCGGGTAGCGGAACGACACGGCTTCGAACGACAGCCGGCCCTCGCTGGGGACGGGAAGCGGCACGGGGTTCGCCGGCGCGCGGATCTCGGGCACTTCGGACAGCAGTTCGGCGATGCGGCCCGCGGCACCCGCGCCGCGCAGCAGATCGCCATAGACCTCGGTCAGTGCGCCGAACGCGCCGGCGACGAGGCCGCCGGTGAAGACGAAGGCGGCGATCGTGCCGCTGGAGATGCGGCCGGCCGCGACATCGAGGGCGCCCTGCCACATGATCGTGACGATCGACCCGAAGATGACGAGGATGACGATGGCCGTCATGATCGCGCGCAGCCGGATGCGGCGGCGCGACACCTCGAACGCATCCTCCACAGCGGCGGCGAACCGGTCGCCCTCGCGCCGTTCCTGGCCGAAGGCCTGGACGATCTTCATCGCGCCCAGCGTTTCCGACACGATCGTGCCGACGGTGGCGATCCGGTCCTGCGTGGCGCGCGACAGGATGCGGACCCGCCTGCCCATGAACACGATCGGCAGGATGGCAAACGGAATGCCGAACAGCAGCATCGCGGTCAGCTTGGGCGCGAGTGTCAGCAGGTAGATGATGCCGCCGACCCCGACCACGACGTTGCGCAGCGCGATCGAGACGGTGGTGCCGACGACCTGTTCGATGATCGACGTGTCCGCCGTCAGCCGCGAGGCGATCTCCGAAGGACGATTTTCCTCGAAATAGCGCGGGGCGAGCGCCAGCAGGTTGCGCTGCGTCGCGGTGCGGACATCGGCCACGACGCGTTCGCCCAGCCACGACACGAAGTAGAAGCGCAGTGCGGTGGCAGCGGCCAGCACCGCGACGATCACCAGCAGATAGCGGAAATAGCGCCCGATATCGCCATTGCCGCTGGTGAAGCCGCGATCGATGACCAGCTTGAACCCGCTCGGAATCGCCAGCGTCGCGGCGGCAGCCACCGCGAGGGCGAGGATCGCCGCGGCCAGATGCCCCTTGTAGACCGTGGCGAACCGCCAGATCAGCAGCAGCGAACCGATCTTGCGGGCGGGGGCTTCGTCGGGCTTGTCCATGGCGCCGCGTAGCATGAAGCCGGCGGGGCGGTAAGCGGGACGTTGGGGCCGGCGATCGGTGCGGGCGTGCCAAAGGGCCGCATGTGGTGCGGCGCATCAAATCCGTGTATTCCGCGTTGATGCGCACAGTGTCCCCAAGGGACGGCGGCCAGAACGAGGATGCCCCATATGCTTTACAGCGCCTATGAAATGCAGCGGTCGATGCTGGCGGGGGCCAGCGCGCTGGCGACGCTGGGCGCGGAGTGGATGGCCAACCCCGTCAACCCGATGGCGCACACCAGGTTCGGCCCCATGGTGGCGTCCGGTTTCGACGTGTTCGCGCACGCATCGGCGACCTACGGCAAGCCGGCGTTCGGGCTGGACAAGACGGTGGTCGACGGGCGCGAGGTCGCGGTGACCGAGGAAATCGTGCTGCGCCTGCCGTTCGGGCAGCTGAAGCGGTTCCGGCGCGATGGCGTCGAGGGTGCGCCCAAGCTGCTGATCGTGGCGCCGATGTCGGGCCATTATGCGACGTTGCTGCGCGGGACGGTGGAGCGGATGCTGCCGGGGCATGACGTGCACATCACGGATTGGCGCGATGCCAAGCTGGTGCCGCTGAGCGACGGGACGTTCGATCTTGACGATTATGTCGATTATCTGGTGCGGTTCCTGGAGACGATGAGCGCCGACGGGTCGGGTCGCGCGCATGTGCTGGCGGTGTGTCAGCCGTCTGTGCCGGCCTATGCCGCAGCCGCGCTGATGTCCGCCGACCAGCATCCGGCACGGCCGGCGACGCTGACCATGATGGGCGGGCCGGTGGACACGCGCGAGGCGCCGACGAGCGTCAACACGGTCGCCACGCAGCGGCCGCACGCGTGGTTCGAACAGAATGTGATCGCCACGGTGCCTTATTATTACCCGGGCGGCGGGCGGCGCGTGTATCCTGGATTCCTGCAGCTGACCGGGTTCATGGCGATGAACCTGGGCAACCACCTGGTCAGCCATTTCGACATGTTCAAGCATCTGGTCGCGGGCGACGGCGACAGTGCGGATGCGAGCAAGGCGTTCTACGACGAATATCGTTCGGTCTGCGACATGAGCGCGGAATTTTACCTCCAGACGATCGACCTGGTGTTCCAGCAGCATGCCTTGCCGAAGGGCGAGTATTATCACCGCGGGCGGCGTGTGGATCCGGGCGCGATCACCGACATCGGCCTGCTGGCGATCGAGGGGGAGCGCGACGATATTTCCGGCATCGGCCAGACCAAGGCGGCGCTGACGCTGGCGACCGCGTTGCCGGAGGCGCACCGCAAATATCTGATGGCCGAAGGGGTCGGGCACTATGGCATCTTCAACGGGCGGCGGTGGCGCGATGCGATCGCGCCGGTGGTCGAGGACTGGATCGTCGCGCACGATGCGCGCTGATCGCATCGCCTTTGCCGTGCTGCTGGCCTGCAGCACGGCGGCGGGCGCGGTGCCGTCGAAGATTGTGCCGCCGGCCGGCCCGGCAGCCGCGGGCAATGCGCGGGTCGCGATCGCCGAGGCTTTTGCGCTGGGACAGAAGGGCGATTGCCGCGGGCTGCTGGCGCGGCTCGATCCGTTGGTGGTGGGGCTCGCGCCGGGGGCGGACCGGAACGCGGCCCAGTTGCTGCGGCTGAATTGCCTGGCACCGGCGGGGCGGGGCGACGAGCTGGTGGCGGTGCACCGTGAACTGGTGGCGGCGGACCCGGCCAACCCGATCGTGCGCGGGTTCGGCGTGTCGATCGCCGCGGGGACCGGCGACATGAAGGGCGCGGGGCAGCAGCTCGCCGTGCTGGCCGAACAGACGCCGGAGGCGCTGAACGGCATTTCCGGCCGGTTGTGGCGCGCGGTGGCGCAGAGCCTGTCGGAGGCGAAGGAGACGGCGTTGCGCGACCGGATCGCGATCGCGCTGGCCAGGGCGGACTGGCAGCCGGCGGACCTGCCGGGCTTGCGCGGCGATGTCGCGGAGGGCGCGATCGATGCGCTGGTCCGGCGTGGGGAGATCGTCGAGGCCGGCCAGTTGCTGCCGCGCGTGACGGCGCCGGAATCGCTGTTCGAAATGGCGATCATGCGCGACCATGCGCCGATCTGGCCGCAGGTGGAGGCGCAGATGGGGCCGCAGTCCGGCCGCGCGGTCGATGCGTTCGCGGCAGACCGGCTGGCCGCGTTCGCGGCGAGCCCGGACGATGCGACGACGCGGCTGGGCGCGGTCCGCGCGCTGGTGCTGCTCGGCCGGTTCGATCAGGCGTCGGAGACGGCGGCGGACGTGGCGATCGCCGACGGGATGGACGAGGATGCGGTGGCCATGGTGCGGCTGGATGCGCAGGCGCGCGCCGTGACGGGCGAGCGGGCCGCGGCGATCGCCCGGTTGCAGCCGTTCAGCGGCGTCGATTTCGCGCGGACGCCGGTTGCGGTGTCGGGCATCATCGCGCTGGCCGAGACGCTGGACGAGGCGGGGCGCGCGAACGAGGCACTTGCGGCGGCACGGCTCGGGCTGACGCGCGGCGGGGGCGCGTTGAGCCCATACGGGACGGCGTGGCTGAAGCGGACGGAGGCGTGCGCGCTGGCGGCGCTGGGACAGGGCACGGCGGCGCAGGCGGCGACGGCGGCCTTGCGGGCACGGGCGGACGACAATCCGGCGGCGGCGATCGAGGCATCGCTATGCGCCGGCCAGGACGATGCGGCGACAACGCTGGCGGTGGCGACGCTCGGCACGGCGGAGGGAGCCGCACTGATCGCCGATCAGTTCCAGCCGGACGACGCGCTGTGGATACCCGGCGGATCGCGGCTGCGCGCAATGTGGACGACGTTCCTGAAACGTCCGGCCGTGGCAGCAGCGTTCGAGAAGCGGGCGCGGATCCTGCCGGAGGCGTTGCGTCCGTCGCGCAACCCGCGGGCGATGCCGCGGTCGGCGGGGACAGACCGTTCGACGACCTGAGCCTGTGGTTCAGGCAGGGGCTTCAGAGACGGTTTTGATGGCCGATGTCATCCGGGCCTGATTTGGGATGACGAAGGGTCGACCTTGCGGGATTTTTGCTCCGGTGCGTCCGGAGCGGTTGTGCGGCCGGACCCTGAGGCCCGGCCGCATGCGGATCAGAGCGTCACTTCCGCGACATTGTCCTTGTAGCTCTGCTTGGGGTCCTTCCCGAACAGCCGTTCGATCGCGGCGCCGAAGGAGGAACCGCCGAGCCAGAGGCGGGCATGTTCGGTATCGAGGCGGAGCAGGGCGAGAGTGGGATCGTCCTTGCCGCCCTTGTACCAGGCCGCGACCTGGCTGTTCCAGAGGCGATCGACGGTCGCGCGGTCGGTATCGACGGACAGCGTGCCGTGGATGCTGGCGAACAGGTCGTGACCCTTGCCGGTATAGGTCGCGATTGCGCGATTCGATTCGGCGAGTGCCTTGGTCAGGCCGTTGTCCTTCGTGGCGAAGAACCAGATCGGACCGCTGTCGCCTTCGAACTGCGCGGTCATCGGCTGGGTATGGCCGTCGCGGACACCCTCGACGCCCAGCATGACGAACGGGCTGGCCTTCAGGTCTTTCCAGAAACGGGCTTCGATCTCTGCGTCATCGGCCATGGCGGCTCTCCTTGCTGGGTTTGGAGGGAGAACCATATTGGGTGGGGTCGGGTTCCCGTTTGTCTCTCGGGGGGTGGGTTTGGTCCGCGTGGCGAACGCGGTGCGCAGAGGGTGTGGGGTCTGTGCTTTTCCAACAACTGGCGCGTTTGGCGGAGCTGTTGCACGCACCCCCAACCCCCCTCCCTTGAAAGGGAGGGGGCTTTTCGCGCATCACCTAGTTCGCTTACAGCACCTCGAACAGGCCGGCGGCGCCCATGCCGCCGCCGACGCACATCGTGACGACGACGTGCTTGGCGCCGCGGCGCTTGCCTTCGATCAGGGCGTGGCCGACCATGCGTGCGCCGGACATGCCGTAGGGGTGGCCGATCGAGATCGCGCCGCCATCGACGTTGAGCAGTTCGTCGGGGATGCCGAGCACGTCCTGGCAATAGAGCACCTGGACCGCGAAGGCCTCGTTCAGTTCCCACAGGCCGATGTCACCCACGGTGAGGCCGAAGCGTTCGAGGAGCTTCGGCACGGCATAGACCGGGCCGATGCCCATTTCGTCGGGTTTCGTGCCGGCGACGGCCATGCCGACATAGCGGCCGAGCGGGGCCTTGCCGGCTTTCTCCGCCGCGGCGCGTTCCATCACGACGCAGGCCGAGGCACCGTCGGACAGTTGCGACGCGTTGCCGGCGGTGATGTTGGCGTCGGGGCCCATGACCGGGCCGAGCGTGTTCAGGCCCTCGATCGTGGTCTCCGGACGATTGCCCTCGTCCTTGGTGAGCGTCACTTCCTTCTGCGAGACCTGCTTGGTCGCCTTGTCGACGACGTTCATCGTTGCGGTGACGGGGATAATCTCCGCGTCGAAGCGGCCGGCGGCCTGCGCGGCGGCGGTGCGCTGCTGCGACTGAAGCGCGTAGGCGTCCTGCCGGGCGCGGGAGATGCCGTAGCGGCTGGCGACGATCTCCGCGGTCTGGAGCATCGGCATGTACACGTCGGGGTGCATCGCGATCAGCTCATGATCGGGGCCAAGCCGCATTTCGGGAGTCTGCACCATCGAGATCGATTCGACGCCGCCGGCGACGACGATCTCGGCCCGGTCGACGATGACCTGCGACGCGGCGATGGCGATCGCCTGGAGCCCGGAGGCGCATTGCCGGTCGACCGACATGCCGGCGACGGAGACGGGCAGGCCGGCGCGCAGCGCGGCGGTCCGGCCGATCGTGGCCTGGACACCCTGTTGCAGCGCGGCGCCGATCACGACGTCCTGGATCTGGTCGGGGGCAACGCCCGAGCGTTCGACCGCGGCGCGAATGGCGTGCGCGGCGAGCGTGGGGGAGGGGGTGGCGTTGAACGCGCCGCGATAGGCGCGGCCGATGGGGGTGCGGGCGGTGGCGACGATGACGGCTTCACGCATGGTGGGGATCCTCGTTCGGATGAGCGGTGCCCCGGCGTGGGCCGGGGTCGCCTATTGGCTTGATGTCCGGGTTCAGTGACCGCGGCGGCTCAGATGAAGAACTGCGCGATCCATTCGGCGATCAGCGCAGGCTTCTTCTGGTCTTCGATCTCGACGGTGACTTCCTGGGTCTGCTGCCACTGACCGGGGCGCTTTTCTTCCAGGCTGAGCAATTTGAACGTACCGCGGATGCGGACGCCGGCGGGGACTGGGGTCAGGAACCGGACTTTGTCGAAACCATAGTTGATGCCCATCTTTACACCCTCGATCCGGCCGTCGGGCAGCCGTTCGGCCAGCGCGGTGAGCATCGAAAGCGTGAGGAAGCCGTGCGCGATGGTGCCGCCGAACGGCGTCGTCTTCGCGCGTTCGGGGTCGACATGGATGAACTGATGATCGTCGGTCGCATCGGCGAAGGCCTGGATGCGGGGCTGGTCGATGGTGATCCAGTCGGACGTGCCGACGACTTCGCCGACCCTGGCTTGCAGATCCTGCACGGTGGGCATTCGGTCTCACTCCTATACAGTGCCGCCATCTTCCGGGCGACGATCCATGGGGCTATGGCTATGTCTCTAGGCGCAGCTTGACGTTTACGTCAACTGCGTCGATCCGTCGCAAGGTACACCGCGCCCATGTTTTCCGCGTCCCCCGCCGTCCTGTCGTCGCTCGCCGAGCTGCATCGTGCGCCCGAACCGGACGTGCTGAAGGCTTTGTTGCCGGCCGCCGCGCTGGACGGCCCCGGCCGCGAACGGGTGGTGGCGCACAGCATGGGCCTGCTGGGGGACCTGCGCACGGCGCAGCGCGAAGGGTGGGTGAACCAGTTCTTGCAGCAGTATCGGCTGAATTCTTCCGAAGGCATGGCGTTGCTGAGCCTGGCGGAGGCGTTCCTGCGCGTGCCGGACCCGGAAACCGCGGACCGGCTGATCGCCGACAAGCTGGGCGACGCGGACTGGCGCGCGCACACCGGGAAGTCGCATTCGTCGCTGGTCAATTCCGCGACCTGGGGACTGGTGATCGGCCGTGCGCTGGTGAACGACTCGAGCCAGGGCGGTGCGCTGCGCCGCCTGGTGTCGCGCGCGGGCGAGCCGTTCGTGCGGCAGGCGGTGGGTGCCGCGATGAAGATGATGGGCGAGATCTTCGTGATGGGACGCACCATCGACGAGGCGCTGAAGCGGATGCGGACCAAGGATAATCGCGGGTTCACCGCCAGTTTCGACATGCTGGGCGAGGCGGCACGGACCTACCCGGATGCAGAACGCTATTTCCGGTCCTACCAGGACGCGATCGCCGAGGTCGGGCGCGCGGCGAAGGAAGGCCATTCGATCTCGGTCAAGCTGTCCGCGCTGCATCCGCGGTACGAGGTGGGGCAGTGGGGTGCGTGCGTGCCTGCGCTGACCGAGAAGCTCGAGGCGCTGGCGGTGCAGGCCGCCGCCGCGGGCATCGGGCTGACCGTCGATGCCGAGGAGTCGGAGCGGCTGGAGATGAGCTTTGCTATCATCTCAGCCGTGGCAGGGTTGCCGGCGCTGAAGGGCTGGGACGGGTTCGGCATGGCGATCCAGGCCTATAGCAAGCGCGCGCGACCGGCGGTGGCGTGGGCGAACGAGCTGGGTGCGGCGACCGACCGGCGGATCGCGGTGCGGCTGGTGAAGGGCGCGTACTGGGACAGCGAGGTCAAGCGGACGCAGGAGGCCGGACTCAGCGACTATCCGCTGTTCACGCGCAAGGCGGCGACCGACGTGTCGTACATGGCCTGTTCGCGCGACATGCTGGACGCGACGAACATCTATCCGGCGTTCGCCAGCCACAATGCGCTGACGGTGGCGACGATCATGGAATGGGCGGGCAACGCGCGCGATTTCGAATTCCAGCGGCTGCACGGGATGGGCGAGGGGCTGTACGAGACGCTGGTGCGCGAACGCGGATACAAGACGCGGATCTATGCCCCGGTGGGCGGACATCGCGACCTGCTCGCCTATCTGGTTCGGCGGTTGCTGGAGAATGGGGCCAATTCCAGTTTCGTCCACCAGTTGGCGGACGAGGGGTTGAGCGATGCGGAATTGCTGGCCGATCCGGTCGAGAAGATCCGGGCCGTCGGCGCGACGCGGCATCCGTCGATCCCGCTGCCGATCGACCTGTTCGGGGTACGGCGGAACAGCGCGGGGCTGGATCTGCAGGACCGGACGGTGCTGGCGGAGGTGGCGGCGACAGTCGCGAAGGCACCCGCCCCCCGCACCGACGCGGCCCCGGCCGGGCGCGGGGTGACGGAGGTATCCGCGAAGGGGGCGGTCGATCGTGCGTCCAAGGGCTTTGCGGTCTGGTCGCGCACGCCGCTGGAACAGCGGGCAGCAACGCTGGAGCGGCTGGCGGATCTGCTGGAGGCGCATCGCGGCGACCTGATGGCGGTGGCGGTGCAGGAGGCGGGCAAGACGATCGGCGATGCGCTGGGCGAAGTGCGCGAGGCGGTCGATTTCTGCCGCTACTATGCGTTGCAGGCGCGCGGCGTGCTGGCGCCGCAGGAGTTGCCCGGGCCGACCGGCGAGCGCAACGTGCTGCGCCACGAGGGGCGCGGCGTGTGGGCGTGCATCGCGCCGTGGAACTTCCCGCTAGCGATCTTCCTGGGGCAGGTGGCAGCGGCGCTGGTCGCGGGCAATGCGGTGGTGGCCAAGCCCGCGCCGCAGACGCCGGCGATCGCGGGCTGGGCGGTGGCGCTGGCGCACGAAGCGGGTGTGCCGGCAGATGCGCTGGTGCTGTTGCCGGGCGGGCCGGAGGAGGGTGCCGCGCTGATCGCCGATGTGCGGGTGGCGGGCGTGGCGTTCACCGGGTCGACGGGCACGGCGCGGCGGATCGCGCGCGGGCTGCTGGCCGACGATGCACGTCCGCTGGTGCCGCTGATTGCCGAGACGGGCGGGATCAACGCGATGATCGTTGATTCGACGGCGTTGCCCGAACAGGTGGTGGCCGACGTGGTGGCGTCCGCGTTCCGGTCCGCCGGGCAACGCTGTTCCGCGCTGCGGCTGTTGCTGCTGCAGGAGGAGATTGCCGAGCGGACGCTGGAGATGCTGGCGGGCGCGATGGATACGCTGGTGATCGGCGATCCGGCGGACCCGGCGACCGACGTCGGCCCGGTGATCGACCGTGCGTCCTACGACCGGCTGATGGGCCGGCGCGCGGCGATGGCGGGGCGGACGGTCCACACCGTCACCGTCCCGGCGGACGGGCTGTATGTGCCGCCGACCGTCATCCGGATCGATGCGATCGAGGATCTGACCGAGGAGTGGTTCGGCCCGGTCATCCATGTCGCGACGTGGAAGGCGGGGATGCTGGCCGAGACGGTGGAGCGCGTGAACGCCGCGCGGTTCGGGCTGACGATGGGGCTGCACAGCCGGATCGCGCGCGGGGCGGAAACGGTCGAGGCGCTGGCGAAGGTCGGCAATCTGTACGTCAACCGATCGATGATCGGGGCCATCGTGGGGTCGCAGCCGTTCGGCGGCGAAGGGCTGTCGGGGACAGGCCCGAAAGCGGGCGGGCCGCATTACCTGCCGCGGTTCGCTGCGGAACGGGTGACGTCGACGGACACGACGTCGGCCGGGGGAAATGCGACGTTGCTGTCGCTGGACGATGTGGGCATCTGAGGGGCGTAATTCCGCGACCCAATCACTCCTCCTGCTCCCGTCCACGCCGAGCGAAGTCAGGGCACTTTTTCCGAGCGTAGCCCAGCGGCGATGTGGGCTTCTCGGCTACGCTCGAAGGGTCCCCCGACTTCGCTCGGGATGGACGGGTGGGGAAGATATTCGGTGCGGAAGCGTCTGCAGTCGCGTCAGAAAATGGCCTTCCCATCCGGCCCGCCGGTGAAGTTGACCTGCGTCGGGTAGGCGAATTCGATCCCCTCCGCCGCGAAGGTGTCGAGGATCGCCATGCAGACGAGATGGCGGGCGGCGTAGACGATGTCGTACACTTCCGACCGCACGTCGAACTGGAGTTCATAGTCGAGGCTGGACGCGCCGAAGCCGGTCATGCCCGTGCGGACCACGACGCATTTGTCGACGCTTTCCACTGCGGCGCGCAACATGTCGGGAATGGCGCGGCAACGGTCGAGCGGGGTCTGGTAGATGACGCCGATCGACAGCGTCATGCGGCGGCGGTCGAGCCGGGCGAGGTTGCGCAGTTCCTTGTCGAGCAGGTTCTTGTTCGAGACGATGATCTGTTCGCCGGTGATCGACCGGATCCGCGTGGATTTCAGGCCGATCCGTTCGACCGAGCCGGACGTGCTGTCCCAGCCGACAGCATCGCCGCGGCGGAACGGCTTGTCGAAGATGATGGCCAGTGCGGCGAACAGATCCGCGAAGATGCCCTGTGCCGCCAGGCCGATCGCGATGCCGCCGATGCCGAGCCCGGCGATCAGGCCGGTTACGTTGACCCCGAGATTGTCGAGGATCAGTACCGCGGCGATGGCGAACAGCGCGAAGGTGACGAGCAGCCGGATGATGCCAATCGCCGAACCGATCGCGCCCTTCTGCAAATCGCCCGCCGCGCGGTGTTCGACGAAGCCCAGGATGATCTCCCGCGCCCAGAGCGCCGCCTGGAGCGCCGCGGCGATGGTGAAGGCGGCGGTGATGACCGAAGTGATGCCGGCAGGCGTGTTCGCGCCGCCTTCGACCAGCCGGGCGGCGAGCGCCACCATGAACCACATCCGGGTCCGGGCGATGGCGCGGCCGACGATGGTGCGCCACTGGACGGTCCCGTCCTGACCCCGGCACAGCCGCGCACCGAGCGAACGGAGCCCGAGCAGCACCAGCACGATCAGCGCACCGATCGCCAGCGCGATCGCCGCCTGTAACCAGTTGCCGGCCAGCCACGCGGTCACTTCGCGCGTGAGGCGGTGCAGGTCTCCGGTAAAATCCTGCACGGCGGCGGTAGGGCGCGTCGCCGTCGCCGCTAGGGTGTTGCCCGCGCTCATGCGACCGCCGCCTTCGTGCAATGCCGCGCGCCGAGCGTTTCGAGGAAGGCGATCAGCCCCCGTTCGGCCGGCGTCGCATAGCGCGTGGCGCGCGGCAACCGGACCCGGCCGACCGGTTCGCCCGAACGCGCAAGATCGATCAGGGCGGGGTGGACGTAGGATTTGCGCGCAATGGCCGGCGTGTTGCCGAGCGCGTCGGCGACGGGTTGCAGCATCTGTTTCAGCGTGATGGCGGTATCGCCGGCCTGGACGAGGGTGCGGTAGGCGATGACGCTGGCGCCCCAGGTGCGGAAATTCTTGGCAGTGAAATCGCCGCCGGTCGCGTCCTTGATATAGGCGTTGATGTCGGCCGACCCGACCGGGTGTGCGCTGCCGTCCGGGCATTGATACTGGAACAGATGCTGGCCGGGCAAGTCCTGGCAGCGGCGGGCGATGCGCGACAGGCGCTGGTCCTCGATCGTCAGCCGCTGGAGCTTGCCCGACTTGCCGACATATTCCAGCTTCAGCTTCGCGCCGCGGACGGTGGCATGGTCGGCGCGCAGCGTGGTCGCGCCGAAACTGTTGTTCGCCTTCGCATAGGTCTCGTTGCCGACACGGACGCGGCCCAGATCGAGCAGCCGGACGATCGCGGCGACGACGGCATCCTTGTCCAGCGCGCGGTGGGTCAGGTCCGCCTCCACCCGCGCCCGCAACAGCGGGAGCGCCCGGCCGAAATCGCCGCAGGCGTCATATTTGGCGGCCTCTTGTGTTGCGCGGAAATCGCGGTGGTAGCGATATTGCTTGCGGCCCCTGTCGTCCCAGCCGACCGCCTGGATGTGGCCGTCCGGGCTGGGGCAGAACCAGCAGTCGACATAGGCGGGCGGCATGGCGGTGGCGTTCAGCCTGTCGATTTCGGCCCGGTCCTTCACGCGTTCGCCGTGCGGATCGAAATAGGCCCAGTGGCCGCGCAGCTTGCGCCGCGTGATGCCGGGCAGCGCGTCGTCGACATAGCTCAGCATGCGAAGGGAAGGTCCGGTGCGATCATGGCGCAACAACGGCACGCCCCCCGCGATCGTTCCGGCGCAGCGATCGGGTGGGGGGCGGCCGGCCAGGCGCACGGCCGGAACAGGCGGCGGCGGCACCCGTTCACACGGCAACCCGTTCCCCGGAGAGGATACACCATGCCCGCCATCGCCGACGCCAGGATACTGATCATCGCCACCGATGGATTCGAACAGGCCGAACTGTTCGGCCCGCGCGACCGCCTGATCGCGGCCGGGGCCACCGTGGTGCTGGCATCGCCAGCCGCCGACCCGATCCAGGGTATGGAGAAAGACGAGAAGGGCGAGACGATCACGCCCGACATGACGCTGGATGCGGTCGACACGGACGATTATGACGCACTCGTCATTCCGGGCGGCGTCGCCAACCCGGACGTGCTGCGGACGATCGATGCCGCCGTCGCGATCGTGCAGGCGTTCGACGATGTGGGCAAGCCGATCGCCGCGATCTGCCACGGGCCATGGTTGCTGGTAGAGGCGGACATCGTCGAGGACCGGACTGTGACGTGCTGGCCGTCGCTGCGGACCGACCTGGAAAATGCGGGCGCCACGACGGTGGACGAGCCGGTGGTCGTGGACGACAATCTGATCACCAGCCGCAATCCAGATGACGTGCCGGCGTTTACCGACGCGCTGATCGCGATGATCGAGGGTGGGGACGACGCCGACGACAGTTGAGGATCCGGAAATTACTGTTGGGTGTAGGGGCGCAGTTGCGGGGTAGGCACTGCCCCCTTCACCGTCATCCCGGCGGAGGCCGATCCTGACTTTCGTCAGGAGGACGCCGAGAGAGGCAAAACGGGCTTAGGCGGTTGCACTTTCGGATTCGTGGAAGGGCGCGTGAAACCTATCTTCGCCGGCGCGCGGGTACGGCGGAGGAAGGCGTCGAAGCCGATTTCCAGGCCGACGAGCATGTAGATGAACGGCTGGAACGCGATGCCGACGAACAGCGCGCCGACCAGGTAGATCAGGTGGGCATGCTGGAGCGCGGTGGCCAGCGGGGCGATCCATGCGTCGTGGTCGCCGGTGTCCCGCGCCCAGCGGCGGCGGACGACCTCCATCCGGACAATGCCCAGCGCGTGGAGCATCAGCCAGAGGATGAGGCCGGGCCAGCCCTGTTCGCCGAGCATCTCGAAATAGCTGCTGTGATAGGCGCGGCCGGCGTCGAACGCCTGCGTGGTCGATACCGTCTCGCCCCCCGCGCTGTCGGTGGTCTTGACCTCGTCGATGACCAGCCGGTTCTGGCGATACGCCTCGAACCCGCCGCCGAACGGGTGGTGGCCGACATAGTCGAGCGTCCATTTCCAAACCGCGATCCGGGTGGAGGCGCTGCTGTCCGCCTTGTAACCCTGGATCGTGTCCATCCGCTGCGTATAGCTGGCGGGCAGGAGCGGGACGGCGATGGCGACCGCGACCGCGATGCCCGCAATATACAGCATGCGGCGCCGGACGGAGCGCAGCATCAGGACGGCCAGCACGCCGATGCAGATGATGCCGGTGCGGGCCTGCGTGCCGACGGGGACGAGCAGGCAGGCGAAAACGAGCCCCGTGGCGTACAGGCTCACCAGCCGCCCGCGGGGATAGATCGTGCCGTGCCGGGCGAGCCACAGGACGATCGGGATGATCGCGACGGACACGGCGGAGATCGTGCTGCTTTCGTACAGGCCGCTATTATCGGCGATCATGAGGTTCAGCACGCCGTAGCCGCCGCCCGAAATGATCGTCTTGATGCCGCCGACCACGATGATCGAGGACGCCGACAGCACGAGGAACAGCGCCATGGATTCGATGCGCAGCCGGGTGCGCAGGGTGAGCGGCAGGAAGATCGCGAACGCCATCGCCTTCCACACCCAGCCCCATTTGGTGAGCGCCTCGACCGGAAAATCGGCGGTCAGCGTGGTCCAGAAACAGTAGAGCAGCAGGATGAGCATGATCGACTGGCGGACGCCGAACCGGGCGCCGCGCTTGTCGTCCGCCACCACCCAGCCGCCGACGGCCAGCAGGACGCAGATGAGCGAGACCGGCACCGCGTTGAGCAGATAATAGGCCAGCCGTTGCGGCGAGACGATATCGACATAGGCATAGGCCAGCACGAACAGGAACGGCCGGCGGAACCCCAGGACGATCAGCGCGAGAAGGAAGCCGACGAGCGCCAGATCACGCATCGGGGCCGGTCCGGTCGGGCTCGCGGTCCAGTTCCGGACGCCGGACGATCCGCCAGGCGGCGAGGAACAGCAGCCCATGGCTGAGCGCGAGGGAGAACAGGTCGATCATGGCCCGTTCCTCCGGTTGCCGCTTCGGTTGGTCGCCACACTATCGCCCACCGGTTGACGCGTCGTTAAGCGGGGGCATGGCAGAGACCACGGCATGCGCATACTTCACATCCTAGACCATAGCCTGCCGATGCACAGCGGGTACACGTTCCGGACGCGGGCGATCCTGAAGGCCCAGGTGGCGCGCGGGTGGGATGTGATGGCGGTGACCGGATCGCGCCACGTGGCGGACGGGCCGGCCGAGGAGGTGGTCGACGGGCTGCGGTTCCACCGCGCCGGCCCCGGATCGCGCGCGCCGTCGCCGATCGCGGAATGGCGCGACATCGCGGCGCTGGAACGCGCGGTCGATGCGCTGGCGGAGACGTGGCAGCCCGACATCCTGCACGCCCATTCGCCGGTGATGACCGCGATCGCGGCGGGCCGCGTGGCGCGGCGGCGGCGGTTGCCGATGCTGTACGAGATCCGCGCCTTCTGGGAGGATGCGGCGGTGGGCAACGGGACCGGTACCGAAGGATCGCTGCGCTATCGCGCCACCCGCTGGCTGGAGACGCGCGCGGCGGGCCGGGCGGATGCGGTGGCGGTGATCTGCGACGGGTTGCGGCGCGACCTGGTGGCGCGCGGGATCGCGGCGGACAAGATCATGGTGTCGCCCAACGGGGTGGACATGGGCCTGTTCGGATCGCCGCCACCCGCGGACCCGGCGCTGGCCGCCGAGCTGGGCCTGGAAGGCGCGGAGGTCATCGGGTTCGTCGGGTCGTTCTACGATTATGAGGGGCTGGACGACCTGATCGCGGCGATGCCCGCGCTGGTGGCGGCGCGGCCGGCGGCCATGCTGCTGATGGTCGGTGGCGGGCCGATGGAGCACGCGTTGCGTGCCCAGGCGGCCGCGTCGCCCGTGGCGGACCGGATCCGGTTCGTGGGCCGCGTGCCGCACGACCGGGTCGAGGCCTATTACGGGCTGATCGACATCCTGGCCTATCCGCGCAAGCGGATGCGGCTGACCGACCTGGTGACGCCGTTGAAGCCGCTGGAGGCAATGGCGCAGGGCCGCCTGGTCGCCGCGTCCGACGTGGGCGGGCACCGCGAACTGATCGTCGACGGGGTGACGGGGACGCTGTTCCCGCCGGACGATCCGGCGGCGCTGGCGGCGGCACTGGCCGGTCTGCTGGCGGATCGCAGCGGGTGGGATGCGCGCCGGGCAACGGCGCGGGCGTTCGTGGAACGGGATCGTAACTGGTCGGAGAATATTTCACGCTATGAACCCGTTTACCAACTGTTAGCGAGTCGCGGACGGAAATGAGGGCCTGGGAGATGAGCAGCATGACGACTCGGCCTGAGGCGCGCGCCGGGACGCGGACGACCGCCCGACGGATGATCGATGCGATCGAGCGGACGCCGCTGGCGCTGCCGATGGCGCTGGTGACCGCGGCGGCGGCCGCCTTTCTGGCCTACGCCGTGCCCGCCGCGCTGGTGGCGCGCGGCGTGGTGGCGAGCGGCATCGCACCGCTGATCGCGCGGGCGACACCGTTCGGTACGGGGCCGCGCGCGGTGCTGATGCTGGCGGCGGCGATCGTCGCGGGGGGTGCCGTGTGGTGGCTGTTCCACCGGCTGGAACAGCCGCAGCAGCCGGTGGCGGAGGATCCGGATATCGACCTTTTCGCCCCGGAAGAGGTCGTTGCGCCTGCGCCTGCGCCTGCCCCTGACCCCGCCTCCGCCCCGGCACCAGCCCCGCAGTTGCGGCGGGCGGACGCCCATCCGGACGCGCCGGCGCGGCGGCCGTTGTTCGCCGCATCCGATCTAGGCGCGCCGTTGGACGATGTGGACGGTGGTTTTGCGGACCGGCCGTTCGGGCGACCGCCGCTGTTCGCGACCACCCCGGTGGAGGCGGACGGGGCGGACGTCCTGTTGCTGGACGAGCGCTATGTCAGCGTGGAGGCGACCCCGGTGGTCGCGCTGCGCGACGCGGTCGACCCCGACCGGACGGAATCGATCGCAGAGTTGATGGCGCGGTTGGAACGCGGGCTGGAACGGCGGGGCGGCAATGCGGCGGGCGGTGCGCGGGCGGACGTGCCGGACGGTCATTTTCGGCAGGCGCTGGATGAATTGCGGCGGATGACAACGGGGCGCTGAGCCGCTCGTCTCAAGCCTCGATCAGCGTCAGCGCCTCGACCGCCAGCGCCGAACCGTCCGCCGCGGCGGTGATGTCGGCAAGCAGGTGGCCGCGCAGCGTGAAATCGGCGTCCGAAACCGTTGCGGCGAAAGCCGCCGCACCAGGACGGTCCGGACAGTCGAACCGCAGCCGATGGGACGTTCCGACGAAGGTGGCGCTGGCCCACGGTGTACGGCCCTGTTCCAACAGCGTCGTGCCGGCGGGCAACCGCGCCAGCAGCGCGGCGGCGAGCAGGCGACCGGGTTCCGGCCCACGCAGCGGAGCCATCATCACCGGTCGCGATCCTGCGTCGCCAGATAGGCCACGACGCGATCGATGGTACGCTGGCGCGGTTCACGCCCGCGGCGCAGGTCCATCACGAAGCGCGGATCGCCCACCGCTTCCCGCCCGAACCGCGTCGGCGGCAGACCGGTGCGGCGCAGATGCCGTTCGATCGTCGATAACAGATGCATGCCGCGCGCTCCTTGTTCTTCGTTCCTTGTGTTCGCTGTTTGTTCTCAATCTATTCCTACTTGTCTAGGAAAAATCCTAGCCGTATGAGGATGGATGGATGATGAAGACCCGCGGGCCGCGATCGAACGGCTGTGTCGCGAGCGGGGCGAGGATTTTGCGGGCCTGTCGCGCCTGCTGGGGCGCAATCCGGCCTATGTGCAGCAGTTCGTGCGGCGCGGCACTCCGCGGAAGCTGGACGAGGGCGACCGGGCGACGCTGGCGCGCTATTTCGGCGTGTCGGAGCGCTGCTTCGGCGGGCCGGCGCCCGTCGGGCGGACCCCGCCGGTGGCGCTGCGGACCGTGCCGATGCTCGACGTGGGCGCTTCGGCCGGGCCGGGTGCAGAGCCCGGGGGCGAGGCGGCGGCAGGCGGCATCGCGTTCGACGAGCGGACGCTGCGCGGGCTGGCGGGGGGCGACCCGGCCGCGTTGTCGATGATCCGGGTGGCGGGCGATTCGATGCTGCCGACGCTGGCGGACGGCGACCGCATCATGGTCGATCGCGGTGCTGCGGACCGGCCGCTGCGCGACGGGATCCATGTGGTGCGCATCGACGACGCGCTGGTGGTGAAACGGATCACGGTGACCGGCGATGGTGGACGGATCGTCATCACCAGCGACAATCCGGCGGTCCCCGATCCGGGGGAGCGGGCGCGGGGGGACGTCGCGGTGATCGGGCGGGTCGTGTGGGTGGGCCGGCGGATCCTGTGACGGTCCGCGGATGACTTCGGGTTCGTCCATATCCTCGAACCGGATGAATTAGGGCGGAAATCGCCCCGAAGCCGTAACGCTCCAGGTCGCCCGGGGGCGGGATCAGCGGCGCCGTTGCGCCAGCCAGAGAAGCAGGGCGATCAGCAGCCCGGCACCGAAGCCGGTGAGCAGGCCGGCGGTTGGTTCGCCGATCGCAAGCCCGACCAGCGCGCCGCCGGTTGCGCCGAGCGCGAGAAACACGCCGCCGGCGGAGCGGGGCGGACGGTCTGGGGATATCATGCCACCACCCATGCCACCGTGCGGGGCACGATGCCAGACCGTGAAGACATCGGATCGTACCACTCCACCGAACCATGCCGCGGTTTGGTGGCAACGGCCGAAGCGTCGGGGACAGTCAGTAGCGGGCATGCGCCGGGTGGAGCGGCACCGCGTAGATCGCGCTGGCGGGGCGGGGCCGGCGTCGCTAGGCAGAGGGCATCATGGTTCCGGTCCGCCCGCGGCGAAAGCACGCCTGTTTCGCGATGGCTGCGCTGCTGGCGCAACCCGTGACGCTGGCCGCGCAGGGGGTTTCGCCGACGACCATAGTTCCGCCGGCCCCTGCCCCCAATGCGCCCCGGCCGGACGGGATCGACATGCTCGATCCCAATTCACCGCTTGCGCCGATGACGGATCTCGGGGTGGCCTGGCCGGACCTGAGCGTGGCGGATGCGGGCAGCGGCGGCAGCGCCGCGGCGGCCGGGACGGTGGATGCGGCGGCGGAGCAGCGGTACCGGATCGTGCTGGAAGGGCTGAACGGAGTCGGCGACGCGCGGTTGCGGCCGCGGTTCGACGCGGCATCCTCGCTGGCGCAGGGCGCCGGATCGCCCGCCAACGTCGCACAGATCGAGCGGCGCGCGCGCGAGGACGAAGGCGTGCTGACCGAATTGCTGCGGTCCTACGGATATTATGATGCCGGGGTGGAGGCGCGGGTCGAGGCGGACGCCGCCAGCCGGCGCGTGGTCGTGACGCTGGTCGCCGATCCGGGGGCGCTGTACCGGTTCGCCGACGTGACGCTGCCGGGGATCGCCGCGGCGGGCGGCAAGGCCCCGGATCTGGCGGGCGCGTACGGCGTGGCCGAACAGCAGCCGGTCGACGCGGAAAAGGTGATCGAGGCCGGCGACGCGCTGCGGACTGCGCTCGGGCGGCAGGGGTTCGCGTTCGGGACGGTGGCGGAACCGGAGGTCGTGATCGACCATGACACGCGCACCGCGACGCTGGCGATTGCGGTGAACCCCGGCGTGGCGCAGCGGTTCGGCATGATCCGGGTCGAGGGATCGCCGCTGTTCAGCGTGCGCCATCTGGGACGGATCGCGCGGTTCCGGCCGGGCACGCCCTATGATGCCGCGCTGCTGGAGGATTACCGCCGCGCGCTGATCCAGACCGGGCTGGTATCCACGTTGAAGGCCCTGCCCGTTGCGGCAGCGGACGGGGCGACGGTGGACATCGTCACCAGGCTGGAACCCGCGCCGCCGCGGACGATCGCGGGATCGGCGGGATATGGCACGGGCGAGGGGATTTCGACCGAGCTGAGCTGGACGCACCGCAACCTGATCGCGCCGGAGGGCGCGGTGACGGTGCGCGGCGTGCTGGGGACGCGCGAACAGCAGGCGGGCGTGTCGTTGCGGCGCAATAATTTCAAGGCGCGCGACCGGGTGCTGACCGCGCAGGTGACCGCCGCCCACATCAACCGCAACGCCTATGACGCGCGCACCTTCGTCCTGTCTGGCGGGCTGGAACGGCAGAGCAACATCATCTGGCAGAAGGTGTGGACGTGGAGCGGCGGCGCGGAACTGCTGGCGTCCGACGAACGCGACACCATCGTGGCGACGGGGCAGGGGCGGCGGCGGACGTTCCTGATCGCCGCATTGCCGGGGACATTGGGCTATGACGGGTCGGACGACCTGCTGAACCCGACCCGCGGGTTCCGTCTGTCGGGGCGGCTGTCGCCCGAACTGTCGTTGCAGTCGGGTACGTTCGGCTATGCCCGCACGCAGCTGGACGGCAGCGCCTATGTCCCGGTGACGCCGACCGTGACGATCGCGGGGCGGACGCGGCTGGGCACGATCCTGGGCGCGCAGCGCGACCGGATCGCACCGTCGCGGCGCTTCTATGCCGGCGGCGGCGCATCGATCCGCGGCTATGGCTATCAGGCGGTGGGGCCGGTCGATATCGACGGCGATCCGATCGGCGGGCGGAGCCTGACCGAATTTTCGATCGAGGCGCGCGTGCGGGTGGGCGATTTCGGGTTCGTGCCTTTCCTGGATGCGGGCAATCTCTACACCTCGCCGCTGCCGCGCTTGACGGGCCTCCGGTACGGCGCGGGGATCGGCGCGCGCTACTACACCAATTTCGGGCCGATCCGGGTCGATCTCGGCACGCCGCTCAACCGTCGGCGCGGGGACAAGCGGATCGCGGTTTATGTCTCGCTGGGGCAGGCGTTTTGAGCGACGCGGCGATCGTCACCGCACCTCGCCGTCGGATCCGGCCGCTGCGCTGGCTGGGCGGGCTGTTGCTGGCGATCGTCGCGCTGGCGGTGGTGGCGGTGTGGGCGATCGATACGGGGCCGGGGCACAGATTCCTGACCGACCGGATTGCGGCGTTGCCGATCAAGTCCGGCCTGCGCGTCCGGATCGGGCGGATCGACGGATCGATCTGGAACCGCGCGACGATCCGCGACCTGCGGCTGTACGACCTCAAAGGCCAGTTCCTTGAGGCACCGGAGGTGCGGCTGGACTGGAACCCGGCGGCGTGGATGCGCAACGTGCTGGACGTCAACATCCTGTCCGCGCCGCTGGTGACGCTCGACCGGGTGCCGGTGCTGCGGCCGGGTGCGGAGCCGGCCGTGCTGCCGTCGTTCGATCTGCGCGTCGGGCGGCTGCGGATCGACCGGCTGGCGCTGGGGGCGGGCATCACCGGCGGGCGGGTGCAGGCGGCGCGGATGACGGGATCGGCCGATATCCGCGAAAGGCGCGCGGTGGTGGCGCTGGACGGCGCGGTGACGGGTGCAGGGCGGGGCGGCGGCGACCGGATCCGCATACGGCTGGACGCGCGGCCGGATGCGGACCGGTTCGACGTCGATGTCGCGCTGGATGCGCCGGCCGGGTCGGTGACCGGGCGGCTGCTGGGGACGCCGCGCCCCGTGACGCTGCGCATCGACGGCGACGGGCGCTGGACCGACTGGCGTGGGCAGGCGGTGGCGACGCTGTCCGGCCAGCCGATCGGGCGGCTGGCCCTGCGCGCCGCGGCCGGACGCTATGCGCTGAGCGGACGGATGACGCCGGCGCGGTTCCTGGCCGGCAAGCTGCAGCGGCTGTCCGCGCCGTCGGTGGCGGTGACGGGCGAGGCGACGCTGCGGGACCGCCGGCTGGCGGGCGTGCTGCGGCTGCGCAGCCGCGCGCTGATGCTGGATGCGAAGGGCACGGTGGATCTGGCGCGCAGCCGGTTCGCGGGGCTGACGGTGCGTGCCGACCTGTTGCAGCCGCCAGCGCTGTTCCCGAACATGACGGGGCAGAAGATCAGCCTGAAACTGACGCTGGACGGGCCGTTCCGGACCGCCGCCTTCGCCTATCTGGCGACCGCACCGCGCCTGGCGTTCGACGCGACCGGGTTCGAGGATGTGCGCGCGGCGGGGCGGGGCGTGTTGTCGCGTGCGCCGATCGTCGTGCCGATCCGGCTGACCGCGCGGCGGGTGACCGGCGTGGGCGACGTGGCGGGCGGGATATTGGCGAACCTGTCGGTGGCAGGACGGTTGCAGGCGACGGCGCGCGACCTGAGCGGGACCGGGCTGGCGTTCGATTCGGACAAGCTGCGCGGCAAGCTGGCGCTGCATGTCGACCTGACCACCGGGCGCTACGACGTCACGATATCCGGGCAGTTGCAGCGCTATCTGATCCCCGGCCTGGGCATCGTCGATGTGACGAGCGACCTGAGCGTGGTGCCGGACCCGAGCGGGCGCGGCACGCGGGTGGAGGGGCGCGGGCGGGCCTGGGTGCGGCGGCTGGACAATGCGTTCCTGGGCGGCCTGGCCGGCGGACTGCCGCGCATCGACACGCGGCTGGTGCGCGACCGGGACGGCGTGCTGCGGTTCAGCGACCTGGTGCTGACCGCGCCGGCGATCATGATCCGTGGCACGGGGATGCGGCGGCGCGACGGGACGTTCCAGTTTGCGGGGCGCGGGCGGCAGGCGCGGTACGGCGCGTTCGACATCGCGCTGGACGGCAATATCTCGCGTCCGCGGGTCGAACTGCTGCTGGCGGCACCGGCCGACGGGTTGGGGCTGGTGGCGGTGCGGGCGACGCTGCTGCCGGACGCGGGGGGCTATGCATTCCAGGCGGCGGGGGGATCGACGCTGGGGCCGTTTGCAGCAAGCGGGCGGATCGACCTGCCGTCCGGTGCGCCGGCGGTGGTGCGGGTCGCCGCGCTGAACGTGTCGGGCACGACCGCGACCGGCGCGCTGCGGTCCGACCCGGGCGGGTTTACCGGTATGTTGACGACCGCGGGCGGCGGGATCGACGGACGGCTGCTGTTCGCGCCGGCGGGGGACGTGCAGCGGATCGAGACGCATCTGGGCTTTGTCGGCGCGCGGCTGGCCGCGGCTGTGCCGGTGGAAATGCGACGCGGCAAGCTGGACGCGGTGCTGCTGCTCGATCCGGCGGGGACTTCGACGGAAGCGACCCTGACGGCGGCGGGGGTGCGGCGCGGCGACGTGTCGATCGCGCGGATCGCGGGGAATGCCACCCTGCGCGGGGGGCGTGGAACAGTGCGCGTCTCGCTGGCCGGATCGCGCGGCCGGGCGTTCGAATTCCAGACCGTGGCGCAGGTGGCGCCCGACCGGATCGTGCTGGTCGGATCCGGCGCGCTGGACCGCAAGCCGATCCGGTTGAGCGGCCCCGCCGTGCTGACCCGCGAAGGCGATGGCTGGCGGGTCGCGCCGACCGCGCTGACGTTCGACGGCGGCACGGCGACGGTCGGCGGGCGGTTCGGCGCGGGGGACGCCGCGATCGACGCGACGCTGGCGCGGATGCCAATGTCGCTGCTCGACCTCGCCTTTCCGCGGCTGGGCGTGAGCGGGCTGGCGAGCGGGCAGTTGAGCTATCGCCTGCCGGGTGGCGGGCAGGTGCCGACGGGGCGGGCGGACCTGCGTATCCGTGGGCTGACACGGTCGGGACTGGTGCTGTCGTCGCGGCCGATCGACGTGGGGCTGGCCATGGTGCTGGACGGGCGCGGGCTGGCGGCGCGATCGGTGGTGGCGAGCGGTGGCGCGATCATCGGCCGGGCGCAGGGGCGGATCGGGCCGCTGGGCGGCGGCACGGGTGTCGGGTTGGCAGAACGGCTGCGGATCGCGCCGATCTTCGCGCAGCTGCGCTATACCGGTCCGGCCGACACGCTGTGGCGGCTGACGGGCGTGGAGACGATCGACCTGTCCGGCCCGGTGGCGGTGGGGGCCGATATCGGCGGGCGGGTGGCGAGCCCGGTGATCCGCGGGTCGATCCGCACCAGCGGCGCGCGGCTGGAAAGCGCCGTCACGGGTACGGTCATCCAGGGAATCGTCGCGGCCGGGCGGTTCGACGGATCGCGGCTGGTGCTGGACAGTTTTCGCGGGGCCACGCCGCGTGGGGGCAGCGTGACCGGACGGGCGGCGTTCGACCTGGCGGCGGCGCGCGGGTTCGGCATGGATATCGCGCTGGAGGCCGACAAGGCGGTGCTGCTCGCGCGCGACGACATCGGTGCGACGGTGACGGGGCCGCTGCGGATCGAGTCCGACGGGGTGGGCGGCACGATATCGGGCACTGTCCGGCTGGACCAGTCGCGGTATCGGCTGGGTCGGGCGGCGGCGGCGTCGATCCCGCGGCTGAACGTACGGGAGATTAACCGGCCGGACGACGTGGCCGACCTGCCCGCGCCGACGGCACCTTGGCGGCTGGACCTGAACGCCGATGCGCGCAGCCGGATGATGGTGAGCGGGTTGGGGCTGGACAGCGAATGGCGCGCGCAACTGGGTATCAAGGGAACGGTCGACAGCCCGCAGATCACCGGGCGCGCGGACCTGCTGCGCGGCAATTACGAATTTGCCGGGCGGCGGTTCGACATCGATCGCGGGTCGATCCGTTTCCAGGGCGAAAGCCCGGTCGATCCGGTGCTGGATATCGTCGCCAACGCCAACATCCAGGGGCTGAGCGCGACGATCCGCGTATCGGGAACAGGCCTGCGCCCGCAGGTCGACTTTGCGAGCGTACCGGCGTTGCCGGAGGACGAGCTGCTGTCCCGGCTGCTGTTCGGATCGTCGATCACCAACCTGTCCGCCCCGGAGGCTTTGCAGCTGGCGGCGGCGGTGGCGTCGTTGCGCGCGGACGGTGGGGGGGGAATGAATCTCAACCCGATCAACGCGATCCGCCGCGCGGCCGGGCTGGACCGGCTGCGCATCCTGCCGGCGGACGTCGCCACCGGGCAGGGCACGTCGGTGGCGGCGGGGAAATATATCGGGCGGCGGACCTATCTGGAGGTCATCACCGATGGTCAGGGCTACAGCGCGACGCGGCTGGAATATCGCATTACGCGCTGGCTCTCGCTGCTGTCGACGATCTCGACCGTGGGACGGCAGAGCGCCAATGTGCGGGTGTCGAAGGATTATTGAGGGGAGCGAGTGCGTTGCGCTCATGTTCCGTCATCCTGGACTTGATCCGGGATCCAAAGCTACGAAGCGCAGCGCTTGCGTCCCTGGATCCCGGATCAAGTCCGGGATGACGTCGGGTTTTGACGAGCGTAACGAGTGCAGCAGGCGATAGCTTCTCAGCTTCGCTCGATGACCCCTCTACCGCGCTCGGGATGGGCGGAGCGTACTGCCCTCCCCTCCCTACCGTCATTCTGACGGAGGTCAGGATCCATTATCACTAGGGTCGTAGGGACTCTCCAGCGGAGTGATAATGGATCCCAGCCTTCGCTGGGATGACGGTGGAGGGGGCGGTACTCAACTCAACCGCTGGGCCTGACGTGACCTAGACGCCTATCAATCCGATGCGCAAACGACCGCCCTCAGGCCAATGCAGCGATGGCGCGTTCGACTTCGGTCAGGCCTTCGGGGCTGGCGACGGCGAGGTCGATCGGGCGGCCGCCGAGAAGCGGGTCTTCGGTGTTCAGGAAGGCGACGACCTTCGCCGAATCACGCAGCGCCTCGAACGCGAGGCGCGTGGCGCGGCCCTGGCGCTCGGCGGCTTCGGGCGTGAGCCGGGGACCGTCGAAGCGTTTGCGGAACGGGCGGTTCAAAGCGGCGAACCGACGCGGGCGGCCTTTTCGGTCGCCAGCGTGTCGCGCATTTCTTCGCCCTGCGCGATGCGGCCGGCCATGGTCAGCCAGGCAGCTTCCGAACGGCGGCAGCGGTCGCGGACATTGTCGAGCGTCGCGGCTTCGGCATCGCGGGCGCTCTCGGCGGCACGGGCCATATAATATTCGCTGGTTACCGACATGGCGGAAGCTCCTCTGGGTACGGCAGGGACGGTATCAGCCCAATATTTCAGCCACGATGTGGCGCAGCTCGGTCCGCGACAATGTCGGTCGCAATACGGGCAGGGCGCGTTCCGGTCGCAGATGGTGGCGATGCCGGGGCATGAAAGTCGGTCGGTCTTGAAAATCGGGGTTCATGGCATCCTTCGACGCGGCGCAGATCGCCCGTCGGTATCGTCTGGTGGTATCGGTAAAGGTTTAGCGGCGTGCGCCGCGACGCGGACCGGGGCCGACGCCCGGCGTCCGTTCGCGAAAGACGAGACGACCTATTGCGAGGTCATATGGCGTCATTTCGACCTGAACGCGGTCGCCGACCACGGTGCGGATGCGGAATTTCCGCATCTTACCGGCCGTGTAGGCAATGATCCGATGATCATTGTCCAACACGACACGGAAGCGCCCATCCGGCAGGATCTCGTCGATCAGGCCATCGAGGGTCGTGAGTTCCTCTTTGGCCATGACCGGATCAGGCCGACTGGAGGTTGACTGCGGACTGCTTGCCGCGACGATCCGTTTCCAGTTCGTAGCTGACGCGTTGATCCTTGTTGAGGGTCGGCATGCCCGCGCGCTCGACGGCGGTGATGTGGACGAAGCTGTCGCCCGAACCGTCTTCGGCGGCGATGAAGCCATAGCCCTTGTCGGAATTGAAGAATTTGACTGTGCCGATCGGCATGAGATGTTTCCTTTCAAAGAAACGAGGAAGCCCCGGACACTGTGTCCGGAGAGCCAGGAAGCAAGAAAAGGAAAGGTCCGCCCGCAGGCATCAAATTCCGTCGCAGGCGACGTGTGCAGACTTCATATAGTCGGAGTGTCGCGAAAAATCAATCGACGGTGGCCGCGCCGCCAGAGCCGCCAGCAGTTCATCGGCGATACGATCATAGAAGAGGCAGACACGGCGCAGATCGTCGGGCGATACCCCGATTCGCGATCCGACGGGCATCGGCACGCTTGGGACCCCCGCGGGCAGGGGTGGTGCGTCCGGTGCCGCCCAGCCCTGGGTCGGGACGGAACCCGCCCTGCCGGCGCGCACGACGCCGCCGGTATGGAACAGGCAATTGCGCGATCGGCCGATGGCGCGCAACGCGGCGTCGTCGGGACTGGTCAACGCCATCACGGCGCGGAGCGTGGCCAGCTTGCGGGCGGTGTTGCCCAGCCGGTGCAGCGCCGCCCGGTCGCTATCGGAGGCGACGCGCAGCGCGACCGCATCGATCAGCAGGCTGAGGAACCGGTCTATTTCGCGCAGGCCGTTGGCGATGACCTTCGCGCGGCCCCGGCCAGCAGCCTCGCAGTCCCCTGCATCGGTCGCGACGAAGTGCAGGCCAGCCCCCAGGAAACGGGTTCCGCGACGCAGCGTGGCGACGGCGAGCGTGAGATCGTCGGGCGGGAGGGGACGGTTGGAACGGAACGACACCGTGCGCCCTTGGCCGATCCGGCGCGATCGGTCCATCCATGTGTCCGGACCCGCGCGGAACCCGGCAAGATCGGCATAGGTTGGAGGCGCATGGCATTGAGCAGGAGAGCCGTGATGGCGACCGATACCCCCGGCGCGGAAAAAGCCGACAGACATGACGCAGGCAAGCGGAAGGACGCGAAAGGCGGTGCGCCGAAGGGGCCGTCGTCCAAGGCGAAGGGCAAGCACGCCGAACCCGGCAAGGCGGGCAAGTCCGCAGCCGGCAAGCGCGGGCAGAAGAATGCGGGCGTGACCGCGATCGACCGCGTCAAGGCGGCGGCGGGTGCTGTGGTAAATGCCGCGACGACGCCGCGTGGCGCCGCGATCGGTGCGGCAGCGGCCACGGTCGGGTTGATCGCGGGCCTCGTCGCGATGATCGGGCCGCGGCGGATTGGGAAGGCGACGTCCGATGCGACGACCGCCGTCACGGACCGGCTGCCGCATATCGGCGGGTCCGAACCCGCGGAAAGGTCGGCCGAAACGATCGGTGCCATCATGGCGAAGGCGGCGGCGAACGGCGACGGCGCGGTCTGAGCGGCCAGCCCACCGTCCCGTCCTGGGACGGTGGGCTGTTCAGTCGTTTTCGCCCGTGACGAAGTGGTTAGCAATTCGTTAAGCCGCCATCATGATCGATGGCGCATCCACTTTGTCCCCCGGTTCGCTGGCACGGCCGGCGCCCGATGCGCCACCGGCGATGTCCAGTCTGCGGTTTTTCCTGACCGCCTATGCCGGGGGTTTCGTCTTCTTCCTGGCGATCCTGCTCTAGAGCAGGACTTTATCAAGTAGGTCGGTCCGTCTGGTCCGAGACTGTCGGGAGTTCCGCGCGGGGTCCTCGACAGGCTCGAACCAAAGGGGAATGGTGTCTGAAAACTCCTCTTGATGCGGCCGCGCTCCACGCTCTCGAGCTGGAGGGTCGTGGGAGCGGAAAGAACACCAACGGTTCGCCAGCCTCAGTCGCCAGGCGTGGTTGTCGATGCTTCGGCCGCATGCAGGTCGCAGGCGCGGTGCAGGCGGGATGCCAGCCAGGCGGCACCGATGCTCATGACGGCGACCAGCAGCAAAGTGCCGGCGATCGACACGCCGAAATGGACGAGGCCGGCCAGCAGCAGGGTCGAGAAGACCATGGCGCCGGCGTTGACGATATTGTTGGCGGCTACCGTTCGGGCGGTCTGCGACTTGTGTACGGTGGTGGTCAGGAAGGCATAGAGCGGCACGACGAACATGCCGCCGGCGACCGCGACGCCGAACAGGTCGATCAGCACCCGGTCGGCATGGGGCAGCATGACGAAGGCACGCAGTTCAAGCAACGTGCCGTCGGACGGCGGCCAATGCGCGACCGTCCAGTACAGGTCGCAGACGAACAGGCCCATCAGGATCGCGGCGGCCGGGGCGAACCGGGCGGACACCGCGCCCTTCAGCAGCCGGTTGATGATGATCGACCCGACCGCAACGCCGATCGAGAAGATCGACAGGAACAGCGTGGCAACCGACTGGTTCGCGGACAGCGCGTTCTTGACCAGCGGCGGGAACTGCGCGGCCAGAATCGCGCCTTGGGCCCAGAAGAAGCTGATCGCCGCGATCGCCAGGAAAAGCCGGCGGATGTGCATCGTATCGCGGACCAGCCGGATCGACGCGCGCACGACGTGGAAATCGATGCTGCTGTCCGGATTTTCCGACGGGGCGGGCGGCACCTGCTGCCCGGCGATCCGCCCGATGACCGCGACGACCAGGACCATCACGGCCGCGATGTGCGCCGGCACGATGCCGCCCACGATGGTGCCCAGCAGGATCGCGCCATAGGTGCCGGCCTCGACCAGCCCGGTGCCGCCCAGCACCTCGTCCGGTTCCAGATGCTGCGGCAGGATGGCGTATTTGATCGGGCCGAAGAAGGTGGAGTGGACGCCCATCGCGAACAGCGCGGCCAGCATCAACGGGATGTTGGCGAGCAGCAGCCCGGCCGCGCCGAACAGCATGATCGCGATTTCGGCCGATTTCACGAGCCGCACGATCCGGGCCTTGTCCCGCCCGTCGGCCAGTTGCCCCGACAGCGCGGACAGCAGGAAGAAGGGCAGGATGAACAACCCGCCGGCCACCGCGGAAAAGGATGCCTCCGCCGCCGGATCGCGCAGGACCTGGAAGGTGACGAGCATGATCATCGCGGTGCGGAACAGATTGTCGTTGAACGCGCCCAGAAACTGGGTGACGAACAGCGGCAGGAACCGGCGTTCGGCGAGGAGCCGGAAGGAAGGTGTCATGCGGATGTTAGGAATCGCGTCGTTCCGGGGAGCCCGCGACATAGCGCATCCGGGGTGCGTCTGCCAAACCGGGCGTATGGCGTGACGGATGACGGTACGGCCGCGGTGACGCTGCTGACCGCGCGGCTGCGGCTGCGGCCATATCGGACGGCCGATCTGGCGGCGCGGGCGGCGCTGGGCGCGATGCCGGCGGTGTACCGGTTCACCGGTGGAGTCCCGGCGACGGCGGAGGAAAGCTGGCACCGGCTGTTGCGCTATATCGGTCACTGGAGCGCGTTCGGATACGGGTTCTTCGCGGTCGAGGCGCGCGCGACCGGGCGGTTCGTGGGCGAGGCGGGGGCGATGGATTTCCGGCGCGGGATCGGCGGCGGTTATGGCGACGTGCCGGAGGCCGGCTGGATGTTCGTGCCCGAGGTGCACGGCACCGGCATTGCGGGCGAGGCGATGCGCGCGGTGCTGGACTGGCTGGATCCGCGCCAGGGAAGGGATGGGACCGTGTGCATGATCGACCCGGACAATGTCGCGTCGCAGCGGCTGGCGGCACGGATCGGCTATGTCGCGCACGGCGTCGCAACTTATCATGGGCGGCCGTTGACGACCTATGTCCGCCCGGCCGGTGCAACTTTCGCAACTGCGCCCGGTTGAGCCGCCATGGGCAAGCAGAACGACAAGCATCGCGAACGGGCCAGGCAGGCGACCGCAGGGCGGACGGCGGTGGAAAAGGCCGATGCGCAGGTCACGGCGATGGTCGCCCCGTTGCGCGATACGCTGACCGTGCGGATGACGTCTGCGGCGTCCGAGATACTCGACCAGCCGCCGCTTGTTGCCCTGTCCGCGGCCGTCGCTGTGGCGGGGCTGGCCACGCGCAATGCGCGGCTGGCGCGTGCCGGGCTGCGGATGCTGGCGTCGCACGCGCTGGCCACGCTGGCCAAGGGGGCGATCAAGAACCGGGTCGACCGGTCACGCCCGCGCAAATTATTGAAGGACGGCGACTATGCGATGGAGCCAGGCGAGAGCGAGGACGGCGACATGCGGTCTTTCCCGTCCGGCCATACCGCGGGCGGCGTCGCGGTGGTCCGTGCGCTGGCCCGGGAATATCCCGGATCGCGCGGCCCGGCGGGTGCGGCGTTGGCGGCCGCCACCGCAGCGCTGATCCCGAAGCAGGCGCATTATCCGAGCGACATCGCGGCCGGTACGGTGATCGGATGGGCGGCGGAGGCGGCGGTGAACCTTGTGTGGATGCGGCTGGAACCGCATCTCCCCAAGGGGCTCGCGACGCGCTAGAGCAGGATCGATGCTGAGCCTTCCGAACATCCTGACCCTGTCGCGAATCTTCGCGATGCCGCTGCTGGTGTTCCTGCTGTGGCTGCCGAACCGGTTCGATTACGCGCTGGCGTTCGGGCTGTACTGTCTGATGGGCATCACCGATTATTTCGACGGATATCTGGCGCGTGCGCAGGGCACCGTGTCCAAGCTGGGCGTATTCCTGGATCCGATCGCGGACAAGATCATGGTGGCCGCGGTCATCGTGATGCTGATCTTCACGCGCGATATCGAGGGCTGGCACGTGATCGCCGCGCTGGTGATCCTGCTGCGCGAGATCGCAGTGTCGGGCCTGCGCGAATTCCTGGCCGAACTGCGCGTATCGGTGCCGGTGTCGAAACTGGCCAAGTGGAAGACGACGTTCCAGCTGGTGTCGCTGGGCGGGATCATCCTGGCCGGCGCGCTGCCGCAGCAGGCCTGGATCCTGACGGTCGGATTGTTCAGCTTGTGGGCGGCCGCGGTGCTGACGTTGCTGACGGGGTGGGATTATCTGCGCGTCGGCCTGAAGCATATGGACTGAGCGCCATGGCGATCGAAATGCTGTATTTCGCCTGGGTGCGCGAGAAGGTGGGTGTCGGGGCCGAGCGGATCGACCCGCCTGCGACCGTCCGGACGGTGGCCGATCTGATCGCGTGGCTTGCGGCGCGGTCGCCCGGTCATGCCGCGGCGTTTGCGGAACCCGACCGGATCCGTGCAGCGATCGACGACCGGTTCGTGGGCGTTACCGCGGTGATCGGCGATGCGCGCGAGATCGCGCTGTTCCCACCCGTAACGGGCGGTTGAGTGTGGTTGCGGTCGCACCTGTCATCGACGTCCGCGTGCAGGCGGAGGACTTCGACGTCGGGGCCGAAATGGCCGGGCTGGAACGGCTGGGCGGCGGCGCCGTCGGCAGCTTTACCGGGATCGTGCGCGGCGGGGCGGGCCTGACGGCGCTGGTGCTGGAACATCATCCGGCCATGACGCACAAGGCGCTGACGCGGATGGCGGAGGATGCGTGCGGGCGCTGGCCCCTGCTGGGCGTGACGCTGATCCACCGGTACGGGGCGCTGGTGCCGGGCGCGCGGATCGTGTTCGTCGGTACGGCGTCGGCGCACCGCGCGGCCGCGCTCGACGCGACGATGTTCCTGATCGACTGGTTGAAGACGCGCGCGCCGTTCTGGAAACAGGAACGGTTCGCGGATGGACGGACGGCATGGGTGGAGGCACGTTCGGCGGACGATACGGCGGCAAAACGCTGGGACGCCGACAAAGGGGATGTGATGGATGGATGATCTGGAAGACCTGTTGCGCCGCGTCGGCATGCAGGACCGTGCGGCGTTCGCCATCCTGTATCAGCGGACGTCCGCGAAACTGAACGGCATCGTGCGCCGTATCTTGCCCGAGATGACGCTGGCCGATGATGTCCTTCAGGACGTTTATGTCCGCATCTGGCGTAGTGCCGCCGGATACGAAGCCTCGCGCGGGCGGCCGGTGACCTGGCTGGCGGCGATCGCCCGCAATCTGGCGATCGACGTGCGGCGGCGGGAGGCCTCGCGCGGGCTTGGCCGGCAGGTGGAATATGAGCCCGAGCTGGGCGGGGCCGCGCCGGGCATCGATGCGGAGGCCGCGCTGGCGCTGCGCCGCTGCCTGGACGTGCTCGACCCGACGCAGCGCGACATGATCGTCGCCGCCTATTGCGAGGGGATGAGCCGCGAGGAACTGGCCGATCGCCATGCGCGGCCGGTGGGAACGGTCAAATCCTGGCTGCACCGCGGCCTGGCAGCCCTGAAGGCATGTTTGAGCGATGACTGAACCGATGGACATGACCGCCGCGGAATATGTGCTGGGGACGCTGGACCCGGCCGAACGGGCGGCGTTCGAAGCGGTGTTGCGCGACGACCCGCAAGCCGTTGCCGCAGTGGCGACATGGCAGCGGCGGCTGGCAGTGCTGGACGCGGTCGCCCCCGATATGATGCCGTCGGCCGAACTGTGGCACCGGATCGAGGCGGCGACCCGGCCGCAGCCGGCGAACGACAACCGCGTGGCGCGCGGCTGGCGATCGATGGCGGTGGCCGCCGCGCTGATCGCGACGGTCAGTTCCGGGCTGGCGGTGGTGGGCTGGCAGCGGCCGGACGCGAAACCGATGGATGCCGTGGCGACGCTGACGCCCGAGGGTGCGACGCCTGCCGTGCTGGTCGGATGGCACGACGACAGCGGCCGGTACGAAGTGCGGCCGGTGTCGATGGAGGCCGACCGCGTCCATGCCCATCAGCTGTGGCTGATCGTCGAGGGGGCCGGGCCGCGGTCGATGGGGCTGATCGGCAACGAGGCACGCTGGATCGACGGCCGTTCGCTCCGTCCGGGCCAGGCGGCGACGATCGCCGTGTCGGTCGAACCGATCGGCGGATCGCCGACCGGCGCGCCGACCGGACCGGTTATCTATTCGGGCAAGCTGGTGCGGTTGCCGCAGAACGCGTGACACCTGCGAGGGAGCCGGTGCGCGCGGCAGCGTGAGAAGGGGCGTTCGACGGTTGCCGATCTGGCAAGTGGGTGCGGGTAACGGGAAGTCGGTGGCGACCGGGTCCGACCATCACCGTCGTCGCCCTGAACCTGATCCGGTATCTCCAGGCAGCGCGCCTGCGTCCCCGGGGACGACAGCATCAAATGCACCTATCGGCTTCAGCCCCATTCGGTCTGGATCGACTTGCCGTCACCGCGATCCAAAGGAATACGGTCGGTCCGCGGATGGGGTAGGTGACCCAACGAAAAATCCCCTCGCCCGGTGGGCAAGGGGATTCGTCGTTTTCGCAGTGATGCGGCGGGTTACGGCATCAGCACGGTATCGACGACGTGGATCACGCCGTTGGACTGCATCACGTCACCCTGCGTGACGTGGGACATGCCGCCCTTCGCGTCGGTCAGCATGATGCGCTTGCCCGCCATCGTGGCGGTCAGCGGGCCGCCGGCGACCGTGGTCAGCGTCGCCTTGCCGCCGCCGGCCTTGATCGCGCTGGCGATGTCCTTGGCCGTCATGCGTCCGGCGACGACATGGTAGGTCAGGATCGACGTCAGCGTCGCCTTGCTTTCCGGACGGACCAGCGTCTCGACGGTGCCGGCCGGCAGCTTGGCGAAGGCGGCGTTGGTCGGTGCGAAGACCGTGAACGGGCCGGGGCCGGACAGCGTGTCGACCAGGCCGGCGGCCTTCACCGCCGCGACAAGCGTTGTGTGGTCCTTCGAGTTGACGGCGTTTTCGATGATGTTCTTGGTCGGGTACATCGGCGCGCCGCCGACTGTCGGGACCTTCGCGGCCATCGCCATCGGCGCGGTGGCGAGGGTGAGCGCGGTGGCGAGCAGGGCACGGGAAAAAAGCTTGGACATCGGGCATCTCCTGGGGGTGTCGCCCATCAGCCGGCGACTGCCCCCAGATACGCTCGACCCCGCAACGGGGTTGCGACGAACCGAAGGCATGATGATTTAATCATGCAGTCCGTCGATCGCCGCGGCCCGGACGAGCGCATCGGCCATGAGCTGGAATTCCTTTTCCCGCGGCGATCCCCGCCGCCACGCCAGCGCGATCTGGCGCGCGGGATGATCGGCATCGAGCGGGACCGCCACGACCGCGGTATCGCGCAGGATACCCGCGCGGATCGCCATGGCGGGCAGCAGTGTGACGCCCAGCCCGTTGTCGACCATCTGGACCAGCGTGTGGAGCGACGTGCCCAGCATCGACGCCTCCGACCGCAATTCCGGGCGGTTGCAGGCGGCGAGCGCATGATCCTTCAGGCAATGGCCGTCCTCCAGCAGGAGTAGCGTGGTCTCGTCGATCGCGTCCGGCCGGATGCGCGGCGGCGGGTCGATCGCCTGGCCGCCCGGGAAGGCCACGTAGAGCCGGTCGTCGAACAGCTTTACGCTTTCGATGTCGCCGCACTGGTAGGGGAGCGCCAGCAGCACGCAATCGAGGTGGCCGCGGTGCAGCGAATCGCATGCCGCACCGGTCGTTTCCTCCCGCAGGTACAGTTTCAGGTCGGGCCATTCGGCGCGCAGCCGGGGCAGCAGGCGCGGCAGCAGGAAGGGCGCGATGGTAGGGATGACCCCCATGCGCAGATCGCCGGAAAGCGGCTTTCCGGCCGCGCGGGCCATGTCGGCCAGCTCCTCCGCCTCGCGCAGCACGCGGCGCGCCTTGGCCGCGATGCGGTTGCCGAGCGGCGTGAACCGCACGACGCGCCGGGTGCGTTCGACCAGCGTCGTGCCGAGCAGTGATTCGAGTTCGCGCAGGCCGGCCGACAACGTCGATTGCGTCACGAAGCAGGCGTCGGCCGCGCGGCCGAAATGGCCCTGTTCCTCCAGCGCGACCAGATATTGCAACTGTTTCAGGGTCGGCAGGTAGGTCGACATAGATCGTCTCCATCGATCACGCACCGATGGAATAATCGATTTGCTACTCCGTGTGCAAATGATATTGCACTGCAGCAACGGCCCGGACGTAGCGGCCGAGTCTTTTCACAGCACAAGGAACCACAGCATGTTGACCGTTGGTGACAAGCTCCCCGAATTCGTCCTTCCCGTACAGCAGGGCGTGTCCGCCCTGCCCGCGGACGAGACGATCGACCTGTCCAAAAAGGACGGCAAGTGGAAGATCCTGTTCTTCTGGCCGAAGGACTTCACGTTCGTCTGCCCGACCGAGATCGTCGGTTATGCGGACCTGAAGTCGGACTTCGCCGATCGTGACGCCGTGCTGATTGGCGCATCGACCGACACCACGCACGTCCACTTCGCATGGCGCAAGTCGGACGAGCGGCTGGCCGCGGCCGATTTCCCGTGGATCGCCGACAACGGCAAGAAGCTGGCGACCGCGCTCGGCATCGTCCACCCGGAGGAGGGCGTTGCGTATCGTGCGACGTTCATCGTCGATCCGGACAACATCATCCAGCATGTGACGGTCAACGGCCTGAACGTCGGCCGTAACCCGCAGGAGGCGCTGCGCGTGCTCGACGCGTTGCAGACCGACGAACTGTGCCCGTGCAACTGGACGCCCGAGGACGAGGTCCTGCGCCCGGCGGCCTGACCGGTCACGGGCGGACGCGGGCAACCCGGCCTGACGTCCGCACCGACCGGGTTGGCGCCTCACAGGTTCGCCCGATCCGGGGCGCGGGGATGCTGCCCATCTCCGCGCCCCTTTTCATGAGGAAATTCCGATGTCTCTCAAGGCCTTTGCCGATACGCTGCCCGATTATGCCAAGGATATCCGCCTGAATGCGGGTTCGCTGGTCAACGACCAGACGCTGGGCGACCAGCGCAAGTGGGGCCTGCTGCTCGCCTGCGCCCATGGATCGGGTTACCGCCCGCTGGTGGAAGCGGTGGAGGCCGACGCGGTGGCGAAGCTGACCCCGGAAGCCGCCAACGCGGCGCGCGCCGCCGCCGCGGTGATGGCGATGAACAACGTGTATTACCGGTTCGTCCACCTGGCATCGAACGCCGAATATGGCCAGATGCCCGCCAAGCTGCGGATGAACGTGATCGGCAATCCCGGCATCGACAAGGCGGATTTCGAACTGTTCAGCCTGGCCGTGTCCGCGCAGAACGGATGCGGCATGTGCATCGACAGCCACGAAAAGGTGCTGAAGCAGCACGGCGTCAATGCCGACATCATCCAGACCGCCGCGCGCGTCGGGGCGGTGATGACCGCCCTTGCGACCGTGCATGCCACGATGGCGGCCTGAAGGGGTTTGGCTGAACCGACTCGTAAAAGCCGGGGCGGGGCATATATTGCGGAAATGACCGTCCCCGGAGACCGCCGATGCTGACCCGGCTCGCCGACTATCTTCAGTCGATCAAGGCGCGTGACCCGGCGCCGCGATCGCTGTGGGAAATCCTGTTGTACCCGGGCACGCTGGCGATGGGCCTGCACCGGATCGCGCACTGGCTGTATCAGAGCGAAATGTGGTTCACGGCACGGTTCGTGAACCACATCGCCCGCGTGCTGACCGCGATCGACATCCATCCCGGCGCGAAGATCGGCCGTAACCTGTTCATCGATCACGGGTTTGTGGTGATCGGCGAGACGGCCGAGATCGGCGACGACGTCACCATCTATCAGGGTGCGACGCTGGGCGGCACGAACCCGACGAACGGCATGGGCGGCAAGCGCCACCCGACGCTGGAAGACGGCGTGATCGTGAGCCTGGGTGCCGCGATTCTCGGTCCGATCACGGTGGGCGCGAAGGCACGGATCGGCGCGAACGCGGTGGTGACCAAGACGGTCGCGCCGGGTGCGGTGATGGTGGGTATACCCGCCAAGCCGATGCCGATGGACGCCAGCGAGAAGGCGCGCGGGTTCACGCCCTATGGCACGCCGTGCACCGAACAATATGACCAGGCGACGCAGAAGCTGGAGATCATGCGCTGCGAACTGGAGCGGATGCGGGCCTGCGTCGGTGACCTGCTGGCCGAGCGCGATGCGCGGCGGCCGCAGGAGCGCGACGTCGGATGAAGCGCCGGCCAGGGGGCGGAGGTACGCGCTGATGGGAGTCGTGACGCCCTTTCCCGAACGCAAAGCCACGCAGGTCGCGTTCGAACGCGCCGAGATGATGCGCATTCTGGACCTGTACGGCCGGATGGTGTCGGCGGGGAACTGGCGCGATTATGCGATCGAGATGGGGCCGGAGGTGGCGGCGTTCTCTGCCTTCCGACGTGCGGCGGAGCGGCCGGAATATCGCATCGAGAAGCGCCCAGCGTTGCGGGGACGACAGGGCATGTATGCGCTGATCGGCGAGGGCGGTACGGTGCTGAAGCGCGGGCATGAACTCGCGCCCATACTGGCCCCGATCGAACGGAAATTGCTGAAGCTCGTCGCGGAGTAGTGCGCTCGTAATCTACGATACGCGAAGTCCTAGACCGGCGCCGGCCTTCGTCCCGACACCGTGGGCAGGCGGCGGCGGAGATGATTTGGCAACCGGTTGACGATGGCGGCGCGCGCGCTGTGCCAGAAGGCGGACAGCAGCAGCAGCGCGGACCCGATCACGAGCCCGGTGAGCGCCAGATTCAGGCTGATCGCGCCGAATTCGCGAAACAGCGTCGCGAGCGCATAGAGGACGTAGAACAGCGCGGAGACCATCAGCGCGCGACGGTCGACCGCGAGCGCCACGATGCCGAGCAGGACGTAGAGGATGATGACGACCACCGCCTCGCCCGCCGTCGCGCCACCGTCGAGCAGCCCCATCAGCTTGAACACCGGATGGACGATCAGGGGGGCGGCGAGCAGGTGGAGCCAGAAGGCGACATCGGCCCGGCGGGTGATGCGCGCCGTGTCCGACATGTCCCAGCGCATGGCGAGCGCGAACACCGCGAGACCGGCGACCAGCGCGACGACGGCAAGGTAACCCTCAAGCGCGGGGATGAGTGCCAGGGCAACGCCCATCGCGACCCCGACCGCGCCGGCCGCGATGGCCGCGACCGTTATCGGCACGTGGAATCGCCGCCAATGAAGCAGCGCCGCCACTGCCGCGACGATACCGGCCAGCGCGATCGCGACGCCCTGCATCCGCGGGTCGGCATCGGGCAAGGCCCATAGCACGATATCGCCCACCGACTTGGCCAGCCCGCCGACGAACGCCAGCAGCAGCAGGATGCTGGGCAACGCCATGCGGCGACGGCGCGTGAAATATTCCGCGAGGCCCCATGCGGCCGCGGCAACGAAGATGCCGCCAAGCGGGGTGAAGGTACGGATCAGCGGATAGGCGGCATTGTAGGGGTTCGGCAGGACCGCAGTGGCCAGCACGATGCTCGACCCGATCCAGGCGAGCGCGGACAGCAGCAGGATCGTGGCGATCGCGACGAAGATATCGTTGAAGCCGGTGAGCAGTCGGAACTGTTCCTCGTCCGCCACGCCGTCGCCGGTGGTGCGGGCCAGATAGCGGCGGAAGGCGAGCGCCGCCTCGGGGGTCAGCACGCCTGCAACGACGGCGCCGTCCAGGTCCGTATCGGTATACATGGTGATGCAGCCCCCGCCTGTTCGGCGTACGGGGTAGGCCTGCTGTATTGGTTTGGCAATACGGTTGTGAATGCCGGCGGGCGTCGTTTCCAGCCGAAGCCCCCAACCCCCCAACGGGAGGGTTGGGGGGCTGGCCGTGAAGTGACCGCTACGCCACCCGCCGGTTACCCTTGCAGGGACTGCAGGATGGTCATCGACTGGTCGGCACCCGACTTGGGCACGGTTTCGCCGGTGCGGTCCGAGATTTCCGCCCAGTGCGCGGCGACGCCTTCGGGAGTGCGATCCTCCGCGGACAGCATCTTGCCCTTCGTCATGGTGACGTGGGCGGTATGGAAGAAGCCCGCGCCCGCGCCGACGATCTGGTTGGTCGGCGCGTCGTCCGACACGAGGAAGAGTGCCGCGGGTACGACGTTCTCCGGTGCGAACGCCTTGAACGCCTCAGCCGGGAAGATGTCCTCGGTCATGCGCGTGCCGGCGACCGGGGCGATCGTGTTGACCTTGACGTTGTACTTCGCACCTTCGAGGTAGAGCGTCTTGGTCAGTCCGGCGAGGCCCAGCTTGGCGGCCCCGTAATTGGCCTGGCCGAAATTGCCGTACAGCCCGGTCGACGACGCGGTCATCAGGATGCGGCCGTAATTCTGTTCGCGCATCATGTCCCACACCGCCTTGGTTGCGGTCGCGGAGCCGGTAAGGTGGACATCGACCACCAGTTTCCAATCGTCCATCGTCATCTTCGTGAACGACTTGTCGCGCAGGATGCCGGCGTTGTTGATGAGGATGTGGACGCCGCCCCAGGCTTCCTTCGTTTTGGCGACCATTTCGGCCATCTGGTCCATGTCGGTGACGGAGCCGCCGTTCGACATCGCGATGCCACCGGCGCGCCCGATCTCCTCCACCACGGTCAGCGCGGCGTCGCTGTGCCCCGTGCCGTCGCGGGCCGCGCCGAGATCGTTCACCACGACCTTCGCGCCGCGCCGCGCGAGTTCGAGCGCATAGGCGCGCCCGAGGCCGCCGCCGGCACCGGTGACGATCGCCACGCGCCCTTCGAAACTGATGGTCATCCCGGACTCTCCTCGTTGGTTTACGTGCATGTCGGTTTACGTGAACGTCAAGTAGCGGGCACCGGGCGGCTTGGGAAGAGGCGAACCGATGTTTCGGCACCTGCGAACAGCCGGACGAGACTGATCCGTTTCGGACGGAGCCACTTTTCCACCCCCGCGGTCTGCTACGCGGGCCGGCAGGGAGACGATCATGATCGAAGAGCTGACCGCCGATATTGCCAAGGGGCGCGCGACGCGAGGTAGCGTGCGACGGGCGTTCAACCCGATCGACTTGCTGGCGACGCGCGAAACGGCCCAGTCGCGGATCCTCGCCTGGCTGCTCGATCCGCGCGGGACGCATGGTGTCGGAACGGCATTTCTCGATGGTTTCTTGCATTTGCTGGGTGTTGCGTGCGCATCCGTCCAGCGCTTTCGCCCGCAGCTGGAGGCCCCGGTGACGGGCGGGGGACGCGCGGGCCGAGTGGACATCCTGCTGCAGCATCCGGAATGGACGATCGCGATCGAGAACAAGCCGACGGCGGGTTTCCGGGACCGACAGCTCGAGGGCTATGCCGCGGCGATCGCCGGGCTGACGCCGTCGAGCATGGTGGTCGTGCTGCTCGGCGCCGGATGGTCGGAGGCGTTTGCGGCCCGGATCCGTGCGCAGCCGGGCATGCGGTGCCTGCTGCTTGGTGTCGAAGTGCAGCAATGGGTGGTGGAATGCACTGCCATCGCGCCCGCGGGGCCGGTCCGCGATTTCATCGCGGACTTCGGACGATATCTGAAAACGAATTTCGGCGACGGGGTGGATGACGACATGCAGAACGACTTGAACATCATGCTCGCCTCCCGGGAAAGCGTCGCGGCGACCATACGGGTCCTTGAAGCGCAGGACGGATTTGCAGCGGGCGTCTCCCGGCGATTCGAGGCGATCGTTGCAGGACGGTGCATCGGGCATGGCCTTGCCCTGCGACCGGCCCATGATGAGAACCCGCTGTTCAGCCCGCACAAGGGCGGAATGCTCCGAATCGATATCGGCAACCCGGACTATGATTTCAGCTTGAGCGCGGATTATCCGATGTTCGAGGGGGTCTGCTTCGGGCTTTGCATGCGCAAGGTAGCAACACTGAATAGTAGGACGTACAAGGCGCTGATCGCAGGTTTGAACGAGCAGTTACGTTACAGTGAGCCCGCAGGCGAATGGTGGCCATGGTGGCTGCACGTCGAGGAACTGGACACGTCGGGCGCGCGGATCGCAGATGCGGCGTCGCGTTGGGAGTGGGCCATGGATGAGAGCGACGATGGGCTGGCGGCGGTACTGGTCGAACGCGCGCGGCAAGTCAGGGAATTGTTGAAGGTGCCTGCGAATAGCTGATCCGGGCGGGTCCTGGTTCAGGGGGCGGCGCTGCGATAGCCGCACGCTGAACCGGGAGTTTGGCTTATCACATCCGCTGTGTCTTTCGTTTCATCGCGTTCGCGCCTTGCGTCGGCTTGTGGGGGCGGCGTCCTCTAAAAGCAGCACTGCCGGCGGGACGAGCCGTTGCGTTCGACAACGGCGCGCCACGTGCGGTCCGACCTTGCCCCAGGGGTAGACTGCACGGTCGCCTGAATGCCTGCCCGAGGGCGACCCTTACACGACCGGCTCATGGTGGATACCGACGCGCACCGGGCGGACGGTGCTGCGGGTGCGCAGGCCGAGGCTTTCGGCGCGGGTGCTGCACGCCATCTGCGTCCGATCGAGCGCGCGGGCGATGACGGGGAGCAGTTCGCCCGCGTCGATGCGGGCGCGCAGGTCGGCATCCTCGGCATCCGTCCAGCGGCGGCGTACACGCTTGTTCAATACCATTGTCATTCGTCGGTTCCTCCTGATGAGGAAGAACTAGACACTGCCAGCTTAACGAATTTGCAACGTGTTCGTCAGCATTGCGAAAGTATTGACAGGCGCATTCAGCCGGCTGAACTGTGGATTAACGGGTCCGATATTCAGACTGCGCCTTCACTGTCGAGCGCATAACCTGCCGACCGGACGGTGCGGATGATATCGGGCAGGTTTTCACCGTTGATGGCCTTGCGCAGGCGGCGGATGTGGACGTCGACCGTGCGCGGTTCGATGTCGCTTTCGCGACCCCACACGCTGTCGAGCAGCCGTTCGCGCGAGAAGACGCGGCCGGGATGTTCGAGGAAATGCTTGAGCAGCCGGAACTCCGTCGGGCCGAGCGGCACGGTGGCGCCGTCGCGGCGTACCTTGTGGCTGACCGTATCCATCTCGATGTCGGAATAGATCAGCCGTTCGCCCGCCAGCGCCGGCCGCACGCGGCGCAGCACCGCCTGCACGCGCGCGACGAGTTCGCGCGGAGAAAAGGGCTTCGTCACATAGTCGTCCGCGCCGGTTTCCAGCCCGCGAACCCGGTCTTCCTCTTCACCGCGCGCGGTGAGCATGATGATCGGCACGTTGGCGGTGTCGGGCATGCGGCGCAGGCGGCGGCAGACCTCGATCCCGGACAGGCTTTCGAGCATCCAGTCGAGCAGGACGAGATCGGGCGGCGTCTCGCGCGCCAGCAGCAACGCTTCCTCACCGTCCGGGGTGTGTTCGACCTCGAACTCCTCCCGCTTGAAATGCCAGATCAGGAGTTCGGCGAGGGCTGCATCGTCCTCGACCAACAGCAGGCGGGCGCGGGCCATGATCTTACTCCATCACCGGGGTGAGCGTATCGTCGCCCTTCGCCCGTTCGACCATCTGGCGGCCGGTTGCGGCGAAATAGACCATTTCGGCGACGTTGGTGGCATGATCGCCGATCCGTTCGAGGTTCTTGGCGATGAACAGCAGGTGCGTCGCCGAGGTGATCGTGTGCGGATTTTCGAGCATGTAGGTCAGCAGCGTGCGGAACAGGCTGTTGTAGAAATCGTCGACCGCGCGGTCATTTTCGCAGACGACGAGTGCGGCGTCCGGATCGCGCGCGACGAACGCGTCGAGCACGTCATGCACCATTTCGGACACAAGCCGCGCCATCGACGGCAGGATCGACAGCGGTTCGAGCCCGCGCGCATCCTGGAGCAGCGGCACGCGCTTGGCGATGTTCTTGGCATAGTCGCCGATCCGCTCGATCACGCCGCTGATCTTCATCGCGGCCAGGATCTCGCGCAAATCGTCCGCCATCGGCGCCCGCAGCGCGATGAGCCGGACGACCTTGCGCTCCACCTCCGCCTCGATCGCGTCGATCCGGCGATCCTGGTCCACGACGCGTGAGGCGGCGCCCATGTCACGCCGGACCAGCGCCTGGATCGCGTCAGAGATGGCGGCCTCGGCCAGCCCGCCCATTTCGGAGACGAGGGCGCGCAGTTGCCCCAACTCCTCGTCGAACGCCTTGACCGTATGACCCGTGACCATGTCGTCGCTCCTCAGCCGTAGCGGCCGGTGATGTAATCCTTGGTCCGCGTCTGGCGGGGATTTGTGAAGATATCGGACGTGTCGCCATATTCGACGAGCGTTCCGAGATGGAAAAAGGCAGTCTTTTGGCTAACCCGCGCCGCCTGTTGCATATTATGCGTGACGATGACGATCGCATAGCGGCCGCGCAGTTCGTGGATCAGCTCCTCGATCTTGGCGGTGGCGATCGGATCCAGCGCGGAACAGGGTTCGTCCATCAGGATCACTTCCGGGTCGACCGCAATCGCGCGGGCGATGCACAATCGCTGCTGCTGCCCGCCCGACAAGGCCGTGCCGCTGTCGGTCAGCCGATCCTTCACCTCTTCCCACAGACCGGCGCGGCGCAGCGACTTTTCGACGATCGCGTCCATGTCGGGCTTCGCGCTGGCCAGGCCGTGGATGCGCGGGCCGTAGGCGACGTTTTCGTAGATCGACTTGGGGAAGGGGTTCGGTTTCTGGAACACCATGCCAACGCGGGCGCGTAGCTGCACCACGTCCATGTCCGCGCCGTAGATGTCCTTGCCGTCGAGCGTGATGTCGCCGGTCACGCGGGCCGAGGCCACCGTGTCGTTCATCCGGTTCAGCGTGCGCAGGAAGGTGGACTTGCCACATCCCGACGGGCCGATGAAGGCCGTTACATTTTCCTGGGTGACGTCGATCGAGACGTTCTTGATAGCCTGTTTCGAGCCGTAGAACACGTCGACGTCGCGCGCGGTCATCTTCAGCGTTCCGCCCGGGGCGGTCTGCTGATGCGTGGCGCGGTCGTTGAGGGAAGTATCTGTCATCACCAGCGCCGTTCGAACCTGTTGCGGAGATAGATGGCGATCCCGTTCATCGCGAGCAGGAACACCAGAAGAACGATGATCGCCGCCGAGGTCTTCTCGACGAACCCGCGGCTGACTTCGTCCGACCAGAGGAAGATCTGGACGGGGAGGACGGTGGCGGGATCGGCGAGGCCGCCGGGGGGCGACGCGATGAAGGCGCGCATGCCGATCATGAGCAGCGGCGCGGTTTCGCCCAGCGCGCGCGCCATGCCGATGATCGTGCCGGTCAGGATGCCGGGCAGGGCCAGCGGCAGGACGTGGTGGAACACGACCTGGACCTTCGACGCGCCGATGCCGAGCGCGGCGTCGCGGATCGAGGGCGGGACCGACTTGATCGCGTTGCGTCCGGCGATGACGATGACCGGCATCGTCATGAGCGCGAGCGTGAGCCCGCCGACGATCGGCGCGGAGCGGGGAAAGTCGAGGAAGTTCAGGAACACCGCGAGCCCGAGCAGCCCGAAGATGATCGACGGGACCGCGGCCAGATTGTTGATCGATACCTCGATCAGGTCGGTCCAGCGGTTCCGGGCGGCATATTCCTCCAGATACAGCGCCGACAGCACGCCGACCGGGAAGGCCAGGACGAGCGTGACGAACATCGTCAGCAGCGAGCCCTTGAGCGCCCCCCAGATGCCGACCAGCGTGGGGTCGGTCGAGTCGGAGCCGGTGAGGAAGGCGGTGCTGAACGAGGTGCGGACGGCCTTGCGGGCGTCGAGCAGCCGGTAGCCGGCCTCGGCATCCGCATCGGCGTCGCCCTTTGCCGCGAGGTCGATCGCGGTGGAGGTGGGCACCCAGATGTCAATACGGCGGGTGAGGATGTGCGGATCGGCCTGGATGGCGGAGCGGACCGACAGCCACGCGCCGTCGGACAGCAGGCGGTACGCGCCAGCACCATAGGCGCGGTCGGCGGCCTGCGCGGTCGCCGCTTCCAGATCGACGGCGGCCAGTGCGGCGCGGGCGTTCGGACCGGCCAGCGCGGCCTGATCGAGCGCGAGGCGGGCCGCGGGGAAATCCATCGGCAGCCGCAGTTCGGTCTGCGTGAAACCGCGCAGCCCCTGACCGAGCATCGACACGAGCAGGAAGATCAAGAACGCCGTGGACAACAGGACTGCGCCGGCGCCGAGCAGGCGGAAGCGCCGTTCCGCGCGGTAGCGGCGGCGGATGCGGCCCTGCATCGACGTGGTGGTCCAGTCGGTCGGCACGCGCGCCTGCTGCGGCTTGGGCGTGGGCTGCATCACGGGGGCGATCGTGCTCATTCGTAGGCCTCGCGATATTTCTTCACGACCCGCAGCGCCACGATGTTGAGCAGCAGCGTCACGATGAACAGCACGAGGCCGAGCGCGAAGGCGGCCAGCGTCTTGGCACTGTCGAATTCCTGGTCGCCGGTCAGCAGCTGGACGATCTGCGTGGTGACCGTCGTGACGCTGGAGAAGGGATTGGCGGTCAGGTTCGCCGCGAGACCGGCGGCCATCACGACGATCATCGTTTCGCCGATCGCCCGGCTGACCGCGAGCAGGACGCCGCCCACGACACCGGGCAGGGCAGCCGGAACGAGGACCTTGCGGATCGTTTCGGACGTGGTGGCCCCCATGGCGAGCGATCCGTCACGCATCGATTGCGGCACCGCGGCGATGCTGTCGTCCGCCATCGAGGAGACGAACGGGATGATCATGACGCCCATGACGAGGCCGGCGGCCAGCGCGCTTTCCGACGAAGCGCCGGGGATGCCGACGAATGCCGCGAAATCGCGGATCGCGGGCGCCACGGTGAGCGCGGCGAAGTAGCCGTAGACGACGGTGGGGACGCCCGCGAGCACCTCCAGGATCGGTTTCATCCAGCGGCGGGTGGCGGGCTTGGCATATTGCGTCAGGTAGATCGCGCTCATCAGGCCCAGCGGAATCGCGACGATCATGGCGATGATCGCGCCTATGAAGATGGTACCCCAGAACAGTGGCACCGCGCCGAACGTGCCGCTGTCCCCGGTCTGCGGCGACCAGAGCGTGCCGAACAGGAATTCGATGGGCGACACGCGGGCGAAGAAGCGCATCGATTCGAACAGCAGCGACAGCACGATACCGAGCGTGGTGAGCACCGCGATCAGCGATGCACCGAGCAGCGCGGCCATGACGAGCCGTTCGACGCGGGTGCGGGCGCGGAAGTCCGGCTTGACGCGGGTGAAGGCGAACGCGCCGCCGGCAAAGGCGAGCAGCAGCGCCACGACGCCGCCGATGACGTCATAATGCGTCTGCACCCGCTGGAATACGGGAATGAGCGGCACGACCTCCGGATGGAAGGCGGTGGTGAGCGCACCGGTGCCGAGCGCGCGGACCTCCGCCGTCAGATCGGCCGGATCGAGCCGGATCGCGGCGGATTGCGGCGTGGCGGTGACCGCGCCGTCGACCAGACCGGGCGACACGAAGGCCCAGACCGCCAGGAACAGCAGGGCGGGGGCCAGCGCCCAGAGCGCCACGTACCAGCCATGATAGGAGGGCAGGCTGTGCGGCCGGTTGGCGCCGGTGCCGGTGAAACGGGCGGCGCGCGCGCGGCCGGTGAGCCAGCCGATGAAAGCAAGCCCGGCGACGAGCAGGAGGAAGAGCGCAGGCGACATCGGTTATTTCACCGTGGCCGGATCGAGCGGCGTGAAGTTGAGCGCGATTTGGCGGTTGCGTTCCGACACGTCGGCGGGGGCGACGATCAGCCCGCGTCGAGCCAGATAGCCGCCGCGGCCCCAGTCGTTGGCATATTCGGCGACCAATTCGCGCAGGCCTGGCACGACGTTCAGATGCTGCCCCTTCACATAGATGTAGAGCGGGCGGGAGCCGGGATAGCTGTAGTCGGCGATCGTCTCGTAGGTCGGCACGATGCCGTTCATCGGGATGCCGCGGACGCGGTCGGCATTCTCTTCGAGGAAGCTGTAGCCGAAGACGCCGACCGCATCGGGATTGGCCGACAGTTTCTGGACGATCAGATTGTCGTTTTCGCCGGATTCGACATAGGCGCCGTCCTCGCGGACCTTGGTGCAGATCGCGGTGTGGCGCTTGGCATCGGCCTTTTTCAGTGCGTCCATCGCTGGGTTCGCGTCGCAACCCTTCTGCAGGATCAGTTCGGCGAACGCATCGCGCGTGCCGGACGTGGGTGGCGGGCCGTAGACGACGATCGGGATGGCGGGCAGCGCGGGGTTCACGTCGCGCCAGAGCTTTGCGGTCTGCGGCTTGCCGTAGGGATCGGCGGCAAGTGCGCGGTAGACGTCGGCCGGGGTCAGGCGCATCGCTTCGCCCCGCAGGCTTTCGGCCATGACGATGCCGTCGATGCCGATCTGGATCTCCACGATGTCGCGCACGCCGTTCTTGGTGCAATCGTCCATTTCGGATTTCTTGATGGCACGCGATGCGTTTTCGATATCGGGGAAGCGCGCGCCGACGCCGGCGCAGAACAGTTTCATGCCCGCGCCGGTGCCGGTCGATTCGACGATGGGCGCCTTGAACTGCGTCTGGCGGCGGGCGAACTGTTCGGTGACGGCGGTGGTGAACGGATAGACGGTGGACGAGCCGACGGCGCGGATCTGATCGCGGGAGGCGTTGCCGCCGCCGTTCGAGCAGGCCGACAGCGCCAGCGCCGCCGCAAGGGCTGCCCCCGGGGCCGCCCACGCCATACCCATGGTCCTGCTGATCATCGATGGCTCCATGGGAGGCTCAAGCGGCGTCCCGAGAGGCCGCGCTAGGTCGTTTCGGCTCTTCCCCTGTGACGCTTTCATGACGCTTTGATGACACCTGCTCCTCCAAACCGGCCGGTTCGACGACGACGGCGACCGGCAGCAGCATGGTGACGGTGGTGCCGGTACCGACGACGCTGTCGATCGACAGCCGGCCACGATGCCGTTCGACGATATGCTTGACGATGGCGAGGCCGAGCCCGGTGCCGCCGAGCGCACGGCTGCGGCCCGGATCGACGCGGTAGAAGCGTTCCGTGATGCGCGGCAGATGTTCGGGCGGGATGCCATCGCCGCGGTCCGCCACGGTCAGCCGGATCATGCCGGGGGTGGACGCCAGATCGACCGTCACGGGCGTGCCGGGCCGGCCATATTTCAGCGCGTTGCCGATGACGTTGTGGAGCAGTTGCGACAGTTGTGCCCGGTCGCCCGCCACGGCGCAGGGCGTGCCGTCCTGCGTCACCACGATCCGGTCCTCGGTCAGTTCCAGCCCGGCGATCAGCGCGCGGCGGACATCGGCCAGCAATTTGTCGAGCGGGACCGCATCCTGCGGCAGGCTGTATTTGTCGGCCTCGATCCGGCTGAGCGACATGAGATCGTCGACCAGCCGCTGCATGCGTTTTGCTTCGCCGAACATGATCTTCAGGAACCGTGCGCGGGTGGGGCCGTCCTCGGCCGCGTTGCGATCCTCCAGCGTTTCGATGAAGCCCAGCAGCGTGGCGAGCGGGGTGCGCAGTTCGTGGCTGGCGTTGGCGACGAAATCGACGCGCGACCGCTCGGCCGCATGGATCGCGGTGCGATCGACCAGCCGGGCCAGCCGCGCGTCGGCGGTGAGCGGGTGGACGGTCAGCGCGAACCGGCGGGCATGATCGCCCAGCCCGACCAGTTCGACGGGGCTTTCGTCGCCCGTCCGGCGGCCGGCCAGCCGATCGGCGGCGGCGGGGTGGCGGATGGCGAGGCGGACGTCCTCCCCCACGATATGATCGCCCAGCAGCGCGCGGGCGGCGCGATTGGCGTGGCGGACATGCTGCCGTTCGATGACCAGCAGCGGATCGCGGATCGCATCCAGCACCGGATCGATGCCGAGCGCCGGCACCGGCGGATCATCCACGACGGCAACCCGCATCGCCGTGGGCCAGGGGGCGGACGCCACGAAGGCGAGCGCCGCGACGATGCCGCCGCAGAACAGCAACGCGGCCAGCGGGCTGCCGAGCAGCCAGGCGACGACACCGGCGGCGACACCGGACAGCAGGGCGAGAGTGATGCGCATCGGCCCCACATTAGGGCCGGTTTTGTGACAATCCTATGATCCTCCTACAATCGTCCTTAACGGTGGCGGCGGCATCTCGCTTTCACCCGCGTTCGCGGTTAGGAATCGGCATGATAGCGTGGAGGGCCGGCGGTGAGCGAAGACAGGATCGACGGTCCCGCGCATGACGCGGATGTTGCTGGCCCGGCGACCGCGGACGTGCCCGCCGGTGCGTCGCGGCGGCGCGCGCTGATGCTGGGTGCGGCCGGCGCGTCGATGGTGGTGACGATCCGCCCCGCGCTGGCGCAGACCGCGACATCGGTGCTGACCTGCGAGATCCCCGTTCCGCAGCCGCGGCAGTCGGGCGGCTGGCTGTTGCGCGACGGCACCGTCGTGCCACCGTACACGCGTGGTGCGGTGCGCCCGCCCTATCAGCCGTTGAAGGGCCAGGAAATCCGCGACGCGTTGATGAACGGCCGACTTTACCCCGGCACGACGCGCGAGCAGACGCAGGCCTACACCAACTACATGCTGCGCCTGCAGAACGGGCAGAGCGGTTTCACCTGTTTCGTTTCGATCAGGGCGAAGTAGCGGCGCGCCGATGGATGCGGCCCGCCATATCGCCGACGCGGTGATGCCGTCGGTGATGATCGAGGGGTTCGCGGTCGTGTTCCATGCGCCGTCGGGCATGACGCATCTGCTGGCGCCGCCGCTGCCGGAAATCCTGGCCGAGATCGCTCCCGACGCCGATGGCAGGGGCGGCGGCGCGACGGCTGAGGAGATCGTGGCGCGGTTGCGTGCGACCTATGAGCTGGACGGCGATGTCGCTGCGGTGGTCGCAGCGCGGCTGGCCGAACTGCACGCGGCCGGGCTGGTCCGCGCGGCGTGAGGCATGCGATCGGTCTGAAGATCGGGCCGGTCGCGTTCCGGGTGGGGTCGGACTGGGCGGGGCCGATCGCGGCGCTCGCGGACCTGTACCGCGACTATCCGCCACCCACGGGCGTTCCCGACTATACCGTTCGACTGGAAGCAGCGCGGCCGTGGCGGCGCTGGATACGGCCGTCGGTGACGGTGCGTGGCGACCATATGCTGCCCGATGCCCTGCCGCTGGACCTGGCGCACGGCGTGCTGGCGGCGGAAATCGGGATGAACCTGCAACTGGCGCTGGGGGAGCGGCGCTGGCTGTTGCTGCATGCGTCGAGCGTGGAGCGCGACGGGCGCGCGCTCATCATGTCGGGTGAGTCGGGGTCGGGCAAGTCGACGCTGGCGGCGGTGCTGGCGACGCGCGGCTGGCGGCTGATGGGCGACGAATTCGCGCTGATCGACTTGGCGACGGGGGCGGCGCGCGCGTTTCCGCGCGCGACGAGCCTGAAGAACGGGGCGATCGACGAGATGCTGCGCCATGTGCCGGATGCCCGGTTCGGCGCGGCGCTGACCGGTACACCGAAGGGCCGGTTGCGGCATTTACGGCCCGATGCCCAAGCGATCGCGCGGATGGACGCGCCGGCCATCCCCGCGCTGATCCTGTTCCCGCAGTTCGGCCGGCCGGAGGCGGCGGAGGCGATGGGGCCGGCGGAGACGTTCGTCCGGCTGACGCAGGCATCGACCAACTATGTGCCGCTGGGGCGGGCGGGCTATGACGCGCTGACCCGCCTGGTGACGGCAGTGCCGACGGTGGCGGTCGATTATCCCGACACCGACACGGCGGTGGGGATGGTCGAGCAGCTGTGGGCAGCACTGCCATGAACGCGGCGCGCGACCTGGTGGCGGTGCTGGCGGATCCGGCGCAGGCCGCGGCGTTCGACGACCCGCGCTGGACGGGAATGCTGTGCGCGGCGGTGGCGGAACGGCTGGCGGGTACGCTGGCGGAACGGCTGGCGGGGGTCGCGGTGCCCGATACGGTCGCGGCGTGGCGTGACAATGCCGCGGTGCAGGCGGCGCAGGAGCGACGGTCGGCGTTGTGGGAGGCCGAGATGGCTCGGCGGGCGCTGGCACCGCTCGGTGTGCCGGTCGTCCTGCTGAAAGGCACGGCCTATGTTGCGGGCGGACTGGCGGCGGGGCGGGGGCGGTCGATCGGCGACCTGGACATATTGGTGCCGCGGGCCAAGCTGGATGCGGTCGAGGCGGCACTGCTGGCAGCGGGGTGGGAATGGGTGAAGCCCGACCCGTATGACGACGCCTATTATCGGCAGTGGATGCACGAGCTGCCGCCGCTGATCCATGCGTCACGCGACCGGATGATCGACGTGCATCACACCATCCTGCCGCCGACGGCGCGGCCGACGCCCGATGCGGACCTGCTGATCGCGGACAGCGTGCCGTTGCCGGACGGGTTGCGGATGTTGTGCGCGGACGACCGGATCGTCCATGCGGCCGCGCATCTGCTGGCCGACGGCGACATGGCGGGCGGGTTGCGGAACCTCTGGGATATCCATTGCCTGATCGGGGAGGCCGGTACGGACAAGCTGGCGGCGCGGGCGGCGCGGCACGGGCTGGGGCCGGCGGTGGCGCGGGCGGGGCGGCTGGCGCATGCGCTGTACGGGACGGACGTGCCGGTGACGTGGCGGCGGCTGACGGTGGCGGACCGGCTGTTCCGGCGGCGGATGCTGGCGGTGGACGGCTGGGGGCGCGACGTGCGGCGCGGGACGCGGTTCGCCTTCTATGTGCGGTCGCACTGGCTGCGCATGCCGCCGTTGATGCTGGCGCGGCATCTCTGGGTGAAGTGGCGGCGGGGCAAACAATAGCCATCGCTGCCTTCTCTCCCGCAAGCGGGAGACGGGTTCAGGGCTTTAAGGTTTCGAGCGTCGGGATCAGCTGGTCGTAATGGTCGATCAGGGCGGTCGCCCCCAGCTCTTCCGCCGCGCGGTCGCGGAAGCCGAAGGTGACCGCGATGCAGGGCAGGCCGGCGGCGCGGGCGGTGTCGGTATCGGTGATCGAGTCGCCGACGAACGCCGCGGGGCCGCCGCCGGCGCGGGCGATGGAGGCGAAGAGCGGGGCGGGGTCCGGCTTGCGGACGGGGAGCGTGTCGCTGCCGACGATCGCGGCGAAGCGGCCGTGCCAGCCGAGCGCATCGACCAAGCGGACCGCCAGCGACTCCAGCTTGTTGGTGCAGATCGCGGTCCGGACACCGCGCGCCTCCAGCTGGTCGAGCGCGGCGACGACCCCCGGATAGGGCTGGCTGTGATCGGCGATATGCGCGGTATAATGATCGAGGAAGATCGGAAAACCGCGGTCGATCAGCGCTTCGTCGCAGGCGCCGGTCGCCTGCAACCCTTGGCGCAGCAGGGCGCGGGCGCCGTGGCCGACCATGTGGCGGACGGACCGGGGATCGATCGGCGGGCGGCCGAGCCGGTCCAGCGCATGGTTGAGCGCGGCGGTGAGATCTGGGGCGGTGTCGACCAGCGTGCCGTCGAGATCGAAGGCGACGACGTTGAAGGGAAAGCGGGGCATTTGCATGTCGCCGCTGTCGCCCGACCGTTATGGAATATGCAAGCCTAACATGGCAAAGCGGCGGGCATGTCGACCGATCAGACCGCTCCGCCCGTTCCGTCCGCCCCGCCTGCCGGCACCCGTCCGCTCGCGGCCGTGATCCTGGCCGCCGGGCGTGGCACCCGGATGAAGTCCGACCTGCACAAGGTGCTGCACCCGATTGCCGGGCGGCCGATGCTGGCGCACCTGCTGGCGACGGTCGCCGGGATCGGCGCGCGCGTGCGCGTGGTCGTGGTCGGGTCCGGGCGGGATCAGGTGGAGGCGGCGGTCGCCGGGCAGGGCGTGTCGGTGGCGGTGCAGGAACCGCAGCTGGGCACCGGCCATGCGGTGCAGCAGGCGGCGGCCGCGCTGGCCGGTTTCGACGGCGACGTGCTGATCCTGTACGGTGACGTGCCGCTGGTGTCGGGCGACACGATGCGCGCGATGATCGCGCGGTTGCAGGCGGCGGATGCGCCCGCGGTCGTCGTGCTGGGGTTCCGGCCGGACGATGCGTTGCACTATGGCCGGGTGATCGCGGCGGACGGGATCGTCGACCGAATCGTCGAATATAAGGATGCGGACGCCGCCGAGCGGGCGGTGGGCCTGTGCAACAGCGGGCTGATGGCGGTGCGGTCAGACGCGTTGTGGGACCTGCTTGCCCGGGTCGGGCACGACAATGCGGCCGGCGAATATTATCTGACCGATATCGTCGCGCTGTCCGGCCATGCCGCGGTGGTGGAGACCGCGGCGGACGAGGTGGCGGGCATCAACAGCCGGGCCGAGCTGGCGGCGGTCGAGGCCGGGTGGCAGGCGCGGCGGCGGGGGCAGGCGATGGCGGACGGTGCGTCGCTGGTCGCGCCCGATACGGTGTGGTTCGCGCACGACACGGTCGTGGGCCGCGACGTGACGATCGAACCGAACGTCGTGTTCGGCCCGGGTGCGACCGTGGCGGACGGCGTGACGATCCGTGCGTTCAGCCACATTTCGGGGGCGACGATCGGCGCGGGGGCGGAGGTCGGCCCCTATGCCCGGCTGCGGCCAGGTGCGGTGATCGGCGCGGGCGCGAAGGTCGGCAATTTCGTGGAGATCAAGAAGGCCGTGCTGGGCGCGGGGGCGAAGGTCAGCCATTTGTCCTATATCGGCGATGCGGATGTCGGGACGCAGGCCAATATCGGCGCGGGGACGATCACCTGCAACTATGACGGGTACAACAAGGCGCGGACCGTGATCGGCGCGGGGGCGTTCGTCGGATCGAACAGCGCGCTGGTGGCGCCGGTGACGATCGGCGACGGGGCGATCGTGGGCGCGGGATCGGTGGTGACGCGCGACGTGGCGGCCGATGCGCTGGTGGTGGCGCGCGGACGGCAGGAGGCACATCCGGGCTGGGCGGCGCGGTTCCGTGCGCGGATGGCGAAGCGGTAAGGTAGTGAACCGTCCCTAAACTCCGTTCGGTTCGAGCTTGTCGAGAACTGCGCAGGGTTCTCGACAGGCTCGAACCGAACGGGTTTGGTAGGCCGCAACAACGATGTGTGACCCCTCAGCACGTGCGAGGGGTCGGAAAAGGACGAGATCATGTGCGGCATCATCGGGATCGTGGGCGCGGGGCCGGAGGCGGGGGGGGTGACGGGACGGCTGGTCGAGGGGCTGAGGCGGCTGGAATATCGCGGCTATGATTCCGCCGGGGTCTGCACGATCCATGACGGACGGCTCGATCGGCGGCGGGCGGAAGGGAAGCTCGACAATCTGGTACGCGTGCTGGATGCGGAACCGCTGGCGGGCGCGATCGGCATCGCGCACACGCGGTGGGCGACGCATGGCGGGCCGACGACGAGCAACGCCCATCCGCATGCGACCGAACGGGTGGCGATCGTCCACAACGGAATCATCGAGAATTTCAAGGCGTTGCGCGACGAGCTGGTCGGCCGCGGTCGTACGTTCGAAAGCCAGACCGACAGCGAGGTGGTGGCGCACCTGATTTCCGAGCGGGTGGAAGCGGGCGATACGCCCGAGGTGGCGACCGCCGGCGTGTTGAAGCGGCTGCATGGCGCGTTCGCGCTGGCGATCCTGTTCCGCGACCGGCCGGACATGCTGATCGGCGCGCGGCTCGGATCGCCGCTGGTGGTGGGATATGGCGACGGCGAGACGTATCTCGGGTCCGACGCGCTGGCGCTGGCGCCGCTGACGCAGCGGATCGCCTATCTGGAGGAGGGCGACTGGGTCGTCGTGACGCGCGAGGGGGCCGCGATCCACGACCGCGACGGCAATCCGGTCGAGCGCGAGATCACGCTGTCGGGCGTGTCCGGCGCGCAAATCGACAAGGGCAACCACCGCCATTTCATGCTTAAGGAGATTTACGAGCAGCCGATCGTGGTGGCGCAGACGCTGCGCAGCTACTTGCGGCCGCTCGAGGGACAGGTCGCGCTGCCGATCCCGGACTTCGACTTCGCCGACATCCGCCGCGTGACGGTGGTGGCGTGCGGGACGAGCTATTATGCCGGGATGGTCGCGAAATACTGGTTCGAGCGGTTCGCACGGCTGCCGGTCGAGATCGATGTCGCGTCCGAATATCGTTACCGGGACCCGGTGATGGAGGAGGGCGGGCTGGCGCTGTTCATCAGCCAGTCGGGCGAGACGGCGGACACGCTCGCGGCGCTGCGCCATGCGCGCGCCGGGGGGCAGAAGATCGCCGTGGTCGTCAACGTGCCGACCAGCACCATGGCGCGCGAGGCGGACCTGCTGCTGCCGACGCATGCCGGGCCGGAGATCGGCGTCGCATCGACCAAGGCGTTCACGTGCCAGCTGGCGGTGCTGGCGGCGCTGGCGGCGAACCTGGCGCGGGCGCGCGGCAAGCTGAGCCCGAAGGAGGAGCGCGAAATCGTGCGCCACCTGGAGGAGGCGCCGGCGTCGATCAATGCGGCGCTGGCCTATGACGCGGCGATCGCGCAGGTCGCGACGCAGATCGCGGGGGCGCGCGACGTGCTGTATCTGGGCCGCGGGCCGGACTATCCGCTGGCGCTGGAGGGCGCGTTGAAGCTGAAGGAGATCAGCTATATCCACGCCGAGGGCTATGCCGCGGGGGAGATGAAGCATGGCCCGATCGCGCTGATCGACGATCATGTGCCGGTGATCGTCCTGGCGCCGTCCGGTCCGCTGTTCGAGAAGACGATGTCGAACATGCAGGAGGTACAGGCGCGCGGCGGCAAGGTGGTGCTGATTTCCGACTATGACGGGATCCAGGCGGCGGGCGAGGATTGCCTGGCGACGATCACGATGCCGAAGGTCCACCCGTTGATCGCGCCGATCGTCTATGCGATTCCGGTGCAGCTTCTGGCGTACCATGTCGCGGTGCTGAAGGGCACCGACGTCGACCAGCCGCGCAACCTGGCGAAGTCGGTCACGGTGGAGTGAACGCGCCGGCCGTCGCGGCGAGCGCGGTGCTGACGTTCATGGCGCTGACCTGGTTTCTCCGATCGCGGCCCGGCCGGAAACGCAGGAACACGGCCGATGGCGATGGCGGCGGCTGGGACTGGTGGTGGGGCGACGGGGCGACGCCGTGTCGGACGGTGGTTCGGACAATGGTTCGGATGGTGGCGGCGACGGGGGCGGGGACTGAACGCCGCTGTCGCCGACGTGTAGAAAAGCGAGGAGGCGGGCATGATGGTCGAGGGTGGATGCCATTGCGGGCTGGTGCGGTTCGAGGTTTCGGTGCCGCAGGCGGTCGAGGTGCTCGACTGCAACTGTTCGATCTGCGCGATGACGGGGTATCTGCACCTGATCGTGACAGAGGCGAAGTTCCGGCTGGTCGAGGGGCAGCGCGACACGACGACGTACCGGTTCGGTTCGGGCAAGGCGCGCCACATCTTCTGCACGCAATGCGGGATCAAGAGCTTCTACCGCCCGCGGTCGCACCCGGACGCGATCAGCGTGAACCTGCGCTGCCTGGACGAGGATCACGGCCTGACGGTGACGATGGTGCCGTTCGACGGCCGCGACTGGGACAAGGCGCGCGCGGCGTTGACGTAGGCGAGGCCCCTTTTCGAGTGGTTTACGAACCAATCGGTCAACGACCGCCAGCGACCGCGATATGACATTCGCGATCAACGAAGCGGACGCCGAATAGCGGACAGTCTTTAAACGCCCAATAGCGGGTCTCGGGCATATCACGTAGGCTCTGTGCAACTGGGGGATGGGACGGAGGACCGAGTGTTCGTATTTTGGTGGACAGGGAAGGGATTTTTCACCCCGCTCATCCTGTTTGGCGTTCTTGTTATATTCGGCTTGATACTCCAAGCAGCACGGCCCGTTCTACAAGACGGACCTTGGTTCTGGGGATTGGCGTTCATCGCAGCAGGTGCAATCAATTGGGTTGTGGGGCGCAGACAAAACAGCCGCAAGATCGCCGCCGTTCGAACGAACCGTTTCCGAGACACTCTGATCTATCGAGCGCGGAATAAGTTCATGTCATTGCCGTTTGAGGTTTGGTCGATCCCGTTCATTGCTGGCGGGCTGATCGCAATTGCCTACAGCCTGACCAATTTGGGCTAACGTCCGCTTTCCACCACTTCCGGACATACGGGGCCAGTGAAGCCGGACGCCTAAAAGTGGTCGGTGCATAAACACCCACTAGTGGACGTTTGGATGGGGCTGTCAGAGACCGCCGGAATGACCGGAAAGCCAGTCGGGCCATTCCGCTTTCAAGTGGTTCACTGTCTCCCACGAGGTCGGAAACAGGTCGAAGCCGCCATCGTAAGGCGCGAACACCGCGCCGTCTTCGCATCTCATCCAGATTGCACGCCGTGGCTGATCTTCGGCAATCGAAATCAACTCTGCATCGTACGTCTCCGCCCGCCACCTCTCGCGACGGGCATGAAAGCTCCATACGGGTTCGTCGGGATCGTCGGTCGCGGCCCCTGACAGCGCTGCCTCGCGCGGTGCAGAAGAAATCACCGGTCTCGGCCTCAACGACCCAACAGCACTGGTCCACGCCGAGCAGCCGGTCGTCAAGAGCATATGCGCGGGAAAGAATGACGTCCCGTTGCGCTTGATCGTCCGCGTATCGCTTGGAACCGGGGAGAGCGTGAAATCGAACCCATGGTGAGCCTGTGCGGCCGCGGAGCATCCATCCGAGCGGGAAACAGGCCGGATGAAAGCGCGCCCAATCGCGTCGGAACTCTGCGGCAACGGCGTCGTCTCGGGTCATCGCCGCTGTCTACAAGGGACGCCCGCAGTCCACCAAATTCGGACATGGCCGCTGGCCGAGCGAGATGCGTGCCGGTTTCCAGCCGGTCTGCAATTCCCTTGCCCATCGCCCGTTCGCGCCGCTATCAGCGGGTCGAATGACGGTGCAGGCAATCGGTGTGGCGGGGATCGCCTTTCTGGCTTCGGTCGGGCGGGTGCTGATCGCGCTGCTGGCCGGGGTGGGCCGCGTTGCCCGGTTCGGGTTCCAGACGATCGTGCGCGGGCTGTCGCCGCCATATTATCCGGGACGACTGCTGGAACAGTTGCTTCATATCGGCTGGTTCTCCTTGCCGGTCGTCGGGCTGACCGCGATCTTCACCGGGGCGGCGCTGGCGCAGCAGATCTATACGGCCGGATCGCGGTTCAGCGCGCAGTCGACCGTGCCGGCGGTCGTCGTGATCGGGATCGTGCGCGAACTGGGGCCGGTGCTGGTCGGGTTGATGGTCGCGGGGCGGGTGTCGTCCTCAATGGCCGCGGAACTGGGCACGATGCGCGTCACCGAACAGATGGACGCGATGACGACGCTGCGGACCGATCCGTACCGCTATCTGCTGGCGCCGCGGCTGTTCGCGGCGGTGATCGCGCTGCCGCTGCTCGTGCTAGTCGCCAACGCGATCGGCATCATGGGCGGATATCTGCTGGCGGTGCACAAGCTGGGGTTCAATGCCGCGAACTACCTGACGATGACACGCAAGTTCATCAGCGCGGACGATTTCGAAATGGCGCTGGCCAAGGCGGCGGTGTTCGGGTTCTTCATCGCGCTGATGGGCTGCTACCACGGATATCGGACGGAGGGCGGCGCGGCGGGCGTGGGGCGCGCAACGACCGATGCGGTGGTGTCCGCATTCATCCTGATCCTGTCGTCCAACCTCATCATCACCGTGATCGCATTCGGATGAGCGGCGGTCCGAAGATCGTCCTGTCCGGCGTGACCAAGCGGTTCGGAGAACGGGTGATCCTGGACGGGGTGGACCTGTCGATCGAACCGGGCGAGTCGCTGGCGATCATCGGCCAGTCGGGCAGCGGCAAGTCGGTAACGCTGAAATGCATCCTCGGGTTGATTCGGCCCGATGCCGGGTCGATCCTGGTCGACGGTGAATCCGTCGTGGGCCTGCACGGCAAGGACCAGGAGCGGGTGCGGGCCAAATTCGGCATGCTGTTCCAGGGATCGGCGCTGTTCGATTCGCTGCCGGTCTGGCGCAACGTCACGTTCGGGCTGACGCAGGGGCGGTCGCGCGACACGGCGCAGATGAAGAAGGTTGCCGAGGAAAATCTGGAACGTGTCGGGCTGGACGGCAAGATCCTGAACCTGCGGCCGAACGAGTTGTCGGGCGGCATGCAGAAGCGCGTCGCACTGGCCCGCGCCATTGCGCCACGGCCGGAGATCATCTTCTTCGACGAACCGACCACCGGGCTGGACCCGATCCGGGCCGACGTGATCAACAACCTGATCGTCAGCCTGGTCGAGGATCTGGGCGTGACGGCGCTGACCATCACGCACGACATGGCATCGGCCCGCAAGATCGCGCACCGCGTGGCCATGCTGTATCAGGGGCGGATCATCTGGGAAGGGTCGCGCGACAGGCTGTACGACTCGGACAATCCCTACGTCGATCAGTTCGTGCGGGGCGATGCGGACGGGCCGATCCGGTAACGATCGACACCATATTCGCGCTAATCCAGGTGAATCCGGCGGAACATGCGCGGGTGCCAGCCGCTTCAGCATCCGATAATCGACGATGGGATGATGAAAATGGCCTCCAGATCACTGGTGGACGCGGCACCGCGCGCGTCGCAATTTCTGACCGACAGTTTCCAGCGCGGGCTGGCGCACTGGAACCGCGAGCGGCTGGAACCCGCGCTGCCGGGCGGCGACTGGCAGGCGACGCTTGACCGCGATACGCGGATGCTGCGGCTGGAAGGCGGGTTCATCGAGGAATTGCGTGCCGAAGTAATGGCGGAAGCGGCGGCGGTGCCGACCGACGTCGAAGGCTTCATCGCCTGGTTCGAAGGACTGGAAGCAACCGGTCCGGGTCAGCATGATCCGTTGTTCGACTGGCTGGCCGAGACGGCGACGCGCGACGAACTGCGGTGGTTCTTCGAACAGGAGGCTGCGGGCGAAGCAGGGTTCGACGATCTGGTCGCCCACACGCAGGTGAAGCTGCCGGCGCAGGCCAAGCTGGAACTGGCCCGCAATTATTGGGACGAGATGGGCCGCGGCAACGCCAAGGGCATGCACGGTCCGATGTTGGACGCGCTGGTCGAAACGCTGGCGGTGAACCCGGTGATCGAGACGACGGTCTGGGAAAGTCTGGCCCTGGCCAATGCGATGACCGCGATGGCGACGACCCGGCGTTATGCGTGGCATAGTGTGGGCGCTCTGGGCGCGATCGAACTGACGGCACCTGCGCGTTCCGGGCTGGTCGCGCAGGGACTGCGCCGCATCGGATTGAACGACCGCGAGCGGCGCTACTTCGATCTGCATGCGGTGCTGGACATCAAGCACAGCGCGGACTGGAACCGCGAGGCGGTACGTCCACTGGTCAGCGAAGATCCGCGCCGCGCGACCGCAATGGCGGAAGGTGCATTGATGCGCCTGCGGTGTGGCGAGCGGTGTTTCGCGCGCTATCGGGCGATGTTGTGGGGGTAATTGCCAGGGCGAGTTAGACGCGTAGCGAACGAGGCGAACTCGCCAGTATCGGGCTGCTGAGGCGGTTCCAGTCAGAACATTGCCGTTGGCGTCCGGCCGCGGATGCCTTGATGGTACGGCGCCTTTTCCAACGCGGTTCTACCTGGCTAGCATGGTGCGTTGCCTTAGCATCCTGGTCAGGCTTGACGCCACACCGATCCCCGCCGTGCTGATGGATCAGTCCGGTCAGCGACCGATATCGGACCTCGCTAGGCACATCAGCCGATATCAAGTACAGCATAAAAAAGGGCGGCGGACATGATGTCCGCCGCCCTAGTCGTGTCAGCGTGCTGCGCCCTAGAAGCGCAGGCGCGCGCCGGCATAGAAACGGCGACCGAAGACGTCGTAGACGCCAGCTGCGGTGTCCGTACCGGTGTTGTTGAACGAGGTGCCGGTCAACAGGTTGGGCGCGTTGTTGTCGAGCATGTTGTCGACACCGACATACAGTTCATAGTGATCCGACGCCTTGAACCGCGCCTGCGCGTCGAGATAGAACTCGGGAGCAACGCTGATGTCCTTGGGGCCGAGGTCATAGGCGGCAAGCAACTGATCGTCTTCGTACGAGCGGCCATAATAGGTGCCGGTGAAGTTCACGTCGACCTTGTTGCTGCTGTAGCCGAGACTGGTGGTGAACCGGTCGCGCGCCGCACCGACTTCGTTCTTGAAGTTGTCACGCGTCGGGTCGCCGGGGACCGGCACCGTGTAGGCCTTCAGAAGGCGGGTGTACGTACCGCGGAAGTTGACCGCCCCCGGGAGACCGATCGTCTCGGCGAGCGGCAGCGAGTAGTTCACCGTGAAGTCGATACCCTCCGACGCCAACGCGCCACCGTTGACGGCCGCCTGATCGATGAACTCCAGCGAGCCGGCACTGTTCAGCGCAGTCGCCTGAGCCCGCCGACGAATGAACTGGCAGAAGGACTGATCACCTTCCTGATAGCATTTGTTCAGGATGAACTGGCGCGGGACCCCGACGATCGCATCGTTGATCTTGATGTTGTAGTAATCGACACGCAGCGTAAGATTGCGCAGCGCTTCAATCGACCGAGGGTTGAGGATTGCGCCGATCGTGTAGCTGTCCGACTTTTCCTCGGCCAGGTTGGGGTTGCCGCGGTTGAAGCCGCTGATCCCCTGACGATCGGACTGTGTCGCCGCAAAAGCGCCGTTCGCGCCGATGTTGGCATTCACGCCGCCCGCAGCACGGCAGATCTCGCCAAGCGTGCCGGCGCTGGTGGCCGTGACACCGATGCAGGGATCGACCAGGCCGGTCGGGAACGTCTGCGCCGGACCCTGGAACAGTTCACCGACGTTCGGTGCGCGGACGGCCCGTGCGTACGTACCGGTCAGGCGGAGGTCGTCGACGATCGTCCATTCGGCACCGGCCGAGTAGCTGTAGACCGTACCGACCGTAGAATAGTCGGAAATACGACCGGCACCGCGCAGGTTGAACTGCTTAATGAACGGGGTGTCATGGATTAGCGGAATGTTGATTTCGCCATACACTTCCTTGACGTTGAACGACCCGGCCGTGTCGGGCAGTGCGTTGCCGCCGTTCAGCCCCTGGTTGGTCAGCGAGTCGTTGTTGTCCGCGCTCTTTTCCTTGCGATACTCCGCGCCGATCGCGACGCCGAGCGGGCCTGCCGGCAGATCGAACAGCGAGCCGGAAACGTTCGCCTGGACGACCTGCTGCTGGATGCGCGTCCGCAGCGTCTGGCCGGCCTGGATGAAGTTTACGGCAGCCGGGTCGATCGTGCCGTTGCCGAACACGTTGACGGGGACGCAGCCATTCGCCCGGGCGTTCGCATCGGCGCACTGCGGACCGATCGTTCCGGCAATGGTTCCGGCCGGCACGACCGCGAGGGCATTGCGGAAGTTCAGGATGTTGACCTGACCGCTGCTTTCCTGCGCTTCGCTGGTACGACCATAGTTGTACGACATGTCCCAGTGGAACTTGTCATCGAGGAAATCGCCTTCGAGGCCGGCCACGATACGGAAGGTATCGCGATCGGTCGAACCACTGCGCGGACCAAATTCGGTAAGGCGGCGGCTGAAGGCAATGTCGCGAAGACCGTCATTGTCGCCATCCACCGAGGCGTTGAAAATCCCGGCCGGGACGAAGGGGTTGTTGACAATCGTGGTGGTGCCGTCCGCGTTGCGGACGCGCGTCTGGATCGGCATCAGGCCGCCGGCGGGGTAGATGCCCGTCGTGCCCGAGGTCGAGATACCGAATGGTTCGATCTGGCGCGCCGAGCTGGTGCGGCTGTAGGTACCCTCCGCAAAGAACTTCACGTCGTCGGTGATGTCGTACTTGGCGCGGGTGGCCAGCAGGTAGCGCCGGACCGGAACGGCGATGGTCCGGAATGCCTGGCGGTTGAAGCCGCGCGCCGGCAGCGCCGTACCGGCGGGAACGCCGCATGCATTTGCCGAAGCCGCCGAGATGTTGCCGCCGTTGGCACTGAAGCCGCGTTCGAGCAGGTTCGTCGGGCTGAACGTGAACGCGCAGCCGCCCGAGGTGAAGACGCCCTGCGGTGGCAGGCCGGAAAGCGTACCTTCGTTGGGAATGCCGAAGTCGGCAGGATCGCCGGTCAGCGAGAAACGATCGGTGTCGTCCAGGCGCGTGTTGCTGCGCTGGCTGGAGAGCAGCTGCCCTTCGCGGGTGTAGCCGAAGTGGACCATGATGTTGCCACGGTCTTCGGCAAAGTTGCCGCCGGCAGTGATGTTGGCCTGGTAACCCGGCGTGTCGCCGCGCTGGGTAATGTTGTACTGCGCGTTGGCGTCGAGCCCTTCGAAATTATCCTTGTAGATCATGTTCACGACGCCGGCGACCGCGTCCGACCCATAGAGCGACGAAGCGCCGCCGGTCAGGATATCGACACGCTGCAGGAACTGCGCGGGGATCATGTTGAGATCGACGGTTGCCGAACCGGGCAGACCCGCGACGACGCGACGGCCGTTGATGAGGACGAGCGTACGATCCGTCCCGAGGTTGCGCAGGTCGACGGTGGCGGCACCCGTGCCCGACGTCAGGAACGCTGTGTTGGTACGCGCCAGCGTCGGGGAACCGAAGGCAGGATTTTCGAGCAGGATTTCCTGGACGTTTGTGACGCCTGCCTGCTGGATCGCCTGTGCGCCGATCACCTGGACCGGCGATACGGAGGTGGCGAGCGGCGACTGGATGCGCGACCCGGTGACGATGATCGAGTCATCGCCGGCAGTGACCTGACCGGCGGGGGCGCAGTTGGCGCCCGTGCTCGGGTCGCAGTCGCCGCCCGGCGTCGTGGCGGTTGAGCGACCGGCAGCGGCCTGCACGTCGGGCGGGGTCGCCTGACTGTAGGCGGCCGAGGACATCATGGCGAATGCCAGCGCGATCGTGGCGGTGCCGCTGCGCACGGCAAGATTTCGAGAGTTAGAAGTCACTGCGAAAACACCCCTTTTGAACAGGAGTCGGATACGGGGCAGCCCTTTTTTCCAGGTGCCTGCCGATCTTTCCCATATCCGAGAATGGGCAAGCAATTCAGCTTCTGTAAAGGGTAGTGCCCCGCTGTAAGATTTTTGACGTTATCCTGTGTTGCTTTCGCAACACTACCGCCCCGGCCGGTCTTCGTTCAGTGTGGCCGCAGCCGGAAGAGGGGGATTGCGAATGAGACGCTTGCAGATCGTGGGGATTGCCGTGGCGTTCGGGGTGGCCGGCGGTCCGGTAAATGCGGCGGATCCGGTCGCGACCGCGCCCGCAATCCGGGAGATGGAGAAATGCCGGGCGGTCCCGGACGTCGCGACTCGCGCGACCTGTTACGACAAGGCGTTCGATGGGTTGCAGGCGTCGCTCGGACGCCGGGAGGTCGTGCTGATGAACCGGGGCGACGTGGTGAAGGCGCGGCGTTCGCTGTTCGGGCTGACCCTGCCGAAACTGGACATCTTCTCACGAGGCGCCAGCGCGGCCGAAGAGGCGGAGTTCCAGACGCTGGAAACGCGGATCGTCCAGGCGTCGCAGACCGCGAACGGCCGGTGGTCCTTCCTGCTCGAGGATCAGGCCCGCTGGGTACAGAACGACGACGAGCCGCTCGCCGTTCCGCCCAGGCCCAACGACACCATCCGCATTCGCAAGGGGCTGGTGGGCAGTTTCCTGGCCAATGTCGGCGGGCAACGTGCCATCCGCGTCCGACGGATCAACTGACGCGCAGCGGGGTCGCCGCTGCGCGTCAGTAGCGGCGTCAGCGTTCCACGCACACCGCGATGCCCATGCCGCCGCCGATGCAGAGCGTGGCAAGGCCCTTCCGGGCGTCGCGGCGGCCCATTTCATGGAGGAGGGTGGTGAGGACGCGGGCGCCGGAAGCGCCGATCGGGTGGCCGAGCGCGATCGCGCCGCCGTTGACGTTGACGCGTTCCGGATCCCAACCGAGTTCGCGGCCGACCGCCAGCGCCTGTGCCGCGAACGCCTCGTTGGCTTCGATCAGGTCGAGGTCGCCAACCTGCCAGCCCGCCTTTTCCAGCGCGCGGCGCGTGGCCGGGACGGGGCCGATACCCATGATCGACGGATCGACCCCGGCCGATGCCCAGCTGGCGACGCGCGCGAGGATCGGCGCGCCGCGCCGTTCGGCTTCCTCGCGCGACATCAGGACGAGGGCGGCGGCACCGTCGTTCAGGCCGGAGGCGTTGGCGGCGGTGACGGTACCGTCCTTGCGGAAGGCGGGGCGCAGGCCGGCAATGCCCTCGATCGTGGCACCGGCGCGGATATATTCGTCCTGGTCGACGACGGTATCGCCCTTGCGGCCCTTGATCGTGACGGGCGCGATCTCGTCTGCGAAACGGCCGGCACTGCGGGCGGCTTCGGCCAGGTTCTGCGAGCGGACGGCGAACCGGTCCTGCTCCTCGCGGCCCAACTGATACTGCTCGGCCAGATTCTCCGCGGTGATGCCCATGTGATAGTGGTTGAACGCGTCGGTCAGACCGTCCTTTATCATGGTGTCGACCAGTTCGACCGCGCCCATCTTGGTGCCGGCACGCAGCGCCTGCGCGTGGTTGGCGAGCGACATGCTTTCCTGGCCGCCCGCGACGACGATGCGGCTGTCACCGCAGGCGATTGCCTGCGCCGCGAGCGCCACCGCGCGCAGGCCCGAGCCGCAGACCTGGTTGACGCCCCAGGCGGGCACTTCCTTCGGACAGCCCGCGGCCATCGATGCCTGGCGGGCAGGGTTCTGGCCCTGCGCGGCGGTGAGGACTTGGCCGAGGATCACCTCCGACACCTCGTCCGGCGCGACGCCGGCGGAGGCGAGCGCCGCCTGGATCGCGGTGCGGCCGAGTTCGTGCGCGGGGACCGTGGCGAACGCGCCAAGGAAACTGCCGACGGCAGTGCGGCGGGCAGCGGTGATCACGATATCGGGCATGGCTCTCTCCATTCGGATTCTTGGGTCCACCGTCTATCAGCCGGCGGCGGTGTGTAAAAGCCAGTCGCGCAACGGCCGCCAGAGCCGGTCCGGACCGTGCCGGCCGACGACCATGCCGACATGGCCGAGATCGAGCGACAGCCGCGTCGCATGATGCAGCGTGCCGGGCCGATTCAGCGTGCCGGAAAGCGCGGAGGCGGCCGGGACGATCCGATCGGTGGTCGAGAGGATGTCGAGGACGGGACAGGCGAGGCGGGTCGCATCGATCGATCGGCCCGCGACGGTCCATGCGCCGCGACCGGGACGATCGGCGGCGAAGAACTCCTCGAACAGCTCCCGCCCGGCGGCGAGCGCGATCGGGGGGCCGTCATTGGCCCAATCCTCCAGCCCGACATGCGCCGCGATATCGGCGCGGGTCGCGAAATCTTCGAATCGGGCGACCGTGCGGACCGGATCGAGCGACCAGAAGGCGGCTTGCAGCACCTCCATCGGCAACAGGCCGAGCCGGGCGGCGGCGGGGGCGGCATCCGCCCATAGCCCGGCGATGTCGGCGCGTGCGGAGTCCGGGAAACCGGCGAAGGACCAGGGAGCGGCGATCAGCGCGAGCGCCGCCACCGGGCGCACCGCGGCGGCGGCGATCGCCATCGTGCCGCCCAGGCAGTAGCCGACCAGCGCGGGCGGGCGACCCAGACCGTCCAGACCGTCGAGCAGCGGCAGCAGCATCTGTTCGACATGCGCGGCGACATCCTGTCCAGCGTCGGCGGGGGTCGGCGTGCCCCAATCGACGATCAGGGGGCGGAGGCCCTGCGTCGCCAGCCAGCGGAGCAGCGAGCGATCCGGCGCAAGGTCCAGCACCGACGGGGGGTTGATGAGCGAGGGCACGAACAGCACGGCCGGTGCGGCGGCCGATGCGGCAGTCGGCACGCCGAAATCGCGCAGGACGGCGCGGCCGGCACGCGCCACCACGGGCGCGGGCGGCGGCGGAACGAGGCGTGGCGCCTGCTGGTAGCGCCGCAGTCCGGCCAGCGCGGCGGCGAGCCGATCGGGTGCGCCGGCCGTTTCGCGACGCACCATTTCGAGGAACAGCGGCAGGGGGCGGGGCCTGTGTTGCGACGCCGCATCCATCGGTGCTACCGATGGGTTTTCGGGGGCGAAGGGAACGGGCATGGGCAAGTCGTCGGGTGGTTCGGGCGTCGTCATCATCAAGAAATACGCCAATCGGCGACTCTATGACACCGACTCCTCCAGCTATATCACGCTGGAACATCTGGCGGTGATGACCCGCGCCGGACGCGAGTTCAAGGTGATAGACGCCAAGTCCGAAGAGGATATCACGCACAACGTGCTGACCCAGATCATCATGGAGGAGGAGACCCGCGGCCAGACGATGCTGCCGGTCGGTTTCCTGCGCCAGCTGATCGGGTTGTACGGCGACAACATGCAATCGATGGTGCCGCAATATCTGGAAGCGTCGATGGATGCTTTCAAGCGCAACCAGTTGCAGTTCCGGTCCGCGATGGAGGGCGCGTTTTCGGGTGGCCCGTTCGCGGAGATCGCCAAGCGCAACCTGGAGATGTTCGAAGTGGCGGCCAGCGCCTTCAAGCCGCCGCTGACGCCGGGAGGCGTGGGCGCACCGGGCGATCCGGTGCCGGCCGGCACGGCGGCGGTCGACGAGGAGATATCGGCGCTGAAGGAGCAGGTGGCGGCGTTGCAGGCCCGGATCGACACCCACAAGGGCTGACCTGTCCGAACGCCCCGCCAAAACCGCCCGCGGATTTGGAAGATCGGCGTTGTGCGCCTATATCTTGCCCAGGACGCGAAATGCGTGTCCGGCAGGGCGTTCGGAGGCTCGGTGGAAACGATCATCATTCTGGCATTGGTCTTCTTCTTCGTCGGGTTGCGGCTGTACAGCGTGCTGGGCAAACGGACCGGGCACGAGCAGCCGATCGTGAAGGCGGTCGAGACCAAGCCGGCTGCCGCCGCGTTGCCGCGGACGACGGGGGATGCCAAACCGGAAGCCGGCACTGAACCGGTGATCGAACCACATGCGCGCGACGGCCTGCGGACGCTGGTGGCGGCGGATCCGCAGTTCGATGCCGGGCGGTTCCTGGAAGGTGCGCAGTCCGCCTATCGCATGATCCTGGAAGCCTATTGGGCCGGGGACGAGGACGCGCTGGCGCGGCTGGTCGACGAGGATGTGCGGGCGGCCTTCGTCGAGGCGATCGCGGATCGCCGCGCGGCGGGGCATGTGCTGGACAACCGGCTGGTCTCGATCGAGCGCGCGATGATCGACGCGGTGCGGATGGACGGCCAGACCGCAACGATCGTGGTGCGGTTCGACGCGGATATCGCCGCGGTAACGCGCGATGCCGATGGCGTTGTCATCGCCGGGTCGGTCAGCGATGCGGTCGCCACGCACGATGTCTGGACGTTTGCACGCAACGTGCGTGCCAACGACCCGAACTGGATTCTGATCGAAACAGACGAAGCGGCGTGATCCGCCGGTCTATCGCGGTTGCCGGCGTCGCGCTGGCGATGGCGGGGTGCGCCGGACCGCAGGCGGGAAGCGTGGAAAGCGCTCCCGCTCCGTCCAAGGTTGCACCAAGTGTCGAATCGGAGCGGCTGCCCGCGCCTACCAGTTTGACGCCGGGACCCAGACGGGTGATCCCACGTGCCGTCACGCCGCCGGTGACGCCGCCCTATCTGGCACCGGACGCGGTGAATGCCGCCGGGGCCGGGGTGCGCGCCGGGCCGGCCTTTGCCGCGCTGGGCGCGACGGAGGCGGAGGCGCAGGCGGCGCTGGCGGCGTTTCGGATCAGTTGCCCGTCGCTGGTGCGGCGGACCGATCGCAGCGGGCTGACCCGCCCGGCGGACTGGACGCCGGCCTGTACGGCGGCGGCCGGCTGGGGACGATCGGATGCGCTGGGGTTCTTCGCGCGTTATCTGGAGCCGGTCACGATCGGCAGTGGCCAGGCGTTCGCGACGGGATATTATGAGCCGGAGATTGCCGGGTCCCGGACCCGCCAGCCGGGTTATGCCGTGCCGATCTATGGCCGGCCCGCCGATCTGGTTGATGTGGACCTGGGGCAGTTTGCGGCGGACTTGAAAGGCCGCAAGATCCGTGGACAGGTCAAGGACGGCACGCTGGGGCTGTACCCGGATCGGGCCGCGATCGTCGCCGGGGGGCTGGGCGACCGCGCGCCGGTGGTCGCGTGGGCGAAGGACCCGATCGAGATGTTCTTCCTGCAGGTGCAAGGATCGGGCCTGCTGCGGTTGCCGGATGGGGGCATCATGCGGGTCGGCTACGCCACCCAGAACGGCCGCGACTATACCGGCATCGGCAAATATATGAAGGATCGCGGCCTGTTCGCGACCGGCCAGTCGACGTCGATGCAGGGAATTATCGCGCGGTTGCGACAGGAACCGGACGGCGGGACCGCGATCATGAATGCGAACAAGAGCTTCGTGTTCTTCCGCGAACTGGGCGGTGCGGGGCCGCTGGGTGCGATGGGATATCCAGTGATGGGCCGCACGACCGTGGCGGCCGACCCGGCGTTCACGCCGCTGGGTGCGCCGCTGTTCCTGGCCATGGACCATGGCGAGGCGAGCGGCCTGTGGGTGGCGCAGGACACCGGCGGCGCGATCAAGGGCGCAAACCGGTTCGACACATATTGGGGGTCCGGCGCAGAGGCGCGGACTGTGGCGGGCGGCATGTCGGCGCGGGGGCAGGCGTGGCTGCTGCTGCCGATCGGCACCGCGGCGCGCCTGAGCGGTGGGGCGGTGAACGGTGAGGCGGGCGGTGCGGCGGCGGCTCGGCCCTGACGAACAGGCGCTGTGGCGGCGGGTGACCGCCGATGTGCGCCCGCTGGTGCCGACCGCACCTGCAGCGGAACCGGTGATGATGGACGTTGCGCCATCCGCGCCGGTTTTTTCCAAGCCGGTCAAGCGCATGCCCGTCCGGATGGTGGCCGCTGTGCCGCCGCGCCCGCCCGCGCCGCGACCGCCAGCGGTGCCGGGCGAGACGCTGGACGGCGGGTGGGACCGGCGGCTGCGACGCGGGCTGGCGAGCCCGGACGTCACGATCGACCTGCACGGCTATACTCTGGTGCAGGCGCACGGCGTGCTGGAGACAGGGTTGCAGCGCGCGCTGGCGGACGGGGCGCGGCTGATGTTGCTGGTGACGGGCAAGCCGCCCAAGGTGCGCGGCAACGCGATGGACCGGCCGGGGCGCGGCGCGATCCGCGCGGTGATCGGCGACTGGCTGATGGGATCGTCCCACGCCGCACGGATCGCATCGGTCCGCAACGCCCATCCGCGGCACGGCGGGGCCGGCGCGCTGTATGTGATCCTGCGGCGGGTGCGGGAGTAGGGTCGGTCGACCGTCGGTTGGACCGAAGCGCTAGCCGGCAGCGATGAGCCTCCAGCCAGGACTGACCGGATCTCCCGGCAGTGCCTGGTTTGGCGGCAGGTGATTCTGTGAGGCCGTTTTCGGCAGCTATGGATTGCAGGGACGGGGCGACCGTTGCGTGAGGGGCGGTGAATAACGCCTATTGCAGTCCCAGCCAGATTTGCGCCTCGACCGGTGTTCTGGCGGGGCTCTTCGCGCAATCCTTCGCAGGCGCGTCGACCAGCAGAATCTTTTCCAGGCTTACGCCGCGGAGCGTGCGCCCCGCCTTGGCAAGCGCGGCGGACACGGACGGGGCCAATATATCGGCCCGTAGTGCGTCGCGTAGCGGCGCACCGGCAGTGTTGCTGTCGATCGATGCGGTCCAGCGCGGATCATCGGCAAGGCGGGCCATGACGGTACAGCGATCGAACACCCCGACCGGACCGAATGGCGTACGCCCGAGTGCGATCTCCCCGGCGGACCTGAGCGCATCCGCTCCGCGCGTGATCGCGGCCGCCACCGCCTTCGCATCGCGCGCGCAGTCACCCGCCAGCACCGCTGTGCCGTCCGGCGACGTGGCGGGATCAAGCGTGCAGCTGTTCGCGGTGGTCCTGGCCGTGCCGCTGTCGTCGCAGGACACCACCGCCAGACTGAACAGCGCAAGGGCAAGTCTGAGCGGTTTCATCGTGGCATTTCCCAGAACCAGACCGACGCCGCACGATCCATATAGCCGTGCGAGCCATAGCTATATTGGATCGAGCGCGACCAGACATAGCCAAACAGGCCATGTTCGCTGACGGTGCCGTCGATCAGGTCGATATGTCCCCCGTCGCGTCCGCCGACATTATAGCCGGAAATTCCGAAGAAACTGGCCACGCCGTCGCGGCCGTTGATCCGCTGTTCCGCCTCCCTGGCAGCCACCTTCAGCGGCGGCCCCCAATGCTGTTCGAGGTAGCGTGAAATGGTATCCTGGCGAACCTCGATCGGCAGACCTTTCAGGGGGCCGGAAAGCACCTTCATCCCCTGGCTGCTTCTTACCGGCTGGCCCGACGCGGCAAGGCAGATGCTCATGCGGATCGCGCAGGTATTTTCGTAGTTCGGATTGCCGATCAGATCATCCCAGCCAATGCCGCGGAGCACATTTTCGGGTGAGCCGCGCGGGTAGTTCGACCATAAACGGCGGAAGCTGGGTTTTGCCATGTCCTACTCCGAATGGGATACCATTCCGATCCGAGTGCCTGAGTTTCGACCGAAACGGGACGCCGGGCAAGGGCCGATATTCAGCCGGGCCGAGACGATGGTCTCCTGCCGCGTAACAGGGAGTTACGGCAAGACCGTACGCAGGATTTCGGCGTAGATTTCGGTCAAGGCCAGCAGATCGGGGATCGCGACGGCTTCGTCCTGCTTGTGCATGGTCGCGTTCACGAGGCCGAATTCAACCACCGGGCAAAGCCGGGAGAGGAACCGAGCGTCCGACGTGCCGCCGCCGGTGGACAGCACCGGATCGATGCCCGCGACGGTACGGATCGCCGCAGCGACAGTGTCGGACAGCGCACCGGGTTCGGTCAGGAACGCTTCGCCCGAGACCTTTGCCGTAAGCGTGCCGCCATGGGCGTGAACGATGTCCCGTACCCGGGCGACCAGTGCGTCGCCGCGGTGGAGGTCGTTGAAGCGGATGTTGAGCCGTGCGGTCGCCTGGGCCGGGATGACGTTGGCGGCGGGGTTGCCGACCGCGATGTCGGTGACCTCCAGATTGGATGGCTGGAACCAGTCGGTGCCCGCGTCGAGGACGAGGCCGTGGACGGCGGTCAGGATCGCGGTGAGACGCGGGATCGGATTGTCGGCGAAGTGGGGGTAGGCGACATGGCCCTGCGTGCCGGCGACGGTGATCCACATGTTCACGGAGCCGCGCCGGCCGATCTTGATCGTATCGCCCAGCCGCGCGTCCGACGTCGGTTCACCAACCAGGCAAAGGTCCGGGCGGATCCCGCGTGGCGCCATCCAGTCCATGAGGGCGACGGTGCCGTGGGTGGCGGGACCTTCCTCGTCCCCGGTGACGATCAGGCTGACGGTGCCGCGATGGTCGGGCACGCGCGACGCGGCGGCCACGAAGGCGGCGATCGCGCCCTTCATGTCCACCGCCCCGCGGCCGTGGAGCATATCCCCCCGCACGGTGGGGACGAACGCGTCCGGCCCGGCGGGTACGACGTCGGTATGGCCGGCAAAGGCGAAATGCGGCCTGCCGGTGCCGCGCGTGGCGAACAGGTTGCGGACCGGGCCATCGGGCGCGTCGCCGGACCAGAAGGTTTCGACCGTGAAGCCGATCGATTCGAGCGCGGCGGTGAGGATGTCGAGCGCACCGGCATCGCGCGGCGTGACGCTGGGGCAGGCGATCAGGTCTGCGGTGAGGGGGACGGGGTCGAGCATTTCGGGTTCCTGGTGGCGCACGCCGGTGGAGCGGTTGCGGCTAGGCCCCGGCCTTCGCCGGGGCACTTGGGCATCAGCGTTCGTAGCGGTCGAGGACCCAGGGTTCGGCGTGGGCCGCGGCGATCCATTCGGCGACGTGGGGGTGGGCGAGCAGCGCGTCGACATAGCGGTCGGCGATGGCGGGCAGCGGGACCGCGTAGGTCCGGAAACGGGTGGCGACGGGCGCGAACATCAGGTCGGCCGCGCCATAATCGCCGAACAGATAGTCGCCGCCGGTCCCGAAACGGGTCCGGGCTTCGGTCCAGAGCGCGACGACGCGGTCAACGTCCCCCTGTGTGGCGGGGGCGAGCGGGGAGGGGGCGTAGCGGCGGCGGACGTTCATGCCGCAATCACGGCGCAGGTCGGGATAGCCGCTGTGCATTTCGGCGGCGATCGAGCGCGCGCGCGCGCGGGCGGCGGGATCGGCCGGCCAGAACCGGTCACGGCCGGTGTGTTCGGCAAGATGCTCGACGATCGCCAGGCTGTCCCAGAGCGTCACGTCGCCGTCGATCAGCGTCGGAACCTTGCCCGACAATGCCAGCGGGCCGGTGGCGCGCGCCGCGTCCCATTCGGGCGACCACATCGGCAGGAGCGTTTCGGTGAACGGCAGGCCGGACAGCCGGACCGCGAGCCAGCCGCGCATCGACCAGCTGCTGTAGGCGCGGTTGCCGATGACGATGTTCAGCATGTGGCGGGTCCCTCTGTTCCGTGGCGGCTTCTGCCGTGCCGCCGGGTTCGGGGCAAGACCTTGCCCCCGTCGTCATGGCGCGGGTTCAGCCGATCGCTTCGAGTACGGCGGCGCGCAGTTCGGGAATGCCGAGACCGGTCTCGCTGGACGTGACCAGGATTTCGGGGTGGGCGGCAACATGCTTGCGCGCTTCCGCAATCGTGGCGGTGGTGACGGCGGCGAGGTCGCTCGCCTTGATCTTGTCGGCCTTGGTCAGGACCAGGCGGTAGGAGACCGCCGCCTTGTCGAGCATCGTCATGATCTCGCGATCGACGTCCTTTGCGCCGTGGCGACTGTCGATCAGGACGAGCGCGCGTTTCAGGACGACGCGACCGCGCAGATAGTCGTTCACCAGGAAGCGCCATTTGCGGACCATGTCCTTGGGCGCCTTGGCAAAGCCGTAGCCGGGCATGTCGACGAGCCGGAAGACGAGCGGATCGCCCACGTCGAAGAAATTGAGTTCCTGCGTCCGGCCCGGCGTGTTCGACGTGCGGGCGAGCGCGTTGCGGCCGGCCAGCGCGTTCAGGAGCGACGACTTGCCGACGTTGGAACGGCCGGCAAAGGTCACCTCCGGCACGTCGGGACTGGGCAGATGTTCGAGCCCGGGCGCGGATTTGAGGAAGCCGATCGGCCCGGCGAACAATTTACGCGCGGGTTCGATCAGATGTTCGGCGGGATTGAATTCTTCGTCGGTCATGGCGCGTCCTGGCAGGTCTGTGGCGGGTTCTCGACAAGCTCGAACCGGTCGGACGAGGGGGAACTGCCATGTCCGTCATCCCGGCATATCGCCGAAATGACGGGGTTGCGTTACTTCTTCGGTGTCCGGGCCTGCTTGATCGGGACGATCGGAGCGGGCGCGGGGGCCGCCATCGCGGCCTTCATGCCGGGATAGCGGCTGTAGAACCAGGTCTGCTGCGCGATCCCGATCAGGTTCTGCGTGATCCAGTAGAGCAGCAGGCCGACCGCATAGGGCGCCATGATGAACATGAACACCCAGGGCATGATCGCGAAGATCTGCGCCTGCGTCGGATCGGCGGGGGCGGGGTTCAGCTTGAACTGGAAATATTGCGTGATGCCGAGCAGGATCGGGATGATGCCGATAGCGATGAGGTGCGGCGGGGTGAAGTCGAGCAGCCCGAACAGGTTGACCGGGGTCAGCGGATCGGGCGCGGCGAGATCCTTGATCCAGAGCGTGAACGGCTGGTGCCGCATCTCGATCGTCAGCATCAGGACCTTGTACAACGCGTAGCCGATCGGGATCTGGATCAGGATCGGCAAGCAACCCGAAAGCGGGCTGACCTTTTCCGCCTTGTACAGTTCCAGCATTTCGGACTGGAGCTTTGCCTTGTCGTCCTTGTGGCGTTCCTGCAGCAGTTTGATCTTCGGCTGGAGGACGCGCATGCCGGCCATCGACTTGAACTGTTTCTGCGCGATCGGGAACATCAGCGTCTTGACCAGCACGGTCAGCAGGATGATCGCGACGCCGAAGTTGCCGACCGCCTCGAACAGCCAGTGCAGGACGTGGAATACGGGTTTCTCCAGGACTTCGAACCAGCCCCAATCAATCGCGCGACCGAAGTTGGGAAGGCCGAGCGAAGCCTGATACCCGTCGAGCGTCGCGACTTCCTTGGCACCCGCGAAGAAATGCTGGACGACGCTGGTCTGCATGGCCGGGGCCACGATACGCGAGCGGTTGGTGAGCTGCGCCTGGTAGCGGCCGGACGCCGCACGGAAGGCCGCGTCGATCGGCGCGGTCTGTTCCGGCGCGAGCGCGGTCAGCCAGTATTTATCGCCGAAGCCGAGCCAGCCGCCGGTCGACTGGTAGCTGAGGCCGGCGGCCCCCGCCTCGTCCAGTTCCTTGAAGTTCGGGCCGTAGTTGGTGGTGCCGTTGAGGGTCGAGATCGGGCCGGTGTGCATCGTCCAGCCGTCCGGGTCCTTCGACACGCCGGTGCGGCTGACGAGCGCGTAGGGCTGCACCGCGATCGGGCCCGTGCCGGCATTGCCGACGGTCTGCGTCACGGTGAACATATAGTTGGCATCGACCGCGAAGCGCAGCCGGTAAAGCTGGCCCTGGCCGTTCGCCCAGCGCAGCGTGACCGGCCGGCCGGGGGCGAGCAGCGCGCCGTCCGCGGTCCAGACCGTATCGGCCGTCGGGATGGCAGCCCCCTCGCCCGTCCACCCGAAGCCGGCGAAATAGGCGTCCGCCGTGCCGCCGGGCGACAGCAGCCGGACCGGGGGGGCGTTCTTCGCGATCGTTTCGCCGTAGGCGGTAAGCGTGAGGTCATCGATCCGCGCGCCGCGCAGGTTGATCGATCCGGCCAGCTTGGGCGTCGCGATGCGGATGCGCGGGCTTTCACCCAGCACCACGGCACGGTCGCGCAGCGCGGCGGGGCTGTCGATCGCGGCCTCGGGCTTGGGCAAGACGACCTGCTTGCCATCGACGATCTGGGTAGACGGCGGCGCGGCGGTGGGCAGGAAGCGGTTCGACACCGCGCTCCACCCGAACAGCACCAGTGCGGACAACACGATCGCCAGGATCAGGTTGCGATTATCGCTGTTCAACGGAAATCACCCCAAAATCTCATGGAACCGGATCGGCACCGCACCCACCCCAGGGATGGCAACGCAGCAGACGACGGGCGGCCAACCAGCCGCCCTTTGCCGCCCCATAGCGCGACAATGCCTCGATCGCATAGGACGAACAGCTTGGCGCATAGCGGCAGGTGGGCGGAATGAGGCGGGAGGGGCCGATCTGCCACAGCCGGGCGATCAGAATCAGCCCGCGCGCGATCATTTCGGGCCGCTATGGGGCGATGCGGCGCGCGCGACCTTGGTCAGCGCCTTGTCGAGATCGCGCACCATGTCGGCAAAGGACCGCTCGATCCCGCCGCCACGCCCGATCAGGACATGATCGGCACCTGTCACACCCGAAACCGGGAGGGCGGCACGCGCCAAGGCACGCAGCCGCCGCTTCATCCGGTTGCGGACGACGGCATTGCCGACCTTCTTGGTCACCGTATAGCCTGCGCGGATCGCGGGATCGCCGTCACCGCGTTGCCGCATCTGCAGGATGAAGCCGGGCATCGGTGCCCGGACCCCACCATTGGCCGCGAGGAAATCCGCGCGGCGGGTCAGCGTCGTTAGGCCGACAGGACCTTGCGACCGCGGGCGCGGCGCGCCGCCAGGATCTTGCGGCCGCCCGGCGTCGCCGACCGCGTGCGGAAGCCGTGACGGCGGGCACGGACGAGGTTCGACGGCTGGAAAGTGCGCTTCATCGGTCATTCCTTGGGCATCAACGTCAAAAGGCCGCACGACGGGCGTGCGGCCGGAATGGCGGTGCGGATAGGGAAAAGGGGGCCGCGAGTCAATGCCGGCGGGCGGCGGGCGGCGGAGCGCGACGGGTGCGCCGAGCGGCAGAGGGGGGCGCCATGCGGCGAGCGCGTCATGCACCGGTCCGACGATGGGATCGCGATCGAAGGTTTCCGCTACGTAATCCTTCGGTGGAGTTCAGCAACGAACGGGACACAATGGGTTGCTAGATGCTGGAGCATGCCGACACAGAACATGCCCATCGCCGACACCAACCGCCCACCGGCCCGCACCGCGCCGTTCTTCTGGCTCGACGTCGGGCTGCGACTGCTGGCCTTTGCGATGATCGTCGCGGCCGGCCTGTGGTGGGACGATGCGTCCGACATGAGCGGTTCGTCGGGGATCGGCGACGCGGTGGCCTATCTCGCACGGCTTGTCGGCGGGCCGCACGGGCTCGTCCCGACGGCGTGAGGCCGCGGCTCGCGTCGGCGGGCAGCAGGCGCCTTTTCGACGGAAGATCGCGGCCGTCGCAGGGATGACGGACCGGGCACCGCAAATCCGCTCGACTTCCGGCCGGCCCGCCGCGATACCCCGCGCCGGGGGAGAAGTGCATGGTCGCGCATGTTTCGACGGTGGCGTATCTCGGGCTGGAGGCGCGCGCGGTCGAGGTGCAGGTGCAGCTGGCACCGGGCGTGCCCGCCTTCGCCGTGGTGGGGCTGGCCGACAAGGCGGTGGCCGAGAGCCGCGAGCGGGTGCGCGCCGCGCTGACCGCGATCGGGCTGGCGTTGCCGCCCAAGCGGATCACGGTGAACCTGTCGCCGGCCGACCTGCCCAAGGAAGGATCACATTACGACCTGCCGATCGCGCTCGGCCTGCTGGGCGCGATGGGGGTGATCGATGCGGAGACGCTGGCCTCCTATGTGGTGGTCGGCGAACTGGGGCTGGACGGGCGGGTGTCGGGGACGCCGGGCGTGCTGCTGGCGGCGCTGCATGCGTCGGAACGTGGGCTGGGGCTGGTCTGCCCCGCGTCGCAGGGGCCGGAGGCGGCCTGGGCCGGGTCGATCGAGGTGATCGGCGCGCCGGGATTGCTGGCGCTGCTGAACCATTTCAAGGGCACCGCGCCGTTGCCGGCCCCGCTGCCGGGTGCGGTGGAGAGCGGGCATGACGGCCCCGACCTGAAACAGGTGAAGGGCCAGGAAGTCGCCAAGCGCGCGCTGGAGATCGCGGCGGCCGGCGGACACAACATGATCATGGCGGGTCCCCCGGGGGCGGGAAAATCGCTGATGGCGGCGTGCCTGCCGGGCATCCTGCCGGACCTGACACCGTCGGAGGCGCTGGAGGTGTCGATGGTCGCGTCGGTCGCCGGGCTGTTGCAGGACGGGCGGCTGATCCGGCGGCGGCCGTACCGCGCGCCGCACCACAGTGCGTCGATGGCGGCGCTGGTCGGCGGCGGGTTGAAGGTGCGGCCGGGGGAGGTGTCGCTCGCCCATCTGGGCGTGCTGTTCCTGGACGAACTGCCGGAGTTCCAGCGCGGGGTACTCGATTCGCTGCGCCAGCCGCTGGAGACGGGTCGGGTGTCCGTGGCGCGGGCGAACGCGCATGTGACCTTTCCGGCGCGGGTGCAGCTGATCGCCGCGATGAACCCGTGTCGGTGCGGGCATCTGGGCGATCCGGCGCTGGCCTGCGCGCGGGCACCGCGTTGTGCCGCGGACTATCAGGGAAAGTTGAGCGGGCCGTTGCTCGACCGGATCGACCTGCATGTCGACGTGGGCGCGGTGACGGCGGCGGACCTTGTGCTGCCCCCGCCGGCCGAGGGTTCGGCACAGGTCGCGGCGCGCGTGGCGGCGGCGCGCGACGTGCAGACGGCGCGCTATGCCAGCGAGGGCGTGCGGACCAATGCGGAGGCGGACGGCGCGCTGCTCGACCGCGTGGCGACGCCGGACGAGGCGGGTCGGCAGCTGCTGGCCAAGGCGGCGGAGGCGATGCGGCTGTCGGCGCGGGGATATTACCGCGTGCTGCGCGTCGCCCGCACGATCGCGGACCTCGGCGGGCATGAGGGTATCGGGCGTGTGCATGTGGCGGAGGCGCTGAGCTATCGCCGGCGGACACCGACGAATTGAGGCGGGCGAATCCGAGACGGGTCTGGATTGCACGGGTTGCCACGCTGGTCGGCTGCGGAACGGACGGACGATGGTAGAAGGCAGCAGTGCCGTTCCCCATGCCGAACCGCCTGGAAAGGCGGGGCGTTCCATGACGCGTGCCGGCATCCTGACGCTGACCGAACGGGAGAAGGAGACGCTACGGCTGCTGATCGCCGGACATGACGCCAAGTCGATAGCCCGCCATTTCGGTTTGTCGGTTCATACGATCAACGAACGGTTGCGCGACGCACGGAGGAAGCTGGACGTTTCGAGCAGTCGGGAAGCGGCAAGGTTCCTGGCCGAATCGGAGCAAGCTCTCCCCGATTCTTTGGTGGACAGGGCTTTGGGGGTGGCGGACGGCGCGCGCCCCATGCGTCCGCTTCCGGACGCAGGCCACCCGCAAGCCGGGGGTTATCGGCTTGTCTGGTTCGGTGGAGGAATGCTCATCATGTCGCTTCTGATTGCGGTCGTCGCCCTCTCGTCGGCGTTTTACGGAAACTTCACCTCGGGCCGGGAAGGCTCTCCCCCGGTCGCAGCACCCGCCAACATGTCGCGATCAGCCGGGCTGGGGGCGGCCCGCACATGGCTGTCGATGCTCGATCGGCAGGACTGGAACGGCAGCTGGCGCGCGGCTGCTTCGCTCTTCAAGACCCAGATCACGGCGGCGCAATGGGGGGCGACAATCCAATCCGTCCGGGCGCCGCTTGGACCGGTTTCGTCCCGGACCTTCCAGACCGTGACGAAAGCCGGCACGCTGCCCGGCGCGCCGGCCGGGGACTATGAAGTCCTCCAGTTCCGGACGGACTTCGCGAGCAAGCCCGGCGCCGTCGAAACCGTCACGCTCGCCCGCGACCGTTCCGCCTGGAAGGTGGTGGGGTATTTCATCCGGTAGAAGCCTGCACGCCAAAGCGCAGGTCGGGCGAACGGGACGGTTGTGATCGACGGGCAGCTTTGTTAGGTGGCGCTTGCGTGCCCCTGTGGTGAAATTGGTAGACGCGCTCGACTCAAAATCGAGTTCCGCAAGGAGTGCTGGTTCGACCCCGGCCAGGGGCACCAATTTTCAGAACATTCCCGGCCGGCCAAGCCAGACTAGGCCGTGGGGTCGATCAACGGCTGCCGTGGTTCGACGGATCCTTGTCGCGGAACGCGTCGGGGGCGACCTTCTGTTCCAGGTTCAGGCTGCCATTGACGCTGTCGTCGTCATAATCGCGCGGCATGTGGACCTCCCCGGTGACGGACGGACCGCCGGTTGCGCCCTTGGTGCCGGGTTCTTTGACGGGATCCGGGGTCGGTTCGGCTGGCGTGGACGTCATCGCAGGTCTCCTGATGGTGCGGTGGAAACGCGGGGCGCGGCGGTTCGGGTCCGCGACGGTTCCGGCCTGGAGCCGGGGCGGCGCGCGGGTGGACGAACGGTTCGGCGCATGGGTGGTGACAGGCGGCACCGCGTCCGCATAGGAGCGGGGCGGGGCGCAGTCGGCGGAGACAAGTGCGCATGAAGACATGGCAGCTGGTGGCGGACCGGACGGCAGTGCTGTTCGTCGGTGTGGCGGCGGGCGCCGCGATCGGGTTCGCCTTTGCCGGCGGGCGCGATCCCGTCGTGCCGCCGGCGCTGGTGCCGCAGGACGTTGCACCGCCGCCGCCGGTAGGGGCTTCAGATCAGGGTGGCGTGGCCGGTATCACGCCGCCGGCCGCTGCGCCCGGGGTGCCGGCAGCGCCCCCGTTGCCGCCCGTCCAGCCGGGCGTGCCGCCGGCGGTGGCATCCGTGCCCGATACCGCGGTGGCGGTAACGCCGTCGCTGGTGCGGACATTGGCGGAGGGGCGACCGGTCCGGATCGGTGTGTATGGCGACAGTTTCGGCGACGGGGTCTGGTCCGGTCTGAACCGCGAGCTGCCGGGCAAGCGCGGCTATGTCGTGACCAAGTACAGCCGGCAGGCGACGGGCTTCACCCGGTACAAGAGCCTGGACCTGGAGGCCCATACGCGGCAGCAGATCGCCGAGGCCCCGGTCGATATCGCGGTCGTGAGTTATGGCGCGAACGACACGCAGGGCGTGATCGCCGACGGGCATCTGGCCAATTACATGACGCCGGCGTGGCAGGCGCTGGTGGCCAGGCGCGCGGCCGGGCTGGTGCGCGCGCTGCGGGGTGGCGGGGCAACGGTGTACTGGGTCGGCCTGCCACGGATGCGCAAGGCGACGTTCGATGCCGACATCAGCGCGATGAACGCCTTCTATGCGCGGCTGATGGCGGATCTGGGCGTCCCGTTCATCGATACGCGCCCGATGTCGAGCGGGCCGGACGGATTCGCGGCCTACCTGCCCGATTCGAGCGGCAAGCCGGTGCTGATGCGCGCGGACGACGGGATCCATATGTCGATGAACGGCTATGTCCGCATCACGCGCGGGCTGGCGCAGCGGATCGAGGCGCATGTCGCCGCGGCGCGGATGCAGGCGGGATTGCCACCCGCGCCCGCGCCCTCGCCGGCGGGTGCCGGCGTGCCGCCGCGGCCGGCGCAGGCGGTGCGGTTCGACATGGGGGCGACACGGTGAAGCGTCGTCTGCTGCTGGTGTTGGCGGTGCTGGCGGCGGCGGCCGGGCCGGTGTGGGCGGCACCGTGCGTGGGCACGCTGTGCAACGCGGACGAACTGAGCCCCGTCTTCGCCAAGCTGGCCAAGGCGCGGACCGACCGGGGCGCGCGGCCGGTGCATATCCTGCAGATCGGCGACAGCCATACCGCGGGCGATGCGATCACCGGTGCGTGGCGGGACCTGTTGCAGGCGCGCTATGGCGGCGGTGGGCGCGGCGTGCTGGCGGCGGGGCGGCCCTATGCCGGATATCTGACGCGCGGCGTGACCGCGGCGATGTCGCCCGGATGGCGGGTGAACGCATCGTTCGGCGCGGGATCGGCGCCGCTGCGGCCGGCGATCGGCGTGGCGGGGTTCAGCCTGACCAGCACCACGCCGGGCGCGTCGATGTCGCTGACGTCCGACGGCGCGCAGAGTTTCGACCGGTTCGTGCTGTGCGCGATCGCGCGGCCGTCGGCGGGGGCGCTGACCGTGCGGATCGGGCTGGCGGAAAGCCGGTTCGACCTGGATTCCAATACCGAGCGGCCGCAATGCCGGACGTTCGCGCTCGACCGACCCAACGCCGCGGTGACGGTGACCGCGAGCGAACGGCCCGTGACGATCACGTCCTGGGCGACGTTCCGTGACGATGGCGGCGTCGTGCTGTCCAACGTGGGGGTCGTCGGGTCGCAGCTCGTCCATTTCGGGCGGACGGACGATGCGGTGCTGGCGGAGGAGTTCCGGAGTTACCGGCCGGACATGATCGTGCTGGCGTACGGCACCAACGAGGGGTTTTCGCCGAGCGTCAGCCCGTTCGGCTATGAATCCACGCTGCGCAGCGCGGTCGGGCGATTGCGGCGGCTGGCGGGCAACGTGCCGATCCTGCTGCTGGGCGCGCCGGACGCCGCCAGCCGCCAGCCGGCGCTGCTGAACAATGCGCCGGGCAGCGCGATCGCCTGCAGCGTGCCCGCGGTGCGCGTGGCGATGCCCGCCCCGGTGGTGGTGCCGGCGGCGATACAGCCGAAGGTGCAGGACATGGACGCGACGATCGCGGCGCTGGCGGGTGAGGGCGGGGGGGTCGTGCCGGTCGCGGTCCCGGTCGCGGCCCCCGTCGCGATGGTGCGGCCGGCGGTGTCCGGGCTGTTCGTGCCGCCGGGGATGAAGGTGGTGCGCGATATCCAGCGGAAGGTGGCGGGCGAGCTGGGGCTGGCCTTCTGGGACTGGGGCGCGCGGATGGGGGGCGCCTGTTCGGCACCGAAATGGGTACGCGGCACGCCGGCGCGGATGCGCGGGGACTATGTGCATTTCAATTCGGCGGGTGGGCGCGATATCGCCGCGCGGTTGCAGGCGGACCTCGATGCGGCGGGGATGGGGCGTTGAGTCTGGGTCTCGTGGTGGAAGTCGTGTTCGGGCTTGCGGGCGTCACCACCCCTCGGCCCCCTCCTGTGAAGAGGAGGGGGAGTAGGTAAGATGCTGTTTCCGACTCTTACATTCGGATTGTTCTTCCTCGTCACCTTCTGCGTGGTGTGGGGGGCGTCGCGGTCGAACGAGTGGCGCAAGATCCTGCTGCTGGTCGCGAGCTGGATCTTCTACGGCGCGTGGGACTGGCGGTTCGTCGCGCTGCTGATCCTGTCGGCGGTGCTGAACTGGGGCGCGGCGCGGCTGATCGATGACAGCGACGATGCGGTCGTGCGGAAGCGCGTGATGATCGTGGGCGTCGTCCTAAACCTCGCTATCCTCGGTTTCTTCAAATATTACGGGTTCTTCCTGGAACAGGTAGGCGACGTGCTGGCCGCCGCCGGGTTCGCGCGCGACCTGCCGCTGGTGCAGGTGATCCTGCCGGTCGGCGTGTCGTTCTTCACCTTCCAGGGGATGAGTTACCTGGTCGACGTGTACAAGCAGCGCGTGCCGGCGGCGTCGCTGCTCGACATCACGTTCCTCATGTCGTTCTTTCCGCATCTGGTGGCCGGGCCGATCGTGCGCGCGGCGGACCTGGTGCCGCAGTTGCAGGCGACGCCCCGGCTGAACCGCGGGATGGTCGCGTCCGCGCTGCTGCTGATCGTGTGGGGGCTGTTCAAGAAGGCGGTCATCGCGTCCGAACTGGCGACGCAGTTCGTCGATCCGGTGTTCGCCGATATCGCCGGACATTCGCGAATCGACCTGGTGCTGGCGGCCTACGGCTATGCCGTGCAGATCTATTGCGATTTCTCGGCCTATTCCGACATGGCGATCGGCATCGCGGCGCTGTTCGGATACCGGTTCCCGCGCAATTTCGACCAGCCATATCGCGCCGCGTCGTTGCAGGAGTTCTGGCGGCGCTGGCATATCAGCCTGTCGAGCTGGCTGCGCGATTATCTGTATATCGATGCGCTGGGCGGCAACCGCGGCGGGGTCTGGTACATCTGCCGCAACCTGATGGTGACGATGCTGCTGGGCGGCCTGTGGCACGGCGCGAAGTGGACGTTCCTGATCTGGGGCGGGCTGCACGGACTGGTGCTGGCGATGGAACGGCTGTGGCGCGAATATCGGCCAGCCGGGTGGCCGGTTCTGCCGCGCTGGGCCGGCGTGCTGGTGACCTTCCATGTCGTGGTGCTAGGCTGGATTTTCTTCCGTGCGCCGAGTTTCGCCGATGCGACCGCCTATCTGCGCGGGATCGGGGCGAACGGCGCGGGCGGCATGACCGCGACGCCGTTGCAGCTGGTGCTGATCCTGTTCGGGCTGGCGATCCACGCCGCGCCGCCGCGGCTGTTGCAGGGGATCGCCGGGCGCGTGCGGACCTGGCCGGCGCCGATCCTGGGGGTCGCGACCGGCGCGGCCATTCTGCTGGTCGATGCGATGCGGTTCGAAGGGGTGGCGCCCTTCATCTATTACCAGTTCTGATGGGAGCGGCGGGATGACCGACGGGAAAACCGACGTGCGGAACACCATGCGGGCGCACGACGCGTCGCCGGTCGACCTGCCCGACGAGCCGGGGCGCGCGATGGGCGAGGGCAGGCGCGGGCTGGGCTGGACGGGGGCGACGATCCTGATCGCCAGCCTGTTCCTCCTGCTGACCAACGCGCAGGCGCTGAACGGCTGGGCGGCGGAACAGACGCCGAGCGAGACGATGGTGCGGGTGACGGGGGCGACCGAGGGCTGGCTGGCAGCGACAGAGCGGATGCAGGTGGCGACACCGCGGGCCTGGCTGCACGGACTGTGGAAGCGGGCGCAGGCGGCACGGTTCGCCGGGCAGGCGCCGGCTGCGGAGGATTGAGGGTCGTGCCTTAAACGCCGCGCGTGTGATGCTGTTGCCGGCACCCCATCCTTCCCCTGAAGGGGAAGGGCTTAGAGGGACTAGGTCCGCCTCAATCTAGAACGGAAGCGTTCAGCGATAGAAGACGTGATCGCCCAGGGCGGCGACGCGGATGCGGCCCTTGAAGAAGTTCGTCGGTGTGGAATAGGCGGCGCGGAAGAAGAGCGCGCCCGGAACGACGGCCTGCGCCTTGCCCGACAGCGCTTCGAACGCGACGGCGACGGCGGCCTGCCACTGCGCGCTGGCGCGGTTCGGATGGTAGCGGGTCGTGTCGAAATACTGGTTCCGCTGATGCACGACGCCGCAGACGGTGCCGGCGAACCGCCCGGATGCCTTGCGGTTCAGGATGGTCTGCGCGACCGCGAGCTGACCGGCGCGCGACTGGTTGCCGGCTTCGTGATGGACGACCTTTGCCATGCAGAGCGTTTCGTCGTCCAGGCTAGCCTGGTCCGCGGCGACATCGGTGCTGTCGGTGTCCGCATCTGCGCTCGCATCGTCGGCGGCCAGGGTGCGGATCGGTTCGGCGAAGGTATTGGCGGCGATCTGGCGGAAACGGAGGATGTTCAGCTGGGCCTGGGTGGGTGCGGCCGGGCTGAGGAGCGCGGGGGCGGCAGGCAGTGCCCAGGTTGCCGGAGTCTCAGCCGCGGACGTCATCGACGCGGGGACCAGCACGGCGGCGGACATCAGCGCGAGGCTGGAAACCGCAAACACCTGGGATCGACGAACAGAAACCACTCAACACTCCGGCATGTGCGCGAACGCTGCCCCGGACCCGAAAAACACATACGGGGGTCCGGCTGACGTTCACGTCTTGTCGCTGCAAACCGGCGGCGCTGATGCAGCCAACCGGTACGACCGTTCCCCGCCCATTCCCGTTCGAACCCAATTCGTCAAAGCTGGAACGACGAGGCGTTGGAAGGACACGGCGACCGGATGTAAGATTTGTGACAGCATGGAACCTTTTCAGTGGTCGTTTCTTGCGCTGAGACAGTAAGGTTTCGGAGCTTTTCCTGACGGTTGCGGCAGGGTGCGGACGGGCACGCGGACGGGGGAAATGATCGGTGGACGCGAACGACGCAAACGGCCGGAAGCTGGATGATCCGATGGAGTCGGCGGCAGGTGCTGGCCAGATCCTGTCCGAGTCGGTGGCGGACGGGGCCGGCAAGGACGAGACGCCAAACGCCGATGCGGCGGTCGATTTCGTAACGGAGGCGTTCCGCCGCGACCGATTGCTGGCGGCGCTGACGCTGATCGCGGGCGCCGGGTTCGTGCTGGCGGTGCCGTTCGCGTTGATGGCGGGGGCGGAGTTCTTCCTGCCGATCACCGCGGCGCTGGTGATCGCGATCGCGCTGGTGCCCAGTCTGGAATGGCTGGAACGGCGCGGGATGCCATCGTCGGCGGCGGCGCTGACCTGCGTGCTGATGTTCCTGATTACCGCCAATGTGGCGATCGCGGCGATCGTGGTGCCCGCGACAGGGTGGTTCTCGCTGTTGCCGGACCGGATCGGGCGGATCCGCCAGAACCTGCGCCCCGTGATCGAACTGTACGCCAGCCTGGACAAGTTCATCGCGCAGACGATGAAACTGGTGCAGCGCGCGCCCGCAACGGGCGGGTCACGGACCGTTGTGACCCAGTCGGCGCCCAATTCGCTGCTCGACCTGCTGACGTCGTCCGCGCCGCATGCGCTGATCCAGATGTTTTTCGCGATCCTGGTGATCTTCTTCTTCCTGTCGGGCTGGACGAGCCTGCGTCGCCGCACGATCAGCAACCGCGGCAGTTTTTCGAGCGCGATGGCGACGGCGCGCGTGATCCAGGACATGGTCAACGCGACGTCCGCCTATCTGGGCACGATCACGATCATCAACGTGACGCTGGGGGCGGCGGTGTCGGTCGGCCTGGCGTTGATCAGCATGCCGACGCCGCTGATGTGGGGCGGACTCGTCGCGCTGTTGAACTATATCCCGTATCTGGGGCCGATCCTGGCGGCGCTGCTGCTGGCGGTGGGTGGGCTGATGACGTTTTCGGACGCCTGGTATGCGCTGCTGCCGGCGGCGATCTTCGTTGGCATGCACCTGGTGGAAGCGAATGCGATTACGCCGATGCTGGTCGGGCGCAAGCTGACGATCAACCCGCTGCTGATCCTGGTCGCGCTGAGTTTCTGGGGTTGGGTCTGGGGGACGGTGGGCGCATTGCTGGCGGTGCCGCTGCTCATCATCCTGAAGACGATCCTGGATGCGGCGGGCAAGCCGGACATTGCGGGTTTCCTGTTCGAGGAGGGGACGCTGACCGGCACCGCGCCCGAGGAAGTGCTCGCGTCGCGATAAGACGAACGCGGTGGTTGCGAATTGCGGTTGACGCATCCCGCGACCGCCGGTAGTTGCCCCCCCACGCTTCAAGCGGGTGTAGCTCAGTTGGTTAGAGTGCCGGCCTGTCACGCCGGAGGTCGCGGGTTCGAGCCCCGTCACTCGCGCCATTTCCCAAAGTGGAAATGGCGCGTTTTCCCTTCCCGGGGTTATGGGTTCCTTTTTTACTGGATAGGTTTGGGCCAGAAGCCTTTGCGCATCTCCGCATGTACTTGTTCTGCGTGGGACCTGCGCGGGGGTTCCCGCTACGGACTTGGGCTTTGGCCGGGCTGTAGTGATAATGGATCCTGACCTTCGTCAGGATGACGGGACCGAGGTCGGGACGGCGGCGGGCGGGTTTCTGCCACTTGGGTGAGTGTCGGTCCGAGACCGAGCTCTGCCCCGTGGCCTGGCCCGGCCTTTGACCTGGGCAGCATTCCTACCCCGACCGTCATCCCGGCGATGGCCGGGATCGCCCTTGGACTGGGGGTGGGTGCTTTACCGGAGGGAGATCCCGGCCTTCGCCGGGATGACGGTTTGGGGCGGACACATTCCTGTTCGCGGCGCTGTCAGCGCCAGCGGGTGGTCTGCATCCAGCGGAGGATGGGCTTGACGGGGGTCAGCCAGATCCAGGCGAGGCCGGCGAGCGCGTAGTAGACCAGCTGCAGCGTCCAGTGCAGCGTGGCGACCGAATCGGAGAAGGTGGCGAACAGCACCGTCCAGAGCAGGACGATGGCCAGGATCAGCAAGGCGCCGACCGGTTTGCGCCAGCTCGGTTCGATCATGCCGCGATCCAGCCGCGTTCGGTGGCGATGCCGTGGAGCGGGACGTCCCATGGATCGACGGGCAGCGCGTCGACGGCCTGCACGGTCCAGGCGAGACCGATGCGCCGCGCATCCGGCCGCGCGGCGAATGCGCGGTCGTAGAAGCCGGCGCCCTGGCCCAGCCGGTTGCAGGCGGCATCATAGCCCACCAGCGGCGCCAGGATCAGGTCGGGATCGAGGATTTCGGCATCGGCGCGCGGTTGCAGCAGGCCGAGCGGGCCGGGAACGAGGTCGTCACCGGGAAACCAGCGGTGGAAGACCATTGGGGCGGTGCGGCCGGTGATGCGGGGCAGCACCATGATGCAGCCCTGGTCGAGCGCGCGGAACAGCAGCGGGAGCGGATCGACCTCCTCCCCGTCAGAGACATAGCCCGCGACGATGCGCGCGCCGGCCAGATGCGGAGCGGCATGTTCGGCCAGCTGGAGCGTATCGACCAGCAGCTGGGCGGCGACCGCCTCGTCCGCGACGAACCGGGCGCGGGCGGCGCGAAGCGTGCGGCGGAGTTCGGACTTGTCCATAGGTTCCAGGTCCCGTCCGCTGGCCGGCCCGCAGGCGGCGTGTCCGGTTGCCATGGGTGGCGGGACCGCCATGGCCGTTTGCCGGAATATCCTCTGACGCCTGTAACGTCAGGTGGGGACCATGTGCGTCGGACCAGGATCCGGGCAGGGACAGCCCCCGAAGGATGATGAATAGCCTCAGGGATTTTCCTTCGGCTCGTACCGGGCAGTGCCCGCCGCGTCCTATCTAGGCGGTCGGCGGCCCGGCCTCAAGACCCTCCGCCGCAATTGCCTCCGGCTCGGCCACGTCCGGCTCGGCGATGTCCGCTTCCAGCGATTCGGCCAGAGTCTCGATGCGGGCGGCCAGTGCTGCGACCGCCTGGGCGAGCAGCGGATCGGGCAGCGTCTCCGCGGCGTTGTCCGGCGCCGCGGCCGCGGCGTCCGATGCGGCCTGGACCGCGCTGCGCAGGCCGCCAATCTCGTCGGCGAGCAGGAGGCCGGCGAACAGCAGCATGCGGACCTCGGTCAGGCCGCCGACCGAGCGCGCCGCCTGACCGGCTTTCTCGTCCAGGATCTGGCCGAGACGGAGGAAATGGGCTTCCTCCCCATCGCGGCAGGTAAGTTCGTGGCTGTAGCCGGCGATGGTCAGCGTGACTTTCGCCATCAGGATGCCTTTGCGTCGATAAGCGCGTCGATCCGCGCGATCGCCGCCTCCGCGCCGGCGCGCAGCCGCGCATGGCGGGCGGGCAGGTCCGGATCGTCCGGCATGGACGGAACAACGGGCGGCGCGACGGGCACGGACGCGCGGCGGACGAACGCCGCTTCGGCACGCGTTACCGCGGCGTCCAGGCGGAAGATCGCGTCCTCAAGGGTTTCATCAGGCATGGCCGGGCGATAGCAGCCCGCCCGGACATAGCAAATCGGGTTACGCCAGTCCGTCCGGCGCATGCGACCGGCGCGCGCGGGACATGACACTGTTGTCGGAAGGGCTGTCGTATGGGTCGTGCAGTTGACGATACCGGCCGCCGCCGCCAAAGCACGCCCGGACGATGCGGTGCCATGCTGTCGGCATGCCGCCGTCCGCGCCGTGACGACATGGGGGCCTGCCCGACCGATGACGATCTGCCCGCCGCCTGCCGACATCGTCCGCGCACGGATGGCGGACGTGGTGTGGACAGCCGGTCGTCCGGATCGGTTGGGGGCGGCAACCGTGGCGACGATGCCGCGCCGCACCCATATGAATGCCCGCCGCGATCTCCCGACCGTGGCCCGCCATTCCGGACCTTTCACCCTGACCGCGCCGATGGTGCCAGCCGCCGCGACGCCAACCGAGGAACAGAACGCATGACGAAGGTTGCCATCAACGGATTCGGCCGCATCGGCCGGCTGGTCGCGCGCGCCATCCTGTCGCGTCCCGACAGCGGGCTCGAACTGGTCGCGATCAACGACCTGGGCGATGCCAAGGCGAACGCGCTGTTGTTCAAGCGCGACAGCGTGCACGGCAGCTGGAAAGGCGACGTGAGCGCCGACGGCGATCATCTGGTGGTCGACGGGACGCGCATCCGCGTGACGGCGGAGCGCGACCCCGCCAACCTGCCGCATGCCGAACTGGGCGTGGATATCGCGCTGGAATGCACGGGTTTCTTCACGGACCGCGAATCGGCCGGCAAGCATCTGACCGCGGGCGCGAAGAAGGTGCTGATCTCCGCCCCGGCCAAGGGTGTCGACCTGACCGTGGTCTACGGCGTGAACCATGACAAGATCTCGGCGGATCACACGATCATCTCCAACGCGTCGTGCACCACCAACTGCCTGGCTCCGGTCGCCAAGGTGCTGAACGATGCGATCGGCATCGAACGCGGACTGATGACGACGATCCACAGCTATACCAACGACCAGAAGATCCTGGACCAGATCCACCCGGACATGCGCCGGGCGCGGGCGGCGGGGATGTCGATGATTCCGACCACGACGGGCGCTGCGCGCGCGGTGGGCGAGGTGTTGCCGGAACTGAAGGGCAAGCTGGATGGATCCGCGGTGCGCGTGCCGACGCCCAACGTGTCGCTGATCGACCTGACCTTCACCCCGTCGCGCGATACCACGCTGGAAGAGGTGAACGGCGCGCTGAAGGCGGCGTCCGAAAGCGGCCCGCTGAAGGGGATCCTGCAGTTCGTGACCGATCCGCTGGTCTCGATCGATTTCAACGGCGATCCGCACAGTTCGTCGGTCGACAGCCTGGAAACCGCGGTGCTGGAAGGCAAGCTGGTCCGCGTGATGAGCTGGTACGACAATGAATGGGGTTTCTCCAACCGCATGGTCGATACCGCAGGCGCGATCGCCAAGCTGCTCTGAGGCCGCGTTGCGCCAGCCGTTCCTGCCGTTCGCGCCGGTATCGCTGCGGTCCGACCCGGACCATGTGGCGGCCGGGCATGGCACCGTGATCGGGATCGCGCGGCGGCAGGCGCCGCGCGCGCCGATGGAATTGCTGGCGGAGGCCGCGATCACGCCGGCGCACGGCGTGGCCGGGGACTTTCGCGGCAGGGCGAAGCCCGACGGCCGGGTGGCCCGGCGGCAGGTGTCGCTGTTGCGGCGCGAGGACTGGGCCCTGGCCGAGGCCGAACTGGGCCGCGCGCTGCCGTGGACGCATCGCCGTGCGAACCTGCTGGTCGAGGGGCTGGACCTGCCGCGGATCGCCGGGACTATTCTGACGATCGGCGCCGTTCGGCTGGCGGTCAGCGGGGAATGCGACCCGTGCCGCCGGATGGACGAGGAACAGCCCGGCCTGTGGCCCGCACTGGTGCCCGACTGGCGCGGCGGATATCTCATGACCGTCATCACCGGGGGGTATGCCCGGCTGGGCGACCCGATAAGACTATCGCAATGAGGATCGAGACATGACGGCTTTCCGGACGCTGGACGATATCGGCGACGTGCGCGGGCGACGTGTGCTGGTGCGCGAGGACCTGAACGTGCCGATGGACGGCGCCAAGGTGACCGACGACACGCGGTTGCGCGCCGCGGCCCCGACGATCGCCGAACTGGCGGACAAGGGTGCGATCGTGCTGGTGCTGGCCCATTTCGGTCGACCCAAGGGCATGCGGAACCCGGACTTGTCGCTGGCGCTGATCGTGCGGCCGCTGTCCGACGTGCTGGGCCGCGAGGTGCGGTTCATCGACGATTGCCAGGGTGTCGATGCGGACAAGGCCGTGGCCCAGATGCAGGCCGGCGACATCGCGGTGCTGGAAAATACCCGGTTTCACGGTGGCGAGGAAGCCAACGATCCCGGGCTGGCGGCGGCGATCGCGCTGTTGGGCGAGTTTTATGTGAACGACGCCTTTTCCGCCGCGCACCGGGCGCATGCGTCGACCGAGGGGCTGGCGCACCTGCTGCCCGCCTTTGCCGGGCGGTCGATGGAGGCGGAGTTGCAGGCGCTGGAGAAGGCGCTGGGCCAGCCGGAGCACCCGGTGGCCGCGGTCGTGGGCGGGGCGAAGGTTTCGACCAAGCTGGACGTGCTGAAGCAGATGGTGGCCAAGGTCGATCACCTTATCATCGGCGGCGGCATGGCTAACACGTTCCTGGCGGCGCGCGGCGTGGATGTCGGCAAGTCGCTATGCGAGCATGACCTGACCGATACCGCGAACGCCATATTGGACGCGGCCGACGCGGCGGGGTGCACCGTGCACCTGCCCTACGACGTGGTGGTCGCGAAAGAATTCCGCGCCAACCCGTCGACGCGGACCGTGAACGTGCACGAAGTGGCGGCGGACGAGATGATCCTGGACGTGGGGCCGGCGGCGACCGAATCGCTGGGCGACGTGCTGAAGAATTGCCGGACGCTGGTGTGGAACGGGCCGATGGGGGCGTTCGAGACGGCCCCGTTCGATGCGGCCACCGTGGCGCTGGCGCGGACGGCGGCGGCGCTGACCGAAAGCGGATCGCTGGTATCGGTGGCGGGCGGCGGCGATACCGTCGCGGCGCTGAACCAGGCCGGCGTGGCGGACCGCTTCACCTTCGTATCGACCGCGGGCGGGGCTTTCCTGGAATGGATGGAGGGCAAGCCGTTGCCGGGCGTGAAGGCGCTGATGGGTTGAAGGCGCAGGCAGGCATATTCAACGGATATGCCTGTCACAGTTGCCACCATGGCTGTCACGTACTGGAACGACGAGACGTCCGGTCGTTCGCGCGTGCGCAGTAGGACGGGACGATGACATCGCTTGACCAGCGTTGTCATGCTTGCATGCTGCCAGCAGAGCTTTACCGCATCGCACAAATCCATCGGAGATATCGGCCATGAGCTTTACCCCGACCGTCAAGGCGATCCTGGACAATTACGAGTCCGATAACCCCGGCACGAAGGCCAATCTGGCGCGGATCCTGACCCACGGCCATCTGGGCGGCACGGGCAAGCTGGTGATCCTGCCGGTGGATCAGGGGTTCGAACACGGCCCCGCGCGGTCGTTCGCGATGAACCCGGCGGCGTACGACCCGCATTATCATTATCAGCTGGCGATCGATGCCGGCCTGTCCGCCTATGCGGCGCCGCTGGGGCCGCTGGAAGCCGGGGCGGATACGTTCGCCGGGCAGATTCCGACGATCCTGAAGGTCAATTCGTCGAACAGCTGGGCCACGAGCATCGACCAGGCGGTGACCGGCACGGTCGACGACGCGCTGCGGCTGGGATGTGCGGCGATCGGGTTCACCATCTATCCGGGGTCGGACGGGATCTTCGAACAGATGGAGGAGATCCGCGAAATGTCCGCGGAGGCCAAGGCGGTCGGCATCGCGACCGTGATCTGGTCCTATCCGCGCGGCGGCGACATTTCCAAGAAGGGCGAACTGTCGCTCGACGTCGGGGCCTATGCCGCGCACATGGCGGCGTTGCTGGGCGCGCACATCATCAAGGTGAAGTTGCCGACCGCCGATATCGAGCAGAAGGAATCGGTCGCGGTCTACAAGGACGGCGACTGGTCGACCCAGGCCAAGCGAGTGGCGCATGTCCGGCAGGCCTGTTTTGCGGGGCGGCGGATCGTGGTGTTCTCCGGCGGAGCGACGAAGGGCAACGACGCGCTGTACCAGGATGCGCGCGACATTCGCGACGGCGGCGGCAACGGGTCGATTATCGGCCGCAACACGTTCCAGCGCCCGCGGGCCGAGGCGCTGGCCATGCTCGCCAAGATCGTGCGCATCTACAAGGGCGAGGAATAAGCCATGCCGGGGGCGGGCGCGGCTGAAGCTGTCGCCTTCCCCTGCCATCGCAGCCTGGCGCCCATAATGTGGGTTCTGCTGGCGCTGGCGCTGATCGAGATGATCGTGGCGCACGGGCTGGTCGCGATCTGGTCCACGCGGGTCGCCCTCTGGCTGTCGCTTGTCAGCCTGGGCGGCGTCGCCTGGATCGTCCGGCTGATCCGGTCGCTCCGCACGCTGCCCCCGTTTGTTTCAGGCGACGTGCTGACGATGCGTGCGGGTGTGCTGGGTACGGTGGCGATCCCGGTCGCATCGATCGCCGGACTGCGCGCGGACTGGTCCGCGGAGACGCTGAGGCAGCGGGGCACGCTCAATCTGGGGCTCCTCGCCTATCCCAACATCGTGATCGACCTGTTGCCGCCGGTGATGGGGCGGCGCGGCCGGCCGGTGCGGGCCGTGGCGCACCGGCTGGACGACCCGCAGGCGTTTCGCGCGTGGATCGCGACCCTTCCGCAGGCGAACGGCTTGGCGTAGGTGGAGGCATGACCGACCTGCCCGACATCGAAGACGACGCCCTGAAACTGGACCCGGCCTTTGCCGACCGGTTCGAACCGCAGTTCCGACCGGCGTGCCAGCTCTACCTGATTTCCCCGCCGACGATCGGAGACGATTTTCCCGCGATGCTTGAAGCGGCGCTGGACGCCGGGCCGGTGGCGGCGTTCCAGTTGCGGTTAAAGGGAATCGACGATCACCGCATCGCGGCGCTGGCCCAACCACTGGTCGCCATCTGTCAGGCGCGCGAAGTGGCGTTCATCGTCAACGACAGTATCGGCCTTGCCAAGCGGCTGGGCGCGGACGGCGTGCATCTGGGGCAGGAAGACGGCGACCCGCGCGACGCCCGCGAGCAGCTGGGCAAGACCGCGCAGATCGGCGTCACCTGCCACGACAGCCGGCATCTGGCGATGGAAGCGGGCGAGCGCGGGGCGGACTATGTCGCGTTCGGGGCGTTCTTTCCCAGCACGACCAAGCCGGGGGAGCATGTCGCGGAGCCGGCGCTGCTGGGCTGGTGGACGACGGTGTTCGAGACCCCCTGCGTCGCGATCGGCGGGATCACGGCGGACAACGCCGCGCCGCTGGTCGCGGCGGGCGCGGACTTCCTTGCGGTAAGTGGCGCGGTGTGGGAACATCCGGACGGGCCGGCGGCAGGCGTACGGGCGTTTGCGGGGGTTTTGGGGCAGGGGTGAGGCCGGTTCAGTGTGCTCGAAGCGGCCGCATCGAGATCCCGGTTTTCGCCAGGGAACGCTAGCGGTTCTGGTAAGCGTTGGCGTGCGGCATAAGCCCTACCAGGTCCGCAGCTGTCCGGTATCGACATGGACGAAGCCGTCGCGCGGGTAGTAGCCTACGCCGCCGCGGCGCAGGGAGTAGGCGGCGGCGCGGAGCGTGGCGAGCGGGACGCCGGGCATGGCGATGTCGCTGGCCTTGCCGAGCATGTGCTGGCTCTTGCCCGCGACGCCGCTGTGCGCGCCGCCGGCTTCCTTGAGGCGCCCGTTCGTTTCGGGCGAGCGGTAGCCGGAGATCAGGTCGAACCCCTTGCGCGGCGCGACGCCCAGCCGGTCGCGCAGATCACCGAGCAGGTCGAGCAGGTCGCGGTCCATGAGGTGGGTCTGGCCGGTGCGCCAGTCGCGCAGGCCGTGGTTGATCTCGGCGATCCCCTGACGGTCCAGCCCGGTGGGGCCGTAGTAGCGCGCATCGACGCGTTCGTTGGTATGGACGTTGCGGAAGGCGAGGCGCCGTTCGCGCGTATCGGCAAGGGCGGGCGTGGCAAACAGCGCGGTGCCGCCAAGGGCGAGCATTCCGCCGAGCAGCCGTCGTCGTCCCGTGTCGAATTCCATCATTATGCTGGTCACCCCGGAAAGATTTGCCGTAGCCCTGCGTTTGAGTCGGCTTGGATTGAACATAAGGGCCTGCACGCATGAAGAAATCGTTGGTTGCCCTGACCGGTCTCGGACTTTGCACGGTCGGTCTGATATCCTGGCCTTCGACTGCGCAGCAGGCGGCGCCCGCGCCGGATGCGCCGGCCGCCGGCGTCGACATGACCGTGCTGCATGTCCAGGTCCTGCTCGACCATCTCGGATTCGGGCCGGGGGTGATCGACGGCAAGGGCGGCATGTCGTTCCGGAACGCGCTGTCCGGTTTTCAAGGCGCGCGCGGCCTGCCCAAGACGGGCAAGGTGGACGCCGCCACGTTGAAGGCGCTCTATCCCTATCGTGCGGTGCGGCCGGTGCGCGTGCTGGCGCTGAGCCAGGCGGATGCGGCCGGGCCCTACCAGGGGCCGTTGCCCAAGGAGCCGGCCGATCAGGCGAAGCTGCCGGCGATGGGCTACGCCAATGCGATGGAGAAGCTGGCGGAGAAGTTTCACACCACGCCGCAGACGCTGGCGGCGCTCAATCCGGGCGGGCGGATTGCACCGGGTGCCCGGCTGCGCTTTCCCAACGTCCTGCCGTCGTCGCGCGCCTATGATCCGAAGCTGAAGCCCGAATGGCGGCAGACGCTGTCCGACCTGAACGTCAGCGCGACCCAGCCGCAGGGCAAGCGGATCGTGGTCGACAAGTCGGAGGGCGTACTGAAGGTGTACGGCGAGGACGACAAGCTGCTCGCGCAATTCCCCGCGACGATGGGCAGCGAGCATGACCCGCTGCCGCTCGGCGACTGGAAGATCCAGGGCGCGGCATATAACCCGCCGTTCCACTATAACCCGACGCTGTTCTGGGATGCGGACGACAGCGACAAGAAGGCGCTGCTGCCGCCGGGGCCGAACGGGCCGGTGGGTGTGATCTGGCTGGACCTGTCGAAGCCGCATTACGGGATCCACGGGACGCCGAGCCCGGAGACGATCGGCCGGGCGGAAAGCCATGGCTGTATCCGGCTGACCAACTGGGACGCGGCGCGGTTGTCGCTGATGGTGAAGCCGGGGACGCCGGCGCATTTCCAGGCTTGAGGGTGCGGTCGGGGTCTGGTGAAGCTGTTTCGCCTTAGGCCCCGGCCCGCCCCGGGGAACGATGGGAGTGGGTTTTGAACAGGTTCGGTAAGGCGATCGTCGCCATTCTGGTTCTGGCTTTGATCTCGATCGTGTCGATGGTGCGGTTCGTGGATCCGCCGGCGAGCGCCCCTGCGCCGTCGGCCGCGACGACGGACGACGCGGTGCAGGGCGAGATCGCGATCGCGCCGACGGGGCTGGCGGTTCCGGTGGCGGGCGTACGACCGGAGCAGTTGACCGACACGTTCGACGATGCGCGCGAGGGCCATGCGCACGGCGCGCTCGACATCATGGCGCCGACCGGCACGCCGGTGGTCGCGGCTGCCGGAGGGCAGGTCGATAAGATCTTCGAGAGCGAAGCCGGCGGGCATACGGTCTATGTCCGGTCGCCGGATCGGCGCTGGATCTATTATTATGCGCATCTCGAGGGCTATGCTCCCGGGCTGGTCGAGGGGCAGCGGCTGGTCCGCGGTACGCTGATCGGGACGGTGGGCTTTTCGGGCAATGCGAGCCCTGCCGGGCCGCATCTCCATTTCGAAATTCGCCGGATGAGCGCGGACGAGCCGTGGCACGGCGGTCGGCCGATCGACCCGTACCGTGTGCTGGCCCCGCGCGCAGCATGACGACCGGACCGCTTGAGCGTGGGGCCAGGGTCGGCTAGACGCCGCGGCTGCTCTTTCCCATCATCAAGCGAGGCCCCCGTGAAGATCAGCGGCGTGGATATCCGTCCCGGTAACATCATCGAATATGAAGGCGGGCTGTGGCGCGCGGTCAAGATTCAGCACACGCAGCCCGGCAAGGGTGGGGCCTATATGCAGGTCGAGCTGAAGAACCTGATCGACGGGCGCAAGAACAATGTCCGGTTCCGCTCGGCCGAGACGGTCGAAAAGGTGCGGCTCGATACCAAGGATTTCCAGTTCCTGTTCGCCGACGGCGACGCGCTGACGTTCATGGACAAGCTGAACTACGATCAGGTGCAGCTCGACCGCGGCACCCTGGGCGATGCGGCGGCATTCCTGCAGGACGGCATGGACGTAGTGATGGAATTGTACGACGAGCGGCCGATCTCGGTCCAGCTGCCCGACACGGTGGAGGCGATGATCGTTTCGGCCGACGCGGTGGTGAAGGGGCAGACGGCGTCGTCGTCCTACAAGCCGGCGGTGCTGGAGAACGGCGTGCGCGTCATGGTGCCGCCGCATATCGGCGCGGGCACCCGGATCGTGGTCGACGTGTATGAACAGACCTATGTGAAGCGCGCCGACTGACATCGAGACCAGGGGTGCGTCGCGGTTGCGCGACCGCCCCGTACCGATCGCGTGCACCCACCCCCGACCCCTCCCTTGAAAGGGAGGGGGGAAAGAAAAGATCATGGCAGCCCAGTCCGGCCTCATCACCGTCATGGAGCGCGCGGCGCGCAAAGCGGCCCCGCGCCTGCGCCGCGATTTCAACGAGACGCAGGAATTGCAGGTCAGCCGCAAGGGGCCGGCCGACTTCGTCAGTCAGGCCGACCGCCAGGCCGAACAGACGCTGTACGAGGAACTGAAGCGCGCGCGGCCCGACTGGGGCTTTCTGGGCGAGGAGGGCGGCGTCGTCGAGGGCGATCCGACCAAGCCGCGCTGGATCGTCGATCCGCTCGACGGCACCACCAACTTTCTCCACGGCCTGCCGCATTTCGCGATCTCGATCGCGGTGGAGGAGCCCAAGCCCGGCGGGCGGACCGAGATCACGCAGGGGCTGGTGTACCAGCCGCTGACCGACGAGAGTTTCTGGGCGGAGAAGGGCCGCGGCGCGTGGCTGCACGACCGCCGGCTGCGCGTGTCGAGCAGGCGCGACCTGACCGAATCGCTGATCGCGACGGGCATCCCGTTCGCAGGGCACGGCGATTTCGCGCAATGGCGCAAGATCTACGACGCGGTCGGGCCGGAAGTGGCGGGCATCCGCCGGTTCGGGGCGGCGTCGCTCGATCTGGCCTGGGTCGCCGCCGGGCGGTTCGACGCGTTCTGGGAAAGCGACCTGCAACCATGGGACGTGGCGGCGGGCATCCTGCTGGTGCGCGAGGCTGGCGGGTTCGTCACCGATTTCCGAGGGGGCGAACGCGTGATGGAACGCAACGAATATATCGCGGCAAACGACGGGCTGCATTCGCGGCTGCACAAACTGATTGCGGGTGCGTTGCGGGTCTGAGGTCTGGTGCTCCCGCTCTCCCTTGGGGGCGGGGGAGCGCGGCGTCTGTGGTAACGTTCCGTCCCGGCGCAGGCCCTGCTCCCCCTCACCCAACCCTTTCCCCTGAAGGAGAGGGCTCAAGACGGTAGCGCGACCCGTACGCCGCCGCGGGGCGAAATGCCCAAGGCTTTGCGAGTCATTCTCACCCGGCCGATCCTTGCCTACCGCACCTGCGAAGTTTAAGTGCTCAACCTCAAGATGGTCCGGTTCACGGGGCGTCACCGGAGAAGTTTCATGGCGTCCGTCGCCGGCGGCTACCTGCCGATCCTGTTGTTCCTGGGCGTCGCGATGGCGCTGTCGACGGCATTCGTGCTGTTGCCGATGCTCGTGTCGAAATTCACCGGCGCGTCGAAGCCCTACGCCGACAAGCTGGCCGAATATGAATGCGGCTTCCCCGCGTTCGAGGATAGCCGGTCGCAGTTCGACGTGCGTTTCTACCTGGTCGCGATCCTGTTCATCATCTTCGACCTGGAGGCGGCATTCCTGTTTCCCTGGGCCGTGGCGCTGGGCGGCATCGGTTTTGCGGGCTGGGCGGCGATGATGATCTTCCTGGCCGAACTGGGGCTGGGCTATGCCTATGCCTGGAAGAAGGGAGCACTCGATTGGGAGTAGAACTGGCACGCACGATCCCCGCCCCGGGAACGGAGCCGGATCGCGCCTTCTTCGACGACATGTCCGCCGAGGTGCAGGACAAGGGCTTTCTCGTCACATCGACCGAGGACCTGTTCACCTGGGCCCGGACGGGATCGTTGTGGTGGATGACGTTCGGCTTGGCGTGCTGCGCGGTCGAGATGATCCACGTGAACATGCCGCGCTACGACCTCGAACGGTTCGGTGCGGCACCGCGGGCCAGCCCGCGCCAGTCGGACGTGATGATCGTGGCGGGGACGTTGTGCAACAAGATGGCCCCGGCGCTGCGCCGCGTGTACGACCAGATGTCGGAACCGCGCTACGTCATCTCGATGGGCAGCTGCGCCAATGGCGGTGGCTATTACCACTACAGCTATTCCGTAGTGCGCGGGTGCGACCGTATCGTGCCGGTCGATATCTACGTGCCCGGATGTCCGCCGACCGCGGAAGCGTTGCTGTACGGCATCATGCAGTTGCAGCGTAAGATCCGGCGCGCCGGGACGATCGAGCGATGAGCGGGCTGACCTATCCGCGCTATGCCGCGAACGACGGCATCGCCGACGAGGCGACGGCCGCGCTGGGCGACATGCTGCTCTACGCCGCCGAGGCGGTGGGCGAGATCATGTTGCATGTCCGGCGCGATGCGCTGGTGGACGTGATGCGCGTGCTGCGTGGGCAGATGCAGTATCAGCAGCTGATGGAGATTGCGGGTGTCGACTATCCGGAGCGTGAAGAGCGTTTCGAGGTGGTCTATTGCCTGTTGTCGTTGACCCGCAATCACCGCATCCGGGTGCATGTGCAGACCGACGACCGCAAGCCGGTGCCGTCGCTGACCGGTCTCTGGCCGGTCGCCGGGTGGCTGGAGCGCGAGGTGTTCGATCTGTACGGCGTGTTGTTCTCGGGCAATCCCGACCTGCGCCGTATCCTGACCGACTACGGGTTCCGTGGCCATCCGCTGCGCAAGGATTTTCCGCAGACCGGCTATGTCGAGCTGCGCTATTCCGAGGAAGAGAAGCGAGTCGTCTATGAGCCGGTGAAGCTGGCGCAGGATTTCCGCAGCTTCGATTTCACCAGTCCGTGGGAGGGCGGCGCCTATGTGCTGCCCGGCGACGAGAAGGTGCCGGAGGCCAAGGGTGCGCCGACGCCGCTGAAGGCCGACGAGGTGAAGAGATGATGGACTATATCGATATTCCGCATCGCGAGAATACGCCCGAGGAACTGGCGGAGCGCATCACGCCGGCCGATCCGAGCGTCGGCGATGTCGAGATCCAGAACTACACGATCAATTTCGGTCCGCAGCATCCGGCCGCGCACGGCGTGCTACGGCTGGTGATGGAGCTGGACGGCGAGATCGTCGAACGGGTCGACCCGCATGTCGGCCTGCTTCACCGCGGCACCGAGAAGCTGATCGAGCAGAAGACCTACCTGCAGGCGCTGCCCTATTTCGACCGGCTCGACTACTGCTCGCCGCTGTGCATGGAGCACAGCTATGTGCTGGCGATCGAGAAGCTGCTCGGGCTCGAGGTGCCGCTGCGGGCGCAATATCTGCGCGTGCTGTTCGCCGAGGTGACGCGGATCATGAACCACATGCTGAACCTGGGTTCGCATGTGATGGACGTCGGCGCGATGACGCCGAACCTTTGGCTGTTCGAGCTGCGCGAAGACACGATGGGCTTTTACGAGCGTGCATCCGGCGCGCGGATGCATGCCGCCTGGTTCCGCCCGGGTGGCGTGCATCAGGACGTGCCGCTGAAGCTGCTGACCGATATCGGCGACTGGGTGGACGACCGGTTCCCGAAGCTGTTCGAGGACGCGATCAGCCTGGTCGCGGACAACCGCATCTTCAAGCAGCGCAACGTCGACATCGGCACGGTCAGCCGTGACGACGCGATCGCATGGGGCTTCTCGGGTCCGATGATCCGCGCAGCGGGCATTCCGTGGGACTTGCGCAAGTCGCAGCCCTACGACGTGTACGACCGGATGGAATTCGACGTTCCGGTCGGCACGCGCGGCGATTGCTACGACCGGTTCATGGTGCGGGTGGAGGAAGTGCGGCAATCGCTGCGCATCATCAAGCAGTGCCTGGCGCAGATGCCGGAGGGGCCGATCGCTTCGCTCGACCGCAAGGTGGTGCCGCCCAAGCGGGCTGACATGAAGCAGTCGATGGAAGCGATGATCCATCACTTCAAGCTGTATACCGAAGGCTTCCACGTGCCCGCGGGCGAGGTCTACGTCGCGACGGAAAGCCCGAAGGGTGAATTCGGCGTCTATCTGGTCGCCGACGGGACGAACAAGCCCTATCGCTGCAAGATCCGGCCGACGGCGTTCAGTCATCTGCAGGCAATGGACTTCATGATGAAGGGCCACATGCTGGCGGATACCACGGCCGTGCTGGGTGCCGCGGACATCGTGTTCGGGGAGTGCGACCGGTGACGATGAAGCGGGCTCTTCCGCTGTGGCTCTATGTCGTGGTTGCGACGCTCATCGCGGTGACCGCGTTCGGCATTGCCCAGATTTCGGATGGCGCAGGCATGCCGTTCGTCATTCTCGCGACCACGCTGTGGGCCGCCTTTTCAGTTTCCCATCAGCGCAGGTGGCACAAGACGCATGGCTGACGCAGCCCACATCCCCGACGAAGTCGAGACGCGCGCCCGCTGGGGCGGGTTCGCATGGAACGAGGCGAACGCCGCGAAGGCGCGCGAGATCATCGCGCGTTATCCTGACGGCCGCGCGCACAGCGCGGTCATGCCGTTGCTCGACCTGGCCCAGCGTCAGGTGGGGGCCGAGACACAGACCCAAGGCTGGTTGCCGGTCCCGGTGATCGAATATGTGGCCCAGTCGGTCAACATGCCGTTCATGCGCGCCTACGAAGTCGTGACCTTCTACACCATGTACAACATGGCACCGGTCGGGCGTTTCCATGTGCAGGTCTGCGGCACGACCCCGTGCATGCTGCGTGGATCGGACGATGTGTTCGCCGCCTGCAAGAATCGTGGGCTGTCCAAGGGCCACACCACGCCGGACGGACTGTTCACGCTGACCGAGGTCGAGTGCATGGGCACATGCGCCAACGCGCCGATGGTGCAGATCAACGACGACAATTACGAGGACCTGACGTTCGACAGCATGTCCGCGATCCTGGAAGCGCTGGCCAATGGCGAGACGCCGAAGGCCGGATCGCAGATCGGGCGGATGGCATCGGCGCCGGAAGGCGAACGTACGACCCTGCACGCCTATCAGGGTGCGGACGCGTGAGCGGCATGAAGGAGCACGACCGTGCTTGACGACAAGGATCGCATCTTCACCAACCTGTACGGCCAGCAGGACTGGGGCGTCGACGCCGCGATCAAACGCGGCGACTGGGACGATACCAAAGGCCTGATGGCGCGCGGGCAGGACGGTATCATCGACGCGATCAAGGCTTCGGGCCTGCGCGGGCGTGGTGGTGCCGGTTTCCCGACCGGCATGAAATGGTCGTTCATGCCCAAGGAATCGAAGAACGGGAAACCGAGCTTTCTCGTCATCAACGCCGACGAGTCCGAACCGGGGTCCTGCAAGGATCGCGAGATCCTGCGCCATGATCCGCACAAGCTGATCGAGGGCGCGCTGGTCGCCGGCTTCGCCATGCGGGCGCGAGCGGCGTATATTTATATTCGCGGCGAGTATATCCGCGAAGCCGAGACGCTGTTCGCGGCGGTGGCGCAGGCCTATGCGCGCGGGTTCATCGGCAAGAATGCGTGCGGGTCGGGCTACGACTTCGACGTGTTCGTGCACCGCGGGGCGGGCGCCTACATCTGCGGCGAAGAAACGGCGATGCTGGAAAGCATTGAGGGCAAGAAGGGCCAGCCGCGGCTGAAGCCGCCGTTCCCGGCGGGTGTGGGCCTTTACGGCTGCCCGACGACGGTAAACAATGTCGAGTCGATCGCGGTTGCGCCGACGATCCTGCGGCGCGGGGCGGAGTGGTTCGCGGGCATCGGGCGCGAGAAGAACCAGGGTACCAAGCTATTTCAGATCAGCGGCCATGTGAACCGGCCCTGCGTGGTCGAGGACGCGATGGGCGTGTCGTTCCGCGAACTGATCGAGACGCATGCCGGCGGCATTCGCGGTGGGTGGGACAATCTGCTGGCGGTGATCCCGGGCGGATCGTCGGTGCCGCTGGTGCCGGCCGCGCAGATCATCGATGCGCCGATGGATTTCGACGGGCTGCGTGAGTTGGGTTCGGGGCTGGGCACGGCGGCGATCATCGTCATGGACAAGTCGACCGACATCGTTCGCGCGATCAGCCGACTGAGCTATTTCTACAAGCATGAATCCTGCGGCCAGTGCACGCCGTGCCGCGAAGGCACCGGCTGGATGTGGCGCGTGATGGAGCGGCTGCGCGAAGGCAATGCCGAGATCGGTGAGATCGACATGCTGGAGGAGGTGACCCGGCAGATCGAGGGCCACACCATCTGCGCACTCGGTGATGCGGCGGCCTGGCCGATTCAGGGACTGATCAAGCATTTCCGCCCCGAGATCGAACGCCGGATCATCGAAAAGAACGGTGCCGCGCCTTACGCGGTGGCGGCGGAGTAACGACATGCCAATTCTGACCGTCGACGGGATCGAAGTGGAGGTGCCGGCCGGTGCCACCGTGCTCCAGGCCTGCGAAGCCGCGGGGAAGGAGATTCCGCGTTTCTGCTATCATGAGCGGCTGAGCATCGCTGGCAATTGCCGGATGTGCTTGGTGGAGGTGAAGCCGGGTCCGCCCAAGCCGCAGGCGTCGTGCGCACTGCCGGCGGCGGACAAGATGGAGGTCTTCACCACCAGCGAAAAGGTGAAGAAGGCGCGCGAGGGGGTGATGGAGTTCCTGCTCATCAACCACCCGCTCGATTGCCCAATCTGCGACCAGGGCGGCGAGTGCGACCTTCAGGATCAGTCGCTGGCCTATGGCCGCGGGCACAGCCGCTACGACGAGAACAAGCGCGCGGTCACCGAAAAATATATGGGGCCGATCGTCAAGACGGTCATGACGCGCTGCATCCAGTGCACGCGCTGCGTCCGGTTCGCGCAGGAAGTGGCGGGCGTCGAGGAGATCGGCGCGATCGGCCGCGGCGAGAACATGCAGGTCACGACCTATCTGGAACATGCCGCGACGAGCGAACTGTCCGGCAATGTGGTCGACCTGTGCCCGGTCGGTGCGCTGACGTCGAAGCCCTATGCGTTCGAGGCGCGTCCGTGGGAGTTGAAGAAGACCCACGGGATCGACGTGATGGACGCGGTTGGCACGAACATCCGGCTGGACAGCCGTGGTCGGCAGGTGCTTCGCGCGCTGCCGCGGCTGAACGAAGACGTGAACGAGGAATGGGCGTCGGACAAGACGCGCCACGCGGTCGATGGGCTCGTGCGGCGGCGGCTCGACAGCCCCTATGTCCGGCGTGACGGCAAGCTGGCGAAGGCGAGCTGGGCCGAGGCGTTCGCGGCGGTGAAGGCGGCGGCGGATGCGGCCGGTTCGTCGGTGGCGGCGATCGCGGGCGATCTGGTCGATGCCGAGACGATGTATGCGGCCAAGGCGCTGCTGCGGGCAATCGGGTCGGACATGCTGGAAGGTCGGCAGACGGGTCTCGCCTACGACACGTCCAGTATCGCCGCGGTCAATTTCAACACCACGATCGCCGGGATCGAGACGGCGGACGCGGTGCTGCTGGTCGGCACCAACCCGCGGTGGGAGGCACCGCTGGTCAACACGCGCATCCGCAAGGCCGTGAAGCGTGGCGCGCGGGTGTTCGCGATCGGCGAACCGGTCGACCTGACCTACCCGGTCACCTGGCTCGGCAACGACGCCGCGCTGCTCGGCGACCTGCCGCAGGCGGTGACCGATGCGTTCGGCGGTGCCGAACGGCCGGCGGTGATCGTCGGTGGCGGCGCGCTGAAGATCGACGGGTTGCAGGCGGCGACGCTGGCGCTGGTCGAGACGCTGGACCTCATCAAGCCGGACTGGAACGGCTATAACGTCCTGCACATGGCGGCGTCGCGGATGGCGGGGCTGATGCTCGGCTATGCGCAGGACGGCGGCATCGCGGCGGTGGCGGAAAAGGCCCCGAAGCTGCTCTTCCTGCTGGGTGCGGACGAGGTCGATTTCACGCGGTTCGGCGGCAGTACCAAGGTGTATGTCGGCCATCACGGCGACAAGGGCGCGGCGGCGGCGGACATCGTGCTGCCGGGTGCGGCCTATGCCGAGAAGGCCGGGACGTGGGTCAACCTGGAAGGGCGCGTGCAGCGTGGCGAGCGGGCGGTGTTCCCGCCGGGCGATGCGCGTGACGACTGGAGCATCTTCCGCGCGCTGTCCGAAACGCTGGGGCACACGCTGCCGTTCGATACGCTGGCGGCATTGCGTGCGGCGATGACGGCGGAGGTCCCGGCGCTGGGCGTGCAGGGGCTGGCCGGTTATGTTTGGGGCGTACCGACCTTGCCGTCGGTTCCGGTATCCGGCACCTTCGGGCTGCCGATCGCGGACTTCTACCTGACCAACGCGATCTGCCGGGCCAGCCCGACGATGCAGCGCTGTTCGGACGAGATCATCCACGGCCACGACTATGCGGAGGCCGCGGAATGAGCGAGCTCTTCGCCATGCCTGTCAATCCGCGCGCGACGTCGCGCCGCCATGGGGGCCTTGCGGCATGACCGGTTTCTTCGCCGATACGCTTGGCATGGGCTATAATGCGGGGTGGTTCACGGCCACCATCGTCGGCATCCTGCTGATCGCGTTGCCGCTGATGCTGTCCGTCGCGATGATCATCTACGCCGATCGCAAGATCTGGGCGGCGATGGCGCTGCGCCGCGGACCGAACGTGGTGGGTCCGTTCGGGCTGCTGCAGTCGTTCGCCGACGGGTTGAAAGTGTTCCTCAAGGAAACGATCATTCCGTCGTCCGCCAACCGCGGGCTGTTCCTGATTGCGCCGATCCTGACGTTCACGGTGGCGCTGGTCGCCTGGGCGGTGATTCCGTTCGGGCCGAACATGGTGCTGGCGGACATCAATGTCGGGCTGCTCTACATCCTCGCGGCGTCTTCACTGGGCGTGTACGGCATCATCATGGCGGGCTGGGCGTCCAACTCGAAATATCCCTTCTATTCGGCGCTGCGCGCGGCCGCGCAGATGGTCAGCTACGAAGTGTCGATCGGGTTCATCCTGATCTCGGTCGTGCTGTGGGCCGGCACGTTCAACATGGGCGGCATCATCGATGCGCAGCGCGGCAACATCTTCGGTATCGTCAGCGCGTTCGGACTGAATCCGCTGCTGTTCCCGATGGCAGTGATGTTCCTGATCTCGTCGATGGCGGAGACGGCGCGCGCGCCGTTCGATCTGACCGAGGCGGAAAGCGAGCTCGTCGCCGGGTACCAGACCGAATATTCGTCGATGAGCTTCGCGCTCTTCTGGCTTGGCGAATATGGCAACGTGCTGCTGATGTGCGCACTGAACGCTGTCCTGTTCTGGGGTGGCTGGTTGCCGCCGGTGGATTGGGCGCCGCTCTACATGGTGCCCGGGATCATCTGGCTGTTCGCCAAGATCCTCATATTCTTCTTCATATTCAGCTGGGTGAAGGCGACGGTTCCGCGCTATCGCTACGACCAGTTGATGCGGCTGGGCTGGAAGATCTTTCTGCCGATTTCGCTGTTCTGGGTGTTCCTGGTGTCGGGATACCTCATGCTGACAAGGTATAGCTGATGGGTATCGCGTATCTCGTTAAATCGTTCACGCTCTGGGAGTTTCTCAAGGCGCACACGCTGACGCTGAAGTATTTCTTCAAGCCAAAGGCGACGATCAACTACCCGTACGAGAAGAACCCGCTGAGCCCGCGGTTCCGCGGCGAGCACGTCCTGCGACGCTATCCGAATGGTGAGGAGCGCTGCATCGCGTGCAAGCTGTGCGAGGCGGTATGCCCGGCGCAGGCGATCACGATCGAGGCGGAGCCGCGCGACGACGGCAGCCGCCGCACGACACGCTATGACATCGACATGACCAAGTGCATCTTCTGCGGCCTGTGCCAGGAAGCCTGCCCGGTCGATGCAGTGGTGGAAAGTCCGAACTTCGAATATTCGACCGAGACCCGCGAAGAACTGATCTACGACAAGGCCAAGCTGCTGGCGAATGGCGACCGGTGGGAGCGTGCCGTCGCGGCGAACCTTGCCGCCGACGCGCCCTACCGCTAAGGCCCGCTCGACTCCCGCGCCGTCGTCCGTAACGGAAGGCGGCGCGGGTCGGACGCCCACCGGTTTGAGGACCGTTTCGCTTTGATCCAGACGATCGCCTTCTACCTGTTCGCCACGCTGGTCATCGCGTCAGGCGCGTTGACGATCGTCGCGCGAAACCCGGTCCATTCGGTGTTGTGGCTCATCCTGGCGTTCTTCAACGCCGCAGGCCTCATGGTGCTGGTGGGGGCGGAGTTCATCGCGATGCTACTCGTCATCGTGTACGTCGGCGCGGTGGCTGTGCTGTTCCTGTTCGTCGTCATGATGCTGGATATCGACTTTTCCGAGCTGCGCGCCGGCTTCGGGCGCTATCTGCCGTTCGGCGTGCTGCTGGTCATCGTGCTGGCGGTGGAGATCATCTTCGCGGTGGGTGCCTGGAATGCTGGCGGCATCGGGCTGGGTGCGGCGACGTCGCCCACGCCGGAAGGCATGTCCAACATCCAGGCGCTCGGTACGCTGCTCTACACGCGATATCTGTATATCTTCGAGGCAGCCGGACTGGTGCTGCTGGTCGCGATGATCGGTGCGATCGTGCTGACCCACCGGACACGGAGCGGCGTGCGAGCGCAGAATATCAGCCGTCAGAACCAGCGCCGGCCGCAGGATGCGGTGCGCAACGTATCGGATCAGCCGTCGGGCAAGGGAGTGACGCTGTGATCGGGATCCAGCATTTCCTGGTGGTATCGGCCATCCTGTTTTCGATGGGCGTGTTCGGCATCTTCCTGAACCGGAAGAACATCATCATCATCCTGATGGCGATCGAGCTGATCCTGCTGAGCGTGAATATCAACCTGGTCGCCTTCTCCGCCTATCTCGGCGATCTGGTGGGGCAGGTGTTCGCGATGTTCGTGCTGACCGTGGCCGCCGGCGAGGCTGCGATCGGTCTCGCCATCCTCGTCATCTATTTCCGCGGACGCGGCACGATCCTGGTTGACGACGTCAACCGGATGAAGGGGTAGTTCGCACCGTGATTGCCGTCATCGTCTTCCTGCCGTTGCTGGCAGCCATCGTCGCGGGCCTGGGCCAGCGAATGATCGGCGCCGTGCCGTCGAAGCTCATCACCACCGCCGGGCTGTTCGCCGCCTGCGCGCTCAGCTGGCCGATTTTTCTGGGTTTCCTGGGCGGCACGATGACCGCGCATGTCGAGACCGTGCTGCCGTTCATCCGGTCGGGCGATCTGGCGGTCGACTGGGCGTTGCGCGTCGATGCGCTGACTGCCGTCATGCTGGTCGTCATCACGTCGGTATCGGCGCTCGTCCACCTGTATAGCTGGGGCTATATGGCGGAGGACCCGGATCAGCCGCGGTTCTTCGCCTACCTGTCGCTGTTCACCTTCGCCATGCTGATGCTGGTGACGTCGGACAATCTGATCCAGATGTTCTTCGGCTGGGAAGGCGTCGGGTTGGCGTCCTATCTGCTGATCGGCTTCTGGTACAGGAAGCCGAGCGCGAACGCGGCGGCGATCAAGGCGTTCGTGGTCAATCGCGTGGGTGATTTCGGTTTCTCGCTGGGTATCTTCGGGACGTTTCTCGTGTTCGGCACCGTGTCGATCCCGGCGATCCTGGCGGCGGCGCCGGGCATGGCCGGATCGACGATCGGGTTCCTGGGCGGCCGGTTCGACACGATGACCGTGCTCTGCCTGCTGCTGTTCGTCGGCGCGATGGGCAAGTCGGCGCAGCTCGGGCTGCATACCTGGCTGCCGGACGCGATGGAGGGGCCGACGCCGGTCTCCGCGCTGATCCACGCGGCCACGATGGTGACTGCGGGCGTGTTCATGGTGTGTCGCCTGTCGCCGATGTTCGAAGTGTCGCCGACCGCGCTGACGGTGGTGACCTATGTGGGGGCCGCCACCGCTCTGTTCGCTGCGACGGTTGGGCTGGTGCAGACCGATATCAAGCGCGTGATCGCCTATTCGACCTGTTCGCAGCTGGGCTACATGTTCTTCGCCGCGGGCGTCGGGGCGTATGGTGCGGCGATGTTCCACTTGTTCACGCATGCCTTCTTCAAGGCGCTGCTGTTCCTGGGGGCCGGTTCAGTTATCCATGCGATGCATCATGAGCAGGACATGCGGTTCTACGGTGGCCTGCGGAAATCGATTCCGATCACTTTCTGGGCGATGCTGGCCGGGACGTTGGCCATCACCGGGGTCGGCGTTGCGGAGGTGTTCGGCTTCGCGGGCTTCTATTCCAAGGACGCGATCATCGAGGCGACCTATGCCGCCGGCAGTGATGCGGGGCAGATCGCGTTCGGGGTGGGCGTGTTCGCAGCGCTGCTGACCAGTTTCTATTCGTGGCGGCTGATGTTCCTGACCTTCTTCGGCGCGCCGCGCTGGGCCGGGTCAGAGCATATCCAGCATGCGGTGCACGATGCGCACGGTCATGGACATGACGCGACGCATGGCCATGACGACCCGGCCGCGGCCGAGGACGCCGGCCATGCGCCGCATGCCCATGACGCTGGCTCGCACGATGTGGCGACCGGGACGGCGGGTTATCATCCGCATGAGAGCCCGTGGCCGATGCTGGTGCCACTGGTCGTGCTGACGATCGGCGCGGTCTTCGCCGGCTTCGTGTTCCACGAGCCGTTCATCGGCGCCGAACATGGCGCGGCCTTCTGGTCGGGCAGCCTCGCTTTCAACGAACATCTGATGCATGCGATGCACGGCGTGCCGGAATGGGTGAAACTGTCCGCCACGGTCGCGATGGCCGTCGGTTTCCTGCTTGCGCTCTGGGCCTATGTGTTGAACACCAGCATTCCGGGGCGGGTCGCTGCCACCTTTGGCGGGTTGTATGCCTTCCTGCTCAACAAATGGTATTTTGACGAGTTGTACGCGTTCCTGTTCGTGCGGCCGGCCTTTGCGATCGGTCGGATGCTGTGGAAGCGCGGCGATCAGGGGACGATCGACCGGTTCGGGCCGAACGGGCTCGCCCGGCTGGTGGTCGGCGGCGGCGTGCTGACCCGGCGGTTGCAGTCCGGTTATCTCTACACCTATGCGCTGGTCATGCTGCTGGGCCTTGCGGCCGCGGCGACCTGGGCGATGACGCGGTGACTGGCATGTCGGCCATTGCAATGGGTATGGTAAAGGCGACGCGCGCTTCGGGCATGGTCCGGGCCACGGCGGGGGTGAAGTGAACGTGCTCGGGTTTCCCATCCTATCGATCATGATCGCGGTCCCTGCGGTCGCGGCGGTGCTCTGCCTGCTGATGCCGGGCGCACCGGAGCAGAAGGCAGCGACCGCGCGCTGGCTGGCGCTGGCCGCCACGCTGATCGACTTCGCGCTGGGCGTGCTGTTGTGGACATCGTTCGACGTCGGCGGCGCGCAGTGGCAGTTCCAGGAATATGCGCCGGTGTTCGGGCGTTTCGCCTGGGCGATGGGGATCGACGGCATCGCGCTGATGCTCATCATGCTGTCGGTGTTCCTGATGCCGATCTGCATCGGGGCAAGCTGGATCGCGATCACCAAGCGGGTGCCGGAATATATGGCGGCGTTCCTGTTGATGGAAACGCTGATGATCGGCGTGTTCGCGGCGCAGGACCTGTTCCTGTTCTATATTTTCTTCGAGGCCGGACTGATTCCGATGTACCTCATCATCGGCATCTGGGGCGGTGCGGAGCGGATCTACGCCAGTTACAAGTTCTTCCTGTACACGCTGCTGGGTTCGGTCCTGATGCTGGTCGCGATGCTGTGGATGGCGCGCGAGGCCGGGACGACGTCGGTGCCCGCCCTCATGGCGCACGACTTCCCGGTCCAGGCGCAAACTTGGCTGTTCCTAGCGTTCTTCGCCTCTTTCGCGGTGAAAATGCCGATGTGGCCGGTCCATACCTGGTTGCCGGACGCGCACGTCCAGGCGCCGACCGCAGGATCGGTGATCCTGGCGGGCGTGCTGCTGAAGATGGGTGGCTACGGCTTTATCCGTTTCTCGCTGCCAATGTTTCCGGAGGCGTCCGCGCAGCTGGTCTGGCTGGTGCTGGGGCTGAGTATGGTGGCGATCGTGTACACCTCGCTTGTGGCCCTGGTGCAGAGCGACATGAAGAAGCTGATTGCCTATTCGTCCGTCGCACACATGGCGTTCGTGACGTTCGGGCTGTTCGCGTTCAACCGTCAGGGGCTCGAGGGCAGCCTGATGGTTATGCTGAGCCATGGCCTCGTATCCGGCGCACTCTTCCTCTGCGTCGGTGTGGTCTACGACCGGCTGCATACGCGGGAGATCGACCGGTACGGCGGGGTCGCGCAGAACATGCCGGCCTATGCGTTGCTGTTCCTGCTGTTCACCATGGCTTCGGTCGGGTTGCCGGGTACGTCGGGCTTCGTCGGCGAGTTCCTGGCGATGATGGGCGTTTACCAGATCAGCAGCATCGCGGGCTTCGTCGCGGTGACCGGGATCATCCTGGGTGCGGCATATATGCTCTATCTCTACCGCCGGGTCGTCTACGGTCCGCTCGAGAAGCCGGACGTGGCCGCCATGACCGACCTGAGCATGCGCGAATATGCGCTGCTCGTGCCGATCGCGGCGGTCGTCCTGTGGATGGGCGTCTATCCGCAGAGCTTCATGGCACCGATGGCCAAGGATGTCGGCTTTGTGTTGACGCGGCTCGACCGGGCGCGCCCGTCGAGCGACGCGCAGCCGACCGCCGGACGCGCCATAGCTCCCGCCCACGCAGCCGAACCCGCCCACGCAGCCGAACATGGCGGAGCGCACTGATGTCGACCTTGTCCTCAATCGCGCTGACGGCGCCCGAACTGTTGTTGTCGGTGGGCGCCATCGCGCTGCTGCTGTGGTGCGCATGGGGCGGTGACACGGCCACCCGCGCGATCAGCATCGCATCGGTCGCGCTGCTGACGGCGGCGGCGTTCCTGCTGCTTGGCCCCGCGGGTCAGGGCGGGCCCGGTTTCGGCGGGCTGTACCAGGCGGACGCGTTCGCCGCCTTCGCCAAGCTGCTGATCTATATCGCCTGTGCGGTCGGGATCATCATCGCGCCGCGCTTCTTTGCGGACGGCGGATCGATGCGCGCGGAATATCCGGTGCTCATCCTTCTGTCGGCGGTCGGCATGGGCATGATGGTGTCGGCCGGCGACCTGCTGACGCTCTATGTCGGTCTGGAGCTGCAGAGTCTGGCCGCCTATGTGCTGGCGTCGTTCATGCGCCGCGATACGCGTTCGGCGGAGGCGGGACTGAAGTATTTCGTGCTGGGCGCGCTGGCGTCCGGCATCCTGCTCTATGGTATCTCGCTGGTGTACGGCTTCACGGGCACGACGGATTTCGGTGGCATTGCCGCGGTGTTCGGGACCCCGGCCGAGGAGCCGGTTCGCCTCGGGCGGCTGTTCGGTCTGGTGTTCGTGTTCGCCGGTCTCGCGTTCAAGATTTCCGCCGTGCCGTTCCACATGTGGACGCCCGACGTCTATGAAGGTGCGCCGACCCCCGTGACCGCGCTGTTCGCGACCGCGCAGAAGGTGGCGGCGATGGCGCTGCTGCTGCGCGTCGCGATCGAGGCGATGGGGCCGGCGACCGAGGAGTGGCGGCAGATCGTGATCTTCTGTGCGCTCGCCTCCACCATCCTCGGCGGTGTGGCGGCGATCGGGCAGAGCAACATCAAGCGGCTGCTGGCCTATTCTTCGATCAACAATGTCGGGTTCGCGCTGTTCGGGCTGGTTCCGGGCACGGCGCTCGGCGTGTCGGCGGTGCTCACCTACATGGCGGTGTATGTCGCAATGACGCTGGGTGCGTTCCTGGTAGTGTTGCAGATGCGCAATGCACGCGGTGCGCCGGTCGAGACGATTGCGAGCCTGTCGGGCCTGTCGCGGACGCGACCTGCCCTGGCGGCAGCGATGGCGATGTTCATGTTCTCGCTGGCCGGGATCCCGCCGCTGTTCGGCTTCTGGCCGAAGTTCCTGGTGTTTGATGCAGTCGTGGATATCGGGCTGTGGCCGCTGGCGATGATCGGCATCGCGACGTCGGTCATCGGCGCTTATTATTATCTGCGGATCATCAAGACGATGTACTTCGACGAGCCCGCCGAGGCGTTCGCGCCGGGCGGCAGTCGGGTCGAAGGTGGTTTGATCGCGGTCGCTGCGGTGGTGGTCTCGCCGCTTGGTTACCTGATGATCGGGCCGTTGGGTCTGCTGGCGCTGAACGCCGCGAAGGCGCTGTTCTGACGCCCCGGGTCGAGACGGTCGCCGAGACCGGATCGACCAACGACGACATGATGGCGCGCGCCCGGGACGGGGCGAGCGAGGGATGCTGGATCCGGGCCGAGCGCCAAATCAGCGGGCGTGGACGGCAGGGCCGGGCCTGGTCTTCCGATACGGGTAACCTGTCCGCATCGACGCTGGTCCGGGTCCACCCCGGCGATCCACCTGCGCCGACGCTGGCGCTGGTCGCGGCGGTGGCGCTGCACGAGAGTGTCACGGTGGCGGTGCCGGGACTGGACGTCCGGATCAAATGGCCGAACGATTTGGTCGTTGGGGATGCCAAGCTGTCGGGAATCCTGCTGGAACGACAGGGCGATGCGGTCGTCGTCGGGTTCGGAGTCAATCTTCGTTCGGCGCCGTCGATTGCCGATCGCGCGACCGTCTCGGTGGCGAGCCTGATCGGCACCGCGCCGACACCGGCGGACTTCCTCGATATCCTCGCCGATCTGATGACCTACTGGATCGCGACCTGGCGATCGGCGGGGCTGGAGCCGGTGCGGCAGCGCTGGCTGGCGGCGGCGCATCCGATCGGGGCGGCGCTGCGCGTTCGAAGCGGCAACACGGCGGTCGACGGGCTGTTCGCGGGGCTGGACCGCGACGGGGGGCTGTTGCTGCGCACCGCGGAGACGGTGCGTACAGTGCATGCGGGGGACGTTTTCCTGTTGTAATGGGCGGGTGATGGCGAAGCGGAACGGCGGGTGCGAGGCAGATGCCGATCGCTCTGCTGGGATATCGTGGGTTGAGCCTACGCCCGGAGCACATGCCATCAGGCGTACGCTGAGTGGCCTTCGCTGCGATCTTCGGGCCTGCGCTGAAAGACGGACCGTCATGAGCGAGGCCTGACATATCACGCAGGTTGACGCTCCCGTCGGCCTGTTTCGAGCTCGGCACCACCTCGGTGCCGGGTTCTCGACAGGCTCGAACCAAACGGAATCGGATCCACGTTAATTGGCCGCAGCGATCCTGGTCTGGGCGGGAACGCCGGTTCAACTGCGTGCGCTTCTACCCCCCGCCCGCCAGCAAGGATTAGGACCACGAACGATACCACCTGTGATCCTGCGCCTGCGCCTGCGCGGGGCGGGGCGGGGCGGGGTGAATATCCGGGTCTGGCTGTGATCGCTCTGGTGCAGTTCTCGATGACACAGCGCCGAATGGTGAATGTTAAGCAGGTCGGAAAGCGGGTTCAGGTCGGGAGGGGTGTTGTTTGAACCACTGCCGGATCCATTCATCCCATGCGTGGTCGGGGCACGTCCGTAGTGCGTGGCCGGGAAGTGTTGGTGGCCGTTTCGACTCCGATGGACGGACACTTGGACTTCGTTTGGGATAGACGGTTCTGATCAACCCCCTTCTGCTCGTGACGACGTCGGGCGTCGGATACCCCATTCTGACGCCGGGGCGTGTCTTCGCTGCATTCCGGAAGCCGCCCGACTGTGTTCGGGATAGCGATGTCGATGTCTGGTCTGTCCTCGTTACGTTGGCGGGGGATAGACTGATCCGCTTGGAACGGGCTCGGGGCGGGGCGATCGGAAGTGGTGGTGGAAGCCCAGGTCCGGTTTCGGGTGCGGAAGCCACGAAATTGGAGGGGTAGGCGAGTCCGCAACTGCCTTCTCGCCGGCTGGATCAACCGGCCGTGCGCTTCGTGTCGCGCGGCGCGTAATCAAAGCGGTACACCTTGCGTGCGAGATGGGCTAAGGTGGAGGTCATGCTGCTTGCGATCGATGCCGGGAATACCAATGTCGTGTTCGCGCTGCTCGATGGGCGGCGGATCGTAACGCGCTGGCGCATCGCGACCGATCCGCGCCGGACCGCGGACGAATATGCGGTTTGGCTCCACCAGTTGCTGACCATGGAAGGGTTCGCCCGCAGCGATGTCGAGGCGGTCATGCTGTGTACCGTCGTGCCGCGTGCGCTGCATAATCTGGAGGTGCTGGCGCAGAAATATTTCGAAACGACGGCGTTAGTTGCCGGGCGGGCGCCGGTCGAGTGGGGCATCGCGCTGGACGTCGACGAGCCGCGGTCGGTGGGTGGCGACCGCGCGGTCAACACGATCGCGGCGCATGCGCTGCATCCCGGCGATTGTATCGTCATCGATTTCGGCACGGCGACGACGCTGGACGTGGTCGATTACGAGGGTGCCTACAAGGGCGGGATCATCGCGCCCGGTATCAACCTGTCACTCGACGCGCTGGTCGCTGCGGCGGCGCGCCTGCCGCGGATTGCCATTGCGGCACCGACGACGGACAGCCTGATCGGGCGCAATACCGAGGACCAGATGCTGATCGGGATATACTGGGGGTATATCGCGATGATCGAGGGCCTGGTGGCGCGCATGCGGACGGAGATCGGGCGACCGGTCAAGGTGATCGCAACCGGCGGGCTTGCCACTTTGTTCGACAAGCATACATCGGTGTTCGACGCGATCGAACCCGACCTGACGATCCAGGGCCTAGGCCTGATGTACGAGCGGCTGCGCCGCGATTGACCGCCGTTCCCCACGCCGTCGTCCTCGTCATGGGTTCGACGGCGGGAACGCGCATAGTGAAGAGAGAAGAGACGCGTGACGAAACCCGGAAATGAGTTGTTGTTCCTGGCCCTTGGTGGGTCGGGCGAGATCGGCATGAACGTGAACCTGTACGGGACGCAGGGTAAATGGCTGATGGTGGATCTGGGCCTGACCTTTGCCGATCCGCAGTTCCCCGGTATCGACGTGATCCTGCCCGACCTCGATTTCATCGAGAAGCGCGCCAAAGATCTGGTCGGGCTGGTCATCACGCACGGGCATGAGGATCATATCGGCGCGATCCCGTATCTGGCGGCGGACCTTGGGGTGCCGATCTATGCCACGCCGTTTACGGCCGGGCTGATCCGCGGCAAGCTGGAAGAAGAAGGCCTTGCGCGCAAGGTGCCGCTGCATGTTATCCCGGTCGGCGGGGCGATGCAGCTCGGGCCGTTCGGCGTGCAGTTCGTACCGCTGGCGCATTCGATTCCCGAAGCCAACGGGCTGTTCATCCAGACCAAGTTCGGCAACGTGTTCCACAGCGGCGACTGGAAGCTCGACCCGCAGCCGCTGGTCGGTCAGCCCGCCAACCCGGACCTGATCCGGTCGATCGGCGACAAGGGCATCACCGCGCTGGTGTGCGATTCGACGAACGTGTTCAACGAGAAGGCGTCGGGTTCCGAAGCGGATGTGCGCGAAGGCCTGATGGATGTCGTCGGCAAGGCCAAGGGCCGCGTGATGGTCACGAGCTTCGCGTCGAACGCGGCGCGCGTGCAGACGCTGGGCGAGGTCGCAGTGGCGACAGGCCGCAAAGTGTGCGTGGCCGGCCGGTCGCTCGACCGCATCCTGAAGGTCGCGCGTGCGACCGGCTATATGAAGGGCTTCCCCGAGACGCTGGATTTCGATTCGGCGATGCGGGTGCCGCCGTCCGAGCTGCTGATCATCGCCACGGGCGGACAGGGCGAGGACCGGGCCGCCCTCGCGCGGGTCGCGACCAACAGTCACCAGATCAAGCTGTCGCAGGGCGACACGGTCATATTCTCGTCGCGCCAGATCCCCGGCAATGAGGTGGCAGTCGGCCGCATCCAGAACCGGCTGGCGCAGAAGGGTGTCCATCTGGTCACCGATCGCGAGGCGTTCGTGCATGTGTCGGGTCACCCCGGTCGGCCGGAACTGCAGCAGATGTACGAATGGATCCGGCCCGAGATCATCGTGCCGGTGCATGGCGAGATGCGGCATCTGGCCGAACATGCCCGGTTCGCGGTGGACAACGGCATCGCCAAGGGCGTGGTGCAGACCAACGGGACGATGTTGCGGCTCGCGCCGAACGGCCCGGCGCTGGTCGGCCATGAAAAGGTCGGCCGGCTTGTGCTGGACGGCGACGTGATCCTGCCGGCGGACGGCGCCGCGCTGAACGAGCGCCGCCGGATCGCGCAGAACGGCATCATCACGATCGCGATCGCGCTGAACAAGCAGGGCGGGATTGTGGGCGAGCCGGGCGTGACCATCCAAGGCATGCCGGTGGAGGAAGACCGCGACGATTTCCTGGTCGAGATGCGTGGCGCGGTGCAGGAAGCGGCGCGCAACGGTCAGCGCGACGCGGCACGGCTGAACGAGAAGATCCGGCTGTCCGTGCGGCGCGCGGCGTCGGACTGGACGGGCAAGAAGCCGGTCGTGGACGTGTCGGTCATTCGGGTCTGAGGAGGCTGCTGCGGTTCGCTTCGGGGCGGACCGTGGGGCGGGTCCTGTGGTGCGCGTCGTCCCGAACCGGATCCGGGATCCCGCTTCTACCGTCGCGTGGACAGGCAGCGGGATCCCAGATTGCGTCCGGGCAGCGGTACAGCGTGGATGTTGCGCCGGACGGGTCGTCTTCGACTTGCCGGTGCCGGCCCGCCGGTTCAAACCGAGCAGACCAGGTTAGCGGTGCGGCGTCTACAACAGGCAAGATCAGGACGGTTTCATGCGGTTCACGTCGATCCTTGCGATCTATTCGCTGTTCTGGTCGCTCAGCTTCTTTTTCGTGCTGCCGTTCCGATTACGGACGGGGGCGGCGCCCGAAGCCGCGATTGCGGGGCAGGCGGACAGCGCGCCGCCGCGCTTCGCGTTCGGCCGGACATGCCTGTGGACGACGATCGTGTCGGCCGTGCTGTTCGGGCTATATTACGTAAATTATGTGCAGGGCTGGATCGGGACCGACGATCTGGACTTCTTCACGCGTTACCGCCCGCACTGACCGTCAGGCGCGCAGCCGTTCGATGGCCTGCGCCAGCGCGACGTAAAGCTTGCCCATGTCGGACGAGAGCAGGGTCACGCCCATCGGCGTACCATCCCGGCTGGCCAGAACGCGGCGCAGCATCGCTTCGAAATCATGGACGTAGCGATTGACCTGATCGTGGAATGCGCTGTCTTCGCCATAATGCGCGGCGATGGTGCGGGCATCGGCATGATCGAGCAGGCGGACCGCGCGGCGCGTGAAGACGCCGCGATCGCCGCGGAGATAGGCAGCCCAGGCATCGTCGGCGACATCCTGCCCCAGAATCTTCGTGACATCGATGGCGGTGGAATTGAGGCCTTCGATCAGAAGCGCCACACGCTGTGCGAAGTCGCCCTGATCGGCGTCGGCGGTTTCCTGCCGTGCGGCCGCGATCCGCGCTTCGACCGCGGAAGCGGTGTCGGCGATGGCGGCGAGTTGGTGGACAAGATGCTCCGAAGTGGCCGACGCCGCGTCGGTCGCGCGGGCGGCGGCGGCGGAAAGCGATGCGAGGTTGCGGTCGACCGCCGCGGTGACGGTGGTGTCGACGATCGCGCAGGTGGCGGCGGCAAGATCCGCACCGGCGTCCGGCCCGATCGCGGCGAAGGCGGCGCGGACATGGCCGGCGGCGTCGTCCGCCGCGGCACGGACGCGGTGCAGCGCATCGATGAGCGCGGGGGTCGCGGCGTCCGCCAGTGCCTGCGTATCGGCATCGGTGCGGGCGAGACCGGCGGACAGTGCGTCGAGCGCGGCGCGGTTGCGCTCGATCGCCTCGCCCGAACGATCGAGCGCGTCGCCGGCGTGACCGGCGACGTCGGCGAAACCGGACAGCGTCGGCAGGCTCTGATCCACGCGCGCGACGATGCGGGCAGAAGCGAGATCGGCCCCCTGCAACGCCGTGCCAACAAGTTCCATCGCCCGCGTCAGGCGATCGGCACGCTGGATCAGCCGGTCGACCGCGGTGCCGCCGGTATCGATCGCGGCCGTGGCGGTATCAGCCCGGAGGCGCGCCGTATCGAGCTGCTCGACGATGTGAAGTGTCGCGGCCCCGCCGTCCTGCGCCAGCCGTTCGAACCGCTCACCGGCGCGATCGAGATCCTGTGTGAGCGTGGCGGCAAGTGCGCCGACGGCGGTCCCCTCGCGCGCGACCCGCGTGCCGAACCCGGCAAGCCGGGTTTCGAGCAGATCGACCTGATCGCGGACGGCGGCGACCGCGACGGTGCCGGCCGAGCCGATCAGCGCGTGCGATTCGGTGACGATCGCGGTGAGCGTCGCCTGTTCCGCGGCCAAGGCGGTGCGCAATGCATCCAGCACGGTCGCGGCCTGTTCCAGGGTGCGGTCCGCCGTGGCGGCCATGCGCGTGCCCGCCGCGTCGATGCGTTCGGCGGCGACGTCGCTCACTCCCTCGACCCGGGCGAGATGCGCGGCGAGGCGTTGCGCCGCGGCCCCGGCGACCTGATCTGCATCGCGCGCGTGATCGACGATCGCGACGAGTTGCGCATCGAGCGCACCGGCCTGTTCATGCGCGGACAGCCCGGTGTCGCGCAGCCGATCGGACAGGCCGCGCACCTGCGCATCGATCCGTGGCAGATCCGCCAGGATAACGCCCAGATCGATGCGGGCGGCATCCGTGGCGCGCGCCAGCGCCGCACCCTGTTCAGTAAAGGTCGCGCTATCCTGGGTAAAACCGCTGCGGATCGCGCCGATCCGGTCTGCGGTCTCATCGCCCAGCGCGACGAGTTGCGCGGCCTGATCCGCCAGCAGGCGGTTCTGGTCGGCGATCATGTCGGCCATCCGGGCCAGTACCGCTTCGAGCGCCAGCGTTTCGCGTTGCATATGCCCGGCGACGCGGCGGAAGCGCCGTGCCTCGCCATGCCCGCCACGCGCGACGACGATATAAAGCAGCAACGCCAGGATGAGCGGGGCAAGCGTCGGCAGCATGGCGGCGACGACTGCGGGCGGCGGCGGCGGTGCGATTCCGGCGGCGGTCAGCAACGTGTAGAGCAGCCAGAGCCCGGCCACCGCGATCGGCAGCAGGGCCAGCCAGGGTCGCGGGCCGGCTGCCGCTTGGGCGACCTCGCCCATGTCGTCCGTCGGCAGCGCCGCGTCGGACCTGTCGATCACTGGGGCCGGTTCGGCCTCCACCGCATCCTCCACGATGTCGCCATCGCGGGGTGCGCCCCATCTTGCCCCCATGCCCATTTCGCCGGTCTACCAGATTTCGTTACGGGGGGAAGGTGGTGGTAACGGTTGCTTAACCTGCCGGGCGCTAGCGATGACCGCATGGTTTACGATCCCGGAGTATTGGAAGCGGCTTTGTCGGCGGCGATCGGTGACGATCCCGCGCTGGCCGACGAATTGCGCGTGGCTTTCCTGGACAGTGCGGCGACTATGATCGTTGCGCTCGGCCGTGCGCGCGATGCCGGTCAGTGGGAACAGGCCGCGTGGCGACTGAAAGGGCTGGCCGCCAGTTTCGGCGCGATCGACCTGATGATGGCGGCGGATGCGGCCGGACGCGCGGCGCCGGGCGACCCCGCCGCACTGGATGCGGTGCGCGACGCCATCGGCTGACGCCGCGTGTGGCTGGGCTGTTCCAAGCGGGACCGTGCGACAGCAGAGACGCGACGCCGTTAGAATGCGATGCGTTCTGGTTGGTCCATTGCAAAGTCCGTTCAGGCCGAGCGCAGCCGAGGTACGTTCCCCGAGCGTAGCCGAGGGGCGCTGTTGGCCGTCTCGGCTGCGCTCGACGGGTCCCTCGACGGGTCCCTCGACTGCGCTCCGGATGCACGGTTTTTAGGGAAATCATCCTGCTTTAAGCCGGCTCTTACCGGGCCACAGTCTCCGAGACCGCTCGCTTTGCGACAGCGGGTTGGCAAGCGGCGGTCGATCCGCCTATCGCTGCGGCCGATGCGGGTGATCCCGCGACCTGCGGGAAGGACGACGGCTTGGCGCTGGCTGCGCTCATCATCGCGATCGAAACGGCCACCGGCGCGGGGGCGGCGGGCGACGGGTTGCGTGCGACCCTGCCGCTGCTCGGGCGAACGGTGGTGGAGCATCAGGCGCGACAGGCGGTCGGCGCGGGCGCGACGCATCTGGTGCTGCTGGTCGAACGGATGCCGTCCGCGCTGACTGCGGCGCTGGACCGGTTGCGGCGCGACGGCGTGTCGATCGAGGTCGCGCGGACGATCGGCGATGCGGCGGACCGGTTCCACCCCGACGAACGGCTGTTGCTGATCGCCGACGGGTGCGTCGCCGATCAGGTGATGCTGGATATGCTGGCGATGCAGCCGGCCCCCGCGCTGATGACGGTGCCGGACCAGCCGGACACGGTGGAATATGAACGAATCGACGCGCAGTGCCGCTGGGCCGGGCTGGGCGTGCTGGATGGGGCGGCGGTGCGGTCGACCGCGGCGATGCTGGGCGACTGGGACGCGCAATCGACGTTGCTGCGCCGCGCGGTACAGGCGGGCGCGCGGCGGGTGGCATGTGCGCCGGCGGCGGATGGGCGGCCACGGATCGCGATCCGCCATCAGGCGCTGGACGGGCTGGACCGCCAGTTGCTGCGCGGATCGCGCGTGCCGGCAGGCCGCTGGCCGCGACGCTGGCTGTTCGCGCTGGTGGACGGGCCGGTCGCGGGGTGGCTGGCGCGCAAGGCGGTTGACCCGTGGCCGGTCGCGATCGCGTCCGTCGGACTGGCCGGGGTGGGCGTCCTGCTGGCGTTGGCCGGCTGGGTCGGGACGGGGTTCGGCTTCGGCCTGTCGTCCGGACCGGTGGCGGCAGTGGCGGCGCGGCTGGCGCGGGTGCGGCTGGCCGATATCCGCCACGGGGCGATGATCGAGCGCGCGCGCGCGGGTGCGCTGGCGCTGGGCCTGCTGGCGCTGGCGTGGCCGCTGGGCGGCGTCTGGTTGCTGGCGGGGGCAGGTGCCGTCGCATGTGTCATGGCGACGCGGTCCGCCCTGCACGGGCTGGCGGCGCTGTCGGACGACGCCGGGCCGCCATGGATCGCGGAGGCCGACGGGCTGGCGTGGGGCATGATGCCGGTGGCGCTGGTGGCCGGCTGGACGGGGGCGGTGGCCGCGGGCCTGCTGTACGGGCTGGCATCGTTCGTGCGGATGCAGGCGATGTTCGTGGCGGCGGCGCGGCAGGCCCCGCGCGGGGCCGCGCGGGATGCAGACCATGGGGATCCGGCGGTTTAACCGCTATTAACGATGTTCATTTAAAGCGGGGCATGGCTTCGTTCGAATCATTGCTGGCTGACGCACCCGGCGGCCCTGCCGCGGGGGTGCTGGCCGATGCGGCGCGGTCCAAACGGGCCGGCCGCGTGCGGCTGGAGGCGTTGGCGCGCGACCTGTTCGGCGACGACGCCGTGCGTGTGGACGAGGCGCAGCGCACGCGGATACGCGCGCTGCTGACCACGGTGACGCGTACGATCGAGGGGCGGATCCGGCGCGACCTGCTGGTGCGGCTGGCCGGGGTGCTGCCTGCCCATATCCTGATGGTTCTGGGCAACATGACGGTGCGCGTGGCGCGGATCGCGCTGGATGCGGATGGGCCGGTCGATCCCGATCTGGTTGCGGTGCTGGCCCGGCGGGTCGATGAGCACCGCCTCGTCACGCAGGCGCACATCGCGGTGACGCAGGACCCGTTGCTGGTGGACGCGCCGGTGCTGGACGGGCTGACGCGCCATGGCGATGCCGGGGTCGCAGGCGCGGCGCGGGCGCTGGTGGAGCGCGATGCCGCGCGGCGGGGCCGGTTCGACGAGCCGGTGCTGGTGCCCGAGGACCTGCCGATCGACGTCTGCGCCCGGTTGCACTGGCGGATCGCGGCGGCCATCCGCCACTGGATCGACCGGCAGGACGTGATGATGACGGGCGCGATCGACCGCGCGGTCGCAGCGGCCACCGGCAGTGCGCTGTCCGGGGCGGCGGCGGTGCCGGATCATGATGCGGTCGCGATCATGCTGGCGCGCGCGATGCTGCGTACCGGGATCGCCGACGATGCCGGGACGGTGGCGTTCGCGGTGGAAGGGCATGTGGCGGCGGCGGTGGCCGGGCTGGCGTTGCGCGCGGGAATCGGCATGGCGGCGGCGTGGGACATGGTGCTGGACCCCGATGGCGCGCGACTGGTGGTGCTGCTGCGCGCCGCGGCGATCGATCGGAGTGCGGCGGCCGCGCTGATGCTGCGCTGGCCGGACGGAGCCGCGCCGATCGACGCGATCGTGGACCGGATGGCGGGATATGACGCGTTGTCCGACGCGGCGGCGCAGGATGCGATCGACCTCTACCGGCTCGACCCGGACTATGTCGCCGCGCTGGACGCCGGGCCCCAGGCGCGCGGGCGATGATGGCGGGCGGGCCGTCGATGCGGACGCCGATCCACGGTCTGGTCGACCGCGAGGAACGGCTGGCGTCGGCCGATTTGCCGCTGGCGACGCTGAACGTGCGGGCCGGGGGAAGGACGGGCGGGAAGCTGGTGGTGCCGCAACTGGCCGGGCTGGTCCGGCTGGTCCGGCGGCTGGGCGTCGTGGTGTCGCGCGGGGTCACCATCGCGGACGGCGACCGCGACCTCGATCTGTGGGTACGGGCCGCGCCGGAGGGCGACGCGGTGGCGCTGGCAATCGTGGGGTGGACCGAAACGCAGTCGCGGCAGCCGTTCGCCGGGCCGGACGGCGAGCGCATGCGTGATTTCGGGCGCGGCGCGGCCGACTGGCGTTGGACGGTGGACGCGCATCTGCGGCTGACCCGGCTGGACCCGCCGCAGGACGGTGCGGTGGGGCAGCCGCTGGCGCGGACCTTCGTGCTGCGCGCCGGGGCGGACGGGACCGTACCGATGATCGAGGCAATGGCGGCCGGCAACGCGTTCGGCGACCAGCTGGCGCACCCGGCCGGCGATCCGGCGCGCACGCTGCGGCTGTCAGGGCAACCGCTGGCAGCGACGGACGGCAGCTTTGCCGGGTTCGAGGGGGTCGCCGGTTTCGTAGACGAGGATGACGGCGATCCACCGATCCCGGCGGACGGCGATACCGGGTTCGGACCGCGGCTGGGTGCTGCGTTACGGGCGCCGATCGACCGGATCATCACGCAGGCCGACGCGATCCGCGGCGCCGATGCCGAGTTGCAGCCGGACTATGTCGAATATGCCGGCGATATCGCCAATGCGGGCCGGCACCTGCTGGACCTGGTCGATGATCTGGTCGACCTGCAGGCGATCGAGAGCATGGAGTTCCGCGCACGGAGCGAGGCGATCGACCTGGCCGATATTGCCCGGCGGGCCGCGGGACTGCTCGCGGTGCGGGCTGAACGGTCCGGCGTGCGGATCGATGCACCGGGGCCGGACGACCTGCTGCCCGCGCGTGGCGAGTTCGGCCGGGGTTTGCAGATATTGGTGAACCTGATCGGCAACGCGGTCCGCTATTCCCCGCCGGGCGGTACGATCTGGATTCGGGGCGAGCGCGATGCCCACGCGGCGCGAATCGTGGTCGCGGACCAAGGCAAGGGCATCGCCGCGGAGGATCAGGACCGGGTGTTTGACAAGTTCGAGCGGGTCGACCCGACCGAGCCGGGCGGGACCGGCCTGGGGCTCTACATCTCGCGGCGGCTGGCGCGCGCGATGGGGGGGGACATATTGCTGGATTCGGAACCGGGCGATGGCGCGCGCTTCATACTGGTATTGCCGACGGAGTAGCGGTCCGGAGCATGACTTTTTTCGCGGGATCCGGGAGCATCGCATAATCTGATGATCTGCGATGCAGCACGCGGCGGGGACTGCCGCTCCCCCACAAGATCGTCATCGGCCGGAAGCCTGGTATCGCGGTGGGCAGGTTCACCGTGTCACGCGCGCTGCACGCTTCGTGTAAACCCGCGAGCGGTTGTCGCCAAATTCTCCCTCCCCCGTCAATCCAGGGGAGGGAGAGCAAGGATCAGCGATCGGCGACGGGGATGTAGTCGCGTTGCGTCGCACCGGTGTAGAGCTGGCGCGGGCGGCCGATCTTCTGCTCCGGGTCTGCGATCATCTCGTTCCACTGCGCGACCCAGCCGGTGGTGCGGGCAAGTGCGAAGAGAACGGTGAACATCGTCGTCGGAAAACCGATCGCCGACAGGATGACGCCCGAATAGAAATCGACGTTCGGGTACAGCTTCTTGTCGATGAAGTAGGGATCCTCGAGCGCGATCCGTTCCAGTTCGCGCGCGGTGTCGAGCACCGGATCGTTCTTGCCGAGCTTGGCCAGAACCTCGCCCGCCGCCTTGGACAACACCTTCGCGCGTGGATCGAAATTCTTGTACACGCGGTGGCCGAAACCCATCAGGCGGAACGGATCGTCCTTGTTCTTGGCGCGGGCGATATATTCCGGAATACGATCCGGCGTGCCGATTTCACGCAGCATGTTGAGCGCCGCTTCGTTGGCGCCGCCATGCGCGGGACCCCAGAGGCAGGCGATGCCGGCCGCGATGCAGGCGAACGGATTGGCACCCGACGACCCGGCGAGCCGGACGGTCGAGGTGGACGCATTCTGTTCATGATCGGCGTGAAGGATGAAGATCTTGTCCATCGCCGCCTCGACGACCGGATCGACCTCATATTCCTCCGCCGGGACCGAGAAGGTCATGCGCAGGAAGTTCGCGGTGTAGCTCAGGTCGTTGCGCGGATAGACGAAGGGCTGCCCCACCGAATATTTATACGCCATCGCCGCGATCGTCGGCATCTTGGCGATCAGCCGGTGGCTGGCGATCATGCGCTGCTGCGGGTCGGTGATGTCGGTGGAGTCGTGGTAGAAGGCACTGAGCGCGCCGACGACGCCGCACAGGATCGCCATGGGATGCGCATCGCGGCGGAACCCGCGGAAGAAGGTCGCGAGCTGCTCGTTCACCATGGTGTGGCGCGTGATGGTCGTCTTGAACTCCTCCAGCGTCGTGCCCTCGGGCAGTTCGCCGTTCAGCAGCAGATAGGCGACCTCCATGAAGGTCGACTGTTCGGCCAGCTGGTCGATCGGATAACCGCGGTGCAGCAGGATGCCGGCATCGCCGTCGATATAGGTGATCGACGATTCGCAACTGGCGGTCGACGTGAAGCCGGGGTCGTAGGTGAACGCGCCGGTCTGCGCGTACAGCTTGCGGATATCAACGACGTCCGGGCCGGTGGAGCCGGACAGGACGGGATATTCGAAACCCTTGCCGCCCAGTTCAAATTTTGCCGTGTCGGCCATAAGCTATTCCTCCTGTTCAATCCTAGGCGGCGGTCGCAGTGCGATCGCCGATGCGGGCCAGCGTTTCGTCCCGGCCCAGCAGCGCCAGCACGTCGAAGATGCCGGGCGACGTGGTCCGACCGGTCAGCGCCGCACGAAGCGGCTGCGCGACCTTCCCGAGACCCAGTCCCGCCCGTTCGGCGACGACCCGGAGCGCGGCCTCCACACCGGCCACGTCCCATGTCGCCACACCCGCCAGTTCCGCCGCGATCGTCGCGAGCAGGACCGGTGCCTCACCTTGGAGCAGGGCTTGCGCCTTGTCATCCATCGCAAGTGGGCGGGTGCGGAACAGAAACAATGCGCCATCGGCCAGATCGTTCAAATCCCGCGCCCGTGGCTTCAATTCCGCCATGCCGCGGAGCAGCAATTCGCGGTCAGATTCGGTCAGATCGCGCCCGATCAACGCGGCGACGCGCGGCGCGACGAGGTCGGTCAGGCGCGCGTCGTCCGCCTCGCGGATATAATGGCCGTTCAGATTTTCCAGCTTCTTGATGTCGGTGCGCGACGGCGAGCGGCCGACATCGGCCAGGTCGAACAGCTGCGTCGCGGCCGCGCGGTCGATGATGTCGGTGTCACCATGGCCCCAGCCGAGCCGGAGCAGGTAGTTGTCGAGCGCTTCGGGCAGGATGCCGAGTTCGTCGCGGTAAGCCTCGACCCCGAGCGCGCCGTGGCGCTTGGACAGCTTGGCCCCGTCCGGCCCGTGGATCAGCGGGATATGGGCATAGACCGGCTCGGCCCACCCCATCGCCCGCACGATGCCGAGCTGGCGGAAGGCGTTGTTGAGATGATCGTCGCCGCGCACCACGTGGGTCACGCCCATGTCGTGATCGTCCACCACCACGGCCAGCATGTAGGTGGGCGTCCCGTCCGACCGGAGCAGGACCATGTCGTCCAGTTCCGCATTCTGGACGGTCACGTCGCCCTGGACCCGGTCGTGGATCGTGGTCGCGCCACTGATTTCGGCGCGCAGCCGGACGACGAAGGGTGCACCGTCGGGTGCCTCCGCCGGATCACGATCGCGCCAGCGGCCGTCATAGCGCAGCGGCTGCTTGCGGGCCTTCTGGTCGGCGCGCATCGCCTCCAGTTCCTCCGGCGTGGCGAAGCATTTGTAGGCATGGCCTTGGTCGAGCATCGCCTGCGCGACTTCCGCATGGCGCGCGGCGCGCTGGAACTGGAACACCGGTTCACCGTCCCAGTCGAGCCCGAGCCAGCGCATGCCGTCCAGGATGGCGTCGATCGCCGGCTGGGTCGATCGGGCGCGGTCGGTGTCCTCGATCCGCAGCAGGAAACGCCCGCCGGCACGGCGCGCGAGCAGCCAGTTGAACAGCGCCGTGCGCGCGCCACCAATGTGCAGGAAGCCGGTGGGCGACGGGGCGAACCGCGTCACGATCATTTCGGAGGGCGTGGTCTCTGGGGCAGTATCGGCACTTGCGTCCATGCGCGCTTTCTCCAAGGATCGGCGCATGGCCAGTCGGTTCGGCCACGCCCCTAGCATGCGGGGGTGGCGGCTCAAAGAGGGGGGAGGGGGTGCGGCGGGGCGAGCCGGCGCACGGATCGTCATGTCCGTCGAACGGTGGCTGGAGGCGGAGCGCGACCAGCTGGTGCTGTGGTGCCCCGTCGCGCTGGCCTGCGGGATCACGGCGTGGTTCCTGTTGCCGGATGCGGGCGCGTGGACGGTGTTCCTGCTGCTGGCGGGCGGGACAGCGCTGGCCGCGCTGGCGGTGCCGGGCGGCGGGCGTGCGGCGCGGGGGATGGCAGTGTTCGCTGGGCTCTGCGCGATCGGCTGTGCGCTGATCTGGCTGCGGGCAGAACGGGTCGCGGCGCCGGTGCTGGCGCGGACGACGGTGGCGACGATGACGGCGCGGGTCCTCTCGGTCGATCCGCTGCCGGCGCGCGCGCTGGTGCGGGTCATGCTGGCCCCCGACGTGATGCCGGATGCGTTGTTGCCGCCGCGGGTGCGGGTGAACATCGCCGACGCGGACGTGCCGGCGGGGCTGGCACCGGGGGCGCGGCTGGCGCTGCGCGCGCGGTTGATGCCGCCGGCCGATGCGGCGGTGCCGGGCGGCTATGCCTTTGCGCGGGTCGCCTGGTTCCAGCGGATCGGTGCTACGGGCAAGGCGCTGCCCGGCATCCGCGTGGTGCAGGCCGCCCCGGTCACGCATGACGGGCTGGCCGCGACGCGGGCGCGGCTGTCGGCGCATATCCAGGCGCGGCTGCCGGGTGCGGCGGGCGGTTTCGCGACCGCGCTGGCGACCGGCGACCAGGGCGCTCTGCCGCTGGCGGAGGCGGAGGCAATGCGGCGCAGCGGGCTGGCACATCTGCTGTCGGTCAGCGGGCTGCACGTGACCGCGGTGGTGGCGACGACGATGCTGATCGTGCTGCGGCTGCTGGCGTTCAGTCCGTGGGCCGCGCTGCGGTTTCCGCTGCCGCTGATCGCGGCGGGGTGCGGCGCGGGCATGGGGGTGGGGTACACGTTGCTGACCGGGGCGGAAGTGCCGACGATCCGGTCCTGCGTGGCCGCGATCCTGGTGCTGGCGGGGATCGCGATCGGGCGGGAGGCGGTGACGCTGCGGCTGGTGGCGGCGGGCGCGCTATTCGTGCTGGCATTGTGGCCGGAGGCGGTGACGGGGGCGAGTTCCCAGCTGAGTTTCGCCGCGGTCACCGCGATCGTGGCGTTCGCGGAATGGCCGCTCGCACGGCGACTGTCCGCCGCCAACGAGGCGGGAATGGTGCGCCGCTGGGGCCGCGCGCTGGCAATGCTGCTGGCGACGGGCGTGGTGGTGGAGATCGCACTGATGCCGATCGCGCTATATCATTTCCACAAGGCCGGGCTGTACGGGGCGGCGGCGAACATCGTCGCGATCCCGCTGACCACCTTCGTCATCATGCCGGCGGAGGCGATGGCCTTGCTGCTCGATACCGCGGGGCTGGGGCGGCCGGCATGGTGGATCGCGGGGATGGCGACGGACGGGCTGCTGTGGCTGTCGCGCGCGGTCGCGGTGGCGCCGGGATCGGTGCAGGCGCTGCCCGCAATGCCGGACGGGGCCTATGCGGCGATGGTGGCGGGCGGGCTGTGGATCGCGCTGTGGCGGACGCGGTGGCGGCGGCTGGGGCTGGTGCCGCTGGCAGTCGGGGCGACATGGGCGCTGGCGACACCGGCACCCGACCTGCTGGTGACGGGCGACGGGCGGCATCTGGCGTTGCGTGGGCGGGACGGATCGCTGGCGCTGCTGCGGCCGCGGGCGGGGGACTATGTCCGCGGGCTGCTGGGCGAGAATGCCGGGGTGAGCGCGGAGGCAGGCGAATTCGAGAGCGTGGCGGGCGGGGCGTGCAGCGCGGACCTGTGCGTGGCCGATATCGTGCGTGGCGGGCGGACTTGGCGGCTGCTGGCGACGCGGAGCGCCTATCTGGTCGCCATCGCCGAGATGAACCGGGCGTGCGCCGCGGCCGATATCGTGGTCAGCGACCGGTATCTGCCGCGAAGCTGCACGCCGCGCTGGATCCGCGCGGATCGCGGGCTGCTGGCCCGGACCGGGGGGCTGGCGATCGACCTGACCGCGGCGAAGGTACGGACGGTGCGGCGGGCGGGGGATGCGCATCCCTGGGTGCCGGTGGCGGTGGTGCGGACGAGGTACGGGCGGCGTGATCGACAGTTCAGGCCGGGTGATGCGCTTCATTCGCGCAAAATGCGGGGCGGCGGGCTGTCGGCGCGGGTCACGCGGACTGCTGGCGAGGAGGCGGGACAGTGAGCGTTGTTGACGCCGGACGCCGGACTTGGTTTCTGATGATGGGCGATAGTTTTCGATTGCGGAAGGTAGAAGGTCAGCAGACCCTCACCCCACCCTTTCCCGCGAAGGCGGGAGAGGGCTTCGTTGCGCGATGTTGTTTGATGGGTCCCCGTCAAGGGGCAGCGCAACAGGTCCCGAATACCATTCCGGGCTGATGCAGCAGGGTCAGTAGCGCCGGAGCAGGCCGGCCAGGCGGCCCTGGACGCGGACTTCGTCGGGGGCGTAGCGTTGCGGGTCGTGGGCGCGGTTGGCGGGGTCGAGGCGGACGAGTTCGCCTTCATGGCGCCAATATTTCAGCGTCGCTTCATGTTCGTGGACGAGGGCCACGACGATGTCGCCTTCGCGCGCCTCCTCCTGCCGGCGGACAAGGGCGTAGTCGCCGTCGAGGATGCCCGCCTCGACCATCGAATCGCCGGACACTTCCAGGGCATAATGTTCGCCGGGGCCGAGCAGGGCGGCAGGGACGGACAACATGCTCTGCCCCTCGATCGCCTCGATCGGAAGGCCGGCGGCGATGCGGCCGTGCAGCGGGATGTCGAGCACGTCGTTGGCGGCGGCCAGAATCGGCATCGGCGCACGGGGCGCGACGATCGCCGGGCTGCGCGGCGCGGCCGCGAGCGGCTTCATGCCTTCGGGCAGGCGCATCACTTCCAGCGCGCGGGCGCGGTTGGGCAGGCGGCGGATGAAATTGCGTTCTTCCAGCGCACTGACCAGCCGGTGGACGCCGGACTTGGATTTCAGGTCGAGCGCCTCCTTCATTTCCTCGAACGAGGGCGACACGCCGGTTTCGCCGAGACGGTCGCTGATAAAACTGAGCAACTCATGCTGCTTGCGCGTGAGCATTGCTGGACCCCTTCGAAGGAACGAACGGGGAACGTGTAGGAACAGGATCGACCCCTGTCAAGCGATGCGAACGACCGTCACCATCGCGCCGGCCACCGCGGGCGGGCTGTGGGCATCGCGCAGGACCAGCACAGCGGCCTCCGGCAGCCGGCGGAGGGCGGCGCTGTCCTGACCGGTCAACGGGCAGGCGGCCCCCTCGCGGTCCGCGGCGCGGACATATTCGCGGCGCGGGCCGGTGGCGGGCAGCGGCGTGGCGAGCGGCATCGTTTCCGGCGGAGGGAGCAGATGATCCGCGCCGGCAAGCCGGGCGGCGAGCGGCAGCAGGAACAGAAGCGCCGTGACATAGGCCGAGATCGGATTGCCGGGCAGGCCGAGCGCGACCGTCGCGCCGATATGCCCGGCCATCAGCGGCTTGCCGGGTTTCAGCGCGAGCCGCCAGAAATCTATCTCCGCACCGGCGGCGACCAGCGCCGGGCGGACGAGGTCGTGATCGCCGACCGAGGCGCCGCCGGTGGTGACGATGATGTCCGCCCAGGCCGCGGCATCGCGGAAGGCGGCGGTGAGTGTGGGCAGGTCGTCGCGAACGATGCCGCGGTCCTGCACCTCGACCGGCAGGCGGGCGAGGAGGGCGGCGAGCATCGGTGCGTTGGACGAGGGAAGCTGGATGCCGGTCGCGGGCGTACCGGGCGGAACCAGTTCGTCGCCGGTCGACAGGATGACGATCCGTGGCCGGCGCAAGACGGGCAGCAGGGCGTGGCCGGCGGCCGCCGCCAGGGCCACGACCGCGGGGGTAACGACGGTTCCGGCCGGCAGCAGCAGATCGCCGGTCGTGAAGTCCGACCCCTTTCGCCGGATGTGCGCGCCGGGGGCGGGTGGGCCTTCGCCACCGAGTGTCAACCGGTCGCCGTCGCGGATCGCTTCCTCCTGGATCAGGACAACGTCGGCGCCGTCCGGCACGGCCCCGCCGGTGAAGATCCGCGCGGCGTGACCCGGTGCGATGGCGAAGGGGGCGACACCGGCGGCGGCCTCGCCCGTGACGGTCAGCGGCTGGCGCAGTTCGGCGAAGCGGAGCGCGTAGCCGTCCATAGCGGACAGGTCGGCGGCCGGTTGCGTGCGGGTGGCGTGGATTGGGGCGGCCAGCGTGCGGTCGAGTGCCGCGAGGAGCGGCGCCTGTTCGGTCTCCAGCGCGGGGGCCAGCGCGAGTAGCCGCGCGAGGGCTTCGGGGACGGGGAGGAGGGTCATGCTTCAGCCACCCCGTCTGGTTCGAGGCTGGCGAGAACCCTGCACACGGTTCTCGACAGGCTCGAACCAAACGGGGTGGTGGAGGGTGGCCCGTTCTCGACACGCTCGAACCGAATGGAGGAATTGGAGAGCGATTTCACGCCGCGTGCCAGTCGCCGGAGCGGCCGCCGGATTTGGCGAGCAGCCGGACCTGGCCGATGGTCATGGCGCGGTCGAGGGCTTTCGCCATGTCGTAGATCGTCAGGAGGGCGACCGAGACGGCGGTCATCGCTTCCATCTCCACGCCGGTGCCGTGGGTGGTGACGACGGTGGCAGTGACGGTGATGCCCGCGTCGGCCAGTTCCAGGTCGATCGTGACGCCGCCGATCGGGAGCGGGTGACAGAGCGGGATGAGGTCGGACGCGCGCTTGGCGGCCATGATGCCGGCGATGCGCGCGACGGCCAGGACGTCGCCCTTCGCCACCGCGCCGTCGCGGATTGCGGCGAGCGCGGCGGGCGCGATCGCGATGTGGCCGCTGGCCGTGGCCGAGCGGCGGGTGTCGGGCTTTGCGGTGACGTCGACCATGCGGGCGGCGCCGCGGTCGTCGAGGTGGGTGAGCGTGGTCATGCCGTCAGCAACGCGCGGGTCGCCGATTCGACGTCGGCATGGCGCATGAGCGTTTCGCCGACGAGGAAGCAGCGGATGCCGTGCGCGGCCAGCCGGGCAACGTCGGCCGGACCGGTGATGCCGCTTTCGGCTACGAGCGTGGTGCCGGCGGGCACAAGGCCGGCCAGTTCCTCGGTCCGCGCCAGATCGACCGAGAAGTCGCGCAGGTCGCGGTTGTTGACGCCGATCAGCCGGCTCCGCAGCGCAAGCGCGCGGTCGAGTTCGGTGCGGTCGTGGACCTCGACCAGCACGTCCATGCCGTGGTCGATCGCGGCGGACTCAATCTCGGTCATCTGCGCGTCGTCGAGTGCGGCGACGATGATGAGAATGGCGTCGGCACCCAGCGCGCGCGCTTCGGCCACCTGCCACGGATCGACCATGAAGTCCTTGCGGAGCGCGGGGATCGTCACGGCGGCGCGGGCGGCGACGAGGTACACGTCGTCGCCCTGGAAATACGGCCGGTCGGTCAGGACCGAGAGGCAGGCGGCCCCGCCGGCGGCATAGGCGCGCGCGTGGGCGGGCGGATCGAAATCCTCGCGGATGAGGCCCTTGGAGGGGGAGGCCTTCTTGATCTCCGCGATCAGGCCGTAGCCGCCGGCCGCGACCTTTGCGTCGAGCGCGGCGCGGAAGCCGCGAGGCGGCGTGGCGGCGGCGATGCGGGCGGCGAGTTCGGACGGCGGCAGCGCGGCCTTCATCGCGGCGACATGGGTGCGGGTGGTGGCGCAGATTTCGCGGAGGCGGTCGGACATCAGGCGGCGATCCAGCGGGAGAGGAGGGTGGCGGCGCGGCCGCTATCGATCGCGTCGGCGGCAAGGGCGGCGCCTTCGGTCCAGTCGGACGCGGCATCCGCGACGATCAGCGCGCCGGCGGTGTTGAGCAGCACGGCGTCGCGATAGGCGCCGGGCGCGCCGGCCAGCAGCGTGGTGAGCGCGGCGGCGTTGTAGGCCGGGTCGCCGCCGCGCAAGTCGTCCGGGCCATAGGTCGGCAGGCCGGCGTCGGCCGGGGTGATCCGTTCGGTCCGGTCGCCGCAGGCACCGATGCGGATCGCGGTGGAGGGTGCGCAGACCGACAGTTCGTCGAGCGGCTCGTCGCCCGCTACCATCATCGCGCTGTCGACGCCGATCAGGCGGAGCGCGGCGGCATAGGTCGGCAGAAAGTCCGGTCGGGCGACACCGATCAGCTGGCGGCGGACACGCGCCGGGTTGGCGATCGGGCCGATCAGGTTGAAGATCGTGCGGCGGCCGATCGCGCGGCGGACGGGGGCGAGCCGGCCGAGCGCCGGGTGATGCTTCTGCGCGAACAGGAAGGCGATGCCGATCGTGTCGAGCGTCTCCTCCGCGATCGCGGAGGCGCGGTCGAGATCGAGACCGAGTGCCTCCAGCGTGTCGGCCGCACCGGCGCTGGACGAGGCGGCGCGGTTGCCGTGTTTGGCGACGGGGATGCCGCAGGCCGCGACGACGATCGCGACCGCGGTGGACACGTTGAGGCTGTGGCTGCCGTCGCCGCCGGTGCCGCAGACGTCGATCGCGTTGGCGGGCGCCGAGACCGGGATCATGCGTTCGCGCAGGGCCTGGGCGGCGGCGGCGATCTCGATCGCGGTTTCCTCGCGGACGGTGAGCCCGGTGAGGAAGGCGGCGGCCTGTGCATCGGGCACGCGACCGTCGAGCATGTCGCCGAATGCGGCGAGTGCGGTGGCGTGGTCAAGCGGGCTGTCGGTATCGGGGAGCAGCGCGACGGTCGTCATGGCCGTTCGCGCACGGGGATGCCGGCGATCCGCATGAAGTTGGCGAGCATGGCGTGGCCATGTTCGGTGGCGATGCTTTCGGGGTGGAACTGCACGCTGTGGATCGGCAGCGTGGGGTGGGCAAAGCCCATGACGACGCCGTCGGCGGTGCGCGCGTTGACGGTCAGCGTGTCGGGCACGTCCTCCACCACCAGCGAGTGGTAGCGGGTGGCGATGAAGGGCGTGGGCAGGTCCGCGAACAGGCCACTGCCGTCATGGTCGATCGGGGACGTCTTGCCGTGCATCAGTTGCCCCGCGCGGACCACGCGACCGCCGAAATACTGACCGATCGCCTGGTGGCCGAGGCAGACGCCGAGCAGCGGCTTGCCCGCGTCCGCCGCCGCGGCGACGAGGTCGAGCGAGACGCCCGCCTCGTTCGGCGTGCAGGGGCCGGGGGAGATCAGGAACGCGTCCGCGCCGGTGCCGATCGCCTGGCCCGCGCCGATCGCGTCGTTGCGGACCACCTCCACCTCCGCCCCCAGTTCCTGGAGATAGTGGACGAGGTTCCAGGTGAAGCTGTCGTAATTGTCGATGACGAGGATCATGCGCGTCGACCTACCAATGTTGCAGCGATGCGTCACCCCGCTTGGCGCAACGGTTTTTGCCGCTAACCGCTATTGATCTTCATTCGCAACACGAGCAGGGGGCGGGAATGAGAACCCGTCTTGCCGCGATCGTGCTTGCCACGACACTCCTTGCCGCCCCGCTGTCGGCGCAGACGACCGGGGCCGCTGGCGAAGTGGGTGGCGAAGCGGCGGACAGCGTGGTCGTGATCGCGCCGAACTTCGTACCCGTGACGACCAGCGTGGGCACCAAGACAAACGCGCCGCTGATCGAGGTGCCGCAATCGATATCTGTCGTGACGCGCGACCAGATCGACCTGCTGAACTTCATCGATGTGCAGCAGGCGGTTCGCTACACCGCGGGCATCACCGGCGAGAATTACGGGCCGGACCTGCGCTATGATTTCCTGACGGTGCGCGGCTTCGTGCCGGTGCAGTATATCGACGGGTTGCAGGCGCCGGTGAGCGCGTCGATCACCAATATCGGGATCGATCTGTACGGGTTCCAGTCGCTGGAGGTGCTGAAGGGTCCGGCGTCGGTGCTGTACGGCACGAACCCGCCGGGCGGGTTGTACAACCTGACCAGCCGGCGGCCGGACGCGGCGTTCGGTGGCGAATTGCAGGTCAAATACGGCAACGACGATTTCAAGCAGGCGGCCGGCACGCTGACCGGCACGGTGACGGACGGGCTGCGCGCGCGGGTGACCGGGCTATACCGCGATCGCGACAGTCAGACCGATTTCGTCCACGCCAAGCGCGCCTACGTCGCGCCGGCGCTGGCGGTGGATATCGGGCCGGACACGGTGCTGACCGGGCTGGGGCATTATCAGTATGACCGCATCGACGGCGACACGAACGGGTTCCTGCCGGTGCTGGGCGTGTTGCGCGACAATCCGGCGGGCGACGTGCCGCGCAGCGTGAACCTGGGCGAGCCGGATTATAACAGTTACCGGCGCGAACAGTTTTCGGCCGGGTACGAACTGGTCCATGATTTCGGGACGGACGCGCGGTTCACACAGAATGCGCGCTGGTCGGAATATCATGAGGACCAGCGGACGATCTATGCCAGCGGTCTGGGCGCGGACAACCGCACCGTGACGCGGTCGAACTTCCCCTATCAGGACGATGTCGCGCAGTTCGCGGTGGACAGCCGGCTGGAGGCGACGCGCTGGACCGGGCCGGTGCAGCACAGCCTGTTGCTGGGCCTGGATTATCGCAATTACCGCGAGGCGTCGGCGTTCGGCTTCGGCCCGGCATCGTCGATCGACCTGTTCTCGCCGGTGTACGGCCAGGCGGCGATCGTGACGCCCGACCTGACGCTCCAGACCGACCAGCGGCTGCGCCAGACCGGCATCTATGTGCAGGACCAGCTGAAATATAACCGGTTCGTGCTGACGCTGTCCGGGCGGCAGGACTGGACCCGGACGGCGGATTACCGGCGCGCGTCGAACGCGAAGCAGGACAAGTTCAGCTACAGGGTGGGCGGGTCCTATGTCGCGGACTCGGGGCTCGCGCCTTATGTCAGCTACGCCACGTCGTTCCAGCCGGTCGTGGGCGCGGGGATGGACGGGCGCACGTTCCAGCCCACGACGGGGAAGCAGTGGGAAGCAGGCCTGAAATATGATGCGCGGGGGCTGCCGTCCGACGTGAAACTGTTCGCGACTGCCGCGGTCTACCGCCTGCGGCAGAATGATGTCGTGACGCCGGACCCGACCAACGCCATGTTCAACGTCCAGACGGGCCAGGCGACGGTCGAGGGGGTCGAGCTGGAGGCGGTGACGCGGATCCGCGACCGGCTGAGCATCAACGCATCCTATACCTATGCCGATGCGCGGGTGACGCGCAGCAACGTGGACGGACAGGTCGGCGCGCGGCTGTTCGCGCAGCCCAAGCACAAGGCGTCGGCGTTCGTCGACTATTCGTTCCGCGACGGGGCGCTGGCCGGCTTGGGGCTGGGTGGCGGCGTACGCTACCTGTCGAACAGTCCGGGGGCGTTGCCCGGGCCGTTCGTGGCGACGGTGTATGATACCGGGCGGTCGACGCTGTTCGACGCGGTGCTGCGCTACGATCTGGGCGACTGGCGGGTCGCGGTGAACGGGACGAACCTGTTCGACAAACGCTATGCCGGGCGCTGCAACAGCGATATCGGCTGCTTCTTCGGTCAGTCGCGGCAGGTGATCGCGACGTTGACGCGCCGGTTCTGAGGCGCCCCGATCTGACCCGAAGTTCCGACGCATGACCCGTGGTGGTCCCGGTGTTCGCGGCTTTTTCGTGCGGCTGCACCGCTATGTCGGGCTGGCGCTGGCCGGGTGGCTCGTCCTGCTGGGGCTGACCGGCAGTGCGCTGGTATATGAGCGCGAACTGGATGCGTGGCTGAACCCCGGCTTGTGGCATACGACGCCGGGTCCCGCGCTGTCGCCGCAGACGATCGCGGACCGGGTAACGGCGGCGGACGCACGCGTTACCGCGCGATGGATCCCGATCGGGACGGCGGGGGCGCTCGACGTGTGGGTCGACTGGAAGCCCGACCCGGTGACGGGGGCGGCGGCGGTGCGCGACTATGACCAGATGTTCGTCGATCCGGCGACGGGGGCGATCAACGGGCGGCGGCGCTATGGCGGGTGGACGCTGACCCGGGCGACCGCGCTGCCGTTCGTCCATACGCTGCACAGTTCGCTGTTCCTGCCGGGGCGGGTGGGGGCGATCCTGCTGGGCATCGTCGCGCTGGCGTGGCTGGTCCACGGACTTACGGGGTTCTGGCTGACCCTTCCCCGCAGCCTGCGCTGGGGGCAGTGGCGGCGCGCCTGGGTCCTGAAACGGCATGTCCGGGCGGAACGGCGGACCTACGACCTGCACCGCGCCGGCGGGCTGTGGGCGTGGGGGCTGATGATCGCGATGGCGGTCAGCGGGGTCGCGCTGACGCTGTCGGCCGAGGTGTTCGAGCCGGTGGTGGCACGCGTCTCGCCGCTATCGCCGCATCCGTGGGAGGGGCGGACGGCCGCCGCGGCGGAGGTGCCGTCGGTGTCGTTCGATCGCGCGCTGGCCGCCGCGACCCGCGCGGCCATGGCGGCGGGGATCGCGACACGGACGTCAGGCCTGTTCCTGGGGCCGGAGATCGGGCTGTACGGCGTGTCGTTCGGGCAGCAGGAAGCGGCCGGCGTGGGGCAGGCGTGGGTCTATGTCGACCGCGCGACGGCGGCCGTGGTGTCGGTGCAGACCGCGACCGGCGGCAGCGCGGGCGACGTGGTGGAACGGGTGCAGTTGCCGATCCACGCCGGCCGGGTGGGCGGTGTTGCGACGCGCGTGCTGGCGGTGCTGCTGGGGCTGGCGGTCGCGATGCTGTCGGCCACCGGGGTGATGGTCTGGTGGTACAAGCGGCGGGCGCGCCGCGTGGCGGCGGGGATGCACCGGCGGGGGTGAGGGTTTCGGGTGCGTCCTCGTTGATCCGTTCGTCCCGAGCGTAGCCGGGTGTCCGAACTTCGTGCTTCTCGGCTTCGCTCGAAGGGGTCCCTCGACTGCGCTCGGGATGGACGGGTGTTGGGGATAGTCCGGGTCTGAACCTCATTCCGACCCCCTTTGGTTCGAGCCCTGGCGCAGGATTCTCGACAGGCTCGAACCAAACGGGTTGGGGGTGTCCGGAATCCAGGGTCCGCGGCGTGGGACGTCGTTACGAACGGCGACCCTCCAGGAAGCTCGTTACCGTGCCGTACACCGCGTCCAGATCGGCATCGCCGATGCAGTAGGGCGGCATGACGTAGACCGTGTCGCCCAGCGGGCGGAGCAGGACGTCGTGCGTGCCGGCATGTGCCATCAGCGCCGGGCCGATCGCGGAGAGATAGCCTTCGTGGTCCGCGCCCGCGGTCTGCGTGATCTCGAACGCGGCGATCGTGCCGAGGCGGCGGGGGTTGCGGATTGCGGGATGGGTGGCGATCCGATCGAGCCGGGCCTGCTGGCGCGCGCCCAGGTCGGCGATGCGGGCGCGGACCGGTTCGTCGCGCCAGATCCCCAGATTGGCGACCGCAGCGGCGCAGGCGATCGGGTTGGCGGTGTAGCTGGACGAATGGAAGAACATGCGCGCGCGATCGTCCGACAGATGCGCGTCGAAGATCGCGTCGGTCGCCAGCGTGACAGCCAGCGGGACCGCGCCGCCGGTCAGTCCCTTCGACAGGCACAGGATGTCGGGGACGATGCTGGCCTGTTCGCAGGCGAGCAGCGTGCCGGTGCGGCCCCAGCCGGTCATGACCTCGTCCGCGATGAACAGCACGCCGTGATGCGCACAGATCCTCTGCATTTCGGCCAGCAGCGCGGGTGGATAGAGCTTCATGCCGCCAGCACCCAGGACTAGCGGTTCGACGATGAACGCGGCGGCGGGTTCGGGGCCGCCGCACAGCCTGTCCAGCGCGTCGAGCGTCGCCTGATGCGCGTCGGGTTCCGGGAAGGGCACCGTGCCGACATCGAACAGCAGCGGCGCATAGGCGCGGTTGAACACGCCGCGCGCACCGACCGACATCGTGCCGATCGTGTCGCCATGATAGCTATGTTCCAGCATCAGGATGCGGTGGCGGGGCGCGCCGATATTGGCCCAGTAGCCAAGCGCCATCTTCAGCGCGACCTCGACCGCGGTCGACCCGCTGTCGCTGTAGAAGACGTGCGACAGTTCCTCGGGCATAATCGCGACCAGATCGCGGGCGAGTCGTTCGGCCGGTTCGTGGGTCCAGCCGGCGAAGATGATCTGGTCCATGGTGGCCGCCTGTTCGGCGATGGCCGCCATGATGCGCGGGTGGCTGTGGCCGTGCGTCGTGACCCACCAGGAAGAGATCGCATCCACCACGCGCCGGCCGTCCGCGGTGTGGAGCGCGGCCCCTTCGGTGCGGACGACCGTCGGGATCGGAGCGCCGAGGCCGTGCTGGGTGAAGGGGTGCCAGACGGGGGAGGTCATTGCGGGGGTCCTTGGCGGTTGTGCTTTCCGGTGGCGGCGGACGGGCGAACGCCGGGCGTTGTCGGCACGCCGGTCACGGCTGATCCGTGCGGCGTGACAACGGATCCTGACGTCCGTCAGGATGACGGTGAACGGGTTGGCCCTTCGGTTCGAAGTCGGCGATAGCGAAATTGGCAGCGAACGCGGCTGCAAGCGTTTCGCGGTCGAGCACCGGCAGGATCGGCAGCCGCCCCAGCCGGCGTACGCCGCCGATGGCGCAGATCGTCGCCTCGCTGTCGGCATTGCCCGACCCGACGAAGGCGATGCCCAGGACGGGCACGCCGCGTGCGCGCAAGGCCTCGATCGACAGCAGGCTATGGTTGATCGTACCTAGTTCGGTGCGGGCCACCAGAATGACGGGTGTGGCCCAGCGGGCGAACAGATCGGCATAGAGCAGGGTGCGGGTGAGCGGGACCAGCACGCCGCCGGCACCCTCGACCACCAGCGGCCCCGCGACCGTCGGCAACGCCAGCCGTTCCGGATCGATCGCGACGCCGTCCAGTTCCGCCGCCCGGTGGGGCGAGCAGGGGGTGTTGAGCCGGTACGCCTCGGGCAGGATGCGGGGGGCGGGCAGGCCGGAGAGCGTGGCGACGGTGGCGCTGTCGCCTGCCTCGTCGAGCCCGGCCTGGACCGGTTTCCAGTACCGCGCACCGAGCGCACCGGCGAGCGCGGCGGCGAACACCGTCTTGCCAATGCCGGTATCGGTGCCGGTGACGACGATCGCGCTCATGCCAGCGCCGCCGGAAGTGCCGCCGCCAGTGCCGCCAGATCGTCCGCATCGATATTGGCGGTGATCGACAGGCGGAGCCGCGCGGTGCCGGCGGGGACGGTCGGCGGGCGGATGCCGCGGACGTCGAACCCGGCGGCCTGGAGCCGGCCCGCGACCTGCATCGTGCGGACATCTTCGCCGAGCACCAGCGGCAGGATCTGCGATCCGGTGACCGTCGCGCCGAATGGTTCGAGCAACCGGCCCGCCTCCGCCACCAGCGCGGCGAGGCGGACGCGGCGTTCGGGTTCGTCGGCCAGCAGGCGGAGCGCGGCGCGGGCGGCGGCGGCCATCAGCGGGGAGGGGGCGGTGGAAAAGATGAACCCGCGCGCCCGGTTGACGAGGAAGTCGCAGACGATCGCGGGTGCGCAGACCAGCGCCCCTTCGCAGCCGAGCGCCTTTCCGCAGGTCCGCAGCACGACGACATTGTCGCGCCCGTCGATCCCGTCCGCCAGCCCGCGTCCGCCGCGGCCGAACACGCCGGTGGCGTGCGCCTCGTCGATCAGCAGGAAGGCGTCGTGGGTGTCGGCCAACCTGGCGAGGTCGGCCAGCGGCGCGCGGTCGCCGTCCATGCTGTAGAGGCTTTCGACCGCGATCCAGACGCGACCGGTGCCGCCCGCGCGACGCCACGCGGTGATCGTCTCTGCGACCGCGCCGGTGTCGTTATGCGCGGCGGCGCGGACCTCGGCCCGGCCGAGACGCATCCCTTCATGTGCGCTGGCGTGGATCAGCGCGTCGTGAACGACCAGGTCGCCCCGTTGCGGCAGCGTCGCGAACAGCGCGACGTTGGCGGCATATCCGCTCGACAGATACAGCGCCTGTTCCGACCCGAAGAAGGCCGCGGCCTCCGCCTCCAGCGCCTCATGTTCGGGGTGATTGCCGCGCAGCAGGCGCGATCCGCCGGAGCCGACCGGCACGCCGCGGGCGAGCGCATCGGCGACGGCCCGCGTCAGGACGGGCGAAGCGGCAAGCCCGAGATAGTCGTTGGACGACAGGTCTGTGCCGGACCGCGCGATCAGCCGGCGCGCGCGTCCACGATCGGCAAGGCCCGCCAGATCGGCGGCATGGGTGGCAAGGATCGACATGGTGGGCCGCGCAATAGGCCATCGCGGGACGGACCGGAAGTCGGGCGGCAATCCGCGGCCGCCTGTCACGCGATCCGGCCGGGCACCGCATTGGCATCGGCGGCAAGGCGCGCCTGCGGGGCGACCGCCTCCCATGGGAAGACGAACCAGTCCTTGTTCACGCTACGATCGATTCGGCGGTGGCGATATTCGACCGTGGCGGTGGAACGGATATTGTCGATCAGGACCGCGAAACGGATATTGGCTGGGATGGCGCCGGCCGCCACCGTCCGCTCCCGCAGCCGGGCGATCGTCGCGCCGCTGTCGTTGATATCGTCGACGAACAGCAGGCGCGCGCCGTCCGCCGTCCGCGCCGCCAGCCGATCGACCAGCGCATCGCCGAAGTCCGCGACGCCAGCGGACAGATCGATCGTCAGCAGCGGCACCCCGGTGGCGTGCGACAGGAACGTGCCAGGAACCAGGCCGCCGCGGCCGATGCCGACCAGATGATCCGGCTGCCAGTCGTCGGCCGCCAGCGTGGTGGCGAGCGTGTCGATCGCGGCAAGGAACGCATCGTGCGATATCGAGGAGAAGGTTGGCATGGCGGTCGGTTCCCAGGGCGATACGGGCTTAGGGATGCGCGGCAACATAGGCGTCGATCGCCGCCAGATGGCGGGCCACGTCCGCATCGGGCAGGAATGACCCCAGAAAACTGTTGCGCGCCAGCGTGACGAAATCGTCGCGCGTCAGGCGCCCGGAGGCCGCGACCGCATAAAAATTATCGTTCACATAGCCGCCAAAATAGGCGGGATCGTCCGAATTGATCGTCGCGCGCAGGCCGAGCCGGAGCATCCGGTCGATCGGATGCGCGTCGATATCGGGCACGACGCACAGCTTCAGGTTCGACAGCGGGCAGACGGTCAGCGTCATCCCCGTCCGCGCCAGCCGGGCGACGAGCAGCGGATCCTCCAGCGAACGGTTGCCATGGTCGAGCCGATCGACATGCAGCAGGTCGAGCGCCTCCGTGACATAGGCCGGCGGGCCTTCCTCGCCGGCATGCGCGACCCGCTTCAGGCCGAGTTCCGCCGCAGCGGCGAAGACGCGCGCGAATTTCGACGGGGGATGGCCCTGCTCCGACGAGTCGAGCCCGACCGCGGCGATCCGGTCAAGCCAGGGGCGGGCGGCGTCCAGCGTGGCGAAGGCGTCCGCCTCGTCCAGGTGACGGAGGAAGCAGAGGATGAGCCGTGACGAGATGCCGTGCTCGGCCTCCGCATCGGCCATCCCGGCCAGCAGTCCCGCGATCACCGTGCCGATCGGGATACCGCGCGCGGTATGCGTCTGCGGATCGAAGAAGATTTCGGTATGGACCACATGATCCGCGGCGCACCGCGCGAAATAGGCACCGGCCAGCTCGCGAAAGTCCGCCTCGGTCCGCAGCACGTCCGCGCCGGCATAGTAGATGTCGAGGAAATCCTGGAGGTTCCCGAACGCATAGGCGGCCCGCACGGCGTCCACATCTGGGTAAGGAATCGTGACGCCGTTCCGCTGTGCGAAGGCGAACATCTGCTCGGGTTCGAGCGAACCCTCGATATGAAGATGCAGTTCGGCCTTGGGCAGGCCGGCGACGAAGGTGGCGAGATCGGTCATGCGGGCAGGATACGCGAGATGGGTGAACTTTGCAGCACCTGCGTCTGCCCCTTGGTCCGTACCCCGGCGCAGGCTGGGGCCTAGACGGTACGGTTGTCTCCAGGTCCGGTCTGCTCCGGGCAACCGTTCAGACTAGGACCGGAGCGGCCAACGCTGTTCCAGGATCGCACACAGCTCTCCCTGTCATCCTGACGGAGGTCAGGATCCACTATCACTACGCTTTTGCGTGTGGGAGCGTTGGCAGCGGGCGCGTCCGAATCGGGTCATGCGCGATTCGCCGGTTGAGGCTCGCTTCGCCTGGTTTTGTCTTGTCCTATGTTGGTGCCGTGAGGCCGCTGAATCCCGCTTCTGGGGCCACTTCCTGGATCATTTGCCACAAAACTGCAATTTCTGGATTGACCCCTGTCGTT